>NZ_JAEMUW010000005.1 GCF_016598485.1 Micromonospora coerulea | reverse complement strand
CAATGCCCACACCGGGACGCGATCTGCTAAGCCGGCAGCATGATCATGACGCGTGAGCCGGCGACCTGGCCGGCTCACGGCACCGGCGTCAGGACGAGGAGGACGACGAGCTGGAGGTGCTGGCCGCCGGGGTCTTGGTCGAGCTGGCGCCGGACGAGGAGGACGAGCCGTTCGTCGAGCCGGAGCTGGACGAGCCGGCGTCGCCGCCGGAGGAGGACTCCGACTTCGCCGGCTTGCCCGGGGTGCTCGACGTGGCGTCCGCGCCGGACGAGCGCGAGTCGGTGCGGTAGAAGCCCGAGCCCTTGAAGACGATGCCGACCGAGTTGAAGACCTTGCGCAGCCGCCCCTCACACGCCGGGCACTCGGTCAGCGGCTCGTCAGAGAAGGACTGCACCGCCTCGAGCTGGTGGCCGCACGTGGTGCAGGCGTACTGGTACGTGGGCACGTTCTCCTCCGGATCTGGCACGGCCGGTTGGCACTCGACGTATTCGAGTGCCAATGGTGCGTCATCCGACCCGGCTTCGTCCAGCGGAAGCGGGCGGTCCCACACCGGGTGCCTCCGCAAGGGTACGCAGCCCGCCGGCGGGCGTGATCACGGCGCGGACCGGACGGTCGTGCGGCTGGGCGGGGACCTGCGCGACCAGCTCCCCGTCGTGCAGCAGCGCCACCGTGACGGTCGACACGGGCACCCGGGCCAGCGCCCGGTCGTACGAGCCGCCGCCACGGCCGAGCCGCAACCCTCGATGGTCCACCGCCAGGGCGGGCACGACCACCAGCTGCGCGTCGACCACCGCGGATCGCCCCAGCCGGGGGCCGGCGGGTTCGCGCAACCCGCGTCCCGCCGCGACCAGTGACGCCGAATCGGTGTATACCGCCCAGTCCAGGTCGAGGTCGTCGCGGAGCACCGGCAGCAGCAGCTCCGCCTCCGGCGCCAGTACCGCCCGTAGCACCGCCGGCAGGTCCGCGCCGCCGGGCTCCGACCCGACCGGGACGTACCCGGTCATCCGGGTCGGACGCAGCCGGCGTACCAGGGCGACCAGCTCGGCCTGGACCCGCGCGGCGGCGTCGGCACGCTGCGCACCGGTCAGGGCCCGGCGGTGGGCGAGCAGCGTGATTCGGGTCTCGCGCTTGGCCTCGTGCGGCCCTTCCGCTTCATCAGCAAATTCCGGCAACGCAACACTCCTCACCCAACGCTCGCCAGAGCGTAGCTCTGTGTCAGCATCGCAACATCGGGCGTGCAACTTCCGGGGGGAAGCGTTGACGCTACGCGGGCGGTTGACGGCGGCCTTCCTCGCGGTGGTGCTCGGCCCCGTCCTGCTCGGCGCGTTTTTCGTCGGCTCGACCATGGCGGCCGTCGACCGGAGCCGCGCCACCGAGCGGCTCGGGCTGGCCGCCGCCGGGGTGCGTACCTCGGTGGATGCGCTCTGTCAGCAACTGCGCGCCGCGGCCGACGCGGTCGCGCTGGTCACCGACCCCGCCGCCCGCTCCGGCGCGGCGGCCCAGGTGGTCGGCCGGGGTCTGGCCGCCGCCGTCCGGGTCACCGACACGGCCGGCCGTTTCACCTACGCCACCGCCGGCGGCCCCGCCGAGCCGTGGCAGGACTGCTCCGGCGACCCGGCGCCCGGCGGTCCGGTCGGCGCGCTCGCCGCCCGGGTCCAGCTCCGCGACCCCGCCGGCACCGACCTGGGCACGGTCGTCGCCGCCCAATCCGTCGACCCGGCGTTCGTCGCGCGCCTCGCCGCGGTGACCGGCGTCGCGATCACCCTCCTCGACGACGCCGCCGGCCCGGTCCGGGTCACCCACACCACCGAGAACCGGGAGGTACGCGCGGCGGTGCTGGCCGCCGCCGACCGCGCCGACGGGGACCGGGTCACCGAGACCGCCGACGGCCGGTACGTCCGTCGGCTCGGCCCGTCCCCGGGGCAGCCGCTGCCGCTGGTGCTCTCGGTACCCGGGGAGCGGCCGCCCGGCCTGTACGCCGCGCTGGTCAGCGCGGTGGTGCTGGCCGCGCTGCTGGCGGTGCTGGCCGCCTGGCGACTGGCCCGGGCCACCACCCGGCCCCTGATGCAGCTGGCCGGGGCGGTGGACCGGGTGGCGCACGGCGACCTGACCGCCCGGGTGCCGGTGCGCAGCCGGGACGAGATCGGCCGACTCGCCCTCGCCTTCAACCGGATGACCCGGGAGACCGGCACCTATGTCACCGCGCTGACCAGCAGCCGCGACCAGCTGCGCGGTCACCTGGCGGTGCTCGGCGACACGCTGGCCAGCACCCACGACCTGGAACGCATCCTGCGGGTGATCCTGCACAGCGCGATCGCGGCGACCGGCGCCCGGGCCGGGGCGGTGCTGCTGCTCGACCCCGACGGTGTGCTGGTCGCCCAGTGCGCCGAAGGGCTGGAGGGGCGCTGGCCGGTCGAAGATCCGGCCGACCCGGCGACGGTGCGGGTGCCGGTCGGCGCCGGGGTGATCGGCACGGTGGTCGCCACGGGGGAGCCGCTGCGCGGCCGGTGGGAGCCGACGGCCACGCCGACCGCGGAACCGCTCTGCGAGACGTACGTCGCCGTGCCCTTCTCCGCGCCCGGGGCGGCGGACCTGGGCGGGCGCGGTGGCCCCGACCGGCCGGGGCACCCGCCGGCCGGCGCGGACGGTGACGGCGGCGCGGGCGGGGGCGGGACGCTGGGCGTGCTGGCCCTCTACGACCGGCTCGGTGGCGACGAGTTCGACGACGACGATCTGGAGACACTGCGTACCTTCGCCGGGCACGCCGCGGTCGCGGTGGACAACGTGCGGGTGCACGAGGAGGCGCAGCGGCTGTCGCTGACCGACCCGCTCACCGGGCTGTGGAACTACCGCTACCTGCGCGAGTCGATCCGGCGGGAGGTGGAACGGGCCAACCGGTTCGGCCGGATGCTCAGCGTGCTGGCGCTGGACCTGGACCGGTTCAAGGACGTCAACGACACCTGGGGCCACACCGCCGGGGACGCGGTCCTGGTCGAGTTCGCCCGCCGGGTACGCGGGGAGATCCGCGAGGTGGACCTGGCCTTCCGGCACGGCGGCGAGGAGTTCGTGGTGCTGCTGCCGGAAACCGACGCCCGGGGCGCGACCATCGTCGCCGAACGGCTCGGCGCGGTGGTCCGGGGCAGCCCGGTGCGGGTGGACTCGAACGGTGGCGAGCCGGTGCTGGTGCCGGTGACCGTCTCCATCGGCATCGCCGTCTACCCCGACCACGCCGCCTCCGGGCAGCAGGTGCTGGACGCGGCGGACGACGCCCTGTACGCGGCCAAGGCCGCCGGCCGGGACGGCTACCGGCTCGCCCAGCTTCCCGACCCGCCGCCCACCCAGGAGATCCCGGTGGTGGCCGGGGCGGCCAGCCCGCCGGACGGACTGCCCCGGGCGGGTGCCGTGGACGCCGCGGGCGCGGCCACGGGCGGCGCGTCTTCCGGTCCTCACCCGCCGCGGCAGGGCCGTGGCCGATAGTCTCGCGACATGTCGGAGCACTCAGCGAACCCCTCAACGATCGCCGCGACCGGTCGTCCACGCGCGTTCAAGGCCGTGATCCCGGCCGCCGGCCTGGCCACGCGGTTCCTGCCGGCGACCAAGGCGGTGCCCAAGGAACTGCTGCCGGTGGTGGACCGGCCGGTGCTGCAGTACATCGTCGAGGAGGCCACCCAGGCCGGGATCGGCGACGTGCTGCTGATCACCGGGCGGGGCAAGACGTCGATGGTGGACCACTTCGACCGCCGCCCCGACCTGGAGGCCCGGCTGACGGAAAAGCCCGAGCTGCTGGCCGCCGTGCAGCGCCCCAGCGAACTGGCAGAGATCTACACCTGCCGGCAGCCCGAGCAGCTCGGCCTTGGCCACGCCGTCGGGTACGCCGAGTTGCACGTCGGCGAGCAGCCCTTCGCGGTGCTGCTGGGCGACGAGTTCGTCAAGCCGTCCGAGCCGCTGCTGCCGGCCATGCTGGAGCTCCAGGCCCGTACCGGCGGCATCGTGCTCGCCTTCTTCGAGGTCGACCCGGCCGACACCAAGCGGTACGGCATCGCCTCGGTCGAGCCGGCCGAGTCGGAGCTGACCGACGTCGGCGAGGTCGTCCGGGTGACCGGCATGGTGGAGAAGCCCAAGCCGGAGGACGCCCCGAGCAACCTGGCCGTCCTCGGTCGGTACGTGCTGCCCGCGACGATCTTCGACGCGATCCGGCGCACCGAGCCGGGCAGCGGCGGCGAGATCCAGCTGACCGACGCGATGGAGCTGCTGCGCAACGAGGGCACTCCGGTGCACGCCATCGTCTACCGGGGCACCCGCTACGACACCGGCATGCCGCTGGGCTACCTCCAGACCGTCGTGCAGATCGCCGTCGAGCGGGACGACCTGGGCGCCGAGTTCCGCAAGTGGCTGACCGAGTTCGTCAACTCCGACGCGTCGGGCGGTCCCAGTACATGACCGCGACGGCCGACGCCGAGGCGGCCGCGAACGAGTTGACGCCGCTCGCCGACTACCTGGGCAGCGTGCTGCGCAGGTTACGCGCGCTGCCTCCGCTCGACCTCGACCTCACCCAGGCGTACGGCAACGTCCTCGCCGAGGACGTCGTCGCGCCGCACGCGTTCCCCGCCTTCGACCAGGCGGCGGTGGACGGGTACGCCGCGCGCTGGGAGGACATCTCCGGGGGGAGCCGGGGCCTGGGATACGTCCCGGCCCCCTCCGGCACGCCCGGCGGCCACAGCATCCGGCTGAACGTGGTCGGCGACCTCGGCGCGGCGAGCTGGCGGCCGGTCCGGCTCACCCCCGGTTCCTGTTTCTCGGTGGCCGCCGGTGCGCCGCTGCCGATCGCCGCCGACGTGGTGGTCCCGGTGGAGTGGACCGACCAGGGCATGGCCGCGGTGGAGATCTTCCGCGCCCCCAAGCGCGGGTACGGCGTCCGCCGCGCCGGTGAGGAACTGCCCGCCGGCACCCTGCTCGCCCGCGCCGGCACGTACGTCTCGCCGGCCCTGGTCGCCGTCTTCGCCGCCACCGGCATCGGGCACGTGGTGGTCCGGCCCAGCCCGCGGGTGGTCATCGTGGCCACCGGCGACGAACTGGTCGACGTGGGCCGGGGCAGCCAGCCCGGGCAGGTGGTGGACGCCAACTCACACGCGCTTACCGCCGCCGCCGCCGAGGCCGGCGCGCTGGCGTACCGGGTCGGGATCTGCGACGACGACCCGGAGGCGCTGCGCGGCCTGCTGGAGGACCAGACCCTGCGAGCCGACCTGATCATCACCACCGGCGGCACCGGCACCGGCCCCGGCGACATGGTCCGCCGGATCCTGTCCCGCCGGGACGGCGGCCGGGCCGGGCCGGTGACCTTCACCGAGGTCGCTCTCTATCCCGGAACGGCCCTCGGATTCGGTACGGTCGGCGCCGAGGAGGTGCCGGTGGTGTGTCTTCCCGGTGAGCCCGGCGCGGCGCTGATCGGCTTCGAGGTGCTGGCCCGGCCCGCCATCCAGTTGCTCGCCGGGGCGGAGCCGGTGTTCCGGCCCAGCGTCCGGGCGCATCTGCTGGAGACCGTCTCGTCGCCCAGCGGGCTGCGCGAGTTCCGCCCCGCGCACGTGGCCGAGCGGCGTGGCGGCGGCTACACCGTGCAGCCGCTCAGCGGGGGGCCGTTCACCCTCTCCGGCCTGGCCGAGGCCAACGGGCTGCTGGTGCTGGGCGAGCGGGTGACCACGGCGGCTGCGGGATCCACTGTGGATGTGCTCCTGCTGGACCGGCGTCGGTGAGCTGGTTCCAGCGGCCGCCCGGGTGGCCGGCGGTGCTGGTGGACGGTCCGGTGGTGCTGCGGCCGTACCGACGCTCGGACGCCGCTGCCTGGTCGGAGATCCGGCGGGCCAACCGGGTCTGGCTCGCCCCGTGGGAGTCGCACCTGCCGGGCACCTGGGACGAGGTGAACTCGCCCGCCGCGTTCCGCTACGTCCACGCCGACCAGCGACGTTCGGCGCGTACCGGCGACGGCATGCCGTTCGCGGTCTGCCTGCGCGAGGACGGGCAGGAGCGGCTGGTCGGTCACCTCAACATCGGCAGCATCGTCCGGCGGGCGTTCTGCTCCGGGTACGTCGGGTACTGGGTGGACTCCCGGGTGGCCGGTCGCGGGGTGATCCCCACCGCGGTGGCGCTCGCCGTGGACCACGCGTTCGGCCCGGGTGGGCTGCACCGGGTCGAGGTGAACATCCGCCCGGAGAACCGGCCGTCGCGGCGGGTGGTGGAGAAACTCGGCTTCCGCGAGGAGGCGTACCACGTGCGCTACATGCACATCGACGGTGCCTGGCGTGACCACATCGGATACGCGATGACCAATGAGGAAGTCGCCGCCGAAGGTGGACTGTTGGCCCGCTGGCACCGCGTACGTGACAGGCGAGGGTGAAGCGCCCCACGCTCGGGGCCCGGCGCGGCGCACGGTCAACTCGGTCGACGGCCCGTAACCTCAAGTAACTGCAAGCTGTGGCAAGCGCTGCCCGCCCGCAGGATCTGCGCCGTGGACGACCATCCGGGGAAGATCCTGCGGCCGACCGGCGGTTGCCCCGAACTCGGTGACGGGAGGGGTGAGGGTGCCGACGTCGGTGCTCCTCGCCGTCCTCGCCGCCGCCGGTCTGCTCGCCCTCGCGCCGGCGCTGGTCCGCCGGTACGACGCCACCGAGCGGCTGGTGGCGGAGCGGGCGCAGTCGACGGCGCGGGTGCTCCAGCGCCGCCGACGGCGCCGCACTGTGCCGGGACGGCGACCGGTCAACCCGTCCCGCTCCCTCGTCGTCACTTTGAGTGAGGATTTGACCACGGGGGGTCTGAGCGCCCCGATCTCCGCGCCGCCCGCCGCGCGCCGCGCCAAGCGGCTGCGCGCCGTGCCAGCCGCCGCGAACAAGTCCCGCCGGCGGCACCCGCCGCAGCGGCGCCACCACACCCCGGCGATCTACCGCCGTCGCCGGGTGCTCGCCGCGCTGCTGCTGCTCAACTTCGTCGAGCTGATCGGCGTGATCCTGGTCAGCCCCGGGTTCTGGATCAGCTTCTCGGTGACCGGGATGCTGCTGGTGGCGTACGTCGTACACCTGCGGCAGCGCGCCCTCGCCGAGCGCCGGCGGCGGCGCGCGGAGGCCCGGGAGGCAGCCTGGCTGGCCGCCCGGCAGGCCGAGGTGCGCCGGGAGCAGGCCCGCCGCGCCGCCGCCCGCCGCGAGGCCCAGCGCCGCCTGGCCGCCCAGCGCGAGGCGGTCCGCCGTACGGCGATGGGGCTGGACCGGCCGGCGGACCTCCCGGCGGCGGCCGCCGGCGGCTCCGTCTCCTACCGGCGGGCGGGCGGCCTTCGCGGCCGGCCCTACCAGTCCGGCCGAGGCTCCCACTCCGCCTGACCTTCCTTGATCCACGCAGGCGGGGATGGAGTTGATCATTCGGCGTCGCGCCGGAGGGGTGATTCGCGGTGGAGGCCGTCGACCTGTTAGCCTTGTCGCCGGCCCGCCCGGTGAAAGCCGGGTGGGACCGACGCTGGTTCGCCGGCGGAGGGGTTGTGGCGCAGTCCGGTAGCGCACCTCGTTCGCATCGAGGGGGTCAGGGGTTCGAATCCCCTCAACTCCACCCAGTTCAAAGGCCGTTTCCCGTGGTGGGAGACGGCCTTTTTCGATCTTGTACAGCAGTGGAGTACAGCAGCGCCGAAGGTACGTGCGCAGGTAGGGTCCCTCGGTGATCGTCTCGCAGTACGTGTACTTCGCGCTGAGCTCCGAGCGGGTTTCGGCCGCCGAGATCACGGCGAGGCTCGGCATCGAAGCAGACGAGATTGCCGTTCGTGGCAGCCGCGTGGCCAGCCCGCCCAGGCCCGCCAGCCACCGGTGGAAGATCACCTGTCGCAAGCCCGGGTTGACGGTGGACGAGCAGATCAACCGGATCGTGGATCGGCTCTTCGACCACGCGGAACGCATCGGCAGACTTGCCGCAGAGCTGGACGCCATCGATGGAGAGCCGGGCGCGAGCGTGCTGCAAGTCGTCCGTGTGTTCGAGCATCCGGACGGCGAGGAAGAAGACCTGACCGGCCCGGTCGAAGGACTGGAGAAGCTCGCCGGTCAGCACCAGTTGTTTGGCTGGCACCTTGACGGCCGGGTGTTGGAGTTCCTCCGACTGACGCGAGCGGAGCTTGACGTGGACGAGTACGCCTACGGATGAGGCTGGCTGTGGCTAGAGGAACTGCTCGCCGAGCCTGGTGAGGGCGGTTTCGGTCGCCTCCGAGGCGACCTGGGCGTAGATGTTCATGGTCACGGCGATCTGGCTGTGCCGCAGGATCCGCATCATGACCCGGGGGTGCACGTCGAGGGCCACCAGCAGGGTGGCGCAGGTGCGCCGGGTGGTGTGCACGGAGATCTCCCGGACGCCCGCCTTGCGGCAGCGCGTCTTGAACTCCCGGTGGAAGTTCCTCGGCTCGATCGGCGTCCCGAGCCGGGTGGTGAAGACCAGGCCGTTGTCCTGCCAGGCCCGGCCGGCGTGCTCCCGGTGCCGCTTCTGATCTTCCTGGCGAGACCGCAGGGCAGCGGTGCAGATGGCCGGCAGGGGCAGGGTGGCGTTCGACGCCTCGGTCTTGGTCTCCCGGTGCAGGAGCTGCCGGCGGATGCGCTGGAGCTGGTAGGCCACCGACAGCTCGTTGGCGGCCAGGTCGACGTCCTCCCATCGCAGGCCCAGCACCTCACCCCGGCGCAGCCCGAGCACGAGGATCAGGACGTACGCGGCGTAGAGCGGGTCGCCGTCGGCGCGGGCCGATTCCAGGAACTGGCGGACCTCGTTAACGGACCACGGCTTGTCCTTGCGCGGGCGGGGCTTGGCTACCCGGAGCAGCGCTGCCGGGTTTCGGGTCAGCAGCTCGTCCCGGACGGCGTTGTTCAACGCGGCGCGGAGCGTCGTCCAGGCGTCGCGGGCGGTCCGTTCGGAGACGGCCCGTTGGCAGCAGCGGCCGGAGGCGCAGCACTTCCGCTTGCCCTCAGGCCGGGCGGCGTCCTTGCCCTGTAGGCAGCACTGGCAGGCGGACCGGAGCTGGTTGAGCCAGGTCTGCACATCCCGGACCGTCAGCTTGTCGAGGCGGCGGGAGCCCAGCCCCGGCGTGATGTAGAGGCGGACGAACATGTCGTAGTTGGCCGCCGTGGCGGGGGCCAGGTTCGGCTCGACGACATCGCGGAGCCACGAGTCGAGGTAGCCGGCGAGGGTGGGCAGGCGGGTGACGACCGGCCCGGCCTTGGCCTGCTGGTGCAGCCTGATCCACTTTTCGTGGACTGCTTCACGGGTCTGCCCGTAGACGTACTTGCGGGTGCGCTTGCCGTCGGGCTTGGCGACCCAGACGTAGGCGGCGAAGCCGTTGCGGTAGGGGAAGATCGACCCTTCCCCGTTCGCGCGAGAGCGACCCGGCATTAGGCGGCCTCCTGGCGTTCGACCTGTTCGCGGATGTAGTCGTCGACCCATTCGGGGAGGATGCGGCGGTACTTGCCGTCCTTGATGGAGCGCAGCTCGCCGGTGGCGATCTTCGACTTGACCTTGGAGATGCCGAAGCCGAGCAGAACGGCGACCTCGGCGGGTGAGTACCAGCGCGGGGTGAGGTTCCGGCTCATGCGGCGGCCCCGGCGAGCCAGGCCTCGTGGGCGAGTTCTTCCCGGCCAATGCGTCTGGCCTCCCGCCGCTGTCTTGCGGCGGTGTTCGCGAGCAGGGCATCACCTTCGGAGAGCCAGCCAGCACCGATGTAGGTGAGGGTGCCGACGGTGATGGTGTCGGCGGGTTCGTCGTCTTCCGTGCGGCGGTAGGTGGCGCGGGTGTCGCGGAGCAGGCCGAAGGTGACGGAGTAGCGGCGGGCTTTGGTGAGGAAGTGGCCGCCGAAGCCGAGCATGTGCGCCCATCGGCGCAGCCCGGCGTAGGAGTTGGGTTTGGTGTCAAGACGGGCTTGACGCTGCTCGGCGGTTGGGGCGCCGCTGGCGGTGTTGGTGGGGCTGGGCCTGCCGAGGTGCCAGCAGGCGTCGATGAGGCGGGCGAGGTGGTCGCCTTCCGGGTCGGCGTAGTCGTCGATGGTGGCCGGGGTGAGGCGGGTGGAGCAGTGGCCGGTGGCTTCGGTGGCCTTGGTGGCGTACTTGGCGAGGTAGGCGGCTACCGTGCCGTCGGTCAGCTCGCCGCCAGCGCTGTTGATGCGCCGGACGTCGACCTGCTCGCCCCAGGCGACCAACCAGCCCTGCGGCCGGTCGGGGTGCGGGGGTGTGGAGACGGTGATCCGGCAGGCGGCGACGCGGACGGCTTCCTCTAGGTCGTCGAGGGTAATGCAGGCCGGTGGCGGCACGAGCGCATCCAGGTCGTCCGGATCGACGCCGTCGAGGCGCAGCAGGACGTGGAAGTGCACGGCTGCCCGACGTTGCATCTCGGCGACCTTGCCGTGGGAGACCCGCACGGGCGGCACCCAGCGGACCTTGCCGGAGGCCGTGACAACCCGATGGAGCGGGATGCCGCGTTGGCGGCAGAGGGCGGCGAGGTGGCGTTCGATGGCCTGCTTGGTGCGCCGCCACAGCTCCCCGGAGAACCCGTTCCAGACGACCTGGTGGGCGTGGTCGTAGCAGTCCAGGCACAACGGCTGCCCGAGCCGCGGATCGTCGGCGTCGTGGCGGGCGAAGCACGCCGCGGGCTGGCCGTGTCGGCAGGTGCCGACGTTGCTGCGGGCGCGGCAGGGGGCGGGGCGGCAGTCGCAGCGCTGCCGGTCGCGGCAGGTGTGGCGGGGGACGTGCCGGTGGTGGACCGCGCCGAAGGACGGGGCGGTGAAGGTGGCGAAGACGACCGGGTGCCGGCCGACCGAGGCGGGGACGCCCTTGCCGCCGGTCAGGCCGCAGTGGACGACTTGGTAGGCGTCGCCCTGGTAGACCCAGGCGCAGTCCGGGCAGTGCGATTCGCGGCGGTTGCCGCATGCCTTGTAGAGCGCCCGGTCGGGCAGCTCGTCGGTGTGCAGCCGGCGGGTGATGCGGCCTGTGCCGGCGTCGACGGCGGCGATGGTGCCGGTGAGGCGGACCGGGCGAGCGCAGCCGCCGGCGGCCCGCGTGTGCTCCAGCCAGCCGGAGAACTCCGGCGAGGCGGCGCGATGCAGGGCCTGGGCGTCCCGGCCAGCGGCGAAGCCGGGACGGTACAGGGTGAGTGCGGTGGACACGGCTGTCTCCTCTTCAGGGGGTGGCAGGGACGGGAGACGAAGCACCACCAGCCGTGGACGTCTGTCCGCTGGTGGTGTTCGTCGTGTCTCCTGGCACCGCTGAGAGGGCGGCTGACGCCAGAGGGCGGAATGGTGGTCTCGCCACTTTCCGCCGATGGGTTGTGTCCTTTCGCGCTCGTGCATTCGGTGATCAAGCCCGGCACGGGTGGGGAGCCGGGGATGCCGGCATCCAGCGAGGTTGCCGCAGGCCGCCCCACCCGTGGACGTGTACGAATCCGGGCCATCGTGGACGGCAGGGAAGGCCGTGCTGGGCTGCTCAGCGGATTCGGGCGACCGGCGCAGCGGCCGGTGCGATCGAGAGCCGGCGGGACGTGGCCCGCATCAGCGGCAGGAAGGCCGCTCGGTATCTCCGACGCCAAGTCCAGCGATTCGGCCGGAAGGCCGCGCTGGCGTGCTCGACGAGCGTCAGAGTAGCACCGGGTACCGACACGTCAACCCGCCGTAGTCCGACGCCATATGCGGGCCGCAATAGCGGTGGCGATGGCGGGGCGCTGGTCCAAGGATGGTGACGTGGCTACCGAGAAGCTGCCGGGAATCGTGCTGGTTGACGATCTGCGCTCGTTCGTCGATGGCCGGGTGGCGCAGGTGGCGCGCACCAGCAGGGACGGCATCGAGGCGCTGGAGCGACACCGCGGACAGCGGTTGGACGAGCTGTGGCTGGATCACGACCTCGGCGAGGACGACACGATCTGGCCGGTCGTCGAGGTGTTGGAGCGGGCCGCGTCTGAGGAGGGCCCGTTCGACATCGGCGTGGTGTACGTCCACTCGGCGAACCCGGCCGGCGCTGAAAAGATCATGCAGGCGTTGCGCCGTTGGGGTTACAACGTGCGCTCAGCGGCTGGGTCACCGCATGTCGGCTACCTGGCCGAGGCCGAGTAGCGGCCGCACCCATCGAAGCGCTGGTGGCGCCAGCGGTCGCCGATCCGGGGCAGCCGGCTGCCGGCCGTGTGGGAGGACTTTCCTTACGTCTATCAAGGCGGCCCTTGACGGGCCGCACGCGCCGCCGCCAGGGCGCGCGACCTGCGCTCCGCTGTCGCTCCGCTCCGGCCACGCAGAACGCCCGGCGGCTGGCGCGGACAGCGGGAAGCCCGGAGGGCCGCCACAGAACGACAGACCGTTGACCGGTGGTGTGGTGGCCGGCAGCCGGCCGGGGCCGCGCGGCCAAGACCCGCGCGGCGTCGGGGAACGCACGCCGGCCGCGTCGGCGAGCTGGCGGCGGTCGCGGGGTTGCGGTTAGGGCGCCTCCGGCGGGGGCGCTCCGGCTCCAGGATGGCCGGGGCTCCGCCGGCGGGTCACGGTCCGTGGGTGGTCGCGGTAGGCCATTCCGCCTGCGTCGACCCGGGCAAGCCGAGCAGACCACCGCCCGACCCGCCAGCGCCCGAACGTGTGTCAAGGTCCGCTTACGTGGCGGGCCGGGCGGTGGCCCGCTCCCCCGAGGGCGGGTCGATGGCAGACGGGATGGCGATTCCGCGAGCGGAGGTCTATTTGCCTCGATTGCGTTCGCAAATAGTCACCATGATCATGCACAGGAAGCAGAAGCCGAAGAACAGCAGTAGGGTTTGGATGGTTCCGTCGGGGGCTGGAGCTGACGGATGGATGGAATGCCAAACCTTGACGAATAGATCTCCCGCTCCCATGAGGACAACCACCACGAGGCCGGTAATCATCGAGAGTGCGTTTATCCTCCCAGCGTCTGTCTGGAACTCAACACCCAGCATCTCTTTGACGATCTTCGCCAACTCCCGGAGGGGATTCGGGGTCTTGGGAATCTCTATGACTCCGCCCTACCTAGCTTTCGTAACGTTAGAACGAGGCCCACTGTTGCGAAAACCCCAAATGTGGCTGCCGAAGGTGTCAGGGGAAATTCTTGTACCGTAAACGACAACGCGGCAATAACTCCCCATGCGAACGAGAAAACTGCTAGGGCGGTCCAGAGGCGTTCGTACAGTTTGCCGACCTGCGGTTTCGGCGTATCTCTAAGTAGGACAGCTGAAACCACCTGGTGGCTAGCTAGCAGATCGTTGAGCGAGTAAGAGTCACCCTCGTAGATGATGCTGGGCGAAGTTGAAACTGGCGCGCCGCTGAGCTGTGTCTTCTTATTGGACTGACCCGGGGGCTCAACCTCTGGAGCAATCTTGTTATCGACGCTCTCCGCCAAGGACGGACGCCTGATGGTGCGAACTGAGTCGTCGGTTAGATGGACGAGTCCGAGATCTACTTCGTTGCTAGGCATTCTTGATCACCGGGATAAGTACTCGGGACCTGATGTGCTGGTCAGTTGATCGCGCTTGCCGGCGCATCTCGGTCAAGATGGGTTTAAGGTCTTCCGCCCTGCACTCCAACCTCTGATCGAAGTCCGCCATGTAGCCGAAATCTCCAACCGGTCCGTCGTCTGGAAGTTCGCGAAGTAACTGAGCCGCGCGCTGTTCGGGCTTCATCACTCCGATAACCATCGTTGACAACCTTTGTCCATACTGAGAGTTGATCGAAGAGTTGTAGCTGACTCCGCTATTTAGGGCCGCATTGGCATCTGGATTGAATTCATCAATTCCTGGGAACCGCTTCACTAGTGAGGATTGAATCTTTGACCGTTCGGACTCGTTCTTCAGTGGCTGAAGCTGTACCACCTTCATATAGACGCGCCTGATAATGGGCATGTGCCTCACGGCGGTCATGCAATCGTCTATCCATCTGTAGGCAAAATCGAAGGCGGAATCCCAGCCGTTCCCTCCCTCCGTTACCAGGGAGGCTTGCCTCATGCCGAATGAGCCGAAATTGTTTTCCGTCTCGTGCTCGCCGACCAGCACCAGAGCCTCAGGTTCTAACCGCCAGCGTCCGAATCGTCCGGAATAACCCCATGCCTGTCCCAGGGCACCGCGGGTGTCGAGCCAGAGGAAGGAGGTGTCGTAGTGCACCTGCACCTCCAGGCGCCGCAGCCGGACGTCCTCACGCATTCCCTATGACCCCCCACTTCAGATAGGACAGAGCCCTAGCGCCAGCATGTCATGGGAGTGCCAGCCGGGGCCATCCCGCCGGATCAAAGGGGAAAGCGGGCAAGGACGGACGCCGCTGGACGTTGGCGGACCGCTCGTGCAGCTCAACCAAGCCGCTCCCCCAGCTCACCGCCCAGTGATCGTTCCTTCACACCGAACGAGTCATTCGGCGAGTTCCCGCAGAAGGGTCGCTCGGTCGTCGCTCCACAGTTCGATCGAGTAGCGCAGACCCAAACCAGCGAGGATGGCGCCGAGCGCGTCGACGCGGGACGGATCAACGACGCCGCTGAAGAGGCGTTCATCGGGTGATGCCTCGACTAGTTCGATGCACACCCACTCGTTCTCCACCTCATACTCGGTCCACGAGGTTGCGCGGGCGCGCCAGCCTGCAAGCACGAACATCTCAGCCAGGACCTTCACTCTTGGGGCATGGTGGAGGCGGCCATAGACGTTGTTGTCGAGATCGGCTAGATCGTCGGCAAGACGAGGCCCTGGGGTGCCACCAGAAGTGATCTCCATGGTCTAGCCTCCGTCGTGCCCGTTCCGTGCCCGATGCAACGGCCAACGCCAGTCAGCAGCGGCGGGCCACTGCACGGTGCATCAACGCTCTGTGTTGAGACCCCCTTGATATCGGTCACTCCCCGTGTAGATCAAGGCGATTCCCAAGCTGAGAGTGCCTCGGTGCGATGCGTTGCAGCCCTGCCGGTCGGCACCGACGTCGGCGGCCGAGTCCTGGCGCAGATGCCCTTCGGAGTCTTCGTCGAGATCGAGGGTCACCCAGATGCCGTGGGCCTGTTGGAGATCTCTCAGCTGCCAATCGGAGAGGAGCTGCCGGCCATCGGTGACATCATCGTTGGTGTCGTTGCCGACCACGTAGCTCACAACCATCAGGTGCGCCTTCGGCCTCGACCGGGTGAGTGACCAACTGGGTGACGACCGAGGGGCGTAACGCTGGACGGCATGGACGTCGACGGACCGCTGACGCGGGTGACGGCGCGTTTCGGCGCTGGTGAGGCGACCTTGAGCGTTCCTTCGGGACGAAACAGTCACGACAGCATTCGTGAGGGCAGCAGGGCTGACGGCCCAGATCGCACCCCGAGTCCCGCCCATTACCGCGCGGACGACCCTGCTGCCTGCCGGCCAGTCTGCCACGCGTGGCGTCTCCTGTTGCCGTCGACAGCGGCGGTGACAGCAACCGGCGTGGACAAAGCCCCCCACAAAGGACCAACGCCGGACGATGGCCCGAGGCCAGCGACGCCGACGGACCCCGTCGTTAGCGACGGGCGCCGACAGCCGGGGACCGGGCGTGCAGAGCTCGGCTGTCGATGCGGCCAAGCCCGGCCGGAGGTGCCGGCGTGGTCAGGCCGGACAGTGCCTTCAGCGGGCCGAATAGCGCCGCCACCGCCGAGGGCCGGACAGAGAGCAGGCGACCGAATGGACGGAAAGCCTGCCGACGGGACCGAGCCGACAGCTAGCAGCAACGACAGGAGGTACGGTGCCCGCCATGACCGCGCCCACTCCACCGCCCCCGCCCGGCGGATACCCGCCGCCCCACCAGGCCGGTCCATACCCGCCCCACCAGGCCGGTCCATACCAGCCGCCCCACCAAACGGGTCCATACGCGCATCCGTATGCCCCGACCTCCGCCGGCCCGGCCTCGCCCGGGCAGCCGCCGATCTACCCGGCCACGAGCGGCCCCGGCTTCTACCCGCCCTTGCCGCCGCGGAAGAAGAGCTTCTGGGGGACACCCGGTGGAATCTTCCTCATCGTCTTCGGCTCCGTCGCGTTCCTCGGCTTCATCTGTGTCGGCCTGGTGACGATCGGCCGGATCAGCGACCGCAACGCCGTGGAGCAGCTCGACGTGCAGGTCACCTCCTGCACTGGCACCGGCTCGGTCGCGACGATCGGGTACACGGTGAAGAACACCGGCAGCGAGGCCCGGCGGGTCACGTTGAAGGTGGAGTACCGGGATGCGTCCGGTGCCCGCCTCGACACCGACACCGCGTACGTCGGCAGCGTTCCCGCCGGCGACACCGTCCGCGGTGAGGAGTCGACGATCCTGAACGCGTCTACGTCGGGCGCGATTACGTGCAAGATCGTCAGGGTCTCCTGAACCTGGACATGACGAAGCGCCCCTGCGGCCATGAGGCAACGGGGGCGTTCGGGTATCAGGGGTTGTGGATGGTGAACAGCGGCAGGTGGCTGAAGGCCGAGCAGCCAAACGAGCAGCCGCCGACGGAGGATTGCGGATCGGCACGCCCAGTTGTGCGCGGGGAGCACCCGGAGGAGCAGGGGCGGGGAGCCGACTCGTAAGGCGTAGGTCAGCGCCGAGGCGAGGGCGGCGCAGCCGTACGGAGTGGCACCGCCCTTACCCGTGGTTGCTAGAATGCGCGGACGACGGTGATGGTGACGTTGGGGCAGGAGTTCGCCCAGCTGGTCAGGGCGTTCTTCTCGCTGGTGTCGACGGTGAGCCGCCAGCGGATCTTCGTGGCGACCCATTCGTTGATGTAGCGGCATCGGGCGGAGCTGTAGGGCGGCATCCAGGTGGCGGGGTCCTGGTCGCCCTTGGCCTGGTTGACGTTGTCGGTGACCGCGACCAGGGGGCGGGAGTCGCCGAGGTCGTTGGCGTATGACTGGCGGCGGCTGGTGGTCCAGTTGCGGGCGCCGGAGTCCCAGGCCTCGGCGAGGGGGACCATGTGGTCGATGTCGAGGTCGCTGGTGATCGTCCAATAGGCGTTGTCGTAGTAGGAGTACCAGCGCCCACCGGACAGGGAGCAGCCGGAGCCGACGGTGGGTTTGGTGGTGGCTTCGGCGATGAGGACCTCGTAGCGGGTGTTGCAGCCGTCGCCATCGGCGTCGATCCAGTGCGGGAACAGGCTGCGGTCGTAGCCGGTGCGGACCTCGGTGGCGACGGGCAGGTTCGCCACGGCGGTGCGCAGGTAGGCGGAGTAGGTCTCGGCGTGGGCGGGGGCGGCGGTCAGGGCGGTGGTGGCGGTGACGGCGGCCAGTAGGGTGGCGGTCCATCGCAGGGTGCGGGTCACGGTCGGCTCTCCCGATCATCGAAGATAGCGGTACCTCGATATATACAGGTGTCGACCGTCATAGCAATGGTCTGCGAGCGAACAACTGCAGAACGGCGTTCCGCCGGCGGTAGGTGTCAGCCTCTCACCGCTGAAGCGGGCGGCCGGTACTGGTAGACCTCGGTGCCATCAAGCTTGTCAGCGAGGACGTAGACGTGCTCAACCACAGGCGCCGCGACATCGCTCGCCCCGACGTAGAAGCCAATCTGAGGCAGCCTTACCACTGCCGGTGGACTGCCGTCGGCGGTGACCTCCACTGGCCTCAGTCTCCCGTCGACAGGTCCACCCAGAAACCATGCCTCTACTGCTGCCACTGCCACTCCGCGTACCGCTTGTCGGGGGCTGAGATTCGCCGCTGGCCGGGGGTATAGGAATGAGGCGTGCGGAGGCAGGGGCAGGTCTACCTCCGCACCTTCCTGTATCGCGTCACGTGTCGCAGGCGATGCCGTCGCCGTCTCGGTCCAGGTCGTACTTGTCATCACCGATCACTCGAACCGGCCCGTCGACGTAGGCGGGGCCGTTGCCACTGCCGCCGGCGCAGTCGACGTCGCTGGCGATGGGTACGCAGGCGCCGCTGTAGTTCGGGTCGCACTGCTGGGTGACCTTGGTGCCGACCCTGACGACCTGGGTGACGGGTGCCTTGGTGATCTGCGAGCGGACCAGCTTCTTGGCTGTCTGGACGCCGTCGGTCAGGGTCACCTGGTAGGTGAGGGTCTTGACGCCCGTGACCCCTCGGGTGGTCACCTTTCTGGTGCCCTTGGGTAGCGAGGAGTCGTTGACGGTCCTGGTCTGGTACGCAATCTTCTGCGTCTCGGTGACGGTCCGGGTCGTGACCACTGGGGTGGCCACGACCGTGGGGGTCACCGCAGTCGGCGACGGTGCTGCTGGCGTGGCGGCGAGGCCTGCCTCCGTTGCAGTTGACTGGGCATCCGCGGCCTGAATAGTCGGGGCCGGCTGGGTGGTCGCGTCCTTGTCGGAGCTGGTAGGGGACACGATGGCGACGATGCCGGGCACCCCGCAGCACAACACGACCAGCACCCCTGCGCTGATGAGCGCGATCTTGCCCTTGGACGCCCTCCGCCGTGCCGGCGCCTGATTCCAGCTGGTAGCCGCCGGGAACTGCGCCGTCGGGTACGGCGGTACCTGGCCGCCGTACCCGGCTTGCGGCTGATAGGGCGGTGGCGGCGGGGGTGGCGGAGGCGTTGGCTCTTGCCACGGGTCCTGCGGAGGCTGGTACGTCACCTCTACGAGTGTGCTGACCAGTGTCAACGTTGGAAACCGGCCGGTCGGCCACGATGTGTATCAGCATTTCGACCGACGGTTACCGGCCCCGTTTCCGCTGCTCACCGCCCACCGAGGGAGGCAGCATGTCCCGAGCGTCCCGGCACCGTCGGGGACAGGGGCGGGGGTGAAGGAGCTAAAGCGGAAGCGCCGGCCCGCCTGATGGCGGGCCGGCGCTCATGCGTGCTGTATCAGCAGTTGGTGTAGCTGCCGGTGCTGCCCCAGGAGCACGAGTCGATCGCCGTGTTGGCGGAGTTACGAAGGTAGGCGGCGTCACCGGTGTTGTTCCAGATGTACGCGCCGGAGCCCCAGTAGCGGTGGGTGCTGGTGTTGGTGCCCTTGCCAGTGTGGATGTAGACGCTGGCGCCAGCACCGAGCTTGAAGTCGCTGGCGAACTTGTAGACGTGGCTGGACTTGTCGCGCAGGGTCCAGTACTTCAGGTTGATGGCGGTGGTGCGCTTGTTGGTCAGCCGGATGTACTCGCCGTTGAGGCTGGTGTTCGACCCGGTGTCGCTGCCCGGGGAGTTGTAGTAGGCCTTGGTGATCATGATGGCCGGGGTGGCGGCCTGCGCCGGCGTGGCGGCGGCGAGCGACCCACCGACCGCGATGGCGAGCGCCGCGACGGCACCGATCAGCTTGTTCTTCAAGTGGTCCCCTTGACTCAAAGGTAGAAGCCGGCGAGAACCCATCGCCGGTAGATGCATGGCATCACATACCCGCAAGATCGTAACGATGCGCTACGACAAGTTCGCGAGCCGAAGCCGCAAACGCCGGCGATAGTGCCGGGCCGGGCATCCGAGCATGGCCGATAGGGACCCGGGGGCGACCAGTCGGCGGAGCAGTGATCAGGTAGCAGGCTGAACGGTCGCTCAAGCGCCAGGGCCTACGGTCGGTTGATGGGGTTCTCCATCAAGCTGGCACCCGGGGTGCGTATCCGTGCCTCCTCTCGTGGCATCCGCACCAGTGTCGGTCCGAGGGCGGCCCGGGTGCACTTCGGCGCCGGCCGCACCGGCTTCTCCACTGGCGCGGGTCCCGTCGGCTTCTACACCTCCCTCGGGGGCGGCCGCCGCTCCGGCGGTCGGGCGACGTCGGCCGCGACCTATCAGCGGCAGGTCGCGGCTCAGCAGAGGCAAGCGGCACACGCGCAGCGAGTCGAGGAGGCCCAACGCCTGGCCCAGACCTTCCTGCGCATCCTGGAGCTGCACCGGGTCGACTTCCCCGCTGCCAGCCGACCCATCGCACCGCAACCAGCACCCCCGGACCGGGCAAGCATTCACAAGCACTACGAACAGCATGCCCTGGCCGGCATCGGCCTTTTCGAGCGCGCGAAGCGAGCTCGGGCCAAGCAGTTCGCCACGCAGTGGACCGAGGCCGAGATGCAACGGCAATGGGCGACCCGATGTGAGCAGCAGGAAGGCTGGCAGCAATACCTCGACCAGCGGTGGCAGCAACTGTGCAGCAACTCGCCCGAGGTCGTCCTGGAAACGCTGGAGGAAGCCTTCGAGGACAACGAATCACCCAGCGCCGCCGTCGGCGTCATCGCTGACGAGGTCTCCCTCGTGGTGCTCGTACCCAGCGTGGACCAGGTCGTGCCCGAACGCATGCCCACCACCACCCAGGCCGGCAACCTGTCCCTACGCAAGCTCCCGCAACGCGACCGCGCCGCCTACTACAAACAATTCGTGTGCGGCCAAGTCCTCGTCACCGTTCGGGAAGCTCTTGCCGTCGCACCCGCGATCGCCTCCGCCCGCGTCGCCGTGCTGCGTCAGGACGGGCCCGACAGCTACGGCCGGCCCCGTGTCTCCTGCCTACTCGCCGCCAAGTTCGACCGCCAGGCACTCAACGGCGTTCAGTGGCAGACAGCAGACGCAGCCCGGATCGTCAACGACACCAGCACCGAGCCGCTGCTCAACCAACGAGCCCGCACCGGCGAACTACAACCCCTGAACCTCGCCACCGAGCCCGCACTCGCCGAACTCCTCAGCGCCGTCGACCTGGCCGAGCTAACTAGCGAGCAGTAGGCCGATGAGCCGCAGCAAGAGCTGACCCCTGCGTGACCCCAACCCCACGCCAGAGCAGCACGGTGAGCCAACCCAGCAGGGGCCGGCTGCCGAGGCGGCGACGGTTGGCCAAGGCACGGCGGGGGTTCTCTTAATCCTCTGGTCCGGCCGACGGAGGGTGTAGCAGCGGCTGTAGCAACGATGACGGACGACGGCGCACGACCACGGGCTCGTGACGGGTCGGACGGGGAACGGCCGGCCGGGGATGGACGCGGTCGGAAGGCCGCCCAGAACTTACAAACGAGGGGTCCGATGGCCACGACGGGCGCTGTCACCGGCCGATTCCGGAGCGTCGAGCCAGGCGGAGAGGCGGGCGGGCCAGTCTTCGTTACCGAAGTCCGCTCCGACCAGGAGGTCACGCCAGTCGTCTTGGGCCAGACGTGTGGCACGGTCGAGCTTGTCGAGTCGGCCCTCGGCGAGGCGCACAACCGCTGCAAACATCCGTTCCGGATCCTGACGGGAGTCGGCGACCAATTGATCGAGGCTGTGTAGCCGGTTCACCACCACGTCGGCGTGTTGGGGGAAGTGGGTGTTGATGCGTCGTCGGAGTCGAGGAGAGATGTCCGGCATCTATGGAGGCTACGTGGGCGCGAGGCCGAGCCGGTACCTGCCCGAAGCACACCCACGATCGGCCGCACCGGCCTACCCGTCAAAGCGGACGTCGCCGACGTGGCTCCCGAGGAGCGGCAAGATCCGGAACATGCGCGGAATGATCAAGCACGGCCGTGGCGAGAGTTCGGGCGTATGCGCTGGTAGGAGGAAGGCCGGCGCCGCAAGGGGCTAAACCGTTCCTAAACCGTGTGCTCCGATGCCGCTCCAAGGGCGACTGGGGTCGCGGCAGACCATCAGATGAGTGCCGCACTGGCATGGTCGACAGGATCCGGTTAGCGACCCGAAGGCAGTCAGAGCAAGGGTCAGACCGACCGGAAGGGGATGCACTCACCCTCACCGTGAGTGCAGGAACCTGAAGACCGTCCGGTGGCATCGAGGGGCCGCGGGGTGCTTAAGGAACGGTGTGGGGCTGCGAGAGAATTTGGCCCGGTCGGGTGCCCGGACGCCACGATCGGTGTGGATCAGGGCCATGCCGGAAGGGCTCAAGGTTCAGATCCCATCCGCTTCACCCTGTCGCCTCGCGGCCAACCGTGCCTGTTCTGCGGGGTTGCCGTCGGCGAGCTGGCGGCGAATGGTGACGGCTTCTTCGATCATGGCCAAGGCCTCGTCGCGGCGACCCACCTCACTTAACGCGATGGCCAGGTTGGTCAGCGACATGGCGAGTTTGGGCAGGTACGCGGCGGGGTTGGTGTCGGCGAGTTGCCGGCGAATCCTGACAGCCTCTTCGATCGCGGCCAGGGCCTCGTCGTGGCGGCCCGCCTCATGCAAGTGGGAGGAAAGGTTGTTCAGCGACAGGGCGACGTCGGGCAGGTAGGCGGCGGGACTGGCTTCAGCGAGCTGGCGGTAGGCGGTGACCGCTTCTTCGATCGCGGCCAGGGCCTCGTCGCCGCGACCCACCTCACCCAACCCGACGGCCAAGTTGGTCAGCGACATGGCGAGTTTGGGCAGGTACGCGGCGGGGTTGGTGTCGGCGAGCTGCCGGCGAATCCTGACAGCCTCTTCGATCGCGGCCAGGGCCTCGTCATGGCGGCCCGCCTCATGCAAGTGGGAGGAAAGGTTGTTCAGCGACAGGGCGACGTCGGGCAGGTAGGCGGCGGGACTGGCATCAGCGAGCCGGCGGTAGACGGTGACCCCTTCTTCGATCGCGGCCAGGGCCTCGTCGCCGCGACCCACCTCACCCAACCCGACGGCCAAGTTGGTCAGCGACGTGGCGAGTTTGGGCAGGTACGCGGCGGGGTTGGTCTCGGCGAGCTGCCGGCGAATCCTGACAGCCTCTTCGATCGTAGCCAGGGCCTCGTCGCGGCGGCCCGCCTCGCCCAACCGGCCACCCAGGTTGTTCAACGACAGAGCGAGGTCGGGCAGGTAGGCGGCGGGACTGGCATCAGCGAGCCGGCGGTAGGTGGCGACCGCTTCGTCGATCGCGGCCAGGGCCTCGTCGCGGCGACCCACCTCACCCAACCCGACGGCCAAATTGTTCAACGATCCAGCGAGGTAGGGCAGGTAGACGGCGGGGTTGGTGCCGGCGAGCTGGCGGCGAATCCTGACAGCCTCTTCGATCGTAGCCAGGGCCTCGTCGCGGCGGCCTACCTCACCCAACCGGACGGCCAGGTTGTTCAACGACAGAGCGAGGTCGGGCAGGTAGACCCCGGGACTGGCGTCAGCGAGGCGGCGGTAGGCGGCGACCGCTTCTTCGATCGCGGCCAGGGCCTCGTCGCGGCGACCCACCTCACCCAACCGGACGGCCAGATTGTTCAATGATCCAGCGAGGTCGCGCAGGTAGGCACCGGGACTGGCGTCAGCGAGGCGGCGGAAGACGGTGACCCCTTCTTCGATCGCGGCCAGGGCCTCGTCGCCGCGACCCACCTCACCCAACCGGACGGCCAGATTGTTCAGTTCGCCGGCATAGCGAGCGAGCGAGGCCTCCGTTGGTACGACGGGTGGCGAGGACGCACCGACAAGACGTTCGGAGACGGCTACGGCTACGGCTGCCCGGGTCGTGGCAAAGCCGAGTTCCCTGAGCAGCGCATCGATCTGTTCCACCTCAGTGATCGGCAGTTGCTCTGACGCTGTGCCACCACTGATCACATCGACGAGATCGTCCGTGAACTGGTCAGGATCAAGCAGAATGATGATGGGAACGTAACGGGCCGGCGCGACTCGGATGAGGTGCCGTAGGCCGGCCTCCATCCGGCGAAGCGCCGGAACGTACCGGCCGCGGGGGGCCGTGGACATACAGCGATGTAGAACCTCTGCGGTCTGCTCCGCTACGCCAGCCTGTGGCACCGCGCACAAGGCTTGAAGATTGCCCAACCAGTCGGCGTCGGCGGCGGCATGTTCGGCCAGCTGTAACAGGTGAAGGTCAGCCAGGGGGTCGGGACGAGGTGCTCGCCATACCTGAGAACCCTCGTCGTCCGGGTACAAGTCATGTAACACCGAGGCCGCGACTGGCAGGTCCGCCCCAGGCAGGTCTTTGATGACGGGACATGACGACAGCGCATCAACGGCAACATCGATGCTTTCAGCGGGGCGCAGGATCACCGTAGCGACGGCCCAGTCCCGCTGTTCGACTGTCCAGTCGAGGCCTCTGCCCTGGAAGGCGGCGCTAACCTGCCGCCGCTCGTGCGCGAGCACGCCTGACAATGGGTCGCCGTGGGCTGCCCGCCCGTCGATCGCGTGCAGTAGCGCATCAGCATACAGGTCAAGCGTGGTTGGGAAGTCACGCATGGGTGGTGGTTGCGGTCCATTGGTCGGCACCCGTCCATGCGTGACTGCCAGCTTCCGGAACGACTCAACTGCCTCCGACCACACCTGTTGAACCTGCGGCCGGTCCCACCGGCTCGTCATGGACACCAAACGCACTGGATCCGGATCTACCCACGCGTGCTGCTCGTGGTCGGCGGCGATACTGCGCCACCAGCCGCGCTCAGACCGCGCGAGCAGCAACAGCCGTACGATTTCAAGCCCACCGGCTTCGGCAATGGTGTCTAGCATTTCGGCGACCACGGGCGCCACATTTTCGGCGTAGTCGACGACCAGCAATGAGGGGCGACCGGCTGAAGTCAGCCACCGCAGCCCTGCGGTTAGCTCCGGCACTCTCCGCAACCGGCGGCGCAAGCCGTCGGCCTCCGCTCCGGCCCGCGTCAACTCTGCCAGCGAGGCGGTGCGCCAGCTCGGTGGTGGCACCCGCACGAAGCCCGCCGTGTGCGAGCTCGACACAGCGGCGCACACCCGCGCGGCAAGGAAGGACTTGCCCTGGCCGCCGGCGCCGCACACGAGCCGAACGGCCGGGGCCTTCCCCGAACGACACCACTGCGTCAGCCACTGCTCCTCCGGACGCGGCTGAGCCGTAACGACGCCAGCATCGTGGCGCAGCCAGGATCCAATCACGGGCGACCTCAGTGGGCCGGTACCGCCGAACACCAGACGGGCGGCTTCCGAAGCCGAACCTGGCATCGCCACCCGCGCGAACTCCTGGCCATCAACGCGAAGGACGACGTTGCCGTCGCCAGTGATGATCAGGCTATTGGTGGCCGTACCGACCGCGCGGTCGCCGGAAACCTCGACATACGACCCTGATCTGTCGCTGTCTTTGGCGCTCACGATTTTGTGTCGTAGCCGGTGGCAGTGCCATCACCTACCACGTTGCCGTCGCCTGTGATCGCCGTACCTCCCGACATCGAACCGATCGAGCGCTCACCCGACACGACGGATTTACCCCGAGCCTCCCTGACACCATCAGCGGCAGGAGCGGATCCGCCGCGTGCACTCGGGGTGACAGGATGGCGCCAAGCGAGATACGCGACAACTAGCCCCGCTGCGGCGAACACCGCAGCCGCTACCGTTGCCCACCAGCCAGCCCGCTCCAACCCCTCGGACCGCAGGAACAACAACAAAGAGACCAAAGCGGCCCCGACGAGGACCAAAAGGCCAGCAGTCACGAACCGGTGCAGTCGACTCACTCGCCCAGCATGCCTGCCTAATCGACCAAGCCCATCCTCCGAACGGACGGCAGATCACCAAGGCGAACTGGTCGGAGAAGACCCTGCCGGACGCGGCGGCGTTGGACCGGGCGGCCGGGGGCCGGCGGGCTTGCCGGTTCACGACGGTCAGCAAGATTCGATACTTGCGATGCACGGTGACACCCCTTCGCAGGCGGCCGTTGATCCGTACGGGGCGAGGGGGTGTCGACAGCAAGGCCGAAAGCAACGGGCCCGGACGAGGTTCCCCTGGTAGGCGGCGTGCGAGCGAATGCCAGAGGTAATGGGCAGACTGAGATGCACCATGCCCTCTTCGCCTCTAAGCAGGCTGGTGGTACTGATAGAGCTCGGTGCCGTCGAGCCGGTCGGCGAAGACGAAGACGATCTCGACCGGGTTGGATGTTGCCTCCTAGATGCTGAAGGGCCGAACCGGGAGTGGTCGTCTCAGTTCACGTCTCGTTCCTGGGCGGCCAGCGGCAATCACCAGCGTCCACGCCCTCGCCCGCACCTGCGGCACGAACGCTGTCGACCCGGCACGAACCGCACCGAGCAGACTTGGAAAGCGTGCATGGCGGAGCGGCTGCCGATAGCAACCCGGCTCGGTCTCCACCCGGTCGCCGTACAGCAGGAAGTAGAGCAACCCACCGCACCGTCAGAGCCCTTGACCGACCGGCCGAGCCTCCCGACCTGCGTACCGAGCGTCAGCACCCCGCCTTGCCGGACATTCGTAGGTCAAGGGTGTCGGCTCAATGGAAGAGGCCCAGGCCTGCCATCGCGTCGAGGGCTACGGCCAGGTCTGCGACGCCGAACGCCGTCACACCAAGCAGCCAGAGCCGGTAGGACGACATCCGAATCCACCAGGGTTGGTGGTTGCCGAGACGGAAACGGCCGGCGGCGTGGGGAGGGACTTCGAGACTTTGCTCAAGGCGTAGCTGTCGTTCGATCCGCTCCATTAGCCGGCTGTCGCTCATCTCAAGGTGGCGGTGCTTGGCCATCAACTGTGCCGACAGGACAGCGAGGATCGCGCCGAGGATGGCTGCGATGGCTTGAGCAGCGGGTGAGCTGCCCGGCTGTAGTGCGATCGTGAGAAGAAAGGCCTGAGCCGCGGTAGCCAGAGCGGGAACTTGCCACATCATCGTGTCGAGGGATGTGCGGCGGGCGCCGACCACGGCGTAGGCCGCCATGAGGACCTCGTCGGATACCTGATCCTTGGCCTGGGTAGCAGGCGGGCCCGGCGTCATGGGGTCATGGTCCCAAGCTCTTGCAACAACCTCGTGGGCAGCGTGGAGGCAGCGGGACCACCGATAGCACTCGGCAAGAGACGACGAGGGGCGGCAAAGTACCAACGCTCAGCGAGCTAGGACGGCAACGCACCACATCCGACGCTGTCCCACACCCGCGTTCGGGACGAAGGCGTCTAACTCGCCGACGCCTCGCCAGGTGTTGCCGCAAGCACCAGCCGACTATTTCCTGGACCCGCGCGAACGGGTAACGCGATCGGGAACGCGGATCAGGTCGCGGTCAAACCAGGGCCGGCGGTGGACCAGCCACCAACCCTGCGCGGTGTCCGGGTCATAGTGGACGACCGCGTCCTGCTCGTCCAGGTTTCGCAGCCAGCCTTCCAGCTTCATCAGCCGGTCGGCCGGGACCGGCTCGCCGGCTCGGCGGCGGGCCTCAGTGCGCAGCATTTGCAGGATGTGGTGGTCGCGGTGCTCGGGCCGGACCGACCACGGGATCAGCGTCGTGTCGCGGACCGCACGCTTGTTCAGCCCGAGCTGGTGCCGCCAGTTGGAGATGGTGCCGTACCCGATCTCGATGCCGTACTTGCGCCAGTACTCTTCGATGATCCAGGAGTAGGTCATACCTTCGTCGTACCAGCGGATAAACTCATCCCGATCCACGAGCTTGCTCGCTGTCACGCTTGCCCCCTAAACCGGACGACTCACGGCCGACCTCAACGACGCATTGGACCACATAGCAAATGCGGAAAGAAATCATCGTCTGCGACGTGTGTGAGGACCCGACCGTCCCGGCGGTGACCTACACCGTGAGCGCGTCAGACCGCACCGGTGTTACGGACCGCTGCGCCATCCACTCGGAGGAGCTGGAGGCGATCCTGACCCGGGTCTTCACTTTCTCGGACGAGCTGGAGGCGATCCTGTCGCCCGATCAGCCCCGGCCGAGGCGCCGTCCGGGCAGGCCAGGGATGCAGGTCGTGAGCATGGAGGAAGTGGAGCGGGCGAAGGGACAGAAATAGGCCCCGGTCGCGAAAAGAGCAGCCGTGGGCACTTCGGACTGGGGCGACAGGCCGAGCAGGAGGACCAGGCGGCGGCCCAGCGGGGTCGTTGTTACGGCGCACCTAACCGGCGGGCGTGACAGCAACGCTGACAGCAACCGAGACGGACATGGCCGCACCGGGCCGACTTGTACCGGCCATCGAGCCCGAGGTCGCGCGACGCTGATCGTGGCCCCGACTGTGCCTCTTAATCCGCTGGTCCGCCGGATGCAGGGTGTAGCAGCGCCTGTAGCAACGATGACGGACGACGGCGCACGATTCACGTGCTCCTGGCGGGTCGGACGAGTACCGGCAGGCTGGGGATGGACGCGGTCGGACGGCTGCCCAGAACTTACAAGCGAGGGGTCATCGCGGCCGGGCCGCGCCGGCTCCGGGCGGGTCGACGAGGACCAGGTCCAGGCCGTCACCAGGCCGTCGGAGGCCGATCGTGAGCGACCAACGACGACCACTGGTGACGACGTCTGCCCAGGTGACGAGGCGTGGTCGGCCTGATGACCAGGCCGACGGTCGCCTTATTACCTGTAGTTGGTGAACTGATGGTGGCTTCATGGCGGGTTCGGCCAAGGGACGCGCTAGGGGCTGACTTGTATCGACGGGCGCTGGGCGGCAGGTAGCAACGTGCCCGTCCCGCCGACACCGTCACCTCGTGGTAGGTGGCCTAGTTGAGGAGAGCGGCGATCATTGCCAACACCACGGTCGCGGCGCCGAGGACGCAGAGCATGATGACCGCTTTGACCGGGGTGGAGTGGCTCCCGCGTGCGATTTTGAGATTGGTAAGCAAGGCGATTCCTGCGACGAGACCGCCAATCAGCCCGCCGTGGAGCAGGGGGATGAACACGACCAACGGCAAGGCGCTCATGATCTGTAGCAGGACCGGCATCCGTGGCCCTGTGCGGTGCTTGACGCCGGCGATCTCGATGCTGGGGTAGGGGTCTAGCAGGCCGTTGCTCAACTTGGCGTCGACCAGCTGTCCGTCAGCCGCGGGTAGGAGGTATTTGTTGCCGCGGGTGCGGGTCGCGCTTCGCTCGCCGACCGTGATGGAAGGGGCGCGGAATGTCGGTGCGGTGACGACGATGGGGCCGGCGAGTCCATCGATGTGGATGGGTTCGGTACGCATGACGGGACATGCTAGATGGTCCAACGATCACCCGCTGGCCGCTACGTCCCGCCGCTGGGCGAGCTTCTTATCGGGGGTGGTCGGCGGGTGTGACCGAAGCGTGGGTGGCTGTCGACAGCAACGGCGACAGCAACCGGCCGGGACGAGGGCAGCCGCCGACGTCCAGGCGCAGACAGCCGCCCGAGGTCGCGGATGCGGACGGACCCCACCGGGCGCCCAGAACTTACAAACGAGGGGTCGTGGTGAGTTGCCGGGTCGTGGGGCAAGCTGGCGCTACTTCGAGCTCCTGCGGAAGAAACCGTGACTGAGCACCAGTCCCCATCGGCCGTGACCTCGTTGTGCAAGACCAGGTCTTGGACCCACACCTGTCCGAGTTCCTCGATCGAGTCGGCGACCCGACGCAGTAGGGCCAGAACGTCATCCTGGCCCGGACCTGCGGGATTGCTCAGCGAGAGGTGCCGCGAGGGGAAGGACTCTGTCTTCTGGGGCATCGTGGCAGTATCCAGCAGGTAGCCGCCGGCCGTGGGGGATCCCTGGGTGACTATCTGGGTGACGATCGGGCTGCATGGCGGCGGACGTTCATGGACGTCAGCGGACCGTCCGGCCAGTTCGGCCAGCCTGTAGCGGCAGGTCAATGAGGTGCGCTGGTTGCCTGGGGGTCAAGGAGTCGTCGGGGCCGCGTGGGCACCGGCAGAATGGTGGCGTGATGACCGAGCCCGTCACCGCTGGCCGGATGGAGCTGCTGGATGACCTGGAAGGGCTGCCGGGCAGTTCCGGCGGCTGCCTTCTTGCCCTGACGTTGGAGGTGCCGGTCTTCCTTCGTGTCGGCGACGTCTGGTGGGTTGAGGACGAGGTGCTGTACGTCCAGCGAGGGGAAGTCCCGGCTGTGGCGCATCAAGGCCGCCTCGAATGGCGTCGGAAGTGGTAGCGCGGAGTCCGGGGGCACGCAGGGGGCACAAGACACCGTGAAACGTCGTCAACCAGCGAACAACAATGGCAGCCCGAGATGCCCTGTGAGCAGGTGCCGGACGGTGTCGCCGCTGGTAGTGGGGTAGCGGCTCTTAGTTCCGCTTCAACGTCTGAACTCGTAGCATGCGCGCGTGTCAGATGACCCTATCTTCACGGCGGTGCTCGACAGCCTGCTTGACTGCTTGGCGTTCTTCGAGCTGTGTGACGACGAGACGCTTCACCCGGACGTTGCCGTTCGGCAGCTCGACGAGGCGGCTGCCCGGCTCAGTGGGCTTGAGCCGGACGATCGAGCGCGTCTAGCCGCGGCTATCTCAGCGAGAGCGAACAGCTTCCGGCCGCCTTACCGTCAGTTCGTGGAGGATGTGCCGGAGGCGTTCGGCCTACTGGACGAGGACGACTGACGCGAGCAAGGTGGGTTGTCGACAGCAGCGGTGACAGCAACCGGCCGGAACGAGGGCATCCGCTGGCGGCTGGGCGCGGACAGGCGCCCGAGGTCGCGGACCTGGACGGACCCTGCCGGACGGAGCGCCCAGAACTTGTAAGCGAGGCCTCGCGCTCGGAGGGCGACCCCGGCTTACCTGGGAAGCGGGTCGGCGACGTAGACGCCCTTGCCCTGCCGGCCGTCGATCAGGCCCTCGGCTTTGAGCAGGAGCATGGCGGCGCGGATGACGGTGTTGCTGACCTTGTAGTGCTCGCAGAGGGCGGCGAACGAGGGCAGCTTGTCGCCCGGCTTCAACTGGCCGGAGCTGACCTGCTCGCGGATATCTCGGGCGACCTGTAGGTAGGCAGCTTCAGACATAGGTGGTGCTCCCAGCTTGGCGGCTGGTGCAAGGAGACCACATCGCGGGCTCGACTTACAACGCTATGTGTCGTAGCTGTTGACCCTGCGCACATTGCGTCCTAAGTTGCTCGTGGGGCTACCCAGCTTGGCGGCCGGGTCGTCCTGCCGTGGGTGCCCTGTCTCCGGACACGGCTGACCGGGTGCCCACGGGACCCCAAGCGTCGGCGGGAGGCGTGATGACCACACCGAACGATGCAACTGATTCAACCGCAGGTGCCGTGCGGGATACCGGCCACCAACAGCGGCAGGACAACAGCCGGCGGCGCGTGTCCTACGACGAGTACGTCTTGGCGGCGGCGCTGACCCTCGCCCGCCGACACCGGCCCCTCTGGTCATGGCGGCACTGGCGGCGCATCTGCCGCTGCGGAAGCGACCTGCCCTGCCGAAGCCGTCATCCCATCCCGATCAACCGCGGCCACTGGCCGAGCCAGGACGCGCGATGACGACACACCTTCCGGTCACACCGGCCTGGACCTGCGGTGGCTGCGGTGCTGAATGGCCCTGTCAGACCCGCCGGCGGGAGCTGCGAGCGGAGTACGACCGTGCCCCGGTGTCGCTGGCCCTCTACCTGGCCGCCCAGCTCGTCGACGCCGCCCAGGACCTGGCCCACGTCCCCGCCGGCCACCTGCACCATCGGTTCCTCGGCTGGACCCGATGAGCATCCTGCGACCCGGCGACGAGAAGTTCCACTACAGCGACGGCTCCCACAAGTGGATCCCGCCGAACCCGGACTACGACCAAGAGGTCTGGGACGAGCAGGTCCGCCAGCACAAGCAGGGTCACCTGAGGAACGAGCGCTCGAAGGTCCGCATCCAGCGCCTCGTCTGACGCCAGCAGTACAGCAGCGAAGTACAGCAACCGTGCCAGCCGAACAAGGCCGAGAGCAGGGCCAGCAGAGCCTGTGACCTCGGGAGCAGCCGGACCACACCACGATGCAGCCAGTTCGCATCGAGGGGGTCAGGGGTTCGAATCCCCTCAACTCCACCCAGATCAAAGGCCGTTTCCGCCAGTCGGAGACGGCCTTTTTCGATCTTGTGCAGCAGCGGAGACAGCACCGCCCCCGGCACGCAGACCGGGGGCGCCGCGACATGCCGGGTCAGCTCGTGAAGTCTTCCCGCGCCTCCCGAGCATCCGCTTGGACGTGCTCGCCAGGCTGCCTGCCCTGGGCCCTGTCCCGCTGCATCACCCGCTCCGCCTCCGACCGCTCGTTCTGGGGCATGTCGCCCAACCGTGCCCTTTCGGGGCCGGCCACCTTCTCGACCTGGTTCTTTGCCCTTTCCAAGCTCATGTCGCCTCCCTCTCGTCCGGCGGGGCGGGGTCCACCCCTCTTGACCCGCGTCCCCGCCCGTCCGTGGGTGAAAACCCAGGTCAGCTCCCGAACTGCTCGCCGAGGCGCTTGAGGGCCATCTCGGTCGCCTCCGCGCTCTCCCGAAGATCACTCGAGGGACCACACACACACATCCCACCGGCTTTCAGGGCAGGCGACCTACAGCATCGCCACCGGCACCAGTCGCACAACGTCCACGCCGTCGAGCTTCACAAATTCGGACAGTCCCCGCCCATCTCGGTCCAGAGGCACCTGGAACCGCAACGACGCACGCGTCATCTGCGGGTCGAGCTGCGTGGCCAGCTCGCCCTTGCCGCGGCAATGCTTGCGCAGACGCTCGTACGCGGCAGCGCGGTCCTCGAACGCAACCGACTCCGCGTGCGGCAGTGCCCGGACGGCCTTCTCCACGGCGGATCGCTGTGCGTCTGTCACCGTTGCCTCCAGCCGGACGATGACCCCGATCCGCGACGGCAGGGGGTCGATCTGTGCGGTCGTGAGCGCCACGTCGGGTACGAGGACCAGGCGGTAGACCAGCACCGAAGCACGGACTCGTAGTGCGCAGATCAGGGCGACGCCCTCCACTCTGGGCAACGGCACGCCACAATCGGTAGGGAGGTGGTTGCTGTGCCCAGGCGAACGAAGGCGCCTCCTCGCGGCTGGCAGTTCTGGCGCCGAGCGTTCTGGACACGGCCGGCGCTTCTCGTGCTTTACGGCTTGGTGGCGGGCGTGCTCGGACTATTGGCGCTGACCGACGTCCCAGGCGGCATCCGCGACGCGGTCGCGATGCGGCGAGCCGTGGAATGCCCCGCGGGGACCATGCGCGTAGAGCCGGATGCGGATCCGCCGAAGGGCTGTCTCGAGCGGATCCCGGTCACCTTGTCCGGCCCCTGGCACAGTCGTGGCCCCGGCAGCGACTGGCATCTGATGGTGGAGCAGGACGCCGAGTACGTGCTTTTTGCCGAGACCGACGTCCCCACCTCGGGCAGCCGCAGACTCAGCGATGACGCAGAGGCAGAGGCGTTGCTGTGGGAGGGCACCCCCGTGGCGATCGAACTGCCGGCCGGCGATCGGGTCGAAACCGAGGCCTGGGGTCACCGCGGCTGGTTGCAGACCCTGTTCCTCGGGATGTTTGCCGTCTCCGGCCTGCCCATGCTGTTCGAGGCTGCGCGGCTCAAGCTCCATACTGCGAGCGGTTGGTGGTCAGTCCGGGGCGAAAAGGTGGGACTGACGGTGTTGAGTCCGCTGATGGGGATCGCGTGCCTGCTGGCGATCCCGTCGATGCTTGGGCTCGTGCCGCTGATGCTTGGTCTGCGCCTGCAATGGGTGGCGGTCGTCGTCCTTCTCAGTCTCGGGCTGGCCAGCTACGCCGTGATCAGAGGTGCGGGAGCAGTGCGTGGCCGTCCGGGCGGCGAGGGTTGATCCGCTGGCGGGGCCCGGCGAGCGCCGACTGGGGTGTCCCGGACCTGCCTCGTCGTCAGCCCTGCGCCGACGGCTCCTGCCACTGCGAGCGCAGCTCGGCGAGCCAGGGGCCGGTGGCGTACCGGGCGGTGACGGTGACCGTGACGGTGTCGCCGTCCCGGACGGCCTCCAGTTCGCGTACGCAGAAGCCCTTGTCCTTCCGTCTCACCTGGCAGCCGGCGCTCGGGCCGTTGCCGGTGTAGTCGTGGACCTCGCCGCTCAGCACCCGGACGCCGTTCACGGCGACCTGGTAGACGCCGGGTGTCTGCGGGACCACGGTGAACTCGTATCCCCGATGCCAGACCAGCGTGGTCGTGACGGGCTTGTTGGGGTCCGCCGGATCGCTGTGCACGACCCTGGTGCCGGGCTCGCCGGCCATGCCGTCCGGCGTGGGCGGCGCCAGCGTCGCCGGCCGGGACGGGACCGGGTAGTCGGCGAACGGCACCTTCTCCGCCACCGCGAAGTAGATGGTCCCCTGCGTCGGCACCGGCCGCTCCCGAGCGGTGCCCGCCGTGCCCTGAGCGCCGGTGATCGTGTACGTCACGGTCACCGTGTCCCCGATGCTCGCCCCCGGTGGGGTCCGGCTGGGAGACTCCGCCGGGTTCGGGTCCTGGTGCAGTTCGGCATTGCAGCGCATCGACAGGCGGGCCGGCTCGCCGTTGACGGCGATCTCGGCGTCGAGCGACACGTCCCTGTCCGGCAGGCCGGGGCAGTAGCTGAAGAACTGGACATCGGTCGACCTGACCGTCCAGGTCAGCTCGGCCTTCCTGGAGCTCACCGGCGCCGAGCCGAACGCAACCACCCGGTACCCGCGGGCGTACTCGGCGAAAGGTCCGATCTTGCGGCCCGGCACCGGCTTCTGCGTTGCCGGCGGGCTGGCCGAAGGGGTCGCCGACCCGGCGGCGAAGGTCGAGGGTTGCGGCGGCTTGCCACCGGGGACGACGGTGTACGCCGCGAGCGCCCCCACCAGCGCCACCGCAGCCGCGGACCCGGCGACGGCCCGCCGGCGCCGGCGTACGGCGATCCTGCGCCGGACCTCGGTCAGGCGGCCGTGGGACGGCCCGTCCTGCCCGGCCGAGCGCTCAGCCATGAGTTCCCCAAGGTCGATCACCGGTGCGAAGCCTCCAGCGTCAGCGACTCGTCCAGTCGCAGCTTGGCCAGCGCCTTGGTGGCCTGGCTCTTGACGGTGCCCACCGAGATGCCCATCGCGTCCGCGATCTGCGCCTCGTTCATGTCCTCGAAGTAGCGCAGCACCAGCACCGCCCGCTGCCGTCGCGGCAGCCGTCCGAGCGCCTGCCACACCTCGTCGCGCCGGTCCACGCGTGACATCTCGTCGGCGGTGGGTCGCTCCGGTAGCTGCGACATCGGGTGCTCGACCTGCCGCCATCTGCGCCGCCACCACGAGGCGTAGACGTTCACCAGGATCCTGCGCACGTATGGCTCCGGGTCCGCGTCGATCCGGCCCCACGCGCTCCACGCGCGCACCAGGGCCGTCTGCAGCAGATCCTCCGCGTGCGCCCAGTCGTGCGTGAGCAGATAGGCGGTGCGCTTGAGACGTGGTGACCGTGCGGTCACGAACTCGGCGAACGTGTCGCGTGATGCCACCGGCTCTCCTTCTTGTGTGGGTCGCCGGTAACTACCCGACCGACGGCGCGGAAGGTTGCCTCCCGGGGGCAGGCACCGCGAAGTCCATCCCCTGCGCTGACCACGGTCGGCCGCCCGATGGTGCGGGATGGCAGACTGCGGCCATGCAGCAGCCGCCCGCCATCACGCCGGAGACCGCCGACTGGACCTTCGTCATCACCGAGGGTTGCGCGGAGTGCGGCTTCTCTCCGCAGGAGGTCACCGCCACCGGCGACCGGCTGCGCGCCACCATCCCGACCTGGCGGGCCGTCCTGGCCCGGGATGACGCCACGGTACGGCCGGTGCCGACGGTCTGGTCGCCGGTCGAGTACGCCTGCCACGTCCGCGACACCTGCCGGATCTTCCGCGGCCGGCTGGAGCTGATGCTGGGCGAGGACGACCCGGTCTTCGCCAACTGGGACCAGGACGCGACGGCCGTCGAGGAGGGGTACTTCCACCAGGACCCGGCGGTGGTGGCCGACCAGTTGGCCGTTGAGGCGGAGGCGACGGCGGCGGCGTTCGACGCGGTCCGGGCGGACCAGTGGGAGCGTCCGGGTCGGCGCAGCAACGGCTCCGTCTTCACGGTCGCCACGTTCGCGGTCTACTTCCTGCACGACATCGAGCATCACGTCCACGACGTCACCCGCTGACCGGGCGGCGGCGCCTGCCTACCGGCCGCGTCTGGACCGTCGAGCAGGGACGTCAGGCAGAACCGGAGCAGGCCCACGGTCGACTCGGCCAGCGCCCAGGGCCGCGTCGTCGCCGATGGCCGGCCGCCTGGCGCTGCGCCGTGACGAGGATTGCCGGGGCTAACGATCCCGGTACGGCTGCTCCGGCTGCTGGTGGGTGGGGACGGGCGCTGCGGAGTGCGGATAGGGCGCGTACTGCTGCGGCGCGGTGGGCGGGTAGGGCTGGTACGGCTGCGGCGCGCCCGCCCGGATGGCCGCGGCCTGCTCGGCGAAGCGCTCGTGGGCGCGCCGGATGTGAACGGTGTTGCCGTCGTTCGACACGTACCCGGAGGCGATCGGCCCGTACGCGGCGGTGCTCGCGACGCCCAGCCCCGCGATGACCATCAGCACGAAGACCAGCACGATCGGGCCGCCGGTCGAGTCGTTGGCCGGGAGCAGGACGGAAGCGGCAACCGCGCCGACGATGGCGAGCGCCAACAGGCCGACGCCGATGAGGAATCGGCGGGTGCGTAATCTCCCGCAGTCCTGGCAGAACGGCCACGATGGCGCCTTGACCCGCTTCTGCAGGGCGGCGGCGACGATCGCGAACGGCAGAACTCCGATGAGGATCAGCAGGTAGGCCCATTTCGGGGTGTAGGACCGGAAAATCACCTTCTTCTGGCGGGTGGCGGGCTGTCCGTGGCGGACACACACCTGGGTGGCGGCTCCCGCGGCGACCGCCGGAGCGGGTAGGTCGACTGTCATGACGGCTCCAAGAGCAATGGATGGCTGCCTGAGCTGCGGCAAGGCTGCCCTACCCCACATCGATTGCAGCCAATCATCCGGTACCGGAGGCGGGGCCGCGGAGGCTGGGGGTGAAGTGCTTCGGTCGGACCGACCGTAGCGGCGACCGGAGCCGGCGCGCGTCAGGGCGGCGGCAGCACGGCGGCGGTGCGGACCAGTTCGGCGTCCACGGCGAACCGTCCGGTCACCAGCGCCGGCGGGTGGGCTGCCGGGGCCGCATCGCATCGGGCCGGCGCGATCCGGGCGGTGAACGTTCCGGCGTCCGGGTCGAGCGTCACCCGCGCGTCGTGGAAGTCCAGCCAGGTGCCGACGATCGGATGCCACACCTTGTAGACGGTCTCCTTCGCGCTGAAGAGCACCGCCGGCCAGGACACCCCGGTCGGCAGCCGGGCGAGCTCCGCCTCCTCCTCGGGCAGGCAGATCATCCGGCGTACCCCCGCGCTGAGCTCCCGGTGCTGCTCGGCGTCCATGCCGACGGCGCGGACCTCGGCGGACCGGGCGGCGGCCGCGGCGCAGTAGCCGCGGGTGTGGGTGATGGTGCCGACCACGCCGGCCGGCCAGACCGGGGACCGGTTCGGCGCCGACGGCACCGGCGTCGGCGGCAGCCCGAGCGCGGCCAGCGCCCGGCGGGCGCAGACCCGGCCGGCGGTGAAGTCGCGCTGGCGGCTCGGCACCGCCTGGTCGCTGAGGCAGGCCAGCTCCGCGGCGAGCAGCGCGCCGACCCAGTCGTCGGGGCCGGCCACCGCCACCGCGACCGACGCGGGCAGCAGGTCACGCATCACCCACCTCCTTCAGGTACGACCGCAGCATGACCGGTGAACGTACCGCAACCGTGTAACGCCGGAGAGTCCCGTGGCGCTGTTCGTACGTCATCGGGGGAGTAGCGGGAATCCAGGCTCGACGGCGGCGACCGCGCCCACGGCCGGCCCGCCTGTCCGCACGCGGCGAGGGGATATGGGATGACGGGTGGGGACGAAGCCGGACGACTGCCGGGCGAGCATGCTCCGGTAACTCCCGATTGGGCCTGTGGCTCCTGCGGCGAGGACTGGCCGTGTGCCACCAAGCGGACCCGGTTGCTCGACGAGTACCAGGTGGACCGGGCCTCGCTGAATGTCTACCTCGGATCGTGCCTCGCCGCCGCCAGTCAGGACCTGCGCACCGCGCCGGTGGCGTCGCTGCGGGACCGCTTCATCGGCTGGGTGCCGCGCAGCCCCCGCACCACCTGATCCGCTGCGTGGCGGCCGCTCCGCCTCGGCGCAGCGGCCACCACGCGGCCGGCTCAGGGGCGGCGGGGCCGCCGGGTGAGGGCGAAGCCGACCACGCCGGCCACCGCGGCGAGGACGCCGCCGACGGTGGTCCAGACCCAGCGCGAGCCGGGCTCGGGCAGCCAAACGGTCAGGCTGGTCTCCTCCTCCGCCACCGGCTCGGCCGTCGGCTCGGTGGTCAGCACCGTCCCGGCCCGGCTGTTCGGCACCAGCGGCGCCGCCAGCTCCCCGTCGTCGCCCGACGCGCCGCCCTCGCCGTCCGCTCCGACCAGCAGGTCCACGTCGATCGGCAGCCCCAGGTCGGGCTCCGGCAGGTCGACCACGGAGAGCCGGACGTAGTAGGTGCCCGGCAGCGGGTCGGCGGACCACGGCTCGGCCCACGGCCGGACCCGGCGCAGCGTGCAGCCGAGGGTGACGCTGGTCGCCGCCGCGTCCACCGTCGGCGTCTGCGCCCCGGCCGTGCAGGCCTGCCGGCGGCGCAGCCCGTCGAAGACGTCGACGGTCCAGGTGGAGGCGCCGCTGCGGCCCTTCGGGAAGGTGACCGTGGCGGTGAGCTGGTGGATCTGCCCGGCTTCGGCGGGGAAGGCCCAGTAGAGGTGGTCACCGGTGGACGCGCCGACCCGGACCGGCTGGCCGGCGGTGATCGCGGTGGCGGTGAGGAAGGACGTGCCGGCCTTGGTGACCGTGGCCGCGCCCGGCGAGGGCGTGGGCGTGGGGTCGGCCGAGGCGGCGGCCGGTGCGAGGGTCAGTCCGGCGGCGACCAGCGCCGCGGCGGACCTGAGCAGGGTACGCATCCTCAGTTCTCCCTCCAGGTGGCGACCCACCAGCGGGTGAGCAGCCCGGCGACCAGCCCGGTGAGCAACCCGGCCAGCGTGAGCAGGAGCAGCAGCGTCCAGCCGCGGCCCAGATCCGGCCCGTCGGGGGCGGGGGAGGCGGCGACCACGTCGACGGTCAGCTCCACCGGCATGCCCGGGGTGGCTTCGGTGCCCGGGCGCGGCGCGAAGGCGTTGCTGACCACCAGGCAGACCGTCCGCGCGGGCCGCGTACCGCCCGGCTCGGGCGTCGGCGTGGCGGCGTCCTCCGCCGCCGACCAGCGCAGACCGGCGGAGATCACGTCGGTGCGGCCGCTGCCGGCGTCCACGCCCCGGACGAGTTCGCGGCCGTCCGGGTCGGTGGCCCGCAGCAGCACCCCGTAGTCCGGGTTGACCGGCCGGTCCAGCCCGACGCTGACCGAGGCGCGCAGCTCCTGCCCCTCCCGCACCGGCACCCGGTACCAGCGGTGCTCGGAGAACGCCTCCCGGTCGGTGTAGACGCCGGGGGCGAGCAGCGGGGCGTTTGGGCACTCCGCCGCGCCGCCGACCACCGTCGGGGTGGCCGTGTACGTGTCCCGGGCCCGGTCCACCAGCTGCTTGATCCGGCCGCTCAGCTCGTCGACGCTCTGCGCCGCGGTGTACGTCCCGCCGGTGGCGCCGGCGATGCAGAGCAGCTGCCGGCGGACCTTCTCGTCCGGGGCCAGGCCGAGGGTGTCGACCACCAGCCGGGTGCCCTGGGCGGCCAGCTCCCGGGCCACCTCGCACGGGTCCGGCGGGGCGCAGGTGTCCTCGCCGTCGGTGATCAGCACGATCCGCCGGGCGGTGGCGCCGGTGCCGAGATCCTGGGCCGCCGAGCGGAGCGCCAGCCCGACCGGGGTGAAGCCGGTGGGCCGCAGGGTGGCCACCGCCGCCTTCGCCCCGGCCCGGTCGACCGGGCCGACCGGCACGATCTGCTGGGTGTCCTGGCAGCCCTTCTTCTTGTCCTTGCCCCGGTAGGTCGCGCCGAGCACCCGGATGCCGAGCTGGGTCTCGTCCGGCAGCGCGTCGACCACCTCGTTGAACGCTTGCTGGGCGACCGAGATCCGGCTGCGCCCGTCGATGTCGCGGGCCCGCATCGAGCCGCTGACATCGAGCACCAGCTCGACCTTCGGCGGCTCGGCGGGAGGTTCGGTGGTCTCGTCGTCGGCCGCGGCGGGCGGCGGACCGATCAGCGCGGTCGCGGCCAGCAGTCCCAACAGGACGGCCGTCGATCGTCTCTTGTTGATCACCGGCCGAAGTGTAGTGAGATCCACTTTAGATGATCATCCGGGTCCGGCCGACCCGGACCGGAGCTCAGTCCAGGAGCGCGACCAGGCGTTTCGGGGCCACCGCCCGGTACGCGTCGCGGCACAGCTCGTCGATCTCGGTCCAGTCGACCGCGCCGTCGAGGCGTACGCCGAGCCAACCCCGGCCGCCGACGTAGGGCGGGCGGAAGAAGCGGGCCGGGTCCGCCGCGATCAGCTCCTGCTGGGCGCCGGGCGGTGCGGCGCACCACAGGTGCGCGAAGTCCTGGTCGTGGTGCCCGTCGGCGTGCAGCGTGACGAAGGTCATCCGGCCGCGGACGAACCAGGTGGGCGAGCCGTGGCTGAGGCGCTCGCTCACCTCGGGCAGGGCGGCGCAGCTGCCGCGTACCCGGTCCAGCAGCTCCATCTGTCCGTCCCTCCGCCGTCACGTCTTCGCAAGGTCCCGGCCAGATGACCCACCGTTAACTGCCCGATGTGAACCATTCGGCCGCTGGTGCATCCGTCGGCAATCTGACTCAACTCCACCCGTTGTGCACATGCTGGCGGGTGGTTAAGCTCTTCGTGCGCGCCCCAATCGCCCGCTTCCCCCGTGGCAGGCGATCGGGGCGCGCCTCTCTTTGCCCGGACCCGCGCCACCGGCCGCACCCCGCCGCGCGGGCCGCGCCGCCGCAGCGTCAGATCCAGCGGCCGTCCAGCCACATCCGGGCCGACCAGTCCGCGTACGGCAGCAGCCGGCCGACGAAAATCGGATAGAAGTACGCGAAGCAGAGCGCCACCAGCAGCACGTACCCACCGGCCACGATCCCGCCCACCAGCCGCCGGTCGGAGACCTCCTCCCGAGTGGCGACGGTCGACCCGAGCGGCGCCCCGGCCGGCGAGATGATCGCGCCGAGCACGTAGACCACCGCCAGCACCAGGAACGGCAGTGCCGGCGCGGCGTAGAAGGAGAACATCGTCCGGCCGTCCAGGGCGAACCAGAACCAGGGCAGCAGGCCGACGGCCACGCAGAGCAGGATCGCCCCGGCCCGCCAGTCCCGCCGCGCCAGGCCCAGCCAGACCGTCGCCGCCAGCGCCGGCAGGAACGACCACCAGAGCAGCGGGGTACCCAGCAGCAGGATCTCCGAGGCGCAGCTCGGCGCGCCGCAGTTGCCGTCCCCCGACCAGTAGAAGGCGACCGGCCGGCCCAGCAGCAGCCACTGCCACGGCCAGGACTGGTACTTGTGCGGGTCGTCCAGCTGGGTGTGGAAGCCGTACGCGGCCCGGTGGTACTCCCACAGGTTGATCAGCGGGCCGATCACCGGGGCGTCGCTCAGGCCGGGAGTGTTGGGGTAGCGGCTGGCCAGCCGGTAGTAGCCGTCGTCGCCGAGCAGCCAGCCGGACCAGGTGAGCAGGTAGGTGCCGACCATCAGCACCCCCGCCACCAGCAGCCAGGGCAGCTCGTCGAGCAGGGTGTCGCGCCACGGCCGGCGTACCCCGGCGGAGCGGCGGACGCCGACCTCCCAGAAGATCACCAGCAGCGCGAAGGCCGGCAGGAAGTAGAGGCCGCTCCACTTGACCGCGCAGGCGCAGCCCAGGAGCACCCCGGCGAGCAGCCGCCACCACGGCCAGTCCCGCCAGCTCGACGGCGGCCGGCCGGCCCGCCCGGGCAGGGACGGATCCAGTCCGGCCTCCAGCGCCCGGGTCCAGCGGCGCCGACGGGCATCCCGGTCGAGGACCAGGGCGCCGAACGCGGCCAGCACGAACAGCAGCAGGAAGATGTCGAGCAGGGCGGTGCGGGAGAGCACCAGGTGGAAGCCGTCCAGGGCGAGCAGCAGCCCGGCGGCGCAGCCCAGCGTGGTCGACCGGAACAGCCGCCGGCCGATCCGGACCAGCAGCAGTACCGACAGCGTGCCGGCGACGGCCGCCGCGAAGCGCCAGCCGAACTCCGGGGCGGTGGTCATCAGGTGCCCCGGTACGGAGATCTTCGTCTCGGCGTCCTGGTAGCCGAAGGCCCACTCGCCGAACCCGATCAGCCACTTGCCCAGCGGCGGGTGCACCACGTACGACGGGCCGTTGTCCTTGTAGTTCCACTCGACGCCCCGGTCGATCAGGCCGTACGCGTCGCGGGCGTAGTAGATCTCGTCGAAGATCTTGCCGTTCGGGCCGCTCAGGCCGAGGAACCGCAGGATCGCCGCGATCAGCACGACCACCCCGGTGGCCAGCCAGGCGTGCCCGTCGAGCCGGGCGTCGACGGTGACCAGGCGGCGCCGGACCACGGCCGGGATGCCGTCCCCGCCCGTCGTCGCGGGCGCGCCGGCGGGGTGGTCGGTCGCGGTCCGGTCCGAGCCGGGCCCGCCGGCGCTCGCACTCTGTGCAGTCGACGCACTCGTCACCCGGCGATCGTAGGCTGCGAGGGTGCCCGGTGGCGCCCGTCGTCTCCGAGATTGGTACCGCCGTCGATGAAGGAGCGCCATCCGTGGGTGAAATGTCCGAGGTGGGTCGCCTGATCCTGCTGGGCGCGCCGCTGGGCAACCCGGCCGACGCCTCCGCCCGATTCCGCGAGGTGCTCGCCACCGCCGACGTGGTCGCCGCCGAGGACACCCGGCGGCTCACCCGGCTCGCCCGGGACCTGGACGTCACGGTGCCCGGCCGGATCGTCTCCTACTTCGAGGGCAACGAGGAGCGGCGTACCCCGGAGCTGGTCGAGGTGCTCACCGCCGGGTACGTGGTCGCGCTGGTCACCGACGGTGGCATGCCCAGCGTCTCCGACCCCGGCTACCGGCTGGTCCGGGGCGCGCTGGACGCCGGCGTCCCGGTCACCGCCGCCCCCGGGCCCAGCGCGGTCACCACCGCCCTGGCGCTGTCCGGGCTGCCCAGCGACCGGTTCTGCTTCGAGGGCTTCCTGCCCCGCTCACCGGGCGCCCGCCGGTCCCGGCTGCGCGCCCTGGCCGCCGAGGAACGCACCCTGGTGCTCTTCGAGGCGCCGCACCGGATCACCGGCGCGCTGGCCGACCTGGCCGCCACCTTCGGCGCCGACCGGCCCGCCGCGCTCTGCCGCGAGCTGACCAAGACGTACGAGGAGGTGGTCCGCCGGCCGCTCGGCGCGCTGGCCGACTGGGCCGCCGAGGGCGAGCCGCGGGGCGAGATCACGCTGGTGGTGGGTGGCGCGTCGCCGGCCGCCGCGGAGCGACCCGACGACGACACCCTCCGCGCGGCGGTGGCCGAGCGGGAGGCCGCCGGGATGTCCCGGCGCGACGCCATCACCGAGGTGGCGACCGGGTACGGGCTGCGGCGCCGCGAGGTCTACGGCGTCGTGCACAGCTGACCGGCCGGCGGTCACCAGGCGTGGGCCAGGAAGCCCAGGGCGATCAGCACGGGCCCGGCCAGCGACACCCCGACCGCCCAGCGTCGGCGCTGCCGGCCCCGTAGCCGGGTGGCGCCGGTCCATCGGGCGATCCCGGCGCCGCAGGCCAGTACCAGCAGCAGCCCGAGCAGCCAGCGCAGGTGCCGTTCCGCACCGGTGTCCGCGTACGCGGTGCCGCCGTCCGGTCGGGTCATCCGCGCCGGCAACGCCGTGCCGGTGGCGGTGCGCGCGGCGGGCACCCCGCTGACGCGTACCCCGTGCGCGACGAAGCTGCCGTCGTCGGCGAGGAAGATCCCCCGGCAGCGCTGGGTCAGCCCGCCCCCGGTGCAGTCGGCGATCACGACGGTGCCCGTCGTGCCACGCCCCATCGCCAGCCAGAACGGCCCGGCGCTGACCCAGGCGAAGAAGGTGGCCAGCAGGCTCAGCAGCAGCAGCGCCGCCAGCCCGGGCAGCGGGTCGAGCGGGTGGGTCCGGCGGGGAGCCGGGCGCCGGCTGCGGCGGGCCCGGGTCGAGCGGTCCCGCCCTCGACGCGGCTCCTCGCGCAGCGGCGTGCCGTCCCAGTGCACCTCCTCGATCGGTCGCCAGAGGGCGGCGTCGCCGTCCGGGTCGCCCGGCGTACCGGTGACGGGTTGGCACCAGTGCCCGCGGCCCGGCTGCCGGACCGGGACCCGGCGCGGGACGGCGTCCGCCGGCGCGCCCGTGGTCGGCTCCACGTCGGTGGGCGGCTCGGCCGCCGGGACCGGCGCGGCCGGGACCACCCGGGGCTGGGGGGCCACGGACCCGGCGCGGGCCGCCCCGGCCGGGCGCCGGCCCTCGGCCGCGGTGGCCGGGCCCGAGGACGAGCCGTCCTGCTCCGGCCCCGCTCGTCTGCTGGTCACGACGTTCATTTCACACCGGTACGGCGGGGTGATCGGGCAGCTCAGGCCGCGTGTCGGCGACAAATCGGGCGGTTCACGGCGTCGCCCGCCACCCCGGGCGGCCTATTGGTTCGCGGCGGCCGGGCAGCGGTCACTAGGCTTGCTGGTCATGAGTCACGTTCTCGCCGCGGTCGCCTGGCCCTACGCCAACGGTCCGCGCCACATCGGCCACGTATCCGGATTCGGCGTTCCCTCCGACGTCTTCGCCCGGTACATGCGGATGGCCGGCCACGACGTGCTCATGGTCTCCGGCACCGACGAGCACGGCACGCCCATCCAGGTGCAGGCCGACGCCGAGGGCGTCAGCGCGCGGGAGCTGGCCGACCGGTACAACCGGGTGATCGTCGAGGACCTGCACGGCCTCGGCCTCTCCTACGACCTGTTCACCCGGACCACCACCCGCAACCACTACGCGGTGGTGCAGGAGCTGTTCGAGGGGATGCACCGCAACGGCTACATCGTGCCAAAGACCACGATGGGGGCGATCTCCCCGTCGACCGGCCGCACGCTGCCGGACCGGTACATCGAAGGCACCTGCCCGATCTGCGGCTACGACAGCGCCCGCGGCGACCAGTGCGACAACTGCGGCAACCAGCTCGACCCGATCGACCTGATCGACCCGAAGTCGAAGATCAACGGGGAGACCCCGAAGTTCGTCGAGACCGAGCACTTCTTCCTGGACCTGCCGGCCCTCGCCGACGTGCTGCGGCAGTGGCTGGACACCCGGGAGGGCTGGCGCCCCAACGTGCTGCGCTTCTCGAAGAACCTGCTCGACGACCTCCAGCCCCGGGCCATCACCCGGGACCTGGAGTGGGGCGTGCCCATCCCGCTGGACGGCTGGCGGGACCGCACCGACAAGCGGATCTACGTCTGGTTCGACGCGGTGATCGGCTACCTGTCGGCCTCCATCGAGTGGGCCCGCCGCTCCGGCGACCCGGACGCCTGGCGGAAGTGGTGGTCGACCGACGGGGAGGGCAAGGACGCCCTGGCCTACTACTTCATGGGCAAGGACAACATCGTCTTCCACTCGGTGATCTGGCCGGCGCTGCTGTCCGGCTACTCCGGCGAGGGCAGCCGGGACGGCGAGCCGGGCCAGCTCGGCCGGCTCAACCTCCCCACCGAGGTCGTCTCCAGCGAGTTCCTCACCATGGAGGGGCGCAAGTTCTCCTCGTCCCGCAAGGTGGTCATCTACGTCCGCGACTTCCTCCAGCGGTACGACGCGGACGCGCTGCGCTACTTCATCGCGGTCGCCGGCCCGGAGAGCAACGACACCGACTTCACCTGGGCCGAGTTCCTCCGCCGCAACAACGACGAGCTGGTCGCCGGCTGGGGCAACCTGGTCAACCGGTCCGTCTCCATGGCGGCGAAGAACTTCGGCGCCATCCCGCCGGTGGACCCGGCCGGTCTCACCGAGACCGACGAGGCGCTGCTCGCCACCGCCCGGGCCGGCTTCGGCGTCGTCGGCGACCTGATCGCCCGGCACCGGCAGAAGCAGGCCATCGGCGAGGCGATGAAGGTGGTGGCCGAGGCCAACAAGTACCTCTCCGAGCAGGCCCCGTGGAAGCTCAAGGGCGAGGACGACAAGCCGCGGATGGGCACCATCCTGCACGTCGCCCTCCAGGTGATCAGCGACGCCAACACGCTGCTCACCCCGTTCCTGCCGCACTCCGCGCAGCAGGTCCACGAGCTGCTCGGCGGCACCGGGGTGCACGCCCCGATGCCCTCGATCGTGGCGGTCGACGATCTCGACGGCGGGCCAGCCTACCCGGTGCTGACCGGCGACTACACGGTCGGCGCACGCTGGGAGTCCGTGCCGCTGGAGGCGGGCCGGCCGCTGGCCGCGCCGAAGCCGGTGTTCCGCAAGCTCGACCCGTCCATCGTCGACGAGGAGCTGGCCCGGCTGGTCGGCTGAGCGCCACGCGTGACGGCGCGGCTCCCGGGGTCTCCCGGGGGCCGCGCCGTCGTCCCACGGTCAGGCGCGCGCCATCGTCGGCGCGCCGATGAACTCCATGATCGCCTGGTTCACCTCGGTCGGGTGCGTCCACGGCGTGCCGTGCGGCGCCCCCTTCAGGGTGACCAGCTTGCAGTTCGACAGCATGTTCTGCAGCCGCTGACCCGTCTTCGGGTACGGCAGCACGTTGTCCTTGTCGCCCTGGATGATCAGCACCGGGATGTTGATGTTCGGCAGGTCGCCCCGGAAGTCGGTCAGCCAGGCGTCCACCGAGTCGTGGCTGCCCTTCGCCGACGCCTGCGCACCGATCTGCCAGTGCGCCCGGTACGCCTCCTCACTGACCCACTTGCCCTTGTTCTCGCTGTAGTTGAAGAACGTGTCGCAGAACTGGGTCAGGAAGGCGAACCGGTCGGCGATGATCGCCTGCTGGAACCCCTTGAACAGGCTCTTGTCGACACCCTCGGGATTATCGGCGGTCTTCATCAGGAACGGCGCCAGCGGGGCCATCAGCACCGCCCGGTCCACCCGGTCCGAGCCGTACGCCCCGAGGTAACGGGTCACCTCACCGGTGCCCATCGAGTGCCCCACCAGGATCGCGTTGCGCAGATCCAGCTCCGTCATCAGCACGTCGAAGTCGGCGGCGAAGGTGTCGTAGTCGTACCCAATCGCCGGCTGGGCCGACGCGCCGAACCCGCGCCGGTCGTAGGTGATCACCCGGTAGCCGGCCGCCTGCAGCGGAAGGCTCATCTTCTCCCAGGTCGCGCCGCTGAACGGGAAGCCGTGGATCAGCACGATGGGCTGACCGGAGCCGTGATCCTCGTAGTACAGGTCGATCGGGGCGGAGTTCTCCGTCCCCACGGTGATGAAGGGCATTCTCGTCTCCCGATGCGCTGATGTCGCTGACGCCCGCGCTTTCCCGATTCGCCCCCCGTTATGCCTGCGGGTACGGCAGGTCCACCACCCGGTCGTCGATCAGCTCGGCGCCCGGCGCCCAGGTCTCGTAGACGCCCCGCTCGTGGCACTGTGCCCCGGTCGTCGCCACCGCATCCCCGTCCGGCCGGCACAGCCGCAGCCGCAGCCAGCCCGCCTCCTCCCGGAGCACCAGGCAGGGCACGCCCCGCCAGGTGGCCACCCGCAGCCGGCGGGCCGCCGCGTCCACCGGATAGCGGGCCGCCCGGGTCATCGCCAGCACCCGGAAACCGCCGGGCTGATCGGCCACCGCCTCGTACTCGCCGCCGGCGTACACGCCGACCAGCTGGGTGGCGCGCGGCGCGTCACCGGTCGGCACGTACTCCTGGTCTGGGGAGAGCCCCGGCACGGCGGCGAGCAGGTGCCGCCACTGCGGGCCGACCATCCGCAACCAGCCGCGCTGCTCCGCCTGGTAGGTGTAGAGCACCACCTCCACCCCCTCCGTCGGGTAGGCGAGCAGCGTGGCGTTGGCCGGCATCGGCAGGTCCGCGAAGTCCCGGGTGATGAACTCCGGGATGAGCTGGGCGTTGCTCGGCACGAACCCCGTCCCCAGCACCGGCGGGCCGAGCCGGTCCCGGGGCGGCAACGCGGTCAGTCCCCGGTGCGCCGGGCCCACCGGCACGTCGTAGTCGCCGGGGTCGGCGGCCCGCCAGCGCAGCGCGTACGCCACGTCGGTGCCGTCCCGGCCGCCCTCGCCGTCGCCGCGCAGCACCGCCATCCCGGCCGGCGTCCGCAGGTGCGCGACGTCGTGCTCCCGATAGCAGAAGCCGTGCGGCAACCAGCCCCGCACGTACCCGGCGAGCTGGCGGGCGGAGAGCACCTTCACCATCCGGGTGCCCGGCCGGATCACCGCCGAGGCGCGGACCGCGGCGAGCACCGGGTCGCCGGCTGCGGCCGGCTGCTGGCTGAGCTGGTGCACCTGCGCCCAGCCCCGCTCCCGGTGCAGCGGCATCAGCAGCGGCGCCTCCGCCTCCTCGGTCGGGTTGGTCGTCCCGTGCACCGCGGTGACCTCGGTGACGTGCACGAACCTGCGCCACGGGTGGCTGGCGCCGGGCCGGGACACCCGCTCGAAACCGGGCACCTCGTCCGCGCTGAACAGCTCGTACGCCGCGCCCCGGGCGATCTCCTCCGCCGGGTGGACGCGGCCGTCGTACGTCACGTGCAGCCCGGCCCGCTCCGACGCGGTACCGCTGGCCTGGGGGGTGACGGTCACCACCGGGATGCTAAGCGTGACAGGTGTTGGGGACGTGAACAGTCGGTGGCGGTCCGGGAACGCGGCCGCGGGTCGGTGTGTGATGCTGGCCGCGATGACCGAACAGACCGAATCCCGCAAGCAGCGCGCCGCCCGCCGCGCCGGCGAGTTCCCGCCCGCCCCGGAGGCGCTGCCCCGCCCCGTGCTGGACAGCCACACCCACCTGGACATCACCGTCAACGAGGCCGGCGCGCCCGGCGGTCCCGCCGACGACCCGGTCGCCGCGGCCATCGAGGTCGCCGCCGGCGTGGGGGTGGACCGGCTGGTCCAGGTCGGCGTGGACGTCGACTCCTCCCGCTGGGGCGCCGACGTGGCCGAGAAGTACGGCGCGGTGCTGGCCACCGTGGCGCTGCACCCCAACGAGGCGCCCCGGCTGGCCGACCTCGACGCCGCGCTGCGCGAGATCGAGGCGCTCGCGGCCCGCGACCGGGTCCGGGGGATCGGCGAGACCGGGATGGACTTCTTCCGTACCGGCGACGAGGGGCGGGCCGCGCAGGAGGAGAGCTTCCGCGCGCACATCGCCATCGCCAAGCGGTACGGCAAGGCGCTGGTCATCCACGACCGGGACGCGCACGCCGACGTGCTGCGCATCCTCGACGACGAGGGCGCCCCGGACACCGTGGTGCTGCACTGCTTCTCCGGCGACGCCGAGTTCGCCGCCGAGTGCGTCCGCCGGGGCTACCTGCTCAGCTTCGCCGGCACCGTCACCTTCGGCAGCGCCGCGGCGCTCCGGGAGGCCGCCGCGCTCACCCCGCTCGACCAGCTCCTGGTGGAGACCGACGCGCCGTACCTGACCCCGATGCCGCACCGGGGCCGGCCGAACGCGTCGTACCTGATCCCGCTGACGGTCCGGTCGCTCGCCGCGACCACCGGCGCCGACCTCGACGAACTCTGCGCAGCGATCTCGGCGACCGGCGACCGCGTCTTCGGCCCGTGGTGAGCGACCCGGAACCCGCCGCTACGCTACGGGGCGTGACCGGTCTCCTCGGCCCGGCGGAGATCCGGGAACTCGCCGCCCGCCTCGGCGTCGCCCCCACCAAGAAGCTCGGCCAGAACTTCGTGCACGACCCCAACACGGTCCGCCGGATCGTCGCCACCGCCGGGCTCGCCCCGGACGACGTGGCGCTGGAGGTCGGCCCCGGGCTCGGCTCGCTCACCCTGGCCCTGCTCCCGGTCGCCGCGCACGTGCACGCGGTGGAGATCGACCCGACGCTGGCCGACGCGCTACCGGAGACCGCCGCCCGGTTCGCCGGCCCGGACGCCGCCCGGCTCACCGTGCACCGGGCCGACGCGCTGCGCGTCCGTGCCGCCGAGCTGGCCGAGCCGGCGCCCACCGCGCTGGTGGCCAACCTGCCCTACAACGTGGCCGTGCCGGTGGTGCTGCACCTCCTCGCCGAGCTGCCCACCCTCCGGCACGGGCTGGTGATGGTGCAGAAGGAGGTCGCCGACCGACTCGTCGCCGGTCCCGGCTCCAAGGTGTACGGCATCCCGTCGGTCAAGCTCGCCTGGTACGCCCGCGCCCGGGCCGCCGGCAAGGTTCCGCCCAACGTGTTCTGGCCGGTGCCCAACGTCGACTCCGGCCTGGTCGCCTTCACCCGCCGCGAGCCGCCCCGCACCGACGTCGCCCGGAAGGCGGTCTTCGCGGTGGTGGACGCGGCGTTCGCGCAGCGCCGCAAGACCCTGCGGGCCGCCCTCGCGGGCTGGGCCGGCGGGGCCGACCGGGCCGCCGCCGCGCTCATCGCCGCCGGTGTCGACCCCGGCGCCCGCGGGGAGTCGCTGACCGTCGAGCAGTTCGCCGCCATCGCCGCGTCGGCCCCGACCGCCGTACCCGCCGCGCAGTAGGCTGGCGCCGTTGTCCGACCCCGCCGAGGAGCTGATCGTGGAGAAGCCGTTCGAGACTCGCCTGCGCGGACGGGACCTCGTCCCGTGACCGAGGCCTGGCGACCGGACGACGAGGACGAGCACCAGCGGCGCGGGGCCAGCGGGCCGGTCAAGGTCCGGGTGCCGGCCAAGGTCAACCTGCACCTCGGGGTCGGTCCGCTGCGCCGCGACGGCTACCACGAGCTGAACACCGTCTACCACGCGATCTCGATCTACGACGAGCTGACCGCGCGGCGGGGCGACACCCTCACCCTGACCATGGAGGGGGAGGGGGCCGGCGAGCTGGCCCTGGACGGCTCCAACCTGGTGATCCGGGCCGCGCACGCCCTGGCCGGATACGCCGGCGTACCGCCGCACGCCCGGCTGCACCTGCGCAAGCAGATCCCGCTCGCCGGCGGGCTGGCCGGCGGCAGCGCCGACGCCGCCGCCGCGCTGGTCGCCTGCGACGCGCTCTGGGGCACCGGGCTGTCCCGCGACGAGCTGGCCGGCATCGCCGCCGACCTCGGCTCCGACGTGCCGTTCCTGATCCACGGCGGCACCGCGCTGGGCACCGGCCGGGGCGAGGCGGTCAGCCCGGTGCTGGCCCGCCCCACCTCGTGGCACTGGGTGGTGGCGGTCGCCGACGCGGGCCTCTCCACCCCCGCCGCGTACCGGGAACTCGACCGGCTCCGTGACGCGGGCACCGCCGGTGAGCCGCTGGGCAGCACCGACGCGCTCCTCGCCGCGCTGCGGCAGCGCGACCCGCGGGTGCTCGCCGCGGCCCTCGGCAACGACCTCCAGGCCGCCGCGCTCAGCATGCGCCCCGCGCTGGCGGACACGCTGAAGGCGGGGGAGGCGGCGGGGGCGCTCGCCGGTCTCGTCTCCGGCTCCGGTCCGACCTGCGTCTTCCTCGCCACCGACGAGGCGCACGCCGGCCGGATCGCCGCCGAGCTGGAGGCCGCCGAGGTGTGCCGGGAGGCCCGGGTCGCGCACGGCCCGGTCGCCGGAGCGCGCATCGTCTGAGCCGGCCGGGCGGTCACCCCGGCCCCCGTCACCGGGCGGGCCCGAGGCGGCGGGCGGGCGGCGGGGACGGCACGCCGCGCCGGGATGGAACAAGCAGCCGCCGGGGCCGGTTGACCCCCAGGGGCCCGGCACCTGGCCAGGTGCCCGCGTACCCTGAAACGTCGCAGGCGTCCCACGTGCCCCCGGCACCGGGACGCCTTGATCATGGGAGGTAGGTGAGGTCGTGGCCAACATCGTCAACCTGGACCGGGTGTCCAAGGGGTACGGCGCCGCCGGGCCGCTGCTCACCGACGTCTCCCTCGGCCTCGACGACGCCGACCGGATCGGTGTGGTCGGCCTCAACGGCGCCGGCAAGTCCACCCTTTTGCGGCTGCTCACCAAGCAGGAGGAGCCCGACGACGGGCGGGTCACCCACCGCCGCGACCTGCGCGTCGCCTGGCTGCCGCAGAGCCTCACCCTGGCCCCCGACGCGACCGTCCGCGACGTGGTGCTCGGCACCGCCTGGCTCGGCGAGAGCATGGGCGCGGAGCACGAGTGGGCCGGCGACGCGGGCGTCCGGGCCATCCTCGACGGCCTCGGCATGCCCTACCTCGGCCTGGACCAGCCGGTCGGCCCGATGTCCGGTGGCGAGCGGCGCCGGGTGGCGCTGGCCGCGCTGCTGGTCCGCGAGTCCGACCTGCTGATCCTCGACGAGCCCACCAACCACCTCGACGTCGGCGGCGTCGACTGGCTGGCCCGGTACCTGGTCGGCCGCAAGGGCACGCTCGTCGTGGTCACCCACGACCGGTGGTTCCTCGACGCGGTCTGCACCGACACCTGGGAGGTCGCCGACCAGACCGTCCGGGCGTACGAGGGCGGCTTCGCCGCCTGGATCCTCGCCCGCGCCGAACGCGAACGGGTCGCCGCCGCCACCGAGGCCCGCCGGCAGAACCTGCTCCGCAAGGAGATCGCCTGGCTGCGCCGCGGCCCGCCCGCCCGCACCTCCAAGCCGCGCTTCCGGATCGACGCCGCCAACGCGCTGATCGCCGACGTGCCGCCGCCGCGCGACACCATGTCGTTGCAGAAGCTCGCCACCGCCCGGCTCGGCAAGCAGGTGTACGACCTGGAGGACGTCACCCTGCACGCCGGCCCCAAGGAGATCCTGCACGACGTCACCTGGCAGGTCGGCCCCGGCGAGCGGATCGCCGTGCTCGGCCGCAACGGCGCCGGCAAGACCACCCTGCTCCGGATGCTCGCCGGCATCACCCGCCCCGACGGCGGCCGGTTCGCCACCGGCTCCACCGTCAAGCCGGCGTTCCTCTCCCAGGAGCTGGCGGAGCTTCCCGGCCAGCTGCGCGTCCTCGAAGCCGTCGAGGAGGTCGCCCGCCGGGTCCAGCTCGGCGACCGGGAGATCTCCGCCGCCCAGCTGGCCGAGATCTTCGGCTTCGACGACCGGCGGCTCTGGACCCCGGTCAACGACCTTTCCGGCGGGGAACGCCGCCGGCTCCAGATGCTGCGACTGCTCGCCAACGAGCCCAACGTGCTCCTCTTCGACGAGCCCACCAACGACCTGGACACCGACACCCTCGCCGCGCTGGAGGACCTCCTCGACTCCTGGCCCGGCACGATCATCGTGGCCAGCCACGACCGGTACCTGATCGAGCGGGTTACCGACTCCGTGTACGGGATGTTCGGCGACGGCCGGCTGGTGCACCTGCCCGGCGGGGTCGACGAGTACCTGGACCGGGCCTCGACCGACCGGCCGGCCCCGACGCGCGGCCAGCTCACGCCCGCCCCGGCCGCACCCACCGGCGGCGCGCCGACCGGGATGTCCGCCGCGGAGGTCCGGGTGGCGAAGAAGGAGCTGAGCCGGCTGGAACGGCAGGTCGGCAAGCTGGAGCAGAAGGAGGCCACCCTGCTCGACCAGCTCGCCGCGCACGCCACCGACTACGCCCGGGTCGCCGAGCTGGACGCCCAGCTCAAGGAGCTGCGGGCGGAGCGGGAGCGGACCGAGGAGGCGTGGCTGGCGCTCGCCGAGGAGCTGCCGGCCGGCTGACCGCGCCACGGGTGGGGGGTGTGCGGCGTCACAGCCCGCCGTGCGGGACAATCGCAGGCGACCCCTCACCCGAACGGTCTTGGAGACTCAGACATGGCCCACACCCCCGTCAACCACCCCGCGCGGCCGATCTACCGGGCGATCGGCGGGCTCGTTGGTCTGTACTTCCTGGTCTTCGGCGTGCTCGGCATCATCGCGAGCGCCGGGAACGACGTGCTCGCCCAGAACGACACCCGGATCCTCGGCCAGGGCACCAACACCGGCTACTCGCTGCTCGCCGTCCTGCTCGGGCTCGCGATCCTGGCCGGCACCGTCATCGGCCGCAACCTCGACGTGATGGTCAACCAGTGGCTGGCGTACGTGCTGATGGTGCTCGGCCTGGCCGAGCTGGCCTTCATCCGCACCGACGCGAACATCTTCAACTTCTCCATCGCCACGGTCATCGTGACCCTCGTCCTCTCCCAGGTCCTGCTGATGGTCGGCATGTACGGCAAGGTCGGCACCCACGAGGAGAAGGAAGCCTGGGAGAAGGCCCGGCTCGTCCTCTGATCTCGGCTGCGCTCCGGGCCCGGCTGGGTAGCCGGGCCTTCGGCGTTTCCGGGGACAGGGTCTTTCCGGTCGGGCGACAATGTGGCGGAATCGGTCACTTGGCTGGAGGCGCAGATGCCGCACTTTCCGGTGAACCATCCCGCGCGGCCGCTCTACCGGGCCCTCTCCGGGCTCATCGGGCTCTACATCCTGGTCTTCGGCGTGTACGGGGTGGTGCAAACCTGGGGCGACGGGCTGTTCGACCGGGGCCCGAACTACGCCCTCGGCCTCCGCACCAACCTGGCCTTCGCGCTGGTGTCGGTGGTGTTCGGCATCGTGCTGATGATCGGGGCATCCCGCCGGGGCAACCTCGGCCACTACATGAACCTCACCGCCGGGGCGGTCTTCCTGATCACCGGCATCCTGATGATGTCCGTGCTGCAGACCTCGGCGAACTTCCTCAACTTCTCGATGTCCACCGTGCTCGTGTCGCTGCTGTTCGGGCTGATCCTGCTGGCCACCGGCCTCTACGACAAGGTCGGCAGCGAGGAACACGCCGAGGAGGAACGGCGCCGCCGCAACCACCCCGTCTCCGGGGTGTCCAGCCACTGAACCCCGCCGGGCGGTCAGCCCGGCTTGCGGACCGTGATCAGGCCCGGCTTGGCCTCCAGGTGCGACAGCCCGTTCCAGGCCAGGTTCACCAGGTGCGCCGCGACCACTTCCTTGCGCGGCTTGCGCACCTCCAGCCACCAGCGGCCGATCAACGCCACCATGCCCACCAGCGCCTGCGAGTAGAGCTCAGCCAGCTTGGGGTCGTAACCCCGGCTGGAGAACTCGGCGCCCAGGATGTGCTCCACCTGGTGCGCGACGTCGTTCATCACGCTGCTGAAGTTCCCCGTCGCCGACATCAGCGGCGACTCCCGGACCAGCACCCGGAACCCGCTGGTCTCCTCCTCGATGTACGTCAGCAGGGTCAGCGCCGCCTGCTCCAGCAACTCCCGGGGGTGTCCCGCCGTCAGCGCGGAGGTGATCCGCTCCAGCAGCGACCGGACCTCCCGGTCCACCACCACCGCGTAGAGCCCCTCCTTGCCGCCGAAGTGCTCGTAGATCACCGGCTTGGAGACCCGGGCCCGGGCCGCCACCTCCTCGATCGAGGTGGCGTCGAAGCCCCGCTCGGCGAAGAGCTGCCGGGCGATCGAGATCAGCTGCTCGCGGCGCTGCGCCGCGGACATCCGTACCCGGGAGGAGGACTTCGGCGCCGGGACGGCCCGCCGTCTGGCGGAGCTGGCGTCGTTGCCGGGAATGTCGGTCATCTCGTCACCTCGCTGGCGCTCAGTGACGCCCTGCCGTGGGATCCGGGTGCTCATGTCGTGGCCCCGCCGGCTACGCGGCGGCGCCGGACGGGCCGCCAGGCCGTCCTGCCGGTCGGCGGCGCTCAAGCTCGATCACCCGGTCATCCTGCCAGGCGACCCCGACACGCACCGACCGGTTTCACCGCTCCGGCTCAGCCGCGCCCTGGTCCGGCGCCTCCCCGCCAGCCGGTGGCCCGGTCGGGCCCGACCAGCTTCGCCGTGATGCGCTCCGGCCTGGGCCAGCGCACCGCCCAGGCGGCGCCGGCCTTCTCCAGCAGCCAGATCACCCGGGCGGACATGTCGATCTGGCCGCGCAGCACCCCGTGTCGGGCGCTGGTCGGCTCGGCGTGGTGCAGGTTGTGCCAGCTCTCCCCGAACGACAGGACCGCCAGCGGCCAGAAGTTCGACGCCCGGTCGCCCTGGCGTACGGCGAACGGGCGCTCGCCGTAGACGTGGCAGACCGAGTTGATCGACCAGGTGACGTGGTGCAGCAGCGCGACCCGGACCAGCCCGCCCCAGAAGAGCGCGGTGAGCGCGCCCGGCCACGACCAGGTGAGCAGCCCGCCCATCGCCGCCGGCCCGAGCAGCGAGACCGCCACCAGCAGCGGGAAGAACCGGTCGACCCGCCGGGTCGCCGGGTCGGCGAGCAGGTCCGGGGCGAACCGCTCGCGGTTGGAGAGTTCCCGGTTGAACAGCCAGCCGACGTGGGCGTGGAACATCCCCTTGGCCAGCCCGCCGACGCTCTCCCCGAACCGCCACGGCGAGTGCGGGTCGCCCTCAAGGTCGGAGAAGGCGTGGTGGCGACGGTGGTCGGCGACCCACTGGATGATCTCGCCCTGGACGGCGAACGAGCCGGCGACGGCCAACGCCACCCGCAGCCAGGGCTTGGCCTTGAAGGAGCCGTGGGTGAAGTAGCGGTGGTAGCCGACGGTGATGCCGAGCCCGGACAGCACGTACCAGAAGCCGGCCACGGCGATGTCGGTCCAGCTCAACCAGCCGCCCCAGGCGACCGGCACGGCGGCGAGCAGGGCGAGGAACGGGACGACCACGAAGGCCCAGAGGGCGATCAGGATGCCCCGGGACTGGTGGCCCTGGGTCAGCGGCTTCGGGCCAATGGCGTTCGGGTCGGTGAGGGCGGTCGACATGGCACCTCCCAGAGCGGATGGGCTACGCCAACGTCACCGTAACCGGGGGCCTGCTAGATCACCCGGCAGAGAGTGGATCGTGAATGGAGCAGGCGAAGGCGCGTGTGTCGCGTACGAGTGGGTCTGGCTGGAAGACGTGGTGGATGGCCTGGTGGCGGCCGGGCGCCACGATGCGAGCGGCCAAGGGCTGAAGCCGAGGCGCTAAGCTGTGGAAGACCCTTCGGCCGTGGTGTAATTGGCAACACCCGGGTCTTTGGTACCCGTGTTTCAGGTTCGAACCCTGGCGGCCGAGCTTTCCTACTGCGCCCGGATGCTGTCTGAGCGGGGTAACGGGCGAGCGTTCCGAGCCGCGTGGTTAGCATGGCCGCGAGACTGTCGCCGTCCCGACGGGAGCCACGTCGTGTCCGAGCCCCACCCCCGCACTGTCGTCGTGCTCGCCGCCGGTGAGGGCAAGCGGATGAAGTCGTCGCTGCCCAAGGTGCTGCACCCACTGCTCGGTCGTACCCTGCTGGGCCACGTGCTGGGCGCGGCCGCGCCGCTGCGCGCGGACCGCACCGTGGTGGTGATCGGGCACGGCGCCGACCAGGTCCGCGGGCACCTGGCCGAGGTGGCCCCGGAGGCCACCCCGGTGCTCCAGGCGCAGCAGCTCGGCACCGGGCACGCGGTCCGGATCGCCCTGGAGGCCGCGCCGGACGCCACCGGCACCGTCGTGGTGATCAACGGGGACGTGCCGCTGCTGCGGCCGGAGACCGTGACCGCCCTGGTCGAGGCGCACGAGGCCGCGGGTGCCGCGGCGACCGTGCTGGCCGCCGAGGTGCCCGACCCGACCGGCCTGGGCCGGATCGTGCGGGACACCGCCGGCCGGCTGGCGCAGATCGTCGAGGAGCGCGACGCCACCCCGGAGCAGCGCGCGCTGCGGGAGATCAACGCGGGCATCTACGCCTTCGACGCCGCGCGGCTGCGCGACGCGCTGGGCAAGCTCTCCACCGACAACGACCAGGGCGAGGAGTACCTGACCGACGTCTTCGGCCTGCTGCGGGACGCCGGCGAGCCGGTCGCGGTGCACGTCGCGGCCGACCACGTGGAGACGCTGGGCTGCAACGACCGGGTCGAGCTGGCCGCGCTGCGCCGGCTGCTGCGCGACCGGGTCAACGAAGGTTGGCTGCGCACCGGGGTGAGCATCCTCGATCCGTACACCACCTGGATCGACGTGACGGTGACCGTCGAGCGGGACGCGGTGATCGATCAGAACACCCAGCTGCAGGGCGCGACGGTGGTCGGCGCCGGCGCGGTGGTCGGGCCGGACGTGACGCTGATCGACACCACCGTGGGCGAGGGCGCCACCGTGCTGCGCAGCCACGCGGTCGGCGCCGAGGTCGGCCCGCGGGCCACCGTGGGGCCGTACGCGTACCTGCGGCCGGCGGCCCGGCTGGCCGAGAAGTCGAAGGTGGGCACCTTCGTCGAGGTGAAGAACTCCGAGATCGGCGTGGGCGCGAAGGTGCCGCACCTGTCGTACGTGGGTGACGCGACGATCGGGGCGAAGGCGAACATCGGCGCGGCGACGATCTTCGTGAACTACGACGGGGTGAACAAGAACCGCACCGTCATCGGCGAGGCGGCCTTCATCGGCTGCGACACCAGCCTGATCGCGCCGGTCGAGGTGGGCGCGGGGGCGTACGTGGCGGCGGGCAGCGCGATCAGCCAGGATGTCCCAGCGGGCGCCCTCGGGGTGACCCGGGCGCCGCAGCGCGCCATCGAGGGCTGGGTGGCCCGCAAGCGGGCCGGTACGGCGTCGGCCGCGGCGGCTGAGCGGGCCCGGGCGGCGGCTGAGGGTGCGTCGGTCGAGGCGTCCGCCGCAAGCGAAGGTGAGCCAATGCACGAGGGCGCGGAGACCGTGAGCGGACCGGCGACCGCGGGGGATACTGCAACCGAATAGTCCCCGGCTCCACCGCCGCCGGGAACCACCGACATACGGGAGCAGACGGGCCCATGGGCAGCATCGTCGCCGAAAACCGCAAGAGCCTGATGCTCTTTTCCGGACGTGGCTTTCCGGAGCTGGCCAAGGAGATCGGTGAGGTGCTCGGCGTGGCGCCGACGCCGGCCGACGCGTACGACTTCGCCAACGGCGAGATCTTCGTACGGTTCAAGGACTCCGTGCGTGGTTCGGACGCCTTCGTGGTGCAGTCCGTGACGCACGGGGTCAACACCTGGGTCATGGAGACCCTGATCATGATCGACGCGTTGAAGCGTGGTTCGGCGAAGCGGATCACCGTGGTGCTGCCGTTCTACCCGTACGCGCGGCAGGACAAGAAGCACCGTGGCCGGGAGCCGATCTCGGCCCGGCTGGTGGCCGACCTGCTGAAGACGGCCGGGGCGAACCGGATCCTCACCGTGGACCTGCACACCGCGCAGATCCAGGGCTTCTTCGACGGCCCGGTGGACCACCTCTTCGCGATGGACGTGCTGGCCGAGTACATGGAGCGCAAGTACGCGGGCCGGCCGATGACGGTGGTCGCGCCGGACTCCGGCCGGGTGCGGGTGGCCGAGCGCTGGACGGACCGGATGGGCGGTTGCCCGCTGGCGTTCATCCACAAGACGCGGGACCCGATGAAGCCGAACCAGGTGGTGGCGAACCGGGTGGTCGGCGAGGTCGAGGGCCGGGTCTGCCTGATCGTCGACGACATGATCGACACCGGTGGCACGATCACCCGGGCCGCCGACATCCTGAAGGAGTCCGGCGCCGCCGAGATCGTCGTCGCCGCCACCCACGCCCTGCTCTCGGACCCGGCGACCGAGCGGTTGAAGAACAGCCCGATCAGCGAGGTCGTGGTGACCAACACCCTGCCGATCACGCCGGAGAAGCAGCTCGACAAGCTCACCGTGCTGTCGATCGCGCCGCTGCTGGCCCGGGCGATCCGGGAGGTCTTCGACGACGGTTCGGTGACCACCCTCTTCGGTGGCCTGAGCTGATCTTCCGCGCGGCGCCGAGTGCCGCGCCCGTGCCGTTCCCGTCGGCTCACGAGCCGACGGGAACGGTGAGGTGGGGGACTGCCGGAGAGTTCGGAAATCCCTCGGGTAGACTGGTGCGGTTGCCACGGCGAGGGTGCCCGGCGGGCCGCTGAAAAGCACCGCACGGAGGCGCCGTCATCGACGCGGTGCTCCGGGCAGTCGTTCATGACGCATGAGCCCCAGCGAGCCCCTCGCCCAGCACCGCAAGACGACAAGCCGCCGCAGCGAAGCATCAGGAGTTTCCCCGTGTCCGAGGTAAAGATCAGCGCCGAGCCCCGTACCGAGTTCGGCAAGGGTGGTGCCCGTCGTACCCGCCGGGCCGGCAAGGTGCCCGCCGTGCTGTACGGCCACGGCGAGAAGCCCAAGCACATCGCGCTTCCGGCGCGTGACTTCGCCGCCGCGATCCGCAAGGGTGGCGCCAACCAGCTCTTCGCGATCGAGGTGAGCGACGGCACCCAGGTGCTGGCGCTGCCGAAGGCCATCCAGCGTGACCCGATCAAGGACACCTTCGAGCACGTCGACCTGCTGCTGGTCCGCCGCGGCGAGACGGTCACCGTCGACGTCCCGGTCCAGCTGACCGGTGAGGCCGCGAGGGACACCCTGATCGTGCACGACCACGACACCCTCTCGGTGACCGCCGACGCCACCAAGGTGCCGGACCACCTGGAGGCCTCGATCGAGGGCCTGGCGGCCGGCACCCAGGTGACCGCCGCCGACGTGCAGCTCCCGGCCGGTGTCGAGCTGGCCGTCGAGCCGGAGCTCGCGGTCGCGTCGGTCACCGCCGCCCCGACCGCCGAGCAGCTCGAGGCCACCCTCCCCGAGGTCGAGGTCGCCGACCAGGAGGTCGAGGCCGGGGTCGGCGAGGAGACCGCCGTGGGTGCCGAGGGCGCCGAGGTCGGCGAGCCGGCCACCGCCGGGGGCGAGGAGACCGCCGAGGCCAAGACCGAGGCCTGATCGGTCCGCAAGCTGTGCGGCAGGCGCTCCCGGGTTTCGGGGGCGCCTGTCGGCGTATCGGGACGGCTGCCGGCTGCCGGCGGCGCGTCCCGCCCGGCGGGTGCCGCCGGAGCGCGATGCTGGGTCGGCGCGGGCGCGCCGGGAGCGGGAGGGGCGTGGCGTGACGGACGAGGCGGGGCCGTGGCTGGTGGTCGGCCTGGGCAACCCCGGTCGGGAGTACGCCGGTAACCGGCACAACGTCGGCTTCATGGTGGCGGAGCTGCTCGCCGGCCGGTTGGGCGGCAGGTTCGGCCGGCACAAGCGCGCCGTGGCCGAGGTCGCCGAGGGGCGGCTCGGCTTCGGCGGCCCGAAGCTGGTGCTGATGAAGCCGCTGACGTACATGAACCTCTCCGGTGGCCCGGTCGTCGCGCTGGCGCAGTTCCACAAGATCCCGCCGGCCCAGGTGATCGCGGTGCACGACGAGCTGGACATCCCGTACGGCCAGCTGCGGGTCAAGTGCGGCGGCGGCGAGGGCGGGCACAACGGCCTGCGCTCGATGTCGAAGTCACTGGGCACCAAGGAGTACGTCCGGGTGCGGTTCGGCATCGGCCGGCCGCCGGGGCGGCAGGACCCGGCCGACTACGTGCTGTCGGACTTCTCCGCGGTGGAGCGCAAGGAGCTGGAGTTCCTGGTCGACCGCGCGGCGGACGTGGTGGAGTCGGTGGTCACCCGGGGCGTGGAGCCGACGCAGAACCTCTACCACGGCGGCTGACCCGGGCGGGGCGTACGCGGACCGCCCGGTTCCGGCCGATAGTCTGCGCCTTCTGGCGTGCGACAGCCGACGACGCGGGTCGCGGCGGGCGACGGGAGCGGTACATGGGCAGTCCACCGATGATCGACGGCGCGTTCGCCCGGTGGTTGGCGGCGCGGGCCGGGCAGGCGCTGGTGAACCTGCGGTCGGAGCTGGGCTTCGCGGACGCGGGGGCGTTGAAGTCGGCCGGGGACAAGGTCTCGCACGACCTGATCCGGACCGAGCTGGCGAAGTGGCGGCCGGCGGACGCGGTCCTCTCCGAGGAGGACGAGGGTTCCCGGCTGGCCTGGGCGGCCGAGGTGAGCACCGATGCGGTGTCCCGGCTGAACGCCGACCGGGTCTGGATCATCGACCCGTTGGACGGCACCCGGGAGTTCGCCGAGGAGGGGCGCTCGGACTGGGCGGTGCACGTGGCGCTCTGGGCGCGCCAGGCGCCGACCCCGCACGGCCTCATCGCGGGCGCGGTGGGGCTGCCGGCGCAGCACCGGGTGCTGGGCACGGACTACCCGCCGGCGTACCCGCCGATGACGCTGGAGGCGGCGACCTCGGCCGGTACGCGAACCATCCGGTTGGCGGCCAGCCGTAGCCGTCCGCCGGTTTTCCTGACCGATCTGGCAGCGGATGTCGGCGCGCATCTGGTGCCGATGGGCTCGGCGGGCGCGAAGATCGCCGCTGTGGTCACGGGCGAGGTCGACGCGTACATCCACGCCGGCGGTCAGTACGAGTGGGATTCGGCCGCTCCGGTCGCTGTGGCGACGGCCACCGGTCTGCATGCTTCCCGGATCGACGGTTCTGCGCTGAAATACAACGAGGCCGACCCGCGTCTGCCCGACCTGCTGGTCTGCCGCAAGGATCTCGCCAGCCGGTTGCTTGCAGCGCTGCAGCGGCATTCCGGGTAACCTGTCGTTCTTCCTCACGTGTCCGACCGGAAAGGTCTGGAATCCCCATGAGCGGATCCGAGCGAATCGAGGCCGTGTCATGACCGCCCCCGCCGCGTACCAGGTCTCGCACCTCGACGCGCTCGAGGCCGAGAGCATCTTCGTGATGCGCGAGGTGGTCGCGGAGATGGAGCGCCCGGTGCTGCTCTTCTCCGGTGGCAAGGACTCGATCGTGATGCTCCGGTTGGCCCAGAAGGCCTTCGCCCCGGCCAACATCCCGTTCCCGGTGATGCACGTCGACACCGGGCACAACTTCCCCGAGGTGCTGGAGTACCGCGACCAGCGGGTCACCGAGCTGGGCCTGCAACTGATCGTGGCCAGCGTGCCCGAGGCCCTGGCCAAGGGGATGGTCCGCGAGGCGGCGGACGGCACCCGCAACCGCATCCAGACCCCGGTGCTGCTCGAGGCGGTGGAGAAGCACCGCTTCGACGCGCTCTTCGGCGGTGCCCGCCGGGACGAGGAGAAGGCCCGGGCCAAGGAGCGGGTGTTCAGCTTCCGCGACGAGTTCGGCCAGTGGGACCCGAAGAACCAGCGGCCGGAGCTCTGGTCGCTCTACAACGGCCGGCACCACCCGGGCGAGTCGATCCGGATCTTCCCGCTGTCCAACTGGACCGAGTTGGACGTCTGGCACTACATCGCCCGGGAGCGGATCCCGCTGCCGTCGATCTACTACGCGCACGAGCGCGAGGTGATCGAGCGGGACGGCATGCTGTACGCGGTCAACGAGTTCTTCCGCCCGCGGGCGGGCGAGGAGCGGTTCAAGGCGCAGGTGCGGTACCGCACGGTGGGTGACGCCTCCTGCACCGCGGCCGTCCGCTCGGACGCCGACACGGTGGAGAAGGTGATCGAGGAGGTCGCCGCCACCCGGATCACCGAGCGCGGCGCGACCCGCGGCGACGACCGGGTCAGCGAGGCCGCCATGGAGGACCGCAAGCGAGAGGGCTACTTCTGATGAGCGTCGAGACCTTTGCGCCGGCCGAGGTCGACGCGTCGGCCCGGCCGATGGACCTGCTGCGGTTCGCCACCGCGGGCAGCGTCGACGACGGCAAGTCGACCCTGATCGGTCGGCTGCTGTACGACACGAAGTCCCTCTTCACCGACCAGCTCGCCGCCGTGGAGGCGGTCAGCGCGGCCCGGGGTGACGAGTACACCAACCTGGCGCTGCTCACCGACGGCCTGCGGGCCGAGCGGGAGCAGGGCATCACCATCGACGTGGCGTACCGCTACTTCGCCACCCCGCGGCGGAAGTTCATCATCGCCGACACCCCGGGGCACATCCAGTACACCCGGAACATGGTCACCGGCGCCTCCACCGCCGACCTGGCGCTGATCCTGGTGGACGCCCGCAAGGGCCTGGTGGAGCAGTCCCGCCGGCACGCCTTCCTCTGCTCGCTGCTGCGGGTGCCGCACCTGGTCCTCTGCGTCAACAAGATGGACCTGGTCGACTGGTCGCAGGAGGTGTTCGAGCGGATCGCGGACGAGTTCACCGCGTTCGCCGCGAAGCTCGACGTGCCGGACCTGACCGTGGTGCCGATCTCCGCGCTGCGGGGCGACAACATCGTCTCCCGCTCGGAGAACATGCCCTGGTACGAGGGGCCGTCGCTGCTGCACCACCTGGAGCGGGTGCACATCGCGTCCGACCGCAACCTGGTCGACGTGCGGTTTCCGGTGCAGTACGTGATCCGGCCGCAGTCCACCACGGTCACCGACTACCGGGGCTACGCCGGCCAGGTGGCCTCCGGGGTGCTGAAGCCGGGCGACGAGGTGATGGTGCTGCCGTCCGGCTTCACCAGTCGGATCGCCTCGGTGGAGACGGCGGACGGTCCGGTGGACGAGGCGTTCCCGCCGATGTCGGTGACGGTGCGGCTGACCGACGAGATCGACATCTCGCGCGGCGACATGATCTGCCGGCCGCACAACGCCCCGACGGTGGCGCAGGACATCGAGGCGATGGTCTGCTGGATGGACGAGAGCCGCCCGCTCCAGGTCGGCGGCCGGTACGCCATCAAGCACACCACCCGTTCGGCGCGGGCGATCGTCCGTGGCCTGCACTACCGGCTGGACGTCAACTCGCTGCACCGGGACGAGTCGGCCGGTGAGCTGAGGCTGAACGAGATCGGCCGGGTCCGGCTGCGGACGACGGTGCCGCTGCTGGCGGACGAGTACCGGCGCAACCGCACCACCGGCGGTTTCGTCATCATCGACGAGTCGACCAACCGCACCGTCGGCGCCGGCATGATCGTCGAAGCCGGCTGACCGATCCCCGGCGCGGTCGAGGCGCAGATTCACGGAAAGAGTGGCTGTCCGAGCGCGGACAGCCACTCTTCCGTGTAACAGGGCGCGTGGGGGGGGGGTCAGGTCAGGCGGCCGGCGCCGGGGGCGGGGAGAACGGTCAGCGTGCCGGGGGCGGTGAAGCCGCGCTCGGCGTACGCCTCGGCGACGGCGCGCGCCACGGCGTCGGCGCGGTCGGCGTCGACCAGGGCGAGGACGCAGCCGCCGAAGCCGCCGCCGGTCATCCGGGCCCCGTACGCCCCGGCGGCCAGCGCCGCGTCGACCGCGGTGTCGATCTCCGGCACGGTGATCTCGAAGTCGTCGCGCATCGACGCGTGCGACGCGGTCAGCAGCGGTCCGATGTCCCGGATCCGGCCGGCGCGCAGCAGCTTCACGGTGTCGAGCACCCGCTGGTCCTCGGTGACCACGTGCCGTACCCGGCGGCGGGTCTCGTCGTCGTCGAGCCGGTCCAGCGCGGCGGCCAGGTCGTCGGGGGAGACGTCCCGCAGCGCCGGCACCCCGAGCTGCGCGGCGGCCCGCTCGCAGGACTTCCGGCGGGAGGCGTACTCGCCGTCGGCGTGCCGGTGCGGGGCGCGGCTGTCCACGACCAGCACGGCCAGCCCGGCGGCGTCCAGGTCGAACGGGATGTGCTCGACGGACTCGCTGCGGCAGTCCAGGAAGAGGGCGTGCCCCTGCCGGCAGCGGATCACCGCGGACTGGTCCATGATCCCGGTGGGCGCGCCGACGTAGTCGTTCTCGGCGCGCTGGGCGAGCCGGGGTCGCTGGTCGGCGGGGAGGTCCAGCCCGCCCAGGTCGACCAGGGCGGCGAGCACCGCCGCCTCGATGGCCGCCGAGGAGGACAGCCCGGAGCCGACCGGCACGTCGGAGGCGATGGCCAGCCGGGCGCCGGGCACCCGGTGTCCGGCGGCCCGCAGCGCCCAGACCACCCCGGCGACATAGGCGGCCCAGCCGGTGACCCGGCCGGGCGAGTCGGCCTCGGCGGCGCCGAAGTCGACCGGGCCGTCGGAGAGCTCCGACCAGACCGTCCAACGCTCGTCGTCGCCGGGCGCGGCGGCCACCACGGTACGCAGCGGCAGCGCGAACGGCAGCACGAAGCCGTCGTTGTAGTCGGTGTGCTCCCCGATCAGGTTGACCCGCCCGGGAGCCGCCCAGCGGCCCGCGGGCTCGGCCCCGTACACCTGACGGAAGCCGGCGGTGGAGCGCTCCGCGACGGCACCGACGGAGGTGTCGGACTCGATCATCGCTGCTCCAGAACGTGGGCGCGGTAGAAGGCCCAGGCGTCGCCGACCATGTCGTGCAGGGTGGGCTTCGCCGGCACCCAGCCCAGCTCCTCGCGGGCCAGCGCGGAGGAGGCGACCAGTTCGGCGGGGTCGCCCTCGCGGCGCGGCGCCACCTCGACCGGCAGCGGGTGGCCGGTGACCTCGCGGACCACGTCGACGACCTGCCGGTTGGTGAAGCCGTTGCCGTTGCCCAGGTTGTAGATCCGGTGCCGGCCGGGCGTCGCGGCGGTCAGTGCGAGCAGGTGGGCGCGGGCCAGGTCCTCGACGTGGATGTAGTCGCGCACGCAGGTGCCGTCGACGGTGGGGTAGTCGTCACCGAAGAGTTGGAGCTTCTCCCGCCGGCCGGCGGCGACGTCGAGCGCGATCGGGATCAGGTGGGTCTCGGGATCGTGCCGCTCGCCGATCGCCCGGCCGCCGTGCAGGTACGCCCCGGCCACGTTGAAGTAGCGCAGCGAGACCGCGGCCAGGTCGTGCGCGATCGCCTCGGAGGTGAGCGCCATGTCGACGGCCAGCTTGGTGGCCCCGTACGTGTTGGTGGGGGCCTTGACGGCGGTCTCCGGGATGGGCAGCTCGGTGGGGTTGCCGTAGACGGCGGCGGTGGAGGAGAAGACCAGGCGGGGCACCCGCGCGGCCCGGACCGCGTCGATCAGGGCGAGCGAGCCGATCGTGTTGTTGTGCCAGTACAGCTCGGGCTTGACCATCGACTCGCCGGCGGCGATCAGCGCCGCGAAGTGCAGCACACCCTCGAAGCCGGCGTCCGGGGTGAGCACCCGGGCCGCCTCGTGGATCGGCAGGTCGACGTGGGTCGCCTCGGGGGCGAGGGCCTCCCGGTGGCCGGTCCGCAGGTCGTCCAGGACGGTCACGTCGTGGCCGTTGTCCAGCAGCATCCGGGTCACCACGCTGCCGATGTAGCCGGCGCCTCCGGTGACGAGCAGTTTCACGTCAGGTTCCTCCTGCCTGGCCGCCCTGCAGCGGCCGTTCGTGAGCACCCTACGGCCGCCGGCGGTGCCCGCGCTCCGCGTGCCCAGCCGCTATTCCACCACGTTCCGCCATGATTGAACAGATCCGAACATAGGCGCGGGTGCACGGCCGACGCTGTCTACGATCCTTGTCATGCGGGAAGCGGGTGGTCCCGGGCCCCGGCGACGACCGCCGGGGCGGTCCCGCCGCGAACCCGGGCCGCTCGCCCGGACCGTCGCCCGGCTCGTGGTCCGCGCCGCCGACGGCGCCACCCGCCTCGTCACCGACCTGCTCGGGGCCAGCCCCACCGCCGGCCGGGAGCGGATCAGCGAGGCGGAGCTGCGCGACCTGGTCGCCGCCAACACCCTGCTCGACCCGGACGAACGCCGGATCATCGACGAGGTGCTGGTGGCCGGGGCGAGCCTGGTCCGCGAGGTGATGATGCCCCGCACCGAGGTCGTCTTCCTCTCCGCCCGGCTCACCATTGCCGAGGCGGAACGCGTCGTCCGGGCCGAGACGCACACCCGGTACCCGGTGGTCGACGGCACCCACGACGACGTGGTCGGCTTCGTCCACCTGCGCGACGTGCTGCTCCGCCCGGACCGCGACCCGTGCACCACGGTCGGCGAGCTGACCCGGGAGGTGAAGCAGCTGCCCGGCAGCAAGCGGGTGCTGGCCGCGCTGACCGAGATGCGCCGCGAGGGCCACCACCTCGCCGTGGTCGTCGACGAGTACGGCGGCACCGCCGGCATCGTCACCTGCGAGGACCTGATCGAGGAGTTGGTCGGCGAGATCCACGACGAGTACGACAGCCCGCCCGACCCGGCCCATGCCGGCCTGCCCGCCGTCGTCGACGGGCGGCTCAACCTGGCCGACTTCGCCGAGCGCACCGGCGTGCCGCTGCCCGCCGGGCCGTACGAGACGGTCGGCGGCTTCGTGATGGCCGCCCTGGGCCGGCTGCCGGTCGCCGGGGACGAGGTGCCGGTGACCGCCGGTCCGGATGGCGCCGCCGCTCCCGACCCGGCGGACCCGCCGGAGGGTTGGCTGCTCCGGGTGCTGGCCCTCGACGGGCGGCGGGTGGCCCGGCTCGCGGTCTCTCCGGCGCGCCTGCCCGAGCAGCGGCGCGAGGTCACCGCCCCGGTGGCGGCTGCCGAGAGCCGACCGGCCGGCCCGTCATGACGTAGGCCATGGGTTGCTGACAGAATTGCCGGCATGCCCGACGTTCCCGCCCGCCCACGCGTCTTCTCCGGCATCCAGCCGACGGCCGACTCGTTCCACCTCGGCAACTACCTGGGCGCGGTGCGGCACTGGGTGGCCCTGCAGGACACCCACGACGCGTTCTACTGCGTGGTCGACCTGCACGCCATCACCGCTGGCCACGACCCGAAGGTGCTCAAGCAGCGGTCCCGGGTCGCCGCCGCGCAGCTCTTCGCGCTCGGGCTGGACCCGGAGCGCAGCACCCTGTTCGTCCAGTCGCAGGTGCCCGAGCACCCGCAGCTGGCCTGGGTGCTCGGCTGCATCACCGGTTTCGGCGAGGCCGGCCGGATGACCCAGTTCAAGGACAAGTCGCAGAAGCAGGGCAGCGAGCGGGCCAGCGTCGGCCTCTTCACGTACCCGATCCTGCAGGCCGCGGACATCCTGCTCTACCAGGCCAACGCCGTCCCCGTCGGCGAGGACCAGCGCCAGCACCTGGAGCTCTCCCGGGACCTGGGCCAGCGGTTCAACTCGCTGTTCGGCCCCACCTTCACGGTGCCCGCGCCGCACATCGTCAAGGACACCGCGAAGATCACCGACCTGCAGGACCCGACGGCCAAGATGTCGAAGTCGTCCTCCTCGCCGACCGGCATCATCGACCTGCTGGAGGATCCGGCCCGTTCGGCCAAGAAGATCCGCTCCGCGGTGACAGACACCGGCCGCGAGATCGTCTTCGACGCCGAGACCAAGCCGGGCATCTCCAACCTGCTGACGATCTACTCGGCGCTCACCGGCCGGGGCATCGACGAGCTGGTGGCCGCGTACGCCGGCAAGGGGTACGGCGACCTGAAGAAGGACCTCGCCGAGGTGGTCCGGGAGTTCGTCACGCCGATCCAGGAGCGCACCCGTGCCTACCTGGACGACCCGGCCCAGCTGGACAAGCTGCTCGCGCACGGCGCGGAGAAGGCCCGGACGGTCGCCGCCGCCACGCTGCGGACGGCGTACGAGCGGGTCGGCTTCTTCCCGCCGGTCCGCTTCGAGTAACGGCCCGGCGCGACGGAACGGGTGGGGACGCAGTCGGTGGCCGGAGGGGTGGCGCGGAGCGTGGATCGCAGGGACGGGGAGCCGGACGCCGGCGACACCATCCAGATCGGGATCGCGGTGGACATCCCCGAGCCGTGGGGCGGGATGCTGACCCGCCGCCGGGTCGAGGCCGGTGACCCGCAGGCCGTCCCGGCCCACGTGACGCTGCTCGGGCCCACCGAGATCCCGGTGGCCGCGCTGCCCGCGGTGGAGAAGCACCTGGCCGAGGTGGCCACCGCCCACCTGCCGTTCACCCTGCACCTGCGGGGCACCGGCACCTTCCGGCCGGTCACCCAGGTGGTCTTCGTGGCGGTGGCGGCCGGGATCAGCGAGTGCGAGCTGCTGGCCGCCGCGATCCGGGCGGCACCCGAGCTGCACCGGGAGGCCCGTTTCCCGTACCACCCGCACGTCACGGTGGCGCAGGACGTCGCGCCGGAGGCGCTGGACCGGGCGTACGAGGACCTGGCCGACTTCTCCGCGCTCTTCGAGGTGGAGGCGTTCACCCTCTTCTCGCACAGCGGGCTGACCCGGTGGCAGCCCCGCCGGGACTTCCGGCTCGGCGGCTGAGCTGAGCGCGCGGCCGGGCTGCCCTCGCCTCCCAGCAGGATCGGCGAGGATGACGTGGTGAACGCGATCGGCCGGATCGAGGAGGCCCTCGGCCGCCGGGTGGACGCGGCGCGGCGGCGCTCGACGCTCTTCGACCACCTGTGGCGGGCCGGGACGCTCTACGGCGACGTGCTGGGCGGCCGGCTCGCGGCGGCGATCGCCTACTACGGCTTCTTCGCGGTCTTCGCGCTGGCCCTGGTCGGCTACTGGATCTTCGGCGCGATCCTGCAGGACAACGACGAGGTCAGCAGGGCCGCGGGGGACTTCCTCAAGGAGAACCTGCCCTTCCTCGACGCGCAGCAGATCGCGCAGAGCAGCAACACCGTCGGGGTGATCGGCCTGGTCATCCTGGTCTTCACCGGGATCGGCTGGGTGGAGGCGATCCGCTCCTCGCAGCGGCTGATGTACGGCTTCAACCAGCAACCGGGCAACCTGGTGGTTCGCCGCCTGGTCGACCTGGGCGTGCTGGTGGCGGTCTTCGTGATGCTCGGCCTCTCGGTGGCCGCCGTCGACGCGCTGGAGTCGCTGCTGCGCTTCCTGCTGCGCAGCACGGGGTCGGTGGGGCTGACCACGATCAGCGCGGTGTTCAGTGTCCTGGTCAACGCAGTGCTGGCCACCGCGCTGCTGGTGGCGGTGCCCCGGCTGCGGATGAGCCGCCGCCGGCTGCGGCCGGTCGTCCTGGCGGTCGCGGTCGGCATCACCCTGCTCAACACGGTCGGGCGCTACTACGTGGTACGGACCGAGCGGAACCCCGCGTACACCGTGGTGGCGACCGCGGTCGGGCTGCTGCTCTATCTCTACCTGCTCAACCAGCTGGTGCTCTTCGGCGCGGCCCTGGCCGCCACCAGCCGGTACGGCCGGGTGGTCGACCTGGCGGACGGCCCCTCGGCGGCGGAGGTGGACGTGGAGGTCGACGAGGAGACCGATCCGGGTACGCCGGGAGGAGCGGGCTGACATGCGGATCCGGATCGACCAGACCTCGGCGGTGCCGCCGTACGAGCAGGTGCGTGGGCAGCTCGCCGGCATGATCGGGGACGGCCGGCTGCCGGTCGGCACCCGGCTGCCTGCCGTCCGGCAGCTCGCCACCGACCTGGGCCTGGCGGTGAACACGGTGGCCCGGGCGTACCGGGAGCTGGAGGCGGCCGGGCTGGTGGAGACCCGGGGCCGGCACGGCACCGTGGTGGCGCCCGGGCGCGACGACGCGACCGACCGGCTGCACCGCGCGGCGGCGGAGTACGCCGTCGAGGCGCGGCGGCTGGGCGTCCCGCCGGACCGGGCGCTCGCCCTGGTCCGCGCCGCGCTCGACGCCGGCGGATCGTGAGGGCATGTCATGCGGGCGACATCGGGAGCGGCGGCAGTTGAGCCGAATGACGCCCACGTTCGCGGCGGGAGCGACCATGATGAGCCCGTGGGGGCACTCGTGACACTGGACCTGCCGGACGACTCGCCGATGCTCGGCCTGCCGTGGATCATCACCTTCGGCCCGCTCGGCGACGTCGACGAGTGGGAGCCGGTGGTCTGCGGGCCGTACGAGCGCCCGCACGCGCTGGCCCTGGCCGAGGCGGTGGTCGCGGAGGAGCAGCTGATGGCGGTGGTGGAGCCGCTGCTGCCGGCGCTGTCCGCGGAGGAGATCCGGGGCGAGATCGCCGCCGCGCAGATCGCGGCGGAGGACGAGGCGGCCCGGATCGACGCGGCAGACCTCTACGGCGACTTCGAGGACACCCTCGACGAGGAGCTGGAGCTGGCCGCCGAGCGGCAGCCGGAGCCGGAGCCCGTCACCGCGCCGAGCGAGGCCGAGGTGCGCGCCGGTTTCGCCCGCATCGCGAAGCTGCTCACCAGCAAGGGCGCCTGAGGTCGAGGTGCAGCCGGTTCTTGGTTCCTGCCCGGTACCCCGGACGGGTCAGCCCGCAACGCCACGCTCCCAGATGGCCGCCGGCGCCCCGGGAAGCGGACTCCCCGAGGCGCCGACGCCACCTCACCCCCCACCACAAGGGGTCGGTTGCCCAGTCGCCCGTCGGCGCGGGGCACAACGGACGACCAGGTCAATGGCGGGTTACCCGGCTCAGCGCCGTTCGAACCACGCAGCTGCGTCCACCGGCAGGACGTGTCCGGCGCCCTGCTCGGTGAGGTCGGCGCTGGCGACGATCGGCTGGCCGTACCCGTCGATCGTGACCTCGGCGCCGCTGAGGTTGACCAGGCAGGTCAGCTCGGCGTCCCCGGCCGCCCGCCGGAACGCGAGCAGGCCGGGCTCGGACTCCAGCCAGGTTACCCCGCCGGTGGTGCCGGCCAGCGCCGGATGTGCGTGCCGGATCCGCAGCGCGGCACGGTAGAGCTCGAGCGTGGAACCGGGCACGCCGGTCTGGGCGGCCACCGAGAGGGCCCGCCACGTCGCGGGGGCCGGCAGCCAGCTCAGCTCGCCGCCCTCCGGGCCGAAGCCGTACGGGGCCAGCTCGCCGCTCCACGGGATCGGCACCCGGCAGCCGTCCCGGCTCTCGCCGGTCCGCAGGAACGCCGGGTCCTGGCGCAGCTCGTCGGGGAGGTCCAGCACTTCCGGCAGGCCCAGCTCCTCGCCCTGGTAGACGTAGGCGCAGCCGGGCAGGGCCAGCATCAGCAGGGCGGCCGCCCGGGCGCGGCGCAGGCCGACCTCGCCGTCGCCGTACCGGGTGACGTGCCGCTGCCGGTCGTGGTTGGAGAGCACCCAGGTGGTCGGGGCGCCGACGATGGTCGACTCAGCCAGCGCGGTGTCGATCACCTTGCGGAACGAGTCGGCCGACCAGGTGGCGTCGAGGAAGTCGAAGCTGAACGCCTGGTGCAGCTCGTCCGGGCCGATGTAGCGGGCGAGCCGCTGCGGGGTCTCCGCCCAGGCCTCGGCAACCGCCATCCGGCCACCGGGGTAGCTGTCCAGGATCGGCCGCCAGGCGCGATAGATGTCGTGCACCTCGTCCTGGTCGAAGTAGGGGAGGCGGCCCTTGCCGAGCAGCTCGGACTGGCGCTGGCCGGTGGTCGTCGAGCTGAATCCGACGTCCGGCAGCCCTTCGGCCTTGATCATGCCGTGGGCCACGTCGATCCGGAAGCCGTCCACGCCCCGGTCGAGCCAGAAGCGCAGCACGTCCTCGAACTCCGCGCGCACCTCCGGGTGGCGCCAGTTCAGGTCCGGCTGGGCCGGGTCGAACAGGTGCAGGTACCACTGGCCGTCCGCCACCCGGGTCCAGGCCGGGCCGCCGAAGATGCTCTCCCAGTCGTTCGGGGGCAGCTCGCCGGACTCACCCTTGCCCTCGGCGAAGAGGTAGCGCTCCCGCTCGGCCGAGCCCGGGCCGGCGGCGAGGGCCGCGGTGAACCACGGGTGCCGGCTGGACGTGTGGTTGGGCACCAGGTCCACGATGATGCGCAGGCCCAGAGCGTGCGCGTCGGTGATCATCGCGTCGAAGTCGGGGAGCGAGCCGAAGAGCGGGTCGACGTCGCGGTAGTCGGCCACGTCGTAGCCGGCGTCGACCTGTGGCGAGGTGTAGAAGGGGGTCAGCCAGAGCGCGTCGACGCCCAGGTCGCGCAGGTACGGCAGGCGCTGCCGGATGCCCTGGAGGTCACCCACGCCGTCGCCGTTCGCGTCGGCGAAGCTGCGGACGTAGACCTGGTAGACGACCGCGGATCGCCACCAGTCGTCATCGGAGGTCTGCGGCGTGGGGTTGGTGGCGGCGGTCATCGGTGACGATCCCCGTTCTCTGGCGCGGCGGCAGCCGCGCGCGGGCGTGGGTGGTGCGGCGCGGGTGCCTGCAGAATGCCGCTCCAATGTTGCAAGAGTCAAGCATTCCTTGCGCAAGAAATGACGTCCGTCACCCCGGCCAGCCCCCACCCACGTCGCCGAGCTGGCGACGAGGCCGCGGACGGTCGCGCCGCGCGGGGGGTCAGGCCGGGATGGCGAGGGTCGGGGTGACCGGGCGCTGCCGCGTCGACCCGGCCGGCGCGGCACCGGGCTGGCGGACCACCGCGGTCGAGCCGCGCACCACCAGCTCGGGGCGGAAGAGGTACTCCGAGTGCGGCGCGCCGTGCCCGTTGATCTCGTCGACCAGGGCCCGGACCGCGGCCACCGCCATGGCCGCGACCGGCTGGCGCATGGTGGTCAGCGGCGGGTCGGTGAAGGCCATCAGCGGGGAGTCGTCGTACCCGACCACGGAGACGTCGCCGGGCGCGGTCAGCCCGCGCTGCCGGGCGGCCCGGATGGCGCCGAGCGCCATCAGGTCGGAGCCGCAGACGATGCCGGTGACGCCCCGCTCGATCAGCCGACCGGCGGCGGCCTCGCCGCCCTCCACGCCGAAGAGGGAGAGCTCGGCCAGCTCGTCCAGCTCGCTCTCGGCCACGTTGGCCAGCCGGGGCATCGCCGCCCGGAAGCCGGCCACCCGGCGCTGCACCGGCACGAACCGGTCCGGGCCGGTGATCAGGCCGATCCGGCGGTGGCCGAGCGCCACCAGGTGGGCGACGGCCAGCTCGGTGGCCTCCCGGTCGTCGCAGGAGACGAAGGGGGCGGCGATGCCGGGCGCGTACCCGTTGATCATGACGACGGGCAGCGGCCGGGCGATCAGCGCCCGGTACCGGTCGTGGTTGGCGGCGGTGTCGGCGTGCAGGCCGGAGACGAAGACGATCCCGGAGACCTGCCGGTCCAGCAGCATCTCGACGTACTCGTCCTCGGTGACCCCGCCGGGCGTCTGCGTGCAGAGCACCGGAGTGAAGCCGCTCTGGGCCAGCGTCGACTCGATGACCTGGGCGAACGCCGGGAAGATCGGGTTCTCCAGCTCCGGTACGACGAGGCCCACCAGTCCGGCGCTGCGCTTGCGCAGCCGGGCGGGGCGTTCGTAGCCGAGCACGTCGAGGGCGGTGAGGACGGCCTGCCGGGTCTCCGGGGCCACTCCGGGGCGGTCGTTGAGCACCCGCGACACCGTGGCCTCGCTGACTTCGGCCTGTTGGGCGATGTCGGACAGTCGAGCGCGCATGGCGGCACTTTAGCTCAAGGGGCAAGTTCTTGCGTACAGCTCTGCAAGCTCTTCCATTCGCTGCAACGTCTTGCTAACGTCCCCGCAACATGCGAGAGCAGCGGCGCGGCCCCCCGCGCCGGGCAGCAAGAACTTTCAGAGCTTTCCACTGGCGGACCGTCCTTCCCCCGGCGGGCCGCCATGACGACAGGAGTACCGATGCGCATCCGTACCGCGGGTGTGGTCGCTGTCCTCGGCCTGGCGCTCGCCGCCTCCGGCTGTGGCAGCAGTGACAGCGACAAGCCGGCCGCCCAGGAGTCCGCCAAGCCCGCGGGCGCCACCGGCAAGCTGGTGATCTGGGCCGACGACAAGCGGACCGCGGCCCTCAAGCCGTTCGCCGAGCAGTTCGGCAAGGACAACGGCGTCACCGTCGAGGTGCAGGCCGTCTCCAAGGACCTGCAGACCAACTTCGTCACCGCCTCCCAGCAGGGCAGCGGCCCGGACGTCGTGGTCGGCGCGCACGACTGGATCGGCAACCTGGTGCAGAACGGCGCCATCGACCCGGTGCAGCTCGCCGCCGAGCAGAAGAGCGGCTTCAACGAGACCGCGATCAAGGCCGTCACCTTCAACGGCCAGGTCTACGGCGTCCCCTACGCCACCGAGAACGTCGCGCTGATCCGCAACACCGCGCTGGCCCCCGAGGCGCCGAAGACGATCGAGGACCTGGTCGCCGCCGGCAAGAAGCTCAAGGCCGACAAGAAGGCCAGCGAGATCCTCTGCCTCCAGTCCGGCCAGAACGGCGACGCGTACCACGTCTACCCGCTGTACACCTCGGGTGGTGGCTACCTCTTCGGCACGACCGCCAACGGCGACTACGACCCGAAGGACCTGGGCGTGGGCAAGCCGGAGTCGATCGCGGCCTTCCAGAAGATCGCGAAGCTGGGTGAGAAGGGCGAGGGTGCGCTGAAGCGCTCCATCACCGGCGAGAACTCGATCGCCACCTTCACCAGCAAGAAGTGCGCCTTCCTGGTCTCCGGCCCGTGGGCGATCGCCGACGCCAAGAAGGCGAACATCTCCTACGACATCTCCCCGGTCCCCGGCTTCGCCGGTGGCAAGGAGGCCCAGCCGTTCGTGGGCGTCCAGGCGTTCTACGTCGCCGCCAAGGGCAAGAACAAGGCCCTGGCCCAGGAGTTCGTCACCAACTACGTGACCAAGCCGGAGCTGGCCGTCGCCCTGTACCAGGCCGAGCCGCGCCCGCCGGCGCTGACCGCCGCCTTCGACCAGGTCAAGGGCACCGACCCGGACCTGGCCAAGTTCTCCGAGGCCGGCAAGAACGGCCAGGTGCTCCCGGCGATCCCGGCCATGGCCGCGATCTGGGACCCGTTCGGCAAGGCGGAGGCCGCCATCATCGGTGGCGCCGACCCGGCCAAGACGATCACCGCCGCGGGCAAGACCATCGCGGGTCAGATCAAGTAATGAGCACGTCGCTGTCCGGCCCGGAGCCTGCCACGCAGGCTCCGGGCCGGGAGCCCGTCCGCTCCGGGCTCCCGCGCACCTCCCGTGACGCGCGGAACCACGCGCCGATCACCGCGACCGGCCTCATCGTCAAGGTGGTCCTGCTCGGCCTGGTGGCCGGGATCGCGATCTGGGCGGCCTTCCCGCTCGTCGAGGCCGGGATGTGGATCGGGCTGGCCATCCTGGCGGTCACCACCGCCGGCCTGTTCTACCTCTACCTCACCCGCCGGCACATCCCGGCGAAGTACCTGGTCCCGGGCACGCTCTTCCTGATCGCCTTCCAGGTCTTCCCGGTGCTCTACACCGCGAGCACCGCCTTCACGAACTTCGGCGACGGCCATCGGGGCAGCAAGGACGACGCGATCGTCGCCATCCAGACCTCCTCAGTGAAGCAGGTCCCGGGCTCCACCGAATACGCCCTCTCCATCGCCACCAAGGGCGATCCGACCACCGGCCCGCTGGTCTTCCTGGTCACCGACCCGAAGACCGGCGAGGTCTCCGCCGGCGACGCCGGCGGGCTGCGCAAGCTCGACGCCGCCGAGGTCACCGTCAGCCCGACCGGCAAGGTCACCGCCGCAAACGGCTACACCATCCTCAACTTCGGCCAGGCCAGCGGCCGCAGCCCGGAGATCACCAACCTGGTGGTGCCGACGCCCGGCGGTGCCCTGCGCTCCAACGGCCTGTCCCGGGCCTACGAGGGCAAGGCCGTCCGGGCGTACGACGCCGGGTGCGACTGCGTCAAGGACAGCGAGACCGGCAAGACCTGGACCGCCGACGAGGCGACGGGCTCCTTCGTCGCGGCCGACGGCGAGCGGCTGGCCCAGGGCTGGAAGGTCAACGTCGGGGTGCAGAACTTCAGCCGGGTGCTGACCGACCCGGACATCTCCGGCCCGTTCTTCGGCACCCTGGTCTGGAACTTCGCCTTCGCGATCGGTTCCACCGGGTTGACCTTCCTGCTCGGCATGGCCATCGCGCTCGCCCTGCACTCGCCGCGGATGAAGGGCACCAACCTCTACCGGGTGCTGCTGATCCTGCCGTACGCCATGCCGTCGTTCGCGATGCTCCTGGTCTGGCGGGACATGTTCAACAGCGACTTCGGCCTGGTCAACAGCCTGTTCGGGCTGCACGTCGACTGGTTCGGGGAGGCCTGGTCGGCCCGCAGCGCGGTGCTGCTGGTGCAGCTCTGGCTGGGCTACCCGTACATGTTCCTGGTGGCCACCGGTGCGCTCCAGGCGATCCCGCGGGAGCTGACCGAGGCCACCTCCGTCGACGGCGCCTCGCCGTGGCAGTCGTTCAAGTCGGTCACCCTGCCGCTGCTGCTGGTCGCGCTCTCGCCGCTGCTGATCGCGTCGTTCGCGTACAACTTCAACAACATCAACGCGATCTGGCTGACCACCGAGGGTGGGCCGTTCGCGCCGGACAACCCGACCAACGGCGCGACCGACCTGCTCATCACCTACACCTACCGGCTGGCGTTCGGTGCTCAGGGCGCCGAGTTCGGCATGGCCGCCACCGTCTCGATCTTCATCTTCGCAATCGTGGCGACCGTCTCGGCGATCAGCTTCTCGCGGACCCGCAGGCAGGAGGACGTGTACTCATGACCACCTACGCGGACGCCCCGGTCGCCAACCGCAACGCCACCGGGAAGGCGAGAAGCCGCTGGTTCGCCCAGGTGGGCTGGCGGCACCTGGTCGGCGTGCTGGCGGTCGCGTTCAGCGTCTTCCCGATCCTGTTCGTGCTCTCCGCCGCGCTCAACCCGCTCGGCACGCTCTCCTCGACCGAGCTGCTCCCCACCGGGGCCTCGGTGGAGAACTTCACGAACCTGTTCAGCCGGACCGCCTTCGTCCACTGGTTCCTCAACTCGCTGCTCCTGGCGGGGGTGGCCAGCTTCGTGTCGATCTTCCTGTCGGCGCTGGCGGCGTACGCCTTCTCCCGGATGCGCTTCGTCGGCCGCCGGGTCGGGCTGCTCACCCTGCTGCTGATCCAGATGTTCCCGCAGTTCCTGGCCATCGTGGCGATCTTCCTGATCTTCACCACGGTGACCGACCTGTGGCCGGCGATCGGGTTCAACACCCCGTGGGGCCTGTTCCTGCTCTACATGGGTGGCGCGCTGGGGGCGAACACCTGGCTGATGAAGGGCTTCTTCGACACCCTGCCGAAGGAGCTGGACGAGTCGGCCACCATGGACGGCGCCACGCACGCCCAGGTCTTCTTCCGGATCATGCTGCCGCTGGTGGCGCCGATCCTGGCGGTCACCGGGCTGCTCGCCTTCATCGGCTCGATCAACGAGTTCATCATCGCCAACGTGTTCCTCACCAACACCGAGTCGAAGACCCTCGCGGTCGGCATGTTCGGCCTGGTGGCCGGCGAGCGCAACAACAACTTCGGGATGTTCGCGGCGGGCACCCTGCTCACGGCGATCCCCACGGTGCTGGTGTTCCAACTCCTCCAGCGCTACATCGTCTCCGGCCTCACCGCCGGAGCGGTCAAGGGATGAACTGAAGCGGAGGGGTGGCCGCTCTTCGCGCGACGCGAGCTGAGTGGTCCGGGTCCGCCGCACGGGCGGAGCCACCCTCCGAAGGCAATCGCACGCTGCGGCAAGGGCGTCGGGTCGACGTACACCGGAGCAGTCACAGGGCTGACCGCCGTGGCCGGGAGACCGGCCGCGGCGGACGGGCCCTCCTTCTCCCCGTCCGATCGACGCGAAAGGCTTCCTCATGCCCCTGCCCCCGCACCACGACGGATCCGCCACCTACGTCCCGGAGCAGGAGCCCGCGCTCGGCCAGACCGTGCCGGTCTTCGTCCGGGTGCCCGCGGACGCCGACGTGCGCCAGGTGCACGTCCGGACCACCGGGGACGGCGAACCGCGCTTCGCCGAGGCCAGCGTCGACCGCCGCGCGGGCGGCGACGTGTGGTGGCGGGCCGACGTCGAGGTCCGCAACCCGGTCAGCAACTACCGGTTCATGCTCACCGGCGGCACCGGCTACCGCTGGCTGAACGCCGCCGGGCTGGTCGACCACGACGTGCCCGACAACGGCGACTTCAAGCTGGTCAGCTACGCCCCGCCGCCGGCCTGGGCGCGGGACGCGGTGATCTACCAGATCTTCCCGGACCGGTTCGCCCGCTCCGCCGCCGCCGACGGTCGGACCGCGCCCGACTGGGCCATTGTCTGCGACTGGGACACCCCCGTCATCGGGCGCGGCCCGGAGACGCCGCGCCAGTTCTACGGCGGCGACCTGGACGGCATCACCGAGCGGCTGGACCACCTGGCACGGCTCGGCGTGAACACCGTCTACCTGACGCCGATCTTCCCGGCCCGCTCCAACCACCGGTACGACGCGGCCAGCTTCGACACCGTCGACCCGCTGCTCGGCGGGGACGCCGCGCTGGCCCGGCTCGCCGCCGCGGTGCGCGCCCGGGGCTGGCGGTTGCTCGGCGACATCACCAGCAACCACACCGGGGACGCGCACGAGTGGTTCACCCGGGCCGCCTCGGACGTCAACGCCCACGAGCGCGAGCTGTACTACTTCGACGAGGCGACCGGCGACTACGAATCCTGGAACGGGGTCAAGTCGCTGCCGAAGCTGAACTGGGGCAGCGCCGAGCTGCGCCGCCGCTTCGCCACCGCCGGGGACTCGCTGCTGCGCCGCTGGCTGCGCCCGCCGTACGGGCTGGACGGCTGGCGGGTCGACGTGGCCAACATGACCGGCCGGCGCGGCGCGGACGCGTACACCCACGAGGTGGCGCGGCTGCTGCGCGAGGTGGTCGCCGACACCCGGCCCGACGGGCTGCTGCTCGCCGAGCACGGCCACGACCACACCGGCGACCTGGACCGCGACGGCTGGCACGGCACCATGAACTACGTCGGCTTCACCGATCCGATCTGGTCCTGGCTGCGGCGTGGTGACGCCCCGGTCCCGAACTTCCTCGGCACTCCGGGCGGGGCGCCCCGGCGGGACACCGGCGCGGTGCTGGCCACCATGAACACCTACCGCTCGCTGATCTCCTGGCGGTCGTACGTGCACTCCTGGCAGCTGCTCGGCTCGCACGACTCGGCCCGGATCCGGACGGTGGTCGGCGACGCCGCGCGGCAGGAGGTGGCCGCCGGCCTGCTCGCCACCATGCCCGGTACGCCGGTGGTCTTCGCCGGGGACGAGCTGGGGCTGACCGGCAGCAACGGGGAGGGCTCGCGCACCCCGATGCCGTGGCACCGGCCGGAGCGCTGGGACCAGCACACGTTCGCCGCGTACCGGTCGCTGCTGGCGCTGCGCCGGGGCGAGCCGGCGCTGCGCCACGGCGGCCTGCGCTGGGTGCACGCCGACCCGGACACGCTGGTCTTCCTCCGTGAGGCGCCGACCGGATCCGTCCTGGTGTTGGCCCGCCGCGCCCCGGGCACCCCGCTCCGCCTCTCGGGCCTCCCCGCCGGAGAGAACGTCCACGGCGGCGCGCCCGCGCTCCGCCCCGACCCCACCGGCGTGGTCACCCTCCCCGCCGACGGCCCCACCTTCCAGGCCTGGCGCCTGCCGTGACCCCGCCAGCCCTGAGATCCTGCGCGTTGTCCCGGTGGCCGATGTCTGGTTCGCCGGGCACCAACCGCACGATCGCGGGAAGTCAGGGGGTGGGGCGGGAGGAGTAGGTGAGCAGGGTGCGGACGCCGGCCAGGTAGGTGGCGCGGTCCGGGGTGCCGGTCAGGATGTGCTGGGTGAAGTAGCCGGGGACCAGGGCGAACAGGGCTGCGCCGACCGCCTCCGGGTCGGCGTCCGCCGGCACCTCGCCGGCCTGCTGTGCCCGCCGTACCAGGGTGGCGAAGTGCTGGCGGAAGCTGTTGTACGTCGCCTTCACGAACTCGGCGAGGGCCGGGTCGCGCTGCGTCTCGCTCCACACCTGGATGGCCAGCGGGAGCACGCCGTCGGCCCCGGTCTGGGTGTCGACGTACGCCAGCGCCCGCTCCAGCGCGTCCATCAGCGGCAGCGGCGGCTCGACCGCGACCAGCTCGGCGAAGATCTGGTCCGCTCCGCCGATCACCGACTGGGCGATCGCGGTGATCAGGTCGTTCTTGCTCGGAAAGTAGCGGTAGACGGCACCGACCGAGAGCCCGGCCTCGGCGATCACGTCCTGCATCGAGGTGTGGTGGAAGCCGTCGCGCACGAAGCAGCGCCGGGCGGCGTCGAGGATCTGCTGACGCCGGGCGGCGAGGTGTTCGTCCGATACGCGTGGCACGACCCACATTCTAAAGCGAACGTTCGTTCTTGACGAAGGGGCAGGAGGCGGCGCACGCTCAAGAAAAGAGAATGAACGTTCGTTTTAAGGAGTCGCAGATGTCCGCTCAGCCGAACCGGGTCCGCTCGCCCTGGCTGCTGGCCGTCCTGCTCGCCGCGGCGGCGGTGGTGGCGCAGGCGCTGCTCGTACCCCTCTTCGCGGCACCGCAGGCCGACCTCGCGCCGCGGGACCTGCCGGTCGCCGTCGCCGGGCCGGCGCCCGCGACCGCCGAACTCGCCGGCCGGCTCACCGCCGCCCGGCCGGGTGCCTTCGCGGTGACCACGCTTCCGGACGCCGCGGCCGCCGACCGGGCGCTGCGCGACCGGGACGTGTATGCCGCCTTCGTCGCCGGACCGGACGGGATCGCGTTGCACACCGCCCCGGCGGCCAGCCCCATCGTTGCCGCGCTCCTCACCGAGGCCTCGGCCCAGCTCGCCGCCGGCCGGCCGATGCCGGTGATCCAGGTGGTCCCCGCCGACCCGAACGACCCCCGCGGCACCGGGTTCGCCTCCGGTTTCCTGCCACTCGCGCTGACCAGCATGCTTGCCGGCGCGCTGCTCACCTTCCTGGTCGCCCGCCGGAGCGCCCGGCTGGTCGGCCTGCTGACCTACGCCGTCCTCGCCGGGTTGGCCGGCACCGCCGTGCTGCACGGCTGGCTGGGCATTCTCGACGGCTCCCAGTGGCGGGAGGCGGGGGCGATCGGGCTCTTCGCGCTGGCCGCCGCCGGCATCGTGGCGGGTCTCGGCGGGCTGCTCGGCGGGCTCGGCATCGGGCTCGGCGCGCTGCTGGTCTTCCTCGTCGGCAACCCGCTCTCCGCGGTCGGCGCGGCGCCCGAGCTGCTGCCCCAGCCGTGGGGCGCGGTCGGGCAGTTCCTGCCGGTGGGGGCCGGTGGCACGCTGCTCCGCTCAGCGGCCTTCTTCGACGGGGCAGGCGCGGGCCGGTCCCTCGCCGTGCTGGCCGGGTACGCGGTGGTGGGCCTGGCCCTGATCCTGGTGGGCCGGTTCCAGGCCGGCGGACCGGCCGAGGCGGCGGCGGGGCCGGCTGTGCGGGCGGCGGAGATCACGGTATGAGCTCGGGTCGGCGGGCCGGCTACTACAAACCGTCGTTGGTGGGGGAGGATGACCGCCGTGGAAGCTCTTCGGCTGGTACTTCTCTACGTCCATCTGATCGGGTTCGCGCTGCTGCTCGGCGGCTCGATCGCCCAGTACGTCAACGGTCGGCTGCGGATCAACGCCGCCATGCTGTGGGGCTCGGTGATCGGCCTGCTGACCGGTTTGGGCCTCGCCGCCCCGCTGCGCGAAGGCGATGAGCCGGCGCCCGCCAAACTTGTTACCAAGTTGGTGCTCGCCCTGCTGATCTTTGTCATGGTCTTCTTCTCCCGTAAGCGGGAGTCGGTCAACCGGGGACACTTCCTCGCCATCGTGGGCTTGACCCTGGTCAACGCGGCAGTGGCGGTCTTCTGGCGGTAGCGTCGGGAGCAGGGGCAACGCCGCGGGAACCCGACGTTCGCGACACCGCTCCGGGACGATAGCGGCACGAATAGTGACCTGGCCCACGCAAGGGTTACGTAGGGGTAACAGGCACTCAACGTTCGTGCACGATTGTCGGCCGGTGGGTGGGCGCGGGCGTACGCTCCCGTCCGTAACGTGGGACGCCGGCGGCAAGCGCAGGCCGGCTCAAGGGCTGCCACCGCCGAGAACGCGGTGTGCAATGGGAAGGAGACGTCTTGCGCTCTGTGCGTGGGATGCGGATCGCCTCCGCCGTCATGGCGGGTGGGCTCGTGCTGGGCGCCGCCGCGTGTGGTGAGGCCCCCAAGGACGACAACGGCGCCGGCGACGGCGGCAAGAAGTACAGCGCCTGCATGGTGACCGACGTCGGTGGCATCGACGACAAGTCGTTCAACACCTCTGCCTGGAAGGGCCTGCAGGAGGCCAAGAAGGCCAACGACAACATCGACATCAAGTACGTCGCGTCGAAGGCCGAGGCCGACTACGAGGTCAACCTCACCGGATACGTCAACCAGAAGTGCGACTTCATCCTGGCCGTCGGTGGCCTGATGGGTGACGCCACCAAGAAGGCGGCGACCGCGAACCCGAACCAGCAGTTCGGCATCGTGGACGCCAACCCGGGCGTCGACAACATCTACCCGATGCAGTTCGACACCGCGCAGGCCGGCTTCCAGGCGGGCTACCTGGCCGCCGGGATGAGCAAGACCGGCAAGGTCGGCACCTACGGTGGCCTGCCCATCCCGCCGGTGACCATCTTCATGGACGGTTTCGCCGACGGCGTGGCGTACTACAACAAGGCGAAGAACAAGACCGTCCAGGTCCTCGGCTGGGACAAGGCGACCCAGAAGGGTTCCTTCACCAACGACTTCTCCAAGCAGGACGAGGGCAAGAAGGTCTCCGACGCGCTGGTCGCCCAGGGCGCGGACATCATCATGCCGGTCGCCGGCGGCGCCGGCCTCGGCACCACCGCCGCGGCCCAGGCCTCGAACGGCAAGTTCTCGGTGATCTGGGTCGACGTCGACGGCTGCGAGAGCACCCCGAACTGCCCGGTGCTGATGACCACCGTCGTCAAGAACATCCCGGACGCCGTCAAGGAGGCCGTGCTCAAGGCCGCCGGTGGCGAGAAGCTCCAGGCCAAGCCGGGCTTCGTGGGGACGCTGGCCAACAACGGCGTCTCGATCGCGCCGTACCACGACTTCGACAGCAAGGTCCCGGCGGACCTCAAGGCCGAGGTCGACAAGATCAAGGCGGACATCGCCGCCGGCACCATCACGGTCACCTCGAAGGCGCAGCCGACCAAGTGACCCGTCCGTCGGCCGCCGCGGTGAGATCATCGGCAGCGGAGGCCGGCGGGCACCGGGCTTGACGATCCGGCCGCCTCGGCGTACGCGGGGACACCCGCGCCGCCGGGGCGGCCGATCCGCTCCATCCGGCGCCGGGCCGGCTCGGTGCCCGGCGCGGCAGCGGCTACGCTGCACCATCGCTCGCACTCCAGGAGGTTGCGCTGAGACTCGAACTGCGCGGCATCACCAAGCGGTTCGGTGATCTGGTCGCCAACGACCACATCGATCTGACGGTGGAGCCTGGAGAGATCCACGCCCTGCTCGGCGAGAACGGCGCCGGTAAGTCGACCCTGATGAACGTCCTCTACGGGCTCTACCAGCCCGACGAGGGCGAGATCCTGGTCGACGGCAAGCCGCTGAAGCTGAAGGGCCCGTCCGACGCGATCGCGGCCGGGATCGGCATGGTGCACCAGCACTTCATGCTGGTGCCGGTCTTCACCGTGGCGGAGAACGTCATGCTCGGCGCCGAGCAGGTCAAGGGCGGCATCGCCGGCTTCCTCGACCGCCGGCGCGCCCGGCGCGAGGTCGCCGAGGTCTCCGAGCGGTACAACCTCCGGGTCGACCCGGACGGGGTGATCGAGGACCTCCCGGTCGGCATCCAGCAGCGGGTGGAGATCGTCAAGGCGCTCACCCGCGACGTCGACCTGCTGATCCTTGACGAGCCGACCGCGGTGCTGACCCCGCAGGAGACCGAGGAACTGCTCACGGTCATGCGGTCGCTCAAGGCCGCCGGCAAGTCCATCGTCTTCATCACCCACAAGCTGGGCGAGGTCAAGGCCATCGCCGACCGGATCACCGTGATCCGCCGCGGGAAGACCGTCGGCACCGCCTCGCCGACCGCCAGCCGCGACGAGCTGGCCGCGCTGATGGTCGGCCGCAGCGTCCGGCTGACCGTGGACAAGCAGCCGGCCACCCCGGGCCGGCCGGTCCTGGAGGTGGCCGGTCTGGTCGTCGACGACGACCGGCAGATCCGGGCGGTCGACGGCGTCGACCTGACCGTGCACGCGGGCGAGGTGCTCGGCGTCGCGGGGGTGCAGGGCAACGGCCAGACCGAGCTGATCGAGGCGATCATGGGCCTGCGCCCGACGCTCGCCGGCACGGTGACCCTGGACGGCCAGCCCGTGCACGGCTGGCCGACCAAGAAGGTGCTCCGCGCCGGGGTCGGCTACGTGCCGGAGGACCGCAGCGTCGACGGCCTGGTCAAGGAGTTCTCCGTGGCGGAGAACCTGGTGCTGGACATCTACGACCGGCCGCCCTTCGGCCGGGGTCTGGCCCTCAAGCCGGACGCCATCGCCAAGTCGGCGAGGGAGCGGATCGAGCAGTTCGACGTCCGTACCTCCTCGGCGAACGCCGAAGTGGGCACCCTCTCGGGCGGCAACCAGCAGAAGGTGATCGTGGCCCGGGAGCTGTCCCGGCCGCTGAAGCTCTTCATCGCCGCCCAGCCGACCCGCGGCGTGGACGTCGGTTCCATCGAGTTCATCCACAGCCAGGTGATCCGCGAGCGGGACGTCGGCACGGCGGTCATGGTCGTCTCCAGCGAACTCGACGAGGTGATCGGTCTCGCGGACCGGATCGCCGTGATGTACCGCGGCCGGATCATCGGCATCGTCGGCCCGGACACCCCGCGCGAGGAGATCGGCCTGCTGATGGCCGGCATCACCCCGGATACGGCGGATGCCAGGGCGACGCCGGCCACCGCGACGGACGGCCCGGCCGGCGAGCCCGGCGGCACGGCGGCCCCGGCCCCCGAGGGCCCTGGTAACGAGGACGAGGCATGAGCGAGCGCCAGCGAGCGAATCATCAGTACAGCCCCACGGTGTCTCATGCCGACGCCGAGCGCAGCGAGGCGGCGGCATGAGCAACCCGAACCCGGTGTCGGGCTCCCCGGACAAGGAGCCGGCGACCGAGTCCCAGGCGGCGCAGAACGCGGTCGGCAACACCGACCGCGCGGCCACGACCGCGACCGCCCCGAAGCGGCCCGAGGAGCAGCCCCGCCCCTCGCTGGGCCGGCTGTTCCTGGACAACCTCTGGGCCGCGAACACCGTCACCGTGACCGTGCTCGCCCTGGTGCTGGCGATGGTGATCGGCGCGATCCTGATCATCGTCTCCGACCCGGAGGTGCTGGCGACCTACAGCTACATCACCGCCCGCCCGGGCGACGCGATCAACGCCAGCTGGACGGTGGTCAGTGAGGCGTACGCGAACCTGTTCAAGGGCGCGGTCTTCGACCCGCAGGCGTCCGGCTTCACCGCGACGCTGAGCCCGATCTCGGAGACGCTCACCTACACCGCGCCGCTGGTCTTCACCGGCCTCGCGGTCGCGCTCGCCTTCCGCGGCGGTCTGTTCAACATCGGCGCCCAGGGTCAGGCGACCATCGGCGTCATCCTCGCCGCGGTCGCCGGCTTCGCCCTGCCGCTGCCGCCGGTGCTGCATCTGCTGGTCGCGCTGATCGCCGGCGCGGCCGGCGGCGCGCTCTGGGGCTTCGTCCCGGGCATCCTCAAGGCGCGGACCGGCGCCCACGAGGTGATCATCACGATCATGCTCAACTACGTCGCGGTCTACTTCCTCTCCTGGATCATCGTCCAGAACGGGGTGCAGAACCCGACCCGATCCGACGCGATCAGCAAGCCGGTCGAGACGTCGGCCCAGCTGCCCCGGCTGCTCGGCGACAACCTGCGGGTGCACGCCGGCATCCTGCTGGCGGTGCTGGCCACCTGGGCCATCGCCTGGCTGCTGACCCGCTCCACGATCGGCTTCGAGCTGCGCGCGGTCGGCGCCAACCCGGACGCCGCCCGGACCGCCGGCATCAGCGTCACCCGGGCGTACGTGCTGATCATGGTGATCTCCGGTCTGCTGGCCGGCCTGGGCGGCGCCAACATGGTGCTCGGCTCCACCGCCAACGCGCTCACCCCGCAGGTGGTCGCGCAGATCGGCTTCGACGGCATCCTGGTCGCGCTGCTCGGCCGGCTGAAGCCGTGGGGCGTGCTGCTCGCCGCGCTGCTCTTCGGAGCGCTGCAGGCCGGCGGCAACCGGATGCAGTCGTACTCGGGAATCTCCCTGGAGCTGGTCACCGTGCTCCAGGCGCTGATCGTCATCTTCATCGCCGCACCGGCCCTGGTGAAGGCGATCTTCCAGCTCCGGGCCGCCCGCGCCGCCCGGTTGCAGACGAGCCTGGCGAAGGGCTGGTAAGGCATGTCCACCATGGCTGTCCCCGGCGTCGCCGTCGCCGCGGTCGACGCAGGCTTCTGGACGCGGACCCGCAAGGCGGGTGCCGTCCTGCTGGCGCTGGGCTTGCTCGCGGCGGTGCTCTTCGGGGCCCTCGCCACCGGTCAGCAGGCCCGGTTCACGCTCAGCGAGACCGAGGGCGGCGCCGCCCTGGAGATCAACGGCACCATCGGGGCCATTCTCTTCGGGATCATCGCCGCCGCGGCCGGCGGCGCGCTGCTGGCCGTGCCGAAGCGCTGGCTCAGCCTGCTGCTCGGCGTCGGGCTGGTCGCCTTCGTGGTGAGCTTCCTGTGCTGGCAGGTCTCCGCCGCGCCCGAGGGCCGCAACTTCATGCCGCTGGTCAACGTCGTCCGGGGCACCTTCATCCTGGCCCTGCCGCTGATCTTCGGCGCGCTGGCCGGTGTGCTCTGCGAGCGGACCGGCGTGGTGAACGTGGCGATCGAGGGCCAGCTGCTCATGGGCGCCTTCTCCGGCGCCCTCTTCGGCAGCCTCTCCGGCAACGTCTGGGTCGGGCTGGTCGCCGCGGCGATCGGCGGCGCGTTCATCTCGCTGCTGCTCGCGTTCTTCGCCATCCGCTACCTGGTCGACCAGACGGTCATGGGCATCGTGCTCAACCTGCTGGCGGTCGGCATCACCGGCTTCCTCTACGAGCGGCTGATGCAGACCAACGCGGAGAAGTACAACAGCGCGCCCCGGTTCGGCACCTGGGAGATCCCGCTGCTCAAGGACATCCCGCTGATCGGCCCGGCGCTGTTCCGCGGGAACATCTTCCTCTACCTCGGACTGCTGCTGGTGCTCGTCATCCACCTGGCGCTGTTCCGTACCCGGTGGGGGCTGCGGACCCGCTCGGTCGGTGAGCACCCGATCGCGGCCGACACCCTCGGCGTCAAGGTGCTGCGCCTGCGCTACCGCAACGTGATCATGGCGGGGCTGGTCGCCGGCATCGGCGGCGCCTCGTACACGCTGGCGCTCTACTCCTTCACCAAGAACATGATCGGCGGTAAGGGCTTCATCGCCCTGGCCGCGCTGATCTTCGGCCGGTGGAGCCCGACCGGCGCGCTGCTCGCGGCGCTCTTCTTCGGCTTCGCCGACCAGCTCGCCACCTACCTCGGCGCGATCGGCAGCAGCATCCCCAGCCAGTTCCTGGCGATGCTGCCCTACCTGGCGACGATCCTGGCCGTGGCCGGGCTGGTCGGTCGGGTCCGGGCACCGGCGGCCGACGGCAAGCCGTACGTCAAGGGCTGAGCCCGAACGTCCGGTGCCCGGCGGGGGGATCCCGCCGGGCACCGTCGTTTCCGCGGGTGTCGACCGACACAGGGGTACCCCTTCCCGTGCCCGACCAGGGTGACTTGGGCAGAATGGTGGAATGACCGAGATCGACTGGGACCGGCTGCGGGCCGCGGCAACCGAGGCGATGCGGCACGCGTACGCGCCGTACTCGAAGTTCCCGGTCGGGGCGGCCGCCCTGGTCGACGACGGCCGGGTGGTGGTCGGCTGCAACGTGGAGAACGCGGCGTACGGCGTCACCCTCTGCGCCGAGTGCGGGGTGGTCTCCTCGCTGCACGCCACCGGCGGCGGCCGGCTGGTCGCCATGTCCTGCGTCGACGCCACCGGTGAGCCGCTGATGCCCTGCGGGCGCTGCCGGCAGCTGCTCTGGGAGAACGGCGGCCCGGACTGCCTGGTGGAGACGAAGGGCCGGCCGCTGCGGATGGCGGAGCTGCTACCACACGCCTTCGGCGTGGAGGATCTCGAGGCCGTCGTCGGGGAGACCCCGCTGCCGGTGGTGCCGGAGCGGCTGGCCGCCTGGCGGGGGCGGGGCAGCGTCTTCGTCCACCCGGACCTCTCCGCCGGACAGCAGGTGTGGACGGCGTACTGGGAGCGGTCCGCCGGGGACACCGAGGGCGCCGAGACCGGGGTGCTGGAGGAGGGCCCGAGCTGGGATGATCCCGCCGAGGCGATCACCTGGGGGCTGGCCCGGACGCCACGCGTGGTGGTGGTGGACGCGGCGGGCACGATCTTCTGGGCGGGTGAGGGCGAGCCGCCGATGGAGATACCGATTCGCTGGGGTGGTTGAGTTCTGGGGCGCGGTCACGGCCGTCGTTCGCTGTACCCGACGCGACTCAATGATGGGAACTCAAAGGTGAGTGCATTTACCGCGGTGGACGTCATTCGCGTCAAGCGGGACGGGGGTGTGCTGAGCGACGGCCAGATCGACTGGGTCGTCGACGCGTACACCAAGGGGCTGGTGGCGGACGAGCAGATGTCCGCGCTGGCCATGGCGATCCTGCTGCGCGGCATGACCGCGGCGGAGATCGCCCGGTGGACCGCCGCGATGATCGCCAGCGGGGAGCGGCTCGACCTCTCGCCGGTGGCCCGGCCGACGGTGGACAAGCACTCCACCGGCGGGGTCGGTGACAAGATCACCCTGCCGCTCACCCCGCTGGTCGCCGCCTGCGGCGGCGCGGTGCCGCAGCTCTCCGGGCGCGGCCTGGGCCACACCGGCGGCACGCTGGACAAGCTGGAGTCGATCCCCGGCTGGCGGGCCGCGCTCACCAACGACGAGTTCATCGCCCAGCTCCGCGACGTCGGCGCGGTGATCTGCGCGGCCGGCGAGGGGCTGGCCCCGGCGGACCGCAAGCTGTACGCGCTGCGCGACGTCACCGGCACCGTCGAGGCGATTCCGCTGATCGCCAGCTCCATCATGAGCAAGAAGATCGCCGAGGGCACCGGCGCCCTGGTGCTTGACGTCAAGGTCGGCTCGGGCGCGTTCATGAAGTCGGTGGACGACGCCCGCGAGCTGGCCCGGACCATGGTCGAGCTGGGCGGCGCGCACGGGGTGCGGACGGTCGCGCTGCTCACCGACATGTCCACCCCGCTCGGCCTGACCGTCGGCAACGCGGTCGAGGTGACCGAGGCGGTCGAGGTGCTGGCCGGTGGCGGCCCGGCCGACGTGGTGGAGCTGACCCTGGCCCTGGCCGGGGAGATGCTGGCCGCGGCCGGCCTGCCGGACGCCGATCCGGCGGCCGCGCTGCGCGACGGCCGGGCGATGGACGTCTGGCGGGCGATGATCCGGGCGCAGGGCGGTGACCCGGATGCGCCGATGCCGACGGCCAACGAGGTGGAGGTGGTCCGCGCCACCTCCGACGGCTTCGTCGCCGCCGTCGACGCGTACGCCATCGGGGTGGCCGCGTGGCGGCTCGGCGCCGGGCGGGCCCGCAAGGAGGACCCGGTGAGCATCCCGGCCGGGGTGGTGCTGCACAAGCGCCCCGGTGACCCGGTACGCGCCGGCGACCCCCTCTACGAGCTGCGCGCCGAGCACGCGGAGCGGATCCCGGCGGCGCTCGCCGAGGCGGAGCGCGCGGTCCGGATCGCGCCGGACGCGCCGGCGGCGACGCCACTGGTCATCGAGCGCATCGGCTGATCAATTACGGTCGACGGTGCCGTGGTGCTGGCCACTCGGAGCGGCTATTCTCCCTGCCCAGGGGGGACAGACCGGCGATGAGCCGTTGCGAGCAGACAGGGACCTGAGCCGTGCGTGTACCCGCCCCCGATCCCCGGGCCGTCCGTGAGGCGAGCCTCGACGAGCTCTCCCGGCTTGGCCTGCCCCTGCCGCCGCCCCAGTTCCCGCTGGTGTGGGAGCCGGGCGACGAGATCGAGCTGCGCCCCACCGTCGAGATCGAGGCCCGGATCGCGGTACTGCACGTGATCCTGGCCCGCTGCTTCGGGATGCCGGCGCAGGCGGCGATGAGCTGGCTGCTGGGCTCGCACCTGGTGGAGCTGGTGACCCCGCCGGAGTGGCAGTTCGTGATGGGCGGCAAGGGCGACCACCGGTCGTTCGTGCTGCACCATGACGCGCTCTTCTCGCTGTGCTGGGTGCTCGGGCTGACCAAGCAGCTCGACCCGACGGTGCCGGTGGACGAGCGGCTGGTGGAGCGGATGCCGCACCTTCCCGCCGGCGAGACGTTCGCCCAGTGGCGGTCCCGGATCCTGGCCGCCCCGCAACACCCGGCCGACGCGGCCGCCCTGCTCGACCTGCACTACTGCTTGGACTGGGCGTACCTGGAGACGGAGCAGGCCGGTGGGACGCCGCCCGGGCTGGTGGACGCGAACGCGATCGGGCAGCGCCGGTGGGCGCTGGAGTGGGCGGTGATCCTCCGCGGGCCGTACCACGACGAGCCGCCCGGCTGGGAAGAGGTCGACCTCTCCACCTGAGCGGGTCAGCGCGGCCGGTGCACGCCGAGTCGGACGGCGAGCGTCACCGGGACCGGCTCGGGCAGCGCGGCGATCCGCTCGGCGAGCCGGGCCGGGTCGGCGTGCCAGGCGCTCGGCCCCATCCCGACCAGGGTGGCCACCTCCGTCCGGGTCAGCGCGAGCCGGGCCCGGAGCACGTCGCCCGACTCCTCGACGAAGTGGGCGGCCAGGCTGCCGGCGACCCGGTCGGCCTTGGCCGGGTCGACCTTCAGCAGCCCGAGGGCGTCGACCAGTTCGACCAGGTGGTCCTCGGCCGGGGTGACCACCAGCAGCGCGCCCGCCGGGTCGAGGACCCGGTGGAACTCCGCGCCGTTGCGCGGGGCGAAGACGTTCAGCAGCACGGTGGCGGCGGCGTCGGCCAGCGGCAGCCGCTGCCAGGTGTCGGCGAGCGCCGCCGCCGCGCGCGGATGGGCCCGGGCCGCCCGGCGCAGCGCCGGCTTGGAGACGTCCAGCGCGAGACCGACGGCGTCGGGCAGCGCCGCCAGCACCGCCGCGAGGTACCACCCGGTCCCCGCGCCGGCATCCACCACCAGCGGGTACGCCCCGACCGGCGCGGCCACCTCGGCCACCATCGTGGCGAGGGCGGTGGCGATGGTGTCGTAGTGGCCGGCGGCCAGGAAGTCGGCGCGGGCGGCGATCATCTCGGCGCTGTCCCCGGCGTGCGGGGCGCGGCCGGCGAGCAGGTTGACGTACCCCTGCCGGGCGATGTCGAAGCTGTGCCGGCGCGGGCAGCGCAGGGCGCGGGCGGTGCCGGCGGCGACCTCGGCCAGCGGCTCGCCGCAGACCGGGCAGCGCAGCCGGTCGAGGATGCGGGGGTCCACGTCAGGCCGCCGGGCCGCGGGTCGCCGGCCTGGCCCGGCGGCCGTCCTCGCCGGCGAGGTGGTCGACCACCCGGTGGGTGAGCGCGCCGAGCGCCTCGACCTCCGCGGGGGTGAGCAGGTCGATGAGGTGGCGGCGGACGGCGGCCACGTGCCCGGGGGCGGCCGCCTCGATGGCCCGCCGGCCGGCCGGGGTGAGCGCGATGACGGAGCCGCGTCCGTCGGCGGTGCACTCCTCGCGGGCGACCAGGCCCCGCTGCTGCATGCGGGTCAGGTGGTGGGAGAGCCGGCTGCGCGACCAGAGCATCCGGTCGGCCAACTCGCTGAGGCGCAGCCGCTGGTCGGGCGTCTCGGAAAGGTCGGAGAGCACGTCGTAGTCGGGCTCGGAGAGGCCGGCGTCCTGGGTCAGCCCGCGGGCCAGCTCCAGGTCGAGCAGGCGGCGCATCCGCCGGTAGCCGCGCCAGGCGCGCTCCTCCCGCTCGTCCAGCCACCGTGGTTCTGCCATGTCGCCGATCCTAGCCCAATTATTGACATGTCATCGAAACCGCCCTAGGGTCGATGACATGTCAACCACATTGTCCGCCCGGCCGGCCCGACTCCTGCTCGGGCCGGCGCTGTTCGGGGCCAGCGTCGCGCTGCGGGTGGCGGCGTGAACGCCCGGCTGTGGGAGCTGTTCGGAGAGCGGGGGCGCGGCGTGGTGGTCACCCTGCGCCGGGACGGCCGGCCGCAGCTGTCGAACGTCGACTACCTCGCCGAGCCGGGCCTGATCCGCTGCTCCACCACCGGCGACCGGGCCAAGGTGCGCAACCTGCGCCGCGACCCCCGGGCCAGCTTCTATGTGACCACCGCCGACGGCGGGGCGTACGCGGTGGCGGAGGGCACCGTGACCCTCACCCCGCCGGCCGCAGTGGCCGACGACGCCACGGTCGACGAACTGGTCGAGGTCTACCGACGGATCCGCGGCGAGCACCCGGACTGGGCGGAGTACCGGGCGGCGATGGTGGCCGACGGCCGCCTGGTCGTCCGCCTGGCGGTCGAGCGGGTGTACGGCTGGCGCCCCTGACCGCCCGGCCCGGTCCCATCCCGTCCCACCCGCGCCGGTGACTAATGTCTGAGCATGGTCGCAATCCGGTACGAGGACATCGTCAAGGTCCCGAAGGCGCTGCTGCACGACCACCTGGACGGCGGTCTGCGGCCGGCGACGATCGTCGAGCTGGCCACCGAGGTCGGTCACGAGCTGCCCACCACCGATCCGGCGGCGCTGGGCCGCTGGTTCGTCGAGGCGGCGGACTCGGGTTCGCTGGAGCGCTACCTGGAGACCTTCGCGCACACCGTGGCGGTGATGCAGACCGCGCCGGCGCTGCGCCGGGTGGCCCGGGAGTGCGCGCTCGACCTGGCCGCCGACGGGGTGGTCTACGCCGAGGTCCGGTTCGCCCCTGAGCAGCACCTCGAGCAGAACCTGACGCTGGACGAGGTGGTCGAGGCGGTCGTCGCCGGGTTCGTGGAGGGGAGCGCGCAGGCCGCCGAGGCCGGCACCCCGATCCGGGTCGGGACGCTGCTCACCGCGATGCGGCACGCCGCCCGTTCGCAGGAGATCGCCGAGCTGGCCGTGCGGCACCGGGACGCCGGCGTGGTCGGCTTCGACATCGCCGGCGCGGAGGCGGGCTTCCCGCCGACCCGTCACCTGGACGCCTTCGAGTACCTCCAGCGGGAGAACTTCCACTTCACCATCCACGCCGGCGAGGCGTTCGGGCTGCCGTCGATCTGGCAGGCGATCCAGTGGTGCGGCGCGGACCGGCTCGGCCACGGGGTCCGGATCGTCGACGACATCACCCCCGGCCCGGAGCCGGCGCTCGGCCGGCTGGCCGCGTACGTGCGGGACAAGCGAATCCCGCTGGAGCTGTGCCCATCGTCGAACGTGCAGACCGGCGCCGCCCCGTCGATCGTGGAGCACCCGATCGGGCTGCTGCGGGACCTGCGCTTCCGGGCGACGGTGAACACCGATAACCGGCTGATGAGCGGGACGTCGATGTCCCGGGAGATGGCGCTGCTGGTGGAGGCCTTCGGCTACGGCTGGAAGGAGCTCCAGTGGTTCACGATCAACGCGATGAAGAGCGCCTTCATCCCGTTCGACGAGCGGCTGCGGATCATCGACGAGGTGATCAAGCCGGCGTACGGGAAGCTGATCGGCTGATCACGGGTGCTGGTGCGGGTGGCCGGCGAGCAGGGCGGCCACCCGGCGCAGCACCTCCCGAGCCCGGGCTGCCTCCGCGCCCAGTCCGGTCTGCCGGCGCAGCACCGCCGGCTCGGCGCGGAGCAGGGCCACCCCGCGGCTCAGCAGGACCCGGGGCGCCTTGCGCTGCTCGGCCAGGTCGCGGGCGAGCCGGCGGAGGAAGGTCGCCCCGCGCGGCCGGCGCAGCGCGTACGCCCCGGCGAGCAGGCCCCGGCGGCGGCACTCCTCGACGATCTCGGCGGCGAAGATCCCTTCGGCGATGAAAAGTGGCGATCCGGCGACGTCGAATGACCGGGTGGCCACCCTGCGGTCCGCGCCGATCGCATAAACCGGCACTTCGGCCTTGCCGTACCGGGCCAGTCGGGCAATTGTTTCCACCGCCGTCTCGGCGTCCCAGGAACTGGGCGAATCCCAGTCGACCTGTCCGTTCCGGCGCGGCAACGTAGGGTCATCGCCGTCCTTGTAGAAGTCGTCCAGGCACAGCACGGGAAGCCCGGTTCGATGTGAAATATACGACTTTCCCGAGCCGGACGGACCGGCGAGCAGGACGACGCGGTGACGATGTTCCATTACCTTGAGTGACTCCGGAAAGACGGATTGCGATCAAATTGCATCAACATCTCATCACACCCTTGGCGAGGGACAACCTGGGCTTTCTTCTTGCGGGGCGGCGTGATGGAATCTCGGGGGTCCGACCCGCCGGGTCGGTCGCTCGGCGTTGCCCAGGGCAACGTGCGGACGCTGTAATGCGAGGGCGGTGACGTGAGCAAACGGCCAAAGACGGCGGGCTCCTTCCTGTCGCGTCTACGCCGGCCGGCCAGCCGGCTCCGCGACATGCCGATCTGGTCCAAGCTCGGTCTGATCATGATCGTGCCGACCATCGCCACGGTCGTGGTCGGCACCAGTGGTCTGGTCGACCACCTGGAGACGCTCAACAATGCCAACCGGGCCGGGGACCTGGCCAGCATGATCAGCTACTCGGGTGACCTGGTCGACACGCTGCAGGACGAGCGGACCGCCGCCGTGCTGCTGCTGAATTCCGAGCCCGGGAAGGCCAGGACGCGGTACACCGACGCGTACAACGAGGTGAACCAGAAGGTCGACCAGGCCAACGGTCGGTACTCGCAGCAACGCATCAAGCTGGACGACCTGCCCGCCACGCTGGAGAAACTCCTCGGCGGGATCGACCAGAAGCTCACCGACCTGCCCGGCACCCGAAGCCAGGTCATCAACGGCAAGATGACGATCGGCCCAGTGAGCGCCGCGTACGGGGACCTCATCAGCGACCTGCTGCTGATCCGCGACTCGAGCATCCAGCTCGCCGCCGACAGCGACCTGAGCGACCGGATGCGCGCCGCCGCCGCCGTCGCCCACGCCAAGGAGTTCGTCTCCGAGCGCCGGGTGGTCGTGCACCGCGCACTTGAGCGCGGCAAGCTCGACCCGACCCTGCGCCGGGAGTACATCCGCACCCAAGAAGCCGAGCAGCAGGCGCAGGAGGCCTTCGCCGCCGTCGCCAATCAGCCCGAGGCCGCGTTCTACCAGCAGAACGTCGCCGGGGCCGACCGACATGAGGTGATTGTTTACGAGGGCCAGATCACCGTCAACGAGACCGGGAAACTGACGACGCTCTCCTTCGGTCCGGACGAGTGGGACACCGCGATGGTCGACAACGCCAAGCTGATCCGTACCGTCGAGTCGAAGTTCGACCGCGACGTGGTCAAGCAGGCCGACGACCTCCGGTCGAACGTGCAGCGCCAGGTCTTCCTGGAGACCGGCCTGCTGCTGAGCATGCTGCTGCTGGCCATCCTCTTCGCCTACCTGGTCGCCCGGTCGATGGCCCGCTCCCTGCGCGATCTGCGACAGGGCGCCCTCTCAGTGGCCCAGTACGGCCTGCCCCAGGCGGTGGCCCGCCTGCGCGACCCCCAGGTCACCGGGCAGCTCTCCCCGGTGCAGCTGGCCAACCAGATCGCCGAGCCGCTCCCGGTGCGAAGCAGGGACGAGTTCGGCCAGGTGACCGAGGCGTTCAACGCGGTCCACCTGGAGGCGGTCCGCACCGCGGCCGAGCAGGCAGCCCTCCGGGCGTCCGTCGCGACGATGTTCGTCAACCTGGCCCGCCGCTCGCAGATCCTGGTCGACCGGCTGATCGGTCACCTCGACCGGCTGGAGCGCGGCGAGGAGGACCCGGACCGGCTCGCCGAGCTGTTCCAGCTCGACCACCTCGCCACCCGGATGCGCCGCAACGACGAGAACCTCCTGGTCCTCGCCGGCGCCGACTCCACCCGCGTGCAGCGCGAGCCGGCCGCCCTGATCGACGTGTTCCGCGCCGCGCAGTCCGAGGTCGAGCACTACACCCGGATCGAGTTCGGCATCATCGATCGGGACATCGAGGTCGCCGCGCACGCGGTCAACGACCTCGTGCACCTGGTCGCCGAGCTCTTCGACAACGCCACCGCCTTCTCCCCGCCGGACTCCCAGGTCATGGTGGAGGCCCGGCGGGTCGGCGACCGCGCCTCCCTGTACGTGGAGGACCGGGGCATCGGCATCAGCCCCGAGCAGCTGCGTGACCTCAACGAGCGGCTCGCCACACCGCCCCAGGTGGACGTGGCGGTCTCCCGGATGATGGGTCTGGTCGTGGTCGCCCGGCTGGCCTCCCGGCACGGCGTCAAGGTCGAGCTGCGGCCCGGCGCCGACCGGGGCACCGTCGCCGACGTCACGCTGCCCACCTCCGTACTGGTGCCGCGCGCCCTTTCCGGGCGGGCGCAGCAGCCCCCGGCGTTGCCCGCGGCGAACGGCCCGGCGCCGGCCTTCGGTGGTCCGCAGCCGGTCGGCCCGGCGCCGGCCTTCGGTGGCCCGCAGCCGGTCGGCCCGGCTCCCGCCTTCGGCGCCCTGGCGGCCCTGGGCCACGGCCCGGCCACCCCGCCGGCCCCGCGCCCCGGTGAGTCGGGCAATCACGTGACTCTCGGCGGGCGGCCGTTCGACCCGGCGGAGCGCCACGGCTCCGGCACTCCGGCCACGCCCGGCGGGACGCGCCCGATGCCCGCCTGGTCGGACCTCACCGGCGCCAGCGGCATCAACGGCAGCGACTCGTTCGCGCCGCGCACCGCCAACGGCCAGCCGATCGACCCGCTGCCCCAGCGCCGCAACCCCGGCGACGGCGACCCGGCGAGTACCGGCCAGCAGCCGGTGATCCCACGGCAGCTGCCGAGCAGCCCGGAGACGCACCCGTACAACCCGCCGCCGGTCTCCGCCCCGCCGCTGCCGCCGATCTCGGGCGTGCCGGTGTCTGCGTCGCCGGTGTCCGGCTACCCGGTCTCCAGCCAGCCCGTCTCCGGTCACCCGGTGTCGGCCGCGCCGGCACCGGGCCAGCAGGTCTCCGCGCCGCCGGCGGGCCACCAGGCGCCGCAGGCGTACGCGCCGAGCGCCGGCGCGCCACCGGTCTGGCCGCCGGTGGCCACACCCGACCGGGATCCGGCGACCCCGCCGGTGCCGGAGCGGCTCGCCGCCGCCCTGGACATGACGACCGAGCTGCCCCGGGTGCCGCGTCCGGAGACGGCCGCCACGCCGCAGCCGGCGGCGCCGCCGGCCGTCAACCGGCCGCCGGTCGCGAACCGGCCGACGATGCCGCAGCAGGCCGGGAATCGTCCGACGACGCCGCAGCAGGCTGCGAACCGCCAGCGGTACGCGGACGAGACAATGGAGCTGCCGATCTTCCGGGAGCTCGAGTCGGCCTGGTTCCGCACCCGGCGACCCGGGCCGGAGGAGGCGGCAGCTGCCGCCGCCGCGCCGGCCCCGCAGGCCCCGCCGGCCGCCCCGGCGAACGGCGCCGCGACCCAGCAGTTCGCCCGGGTCGACGCGGCCGGTCGAGCCGTCCAGCAGACACCACCCGGGACGACAGGTAACGCACCGATGGCACACACTCCGACGGCCGGTGGAGCGCCGCGCGACAACGGGTCGGCCACGAACGGGGGTGCTCGCCCCGAGCACACCGACGCGCTGCCGACCCGGCGGCCGAAGCAGCCGCCGGCCGGCGGCTGGCAGACCGCGGCCGACGACGGCTGGCGGGCCGCCTCGGCGGCCACCGAGGTCCCGGTGGCCGAGACCACCCAGAAGGGGCTGCCGAAGCGGACGCCGATGGCGCAGCTCGTCCCGGGTGGCGTGGAGAAGCCGTCGGCCTCGGTGCAGCGTCGGACGCCGGAAGGCGTACGGGGTCTCCTCTCGGCCTACCATCGGGGCGTGCAGCGGGGGCGTAACAACCCGACCGACAGCAATTCGACCGGCCCGGAGGCAACCCCGGGCGGGCAGCAGTCCTCGCAGTCTGGCTCAGGCCCGGTGGCCGGGAGCGGGCAGAAGGAGCAACAACGATGACAACTACGCAGGATCTCGGATGGCTGCTGGCCAACTTCGCCGACCGGGTGCCCGGTGTCGCGCACGCGGTCGCCGTCTCCGCCGACGGCCTGCTTCTCGCGTCGTCTCGTGACCTTCCGCGGGACCGGGCGGACCAGCTCGCGGCGATCGCGTCCGGATTGGTCAGCCTGACCCAGGGCGCGGCCCGCTGCTTCGAGGGCGGGGCGGTGTTGCAGACCGTCGTGGAGATGGACAACGGCTTCCTGTTCCTGATGTCCATCTCGGACGGCTCGTCGTTCGCGGTCCTTGCCGCGCGCAGCTGCGACGTCGGTCAGGTCGGGTACGAGATGGCCCTGCTCGTCGACCGGGTGGGCGACGCGCTGACCCCGCAGCCGCGCACGGCTGTCGGAATGATGGGCTGACCGAGCTGACCAGCCGGTCGGCTCGGCAGGAACGACACAACAACAACGACGGGAACCACCGGGCGAGAGCCGGTGCCGGGTGCGAAGGAGGTGAGCGGCGACATGGATCGTGACGAACCGACCGGGGCGTTGGTCCGTCCGTACGCCGTGACCCGCGGTCGCACCCGTCCCCGGCTCGACATCGCCCTCGAGGCGCTCGTCGAGACGACGGTGCGCGGCCGGGCCGCTGCCAGTGGTAATGGCGGCCAGGGTCGTGAGCACCAGTACATCGCTGCGCTGTGTGACGGACGCGTGCAGTCGCTTGCCGAGATCGCGGCGCGGTTGCAGCTTCCGCTCGGCGTGGCCCGGGTGCTCATCGCCGACATGGCGACGGACGGCCTGGTCGCGGTCCACGAGCCGACCATTTTGGACGACTCGGATGACGCGGTGGGCACTGAACTGCTGGAGAGGGTGCTGAGTGGACTTCGCAGGCTCTGACATGTCGCACCGGCCGCCGGTCCCGAGCGGGCGCGTGACGTCGGCGAAGATCGTTATCGCCGGTGGATTCGGCGTCGGCAAGACGACGCTGGTCGGTTCGGTCTCGGAGATCACGCCGCTGACCACCGAGGCGATCATGACCTCCGCCGGCGTGGGCGTCGACGACACCCGGCAGGTGCCGGGCAAGACGACCACCACGGTGGCGATGGACTTCGGTCGTATCTCGATCGACCGTGACCTGATCCTGTACCTGTTCGGTACGCCGGGTCAGACGCGGTTCTGGTTCATGTGGGACGAGCTGGTCCGCGGCGCCATCGGCGCCGTGGTGCTGGTGGACACCCGCCGGCTGGCCGACTGCTTCGCCGCCATCGACTTCTTCGAGCACCGGCGGCTGCCGTACCTGATTGCCATCAACTGCTTCGACGGCATGCAGTACCACGACCCGCAGGACGTCCGGGACGCGCTGGCCATTTCCAGCGACGTGCCCGTGGTGGCCTGTGACGCCCGGAACCGCGAGTCGACCAAGCACGTGCTGATCTCGCTCGTCGAGTACGTGCTGACGATGCGTCGCTCGCGGGCCGTCGCGCCCGCCTGACCGACGTAGCCGGAACGCGCCCGGTGACCGCCGCAGCGGTCACCGGGCGCTTCTCGCTGTCCGGGGACGGGGCCGGCCCCTCCGCCGGGGTGCGGCCGGGCGGTCCCGACGGTCCGGCGTACGGCGTCCAGGCTGCCTGGTCAGCGTCGAGCTACCGGGCAGGCCGGATGACGGCGTACACCCTCTTTACCGTGGCGGCGTTGCGGCCCGGCAGGGTGTCCTCGGCCGCCGCGCCGGCGGCGAGGAGGAGGGGGCCCGGTAGCCGGGCCAGCCGGCGGGCGACGTCACCGGCGTCCGGGGTGAGCTTGTAGGTGCGCGGGCGGGCGATGGTCCACTCAGGAGCGATAGCCGGCGGAGCGGTACTCGTACTCCCGTTCGTCGTCCCGGTCGCCGGTGTCGCGGCTGAAGTCCCAGCCGCCGGCCGCCTCCCGGCCGGGGCGACCGCCCACCGCGAACCCGCCGATCTCCTGCCCGCGACGCCAGCCGCGGAAGTAACCGGTGGTGTTCTCGGCAAGGCTGGCCGCGTTCCGGACAATCCGCAGTGGACGCTCCTCGCGCAGCGGTGAGCCGGGGACGAGGTTGGCCTGCGGGACGCGCTTCGGCAGGCCCGCGGTCGTCTCGGCGCCGATCGCCGGGCGGGCCGCCTGCTCGGCGGCCTGCCAGCCGGTGTCCGCGGTGGTCGACCAGTCCAGCTCGGACTCCTCGGCGTGGCCGACGAACCAGGCCGACTTCGCCTGCGCGAAGATGAGCAGGTCGCCGTCGCCCTCGTCGGAGACCGGCGGAGGCCGGTGCTCCTTCGGCGCGGGCCGCCGCTCCAGCGGGGGCGGCAATTCGGCCCGGGGGTTCGGCCGGCCGGCGCGTTCCGCCTCGGCCCGCTCGACCAGCCGCAGCGGCGGAGTCTCCAGGCCCGGGTCGGTCGGCGGGTTCAGGCTGTCGCGCAGCGCCCGGTCGGCCAGCGGTGGCGGCTCGACCAGCCGCAGCATCGGCGGCTCCTGGGGCAGGTCGTCGGCGAGCCAGGGCGGGGTGACCCGACCCTCACCCGGGTCGGTCGGCGCGTCGACCTGCCGGCCGGCCCGCTCGCCGTACGGGTAGGCGGCCGGCGCGGCGGCGTTGTCGGCCAGGTCGTCGCCGTTGTTGACCAGGGGCCAGTTGGCGCGGGAACCCGGGGGAGCCGACTCCTGGCCGGGGCGCGGGGTCGGCACCGGGACGCTCAGGTCGGTCGCGCTGAAGCCACCGGTCGGCGCCGGCGGCGGCGGCGGCGTGGTCTTGGGCGGACGCGGCGGGATGATCGTCCGCTGCCGTTCGGCGCGGGCGCTGTTGATCGCCGCGGTGGTCAGGGTGGGCCGGAACGGCTCGCCGGCCTCGGCCGGCGGGACGGCGCCGCGCTGCGCCGGAGCGATCGGGGTGATGCCGGGTGGCGGCGGGGGCGGCGCGGAGACCGGACGGTTCGTCGGGGCGTCGACCCGGTGCGGCATCGGCGGCAGCTCGGGCCGCGAGGGCGGCGCGGAAATCGGCGTACCGCTGGCCGCGGCCGGGGTGACCGGTGCCGGGGCGACCGGTGGGGGTGCGACGGGGGCCGGGGCGACCGGCGGTGGGCCGAGCGGGCGGGGCGGCAGCGGGGCGGGGCCGCCGGTGACCGGCTCGGGGCGGCTACGGCGGCCCACCGGCTCGGGCTCGGTGGGCCGGATCGCCCGCAGGCCCGTCCCGGTGCTGTTCAGGCCGGGCAGCTCGCCGACCTGCTCGCCGCGTCGGGCGGCGGCCCGCCGGCCGGGGACCGGGGCGGGCGTGGTGACCCGGGCGCTGAGCGCGCCGACCAGGGCGTCGCAGCCGGCGTCGCAGGCCCGGACGGAGGCGACCGCCTGCCGCACGGTCTCCGCGACGGCGGAGGTGAGCGCCCGGTTGACCGTGGCCCGACGGGGCGTCTCGGAGATGGCGACCCGCAGGGCGGTCACCGCGTCGTTGACCTCGACGGCGCTCGCGAGGCCCTCGGCGGCGAGGTGCGCGGCGACGGCATCCGCGGCGACCGAGACCTCCCGGCCGTGGGTGACGGTGCCGCCGAGCATGCCGGGCTCCGGCAACGCGTCCAGCACGGCCAGCGAGACCGGCTCCGCCGGATCCGGGTAGGCCCGCAGGGCGGCCGGGTAGAGCTCCCGGAGGACCTCGCGCAGCGCCACCGCGGCGGAGTGCCGCCCGTTGGCCAGAGCCGCGTGTGCGGCCAGGACCTGCTTGTAGTTGGCGAGGTCCCGGGGCGCCGGCAGGGTGACCGCGGAGAGGGCGCCGGCCTGCAGGGCCCGGGCCAGCCCGACCGCGCGGCGCTCGGCCGGCGGGGACTGCATCTCCTCCAGGGAGTCGTCGTCGGCGAAGCGCTCGGCGAAGTCGTCCACCGAGTCGTCGTCGGCGATCGCCAGGGGACGCCCGGCCGCGCTGAGCAGCGAGGTGACCGTGTGGTCGTCGCTGTCGGCGGCGATCGCGGCACCGCTCGGCCCGCCCGACCGCTCCACGAGCAGCGTGACCAGCTGGGCGTAGCCCGCCGGGTCGTCGCTGATCTCGCAGACATGCAGCAGACGGCCCGCGTCGTCGACCACAGCGGACGTCAGCGCCGAACCGGCCGAAGCCGATCGGTCGGCCGGATCCGCCGAGGCCAGACCGCAGTACACGCGCACGAGCGCCACGGCGTCGTCCTCCTCCCGGGACACAGGTCGTTACTTCTGCCAGAGACTGATGCTCCCCGTTACGGGTCAGTCGCGCCAGTCCACGACAGCAGAGATCTTGCCGACAATGGTGCGCCAACCCAAACTTGCGGTTTGTGCCCCGATTTTCTTCAGGCGGCGTCGGCCCATGAAAGCACCGATCCCGCCCTTGACAGTGGCCCGCAACGCCTCGTCCAGGTCGTCCAGGCTGGAGCCTGCGGAGAGCATGTCCAGCACCGCGGGTATCCGCAGGGCGTACGCCACGTCACGGGCGACCTCGCCGGCCTCGATCAGGAGGGTGGGATCCCACGTGTCGTGCCCGCCGCGGAGGTTCTCCACCACCAGGTCGAGCTCGTAGGTGTCCTCGTCCAGCGGGGCGATGTCGGCCGGTTCGACCCGTTCGGACAGTTCATTCCAGCTGTCCAGTTGGGACAGGTCGTTGGGCGCACCGGATCGGATGAAACTGACCAGCGACTCCGGCGTCTTGAACAGCAGCAGCCGACCGCGGTGGCTGAGGAAGACCGGCACCTCCTCGTCGCCCGCGGCCTCCTCGGCCTCGTCCTCGTCCTCGTCCTCGGCCGTCTCGTCCGCCGCGTCGGCGGCGCCGCGCCGACGGCCCTCAGGCCGCTCCTCGGCCTCGTCCTCGGAGAGGGCGGCGAACTCCTCGTCGAGGATCACCACCTCCTCGTCCTCGTCCGCGGCGGTGAGGACCTGGCGACGGGCCAGGAAGGGGTCGTCCTCGTCGCGCTCGGCGACGTCGGTCGGGGTCAGCTCCCGCGCCGGCCGGTACGCGCGCAGGGTGAAGCCGGTGCCGGCGGGCAGGGCGATCTCCACCGGGTCGATGCGCAGCTCGTCCCAGAGCGCCCGGTCGGCCGCCGGGCGGTCGACGTCGACCTCGTCTGCTGCGACCGACGCGGTGGTGTCGTCGAGCTCAGGCTCGTCGGCGTCGGGTCGTTGGGGCGACTGGCGGGCCACGCTGACCTCCGTGTGCTTTCGGGTTTGCCCACCCGGCGGCACGTCTCGCCGCCGAGTGACTCTGCGCACATACCCTAGTGGGCGGCGGGCCGGGGGCGGGAGCGCACCCCGGTGGCGCCCCGGCCGGCGGACAAGTAGCGTTGCTACGCATGAAGGCCCAGGCGCTGCACGGACATCTGGACGCGCTGCTGCTGGCGGTGCTGGAGCAGGGCGAACTCCACGGGTACGCGATCATCGAGGCGCTCCGGGCGCGCAGTGGCGGCACGCTGGACCTGCCGACCGGCACCATCTATCCCGCGCTGCGCCGGCTGGAACGGGCCGGTTACGTCGCCAGCTCGTGGAGCACCGTCAACGGCCGGGAACGGCGGACCTACCAGCTCACCGAGGCGGGCGGGCGGGCGCTGGCCGGCGAGCGGGCCGGCTGGCGCGAGTTCAGCGCGACCGTCGGCCGGTTTCTCGGCGCCGACCAACCGCCGTCCGCGCCGGCCTGAGCCGGGGCGGGGCGCCGCCGCCATGCCGGCGCCCCGAGCCGCCGGCCGCCCCGCTGCGCCCGCCGGATCACCGGGTGGCGAGCAGCCAGCAGCGGGCGGCCCGGGCCAGCGCGAACCAGCCCACGCTCACCAGCACCGTCCCGACGATCATCGGCGGCCAGGTGAGGGCCGCCTCCCAAAGGCCGATCGACCAGGCGACCAGGGCGCTACCGGCGAGCACGCCGAGGCCCAGCGCGCCGGTCAGCCCGAAACCCACCGCGCGCTCGAGCCGGGGCAGCCGGTCCGACCCGTGCCGGGCGGCCAGGAACCCCAGCAGCAGCCCGGCCACGGCCAGCCCGGCGACCAGGCCCCAGATCCCGTTCATGGAGGCGGAGAGCACCTGGTAGCCCTCCGGCGGGGGACCGCCGCGCCAGTTCGCGCCCCGCCAGGTCAGGTCGCCCCCGGCCATCAACGCCACCGCCACGACCAGCGCCCGGACCGCCAGCCGGCGCAGCGCCCCGGCCGTCAGCTCGGCCTGGTAACCCGGGACGAGCTGGGTGGCCGTGCCGAACTCGGCCACCGCGCGCCGCTCGGCCTCCGTCGTCGGCAGGCCACCCTCCCGGTACGCCTCGGCGGCGTCCAGCAGCGCGTGCCGCGCCTCGGTGAGCAGGTCGGCCTTCAACCGGGCCGGCCCGCGCAGGTGTCCGGCCAGTTCGCGCACCCGCTCGTCCACGAGCACCTCGTCGTACCCCCGCATGGCACCCAGCCTGCCAGCCGGCGTGGGCCGGCGCGTCCGGGGAATTCCCGGAGACCGCTCAGGGGGTCAGGGCCATGTACCCGCGTTCCGCCGCCGCCTGGAGCAGCCACTGCTCCCGGTACCAACCGGGCCGGGCCATCAGCTCGGCGTGCCGGCCGCGCTGCGCGACCCGGCCGGCGTCGAGCACCACGATCTCGTCCAGCTCCGCCAGGCCGCTGAGCCGGTGGGTGATCAGCAGCACGGAGTGTCCGGGCGGGGTGGCGGCGAGCGCGGAGGCGAGCACCGCGTCGGCCGCGGCCGGGTCCAGGCCCTCGGTGGGCTCGTCCAGCACCAACACGGCCGGCGCGGCGAGCAGCGCCCGGGCCAGCGCGAGCCGCTGCCGCTGCCCGCCGGAGAGCTGGCCACCCTCCTCGCCGACCATGGTGTCCCAGCCCTCCGGCTGGCTGCGTACCCAGTCCAGCAGGCCAGCCGCCCGGGTCGCCGCGGTCAGCTCCGCCTCGTCCGCGCGGGGCCGGCCGAGCAGCAGGTTCTCCCGGACCGAGGCGTGGAAGACGTACGCCTCGGCGAGCAGCCCGCCGATCGCCCGGGGCAGCTCCTCGGCCGGGTACTCCGACAGGTCGCGCCCGTCCAGGGTGACCCGGCCACCGTCGGGGCGTACCGCGCCGGTGAGCACCGCCGCGAGGGTGCTCTTGCCGGCGCCGCTCGGCCCGACCACGGCGACCCGGGAGCCGGCCGGCAGATCCAGGCTCACCCCGTCCAGGGCCGGCGCCGCCCCCGGCCGGTAGCGCACGCCGACCTGGTCGAAGCGCAGGTCGTGCGGCCCGTCCGCAACGGCGGCCCGGCCCGCCGCGGCCCCCGTGGCCGCCCCGCCGCCCGGCACGGGCGCGGTGCCCGGGGCCCGGGCGGGTTCGGCACCGGGGGCCGGGACGGGCTCGCCGAGCAGTGCCGCGACCCGGACCAGGGCGGCGCGGAGCTGGGTCCACTGGCGGGCCGCCCCGACCAGGGCGGACGCGATCTCGACCGCGGCGAGGGCACCCACGGCGAGCACGCCGACCAGCACTCCGCCGACCCCGGCCCGGAGCGCGACCAGCACGACGGCGGCGGCGGTGGCCCCACCGACGAGCACCCCGGCCGCGTCCACCGCGAAGCCGGTGGCGGCGAGCCGGCGTTCCAGCCGGGCCAGGCGCCGCGCCCGCCGCTCGGCGGTGGCGAGCGCCCGGCCGGTGGCCCCGAAGGCGGCCAGGTCGGCGGCGCCGTGGGTCAGGTCGATCGCGTCCACGGCGAGCGCCCCGCGCAGCGGGGCCACCTCGGCGGCGGCCCGGCGGGTGAGCCCGGTGGCCAGCGCGGGCAGCGCCACCCCGGCGACCAGCAGCCCGGCGGCCAGCACCCCGGCCGCGGGCGGCGAGATGAGCGCCGCCCCGGCGACCGCGAGCGCGCCCACCAGCGCGGCGGCGGCCCCCGGTACGAGCACCCGCAGCAGCAGGTCCTGCACCGCCTCCACGTCGGAGACGAGGCGGCTCAGCGCGTCACCGGAGCGCTGCGCGGCGGCGTCCCGGCGGACGGCCAGGGTCGCGAAGACCCGGGCCCGGACGTCGGTGATCAGGCGGAGCACGGCATCGTGCCCGGCGAGCCGTTCGGTGTACCGGAACACGCCCCGGCTGATGGCGAGCGCGCGGACCGCGACGATGGCCACGGTCAGTCGGTCCAGCGGCGGCCGGCCGGCGGCGCTCATCAGCAGCCAGGTGGCGGTGGCCATCAGGGCCAGCCCGGCGAACTCGGTGGCGGCGGCGAGCAGTCCGGCCCCGACGAGCCGGCCCAGGTACGGCCGCGCCAGCCGCAGCACCGCCTGCTCCGCCCGCACACCGCGTCGACGGGTGGGGTCGTCGGCGGACGCCCCCGTGCCCTGGCCGGCTCCGGCGGCGACCACCCCGACCGGCGCGGCCGCGGATCCCGCGCCGGCCGCGGTCCCGGCGCGCGGGGGCTCGTCGGATTCGGGCTCGGTGGGCGCGCTACCGGAGGACAGCTCCGGTGGGTTCGTCTCCCCGGGTGTCGGGGTCCCCAGGTCGCGGGCGGCGGGCGTGGCGCCGTCGGGCGAGACCCCGCCCGGCACGGCCCGCCCCGGCTGGTCGGGGCGGTCGGGGACGATCGGTCCGGTGCTCATCGGCTCGCCCTTCCGGCCGGCGCCGGGGTCAGCTCGGTGACCCGGCCGTCGGCGACGCGGAGGATCCGGTCGGCGTCCTCCAGCAGCGCGGGCCGGTGCGCGACGAGCAGCGCCGTCCGCCCGTGGACCAGCCGCCGGGTGGCGGCCAGCACGACCGCCTCGCTGGCGCTGTCCAGCCGGGCGGTCGGCTCGTCGAGGAGCACCACCGGGGCGTCCCGGAGGAACGCCCGGGCCAGCGCCACCCGCTGCCGCTGGCCGCTGGACAGGCCGTGCCCGCGCTCGCCGAGCTCGGTGGCCAGGCCGTCGGGCAGGGCGGTGACCACCTCGTCCAGCGCGGCGTCGGCGATCGCGGTGGCGAGCGCGCCCTCCGTGGCGTCCGGGGCGCCGAGCCGGATGTTGTCGACCAGCGAGGCGGCGAAGAGGTGCGCCCGCTGCGGCACCCAGGCCACCTGCCGGCGCCAGGGCTCGGGGTCGACGTCGGCGAGGTCCACCCCGGAGACGGTGACCCGGCCGGCGGTGGGGGTGACGAAGCCGAGCAGCAGGCCGAGCAGGGTGCTCTTGCCGGCGCCGCTGGGGCCGATGATCGCGATCCGCTCACCGGGGCGGATGGTCAGCGTGACGTCCCGCAGCGCGGTCGTCCGCTCGTATTCGACGGTCACCGACTCGAACCGGATCTCGCCGCGCCCGTCCGGGGCGGGCCGCCCCTCGGCCGTAGGTCGCCCCTCGGCGGCGACGGGCGCGGCGGAGACGGTGAGTGCCTCGTCCAGCGCGGCGAGCCCTTCCATGCTGGCGTGGAACCGGCTGCCCGCCGCCCGCAGCGGCAGGTACGCCTCCGGGGTGAGCAGCAGCACCAGCAGCGCGGTGGAGAGGGTGATCCCGCCGCCGAGCAGCCGGATGCCCACCGGCACGGCGACCAGCGCCACCGAGAGGGTGGCGACCAGCTCCAGCACCAGCGCGGAGAGGAAGGCGATCCGCAGCGTCCGCATGGTGGCCTGCCGGTGACCGTCGGCCATCCGGCGGACCACGTCGACCTGCGCCCCGGCCCGTCCGAACGCGCGCAGCGTCGGCAACCCGGCGACCATGTCGAGGAAGTGCCCGCCGAGGCGGGAGAGCCGGCGCCACTGCCGCTCGGTAGCGGCCTGCGCCTGCCAGCCGAGCAGCGCGCCGAAGACCGGAATGAGCGGGATGGTCAGCGCGATGATCAGCGCCGAACTCCAGTCGGCGAGCACGATCCGGGCCAGCACGGCGAGCGGCACGGTCACGCTGAGCACCAGCTGCGGGAGGTAACCGGTGAAGTAGGCGTCCAGCGCGTCGAGGCCGCGACCGGCGAGGGTGGCCAGCTGCCCGGCCCGCTGCCCGGCGACCCAGCCCGGACCGTGCCGGCCGACGGCGCCGAGCAGGTCCGCGCGCAGCGCCGCCTTCACCGTCGCCGCCGCCCGGGCGGCCACCGTGCCCTGGGCCCAGCTGACCAGCGCGCGGGCGGCGACCGTCGCGATGAAGCCGGCCAGCGCCGCTCGGTGCAGCCGCCCGTCGACCGCGCTGGCCAGCAGCGTGGCCAGGGCGGTGGCCTGCGCGACCACCAGCAGCGCGGTGAGCCCGCCGAGGAGTGCGAGCACGGCGAGGTCGCGCCGGGCCGCGGGGACCCGACGCAGCAGACGCGGGTCGAAGGGGCGGCGGTTCACCAGTACACCGGTGCCCTGCCGTCGGTCCGTCCCCGGAACACCCACCAGCACATTGCCTGAAAGCCTAGTAGGGCCGGCAGGAGCGGCAGCGCCAGCCAGCCCAGCAGCCGCAGGGTGGGCCCGCTCGCCGCCGCGTCGGCCACGGTCAGCCCGACTCCCGGCTCGACCGTGGAGACCAGCACCCAGGGCCAGAGCGCCGCCCCGACCAGCGCCACCGGCAGCGCCAGCGTCGCGCTGGTCGCGGCGAAGGCCAGCCCGGGCCGCCCCCGGCCGAGCGCCGTACGAGCCGCCAGCAGCGCCGCCACCAGCGCCACGAGCAGCAGTACGGCCGCCGCCGGTTGCGCCACCGCGGCGCGTACCCGGCCGGAGAGCAGGCCCAGCACGGCGGCCGTGCCGACCGCGGCGAGCGCCGCCGGGACCAGCCGGCCGGCCAGCCGGGCGACCGGCGCGGCCTCGGCGGCCGGCAGGCGGAGCGTGAGGAACGTCGCACCCTGCGCCGCGACCAGCGACAGCATCGCCACCGCGGTGGCCGCCACGAACGGCGTGCCCAGGTGCGTCAGCCCGGCGACGTGGCCGTCGGACCGCAGCGGTACCCCCTGGAGCAGCCCGGCGAGCAGCGCACCCCAGCCGAGTGCGGCGAGCGCGCTGCCGGCGACGACCACCCGGTCCCAGCCGGCCCGGGCCCGTTCGCCGGTCGGCCGGCTGCGCAGTTGCACCCCGGCGGTCACCAGGACCACCCCGGCCAGCGCGCCGAGCACGGCGGGGTAGAACCCGGAGAGCAGTTCGCCCTCCAGGGTGGGAAAGGCGCCGAAGAGGATGCCGACGGTGGCCACCAGCCACACCTCGTTGCCGAGGAAGAACGGGCCGACCGCGTTGAGCGCGGCCCGCCGGGTGGCCGGGGCGGTGCGCCGGGCGAGCAGCAGCCCGACGCCGTAGTCGTAGCCGCCGAGAACGAGGTAGGTGGCGAAGAAGAGGCCGAGCAGGGCGTACCAGGCGAGTTCCACGGCGGGCTCCCTCAGGCGAACACGGGTTCGGGGCGGGTGTCGGCGTCGGGCTCGGGCGGGCGACCGAGGGCGGGGTGGGCCGCGCCGCGGGCGGCGTGCCGGGCGAGCAGCACCCAGTTGGTGACGGCGAGGGTGCCGAGCAGCAGGCTGAAGCCGATCAGCGAGGTGAGCATCACCCCGGCGCCGACCGGGGAGACGGCGTGCCCGGTGGGCAGCAGCCCGTACGCGACCCAGGGCTGGCGGCCGACCTCGCGGGCGATCCAGCCGAGGATCACCGCGACGAAGGGGAGGGGCAGGGCGAGCAGGATCACCCAGAGCGGAAAGCGCAGCCGGATGATCCAGTCCCGGAAGAGCAGGGGCACCAGCAGCGTGCCGAGGAAGAGCGTGAAGCCGATCAGGATCATGAAGCCGAGCCCGACGCTGGAGAGCGCCGGCGGGGTGTAGTCGCCCGGGCCGAACCGTGCCGTCCACTCGGCGACGAGCGCGTCCCGCTCCGGGCCGCCGCCGAACTTCGTCGGCTGTACCCGCCCGACCGGGCCGAACTGGGCGAAGCCGAAGCCGACCAGGAAGACCACGGAGATCGCCGTGGTGAGCACGCCGAGCCGCAGCGACGTCCGGAACAGGGCGAAGTCCGGCGTACGCCGGATCAGGTGCCAGGCGCTGACGGCGGCCATCAGCACGCCGCCGGTGACCAGCCCGGCCGAGACCACGTGGCCGAAGGCGAAGCCGAGGGTGGGGTTGGTGAGCAGCGCCCCGAAGTCGGTCAGGTGGGCGATCCCGTCGCGGACCTCGTAGCCGACGGGATGCTGGAGCCAGGAGTTGGCCACCATGATCCAGAACGCGGAGGCGTACGCGGTCAGCGCCACCCCCCACAGCAGCGCCAGGTGTACGCCCCGACGCAGCCGGTGCCAGCCGAAGATCCACATGCCGAGGAACGTCGACTCCAGGAAGAACGCCACCAGCGTCTCGATGGCCAGCGGCGCGCCGAAGACGTTGCCGACGTAGCGCGACAGCCCGCTCCAGTTCAGGCCGAACTGGAACTCCATCACGATGCCGGTGGCGATGCCGAGCACGTAGTTGATGACGTAGAGCTGGCCCCAGAACCGGGTCAGCCGCTCGTACATCGGTTTGCCGGTGATGAACCCGGCGGTCTGCAGGCCCACCAGGAGGGTGACCAGGCCCAGGGTGACCACCACGAAGAGGAAGTGGATCGAGGTGGTGGTGGCGAACTGCAGGCGCGCGAGGAGCAGGGTGTCCATGGCCGCCCTCCAGGCGTTGACTCGCTTGTCATAGCGAGCCTACACGTAGATTGCCTACGCATCGCTACTACGTCACGTAGTACGAAACTGTACGACGCGGCGTAGTAGTACCTGGCGTGGGGGTGTCGGGCGCGGGGCCGGAGGAAGTCAGCTCAGGAAGAGGGAGATCGGCAGGGCGACCAGGGCGGTCGCCACCGCCAGCGCGGTCGCGCCGATCAGCCGGGGCGGGCGGTCCGCCACCAGCAGCCGCTGCACCCGGACGTCGAGGTCGCGGTCGCCCATGCCGAGCGCGCCGGCCGGGGTGATCCGGTGCCCGGCCGCGGCGAACCGGCGCAGCGCCCCCGCCAGCGGCGCCTCCGCGTGCAGTTCGCGGGCCTTGTCGTCGGCGCGCATCTCGACCAGCAGGGCCACCCGCTCGTGCGCGTCGCGGACCCAGCGGAACCAGGGCAGCGCCCGGCAGAGCGCGGTGAACGGCAGCAGCACCAGGTCGTGCCGCTCCTGCGCGTGCGCCCGCTCGTGGGTCAGCACCGCCGCCAGCTCGGCCCGATCCAGCAGGCTCAGCGTCCCGGCGCTGACCACCACCCGCGGCTTGACCCCGGGCAGGCAGTACGCCGCCGCGCCCGGGTGGTCGAGCACCAGCGCGCCGGGCACCGTGGGGTCCCGCCGGGCGACCAGGGTGAGCAGGTCCCGGTGCCGACGCTGGGCGCGGACGGTGCCGTGGATGCTCCGGACGGTCGTGGTGAGCAGCACCGCGCCGATGCCGAAGCCCACCCCGACCAGGCCGAGGTGGATCACGTTCAGCCCGGCCGGCAGGGCGCCGTGGGCGAGGTCGGTGGCGAGGGCGAGCAGCGCGCTGCCGGTCGGCCGGTCGTACGCGGCCAGGCCGGCCGCCATCGGCAGGCCCATCGCGGAGAGGCCGAGCGCGAGCCCGACCGCCTGCCAGCAGACGATCGCCACGCGGGGGGCGCGCCACGTCCAGGTGGACGCGGCCAGGACCTGCGCGGTCAGCCAGCAGGCCAGGATGGTCGCGGCGAAGTGCACGGCGTACGCCACGGCGGCCGCCCTACCGGTCCGTCGCCTCGTCGGCCAGCGCCGGCCGCCCGGCCCGCGGATCCTCGACCCGGTCGGTCAGGCCCGCGCCACCGTCGTCCGGCCCGGTCAGACCCGCCTCGCCGCCCAGCGCCGCGCGGAGTACCTCCGCCTCGGTGCCGGTGACCGAGCGGGCGAAGCGCACCAGCGCGGCGTCCCGGCTGCCACCGAGGTCGAGCGCGTCGAGCATCAGCTGGGCGATGTGCGCCTCGCGGCTGGCGGACGGCCGGTAGCGCCAGGCCCGGCCCTCGCGCTCGCGCTGCACCATGCCCTTGCCGGCCAGCCGGTCCAGCACGGTCATCACCGTCGTGTACGCCAGCTCGCGGCCGTCGAGGGCGTCGGCAACCTCCCGCACGGTCACGCCAGGAGACGTGGTGGGGACCGAGTCCCACAGCACGTCCATCACCGCACGTTCAAGATCCCCAAGCCGCGTCACGCCGCAATCCTACCCCCCGTAGTAGAACCCTTCCCGAGACAGCGCCCGTGCGCCGAACCCCCACCCGGACCCTGACCGGAACGGGTTTCCGGGGGGCCCGCCCACGGAGCGATCAAGCCTGACCGCCCGGAGTGGGTGGGCTCCCCCGCAAACCCCGACAGTGACCCGCGATCACACCCCCTTGGGGTGCCAGACGGTCTTCGTCTCCAGGAGGGTGGTCATCCGGGTGACGCCCGGATCGGCGGTCCAGTCGTGGTCGGCCGGGGCGGGGCGGAGCACCCGCTTGAGGTTCTGCGCCGCCTTGACCTCCAGGTCCGCCGCCAGCTCCGCGTCGGCCACCCCGGTCAGGTCGATCGCGTTGACGTCCATGTGCGCGGCCAGCGTCGGCGCCGTCTCGCTGATCCTCCCGGTGAGGATGTTGACCACCCCGACGGGCAGGTCGGAGGTGGCCAGCACCTCGGCCAGGGTCACCGCCGCCAGCGGCTGCGCCGGCGAGGCCGCCACCACCACCGTGTTGCCGGTGACGATCGCCGGGGCGATCACGCTGACCAGGCCGAGCAGCGCCGGCTGCTCGGGTGCCACCACGGCCACCACCCCGGTCGGCTCCGGCGACGACAGGTTGAAGTACGGCCCGGCCACCGGGTTCGCGCCGCCGTACACCTGGGGGAGCTTGTCCGACCAGCCGGCGTACCAGACCCAGCGGTCGATCGCCGCGTCCACCTCGTCGGCCGGCACGCCGAGGGCGACGAACTGCTCGCGCCGGCCCTCCAGCATCTCGGCGACCCGGTAGAGGATCTGACCCCGGTTGTACGCGGTCGCCCCGGCCCACCCCTTCACGGCGGCGCGGGCGGCGAGCACGGCGTCCCGCGCGTCCTTGCGGGAGGCCAGTGGAACGTTGGAGTCCTGCACGAGATACGACCGTCCCGACTCGCTGCGGGGGAACTTCCCGCCGATGAAGAGCTTGTACGTCTTACGTACCGCGACCCGCTCAGACATTGAGGTAGCCCTCCAGCCCGTGCCGGCCGCCCTCGCGACCGTAGCCCGACTCCTTGTAGCCGCCGAACGGCGAGGTGGGGTCGAACTTGTTGAACGTGTTGGCCCAGACGACGCCGGCCCGGAGCCGGTCGGCCGTCCAGAGGATTCGCGAGCCCTTGTCGGTCCAGATCCCGGCCGACAGCCCGTACGGCGTGTTGTTGGCCTTCTCCACGGCCTCGGCCGGGGTGCGGAAGGTCAGCACCGACAGCACCGGGCCGAAGATCTCCTCGCGGGCGATCCGGTGCGCCTGGGTGACCCCGGTGAAGATGGTCGGCGCGAACCAGAAGCCCCGGTCGGGCAGCTCGCACGGCGGCGACCAGCGCTCGGCGCCCTCGGCGGAGCCGGCGTCGGAGAGCTCCTTGATCCGCGCCAGCTGGGCGGCCGAGTTGATCGCGCCGATGTCGGTGTTCTTGTCCAGCGGGTCGCCGACCCGCAGCTGGGCCATCCGCCGCTTGAGCGACTCCAGCACCCGGTCGGCCACGTTCTCCTGGATCAGCAGCCGGGAGCCCGCGCAGCAGACGTGCCCCTGGTTGAAGAAGATGCCGTTGACGATCCCCTCGACCGCCTGGTCGATCGGGGCGTCGTCGTAGACGATGTTGGCCGCCTTGCCGCCCAGTTCCAGGGTGAGCTTCTTGCGGGTGCCGGCGACGGAGCGGGCGATGGCCCGGCCGACCTCGGTGGAGCCGGTGAAGGCGACCTTGTCCACGCCCGGGTGCTCGACCAGGGCGCGGCCGGTGTCGCCGGCCCCGGTGACGATGTTGACCACGCCGGCCGGCAGGTCGGCCTGCTGGCAGATCTCGGCGAAGAGCAGCGCGGTCAGCGGCGTGGTCTCGGCCGGCTTGAGCACCACCGTGTTGCCGGCGGCCAGCGCCGGGGCGATCTTCCAGGCCAGCATGAGCAGCGGGAAGTTCCACGGGATGACCTGGGCGGCCACGCCCAGCGGCCGCGGGTTCGCGCCGAAGCCGGCGTGCTCCAGCTTGTCGGCCCAGCCGGCGTAGTAGAAGAAGTGCGCGGCGACCAGCGGCAGGTCGACGTCGCGGGACTCCTTGATCGGCTTGCCGTTGTCCAGGGACTCCAGCACGGCCAGCTCGCGGGAGCGCTCCTGAATGATCCGGGCGATCCGGAACAGGTACTTGGCCCGGTCGCGGCCCGGCATCGGGCCCCAGACCTTGTCGTACGCCTCCCGCGCTGCGGCCACCGCGCGCTCGACGTCACCCGCGCCGGCCTCGGCGACCTCGGCCAGCACCTCTTCCGAGGCCGGGTTGATCGACTTGAAGCTGCCGCCGTCGGTGGGGTCGACGAACTCGCCGTTGATGAAGAGCCCGTACGAGGGCTTGATGTCCACCACCGAGCGGGACTCGGGGGCGGGTGCGTATTCGAACATCGGCTCTCAGTCCAGGGTGAAGTAGTCGGGACCGGAGTAGACGCCGGTCGTCAGCTTGGTGCGCTGCATCAGCAGGTCGTTCAGCAGGCTCGACGCGCCGAACCGGAACCAGTCCGGGTCCAGCCAGTCCGCGCCGACGGTCTCGTTGACCATGACCAGGTACTTGATCGCGTCCTTGGTGGTCTTGATGCCGCCGGCCGGCTTCACGCCGACCTGCCGGCCGGTGGCGGCGCGGAAGTCGCGGACCGCCTCCAGCATCACCAGGCTCACCGGCAGGGTGGCCGCGACCGGGACCTTGCCGGTGGAGGTCTTGATGAAGTCGCCGCCGGCCAGCATGGCCAGCCAGGAGGCGCGCCGCACGTTGTCGTAGGTGGCCAGCTCGCCGGTCTCCAGGATCACCTTGAGGTGGGCGTCGCCGCAGGCTTCCTTGGTGGCCACGATCTCGTCGTAGACCTCCTTGTACCGCCCGGACAAGAAGGCGCTCCGGTTGATCACCATGTCGATCTCGTCCGCGCCGGCCGCGACGGCGGCCCGGGTGTCCGCGAGCTTGACCTCCAGCGGCGCCTGGCCCGAGGGGAAGGCGGTCGCGACGCTGGCCAGGTGCACGCCGCTGCCGCGCAGCACCTCGGCCACGTACGGGACCATCGCCGGGTAGACGCAGACCGCGCCGACGTGCGGGCAGGACAGGTCGGCCGGGTCGGGGCGCAGCGCCTTGGCGGCGAGCGCCCGCACCTTGCCGGGAGTGTCGGCCCCTTCGAGGGTGGTCAGGTCGACCATCCGGATGGCCAGGTCGATCGCCTGGGCCTTGGCCGTGGTCTTGATGGAGCGGGTGCCGAGCTGTGCCGCCCGCTGCTCCGCGCCGACCTGGTCCACGCCGGGCAGGCCGTGCAGGAAGGTCCGCAGAGCGGTCTCGGATCGTCCCAGCTCGGAAAGGTCCGACCGGGCCGACGTCGCTGTCGCCGTCATGCCCCGAAGTCTACGCACCGGAGCCGGCAGTGATCTTGGTCACCGCCCGTCCTGCCACACGTGAGCGGCGTCGCTGGTCACCCCGCACCCGCAGTGCCCGGGCGGGCGGACCGGTAGGTTGAGCGATCGTGGACGTACATGTCATTGACCATCCGCTCGCCCAGTCCCGGCTGACCGCCATGCGGGACGCCCGGACCGACTCGTCGTCGTTCCGGGCCGCGCTGCACGAACTCACCACCATGCTGGTGTACGAGGCCGCGCGCACCTTCCCGGTAGAGAAGTACCCGGTACAGACCCCGGTCACCGGCGCGGAGGGCACCCGGCTGGCCAACCCGCCGCTGCTGGTGCCGGTGCTGCGGGCCGGTCTCGGCATGGCCGACGCCGCCCTCGCGCTGCTGCCCGAGTCCTCGATGGGCTTCGTCGGCCTGGCCCGGGACGAGCGGACGTACGAGCCGCGCGCCTACATGGAGTCGCTGCCGCGGGACCTGGCCGGCCTGCCGGTGCTGGTGCTCGACCCGATGCTGGCCACCGGCGGCTCGCTGGAGCACAGCTGCCGGCTGCTCGCCGACCGCGGCTGCACCGACATCACCGTGCTCTGCGTGCTGGCCGCCCCGGTGGGCATCCAGCGCCTGGAGCAGTCCGGCCTCCCGCTGCGCCTGGTCACCGCCTCGATCGACGAGGGCCTCAACGACCGCATGTTCATCGTCCCCGGCCTCGGCGACGCCGGCGACCGCCAGTTCGGCGGCATGCCCCGCTTCTGACCGGGACAGCCCGCGCCGATCATGGAGTTTGTGGCAGGGGACAAGCGTCGCCCACCGGCGGAAAACCGGCGCCACAACTCCATGATCGACCGGCGGTGGGCGCGTTGGCTGCGCGGGGGTGCGGGGAGGCGCTAGCGTTCGGGGCCATGACTGGTGTTGCGCTCGCCGAAGAGCTGCTGCTCCTCGCCTATGACGACGAAACCGGCAAGGCGACCATGCCGCGGATCAGCCTCGACCTCGGGATGGCCGCCGCGGTGCTGATCGAGCTGGCCCTGGCCGGCCGGATCGCGTACGCCGAGGGAAACCTGGCGGTGATCGACCCGGCGCCCACCGGCGAGCCGATCGCCGACGAGGTGCTCGGCCGGATCGCCGCCGACACCCCGCACACCCCGTCCTCCTGGGTCCAGCGGCTGCGGCACGGCCTGCGCGATCGCATCCTCGGTGACCTGTGCGGCCAGGGCGTGGTCCGGGACGTCGACGAGACCGAGCTGGGCTTCATCCACGTCCACCGGTACCCGGTCACCGACCCGTCCGTCGAGGTGGACATCCGCCGGCGGCTCGCCGAGGCGCTGACCAGTGGCCAGCTGCCGGACGAGCGGACGGCCGCGCTCGCCACCCTGGTCGCGGTGCTGCGGATGGAGCCGGCGCTCGGGCTGTCCGGCGATGACGCCCGGGACGCCCGCCGCCGGCTGGAGGAGATCACCAACGGCGCCGGTTTCTCCGGCAACGTCAGCCTGGACGACTCCGTCGTCCGCCCCTCGGTCGCCCTCGTCGTGACCGCCCTGGGCCAGGCCGTCGACGCCGCCCTCGGCAAACGGACCTGACCCCCGCCCGCGGGCGGGTCAGAGGCCGAGGGTGGTGGCGATCTCGGTGCGGAGGGCGGCGATCGCGGCGGCCGCGCGGGCCCGGGCGGCCGGGACGTCGCCGTCCGCCACCGGCTCCACCACCTCCAGGTACGCCTTGAGCTTCGGCTCGGTGCCGGAGGGCCGGATCACCACCCGGGCCGCGTCGGTGTGCAGGATCACCACGTCGGCCTCGGGCAGCAGATCCGTCGATTCGGTGACCGGGTGCCCGAGCAGGCTCGTCGGGGTGGCCGCCCGGATCCGGGTCATCATCGCGGCGATCAGCCCCAGGTCCTCGACCCGGACCGAGAGCTGGTCGGTGTGGTGCACGCCGAACTCGGCGGCCAGCTCGTCCAGCCGGTCGTTGAGCGTGCGGCCCTGCGCCTTGAGGCCGGCGGCCAGCTCGGCGACGATCAGCGCGGCGGTGATGCCGTCCTTGTCGCGGACGTGCTCCGGGGCCACGCAGTAGCCGAGCGCCTCCTCGTACCCGAAGACCAGCGGCTTGGCCCCGCCACCGGCCCGGACGATCCACTTGAACCCGGTCAGCGTCTCGTCGTACGGCAGGCCGCGGGCCGCGCACATGGCCCGGAGCAGGGACGACGACACGATCGTGGTGGCGTACAGGCCGGTCACGCCCCGGCGCATCAGGTGGTCGGCGAGCAGCGCACCCACCTCGTCCCCGCGCAGCATCCGCCAGCGGGCGGGCCCGTCCTCGCTGGCGACCGCGGGGCTCGCAAGCTCACTCTTCGCGCTCGCAGCATCGTCGCGGACGACCACCGCACAGCGGTCCGCGTCCGGGTCGTTGGCGATCGCGATGTCGGCGTCCGTCGAGTCGGCCAGCGCCACCAGCTTGTCCACCGCGCCCGGCTCCTCCGGGTTCGGGAAGTTGACCGTCGGGAAGGCCGGGTCCGGCTCGGCCTGGTCGGGCACCACGCCCGGCACCGGGAACCCCGCCCGCGCGAAGGCGGCGGTCAGCACCGCCGCGCCCACCCCGTGCAGCGGGGTGTACGCCACCTTGAGGTCGCGCGGCCCGTCCGGGGCGATCAGCGCGACGGCCCGCCCCACGTAGGAGGCGACCAGGTCGTCGCCGAGCACCTCGCCGGCCGGGCCGAGCGGCACCGCCGCCAGCGGGCCGACCGCCCGGATCGCCGCCTCGATGCCGGCGTCGGCCGGCGGCACGATCTGCGCCCCCGCGCCGAGTTCCCCGCCGAGCTGGGCGCCCAGGTAGACCTTGTAGCCGTTGTCCTGCGGCGGGTTGTGACTGGCGGTGACCATCACGCCGGCCACCGCGCCGAGGTGCCGCACCGCGTACGCGAGCACCGGGGTGGGCAGCGGCCGGGGCAGCAGCAGCGCCGGACGACCCGCACCGGTGGCGACCTGGGCGGTGCGCTCGGCGAAGGCCCGGGAGCCGTGCCGGGCGTCGTACCCGATCACCAGCGGGCCGGTCCCGCCCTGGGCGGCGAGCCAGCCGACCAGCCCGGCGGCGGCCTGGGTGACCACGGCGAGGTTCATGCCGTTCGGGCCGGCGCGCAGCGGGCCGCGCAGCCCGGCGGTGCCGAAGGTCAGTGGCCCGGCGAACCGGTCGGCCAGCTCCGGCCCGCTCGCCGGCAACCCGTCGAGCACCTCCCGCAGCTCGTCCCGGCTGGCCGGGTCGGGGTCGTCGTCGAGCCACCGCCGGGCCTGCTCGCGAAGGTTGTCAAGGTCAGTGGTTTCCGCCGCCATTGCCTCTTGATAGCACGGCGGCGGATCACCACTGACGGTTGCCCTGACTCAGTTGGCTCCGCCGAGCTGGAAGGAGCCCGCCATCGCGTCGAAGATCGGCCGGCTGTCGGCGAACTTGGCGTCGGTCGAGGAGAGGTAGAACGAGTAGACCTTCCCGTTCTTCACCACGCCCCGCCACACCCCGTGCCGCATGGCGTCGCCCTCGCCGCAGGTGTACTCCAACTCGGCCGCCGGCTCACCCGCAAGCTTCTGCTCGGTGATCGACACCTGCTGGTACGGCTGGGGGCAGTTCTTGCTCGTGTCGCTCTTCGCCTTGAGGTTCCGGGAGGCGAACTCCGCCCAGCTGACCGAGGTGCCACTCCACTTCTCCGCGATGATGCGCACCTTCCGCCCGCTGTCGGCCGGGTCGACGAAGTCGACGTACAGGCCGCCGGTCTGGCGCTGCCAGCCCTTCGGCACCTGGACGGTGATGCCCTTGGCCGAGTGCTCCTGCATGTCCACGCCCGGCCCGGCCGGGGCCGTCGCGGTCGGCAGCGACGTGACGATCTGCCGGTTCGGCTCGTCGTCCCCGCCGAACAGCGCGACCGCGCCGACCAGCAGCAGCACGGCCAGCCCGCCGGCCGCGGCGAGCTGCATCTTGCGCGGCCAGCCCTTGACGGCGCCGACCAGCTTGCCGCCGGTGCCCTTCACCGCGCCCAGCGCGCCACCCGGGCCCGAACCGCCGGACCCGGTGCCCGGCGAGGTCCACGGCTGCCCGGTGCCCGGCACCGACCACTGGCCGCCGCCGTACACCGGCTGGGTGGCCTCGGGGGCGCGGCCGTACACCGCCTGGGTGGCGTCCGGGTGGCCGCCGCCGATCCGTTGGGTCGCCTCCGGCGCGCCCTGATGCGCGAGGCGCTGGGTGGCGTCGGGGGAGATCCGCTGGGTGGCGTCCGAGGTGCCGTACTGCGTGCCGGCACGACCCGGCGGGGGCATCGCGCCAGTCGGCGTGTGCAGCGGGCCGGCGAGGGCGTCCGCGCTGGTCTCGTCGAGCGCGGCTCCGCTCGCGGCGGCCGCCGGCTCGGGGCGCTCGCCCCGGCGCAGGGCGGCGAGCCGGTCGGTCAGCGACTCGCCCGGACCGATCATCGCCCGGCCGCCGATCTGGCCGCTCGGCTTCGGCTCCGGCGCGGCCGGCGGGGGAGCGGTCGGCCGCTGCACCGGCACCACGGCGTACGGGTCGGTGACCGAGTTGACCGCGGTCGCGGTGCTGGTCAGCGGGCCGGCGAGCAGCTCACGCAGCATCGCCCGGGCGGTGTGCACGTCCAGCCGGCGGGCCGGATCCTTCTCCAGCAGCCCCATCAGCACCCGGGTCAGCGGGCCGCTGCGCTGCGGGGTGGCCGGCGGGTCCTCGACCACGGCGTGCATGGTCTCGATCGGGTCACCCTTGTCGAACGGCGGCCGCCCCTCGACCGCGGTATAGAGCGTCACGCCCAGCGAGAAGAGGTCGCTCGGTGGGCCGAACTCCTGCCCCATCGCCCGTTCCGGCGAGATGAAGTGCGGCGACCCGAGCACCATGCCGGGCGTGGTGAGCTGCACGTCGGTGGGCATCCGGGCCACCCCGAAGTCGGTCAGCACGCAGCGACCGTCGGAGCAGATCAACACGTTGGCCGGCTTGACGTCGCGGTGCAGCACGCCGATCGCGTGCGCGACCTCCAGGGCGCCGAGCAGGGCGATGCCGATCTTGGCGACCGCGCGCGGCGCCACCGGTCCGTCCTCGATCACCATGTCGGCGAGGCTGCGGGCGTCCAGCAGCTCCATCACGATCCACGGCCGGCCACCCTCGGTGACCACGTCGTACACCTGGACCACGGCCGGGTGCTGGATCGCGGCGGCGGCGCGGGCCTCGCGCAGCGTCCGCTCGTACATCGCGTCGCGGTCGCTCGGGGCGAGCCCGGGCGGGAGGACGACCTCCTTGACCGCCACGTCACGGCGCAGCAGCGTGTCTGTGGCGCGCCAGACCGTGCCCATGCCGCCGTTGCCCACCGGGGACCGCAGCGAGTAGCGGCCACCGATGGTGGTGCCGGGTGCCGCGCGTCCGTTCGGGGGACTGACCGGTCCACCGCTCCACGTCGGGATCTGAGTCACAGAAAAGCCACCGGGGGATATCGAGGGGGGCTGGGACACAACCCCCCTATCTTGCGGGTTCCGACGGCCGATGCGAAACCCGACGCGGCGGACGTTTACCTACTCGACGCTATGTGGCCGGCCGTTCACCTCCCGTCGATGGTTGTCGACGCGGTGTGCGGTATCCCTCACCCATCGACGTCCCGTCGCGTCCTACCATCCGGTGATGAGCGAACGGCGGTCAAGCGAGTCCGGTTTCCCGATCAAGGCCGTCTACACGGCGGCCGACCTTCCGGAGGACCTGGACTCCCGGCTCGGCGCCCCGGGCGAGTTCCCGTACGCCCGTGGGGTCTACCCGACCATGTACACCTCCCGCCCCTGGACCATGCGCCAGTACGCCGGCTTCGGCACCGCCACCGAGTCCAACGCGCGCTACCACCAGTTGTTGCGGGCCGGGACGATGGGCCTGTCCGTCGCCTTCGACCTGCCGACCCAGATGGGGTACGACTCCGACGACCCGATCGCGCACGGCGAGGTGGGCAAGGTGGGTGTCGCCATCGACTCCATCGAGGACATGCGGCTGCTCTTCGACGGCATCCCGCTGGACCAGGTCTCCACCTCGATGACCATCAACGCGCCGGGTTCGGTGCTGCTGCTGCTCTACCAGCTCGTCGCCGAGGAGAACGGGGTCGCCGGAGGCGCGCTCAATGGCACCATCCAGAACGACATCCTCAAGGAGTACATCGCCCGGGGGACGTACATCTTCCCGCCGAAGCCCTCGCTGCGCCTGGTCGCCGACACCTTCGCGTACTGCCGCAAGGAGGTGCCGAAGTGGAACACCATCTCCATCTCCGGCTACCACATGGCGGAGGCCGGCGCGACGCCCGCGCAGGAGATCGCGTTCACCCTGGCCAACGGCGTGGAGTACGTCCGCGCCGCGCTCGCCGCCGGGCTGGCCGTGGACGACTTCGCGCCCCGGCTGTCGTTCTTCTTCGTCGCCCGGACCACGCTGCTCGAGGAGGTCGCCAAGTTCCGCGCCGCCCGGCGGATCTGGGCCCGGCTGATGCGTGACGAGTTCGGCGCCAAGGACCCGAAGTCGATGATGCTGCGCTTCCACACCCAGACCGCGGGCGTCCAGCTCACCGCCCAGCAGCCGGAGGTCAACCTGGTCCGGGTGGCCATCCAGGGGCTCGGCGCGGTGCTCGGCGGCACCCAGTCGCTGCACACCAACAGCTTCGACGAGGCGATCGCGCTGCCCACCGAGAAGGCGGCCCGGCTGGCGCTGCGCACCCAGCAGGTGCTGGCGTACGAGACGGACCTGACCGCCACCGTGGACCCGTTCGCCGGGTCGTACGTGGTGGAGGCGATGACCGCCGAGATCGAGGCGGCGGCGACCGAGCTGATGGAGCGGGTGGCCGACCACGGCTCGGCGGTGGACGCGATCGAGGCGGGTTTCCAGAAGCGGGAGATCGAGCAGTCCGCGTACCGGATCGCCCAGGAGATCGACTCGGGCGAGCGGGTCGTGGTCGGGCTCAACCGGTTCGCCATCGACGAGGAGGAGCCGTACGAGCCGCTGCGGGTCGACCCGACGATCGAGGCGGCCCAGGCGGAGCGGCTGGCGAAGCTGCGGGCGGAGCGGGACAACGACGCGGTCGAGCGGGCCCTGGCCGAGCTGCGTGCCGCCGCCGAGGGCGCCGTGAACGTGCTCTACCCGATGAAGGAGGCGCTGCGGGCCCGGGCCACGGTCGGCGAGGTCTGCGGCACGCTGCGCGCGGTGTGGGGGACGTACCGGCCGAGCGACCGCTTCTGATCCTCATCGACGCGGCGGTCCCGCCGGCGCCCCGGTGCCGGCGTGGGCCGCCGTTCCCGCGTCCGAGCTGCGCAAACGGGCCTCGCCGGAGGTGGCTGCGCGGCGCTACAGTCGATTTGCTCCCCGCAGGAACGCGGAGCGGAGGGTGCGACGCGGACCTCCCGGGCGACGTCGCCCGGCCCGTCCGCCGGCCCGGGGGCAGTGCGGCCCGCCGCCCGCGCGAGTGTGCGGATCGGGAATGCGGGTAAGCCGGTCGGGTGAACGGGACGGACAGCCTGTGCGGTCGGGTGCCGGTCGGCCATGTCACCGTCGGGAGTCGCCCGGCCGCACAGCGTTGCGGTTCATCGTCGGAGCGGCAGTTAATTGTCGCGACTAATGCGACAATTCGGAACGACGGCCCGGGTTTTCGTGACCGGTGAATCGGTTACGCGTTGTAGGAGGTGGGGGGCAGATGACGGCGTCCGACCGCGATCTACCTGCTGTCCCGCAGATATTCGAGCCCTCCCACCAGGGCATTCGTGACGCTGTGCGGTCCGACCGCTACGGGAAAGATGTTGCCCAGCGTCACCGTCGGAGGTCTAGGCTGTCTGCTGTTCTCCCCGATGATCCATCCATCTCTAGTGATCGAGAATTCGACGTGACGAGTGCGTTGACGCTGCCCACCGGCGGTCACCTGGCGTCGTCCTGGCCGGAGGCGCCATCCGGGTCCCAGCCCCTGCCCTTCGAGCTCGACCATCTGCTCGCCCTCCGGGTACCCGGCCTCATCGCCACCCGTCGTCACATCCACTCCCACCCGGAGCTCTCCGGCGAGGAGTTCGAGACGGCGGCCCTGATCGCCCGGGAGCTCTCCCTGGCCGGGCTGCACCCGCGCCTGCTGCCCAAGGGCAACGGCGTCATCTGCGACATCGACGGGCGTCCCGACGGGCCGGTGATCGCGCTCCGCGCCGACATCGACGCGCTGCCGCTGACCGACCCGAAGGACGTGCCGTACCGGTCCACCGTGGACGGCGTCTGCCACGCCTGCGGCCACGACGTGCACAGCACCGTGATGCTCGGCGTCGGCATGCTGCTGGCCCAGCTCGCCGACCTCGGCCAGCTCGACGGCCGGGTCCGGCTCATCTTCCAGCCGGCCGAGGAGATCCTGCCCTGCGGCTCGCTGGAGGTCATCGATGCCGGCGGCCTCGACGACGTGGTGCAGATCTTCGCCGTGCACTGCGACCCGAACCTGCCGGTGGGCAAGGTCGGCCTCCGGGTCGGCCCGATCACCGCCGCGGCCGACAACGTCACCGTCCGGCTCACCGGGCCGGGTGGGCACACCGCCCGCCCGCACCTGACGGTCGACCTGGTCGACGCCCTCGGCCGCCTGGTCACCGAGGTGCCCACCCTGGTCAGCCGCCGGGTACCGGCCAACAGCGGGCTGCTGCTGGTCTTCGGCCACGCCTCGGCCGGCACCCGCTACAACGTCATCCCGTCCGAGGCCTGCGCCGCCGGCACCCTACGGGTGATGGACCGCGACACCTGGGAGCAGGCCCCGAAGATCGTCGCCCAGGTGGTCCGGGACGTCATCGCTCCGACCGGCGCCACGGTCGACCTCGAGTACCTGCGCGGCCGCCCGCCGGTCAGCAACGACGCCCGCGCCATCGGGGTGCTCACCGCCGCGACCGCCGCCGCGCTCGGCCCCGAGGGGATCGCGGAGACTCCGCAGAGCATGGGTGGCGAGGACTTCTCCTGGTACCTGGAGCACGTGCCGGGGGCGCTCGCCCGCCTCGGCGTCGGCCGGGCCGGTCCCAATGTGGACCTGCACCGGGCCTCCTTCGACGTGGACGAGCGCGCCATCCCGGCCGGCGTACGGCTCATGGTGCAGACCGCGTTGCGGGCACTTGCGGCGGTGCGGTAGGACCACCGGGCGACGCGGGCGGCGGCATCGGCATCGGCCCGGCCGGTGGCGTCCGCCGGCGGCGGCGCAGCACCCGGACCAGCAGCACCACCGGTACGCCCACCGCCACCAGCCACGGCAGCAGCGCGCCGAGCACGGTGAGCAGCACGGTCACCGAGGCGACGAAGACGTCCCAGCCGCCGCGCAGGCCGACCAGGAAACCGATCTCGGTCGGCTCCGCCTCGGTGGAGGCGTCCTTGCCGACGAACGTCACCGTGATCGTGGAGAGGGCGGTCAGATCGGCCAGCCGACGCTTCTTCGCCTCCAACGACGCGAGGTCGGCCTCCCGCCGGCCCAGCTCGTTCTCCAGGTTGACCAGCTCGCTCGTCGACGTGGCCCGGTTCAGCAGCCTGCGGGCGCTCTCCACCCGTGCCCGCTGACTGGTGATCCGAGCGTCCAGGTCGACCGTCTCCTCGGTGACGTCCTGGGTGTGCACCTCACGCCGCTGCTGCCGCCCCAGCTTGGCCAGCTCGTCGACCACGGCGGTGAACTTCGCCGCCGGCACCCGCAGCCCCAGCTCGGCCCGCGCGTCCGCCGACTCGCTGCGCCGCTGGTCGCCGCCGACGAATCCGCCGGCCGCGTCCACCGCGGCGATCGCGTCCCGGGCGGCCCGCTCCACGTCGTCCACCTGCACCTGCATGGTTCCGGTGTAGATGATCGACCGCTGGTCGATGCGGAGGTCGGGTGCGCCGGCGCCGGCCTCGCCGGGCGCCGCCTGGTCGCGCTGGTCCGCCCCGCCACCGGCCGGCGCCTCGGCCGCCGAACCCTGGCGGTTGTCCGAATCGCCCGCGCTGCAACCCCCCGCGACCAGCACCGCGACCAGGCCCGTCACCGCCAGCAGCACACCCCGGCGACGCTTTCCTCGTACGCTCATCCCCGCTCCGATCCTCACGGCCCCGCTCCGGGGCGATACGTCGGACGCGGCGCGGTACCGCGCCGGTTCCGGCAGACTGCGCTCAGGACGTCACGATTCGATAATCGAGGAGTCACGATGCAGGTCACCAAGTACGCCCACTCCTGCCTCCGGCTCGAGCACGACGGGGGAGTGCTCGTCGTCGACCCGGGAGTGTTCAGCGAGCCCGCGGCGTTGGACGGGGCCGATGCGGTGCTGATCACCCACGAGCATCCGGACCATGTGAACGTCGAGGCGCTGACCCGGGCCCTGGACCGCCGGCCGATCCCCGTCCACGGCCCCGCCTCGCTCACCGGCCTCCTCGGCGACGCCGCCGGGGCGTTGAGCGCCGTCGAGCCCGGGCAGTCGTTCACCGCCGCCGGGGTGGCGGTCCGCGCGTACGGTGGCCAGCACGCCGTCATCCACCAGGACATCCCGGTGGTGGACAACCTCGGCTACCTGATCAACGATGTCGTCTACCACCCGGGCGACGCGCTGGTCGTGCCGGAGGACGTCCAGGTGGACACCCTCTTCGCGCCGATCCACGCGCCCTGGTCGAAGTTCTCCGAGGTGGTCGACTTCATCCGGGCGGTCGCCCCGCGCCGGGCGTACGCCCTGCACGACGGCCTGCTCAACGCCAACGGCTTCGGCGTGCTCGACCGGCAGTACACCGCGCTGTCGAAGACCGAGTACCAGCGGCTCGAACCGGGCACCCGGTTCCGTCTCTGACCGGTGGCCGGCCTGCCCCGCGAGCTGGTCCAGCGGCTCTACGCGACGCCGCCGGACCGGTTCGTCGCGGCCCGGGACGCCGCCGTCGCCGAGGCGAAGCGGGCCGGCGACCCGGCCACCGCTCGCGAAGTCGCCCGGCTGCGCCGCCCCACCGTGGCGGCCTGGCTGGTCAACCTGCTCGCCATCCGCCGCCCCGAGCTGGTCGCCGACCTCGGGCAGCTCGCCGAGGCGCTCCGGGCCGCGCAGCGTGACCTGCGCGGCGCCAAACTCCGCGAACTCACCGCCCAGCGCCGGGCCGTGGTCGGCGCCCTGGTGGCCGAGGTGCGCCGGCTGGCCGCCGAGAGCGGGGAGGCCCCGCCGGCCGGGAAGCTGCCGCTGGCCGAGGTGGAGGCGACCCTCAACGCCGCGCTCTCCGACGGCGAGGTGGCCGAGCAGGTCCGCACGGGCCGGCTGCTGCGGGCCACCAGCTACGCCGGCTTCGGCGAGGTGCCCCGCCCGCAGCTGCGGCTGGTCACCGGCGGGGCGGAGGAACCTCCCGTACCGGATCGGGCGGCCGAGCGGGCCGAGGCCCGGCGGTCCCGCGACGAGCGGGCCGCGGACCGGGCCGCCCGGGCCGAGCGGGCCCGGCGCCGCCGGGCGCTGGAGCGGGAGCTGACCCAGGCCCGAACCGACCAGGAACGCGCCGAGGCGGAGCTGGCCGGCGCCACCCGGTCCGCTCAAAACGGCGCGGCGGAGCTGGACCGGATCGAGACCGAACTGGCCGAGCTGGAGCGCCGGCGGGCCGTCGCCGAGCAGGAGCTGAGCCGCGCCAAGCTCGCCCGGCGGGCCGCCGAACGGACGGTGACCACCGCCCGTCGGCGCGTCGGCGAGGTCGAGGCCGCGGTGGAGGCGCTGGACGCCGAAGAGGGGGATGCCGCCGCGGACGGCCAGCGGGCAGACTGATCGGGATGGATGACCACGGTGGACGGACCGTGTCCGCACCCCCCGCTGCGGTGTCCGGCGGATGACCCCGGAACAGGTCGCCGCCGCCAGCAAGCCGCTGGTGCTGGAGCTCGGGGAGGCGTTCAGCCGCTGCCCGGGGACGCTGCGCCGGGCCCGGCTGCTCGGCATCTCCGGCTGGGCGTTCTACATCACCGGCCGCGCGGGCGCGCTCGGCGACGTCCGCGCCGAGACGGTCGCCGCCGCCCTCGGCTTCATCGCCCCCGACGCGGTCGCCGACGGGTGGGACGCCGCCGCCCGGACGGTGCCGCCCCTGGAGGTGGCCGCCGCGAACCTCGCCGAGTGCTGTCGCTGGGGCGTCCAGCACCTCGGCGCCGCGCCGGGGGTGGCCCGGCTCGTCGGCCTGCTGGAACGGACGGTCGACGCGGCCGAGGCGAGCGGGATGCCGCTCTTCGCCGCCTGGCGGGCCATGCCGGTGCCGGACCGGTCGCCGGGCGCCCGGACGGCCGTCGCGCTGCTCCTGCTGCGGGAGCACTTCGCCGGGGCGTACCTGCTCGCCGTCCGGGCCGCCGGGATGAGCCCGCTGGAGGCGGTACTGGCTGGGCCGGAGGGCGAGGCGGGCGCCGCCGCGTGCGGCTGGCCGCCGCCGTACCCGCCGGTGGGGCCGCTGGTCCGGCGGCGGCTCTGGGCGGAGGCGGTGACCGACCGGCTGGCCTCGGCCGCGTTCCGGGTGCTCGCACCAGGGGAGGGGGCGGAGTTGCTCGACCTGCTCACCGCCGCCCGGCTGCACCTGCGCCGGCCGGCCCCGGCGGGCTGACCGGTGCGCCGACTGCCCCGCCGGCTGGTGCCAACGGACCGGGTGCCGGCTTCGCCGCGGCTGGTCCCGGCGGCCGGGTGCCGGCTTCGCCGCCGGCCAGGCCGGGCCGGCTTCCCCGGCGGCCGGGCAAAAAATGGGCGGCGCGGCAGGCGGGCCGCCTGCCAGGATCGGCGGCGTGACGCTCCCCGCCGCCTGGACCACCCGCCGATCCACCCTCGACGATGTACCGGTGATCCTCGCGGTGGTGCACGCCGCCGACACCTTCGCCATCGGCTACCCCGACTTCTCCGCCGAGGACGTGGCGGAGTGCCTGACCGCACCGAACTTCGACCCGGCGGTGGACTCCTGGCTCGGGCTGGACCCGGATGCCGCGGTCGTCGCCTGGGCGACCGTCGACAACCCGACCGGAAAGGGACGCGAGTTCGTCGAGGTGTACGTCGACCCCGACCGCGGGTCCGCGCTCCGCGCCCCGCTGCTGGACCGGCAGCTCGCCCGGGTCGGTGAGCGGGCCGCCGAGCGGGGCCTGCCGTCGCTCACCGTCCGGTGCGCCGCGTACGAGCCCGAGGAGCAGTGGCGGAAGATCCTCCTCGACGCCGGATTCGCCCTGGTCAAGCGGTACGTCCGGATGAGTCGTCCGCTGGCCGGGCTGCCGGCCGCCCCGCCGGCTCCGCCGACCGGCGTGACGGTCCGTCCGGTCCGTGCCGACGACGAGGCGGACCTGCGCACCTTCCACCGGGTCTACGACATCGCGTTCCGGGACACCCTCGACTACGAGCCGCAGGACTATGCCGCCTGGCGGGCCCGGTTCGGCGCCGACACGGCGTGGGACGAGTGGTGGGTGGCCGAGGTGGACGGGGAGCCGGCCGGCGTGCTCCAGTCCTCCGGACAGGGGCTCGACCAGAACGAGGGCTGGGTGAAGAACCTGGCCGTGCTGCCCGAGTGGCGGCGCCGGGGGGTGGGGGCGGCGCTGCTGGCCCACGCCTTCGCCGGGTACGCGGCCAAGGGCCGGGCCAGCGCCGGCCTCGGGGTCGACCTGACCAACCTGACCGCCCCGCTCTCCCTCTACCGGTCGGTGGGGCTGCGCGAGGTGCGGGCCGTCGACATGTACGAGCTGGTGATCAAGGCCGCTGGCTGACCCCGCCGCCGACGTGTGGCGTTGACGACCCGGTCAGGGGTCGGCGGGCGGTCGGGGCGGCGGCCGGAGCAGACTGGAGGCGTGCGATACGCGCTACGCCGACGCGGTGCCGGTGGGGCGGGACCGCAGCTCGGTGACGTAGTCGTCCGGCGCGCCCGCCTTCTCCGCCGCGTTCGCGATCTCCGACAGGTACCACGAGGTCGGCAGGCCGCCCTCGTAGCCGTCGAAGACGTAGACCCACGCGGTCACATCCCCGTCCAGGGTCGAGACGCGGACGGTGAGCTTGCGGTACGTCCCGGCGGTCACGCCCTCGATCTCGTCGAGCTGGGCGGCGTCGTAGGGGTGGATGTCGTACAGCGCCACGAAGACCCGGTCACCCGGGGACTCGACCACGGTGCTGACCGAGCCCTCCCAGCCGATGACGTCCTCGCCCGCGAAGGTGAGCCGCCACCCCTCCAGCCAGCCGATGCCCACCATCGGCGAATGCGGGCAGTAGGCGCGCATCCGGGCGGGATCCAGGTTTGAGCCGTAAGCGGCGTAATGACGCACGGCGATGACGATAGCCCGCCCGGCGGGTGGGGGAGAATACGACGGTGCGTGTCGAGCGCGTGGGGGAGAAGAAAGTCACTGTGAGAACTGACGAGGGGCGAGCGCTGTGAGCCAGATCGTGATCATCGGCGGCGGGCCGGCCGGATACGAGGCGGCGCTGGTCGCCGCCCAGCTCGACGCCGATGTCACCGTGGTCGAGGCGGAGGGGGCCGGCGGCGCCTGCGTGCTCTCCGACTGCGTCCCGTCGAAGACCTTCATCGCCAGCTCGGAGGTGGTGACCGGCTACCGGGACACCGAGGAGTTCGGGGTGCACTCCGACGGGCTGGAGGCGGTCACCGTCGACGCCCGGGCGGTGCACGGCCGGGTGAAGCGGCTCGCGCTGGCCCAGTCGGCCGACATCCACACCAAGCTGATCAAGGCCGGGGTGGAGTTCGTCGCCGGCACCGCCCGGCTGGGCGAGGACACGCTCGGTCACACCCACCGGGTGATCGTGACGCCGGCCGACGGCGCCGACGAGTACTCCATCGCCGCCTCCACCGTGCTGATCGCCACCGGCGCGACCCCGCGCCAGCTCCCCACCGCGGTGCCGGACGGCGAGCGCATCCTGACCTGGCGCCAGGTGTACGACCTGCCGGAGCTGCCCGAGCACCTGATCGTGGTCGGCTCCGGCGTCACCGGTGCCGAGTTCGCCAGCGCGTACCTGGCGATGGGCGTCCAGGTCACCCTGGTCTCCAGCCGGGACCGGGTGATGCCGCACGAGGACGCGGACGCGGCGATGGCCATCGAGCGGGTGTTCCGCAACCGGGGCATGAGCATCCTCAACAACTCCCGCGCCGACGCGGTCCGCCGGACCGACGACGGCGTGGAGGTCGAGCTCTCCGATGGTCGCAAGGTGCACGGCTCGCACGCGCTGATCGCCGTCGGCTCGGTCCCGAACACCGCCGGCCTGGGGCTCGCCGAGTACGGCGTGCAGCTGGCCCGGGGCGGCTACGTCACGGTCGACCGGGTGTCCCGCACCAACGTCCCCGGCGTCTACGCCGCCGGCGACTGCACCGGGGTGCTGCCGCTGGCCAGCGTCGCCGCCATGCAGGGCCGGATCGCGATGTGGCACGCGCTCGGCGAGGCGGTCCGGCCACTGCGGCTGCGTACCGTCGCCGCGAACGTCTTCACCGACCCGGAGCTGGCCACCGTCGGCGTCTCGCAGGACGAGGTGGACTCCGGCAAGGTCCCCGCCCGCCAGGTGATGCTGCCGCTGTCCGGCAACGCCCGGGCGAAGATGGCCGACCTGGCCGACGGCTTCGTGAAGCTGTTCTGCCGGCCGGCGAGCGGCCAGGTGATCGGCGGCGTGGTCGTGGCGCCGAAGGCCAGCGAGCTGATCCTGCCGATCACCATGGCGGTGGAGAACAACCTCACGGTGAACGAGCTGGCCCAGACCATCACCATCTACCCGAGCCTCTCCGGCTCCATCACCGAGGCCGCCCGCCAGCTCATGCTCCACGAACTGGAGTAACCCCGCTCCTTCCCCCTCCTCCTCCCCCGGGCCGATCGTGCGGCTGGTCGGCCCCTGGGTGAGGTCAACCTCGGTGCCGTTCCCGTCGGGCCGGCGGACCAGGCTCGCCGCCACCACGGCGAGCAGGCCGACCTCGGTGAGGATCAGCAGCCGTTCGGCCAGGCCGAGCAGCACCCGGTCGCCGGGGTAGGCGGACCAGATCATGGCCGCGGCGAAGGCCAGGCTGGTCAGCGCGAGGGCGCGCAGCCAGGAGGCGGCGCGGCCCCGGTGCCGGGCGAGCAGCCACCCGGCGAGCGGCAGGGCGAGGAAGGCGACCACCGAGGCGTACCGGTGCAGGTAGGCGCCGGCATCCATGGGCGCGCCCGGCTCGTTGGTCGGCACCAGCGCGGCGACCACCAGCCCGGCGGTCCACGCGCCCAGCAGGACGCCCGCCGGCCGACCCGCCCCGAGCCGACGGAGAACCGGGATCAGGACGGCGGTGGCCGCGGCGAGCACCGCCATCGCCACGTCGATCACGCCGCCCCGGTCGGAGACGGCGAAGTCGCTGACGGTCAGCGACCACGGGTCCAGGTCGTCGTTCACTTGGACATGACCGAGTACGGCGAGCATCGCCGCCACGGCGATCCCGCCGAGGGCGAGCAGGCCACGGGTCCGGGTTCCAGGCATGCCTCAGCCTGTCGCCGAGGGCACCCGAAGCGGATCCGGGACCGCCACCGACATCGATCCCCGGGAGGACCCCTAGAGGGCGCCCCATCGGGTGCGGCTGTTGCCGCCGCGGCGACAACAGCCGCAGCACCCGGTGCGAGCGGCGGTCAGTCGACCGGGACCTCGGCGCGCGCGTTACGGGCGCCGATCGCGGTGATCGCCCAGCCTGCGGCCGCGAAGCCGACCGCGGCGGCGCCGGCGATCAGCGCCATCCGCCAGGCCGACTGGGTCAGCGCGGTCCCGCCGAGGTGCCCGACCAGCGTTCCGTACGTCGCCCAGCCGGCCGCCGCGGCGGCCTCGTAGACCACGAACAACCGGTACGGGTAGCGGCTGCGCCCGGCGGAGAAGCAGGCGGCCATCCGGCCACCCGGCACGAAGCGGCAGAGCAGGATCACCAGCGGTCCCGGTTCGCGCAGGCCCCGGGTGACCTTGCCGGCCATCCGGCGCGCCCGGCCGGGCATCACGTGCCGGGGCTGCCGCCGGTCCGGGGCGCGCCGGCCGAGCAGGTAGCAGGCCAGGTCCCCGGCGAAGACGCCGAGCGCGCCGACGGCGATGGTGAGCGGCAGGCTCAGCCCGCCGTACACGGTCAGCGCGCCGCTGGTGATCATGACGACCTGGGTCGGGATGACCGGTACGAAGGCGTCGGCGACGAGCAACCCCAGCAGTGCGAGGTACGCCCACGTCGGCGACGCGACGTCAGTGATGAGTTGGGCCACGACTGCCACCTCGCCGGTCTCCCCCGATTGCCTGCACCGAGCCTGACGGCGTGTCCGGCGTCACCGGGCGGGGACCTGGCCGGTGGTGACCGCTGACACGGCAGGCCCACTGAATGTGAACGACCCGGCGACGCCGGATGTGACGGGACGTCGGCGTGGCTTCCGGCGCCGCTTCGGGCGGCGGATCGGCGGTCGTCGGCGTACCGTGGTCGGCGCGCGGCCCCATGGGCGTCGGGTCCCCCGTTCCTGACGACCGGGCCGCCGCGGGTCGCCGGCAGGTCCCGTGCCGGCGACCCGCCCCCTCTCCGTCGACCGCGCCCCGAAATCCGGGTGCGCGCGGCGACGACGCGCGCGTACCGTCGCCGCATGCGCAGCGCAGTGGTGACCACGACGCCGGGAATCCCCGGCGTGCCACGCTGACGTAACCGTCGACCAGGCCCCGGGGCGAACCGCCCCGGGGCCTCGTCGCGTTCCGGGCCAGCTCGCCTCCGGGTCGTACCCGATCAAGGAGAGCGACATGATCGACCACCGCAGGCTCGGCCGGGAGCTGGAGCTGTTCGTCTCCGACCCGCTCGCGGGCGCCGGTCTGCCCATCTGGCTGCCGGCCGGCGCCGCGGCCCGGCACGCGGTGGAGGAGTACGTCCGCGACCTGGAGCGCCTGGCCGGCTACCGGCACGTCTACTCGCCGCCGCTGGGCAAACGGGAGCTGTTCGAACTCTCCGGGCACCTGGGCTACTTCGCCGACGACATGTTCCCGGCGATGCGGCTGAGCGCCGACGACGAGTTCGTGCTCCGGCCGGCGCTCTGCCCGCACCACGCGCTGGTGTTCCGCGCCCGCGGCCGCTCCTACCGGGAGCTGCCGCTGCGGATCGCCGAGCTGGGCGGGATGTACCGGGCGGAGCGCTCCGGGGTGCTGGGCGGGCTGTCCCGGGTGCGCGCCATCTCGCTGAACGACGCGCACAACTTCTGCGCGCTGGAGCAGGTCGGGGACGAGGTCCGCGAGATCCTGCGGCTGATCCGCGAGGCGCACGCCGCGCTGGGCGTACGACCGGCCGCGTTCCGGCTGTCGCTGCGCGGGCCCGGCGAGAAGTACGTCGGTGACGACGCCCAGTGGGCCCGGGCCGAGGAACTGCTCCGCGCCGCGCTCGACGGGGTGGACTTCACCGAGGAGCCCGGGGAGGCGGCCTTCTACGGGCCGAAGATCGACATCCAGATCGTCGACGCGGCCGGCCGGGAGTCCACCATCTCCACCATCCAGCTCGACTTCGACAAGCCGGAGAAGTTCGACCTGTCGTACACCGACGCGGACGGGTCGCGGCGGCGGCCGGTGCTGGTGCACCGGAGCCTGGTCGGCAGCATGGAGCGGCTCTTCGCGTACCTGATCGAGGTGCACGCGGGCGCCTTCCCGGCCTGGTACGCCCCGGTCCAGCTGCTCCTGCTCCCGGTCGACGAGGGGCAGGCCGGGCCAGCCGTCGACGTGGTCCGCCGGGCCGAGGCGGCCGGGCTGCGGGCCGAGGTCGACGTGGCCGGCTCGCTGGGCGCCCGGATCCGCGACGCCGCCCGCCGCCGCATCCCGTACGTCGGCGTGGTGGGTCCGCGCGAGGTGGCCGACGGCGCGGTCTCGCTGCGGCTCCGCGACGGTCGCGGGCTGGCCCCGATGCCCGTCGCCGACGCCCTGGGGCTGATCGAGCGGGTGGTCGCCGCCCGTTCCGGCGACCTGCTGCCGGAGCACTGATGCGGCGCCTCCGTCGTCGCGCCCCCGGGGGCGCGACGACGGGTGGCCGGCCCGATGGCCCGCCGACTCCCGTCCGTCGTGGACGGCAGCCGGTGTGGGGCCGGATCCCTCGTCCACCGTCAGTTCCCGGCCGTCGCCGGTTGGGCGAGTTGGTCGGTCTCGTCGGCGACCACCGCCTCGGCGAACTGGGACCGGTACAGGCGGGCGTAGGGCCCGTCGGCGGCGACGAGCTGGTCGTGGGTGCCCTGCTCGACGATCCGCCCGTTCTCCATCATCAGGATCAGGTCGGCGTCGCGGATGGTGGACAGCCGGTGCGCGATGACGAAGCTGGTCCGGTCCGAGCGCAGCGCGGCCATCGCCCGCTGGAGCAGCACCTCGGTGCGGGTGTCCACCGAGCTGGTCGCCTCGTCGAGGATGAGCAGCGACGGCTCGGCCAGGAACGCCCGGGCGATGGTGATGAGCTGCTTCTCGCCGGCGCTGACGTTGCTCCCCTCCTCGTCGATCACCGTGTCGTACCCGTCGGGGAGGCTGCGAACGAACCGGTCCACGAAGGTGGCCCGGGCGGCGGCCAGGATCTCCTCCTCGGTGGCGTCCGGCCGGCCGTAGGCGATGTTGTCCCGGATGGTGCCGCCGAAGAGCCAGGTGTCCTGGAGGACCATGCCGATCCGGCTGCGCAGCTCGTCCCGGCGCAGTGCGGTGATGTCCACGCCGTCGAGGGTGATCCGGCCGGCGTCCAGCTCGTAGAAGCGCATGATCAGGTTGACCAGGGTGGTCTTGCCGGCGCCGGTCGGCCCGACGATCGCCACGGTGTGGCCGGGCTCGGCCACCAGCGACAGGTCGTCGATCAGCGGCTTGTCCGGGTCGTACCGGAAGGAGACGTGGGAGAACTCGACCCGGCCGGTGACCCGGGCCGGTGCGGGCCGGTCCGGGGTCTGCTCCTCGGCGTCGAGCACCGCGAAGACCCGCTCGGCGGAGGCCACCCCGGACTGGAGCAGGTTCGCCATCGAGGCGACCTGGGTGAGCGGCTGGGTGAACTGCCGCGAGTACTGGATGAACGCCTGCACGTCGCCGAGACTCATCCTCCCGGACGCCACCCGCAGCCCGCCGACCACGGCGATCGCCACATAGCTGAGGTTCCCGACGAACATCATCGCCGGCATGATGATCCCGGAGATGAACTGGGCGCCGAAGCTGGCGTGGAACAGCTCGTCGTTCTTCGCCGCGAAGGCGGCCTGCACCTCGCGCTGCCGGCCGAAGACCTTGACCAGCTCGTGGCCGGTGTACGCCTCCTCGATGTGGCCGTTCAGCTCGCCGGTGTGCGTCCACTGGGCGATGAACTTGCGCTGCGACCGCTTGGCGATCTGCCGGGTGACGAGCACCGACAGCGGCACCGCGACCAGGGCGACCAGCGCCAGCAACGGCGAGATCCAGAACATCATCGCCAGCACGCCGATCAGGGTCAGCAGCGAGGTGAGCAGCTGGCTGAGGGTCTGCGAGAGGGTCTGCGAGATGTTGTCGATGTCGTTGGTGACCCGGCTGAGCAGTTCACCGCGTGGCTGGTGGTCGAAGTAGGGCAGCGGCAGCCGGTTGAGCTTCTCCTGTACCTCGGCACGCAGCCGCAGCACGGTCCGCTGCACCACGCCGTTGAGCAGCCAGCCCTGCCACCAGAGCAGCAGGCTGGCCGCCAGGTAGAGCGCGAGGGCCAGGGCGAGCACCCGGCCGAGGGCGGTGAAGTCGATTCCGGCGCCGGGCACCACGTCCATCCGCGCGAGCATGTCGGCGAAGTTGTCGTTGCCGGCCGCCCGGGCCGCCGCCGCGGCCTGCTCCGTGCTGGTCCCGGCGGGCAGCTGCCGGCCGATCACCCCGCTGAAGATGATGTCGGTGGCGTGGCCGAGGAGCTTCGGCCCGGCGACGCTGAGCCCGACGCTCACCAGAGCCAGCGCGATGACGGCAGCCAGCTGGAGCCGGTGCGGCCGCAGCCGGCCGAGCAGCCGCCGGGCCGACGGGCCGAAGTTCATCGACTTCTCGGTGGGCATCCCGGCGCCCATCCACGGCGGTCCGCCGGGGCGCCGGCCGGTGGGCGGTAGCCGCTTCGGCGTCGCCCCCTCCGGGCCCTGCTTCTGGCCCGGTACGGCGATCCGGCCGTCCCGGGGGCCCGGCTGTCTGGTCGGCTCGCTCACGCCGCCACCTCCGCGGTCTGCTGGGACGCCACGATCTCGGCGTACGTCGGGCAGTTCTCCAGCAGCTCCTGGTGTCGTCCGATGCCGACGACGCCCCCGTCCTCGAGCACGATGATCTGGTCGGCGTCGACGATCGTGGAGACCCGCTGGGCCACGATCACCACCGTCGCGTCCGCGGTGACCGGCTTGAGCGCGGCCCGCAGCCGGGCGTCGGTGCCGAGGTCGAGCGCCGAGAACGAGTCGTCGAAGAGGTAGATCTCCGGCTGGCGGACCAGCGCCCGGGCGATCGCCAGCCGTTGCCGCTGGCCGCCGGAGACGTTCGTGCCGCCCTGGGCGATCGGCGCGTCCAGCCCGCCCGGCATCTCGGCCACGAAGTCCCGCGCCTGGGCGATCTCCAGCGCCGCCCACAGCTCGGCGTCGGTGGCGTCCGGGTTGCCGTACCGCAGGTTGCTGGCCACCGTTCCGCTGAACAGGTACGGCCGCTGCGGCACCAGCCCGATCCGGCGCCACACCTCGTCCGGTTCCAGCAGCCGCACGTCGACCCCGTCGACCAGCACCGCGCCGGCGGTCGGGTCGACCAGCCGGGGGATCAGCGTGAGCAGGGTGGTCTTGCCGGCGCCGGTGGAGCCGATGACGGCCGTGGTCCGGCCGGGGCCGGCCCGGAACGAGATGTCGTGCAGCACCGGCGCGCTCGCCCCCGGGTACCGGAAGGCGACGCGGCGCAGCTCCAGCTCGGCGCGCCTGGTCACCGCGATCATCGGCTCGGCCGGCGGCACCACCGACGACTCGGTGTCCAGCACCTCGACGATCCGTTCGGCGCACACCGCCGCGCGCGGCACCATCATCAGCATGAAGGTGGCCATCATGACGGCCATCAGGATCTGCATCAGGTACTGCAGGAAGGCGGTCAACGCGCCGATCTGGATCTGGCCGGCGTCGACCCGCTGCGCGCCGAACCAGAGCACCGCGACGCTGGACACGTTGAGCACCAGCATCACCAGCGGGAAGATCAGGGCCATCAGCCGGCCGACGCGCAGCGCGGTCGCGGTCAGGTCGTCGTTGGCGACGCCGAACCGCTGCGTCTCGTACGGCTCGCGGACGAACGCCCGGACCACCCGGATGCCGGTGATCTGCTCGCGCAGCACCCGGTTCACCGCGTCGATCCGGGTCTGCATCTCCCGGAATCCCGGCACCATCCGCCGGATGATCAGGCCCAGCGCGATCGCCAGCACCGGCACGCTGACCACCATCAGCCAGGAGAGCCCGAGGTCCTCGCGCAGCGCCATCACCACGCCGCCGACGCACATGATCGGCGCGGCGACCAGCATGGTGCAGCTCATCAGCACGAGCATCTGCACCTGCTGCACGTCATTGGTGTTCCGGGTGATCAGCGACGGCGCGCCGAACCGGGCGACCTCGCGGGCGGAGAAGCGGTTGACGTGCTCGAAGATGGCCCCGCGTACGTCCCGCCCGAACCCCATGGCGGTCCGCGCCCCGAGGTACACCGCGGCGATCGAGCAGGCGATCTGGAGCAGGCTGACCACCAGCATCCAGCCGCCCGTACGCATGATCTGGTCGGTGTCGCCGAGGGCGACGCCCCGGTCGATGATGTCGGCGTTGAGGCTCGGCAGGTAGAGCGAGGCCATCGTGCCGACGAACTGCAGCGCCACCACGGCCGCGAGGAGTCGGCGGTACGGGCGCAGCTGGTGGCGGAGCAGGCGGATCAGCATGCACGGCTCCCCGGGTTCGTCTCGGGTGCGGATTCCTGTTCTGGGTTCAACCGCCCGACCTCCCCGTCGGACATGGTCGTCACCAGTTCGGTGAGGAACTCCCGGATCACCGCCTTCTTCGCCGGGTCGGCGTCCACGGAGGTGAGCGGTCGGTCGCTGTGGATCAGTTCGGCGAGCTGCTGGGCGTGCCGGCGACCCTGGTCAGTCAGGGTCAGCTGCACGGTGCGGCGGTCGGTGCCCTCCCGGCGACGCTCGACGAAGCCGTCGCGTTCGAGGGTGTCGACGATGCCGGTGAGGGTGGCGGGGCGGACGAAGCACCGCTCGGCGACCTCCCGGTGGGTGCTGTCGCCGACGCGGCTGAGAATGAACAGCACCCGCATGCCCGCCGAGGTGAGGCCGTGGTGCTCCGCCAGATAGCGGCCCCAGTGCTGCTCGACGACATGGCCGGCGATTGCGAGCAGTCGACCGAGCGGCGCGTGCTGGAGCATGTCGGGGAAGCGGACGAGCGGTTCCATCTTCACAGGCGTCAGATTAGCCACCAAACCGTCAGGGGCCAAACTATATTCGGAGAACGCAATCTTGTCGCTGCCAAGATATGCTCGCGGGGTGACGACCATGCGCGGATACCACCATGGCGATCTGCGGCGGGCCCTGCTCGCCGCCGCGGTCGAGGCGATCGGCGAGTCCGGGCCGGCCGCGCTCAGCCTGCGGGACCTGGCCCGTCGGGCCGGCGTCTCACACGCCGCGCCCGCGCACCACTTCGGCGACAAGGCCGGCCTGCTCACCGCCCTCGCCGCCGAGGGCTACGACCTGCTCGCCGAGGCGCTGAGCCGGCCCGGCGACGACCTGCTCGAGAGCGGCGTGGCGTACGTCCGCTTCGCCGTCGACCACCGCGCCCACTTCGAGGTGATGTTCTCGCCGGGGCTCTACCGGGCCGACGATCCCGAGGTGGCCGCCGCGCGCGCCCGGGCCGGGGCGGCGCTGCGCGGCGGGGTCGCCGCCCTGCCCGCCCGCGCGGCGGCTGAGCCCGCCCGGGACGCCCTCGCGGCCTGGTCGATCGTGCACGGCTTCGCCACGCTCTGGCTGGCCGGCGCGCTGCCGCCGGACGCGGGCCGGGACCCGGAGCAGGCCGCCCGGAACGTGATCCGCCGCCTCTTCGAGTGACCTGACCCGGTGATCGACTCCACTCCGCTCCCGGCCCCGCCGGTGATCAAGAGGCTGGCGTCGTCAGATCCGCGCGAACCTCTTGATCAACAGCGGTGGTGGGTGCGGGTCACCAGCTGGTGGGCAGCGGCATTCCCTCGGTGTAACCGGCGGTGCTCTGGACGCCCACGAGGGCCTGCTCGTGGAACTCGTCGAGGTTGCGGGCGCCGGCGTAGGTGAAGGCGCTGCGCACCCCGGAGATGATCTCGTCGATCAGGTCCTCGACGCCGGGGCGGGCCGGATCCAGGTACATCCGGGCCGAGGAGATGCCCTCCTCGAAGATCGCCTTCCGGGCCCGGTCGAACGCGCTGTCCTCGGCCGTCCGCGCGCTGACCGCCCGAGCCGACGCCATGCCGAAGCTCTCCTTGTAGCGCCGGCCGTCCGCGTCGGTGTAGAGGTCGCCGGGAGACTCGTAGGTGCCGGCGAACCAGGAACCGATCATCACGTTGGACGCCCCGGCGGCCAGGGCCAGCGCCACGTCGCGCGGGTGGCGTACGCCGCCGTCGGCCCAGACGTGCCGGCCGAGCGCGCGGGCCGCCGCCGCGCAGTCGAGGACCGCCGAGAACTGCGGCCGGCCCACCCCGGTCATCATCCGGGTGGTGCACATCGCGCCCGGGCCGACGCCCACCTTGACGATGTCGGCGCCCGCCTCGACCAGGTCGCGTACGCCGTCGGCGGTGACCACGTTGCCGGCCGCGACCGGCACCGCGGGGTCGAGCTTGCGGACCGCCCGCAGCGCCGAGATCATCCGCTCCTGGTGCCCGTGCGCGGTGTCCACGACCAGCGTGTCCACCCCCGCCTCCAGCAGGGCGGCGGCCTTGCCGGTCACGTCGCCGTTGATGCCCACCGCGGCGGCGATCCGCAGCCGGCCCCGGTCGTCGAGGGCCGGCTTGTAGAGGGTGGCGCGCAGCGCGCCCTGCCGGGTGAGCACCCCGACCAGCCGACCCTCGGCGTCCACCACCGGGGCGAGCCGCCGCCGGCCGGCCGAAAGCCGGTCGAAACCGGTACGCGGGTCGGCGTCCGCCGGCACGGTGTGCAGCTCGGTCGACATCACGTGCCGGAGCTGGGCGAACCGGTCCACGCCCACGGTGTCCGCCTCGGTGACCACGCCGAGCGGGCGGCCGGCCTCGTCGATCACCATCACCGCACCGTGCGAGCGCTTCGGCAGCAGGTGGATCGCGTCGCCCACGGTGTCGGTGGGGCCGAGCGTGATCGCCGTGTCGTGCACCAGGTGCCGCTGCTTGACCCAGGCGACGACGTTCGCCACCACCTCGATCGGGATGTCCTGCGGGATCACCGCGATGGCGCCGCGCCGGGCGACGGTCTCCGCCATCCGGCGGCCGGAGACCGCGGTCATGTTCGACACCACCAGCGGGATGGTGGTGCCGGTGCCGTCGCCGGTGGCCAGGTCGACGTCGAGTCGCGAGCCCACCTCGGAGCGGGCCGGCGCCATGAAGACGTCGTTGTAGGTCAGGTCGTGCGCGGGAACCGCGCCATGAAGAAACCGCACCCGGCCATCATTCCTGCTCGGGCCCCGGACCGCCCCCGCTGGTGTCCCAAACCACCCGGCCGGCCGCCGTCCGGCCGTCCCGGCGGGGCGAGGGTACGGCCGCCCGGTGACGCGTGTCGCGTCGGGCGGGGCATATACCTGATGAGCGATATACCTGAGAGGCATAAATATGACTCACAGGCATATCGCTCACGGTGGTGTCAGTTCCCAGCACCGGCGAGCCGTCGGGCGACGGGTCAGGCGATGGTGCAGATGGCGGCGCCGGCGGTGATGACCGCGCCGACCTCGGCGGAGAGGCCGGTGACGATGCCCGCCTTGTGGGCGTGCAGCGGCTGCTCCATCTTCATCGCCTCCAGGACGACGACCAGGTCGCCCTCGGCGACGGTGTCCCCGTCCGCGACCGCGATCTTGACGATGGTGCCCTGCATGGGGGAGGTGAGCGCGTCACCGCTGACCGCGGCGCCGGCCTTGGCCCCGCCGCCCCGGCGGGCCGGCTTCTTCGCGGCGGGCGCGCCGGTGGCCGTACCGCTGCCGAGGCCGGCGGGCAGGACCACCTCCAGCCGCTTGCCACCCACCTCGACCACGACGGTTTCGCGCTCGGCCGGCGCCTCGGCGGCCCCGGCGGCGGCGGTGAACGCCGGCACGGTGTTGTCGAACTCGGTCTCGATCCACCGGGTGTGCACGGTGAACGGCTCGGCGGTGAACGCCGGGTCCCGGACCACGAGCCGGTGGAACGGCAGCGCGGTGGCCATGCCGTCGACGACCATCTCATCCAGCGCCCGGCGGGCCCGCTCGATCGCCTCGGCGCGCGTCTCGCCGGTGATGATCACCTTGGCCAGCAGCGAGTCGAAGTTGCCGCCGATCACGTCCCCGGCCGAGATGCCGGTGTCCACCCGGACCCCCGGGCCGGTGGGCAGCCGCAGCGCGGTGACGGTGCCCGGGGCGGGCAGGAAGTTGCGGCCCGGGTCCTCGCCGTTGATCCGGAACTCGATCGAGTGGCCGCGCGGGGTGGGGTCTTCGGTGAACCGCAGCTTCTCGCCGTCGGCGATCCGGAACTGCTCGCGGACCAGGTCGATGCCGGCGGTCTCCTCGGTGACCGGGTGCTCGACCTGGAGCCGGGTGTTGACCTCCAGGAAGGAGATGGTGCCGTCCACGCCGACCAGGTACTCGACCGTGCCGGCGCCGTGGTAGCCGGCCTCGCGGCAGATCGCCTTGGCGCTGTCGTGGATCTGCTTGCGCTGGGCGTCGGTGAGGAACGGCGCGGGCGCCTCCTCCACCAGCTTCTGGTGCCGGCGCTGCAGCGAGCAGTCCCGGGTACCGACCACGATCACGTTGCCGTGCTGGTCGGCCAGGACCTGCGCCTCGACGTGCCGGGGCTGGTCCAGGTACCGCTCGACGAAGCACTCGCCGCGGCCGAACGCGGCGACCGCCTCGCGGGTGGCCGACTCGAACAGCTGCGGGATCTCCTCCATGGTGCGGGCGACCTTCAGGCCACGACCGCCGCCGCCGAAGGCGGCCTTGATGGCGACCGGCAGACCGTGGTCGACGGCGAAGGCCATCACCTCGTCGGGGCTGCCCACCGGGTCCGCCGTGCCGGGGACCAGGGGAGCGCCGGCGCGCTGGGCGATGTGCCGGGCGGTGACCTTGTCACCGAGGTCGCGGATGGCCTGGGGGGTGGGGCCGACCCAGGTCAGCCCGGCGTCCATGACGGCCTGGGCGAAGTCGGCGTTCTCGGAGAGGAAGCCGTAGCCGGGGTGCACGGCGTCGGCGCCGGCCTTGCCGGCGATGTCGATCAGCTTGTCGATCCGCAGGTAGCTCTCCGCCGCGGTGTCGCCGCCGAGCGCGTACGCCTCGTCCGCGAGGGTGACGTGCAGGGCGTCCCGGTCCGAGTCCGCGTAGACGGCGACGCTGTCCAGACCGGCGTCGCGGCAGGCGCGGATGACGCGGACGGCGATCTCGCCGCGGTTGGCGATGAGTACCTTGCGCACCTTGGTAGCTCCTCCCGGGAGGTCGATGCCGGGAGTGTATCGGCCGGCCCGGCGACCCTAACGATCGCTCAGTGTGGGATGCCGCACTCGTTTTGCGAGCACTAGTCAAACTTGTCTATTACGCTTGTCCGATGTCGGCCACACGCATGATGATCCTCGGGCTGGTCAGGTGGATGCAGCCGGTGCACGGGTACGACGTGCGCCGCGAGCTGCTGAGCTGGAACGCGGACAAGTGGGCGAACATCCAGCCCGGTTCGATCTACCACGCGTTGCGCAAGCTGACCGAGGAGGGGCTGCTCCGGGCGGTCGCCACCGAGCAGGTCGGCGGCCGGCCGGCCCGGACCACGTACGAGATCACCGAGAAGGGCGCCGACGAGTTCGAGAGCCTGCTGCGCGGGCTGTGGTGGCAGCTGCACGAGCCGACCGACCCCTTCACGGCGGCCTTCTCCTTCCTGCCCGCCCTGCCCCGCGAGGAGGCGGCCGCGGCCCTGCGCAACCGGGCGATGCTGCTGCGGGCCGGCGCCGAGTCGATGCGGGCGGCGATGGACTCGGAGTGGATGCGGACCACCCGGCCGGTGCACGTGAGCTGGATCTTCGAACTCTGGTCCGCCCGGTCGGAGGCGGAGGTCGCCTGGTGCGAGCGGATCGCGGAGCGGATCGAGTCCGGGGTGTCGTACCTGCCTGCTGGACTGCCCGCCAAGGAGAGCTGGGTCGAGTGGCAGCAGCGGACCGCCGATCCGGATGACTCCTCCACGCAATAATCAACGTTGACTAGAAGCGCTATATCGCGTTAGTTTTAGCCCGCACAACGGGGGGAGAGCGCCGTCCGGCGTCGTCCCCAGGCGAGAACGGCCGGCGCGCCGGCCCGGACGACCAGGAGCAGAAATGATCGAGACCAGGGGACTGCGGAAGTCCTTCCGCTCCCGGGCGGGTCGCGAGACGAAGACCGTGGACGCCGTCAGAGGCGTCGACCTCACGGTGGCGGAAGGCGAGATCTTCGGCTTCCTCGGCCCCAACGGCGCCGGCAAGACCACCACCTTGCGGATGCTCGCCACGCTCATCGAGCCCGACGGCGGCGAGGCCACCATCGCCGGCGCCGACCTGCGCACGGATCCGGCCGAGGTGCGCCGCCGGATCGGCTACGTGGCCCAGGGCGGCAGCACCTGGGACGAGTCCACCGCCCGCGAGGAGCTGGTCCTGCACGCCCGGCTCTACGGCATCGGCAAGGCCGAGGCGCACCGGCGGGCCGCCCGCGCCCTGGACGCCTTCCAGCTCACCGAGTACGCCGACCGCAAGTGCAAGACCTACTCCGGCGGCCAGCGGCGGCGGGTGGACATCGCCCTCGGCATCATCCACGAGCCGAAGATCGTCTTCCTGGACGAGCCGACCACCGGCCTCGACCCGCAGAGCCGGGCGCACATGTGGGACGAGATCCGCCGGCTGCGCGCCGACGGGATGACCGTCTTCATCACCACGCACTACCTGGACGAGGCGGACGCGCTCTGCGACCGGATCGCGATCATGGATCACGGCGAGGTGGTCGCCGAGGGCACCCCGGCCGAGCTGAAGCGCGAGATCTCCGGCGACGTCGTGCTCGTCGGCCTCGACGCCGCCGCCACCCCACAGGCGGCGGAGGTGCTCGACACCGAGCCGTACGTCAACAAGCTGGAGACCGGCGACGAGGGCGGCCTGCGCCTCTACGTAGACGAGGGCGCCACCGCCATCCCGCAGGTGCTGCGCCGCCTCGACCACGCCGGGCTGGACCTGCGCTCCATCGAGCTGCACCGGCCCAGCCTCGACGACGTCTTCCTCACCAAGACCGGCCGCTCGCTGCGCGAGTCCTGAGACACCGGAGACAAGACCATGAAGCTCCTCCGCGACACCTGGCTCATCTTCGAGCGCCAGATCCAGCTGCTGCTGCGCAACCCGGTCTGGGTCTTCGTCGGCGTCTTCCAGCCGGTGATGTACCTGCTGCTCTTCGCCCCGCTGCTCAAGCCGGCGCTGAACGCGCCCACCCAGGCGGCGGCTTACAAGATCTTCGTGCCCGGCCTGCTGGTGCTGCTGGCCATCTTCGGCGGCCTGTTCCAGGGCTTCGGCCTGATCGCCGAGCTGCGCGCCGGGGTCATCGAACGCTCCCGGGTCACCCCGGTCAGCCGGCTCGCCCTGCTGCTCGGACGCTCGCTGCGGGACGTGGTCTCGCTGATCGTGCAGGCCGTCATCATCACCCTGCTGGCGCTCCTGTTCGACCTGCGGGTCTTCATCGGGGACCTGCTGCTGGCGTACCTGATGCTGGCGCTGATCGCGCTGATGACCTCGGCCGTCTCGTACGGCGTCGCGCTCAAGGTCAAGAGCGAGGACGCACTCGCCCCGCTGATGAACACCGTCGCCCAGCCGGTGCTGCTGCTCTCCGGCATCCTGCTGCCGCTCACCTTCGCCCCCGGCTGGCTCCAGGGCATCGCCGACTGGAACCCGTTCTCCTGGGCGGTCGACGGCACCCGGGCGCTCTTCGCCGGCGACCTCGGCAACGACAAGGTCTGGCAGGGGCTGAGCATCATCGCGGTGCTCGCCGCCGCCGGCGTGGTCTGGGCGGCCCGGCAGTTCGCCCGCAGCGTGCGCTGAGAGAGCTGCCTCTCACCAGGGGCGGGGCACCCGGTCCGGCGCTTGTAGCGTAAGGCCGGTGCCCCGCCTCACTCATGACCGGACCACCTGGCTGACCTACGCACAGCTGGGGCTGTGGGGCTTCTTCCTCTACGGGTTCGGCCCGGTGGTCCCGCTGCTCCGCGACGAGCAGGGCACCAGCGCCGCCGTCGCCGGGCTGCACAGCACCGGCATCGCCGTCGGCGCGCTGCTCGGCGGGGCACTCTTCCCGCCGGTCGCCCGCCGGCTCGGCCGCGGCTCCGCCATCTGGCTCGGGCTCGCCGGCGTGGCCGCCGGCGTCACCGCGCTCGGTACCCTGCACCCGCTGCCGGCGACCATCGCCTCCGTCGCGGTGATCGCCACCTTCGGCATGATGGTGATCAGCGGGGTCAGCGTCGTGCTCACCGCACACCACGGCCCCGCCGCGCCCGCCGCCCTCACCGAGGCCAACGCCGCCTGCGCCGGCATGGGCATCCTCGCCCCGCTGGTCATCGGCGCCACCGTCGGGGCTGGCCTCGGCTGGCGGCCGGTGATGGCCGTCGAGGTCGGGCTGATCGCGCTGGTCGCCCTCGCCGCCCTGACCTTCCGGGTACGCCTACCGCACGCCGCCCCCGCTGCCGCGGCTGCCGGTCAGCCCACGGGGTTGACCGATCCCGACGCCAGCTCGTCCGGCCGGCTGCCGCGGGCGTACTGGATCGCCTGGGTGCTGATGGCGATCACCGGTTCCATCGAGGTGTGCCTGTCGCTCTGGACCGCCGACGTGCTGCGCAGCCACGCCGGGCTGAGCGCCGGCGGTGCCTCCGCCGCGGTCGCCGCCATCGTCTGCGGGATGTTCGCCGGCCGGGTGGTCGGCGGCCGGGTCGCCCTGCGCTGGCCGCCGGTGCCGCTGCTGCTGGCGGCGCTCACCGTGTCGCTGGCGGGCTTCGCCCTGTTCTGGGCCGCCTCGGCGGGCTGGCTCGCCGTGACCGGCCTGGTCGTGCTCGGCCTGGGCAACGCCCTGCACTACCCCCTGGCGATCTCCATCGCGCTCGCCGTCGCCGGGCCGGCCGCCGACAAGGCGGCGGGCTGGGCGTCGTACTCGATGGGGGTGGGTTTCGGCATCGCGCCGGTCGCGCTGGGGTGGGTGGCCGACGGGGTGGGGCCGCACCTGGCCTTCCTGCTGCTGCCCGGCTTCATCGCCGCGGCCGCGCTGCTCGCCGTACGGCTCGGTCGCGCCCTGCGCGCCGCCCACCCGGCCGACACCCGCGAGCCGACCCCCGCAACCGTCTGACCCCGCCCGCCCCTGGTCTCGGCCTGGCCTGGCCCGGCCCCTTTGCCGGGCTCAGTGCACCCGGGCGAGCGTGACGCCGTCGGCGATCGGCAGCATCACCACGTCCACCCGGACGTCGGCCAGGATTTCATCGTTGAACGCGGCGATCGCCCGGTCGTCGGCGTTCTGCGGGGCGAGCACCCGGCCACCGCGCAGCGTGTTGTCCACCGCGATCACCGCGCCCGGCCGCATCCGCGGCACCAGCTCATCCCAGTAGATGGGGTAGCCGACCTTGTCCGCGTCGATGAAGGCGAAGTCCAGGTACCGCTCCCGGGGCAGCTCCCGAAGGGTCTCCCCGGCCGGTCCGATGCGCAGCTCGATCCGGTCGTCCACGCCCGCCCGTGTCCAGTAGCGGCGGGCGATGCCGGTGTACTCCTCGGAGATGTCGAAGCAGGTCAACCGGCCACCGTCAGCCAGCCCCCGGGCGATCGCCAGCGAGGAGAGACCGGTGAAGGTGCCTACCTCCACCGCCTGCCGGACCCCCAGCAGCCGGGTGAGGAAGGTCAGGAACGCGGCCTGCTCCGGCGCGACCTGCATGGTCGCCTGGGCCGGCAGCGCCGCCCGGGTCTCCTCGGTCAGCTCACGGACGATCTCGTCGGGAGCGGATCCGTGCGCGACGAGGTAGGCGTGCAGTTCCGGGGTCAGTGGCAGCGGCTTCGTGCTCATGACCGGACGTTAGCCGAGATGGTCGACCTCCTGGCCCCCCGGCGCGACCTTCGTCCACAGGTCGGTGATGCTCAGCTCCAACTCGCGGAGCAGGTTCCGCAGCAGCGGCAGGCTCAACCCCACCACGGTGCCCGGGTCACCCTCGATGCCGGTCAGGAACGCACCACCCAACCCGTCGATGGTGAACGCGCCGGCCACGGCGAGCGGCTCACCCGTCCCCACGTACGCGGCGATTTCCTCGTCGCTGATGTCAGCGAAGTGCACGGTGGTGGACGCGACCGCCTCCGCCCGCACCTCACGGGTGACGTCGATCAGGCAGTGCCCGGTGTGCAGCACCCCGCTGCGCCCGCGCATCCGCTCCCACCGTCGGGTCGCGTCCGCCGCATCGGTCGGCTTCCCGAGGATCTCCCCGTCGAACGCGAGCACCGAGTCGCACCCGAGCACCAGCGTCCGCTCGTCCGGAGTCGCCCGCAGCCGGCCCAGCACCGCCTGCGCCTTGAGCCGGGCCAGCTCCAGGCACAACTCCTCGGCCTGGTCACTGACCACCTGCGACTCGTCGACCCCGCTGACCAGCACGTCGGGTTCGATCCCGGCGGCTTGGAGCAGCTTGCGGCGGGCGGGACTCTGCGAGGCGAGCACGAGGCGCAGCGGTACGGAATTCAGCACCCGACCGACGTTACCGACTTATCCGCGGCGGCGGGTCATCGGCACGGCGACGCCGCCACAGCAGGTAGCCGCCACCCGCGGCGACCAGTACGCCGAGCGTGGCCAGGCCGCGGGCCGTCGCACCGTCGTCTCCACCATCCGACGCCGGCCTCGCGGCGGTCGTCGTGGTCGGGACACTCGGCGCTGATTCGAAGCCGAGCGGCGGTACGTCCGCCGTCAGGGCGGCGACGAGGTCGATGACGCCGTAGCCGTATTCGTCGTCGCGGCCAGGTGGGCCCTTGTCAATGGCAGTGGCCGTGAGCCGGTGCGCGACTTCCTGGGCGGGCAGGTTCGGGTACTGGGACCGGATCAGAGCCGCAGCCCCCGCAACGATGGCTGCGGCGCCCGAAGTGCCTGTGCCTTTGGAGTAGTTGCCGCCGAAACTGGTGCTGTAGATATCTACGGCCGGAGCAACAACATCGATCTCGGCGCCCGTGACTGAGACATAAGCACGCCTGCCGGTCCGGTCAATTCCTCCGACAGCGATCACACCGTATTCCGCGGCGGGATAACCAACGCGCGAGTCCTCGGGCTGGTTCCCCGCTGCGGCCACCACAACAATGCCGGCGCGGAGAGCGTCCTCAACTGCATGTTGAAGGCGAGGGCTTCTTGCCGCCACGGCCGAGATGCTGATTATGTCAGCTCCTTGCTCGACAGCGTATTCGATGCCGGCTGCAAGGGTCCCGGTATCGCCTCCTTCGTTGGTGACCTTGCCCCGCACCGGCAGGATTCTTGCCGCTGGTGCGACTCCAAGCGCCCCAGTTTCATTTCTTTGACCTCGGGCGGCAATCAGACCGGCCATTGCAGTGCCGTGACCGTCTCGGTCTTCTCGGCCATTGCCACTTCCGCCTCCGACCATGTCAATTCCGGGAAGTAGATTTTCGTTCAAATCCGGGTGGGGATCAACACCGGTATCCAGGACGGCGACGATAGTCCCTTCGCCACGGCTGATCCCGTTCGCCTCAATCACTTTCAGGTATTGCAGGTGCCACTGGTCGCTCCGCACCCGATCGGCTCCATGGGGTGCGAAGGCGCCTTGAACGGGTGTGACTAACAGCAGGGCACTGGTCGACGTCAGCAAGGCGGTGAGGGCAAGGTGAGTGCGAGGGCGTCTCACCGGTCGAAACCGATTGCCGGTCCAGGATCGATCGGACCTTGGTCGTCCGGCGGGCGGACCACCGGTGTCACCCCTTCGTCGGTCTCCCACGGGTGGTCTAGGTCCCAGTAGCGCGACCCTGCCTCGCCTTGTTCACGGCGGACCGGCCGCGGGGCCGCTCCGCCGACCGCCTGTGAGCCGTAGCCCATATTGGGACCACCACCCAGAGGTGACAATCCGTGCAGGCCATTTGCATGAGAGTTGCGGCCGGCACCTGGACGGGAACCGGCCGCGCCGGTAGGCGCCGTTCCTGCGCCTCCACCCCCGATCACGCCGCCGATTGGATTGACCCGGCGAGGCGGACTAGCGCCAGCGGCTGGTTGTCCGAGACCCATGCCTGGCGTGCCGCCTATGAGGCCATTTGGCGGCATTGATCGCGCTGGGGCGGCGTGCGGTTGCTCTGAGGTGCCGCCGAAGGCGGAGCGCCCAAGGGCTCCTGTCTCATCTCGTAGTGAGGTTTTGCGTGAGCCGCCACCGCTACCGCCCAGGCCGGAGATGGCGGGCAGGCTCGGTGTCATCCCTACAGCAGTAACTGGCGGTTGAGACGGTGTCGCGGGCGGTATTGACCCTATTGAACCCGGAGTGACTGGGGCGGGTGCCAACCCGGTGCCGGCTCCACCGAGAACAGGGCCGGGCCCGACTGCGAGTCCTGCGCCGGGCTGTGGCTGCGCGGGCGCCACCCGCGCCGCCGCCGACCTTCGGCTGCCGGACGACGTGGCACCGCCCTTAACTACAGGTACCGCGACGATGGGGGGAATCACGGGGGTGGCTGGAGTGCCGTATACGTCTGGATCGACCTGCTCTCGTCCGGGCCAGGTTCTTGGTGCAGGCGGTGGCGTGCGGAGCATTACCTGGGCCTGTTGGAGTTCGCCGCTGAGCCCCGTCATGAGCCCTCGCGCCTGGACGTTAAGCCGTTCGAGGTCTCCGTCGGTCACCGGCGGCTGCTCGGGTAGCCGGCTGCCCGCCACCGCCTTCGGGTCGGCCACCGTCGCCTCGTACGCCTGCTTCTGCTGGAGCTTGGCCGCGTACTCCTGGTAGAGCGGTTCGAGCTCGGCGCGGGTGCTGCCGAGGGCGCGGGTCGCGGCGGCCAGCGCGTCGTAGTTCGCGGCGGCCGTGTCGTGGGTGCGTTGCACCTTGTCGATGAGCTGGTCCAGCTCGCCGATGTACGCGCGGGCGGCGGCGTTGGTCTCCGGCGGCCACGCCTCGGCGAGCCCGCGGCGGTATTCCTTGAGGCGGCTGAGGTGGGTGAGGGCGAGCTCGGAGACCTTGCGCCAACCGGCGACCTGCTTCCAGTGCCCGGTGGTGTCGTGGTCCTGAAGGCAGGCCCACATGCTGAGCACGTCCATCAGTCGCCAGTCGGTGAGGCCGGAGGTCCGGCCGCTGCCTCGCTCGATCACGGCAGCACCACCCGCCCGCTCTCCGGTCCGGTCGGGTCGGGGAGCGGGGGCAGGGGCCCTCTCCCGGTCGCCGAGGGGCCGGTCAGCGCCCGTTCGACGTCGGCCACCCGGGCGGAGGAGAACGCGTCGGAGCCGGCATATTCGTCCGCGATGGCGCCGGCCGCCCAGGCCAGCCGGCCGGTTGCCGGGACCATGCCCCACACCACCTCGGTGGTCGCCTGTTGGGCCTCGTGGTGTGCCTGAAGGAACTGCACCAGCTCGATGAACGCGTCGGCCGGGTTGGGGATGGGGGCCCTCATGTCGTCCGCGATGTAAGACAGGTGCGGGGCGTAGTTCCGCTCGACCTCGGCCTGTAGCCGGTCGGCGAACTCGCGCATCTGTCGGATGTCGGCCTCGATGCCGGCGTAGTCACGCAGCCAGCCCGCCGGCCGGTCCTCCTCGGGGATCATCGACCCTCCTGCCCGTCACCGCACCGTTTCCCTGAGTGAGGTTAATGGCTGCGGCGCGATCTCGGCAGTCCCGACAAATTTCTCCCAGCTCAGGACCGCCGTACCCGAAACAGGCTCAGCGGCGGGGGAGGCCGGAGGCGCGCCACGCGCCGGAGCCGGCGACGGGCCTCGCGTCGGCCGGGCGGCCGCTGCGCGCCCACACGGACGCGGCCACCGGCTCGGGTGCGGCGGTCGGGCGGGTCCGGACGACGATCGCACCGACGAGGGCGGCCAGCTCCTCGGCGGTGGGCACGCCGCGGACGATCCGGAACAGCGGCTCTTCGGCAGACATGGCCTCAGGGTACGCGTCCAGAACTTGACCTTCACCGCACAGTGGCGTGCCGGCGGTGTGAGCGTCGCTGCTGCCGGGTACCGTCTCAGCGATGTCGAACGCGCTTCCCCAACTCGTCGCCGACCGGTACCGGCTCATTTCGCCGCTCGGCCAGGGCGGCATGGGTCGGGTCTGGAAGGCGCGCGACGAGGTGCTGCACCGGGACGTTGCCATTAAGGAGCTCGTTCCGCCGCCCAGCCTCACCCCTGAGGAGCGCCGCGAGATGCGGGAACGCTCCCTACGGGAGGCTCGCGCCATCGCCCGGCTCAACCACATCAACGTGGTCCGCATCTTCGACGTGCTGCGCACCGACGGCGACCCGTGGATCGTCATGGAGTACGTGCCGTCCAGGTCCTTGCAGGACACTCTCGCCGAGGACGGGCCGGTGTCGTCCGCCAAGGCCGTCGAGATCGGACTCGGTGTGCTGGGCGCGTTGAAGGCCGCACACAAGGCCGGTGTGATGCACCGGGACGTCAAGCCGGGCAACGTGCTGCTCGGCGACGACGGCCGGGTGGTGCTCACCGACTTCGGTCTGGCCACCATCCCCGGCGACCCGAACGTCACCCGGACGGGCATGGTGCTCGGCTCGCCCGCGTACATCGCGCCGGAGCGGGCCAAGGACGGCACCGCCGGGCCGGAGGCCGACCTCTGGTCGCTGGGCGCGACCCTCTACGCGGCCGTGGAGGGCAAGTCGCCGTACGCCCGGCCGTCGGCCATCGCCACCCTGGCCGCGCTGGCCACCGAGCCACTGCCGCCGCCGAAGAACGCCGGGCCGCTCAAGCCGGTCCTGCAGGGCCTGCTCCGCAAGGACCCGGCCGAGCGGATGACCGCTGACGTCGCGGAGCGCCTGCTGCGCAAGGCCGTCGGTCGGCGGGTGAAGGGAATCCCGCTGCTGGACGGCGTACGCCGGCCGGGGCCGAACGGTCCGCGCGAGCCGCGTCCGCCGCTGGTGCCGGCGCCGCGTCCAGCCGAGGAGCGCGGCGACCGGCCGGCCGCCACGCCGGCCCCGCGCAAACCCGGCCCGGGTACGGCCGCAGCCGCCGCCGCGGGCGCCGCGCTCGCGGCCGGCGCCGACGCCAGGGCGGCCACCGGGTCGTCCGACGCCGCCCCGACCGCCAAGCTCGACCCGCCGGTGTCCGCTGCGGACGCTGAGCCGACCGCGAAGGTCGAGGCGCCGGCGCCCGCCCTCGACGAGACGCGCGTGGACGGGCCGCCGCCCGTCGCCGACGACACCCACGTGGAGGCACCGGCTGCCACGTCCGACGATGAAACCCGGGCCGATGGGCCGCCGGTCGCCGACGACACCCGGGTCGACGCCCCGCCGCCGCGTCGGCCGGCGAATCCGACCTCGGTCATGCCGGCCCCGGTGAGCCCGGCCCCATCGACCGGGCGGGCCACGGTGGTGCCAGGCACGAAGCCGGACCACCGGCGGCGCAATGTGCTCATGGGCGTGCTGGCCGCGCTGCTGCTCCTCGGGTTGGTGGTGATCGTGCCGCTACTCAACCAGGGCGATGACCCGAAGGACGACGGCGGGGGCCAGCAGGCCGGAGGCGCCGCCGCCACCAGCGCCGCCCCGGCGGAGTCGTCGGCTGCCGCGCCCACCTCGGAGCCGGCCGCGCCGCCGGCGAGCAGCGCCGCCGCCAGCCCGACCCCGTCGGCGAGCCCCTCCGGCACGGGCTTCGCGCTGCCCGCCGGTTGGCGGTACTACCAGGGCCCGAACGGCTTCCGGGTCCCGCTTCCGGACGGTTGGCGGAGCAGCCCCGGCAAGAACTCCGTGACGTTCTCAGAGCCCGACGGCCTGCGTCGGCTGTACGTGCAGTGGACCGACACTCCGAAGAAGGACGCGTACGCGGACTGGAAGCAGCAGGAGCCGTACCGCGACGACTACGTCAGCGGCTACAAGTACGTGAGCATCACGCGCTGCGACGGCTACTACCGAACCTGCGCGGACTGGGACTGGTTGCAGACACGGGACGGCACGCAGATCCACGTGCGCAACAGGGGCGTGGCCACGGCCAGTAACCGGGGCTATGCCCTGCGGTGGGAGGTGCCGGTGGAGGGCTGGGATGCCAACCTCGCCAACTTCGACGTCATCACCAAGGGCTTCAAGCCGGACCGGGTCAACTGAGCTCGACGCTCCTCAAGCACCGCGAAAGTGATTCGCATGGCCTTGCGCCGGACGGGGTACTGGTCCCGTGACGACGGAAGGAGGTGCGACATGGGTTACCGACGCAAGGATTCCCGGCCCCGGCTGGCACTGTGGATGCTGGTCGCGTTGGGGGACATCGTCCTGCTGCTGGTGAGCGCCGGCGTCTCCGCGCTGATGGCGCTGCTCGGTGTCGTGGCCGTCGCCGTCGCCGGGGTGGCCGCCTGGCGCCTGGCGCGGCGGAACGCCCTGGCCGGGGAGGGCCCGGTCGCCGTGCCGGTCCCCGCCCGACGGAGGGCCTGACCGGGTACGGGCGACGGTGGCGGCAGCCGGACCGGCCATCGACCTTTGGTGATAGCCGATCCCGCTGCCGCCGACCGATCCGGGTGGGTCAGGTGTTGTTGGCGAGGGCGATCAGTCGCGTCCGGTCGCCGTTCCAGTAGTTGCGGTCGACGTTGCCGCTGATCCCCGAGACGGTGCCGGTGCTGGTGTACTGCCAGAAGCTCCAGAACGGGGCGCCGGCGGGCAGGGTGCCGACGGTGCTGGACCAGCGGGCGATCCAGAGCGGGTGGTTGGCCCACGGACTCGTCCAGCTGCCGGTGCACTGGTTCCACCAGCTCGTGGTGGTGTAGATGACCGCGTACCGGCCGGTGCGGGACCGGTAGGTGTTGAGGAAGTCCTGGACCCAGCTCCGCATGCCGGAGGTGGTCAGGCCGTAGCAGTAGCCGCCGCTGTACGGGTTGGCCTCCAGGTCGAGGGCCGCCGGAAGGGTCCGGCTGTCGGCGGACCAGGCGCCACCGTTGCTGGCCAGGTAGCCGGCCTGGGTGGCGCCGGAGGAGATGTTCGGCCGGGCGAAGTGGTACGCCCCGCGGATCACCCCGGCGTAGTAGGAGTTCACGTAGTTGGTGTTGAAGTTGGGGTCCTTGTAGCTGGTGCCCTCGGTGGCCTTGATGAAGGCGAACTGGATGCCGGCGTTGCGGACGCTCGTCCAGTTGATCGTGCCCTGGTAGCGCGAGACGTCGATGCCGGGAGTGGTTGCCGCCGCCGCCGGTCCGGCGGTCGCGACGAGGGCCACGGCCGCGGTGGCGACCACGGTGAGGCCGGCGGCGAGGAGCCGGCGTACGGAGAAGCTGGTACGGGCCATTGATGCCTCCAGGGACGTCGATCGATTGATGCCTATCCTTGGAGTTAACTGCCCTAGATCACAAGAGGGCCTAAAGAATTTTTCATAGACGACCGTCGACGGCCGGGCGGCTGATCAATGACGGTCAGCGAAGGATGGCGGGGTCGAGGTGCCACCGGAAGGGCTCGGCCAGGGTCAGCGTCTCGCCCGCCTTGGCCACCCGGTCCTCGACGTAGTGTGCCCCGTCGAGCCGGTACAGCCGGAGCGAATGGCCGTCGCCGTCCTGCTCGACCAGCAGATACCACGGGATCCGGGCGATCGCGTACGGCTGCATCTTGACCAGCCGGTCGGCGGCGGCGTTGCCGGGCGAGACGATCTCGCAGACCAGCCTGACCTCACCCGCCTCGACCACAGTGCCCTCGTCGTCGGCTTCTGCCACCACGAGATCAGGAATGACGATGCGATCGACACCGAGCCGGACGTTCACGGCCTCGAACACCAGCAGGCCGCCTGCCTCGACTGCCGATTCAGCGGCGTTCGCCAGTCGGCGGGAGACGGTCTGGTGCCGCTTGGTCGGGGCAGGGCTCTCGATCAGGCTCCCGTCGAGCAACTCGATCCGGCTGGGGGAATCGCCCAGGGCGAAGTAGTCGGCCTCCGTCCAGAGACCGACGTGGGGCTCAAGGGGTGCCGCGCTCATCGGCGTTCACCTCCCGCTCCGGTCGCCACCCGATCAGTTTCACCCCATACGAGCCCGCGCCCCGGAAGCGACACTCGATCAGGGGGTAGGCTCCCCGCCCATGCCCCTGATCGACGGCCTGACCACCCTCTGGGACAAGCTGCTCAGCGCCCAGCCCGACCCGCCGCCGCTGCTCGTGCTGCTCACCGCCGTGGTCGCCCTGGTGGTCGTCGCCACCCGGCTGCCCTGGCGGATCGCCCGCAACGCGGTCACCATCGCCCACGAAGGCGGGCACGCCCTGGTGGCGCTGCTGACCGGCCGGAAGCTGCGCGGCATCCGGCTGCACTCGGACACCTCCGGGCTCACCCTCTCGGCCGGGCGCCCCACCGGCCCCGGGATGATCCTCACCCTGCTCGCCGGGTACGTCGCGCCGTCGCTGGTCGGCCTCGCCGGCGCCTGGTTGCTCGCCGGCAACCGGATCACGCTGCTGCTCTGGGTCGCCGTGGCGCTGCTGCTCGCCATGCTGGTGCTGATCCGCAACGTCTTCGGCGTGCTGTCACTGCTGGTCACGGGCGGCGTGGTGCTCGCCGTCTCCTGGTACGCCTCCCCGCAGGTGCAGGCCGCCTTCGCCTGGACGTCCGTCTGGTTCCTGCTCTTCGGTGGCGTACGGCCGGTGTTGGAGCTGCAGCGGATGCGCAGCCGGGGCCGGATGCCCGAGTCCGACGCCGACCAGTTGGCCCGGCTGACGCCGTTCCCGGCGCTGTTCTGGGTGACCGTCTTCATGCTGGTCAGCCTGGTCGCGCTCGGCGTCGGCGCGCTGCTGCTCGCCGGCCCGATCCTGACCGACGCCGGCCTCACCCTCTGACCACCGCGGGCCGGGCCGAGGGACGGCCGCCTGCTGGACCGGGTACGCGAGGTCGTCCCGGGCGGCAACGCCGGCTCTGCGACCTCGCCGCCGCGGCATGACCCGGCGACGGGCAGAATCGGACAGATGCGATATGTGATCATCGGGGCGGGCGCGGTCGGCGGCACCATCGGCGTACGGCTGGGGGAGGCCGGCCGGGACGTGACGCTGGTGGCCCGCGGCGCGCACCTGGAGGCGATCCGGGACCGGGGGTTGACCCTGCGCTCTCCGGACGGGACGGTGACCTGGCGCGGGCCGGCCACCGACGGGCCGCCGGCCGAGCCGCTGCCGGCCGACGCCGTGCTGGTGCTGACCGTGAAGTCGCAGGACACCGACGCGGCGCTGGCGACCTGGGTGGACGCCCCGGTCGAGGGTGGCGGCACGGCCGGCGAGCGACTGCCCCTCGTCCTCGCCCAGAACGGCGTCGCCAACGAGCGGGCCGCGCTACGGCTCTTCGCCCGGGTGCACCCGGTCTGCGTCTGGCTGCCCGCCACCCACCTGGAACCCGGCGTGGTGGTCGCCAACGGTTACCCGCACCCCGGCATGCTGCACCTGGGCCGGTACCCGTCCGGATCCGACGACACCAGCCGGGCTGTCGCCGCCGACCTGACCGCCGCGGGGTTCGTCGCCCCGGTCCGCGACGACGTGATGCGCTGGAAGTACGGAAAGCTCCTCGGCAACCTCGGCAACGGCCTCCAGGCGCTGTTCGGCCGGGACGTGCCGGAAGGCCTCACCGAGCGGGTCCGGGCGGAGGGGGTCGCGGTGCTCGCCGCGGCCGGGATCGCGCACACCTCGCCCGAGGAGGAGGCGGCCGAGCGCGGCGACCAGGTGCGGCACCGGCCGGTGGACGGCGAGGAACGGGCCGGCGGCTCGACCTGGCAGAGCCTGGCCCGGGGTGCGGGCTCCGCCGAGACCGACCACCTCAACGGCGAGATCGTGCTTCTCGGCCGGCTGTACGGCGTGCCGACTCCGGCGAACGCGGCGGTCCAGCTCGCGGTGCGCCACGCGGTGCGCGAGCGGATCCCGGCCGGCGGCTTCCCGCTCGCCGGGCTGGAGCGGCTGATCGGCTGAGGTTCCGCCGCGCTCACCGCGCGGCCCAGGGAAAGCGCTCCATGTCACGGCGGGACAGCTTCCAGGAGGGGCCGGCAAAGAAGACCGGCCGGCGGGGCAACCACCCGGGCGACGCCAGGCGTGTCTCCTGCGACCACGGGGAGGTGGCAGATTGCCGGACATCGACGGGTTCGACGAGTTCTATCGCGGCAGTCGACAACGGCTGCTCGGCTTCGTCTACGTGCTCACCGGGAATCTCGCCGAGGCGCAGGACGCCGTCCAGGAGGCGTACATCCGCGCCTGGCAGCGCTGGTCGACGGTGAGCGGGTACGACGATCCGGAGGCGTGGGTGCGGGTGGTGGCCAGCCGCATCGCGGTGAGCCGGTGGCGCAGCCTGCGCAGCCGGGCACGGGCGTACCTGCGGCACGGGGTCGAGGCGAGCGTTCCGGCGCCGAGCACCGAGACGGTGGAGGTGGTGGCCGCGCTGCGCCGGCTGCCCGAGGCCCAGCGCACCGCCATCGCGCTGCACTACCTGCTCGGTATGCCGGTCGCCGAGGTGGCGAGGGAAACCGAGGCCCCGGTGGGCACAGTCAAGGCCCGACTCTCCCGGGGGCGTGCCGCACTCGCCGGGCTGCTCGCGGTCGTGGATCTGGAGGAGGAGGCTGCAGATGCGTGACGACGTGACGTTTGTCGAACTGGTGCATCGGGACCTGCGTGAGGTCCGCTGGCGCGAGCCGGCCGAGATCCGGGCGCGGGCCCGGGGCCGCAGCCGACGTACGGCGGTGACGGCGGCCGCGGCGGTGCTGGTGCTCGCCTCGGTCTCCGCCGTCGTCGTCGACCGGGCCGTGGCGCCCGCGCCACCGCCGGCCGCCACCGCCGGCGAACACGCCGAGATCCCGGCGGAGGCGATGCTGGCACCGGCCGACGTACCGGCGAAGAGCGACGAGCGACTCGGCGACACGGGCCTCGGTGAGCGGGTCCGGGTCGACGACGTCCTCCGGACCTGCGGGCAGGAGCGGGGGCTGCTGAAGGACCAGGTGGTGTCGCGCTACTCCCGGTCGCAGACCCTGATCGGGACCGCCACGGCGGACGGCTTCGCCCCGTACCGGAGGCCGGTCGTCAGCCAGGACGTCTACCGGCTGGAGGTTGGAGCGGCGGCGCGGGTCTTCGCCGACCTCGATCGGCTGGTGGCGGCCTGCGCGACCTGGCAGCAGGTGGGCCCGGTGCAGGCGGAGCAGGGGACGGTCACCACCACGGTCGTGCACGGGTGGACGGTGGCGGCGAGCGACTTCGCCGGCGACCAGGCGATCCTGCTCCGGCACACCGTCTCCGTGCCGCCGGACGGGACGACGGGCAAGCCGGTCGGTATCCCGCCTCGGCCCGAGGACACGCTGGTCGTCCGGGTCGGAGACCTGGTCACGGTCCTGGTGCCGGGCGAGCCCCTGCGTCTCGGCGTGCCGGGGAACACGGTGACCGAGGCGCAACTGCTCGACCTGGCACGCGCCGCGGCCCGCCGGATGTGCGCCGCCGCCAACCCCGGCTGCTGACGCGCCGAGGCGCCCCGCCGGACGTACGGCGGGGGGCCCCGGCGGCGACCGCTACAGCGGGATGTTGCCGTGCTTCTTCGGCGGCAGGGTCTCGCGCTTGGTACGCAGCACCCGCAGCGCCCGGACGATCTGGGTACGCGTCTCGTGCGGCGGGATCACCGAGTCGACGTACCCGCGCTCGGCGGCGATGTACGGGTTGGCCAGGGTGTCCTCGTACTCGGCGATCTTCTCGGCCCGGACGGCGGCCGGGTCGTCGGCGTTCGCCAGATCCGAGCGGTAGAGGATGTTCACCGCACCCTGGGCGCCCATCACCGCGATCTGCGCGGTCGGCCAGGCGAAGTTCAGGTCCGCGCCGAGGTGCTTGGAACCCATCACGTCGTACGCGCCGCCGTACGCCTTTCGGGTGATCACGGTGACCTTCGGGACGGTGGCCTCGGCGTACGCGTAGATGAGCTTGGCGCCGCGCCGGATGATGCCGTCCCACTCCTGGCCGGTGCCGGGCAGGAAGCCGGGGACGTCCACGAAGGTCAGCACCGGGATGTTGAACGCGTCGCAGGTCCGCACGAACCGGGCCGCCTTCTCGGAGGCGGCGATGTCCAGGGTGCCGGCGAAGTGCATCGGCTGGTTGGCCACCACGCCGACCGGCCGACCCTCGACCCGGCCGAAGCCGACCACCAGGTTCTGCGCGTAGAGCGGCTGGACCTCCAGGAACTCGCCGTCGTCGAGGACGTGCTCGATGACCCGGTGGATGTCGTACGGCTGGTTGGCCGAGTCCGGGATCAGGGTGTCCAGCTCCCGGTCGGAATCGGTGATGTCGAGGTCGGCGGGGGCGTCGTAGACCACCGGCTCGTCCAGGTTGTTCGACGGCAGGTACGACAGCAGCGCCTTGACGTACTCGATCGCGTCGGACTCGTCGCTGCCGAGGTAGTGCGCGTTGCCGCTGCGCGAGTTGTGGGTGCGCGCGCCGCCGAGCTCCTCCATTCCGACGTCCTCGCCGGTGACCGTCTTGATCACGTCGGGGCCGGTGATGAACATGTGCGAGGTCTGGTCGACCATCACGGTGAAGTCGGTGACCGCCGGGGAGTAGACGGCGCCGCCCGCGCATGGGCCCATGATCAGCGAGATCTGCGGGATGACGCCGCTGGCCCGGACGTTGCGGAAGAAGATCTCGCCGTAGAGGCCGAGCGAGGCCACGCCCTCCTGGATGCGCGCGCCACCGGAGTCGTTGATGCCGACCACCGGGCAGCCGATCTTCATGGCCAGGTCCATCACCTTGACGATCTTCTCGCCGAAGACCTCGCCGAGGGAGCCGCCGAAGACGGTGAAGTCCTGCGCGAAGACGCAGACCTGCCGCCCGTCCACGGTGCCGTAGCCGGTGACCACGCCGTCGCCGTACGGTCGGGTCTTCTCCAGTCCGAAGTTGATGGACCGGTGCCGGGCCAGCTCGTCGAGCTCGACGAAGGAGCCCTCGTCGAGCAGCATCTCGATGCGTTCCCGCGCGGTCTTCTTGCCCCTCGCGTGCTGCTTCTCGACCGCGCGGGCCGACCCGGCGTGCACCGCCTCGTCGACCCGGCGTTCCAGGTCCGCCAGCTTGCCCGCGGTGCTGTGGATGTTGATCCCGGTCTCGGTAGTCACCCAGGGAATATAACGATGGTTCAGGCGACCGCCGCTGTGCAGTGCGCCTCACCGGGCTCCGGGCGCCATCCGGCCGACGGCCCGGCGCCGGGGCCGTAGGCTGGCGGGATGCCCGGCTCGCCGTACACCGATCTGGACCGCCCGCCGCTGTCGGCGGCCCGGCTGCGGCGCGCGCTGCTCGCCCCGCACGGGCCCTGGCGCCGGCTGGAGCTGCGCGCGGAGACCGCCTCCACCAACGCCGACGTGGTGCAGGCCGCGCGGGCCGGGGAGCCGGAGGGCCTGGTGGTGGTCGCCGAGCGGCAGACCGCGGGCCGGGGCCGGCGCGGCCGAGTCTGGGAGTCGCCGGCCCGGGCGGGCATCGCGACCAGCGTCCTGCTCCGCCCCGGCGAGGCCGTCGCGGAGCGTGGCTGGTCGCCGGTGACACCCGCCGGGTACGGGTGGCTGCCGCTGCTCGCCGGGGTGGCGCTGGTCGAGGCGGTGGCCCGCCTGGCCGAGCTGGACGCCCGCCTCAAGTGGCCCAACGACCTGCTGATCGACGGCGCCAAGTGCGCCGGGGTGCTGGCCGAGGCGGTGCCCGGGGCGTCTCCGGCCCAGCCGCCGGCCATCGTGGTCGGCATCGGCCTAAACGTCACGCTCCGTGCCGACGAGCTGCCGGAGAATCCGACCGGGCTGCCGGCCACCTCGCTGCAACTGGCCGGCGCGGCGGCCACCGATCGGGATCCGCTGCTGCGCGCCCTGCTCCGCTCGCTCGCCGACTGGTACGAACGCTGGCGCGACGCCGGGGGCGACGCAATGGCCAGCGGGCTGCGCGAGGCATACCTGGCGAACTGCGCCACGGTCGGCCGGCAGATCCGGGTGCTGCTGCCGGACGGCCGCGAGGTGCGGGGGACCGCCACCGGCGTGGACCCGGACGGCCAGCTGCTGGTCGAGGGACCGGACGGGGACCTGCGCCTCGCCGCCGGCGACGTGCTGCACGTGCGCTGACCTTCTTTACCGCCGCGCGGCTGATCCCGGGGCGAGCGCCGACCGGTTACGGTCAGCGCGTCCTGTTCTGCGAGGAGGTTTCTGTGGCGTTCCCCGAAGACGTGCTCACCGAGGATGAGCACGTCGTGCTCCACCTGCACCCGCACTGGAAGGCGCTGCTCCGGCCGATCCTGGTGCTGGTGCTCGCCGTCGCGGCGGTGGTGGCGGGCTGGCTCCTGCTGCCCGACGGTGACGGCGGCACCATCGCGCTCTACGTGATCGCCGCGCTCGGCCTGGCGCTGGTGCTCTGGCTGGGGCTCTGGCCGTTCCTGGTCTGGCGCACCACCCACTACCTCTTCACCGACGAGCGGGTGCTGCTCCAGGAGGGGGTGTTCTCCCGGAACCGGCGGGACCTCCCGCTGACCCGGATCAACGACCACTCGATGCACCAGCGTTTCCTGGAGCGGCTGCTCGGCTGCGGCACGCTCACCATCGAGTCCGCGGGCGAACGCGGCCAGTCGGTGCTCAACGACGTCCCGCGCGTCGACCAGGTGCAGACCAAGCTCTACGAGCTGGTGGAGGCCCACCACGACAAGCACTCGTTGGGCGACGGCGAGATGCGGGAGATCCTCGCCGACATGCGCGACGGCAAGCCGCTGCGCGACCCCTCGGCCTGACCGGCGGTGCCCGGTCCGCCGGCCCGGCGGACCGGGTGCGCGGGGCGGCTGAGCGGCCGAGGCGGACCTGCGGCCGGCCGACGCCGACCGGTTGGGATCAGCGGCGGGGCGAGCGGCGGGTGCCGGCGTGCAGCTCGGCGGCCAGCTCCGCGTCCAGGTCGGCGTGGAGGGCGCCACCCAGACCGGCGTCCGCCGGGGCGGGGCGGCCCTGAGGCGGGGCAGCGTACTCCGCGGCGCCGCGCCGGCCGGCCGTTCGTTCGCCGGGCTTGGGCTCGGACTCCTCCAGCTCGCTGACCGATTCGGCCAACTCCGCCACCGGGTCCATCCCCGCCATGGTGTCCCACTGGTCCCGCGGAATGCTGTGCCAGGTCTCCTGCGCGTGCTTCGGGACCGGCTGGAAGACGAATGTCCGGTAGGACCAGAAACGGAACATGGTGGCCAGCAGCACGCCGCCGGTCTTCGCCACGTTCAGCGCCAGCAGGCCGGTCACCCCCAGGCCGTACTTCGCCGCGGCGAGCACCCCGAGTTCGATGATCAGGCCGGTCGCATTGAACAGGAAGAACAGGACGTATTCGCGGCGTAGCGCCGATTTCGGGCGATCCCGGTACGTCCAGTGCCGATTCATCAGATACGACGTGATCGTCGCCACGATGGTGGCGATCACCGTTGCCTTGAGCTGCCCGTCCCGGAAAACGGTCAGTGCCAGCGCATTGAACACCGCGTAATTGATGACGGTGTTGATGCCGCCGACGATGCCGAATTTGAGCGCCTCGTGGATGAACTTCTGCCAGCGCTCGGGCAGCAGACGGACCAGACGCATGCGGAACACCTTAGGGCAGTGGCCAGGGCCGACTCGGCCCGGCAGGACGGGGTGGGCGGTAGGTCACGCCCCGGAGTCTCGGTCGTGGCTCGTTCCCGGAACGGGTGGGGTTCCCGCTTCGACGAAGACGAACCGTCGGTACGACCAGAATCGGAACAGCGTCCCGAGGCCGGTGCCGACGATGAAGCTGGCGATGTTGTCGGCCAGCGGGGTCTGGAACACGCCGGGCCAGATGCTGCCCAGGCCGTAGCGGCTGAGCGCCAGGCAGCCGACCGCGATGCCCAGGCCGACTCCGTTGAAGAAGAAGAACAGCCCGTACTCCCGGGCCGGGTGGGAGCGCTGGCGGTGCCGCCAGGTCCAGAACCGGTTGCCCAGGAACGCCAGGGTCGCGGCGATCACGGTGGAGATGGTCTTCGCCCCGACCGGCGGCAGGTGCCGGACGCTGGCCAGATAATTGAAGAGGGCGAAGTCCACCAGGAACGCCAGCCCGCCCACCGTGGCGAACTTGCTCAGCTCACGGACCAGGTGACCGAAACGGTCGAGGAGGGAAGCGATCAGACCCGGCCGGGTCTTCGGGGTACCCGGTGGGTCCCCGGTCATCGTCGCGGCCACCCGCCGAGCCTACCGGGTGCCGGCACGTCGAACGGGTAGCAACGACGAGCCGGACGTACCCACGTCCCGCAGGGCACCGGGTGTCCCCGTCAGCGCGTACCGAGCGCCGCCGTCGTGGTGACGGTGCGCGAGCGGGTGCCCCAAGGAGATGGCAGCGGTCGGCGCCGATGTCCGGTGAGCAGAGCGTAACCGACGGTGGCGCAATTGCGGATCGGATCGTCCAATCGCCGCCCTCGGCCCGCGCGGGCGCTTCCGCTCATGGTGCACCCCGGACCGCCCGCCGCGGCCGGCATCCCACGAAGGTTGACCGCAGGATTTGCGTGAAACTGCGCGCGAAAGCGGGTATCAGATCGCGATGCCGCAGCGCGGCCGTACCTTGTGCAGTTCTTCACAACCAGTCCCACTGACTCGCGAGGCAGCCCGGTTTACGCTGAGCCCAATCCCAGGTTTCCACGAAGGCGACGCCTCGCTCGCCAGAACTCGTGCATCCCATACATCGGTCAGCGTCGACCACAAGGAGATGTGACATGGTTGCTCCGGCTACTGTTCGGGGTATCGATGAGGCCCCGACGTCCCACCCCAAACTGCTCGCCTGGGTCCGTGAGGTCGCAGAACTGGCCACCCCCGACCGGGTGGTCTGGGTGGACGGGTCCGATGAGGAGTGGCGCCGCCTCACCGACGAGCTTGTCGAAAGCGGCACCCTGATCCGGCTGAATCCCGAGAAGAAGCCCAACTCGTTCTACGCGCGGACGGACCCGACGGACGTCGCCCGGGTCGAGGAGCGCACCTTCATCTGCTCCGTGGACGAGGCGGACGCCGGCCCCACCAACAACTGGATGGCGCCGGCCGAGATGAAGCGGACGATGACGGAGCTGTACCGCGGCAGCATGCGTGGGCGCACCATGTACGTCATCCCGTTCTGCATGGGCCCGGTCGAGGCCGAGAACCCCATGTTCGGCGTCGAGATCACCGACAGCCCGTACGTGGTCGCCTCGATGCGCATCATGACCCGGATGGGCGCGAAGGTGCTCGAGGCGATGGGTGACGACGCCGACTTCGTGCACGCGCTGCACTCCATCGGCGCTCCGCTGGCCCCCGGCCAGCAGGACGTGTCCTGGCCGTGCAACGACACGAAGTACATCTCCCACTTCCCGGAGACCCGCGAGATCTGGTCGTACGGCTCCGGCTACGGCGGCAACTCGCTGCTCGGCAAGAAGTGCTACTCGCTGCGCATCGCCAGCGTGATGGGGCGCGACGAGGGCTGGCTCGCCGAGCACATGCTGATCCTTAAGATCACCTCGCCCGAGGGCAAGGTCTACCACGTCGCCGGCGCCTTCCCGTCCGCCTGCGGCAAGACCAACCTGGCCATGCTGGAGCCGACCATCCCGGGCTGGAAGGTCGAGACCATCGGCGACGACATCGCCTGGATGCGCTTCGGTGCCGACGGTCGCCTCTACGCGGTCAACCCGGAGTACGGCCTGTTCGGCGTCGCGCCCGGCACCGACTGGAAGACCAACGCCAACGCCATGCGGACGCTGGACCGGGGCAACTCCATCTTCACCAACGTCGCCCTCACCGACGACGGCGACATCTGGTGGGAGGGCATGGGTGAGCCGCCGGCGCACCTGATCGACTGGAAGGGCAACGACTGGACGCCGGAGAGCGACAGCCTGTCCTCCCACGCGAACAGCCGGTTCTGCACCCCGATCACCCAGTGCCCGATCCTGGCCGACGACTACTACGACCCGAACGGCGTGCCGATCGACGCGATCCTCTTCGGTGGCCGCCGCCGGGACACCATCCCGCTGGTCACCGAGGCCCGGGACTGGGTGCACGGGGTCTACATGGGTGCCACGCTCTCCTCGGAGACCACCGCCGCCGCCTCCGGCGCCGTCGGCGTGGTCCGCCGTGACCCGATGGCCATGCTGCCGTTCATCGGCTACCACGCCGGTGACTACTTCCGGCATTGGATCGAGATGGGCAAGGGCGCCGACGGCGACGCGGCCAAGCTGCCCAAGATCTACTACGTGAACTGGTTCCGCAAGGACGCCGAGGGCAGCTTCCTCTGGCCGGGCTTCGGCGAGAACTCCCGGGTGCTCAAGTGGGTGATTGAGCGGATCGAGGGCCGGGCCGACGCGGTGGAGACCCCGATCGGCATGGTCCCGACCCAGGACGCGCTGGATGTCGAGGGCCTGGACATGACCCCGGAGGACGTCCGGATCGCCCTCAAGGTCGACCCGGAGGAGTGGCGCAAGGAGCTGCCGCTGGTCACCGAGTGGTTCGACAAGTTCGGCGACAAGCTGCCCGGCGTCCTCTGGGCCGAGCTGGACGCCCTGCGCGCCCGGCTCGACGCGCAGCCGCAGAAGTAGGTGTGACCGACGCCCGTACCGGGCAACATCGGATCCCATGAGGACGGCCGCCGCGACCACCGAGGTCCGGCGGCCGTCCGCCGTCCGGGCGCTGACCACCCTGCTCGCCGTCACGGCGGCGGCCACCGTCGTGGTCGAGCTGCTCAACTACTGGTACGCCCCGGAGCAGGAGTTCGGCCTGGCCGTCCGCACCGGCTGGGCGATGCTCCGCTCGCTCGGCTTCCTGGTGCTGATCGGCCACGTCAACCGCGGTCGTACCGTGGCCCGGCCGTTCGGGCTGATCCTCGCGGTCACCACCATCTTCGCGGTCGGCCGGTTGGTCGTACCCCGGGCCGGGGTGCCGCCGTTGCCCGGCCTGCTCGGCTTCGGGCTGCTCACCGCGCTCTGCGTGGCCGTGGTGGCGCTGCTCTACCGCTCCGACACGGTCGGTGGGCACCTGGTCCGGCACCGGAAGGGCCTGGTCGTGGAGGGCGGCACGATCTCCTGGCGGGAGGTCACGCCCAAGCGCCCACCGGTCGCCGGTTGGCTGCTCACCAGCCGGGTCGCCGCCTTCACCTACAGCCCACTCATGCTGGTCCCGGCCCTGGTCGCCGGCGGCTCCATCCTGGATGGGCGGCTGAGCGCCGTGCCGGCGGTGCTGTTCTGGTTCGCCGCCGGTATTGCGGTCAGCTACCTGGTCCTGTTCTGCACCGCGTTCCTGATGCGCGGCCGGGCCTGGGCCCGCCGGATGCTGGTCGCGGTCACCTTCGGCGTGCTCGCCGTCGACCTGCCGCTGTGCTGGTGGCTGCTCGGCGTCGACGGCCTGATCCGCGACGGCGGTCCCCTGGTCGCCGCCGCCATCCTGGCCCTCTACGGCCTCTGGCGCGCCCGCACCGCTGAGCCCACCACCCGCTCCTGACCAAACCGCCCGGCTCCGCCCTGCCCCGCGCCCACCTCTTGATCAACAGGTGTGGCGGGGGTGGGCGTCGGTGCGGCATCGGGGGTTGGGGGCGGTGGCGGGGCAGGATGGCGACAGGAGGGTCGCGGCCGGGGAGGGAGCGCGGGTGGGTGACGAGTTCGACGTGATCGTGGTCGGCGCGGGGCCGGCCGGGTCGGCGGCCGCGCTCGCCGCCCGGCGGGGCGGGGCGCGGGTGCTGCTGCTGGACCGGTCCGACTTTCCCCGGGACAAGGCATGCGGGGACGGCATCGCCGCGCACGCGCTGGATGTCCTGGCCGAGCTGGGCGTCACCGACGCCGTCGCCGGGTACGCCCCGCTGCCCGCGCTGCGGCTGGTCGGCCCCGGCGGCGGGGCGGTGGCCCGGGCGCTGCCGCGGCCCGCGTACACGGTGCCCCGGGAGGTGTTCGACGCCCGGCTGGTGACGGCGGCGGTGGCGGCCGGCGCGGAGTTGCGGCGGCACACGGTGCGCCGGGTGGAGCTCCGCGACGACCGGGTGGTGCTGGACGGTGAGCTGTCCGGGCGCGCGGTGGTGGGCGCGGACGGCGCCGGTTCGGTGGTCCGCCGGGCGCTCGGCCACCCGGCGAACCCGGACCGCCACCTGGCGCTGGCCATCCGGGGCTACGCGCCGGCACTGCCCGGCCCGCCCGAGCAACTGATCGTCACCTCGGCGGCACGCTGGCCGGCGTACGCCTGGTCCTTCCCGATCGGCGACGGCCGGGCGAACGTCGGGTACGGGGAGGTGTTGCGCGGCGAGCCGGTGACTCGCGCGCACCTGCTGGACCGCCTCGCCGCCCTGCTGCCCGGCACCGACCCGGCCACGGTCACCGCGCTGCGTGCCCACCACCTGCCGCTCTCCACCCACCGCCCGGCGCCGGGCCGGGGCCGGGCGGTGCTGGCCGGCGACGCGCTCTCGCTGATCAACCCGTTCACCGGGGAGGGGATCTTCTACGCGCTCCGCTCGGGGGCGCTCGCCGGCGCGGCCGCGGCGGCGTCCCCCGGCCAGGCCGCCCGCCGGTACGCCGACGCGCTGCGCCGCCGGCTCGGCACGCATCTGCGGCACAGTTCGGTCGCCGCCTGGCTGGCCCGGCACCGGCGGGTGGTCGACGCGGCGGTCCGCGCCGCCCGTCGGGACGACCGCGTCTACCGCAGCGTGGTCGAGTTGGGGCTGGGCGACGGGCGGCTCGACGCGCGCACCCTGGCCATGATCGGCATCGGTCTGCCGGCCACGGATCAACCACCGAGGCGCTGACCTTCCGTCGGGGTCGCTACCCTGCAAGGTGATGACTCTGCGGAAACTTCTCTACTCCGTGTACGAGCGCCGGCTGACGGCCAGGCTCGCGGGCAAGCCGGTGCCCCGGCACGTCGGCGTCATGTGCGACGGCAACCGCAGGTGGGCCCGGGAGATGGGCTTCGTCGACCCCAACGACGGCCACCGGATGGGCGCCGAGCGGATCAAGGAGCTGCTGCGCTGGTGCGACGCGGCCGGCGTCGGGCACGTGACGCTCTGGCTGCTCTCCACCGACAACCTGTCCCGGCCGGCGGCCGAGCTCGACCCGCTGCTCCAGATCATCGAGGACCTCACCAGCGAGTTGGCCGAGGAGGGCAACCCCTGGCGGCTGCGGATGGTGGGCGCGCTGGACGTACTGCCCGCGCAGCACGCCGCCGCGCTGAAGGCCGCCGAGGAGCGCACCCGCGACCGCAGCGGCGGCGCCCAGGTCAACATCGCCGTCGGGTACGGCGGCCGGCGGGAGATCGCCGACGCGGTCCGCTCGCTGCTGCTCGAGCACGCGGCGACCGGCGGCACGATCGAGGAACTGGCCAACTCGATCGACGTCGACCACATCTCCGAGCACCTCTACACCAAGGGCCTGCCTGACCCGGATCTGATCATCCGGACCAGCGGCGAGCAGCGCCTCTCCGGCTTCATGCTCTGGCAGAGCGCCCACTCCGAGTTCTACTTCTGCGAGCTCAACTGGCCCGACTTCCGCCGCGTCGACTTCCTCCGCGCCCTGCGCTCCTACGCCACCCGCCAACGCCGCTTCGGCGCCTAACCCCCCTGGCCCCTCCCGCCCCGGCGATCTTGCACTTGGGGCCCCTCATTCGCGCCGTATGCCCTTCTTGCCGGGGCATCAAGTGCAAGATCGATGCAGCGGGTTAGGTGAGGTGGGGGAGGGCTTGGGTGAGGAAGGTGGCTAGGGCGGCGGGGGAGTCGAGGGTGAGGTCGGCGGCGTCGGCGACCTCGTGACCGGTCTCCGGGTTCGCGACGGCTACGCAGATGCCGACGAAGTCGGGGTCGGTGGCGGCGCGGGCGCGCAGCGCGGCGAACGCCTTGATGTCGGAGACGTCGTCACCGAAGTACCAGGCGCCCCCGGCGTCCCGGACGATCTCGCCGATCACCATGCCCTTGTCCCGGTCGACCGGGGGCTTGAGTTCGAGCACCATCCGGCCGGCCTGGCAGCGCAGCCCGAGCCGCTCGGCCCGGGCCCGGCCCCACTCCTGCACCAGGTCGCCGAGCTGCGGGGCGGTGCGCCAGTGCAGGGCGACGGAGAGCCGCTTGAACTCGACCAGGGCGCCGGGCGGCAACTCGGCGCGGGCCTGCTCGGCCAGCTCGGACATGGTGGGCACCCAGGGCAGGGCGGCCGGCTCGGTGACCGTCTCGCCGCCGGAATGGCTGTGCTCCAGCCCGTAGAGCCCGTACAGGTCGATGCCGGCGAGGCCGCCGAGCTGGTCGCGGAGGAAATCCACCGGGCGAGCGGAGACGATCGCGATCCGGCGTACGACCGGGGCGAGCGCCGCCAGCGCGGCCAGCACCCGCGGGGCGGGCTGGACCGCGGTCGGGTCGTCGTCGACCGGTGCGAGCGTGCCGTCGAAGTCGAAGAAGAGCACCGTGTCGGCGGCTCGCGGGGCGGTGGCCCGCCACGCGCGTTCGGCGTCCAACGGGGTCTTCGGCTGCTGGTTGCCCAGATTCAACGGCGGCACGCGCGTCAGCGTACCCCGGGCGATGCGGCTCATTCGTGGCCGAGATGTGACGCTCAGCCGGCGGGGTGGGTCAGCGTTCGGCGGCCCCCCGTCCCCGGCGTCCGAACGGCACCACGGCCGCCTCCTGGCCGTGGCTGAGCAGGTAGCCCTCCACGAATCCGGTGTTCCGGTCCCCGGTGTGCGCCTCGATCTCGTTCAGCCGGGCCACCAGGAACTCGGTGAGCGCGCTGACCCGGTCGTTGAGCCGGTCGTGCAGCTCGGCGACCACGGCGAGGACCACCGCGGTGCCGGTCACGGTGAGCGCGAAGACGTTGACGACCAGAGGCAGCTGCCCGCCGTCGATGACGCCGACCACCACGTTGCCGGTCACGCACGATGTCGCCGACACCACCGCGACCACGACTGCCAACCATTTCAGGGTCATGGACAGACCCCTCCTTCTGTCCCGCAGGGCTGGGTTCGGCCTTGTCCCGTCCCCCCGCCGATGACGAGCCCAAGCAGTACGAATACGGACGCTAGCGCGCCCGTTCCGGCCCCGGAGCGAAACGATTGGGTCTGCCCCACCATTCTTTCGCTATCTGAGGAACTACCCGGCCTGTTTATCCCTGTTTCGGACATCGACCGGAAGGGTTGGGCGATAAGCGAGGTAACGAATGGTTTCCCGAATGTGGAACTTCTCCGCCTCGGACACATTCGGGTCGACCAGGCGGCGCAGCAGCGCCTCCACGTCGGGGTCCATCGGCGGCGGGGTGGGTGCGCTGCGGGGTGGCGCCGCCCGGTCCCAGCCCAGCGCGGTGAAGGCGGTCGCCGGGTTCAGGCCGAGTCCCTCGCAGAAGGCGACCACCCGTTCCGCCTCCGGGTCGCTGGCCCAGTCGCCGCGTACCCAACGGTTGATGGTCTGGCGGGAGACGCCGGTGCGGCGGGAGACCTCGGTTCCGCTCCAGGCCCGCATGGCCCGGGCGTCGTCGAGCGCGCGCCGCACGAAGGTGGCGAAGGCGATCTTCCGTGCGTTGGCCGTCTCGGTCACCCCGTGACGGTACGACCAGGCGGCGACACCGGGGCGGCCGGGCACGCCACTGTCACGCAGGCGTGACGGCTCTCTCGGATTCCCGGTAAACGATCCAGGGCTGCTCTTGAGGGGTGCCACCCGGGCAGAATAGGTGCCCGCCAGGACGGGGGTAAACAGACGAAAAGCTGATACTGTCACGCCCGTGGGACAAACTACGGTGTGTCACGTGCATGAGACGATCAGTGCTCACACGCGTCACTCCGCGGGTTTCAAGGGGGTCCGGTGACCGAACTCGCCACTCGTGCCCAGGCGTTCGGCCTGATCGCGGAGGGGGTGGCCGGCGGGCTGAGCGCCCCGTGGCGCCTGTACCTCGCCCGCGGCTGCCGTTACCTGTCCCTGAGCGTCGGTGACCGGGACGAGTGGAACGCCTGGCGTACCCACCTCGGCTGTCCGGAGTTGAGCGTCCGGGTCTACGACGCCGGCGGCGAGATCCGGCGTACCTCCGTCGCCGAGATCCTCCTGGACGGCTGCCGGATCAGCGTGGAGCTGGTCGAGGAGGTCAGCACCGCCGATCTGGAGCGGCTCCTGGTCGTGGATCCCGCGGTCGAGCCGGAGGAGCGGTGACCAGGCGGGGGGCGGCGCCCAGCGACCCGACGCCAGCGGGAGCGGCCGGATGAGCCCCATCCTCGCGGTCTTCCTCGTCCTCGTCCTCGGCTCGACCAGCTACGCGGCGGGCCGGCTGCACGGGCAGCTCAGCTACCGGATCGGTTACCGCTTCGGCTACCGGCAGGGCTACTTCGACGGTGACCGGGGCGCCTGGAACCGCCGGCGCCGCGACGCCCAGACCGCCATCGCGTCGGCGCTGGCCGGCCCGGTCGTCGCCCCGACGTCCGCCGCCGCGCCGCCCGCCGGCGGACGCCCGCACGACGGTGCGACGGCGTCCGGAGCGGTGGCGCTCGGCGGCCGGCCCGCGCCGGGTACCGCCCCCCGGGGCACCGCTACCGCACAGCTCGGCGCAGTCGCCACCCGGCAGGGCACGACGTACACCGGTTCCTCGTTCACGGCGTCGGTGGTCGGCGGCCGGCACCCGACTGGAACGCTGGTGCGCCGGCAGGGCTGAGGTGCGCCCAGGGACACGGTGCGTCGTCCGCGGCGGACGCGCACCGTCGGGACCGCGTCAGACCGGTGACGCTGGTCCCGCCGGCCGGGATGCGCGCAGGGGGCATGCATCCCGGCCGGTTCCGCCGCGTCGACCGTTCCCGCCCCGGTCGGCTGGCAGCCACGATCACCCACTAGCCGAAGGGCGCGGACGCGGCTAGCGTCTAGTCATGGCACGGGGTTCTCCCGGGCCAGCCGGCCAGCCCGGACCTGCGACCTCGCGCACGGGGCCCGCATCCGACCCCGTGTCCACCGGGCACCGGACGAGGCGGAACACGGGTGGCCGGGTGCCCATCCGCGGAGCAGGCCTGTGACGACTCGCCCTACCCCCGCCGGTGCCGACCAGACCCCGGCCGCGACTGCCACGACCCGCCGGACCACCCGGAGCCGCCGCACGGCCGCTGCCGCGTCGGTCGGCACCGAGGAGCCCCGACCAGCCGGCCATGCCTTCGTCCTGGACACCTCGGTCCTCCTCTCCGACCCCGCGGCGTTCCACCGCTTCGCCGAGCACGAGGTGGTGCTGCCCCTCGTCGTCATCTCCGAGTTGGAGGGAAAGCGGCACCACCCGGAGCTGGGCTGGTTCGCCCGGCAGTCGCTGCGGATGCTCGACGAGCTGCGGGTGACGCACGGCCGGCTGGACCGGCCGGTGCCCGCCAACGACCAGGGCGGGACGCTCCGGGTGGAGCTGAACCACACCGACGACGGGGTGCTGCCGCCCGGCTTCCGCAACGAGTCGAACGACGCCCGAATCCTCTCCGTGGCGCTCAACCTGGCCGCCGAGGGGCGCGAGGTGACCCTGGTCAGCAAGGACATGCCGCTGCGGGTGAAGGCGGCCTCGGTGGGCCTGCGCGCCGACGAGTACCGGCACGGCCAGGCCAGCGATCCCACCTGGACCGGCATGGCCGAGCTGGAGCTCGGCGAGGAGGAGATCGGCCGGCTGTACGCGGGGGAGACCCTCGACCTGGACGCCGCCGCCGGGCTGCCCTGCCACACCGGTCTGGTGCTGCACTCGGCCCGGGGCTCGGCGCTGGGCCGCGTACTGCCGGACAAGACCGTCCGGCTGGTGCGCGGTGACCGGGAGGCGTTCGGCGTGCACGGCCGCTCGGCCGAGCAGCGGGTGGCGCTGGACCTGCTGCTGGACGAGTCGATCGGGATCGTCTCGCTTGGTGGGCGGGCGGGCACCGGCAAGTCCGCCCTGGCGCTCTGCGCCGGGTTGGAGGCGGTGATGGAGCGCCGTCGGCACAAGAAGGTGATCGTCTTCCGTCCGCTCTACGCCGTCGGGGGCCAGGAGCTCGGGTACCTGCCCGGCTCGGAGTCGGAGAAGATGTCGCCCTGGGCGCAGGCGGTCTTCGACACCCTGGGCTCGGTGGTGCACGAGAACGTCCTGGAGGAGGTCACCGCGCGGGGCATCCTGGAGGTGCTCCCGCTCACCCACATCCGGGGGCGCAGCCTGCACGACGCCTTCGTGATCGTCGACGAGGCGCAGTCGCTGGAGCGGGGCGTCCTGCTCACCGTCCTGTCCCGGATCGGCCAGGGCTCGCGGGTGGTGCTCACCCACGACGTCGCCCAGCGGGACAATCTGCGGGTCGGCCGGCACGACGGGGTGACCGCGGTGATCGAGGCGCTGAAGGGCCATCCCCTCTTCGCGCACGTCACGCTCAGCCGTTCGGAGCGGTCGCCGATCGCCGCGATGGTGACGGATCTGTTGGAGGACATTCCGCTCTGACGCGATTCTCCGCCGGCTTTGGGAGCATTTAGGGGCTTTCAGTTTGTGGCCCAGATCACAAATCAGCCTCTTGGTTTCCCATCAGCCTCACTGTGCGCGATGGTGTCCCACGAGCGCTCACGCACCACGAAGATCGTCGGTCATCGCTCGCCCCCCGGCGGCGGAGATCGGTGAACGCCGGTGCGTCGGCTGCGACCGCGGGGTCGGGGCGCTCGCGACGCCGGCGCGGCCCCCGATGGCCATCCGTCGCGTCGTGTCCTTGCCCCCGACGAAGGGACCACTTCGTGAGTCGGCTGTGGAGCCGGTTCGGCGCCCGTACGGCCGCTGTCGCACTGCTCTCCGTGGGCGTTGCCGGCGGCTTCTATCTGGGCGAAGACCGGGAAACCCAGCAACAGGGCCTGACCGCGCAGGTCGGCCTCGAGGTCGACCAGGCGGAGTACGCGTACCAGCGCGACCGGCAGGCGGAGCACCAGCTGGACTCGGCCCGCCAGCGCGCCGCCGAGTACCAGGCGAAGCTGCGCGCCGCGGCGGCGGCCAAGGAGGCCGCCCAGCGGGCCCGCGAGGCCGAGGCCGCGGCGGCCTCCCGGAAGAAGGAGCGCGCGGCGGCGGAGGCGGCGGAGGCTGCCAGCAAGCCGTACGACGGCCCGATTCCGGCGTCCTGCGAGGAGTACAGCGGCAACCGGGCGATCGGCTGCGCGCTCATGCTGGAAGCGGGCTTCGGCATCGACCAGTTCCCGTGCCTGGACAAGCTCTGGACCAAGGAGAGCGGCTGGAACCACAAGGCCTACAACTCCAGCTCCGGCGCGTACGGGATCCCGCAGGCGCTGCCGGGCAGCAAGATGGCCACGGTAGCCGACGACTGGAAGACCAACCCGGCCACCCAGATCAAGTGGGGGCTCGGCTACATCGAAGGCCGGTACGACGATCCGTGCGGCGCCTGGTCGCACTCGCAGAGCACCGGCTGGTACTGATCCGACGCTGACGACGGCGGGGTGTGCGGAAATCCGCGCACCCCGCAGTCGTGTTCGGGCGGGACTCGCCCCCACGGGTGGCGGTCTGTCGCGATTGCTGATAGCCATGGGTACGTGACCTGGCGCGGCGGCCCGACGGGCGGCGATCCCCACCGGTTCGGCACCGAAGCGTTCTACGCCTCGCTGGGCCGGGCCTTCGTCGCGATGTGCGCGGTCGTGCCGGTGCTCTTCCTCATCGAGGGCCTCGACGTCGGGCTGCACGCCGACCTCGACCTGGCGGCGGGAATCATCCCGCGCCGGATCCAGGGGCTGGACGGCGTCTTCTTCTCGCCGTTCCTGCACGCCGACTTCAACCACCTCTACAGCAACAGCGTCCCACTGATCCTGCTCGGCACCTTCGTGCTCGCCGCCGGCACCCGCCGCTTCCTCTGGTCCACGCTGATGATCATCCTGGTCAGCGGGTTGGGCGTCTGGTTCACCGGCTCGCCCCACTCGGTGGTGGTTGGCGCCAGCGGCGTCATCTTCGGTTACCTGGGCATCCTGCTCACCCGGGGCGTCGTCGAGCGGAGCTGGTGGAACGTGGCGGTGGTGCTGCTGGTCGGCCTGCTCTACGGCTGGCAACTGCTCGGCATCCTCCCCACCGACGAGCGGATCTCCTGGCAGGGTCACCTGTTCGGGCTGCTCGGCGGGATCGTGGCGGCGATCCTGTTCCGGCGTCGCACCGAGCTGCCGCAGTCGCAGTCGGAGTCGCCGCTCACCCTGCCCTGACCGGCCGGCAGGGCCGTCCGAACGGGTCATGGGACCTGCTTGCCCGCCGGCACCCGCCCGCCTACCGTCGGCATCAGCACACCTTGATCCGTGAGGCGAAAGTGACGGTACGCGATGCGCGAGGTCGATGTCGCCGTGATCGGGGCCGGCCCGGCCGGGCTGTTCGCCGCGTACTACGCCGGGTTCCGGGGGCTCTCCGTGGCGGTGATCGACGCGCTGCCCGAGCCGGGCGGCCAGGTCACCGCGATGTACCCGGAGAAGCTGATCCTCGACGTCGCCGGGTTCCCGGCCGTCAAGGGGCGGGATCTGGTGGCGAACCTGGTCGCCCAGGCGGCGCCGTACGCGCCGGCGTACCTGCTCGGCACCCGGGCGGAGAAGCTCTCCTACGTTGACGGGCAGCCGGTGCTCGGGCTCGCCGGGGGCGAGCAGCTCGGTTGCGGGGCGGTGCTCATCACCGGCGGGCTGGGCAGCTTCACGCCCCGGCCGCTGCCGGCCGCGGAGAGCTTCGTCGGCGCCGGGATCGCCTACTTCGTACCGCAGCCGGCCGAGCTGGCCGGCCGGGACGTGCTCATCGTCGGTGGCGGTGACTCGGCCTTCGACTGGGCCCTGGCCCTCCAGCCGCTGGCCCGGTCGGTGACGCTGGTGCACCGCCGGGAGCGGTTCCGCGCGCACGCGGCGACCGTGTCCCGGGTGCTGGCGCTGCCGGTCCGGGTGGTGGTCAACGCCGAAGTGACCCGGCTGTACGGGGAGGACCGGGTGACCGGTGCGGAGATCGTCGCGCGGGGCGGCGCGGCGGAGACGCTGGCGGTGGACAGCGTCATCGCGGCGCTCGGCTTCACCGCCGACCTGGGCCCGCTGGCGGAGTGGGGGTTGCGCCTGGACCGCCGGCACATCGTGGTGGACAGCGCGATGGCCACGAACCTGCCCCGGGTCTTCGCCGCCGGGGACATCACCGAGTACCCGGGCAAGGTCCGGCTGATCGCCACCGGCTTCGGCGAGGCGGCCACGGCGGTGAACAACGCGGCCGTGGCGATCGACCCGACCGCCCACCTCTTCCCGGGCCATTCCTCCGACGCCGGCTGACGCCGCGGCTTCCGCCGTCGCGGCAGCGCCGGACCGGCCGGGGTCGGGTCAGGGTGAGCGGGGCAGGCCGATCACGTCGGCCATCAGGGCGGTCTGGTGGTCGAAGTACTCGTCCCGGTGCGGGAGCGACCGGTTGATCCGGCCGAAGAGCTCGAAGCTGATCAGCCCGAACAGCTGGGTCCAGCCGGCCATGCCGCGGGCCAGCAGCGCCTCGGGCATGCCCGGGTACAGGCCGGCGGCGATCTCCGCCAGGTCCTCGCGCAGCGGGTCGGGCAGCTCCTCGTCGGGCGGTGGGGTGAGCCGGCCGGTGGCCAGTCCGTCGTGGAGGATGCCGACCAGCACGATCGGGGGACGCTGGGCCGGCCCGACCGTGTCGTCGGGAGCCGCGTACCCGGGGACGGGGCTGCCGTAGAGCAGGGCGTACTCGGCGGGGTGGGCGAGCGCCCAGGCCCGGGCGGCCCGGCACACGGCGTGCCAGCGCCCGCGCAGGTCGTCCCGGGCGACGGCCCGGTCGGCCGCCTCCACCGCCTCGCCGAGGGCGTCGTACGCCTCCAGGATCAGCGCGGTCAGCAGGTCGTCGCGGCTGGGGAAGTAGCGGTAGATCGCCGAGGACACCATGCCCATGTCGCGCGCGACCGCCCGTAGCGAGAGGTTGGCGCCGTCGGTGTCGAGGTGGCGGCGGGCCACCGTCTTGATCTCGTCGAGCATTCCGGCCCGGACCCGGGCCCGCAGGGAGGGAGCGACCATGTCCCCACTCTGCCACGAGTGAGAGCGCCAATCAAAACAGAGAGCACTGCTCTTGACGAGACGGTGCGGGATGCGCCATGCTGGTCCCGTCCTCGACGAGAGCAGTGCTCTCTCATCGGATCCCTGATTCGAAAGGCGGCCTCCCATGGCCCTGCACGTCATCGTCGGCGCCGGCCCGGTCGGCACCGCCACCGCCCGGCTCCTCACCCAGCGCGGCGACCGCGTGCGGGTGGTGACCCGCCGGGGCGCCGGGCCCGAGCACCCCGCGATCGAGCGGGTCGCCGCCGACGCCGCCGACGCCGACCGGCTGACGGCACTGGCCGAGGGCGCCGACGCCCTGCACAACTGCGCCAACCCGGCGTACCACCGCTGGCCCACCGACTGGCCTCCGCTCGCCGCGGCGCTGCTCACCGCCGCCGAGCGCAGCGGCGCCGTGCTCGCCACCGTCGGCAACCTCTACGGCTACGGCCCGGTCGACGGACCGATGACCGAGGACACCCCGCTGGCCGCCCGCGGCGTCAAGGGGCGGGTGCGGAACCGGATGTGGGCCGACGCGCTCGCCGCCCATCGGGCCGGGCGGGCCCGGGTCACCGAGGTGCGCGGCTCCGACTACCTGGGGGCCGGGGCGACCTCCCTGCCGATGCTGGTGCTGCCCCGGGTGCTCGCCGGGCAGCGGGTCTTCCTGCCGGTCGACTGGGACGCCCCGCACAGCTGGACGTACATCGACGACGTCGCCCGTACCCTGGTCGCCGCCGCCACCGACCCGCGGGCCTGGGGGCGGGCCTGGCACGTGCCCAGCGCGCCCGCCGTGCCGATGCGGGAGCTGGCCACCCGGGCGGCGGCCCTGGCCGGCGCCCCGGCGCCCAAGCTGACCCGGATGCCCTACCCGGTGCTCTGGCTCGGCGGCCTGGTCAACCCGCTCGCCCGCGAGCTGCGCGAGACCGCCTACCAGTTCGACCGGCCCTACCTGCTCGAGTCCCGCGCGGCGACCGACGTCCTCGGCGTCGAGCCGACCCCGCTGGACCGCTCCCTCGCCGAGACCGTGGCCGCGCTGCGCCGCTGACCGGCCGCCGCTGGCCGCGACGCCCGCCGACCCCCGGCGGGCGTCAGCGGCGCGGTGCCGGCCCGAGCGCCGCGATCAGGACCGCGACCAGGGTCAGTGCCGCGCCGAGCAGGGTGGTCGGCCCGGGATGCGAGGCCGCGGTCGGCAGGATCAGATCCAGCAGTACGGCGCCGACGATCTGCCCGGCGATGGTGGCCAGCCCCAGCAGCAGCACCCCGGTGAAGCGGACGATGGCGGCGGCCAGCGCGATGAACACGATGCCGATCGGACCGCCCAGGTAGAGCCACGGCTCTGACGGGAAGTCGCCGCTCGGGCGGCCGCGGACCGCCACGTCGATCGCCAGGGCGACCAGCAGGGCCCCCGTGCCCACCGCGAAGTTGACCAGGGTGGCGGCCAGGGCGCTGCCGGCGGCCCCGCGCACCCGCCCGTTCACCGCCTGCTGCCAGGCGATGCCCACCCCGGCCAGCAGCGGCAGCAGCGCCAGCGCCAGGGCGCCCGGGTCGCCGAGCCGGTCACCCACCGCGAGCAGCACCGCCAGCACGGTGAGCACCGCGCCGATCAACCGGTTCGGGGTCACCGGCTGCCGGCCGGTCGGCCCGATGCCGGCCCGGTCCACCAGCAGGCCGCTGCCGGACTGGCCGGCGACCACGGCCACGGTGAAGAGGGCGACGCCGAGCGTGCCGATGGTCAGGCCCTGGGTGGCCACCAGGAACGCGCCGCACACGCCGCCCAGGCACTGCCACGGCCGCAGCGACCCCTCGGCCAGCGCCGCCCGCAACGCGGCCAGGCCCCGCCGGCCGCCCGGCGTGGCGGGGACCAGCATCAGCAGCACCAGCAGGCCCAGGCCGAACGAGACCACCGCGGCGGCGAACCCGTCGGCCAGCCGTACGCCCAACTCGCCGTTGATCCGGGACTGGACGGCCACCGCGACCCCGGAGGCGGTGGCCAGCCCGACGCCGGCGATCCGCCGCGGGGTCGGCAGCGTGGGGGGCGCCGCCGTCCCGACCAGGCTCACTCCTGCTCGGCCAGCGGCCGGCCGTCGAAGTCGACGGCCGAGTAGAGGGCGAGCTTCTCCAGCCGGTGGTACGAGTCGATCACCCGGATCGTGCCGCTCTTGGACCGCATCACGATCGACTGCGTGTACGCCCCACCCGCCCGGTAGCGGACGCCGCGCAGCAGGTCGCCGGAGGTGACCCCGGTCGCCACGAAGAAGCAGTTGTCCCCGGTGACCAGGTCGTCGGTGAGCAGCACCCGGTCCAGGTCGTGCCCGGCGGCGAGCGCCTTCTCCCGCTCCTGGTCGTCGCGGGGCCAGAGCTTGGCCTGCATCGCCCCGCCCATGCACTTGAGCGCGCAGGCGGAGATGATGCCCTCCGGCGTGCCGCCGATGCCCATCAGCACGTCGACGTCGGACTCGCCCCGGGCCGCGGCGATCGAGCCGGCGATGTCGCCGTCGGAGATGAAGCGGATGCCCGCCCCGGTCCGGCGGATTTGCCTGACCAGCTCGTCGTGGCGGGACCGGTCCAGCACGCAGACCGTCACCTCGCTGACGTCCGTGCCCTTGACCTTGGCGATCCGTCGGATGTTCTCCGCCGCACCGGCGTTGATGTCCACCACGTCGGCGTACATCGGGCCGACGGCGAGCTTCTCCATGTAGAAGACCGCGCTCGGGTCGAACATCGCGCCTCGCTCGGAGACCGCGAGCACCGCGAGGGCGTTCGGCATGCCCTTGCTCATCAGCGTGGTGCCGTCCACCGGGTCCACCGCCACGTCCACCTCGGGACCGGTGCCGTCGCCGACCTCCTCGCCGTTGAACAGCATCGGGGCGTTGTCCTTCTCGCCCTCGCCGATCACCACGATGCCACGCATCTGGATCGAGTTGATCAGCTTGCGCATCGCGTCGACGGCTGCGCCGTCGCCGCCCTCCTTGTCACCCCGGCCGACCCACCGGCCGGCGGCCATCGCCGCGGCCTCGGTGACCCGGACCAGGTCGAGGGCAAGGTTGCGGTCGAGATCCTGGGGGATCCGCGTCCTGGTGTTGGTCATGACGGCTTCCTCCTCGCGACGTTGCGGGGTGGACCGGCAGGATGCGGCCGCCGCCGCTGCCGGCGTTGTCGCTGATCCTCACACGATCGCCGATGGCGTGCCGGGCCGGGGCGGGGATGGCGGGGTTCCCGCCGACCGGGCGATCGGGGCACTGAGCCGGCACTTCACTCGCCCGCCCACACCCGGCAACCGAGTTGGGTGTGACCTAGTTCGCTCTCCGCCCACCCGCGGACGGCCGAAGTCGCTGGGGCATCGGTGGGTCGACGGCGCCGATCGGGCGGCTGCGAGAATGGGTGGGTGGAAGCCGCACAGCCAGCCGACCGCGCACCCGCCGACGCGACCCCGCCGGACGGCCAGCCGCCGGTCCCGTCGACCGCCGGGCCGTCTCCGGAGGTCCGGGAGACCGCCCTCGTCGAGCCCGCCACCGGGCCCGCGCCGGTCCTCGAGGCGGGCGAGCCTGCGCTGGTCGAGCCGGCCGACGGGCTGAGCCCGGGCGGGGTGGGCGGCGAGCCGGCCGCCGCCGTCGACCAGCCCGCGCCGCCGGCCCGGCAGGAGAAGGCGCGCTCCGAGCGGTCCCCCCGTGACATGGCGCTCTCGCTGCTCGTGCTGCTGGTCCCCATCGCGCTGCTGCTCGCCTTCTACCGGGGCTTCCTGGGCGGCGACGAGCCCGTCACCGTGGACCCGGCGCCCGCCGTCGAGCAGGCCCGGGCGGCCAACGCCTTCCCGGTCAGCACGCCGGCGGACCTCGGCTCCGGCTGGCGGACCGTCAGTGCCCGGTACCAGACCGAGCCGGCCGGGGCGACGCTGCGGATCGGCTACCTCACCCCGGAGGGCCGTGGCACCCAGCTCGTGCAGAGCAGCGTGCCCGCCGAAAAGCTGCTGCCGGCCGAGCTCAGCGGCGGCCAGCCGCAGGGCACCGCCGACCTGCCGGGCGGGAGCTGGCAGCGCTACACCGCCCGGGGCAACCAGCAGGCGTTGGTGCTGCTCGAACCGACCCGTACGGTGATCGTGGTCGGTGACGCCGGGGACATCGAGCTGCGCCAGCTCGCCAACGCCCTCCGCTGACCCCCGGCGACCCAGCTCGTCGAGGCGTCCGAGCAGACGTACGAGATGTTCAAGGGCTGAGCCCGACCGTGGCCCGCCCTCGTGGGCCGGGTGGACCGGACAGGGATTGCGGAAGGTCGCTTCAGGGAACAGAAGAGGCACGAGCTCACCGGCTCGCTGTGCCGGCCGGACAGGGCTCGTGCGCCGGAGCCGGCGTGAGGGCTCTGGTGCGACGCCTCCGGCGCTTCCGTGGGCCGGACGACCACCTGGAGAGGTTCACGTGATTATTCGACGCTTCAGCGCGGCCGCTTTCGCCGCAGCGCTGCTCACTCCTGGCCTGGCCGCCTGCAACAGCACCGGGACCGGCGAGGCGGGGGCCTCCGCGTCCCCCGCCGTCTCCGGCAGCATCGCGCCGAGCGGCGCCACGCCGGGCACGGGTGACGCCAAGCAGGCGCTGCTGGACTCCACGAATGAGATCCGCAACGGCAACTTCCGGTTCACCATGTCCGGCGCCGGCTCCACGGCCGAGGGCCAGGTGCACGAACCCAGCCAGAGCGCGGAGATGCGGGTGACCATCGGCGACCCGTCCTCCGACCTGATGATCAAGCTGGACCTGATCCACTTCAAGCCGGACAGCTGGGTGAAGGCGGAGCTGGGCGGCAAGGCGGCCAGCAGCGTCCCCGGGGTGCAGAAGCTCAACCTCGGCAAGTACCAGCACCTCGACCAGACCCGGATCAAGGGCAACCGGGCGCTCGGCTTCGACTTCGAGAAGGTCGACCCGGCCGGCAGCGCGGTGTTGACCCAGGGGATCACCGACGTCCGGCAGACCGGCGAGGGCATGTACGCCGGCACGCTCGACGTGTCCAAGGCCGCCGAGGCCGGTTCGCTCGACCCGACCGTGATCACGGCGCTCGGCCCGCAGGCGAAGTCGGTGCCGTTCACCGCGAAGCTGGACCCGCAGGGCCGGCTCAGCGAGATGGTGGTCCAGGTGCCGGCGGCCGGGCAGAGCGCCGCTCAGGACATCAAGATCACGTACTCGGACTACGGCAACGCCACCGCCGCGCAGAAGCCCCCGGCCGATCAGGTCGTCGAGGCGCCGCCGGAGTTCTACAACCTGTTCAACTGAACCGACCGGACGGCGGGGCGGCTGCGGCCGTCTCGCCGTCGCGTGGTCAGTCCTCGGCGCGCTCCCGGGCCGCGTCGATCCGCGCCCGGGCACCGTCCAGCCAGCGCTGGCAGATGTCCGCCAGCCGCTCGCCGCGCTCCCACAGCGCCAGCGACTCCTCCAGCGACGTGCCGCCGGTCTCCAGCCGCTCGACCACCTGCGCCAGCTCGGCGCGGGCCTGCTCGTAGCTGAGCCGCTCGTCCTTCTTCTCGTCAGTCATCGCGTCCATCCCACCACATCCGCTCCCCGTCGCCCGTCCGCCGGTTGCCCGTCCGCCCGTCGCCGGCCCACCCGCGACCCGTCAGCCGTCGACCGTGGCGGCCAGCTCGCCGTCGGCGAGGCGTACCCGCAGCGGGTCGCCCTTGGCCACCTCGGCGGCCGCACGGACCACGTGGCCGTCGGCGCGCTGCACGATCGCGTACCCGCGGTCGAGGGTGGCGGCCGGGGAGAGCGCGCGCAGCCGGGCCAGGGTGTGCCGCAGGTCGTCGGTGGCCGCGCCCAGCCGGTGGTCCAGGCAGCGGTCGGTGCGGTCGCGCAGCGCCGACACCTCGGCCGCCCGCTGGTCGACCATCACCTGCGGCCGGGCCAGCACCGGGCGGGAGCGGAGCAGGTCGAGGCGGTGCGACTCCCGGTCGACCAGGTTGCGCACGGCCCGCTCCAGCCGGGACCGGGCCTGGCCGATGAGGCGTACCTCCTCGGTGAGGTCCGGGACGATCCGCTTCGCCGCGTCGGTGGGCGTCGAGGCGCGCACGTCGGCCACGTAGTCGATCAGCGGGGCGTCCGTCTCGTGGCCGATCGCGCTCACCACCGGCGTACCGCAGGCGAACACCGCCCGGCAGAGCGCCTCGTCGGAGAAGGGGAGCAGATCCTCGATGCTGCCCCCGCCGCGGGCGATGATGATCACGTCGATGGTCGGGTCGGCGTCGAGCACCTTGAGCGCGTCGAGGATCTGCGGGACGGCGCCCGGCCCCTGCACCGCCACGTTGACCGTCCGGAACTCCACCGCCGGCCAGCGCCGCCTGGCGTTGGTCAGCACGTCCCGTTCGGCGGCCGACGCGCGCCCGGTGATCAGCCCGATCCGGCCGGGCAGGAACGGCGGCCGGCGCTTGCGGGCCCGGTCGAAGAGCCCCTCGGCGGCGAGCAGCTTCTTCAGCTTCTCCAGGCGGGCCAGCAGCTCACCGAGGCCCACCTGCCGGATCTCGTCGGCGCGCAGGCTGAGCGTGCCCCGGGCGGCGTAGAACTCCGGTTTGGCGTGCAGCACCACCCGGGCGCCCTCGCGCAGCTCCGGCGCGCCGGCATCCAGTACGTCCCGGTTGGTGGTGACGGTCAGACTGAGATCCGCCGACGGGTCGCGCAGGGTGAGGAAGACGGTGCTCGCCCCCGGCCGGCGGCTGATTTGCGCCACCTGCCCGTCCACCCACACCCAGCCGAGCCGCGCGATCCACGCCGCCACCTTCTGGCTGACCACTCGCACCGGCCACGGCTCTTCCGACGTGCTCCGCTCCGCCTCGCTCACCCCATCACCCTACGGACCTCGGGTCGATCAAGAGGTTTACCGCGTCGGCTCAATCTGCCAGCCCGCGCGGACCCCTGTGGCGCGGGTCGCAGCCGCTGCCGTCCGAAAACCCGACACGTAGGATGGGCGGGTGACTCAGGCTGAGACGACTCCCCGGACCGGCAAGCGCGTGCTCCTGGCCAAGCCGCGCGGCTACTGCGCGGGCGTGGACCGAGCGGTGCAGACCGTCGAGGAGGCGCTCAAGCTCTACGGCGCCCCGATCTACGTGCGCAAGCAGATCGTGCACAACAAGCACGTGGTGCAGACCCTGGAGGCCAAGGGCGCGATCTTCGTGGAGGAGAACGAGGAGGTGCCCGAGGGCGCCACCGTCATCTTCTCCGCCCACGGCGTCGCCCCGGAGGTCTACGAGCAGGCGAAGGCGCGCTCCCTCAAGGCGATCGACGCGACCTGCCCGCTGGTCACCAAGGTGCACCAGGAGGCCAAGCGGTTCGCCGCCGAGGACTACGACATCCTGCTGATCGGCCACGAGGGGCACGAGGAGGTCGTCGGCACCGCCGGTGAGGCTCCCGCGCACATCCAGCTGGTCGACGGCCCGGACGGGGCCGACAAGGTGACCGTGCGCGACCCGAACAAGGTCGTCTGGCTGTCGCAGACCACCCTGTCGGTGGACGAGACGCTGGAGACCGTGGCCCGGCTCAAGTCCCGGCTGCCGCTGCTCCAGTCGCCGCCCAGCGACGACATCTGCTACGCCACCTCCAACCGGCAGCACGTGGTCAAGGAGATCGCCCCCGAGTGCGACGTGGTGGTCGTCGTCGGGTCGCGGAACTCCTCCAACTCGGTGCGCCTGGTCGAGGTCGCCCTGGACGCCGGCGCCCGCGCCGGGTACCTGGTCGACTTCGCCGACGAGATCGACGACGCCTGGCTGGCCGGCGCCGGCACGGTCGGCGTCACCTCCGGCGCCAGCGTCCCCGACGAACTGGTCCAGCAGGTGCTCGCGCACCTGGCCGAGCGGGGCTTCACCGACGTCGAGGAGATCACCACCGCCAACGAGCGGCTGACCTTCTCGCTGCCGCAGGAGCTCAAGCGGGACATGAAGGCCGCCGCGGCGTCCGCCCGCGGCTGACCGGCCGCCGGGAACGGACCACCCCCGCCGTACGTCAGATACCGGTATGAGGAACCTTCGGCTCGCCGTCTCCGCCCTGGTCGTCTGCGCGGCGCTGAGCGCCTGCGCCGGCCAGGCCGGCACGGACGACACCGCCACCCCGACGGGAGCAGCCCCGGTGACCAGCCAGCCGACCCCGGAGCCGACCGCCACCCCGAACGACCCGGGAAACCCGGTCGACCCGCTGCCCACGAACCCGCCGAAGGGCACCCGCGGGCCCACGAAGCCGCCGCCGGCCGAAGAGACCGTCCTGACCGGCACCATCCAGGCCGGGGTCGAGCCCAACTGCCTGCTGCTGGACGGCAACCTGCTGATCGGCGGCCCCCGCGACGTGCTGAAGCCCGGCGCCCGGGTCACGGTCACCGGCCGCTCCCAGCCCGGCATGATGACCACCTGCCAGCAGGGCACCCCCTTCGTCGTCGAAGCCGCCCGCCCCGCCTGACGCCGCCCGCCCCGCCCCGGTGGGTTGATCATGAAGCTTGTCGCTCGCATCGGCGTGTCGCGACAACAACGTCACGATCATCCGGGGGGTCGGGGGCCGGAACGGGAGGAGCCCCGCCCCCGGGAACGGGGGCGGGGCTCCGTGCTGCGGTGGGCGGTCAGTTCACCGCGCCGATGGCCACCGAGCCACGGCCGACGACCGCGCCCTCGGTGGTGGTGACGGCCAGGTCGCCGTAGAGCTCACGACCGGCGGCCGGGGTGGCCAGGGCGGTCACCGTACCGGTCAGGGTCGCGGTGGCGCCGTTGGCCAGGGAGAGCGGGGTGGTCGGGGCGGACAGCGAGCCCAGCGCCGCAGCCGAGAACGAGTCCCGGTAGTCGTACGCGGTGCTGGTGCCCGGGCCGTCGACGGCGTACCCGTCGATCCGGACGCGGTAGGTGCCGGCGGCCGGGTTCTTCAGGGTCACCGCCTCTTCGGAATCACCGTCGGCCGCGCGGCCGACCTCGGTGGTGCCGAGGAAGACGTACAGGTCAAGGTCGGCACCGAGGTTGGCGGTGTTGCCGATCCGGGCGGTGAACGTGGTCGCCCCCGCCGGAACGTCCACCAGGTACTCCTGCACGGCGCCCTCGGCGATGGTCGGCCGCTCGGCGCGCACACTGGCCAGCGGGCCACCCACGCCGGTCACCTGGACCGGGCCGAAGGTGTTGGTCAGGCCCCAGCTCACCTCGGTCGGCGCGCCGGCGGTCACCGACGGCAGCTCGACCACGGCCGGCTCGACCGTGACGCCCTGCACCCGCACCTGGAGCTGGAACGGGTTGTCCAGCGTCGGCGAGGTCCGCCGCGACTCCACCTCGATCTCCCAGACACCCGGCATCGGGTTCTGGTAGTCCCGCTCCTGCGGCTTGCAGACGGCGGCGTCGGAGAAGTTGGTGTAGCAGCCCGTGCTCGCGGTGCTCTCCACCGGGACGCCGTACGGGTTGAAGGCGATGAACCGGGTCTGCGAACCGGTCGCGATGCCGGAGAGGTTGACCTGGAGCGCGCCCGCGCCCTGCGGCACCGTCACGAAGTACGAGGTGAAGCTGTTCCGCTCGACCGAGCCCTCGGCGGAGAAGGAGTAGTTCGGGGCCGAGACCGTGTCGGCGGCGACCACGACGGTGGCGACCTCGAAGTCGACCACCGAGGTGGTCGGGTCGTCGATGGTCATGATCGCGCCGTGCGCGCCGACGGTCAGCGGCTTGGCCTTGACCTTGACGGTGACGGTCTTGTTCAGCGGCAGCCAGACGGTCAGCGGCGCGTTGAAGGTGCCGTCGTTGCCCCGGAAGGCGACATTGTGCGCGATGCCCTTGTTCGGGCCGCTGGTCCGGGTCAGCTTGACCTCGTAGTAGCGACTCTCCTTGACCTGCTGGCCACCGCGGTCGGCGGCGCACCGGTTGTAGATGCCGGTGCCCACGTTCGGGCTCGGCTCGAAGGTGCCGGCGGCCGGGTTGAACTTCGTGAGGTTCTCCGACAGCTCGGTGCAGACCGGCGCCGCGGAGGTGTAGGTCCGGGTCGGCACGCCGGCGGCGAGCAGGTCCCAGGCACCCGGGGTGTTGACCATGCCGTAGCCCTGGGCGTACGTGGGGACGCCCGTGATCGGCTTGGCGGAGGTGTAGAGGGCGCGGCGCAGGGCGGCCGGGCTGACCGCCGTGCCGTTGGCCTTGGCGGCCGAGAGCAGCAGCGCGGCGGCGCCGGTGGTCTGCGGCGAGGCCATCGAGGTGCCGTTGAGCATCTGGTAGCCCGGGGGCAGCGGGTAGCCGGCCTCGGGGACCGGGACGCCGGCCTGCCAGGTCGGGGCCGTGGAGATGGCCGAGCCGGGGGCGGAGATGCTTGGCTTGAAGCCGCCGTCCTCCCGCGGGCCACGGGAGGAGAAGTTGAACAGCGCGTTGTCCTTGCGGACGACCGAGCCGTAGTTGGCCAGCCAGGTGTCCTTGCTGATGCTCGCGGCGACGCTGATCACGTCGGTGGCGACGGACGGGTCGCCCACGGTGTTCAGGCCCGGGCCGGAGTTGCCGGCCGAGATGATGAGCTGGACGCCGTAGGTGTTGATCAGCGAGTTGTAGAGGTTGGCGCGGGCGTTCGCGCCGTCGTTCAGCGCCGGCAGGCCGCCGATCGACATGTTCACCACGTCGACCTTGCGGTTGACCACCAGGTCCACCATGCCGGTGGTGAGCGCGGCGGCGGTGCAGCCGCCACCCCAGGAGCAAGCCCGGGCGGAGACCAGCTTGGCGCCGGGGGCGGCGCCGTCGAACGCGCTGTTGCCGAGCATGTCGTTGGCGGCGGTGATGCCGGCGACGTGCGTGCCGTGGGTCGCCTCGATGATGCCGATGTTCACGTAGTCGTACGGGCCCGGGAGGCCGATCGGCGAGGTGTCCACATTACGGCGGTACTCGACGACGAACGGCATCTGCTCGCGCACCGCGGTCGCCGGGTTGTCCGTGCCGAAGTGACCGACCTGGAACTTCTCCTTGTACGGCCGCATCAGCGCGTCGTCGGTGAAGTCCTTGTTCTGGTTGACGTCCACCCAGATGTTTCCGGTGGCCTGGTCGTAGAGGATGCCCCAGGTGTCGGTCTTGTCGCCGTCCCGGTTGACGTCGCCGGCCGGGTCGCTGGCGGCGGTGATGGACTCGCTGAACAGGTTGAACCGGTAGGTGCCGGCCGGGGCGGTCCAGGTGGCACCCGCGATGGCGAAGCTCGGCCCGGTCACCTCCGCCTGCATCCGGCGCCAGGTGGCGTCCTCGAGCGGGTCCGTTGCGGTGACCCAGTCCACGATCTTGCGCTCGCCGGTGGTGGTCTGCTGCAGCGCCGGCTGGTCCAGGTCGATGCCGGAGTCCATGATGCCGATGGTCACGCCGCGGCCGTCCCACGCCGGGTGGGCGGCCTTGAAGGCCTCCGCGCCGGTCTCGTTGGTCGGCATGTACGGGTTGACCGCGCCGGTGTCGCCGCCGGGGCCGGCGAGGGTCTCGCCCTGCTCGGCGGTCTTCGCGCCGGCCGGGGCGGCCTCGGGGGTCGGGTCGGGGAGCTTGATGGTCTCGTCGAGGTCGACGGCCGAGACGCCGGGGAGCGTGGCGGCCTTGAGCACCTTCGCCGTGGGAACCTTGGCGAGCAGGTAGCCGACCTGGTCGTAGCGCTGGCTGACCGAGGCACCGAGGCCCTTGAGGCCGTCGGCGACCTTCTTCGCCGAGCCCTTCTTGGCCGCGATGATCAGGGTGACGGTCGGGGCGTGCTTCGCCTCCGCCTCGTCGAGCAGCTTGGCGTCGTGCGCGCCCAGCGTCTCGACGGCGGTCGGCTGCGAGGCGTCGGGGGTGGTGGCGGGGGCTGCGCTCGCGGTTGCGGCGCCGCCTCCCACGGTCATGGCGCCGGCGGCCAGGACCGAGGCGAAGAGCGCGGCGGAGGTACGCCGGCTCCGGTTGCGGGGTTGACTCACGTTCTCTTCCTCCAGAGAACAGGGCCCTTCAGAAACAGGGCACGCGTGAGCGAAATCCTTCGCGGTGGTCCGTGTCGATGTCACTACTCCGAAGTAGGTTGTGACCGGTCCGTGACGTGAGTCGGCCCTCAGCGTCACGTTCCTCGTGTTAAACGTCGATGTCTGATGACCGTTCAGCCGATGTGGACCGACCCTCGTCCATGGGCCCGACCAGCTCCGGGGCCTGCGGCTGGCGGGGTGCCACCTCCACCTGCGCCGGGGCGGCCAGTTCCTGGTCGGAGACGCCCAGCTCGGCCAGCTTGCGCGCGCTGACCAGCACCCGTGCCTCCAGCGACCCGACCGCCCGGTTGTACGCGGTCACCGCCCCGCCGAGCGACGACCCGAGCTTGCCGACGTGGTCGCCCAGGGTGGACAGTCGCCCGTACAGCTCGCGGGCCAGGGAGTGCACGGCCACCGCGTTGCGCGCCAGCGCCTCCTGCCGCCATGAGTAGGCCACCGTGCGCAGCAGCGCCACCAGGGTGGCCGGCGTCGCCAGCACCACGTCGCGGGCGAAGGCGTGCTCCAGCAGCGTCGGGTCGCGCTGCAACGCCACGTCGAGGAACGGGTCGGCCGGTACGAAGAGCACTACGAACTCCGGCGTCGAGTCGAACGCCGCCCAGTAGGTCTTGGCCGCCAGGGCGTCCACGTGCGCCCGCAGGTGCCGCGCGTGCGCGTCGAGATGGGTGTCCCGCCCCCGCTCGTCGCGCGCCTCCATCGCGGTCAGGTACGCGTCGAAGGGCGCCTTGGCGTCGACCACCACGCTGCGCCCGCCGTGCAGCCGGACCACCAGGTCGGGGCGGACCCCCTGGTGGTCGGTGGCGGCGGTGACCTGTTCGGAGAAGTCGCAGTGCTCCAGCATGCCGGCGGCCTCGACGATCCGGCGGAGCTGGTGCTCGCCCCAGCGCCCCCGCACCTGGGGCGCGCGCAACGCGGCCACCAGCTGCTTGGTCTCGGTGCGCAGCTCCCCGGAGACCGTGCTCATCGCCCGGACCTGCTCGCGCAGCTCGGCGTACGCGTCGATCCGGTCGTGCTCCAGCTCGGCGACCCGCTGCTCGTACCGCCGGAGGGTGTCGTGCAGCGGGGCCACCGCCCGGGCGACCGCCTCCTGCGACTGGGCGGTCGCCTCGTAGCTGAGCGCGCGCATCGACTGCTCCAGCCGCCCCTCGCCGGCCCGGTTGGCCTCCAGGGTCGCCTCCAGCCGGGCCACCTGCGCCGCCGTGCGGGACCGGGCGGCCAGCCAGCCGACCGCGGCGCCGGCGGCGAGGCAGAGCAGCACCACGGCCAGCGTCGCGAAGTCCATGCCGGAAAGCTTGCCAAACGGGTACGACGGGCGCCCGGTGGGTACGTTCGACTCATGGAAGTTGCCCTGTGGGTGATCCTGATCCTGTTACTCGGAGGTGCTTTCGTGCTCTGGCGGTGGGGGAGGAGGTCGCGGCAGGCCACTGAGCTGGCCGACGCCCGCGCCGAGGCGCAGCGCTGGTACGAGCGCCTCGGTGGCCAGCTGATGAACCTGCACGGCGACGCCCCGGCGGTGCGGCAGGCGCTGGCCGACGCGGGCGAGCGGTACAACGCCGCCGGGTCGCAGCTGGAGCAGGCGCGCAGCCCGCACCAGTTCGCGCTCGCCCGGGAGACCGCCCTGGAGGGGCTGGCGTACATCCGGGCCGCGCGGACGGCGATGGGCATCGACCCCGGTCCCGAGCTGCCGCCGCTGGCCGCCGCCCGGGGCGCCGGCATGCTCACCAAGGAGCGCGAGGTCAACGTGCAGGGCCAGACCTACCGGGCCGGCCCGCAGCCGGGCAACCAGACGCCCTACTACTACCCGGGCGGCAACTGGCAGGGGCGGTCGGTGCCGGCCGGCTGGTACTCGACACCCTGGTGGAAGACCGCGCTGGGCACCGGGGCCGGCGTGCTCGGCGGCATCCTGATCGCCGACGCGCTCTTCTCGCCCGCCTTCGCCGACCCGGGCTACGAGGCCGGCTACCAGGAGGGCCTCAACGACGGCCAGGACCAGGGCGGCGACTACGGCGACCAGGGCGGGGACTACGGCGACCAGGGCGGCGGCGACCAGGGCGGCGGCGACTACGCCGGGGACTTCTCCGGCGGCGGCGACTTCGGCGGCGCTGGGGACTTCGGCGCTGGGGACTTCGGCGGCGGCGACTTCGGCGGCGGTGGGGACTTCGGCGGCGGCGGCGACTGGTGACCGCCGGCTGAACATGCGAGGAGGCCCCGGTCGCACCGACCGGGGCCCTCCTCGTCCGTTCCGGGTCAGCCGGTGTTGCGCATGCCGGCGGCGATGCCGTTGACCGTGGTCAGCAGCGCCCGCTCCAGCGCCGTACCGTCGCTGGGGGCCCGGCGACCGCCCGGCGCGGTGGCCACCGCCCGGCCGGCGGCGCCGGAGTCCCGGTACTGCCGCAGCAGCGCCACCTGGAGGTGGTGCAGCGGCTCCAGGTAGGTGTCCCGCACGGCCAGGGTGCGTTGGAGCACCGGCGAGTTCTCCAGCAGGGCCGGCGAGGCGGTCACCGCCAGCACCTCCTGCTTGGTCAGCTCGTACTCCTGCTGGATCTTGTCGAAGATCGGGTGCAGCTGCTCCGGGACCAGCGTGTCGACGTACCGGCGGGCGATGCTCAGGTCGGTCTTGGTCAGCATCATCTCGACGTTCGACAGGAATGTGCGGAAGAAGTGCCAGTTGCGGTACATCTCGGCCAGCACGTCCTGCAGCCCGGCCGCCCGGGCGGCGGCCAGGCCGGAGCCGACGCCGAACCAACCCGGCACGATCTGCCGGGTCTGCGTCCAGCCGAACACCCACGGGATGGCCCGCAGGCCAGCCAGCCCGGCCCCGGTGTTCGGCCGCTTCGCCGGCCGCGAACCGATGTTCAGCGCGCCGAGCAGCTCGGTCGGCGTCGAGGCCCAGAAGTACGCCGGCAGGTCCGGGTCCTCGACCAGCCCCCGGTACGACCGGAACGCCGACTCCGAGACCGCGTCCATGGTCGCGTCCCAGCGCTCCAGCATCTCGGCGGGCTGCCGGGGCGCGGTATGCAGCAGCGTCGCCTGGAGCACCGCGGCCACGGTCAACTCCAGGTTCTCCCGGGCCAGCGCGGGCAGCGTGTACTTGTCGGAGATGACCTCGCCCTGCTCGGTCACCTTGATCGCGCCGTCGAGGGTGCCGTACGGCTGGGCCAGGATCGCCTCGTGGGTGGGCCCGCCGCCGCGCCCGACGGTGCCGCCCCGGCCGTGGAAGAGCCGCAGGTGCACGCCGTGCCGGGCGGCCACGTCACGCAGCGCCCGCTGGGCCCGGTGGATGGACCACTGGCTGGTGGTGATGCCCGCCTCCTTGTTGGAGTCGGAGTAGCCCAGCATCACCTCCTGCACGTCGCCCCGGGCCGCGACGAGGGCCCGGTAGGCCGGCAGGGATAGCAGCTCGTCCAGCAGTTCGCCGCCGGCGTTCAGCTCGGCCGGGGTCTCCAGCAGCGGCACGAAGCCGATCCGGGCCCGGCCGGAGTGCACGTCGACCAGGCCGGCCTCGCGGGCCAGCACCACCGCGGCGAGCACGTCGTCCACGCCGAGCGTCATCGAGATGATGTACGACTCGATCACCTCGGCGCCGAACCGATCCTGCGCCTCCCGGATCGCGCCGAACACGTCGAACGTCTTCCGCGCGCTCTCGGTCAGCGGGGTGTCCACGGTGGAGAGCGGCCGGCGGCCGGTCAGCTCGTCGGCGAGCAGCTTGGTCCGCTCCAGCCGGGACAGCGACGGGTAGTCCGACACCTCGCCGACCGCCCCGTAGAGCTGCGCGAGCACCTCGTGGTGCTTCTCGGCGTGCTCGCGGACGTCCATGGTCGCCAGGTGCAGGCCGAACGCGGAGACCGTACGGATCGTGGAGGCCAGCCGGCCGACGGCGGTGAGCTGCCCCGAGTTGCGGGCCAGCGAGGCGCGCAGCAGCTCCAGGTCGGCGATCAGCTCGGCGGAGCCCCGGTAGTCGCGGCCCGGCACGTGCGCGGTGCCGGCGCGCAGCCGCTCCCGGGTGTTGGCCAGCTTCGCCTTCACGCAGCGGGCCTTGAGCCGGTACGGCTCCTCGGCGTTGACCCGGCGGAACCGGGGCGCCACCTCGGGCAGCGCGTCCAGGTCGGTGGCGAGGCTGGCGGAGAGGTCCAGCGACACGGCCCGCAGCCGGCGGGAGACGGAGACCTCGTTGATGAGCTCGTCCATCGCCCGCTCGGTGGCCTCGATGCCGTGCTCGTGCTGGATGCGCAGCACCTCCCGGGTGACCGCCGGGGTGACGAACGGGTTGCCGTCCCGGTCCCCGCCGATCCAGGTGCCGAAGGTCAGCGGGCGCGCCGTCGGAGAGGTCTCGACGCCGAGGGTGCGCAGCGTGTCGGCGAGGTCGTCGAGCACCTGCGGGGCGGCCTCGGCGTGCAGGTCGCGCAGGTAGTAGATGGCGTTGCGGGCCTCGTCGGTCGGGTCCGGCCGGTCCAGGCGCAGCTCGTCGGTCTGCCACATCAGGTCCAGCAGCTCCGCCAGCCGCCGGTTCGCCGGGCCCTCGTCGCTGGCCCCGTAGAGGATCGCGTTGGCGGTCTCGGTGTCCAGCTCGTCGGCGATCGCGCGCAGCTTCGACAGGATCGACCGGCGGGCCGCCTCGGTGGGGTGGGCGGTGAAGACCGGGCGTACCGCCAGCCGGCGGGCCGCGGCCGCGATCTCCTCGGCCGGCACCCCGCGCTCGGCGATCATCTTGGCCGCCTGGTCCAGCCAGCCGCCGTGGATCGCCCGGCGGCGGCGCAGGTCACGGGCCCGGTGCACCTGCTCGGTGATGTTGGCCAGGTGGAAGTAGGTGGAGAAGGCCCGGGCCAGCTTGGTGCCGGTGGTCACGTCCAGCCCGCCGAGGCGCTGGGCGGCGGCCGGCGGGTCGGAGCGGACCTGGGCGCGAATCTCCTCGACCAGGTCGAGCAGCGGGCGGCCCTCCTGCCGGGCGAGGGTCTGCCCGAGGAGCGTGCCGAGGCGGCGGATGTCGGCCCGCAGCGCGGCGTCCGGGCCGTCGTGGTCGTGCTGGTCGGTCACGGTGCGCTCCTTACGTGAGTACGAAGGACAGCGCTGTCCGACTCCCTGGATGGTATCCGCGCCGGAGTCGGTCGCAGGAGGGGCTCTCCGCATGGTGCGCCGTGACGAGGGACACCCCGGAGATCACCTCAACCGTCCTGGCCGGGCCGGGCCCGACGGCCACGGACCAGGGTCGCGGCGAGCAGCGCGGCCAGGCCGAGCACCGCCCAGAGCACCAACCCGGACACGGACCAGCCGATCGAGCGCCGGTCGAAGTAGGCCGCGGACTTGATCAGGTCGGTGCCCAGCCCCGGCACGTTCCACCGGTGCATCCCGCGCAACCAGGTGGGCAGGAACTCGGGTGCGTAGATGCCGCCGGAGCCGGGGTTGCCGAGCACCACCAGCAGAAGGATGACCAGCCCGGTGCCGAGTAGGCCGAGCCAGCCCTGGACCGCGGCGGCCACCATCGCGGCGGCGAAGACCGTGAGCACGCCGGTGCCCGCGATGGCCGGCAGGTCGTGGTTCCAGACGTCCAGCACCGGGCCGACCAGCGCCGCCCCGACGATGCCGAGCACCACGCTGTAGACGGCGAGCACGCTGATCCGCAGGGCGGCGCGACGCAGTGTGCGCGGGGTGGTGCCGGCGGACAGCCCGAGCGCGGTCGAGGCCAGGTAGCCGCCGAGCACGTACCCGACGGCCAGGTAGAACGGCACCAGGCCGCGCGGGTCGGTGTCGGCCACTGGCACCTCATCGGTCACCCGCAGCGGCAGGCGGGCCTGTTGCGCGGCGGCAGTGAGCACTTGGGTGACCAGGTCGGTGGCGGCCGGGGCGCTGGCGCTGGCGTTGGTCAGGACGAGCCCACCCTCGGGGCCGGAGCCGAGCACCGCGTACACCTCGCGGCTGGTCAGCCCGTCGTCGGCGGCGCCCGGGTCGTCGTACTCGACGGGTTTGATCTTGCTATTCCGTTCGCGGACGCCGGCCAGCACCCTCTGCGCGGGTTGGTCGCCGAGCGCCACCCCGACCGGCACGTCGCGAGGAGTGGGCTGGTGCAGCGCGCCGACGTAGGCGGCGATGAACGCGCTGGCCAGCGCCAGGGTGCCGAGCAGCAGGCCGGCGATGCGGGGCAGCCAGTCGCCTACCCGGACCTCCGGCGCCTCGCCCACCAGGCCAGCCTAGGGCCGGCTTTGCCCCGCTTGGGGCTTTTCGCCTGGCGGAAACCGGTGGTGGGGCCGGTTAACGTCTGATCATGGACCTGCCGCGCTACGCCGCCAAGCCGAAGCCGGGCGACCGGGTCGCCATCGTGTCGCCCTCCGCCGGCCTGCCAGGCCTCTTTCCGCACGTGCACGAGCTGGGCCTGCGACGGCTGCGCGAGGAGTTCGGCCTGGAGCCGGTGGAGTATCCGACCACCCGACGGATGGGGGCGGACCCCCGGGACCGGGCCCGGGACCTGACCGCCGCCTTCGCCGACCCGACGATCACCGCAGTGCTCGCCACCGTCGGCGGGGACGACCTGATCACGGTCACCCCGCACCTGGACGACGCCGTGATCCGGGCCAACCCCAAGCCGTACTACGGCTACTCGGACAACACCAACGTGCTCAACCACCTGTACCGGCTGGGCATGGTCGCGTACCACGGCGGGTCGGTGCTGGTGCACCTCGGCCGACCAGGGCGGCCGCACCCGCTCACCTTCGACTCGCTGCGGGCGGCGCTGTTCACCTCCGGGTGGTACGAGCTGACCCCGGCGACCGAGTGGGGCGACGAGCCGCGCGACTGGCGGGATCCGGCGACGCTGGCCGACGACCCCGTGATGTTCCCCGGCGAGGGCTGGCGCTGGCACGGGCCGGCCCGGGTGGTGCAGGGGCGGACCTGGGGCGGCTGCCTGGAGATACTCCACTGGCTGATGGCCGCCGACCGGGTCCCCTCGGCCGCCGAGCTGGCCGGTTCGGTGCTGGTCTTCGAGACCTCCAACGAGCTGCCCAGCGCGCAGGAGGTCTTCCGCATCGTGCGCAACATGGGGGAGCGCGGGCTGCTCACCGCCTTCCCGGCGATCGTGGTCGGCCGGCCCAAGGCGTGGGACTTCGAGAAGCCGCACAGCCTGGACGAGCGGCGGGCCTGGGGCGAGGCGCAGCGGGCGGCGATCCTCCGGGCGCTGGCGCCGTACGCCGAGGACCCGGTGGTGGTCTTCGACGTCGACCTCGGCCACACCGACCCGCAGCTGATCGTCCCGTACGGCGGCGAGATCCGGGTCGACGCGGTCGAGCGCCGGATCGCCGTGCGCTACTGACGTCCGTCCGGGACCGCTCAGTCCACGGTCGCGAAGGCCCGGACCGGGAAGGTGCCCATCCCGGCCACCCGGGGCGGGGCGGCGGTGAACCGGAAGCCTTCCGGGGGCAGCGCGTCCAGGCCGGTCAGGTGCTCGACGATCGGGATGCCGGCGCCGAGCAGGGTGCTGTGCGCGGGGCGTTCGCCGCCGGCCGTCGGGCTCATGTCGTCGATGTTGATCGAGTCGATGCCGACCAGCGCCGCGCCGGCATCGGCCAGCGCCCGGGCGGCGTCCCCGGTCAGGTGCGGCGCCTCCGGCGCGCCGTACCGGTCGGTGCCGAAGTGCGCGTCCCAGCCGGTGTGCAGCAGCACCGCGCGCCCGGCCACCTCGTACGGGGCGAGCATCAGCCGGTCCACGGCCCGGGTGCCGGCCGGCACCCGGACCACCGCGCCGGGCAGGTCGGCGAGCCGGTCCAGCGGCACCCCGGCCAGGTCGGCCCCCTCGGCCCAGCGGTGCGCCGGGGTGTCCAGGTAGGTGCCGGTGTTGGCGATCATGTCGACCCGGGCGACGTGGAACTCGACGCCGGGGGCGTAGTTCGCCCGGGACGCCGCGAAGGTCAGCCAGTCGGTGATCTGCGGCGCGGGCCAGCCGGGCAGAGTGGTCATGCCGTCGGTGATCACGTGACTCAGCTCGACCAGCCGGCGCGGGGGCCTGGTGCCGGTGGTGACGCCCCGACCGCCCTTGTGCGGCTCCTCGATGATCGTCTTGGCCCCGATCCGGACCTCGGCGACCATCAGCAGCCCGAGGTGCCGGACGAAGAGCGCGGCCAGCTCGTCGTCGGTGATGTCCCGGCCCGGGATGTCCAGCCGGAACCCGTCCGTCCGCAACCCGCCACCGTTGGCGAAGGTGACCTCCGCGTCGAACTGCGCCCGATACTGCTCCGCCATGCGGGCAAGCCGATCACGGGTGGCGAACCCCGGTCAAGATCCAAGTGTGCGGACGCCGGTAGCCGGCATTCGAGCAATTTTCTTCAAGAACCGCGCGGCGCCGGGCCCGGAGGATGGAACGCGTCAGCCCGACGGGGCCGCCACGGGACGGCGGCCGGAGCGGGGCACGCGGACCTGTTCGGGGAGGTCCGACGCCCCCGTCGGGCCGCCACGGGCAGCTTCGGGCGGGCCCGACGGAGGTGCCGTACGGCACCTCCACCGGCCGTTGCGCTCAGTCGGCGAGGAGGCGGCGCAGCCGGGCCGGCGGGTGCCCGACCTGGTCCCGCACCACCCGGGTCAGGTGGGCCTGGTCGGCGAAGCCGTACTCGCTGGCCAGCGCCCCGAGCGGACGCCCGTCCGGCTCGGCGAGGGTGTCCAGCACCGCCCGCACCCGCAGCCGGTTCCGGTAGGCGGTCAGGCTGCTCCCGGTCATCCGCTGGAACACCCGGCTGAGGTGGTGCGGCGAGGTGCCGATCTCCCGGGCGACCTCCTCCAGACCCAGGGTGAAGTCCGAGGTGGCCAGCACCTCGCGGGCCCGGTCGGCGAGGCGGCGGTGCGCGGCCAGGGTGGCCGGTCGCCGCCGGACGGCCCGCTCGATCTCGGCGCCGGCGTCGTGGGCGGCCAGCGCGCTGTGCTGGAGCAGCCGGCCCAGGAACCGGTGCAGCCGCTCGGCCATCTCGAACCGGTCCAGGCCCCGCCGGCACTCGGCCACCAGCAGCCGGTGCGCCAGGTCCAGGGAGGCGTCCGAGGTGCCCGCCCAGCCGGCCCGGTCCAGCCAGCCGACCGCGTCCGGCCGCCCGGTCAGCACCTCCCGGTCGATCTCCAGGCAGGTGTACGAGTCCCCGCAGCCGTACGGGTGGGCCACCGCCATCTCGTCTCCCGGGCGCGTGATCAGCACGGAGGTGGCGTCGGAGACGCCGGTACGGCCGTTCAGGCGGCGCTGGTAGGTCCCCGAGCGACCAATCACGATCTTGAACTGGTCCTCGGCGGCGGTCTCCGTCCAGCCGTGGTTCTCGACGATGCAGCGGACCTGGTAGATCAGCATCCCGTCCGGGTGCCCCAGCACCCGCCACCGCGCCGGGGTGGTCTTGCGGCGCGGATCACTGCCGGTTCCCTCAGCAGGCATTCGGTTCTCCCAGGTGTTCCTCGACGGCGTGGCGGCCGATCGTCTCCCGGAGAGATAGTGTCGATCCGCAAACCCCCCGTCCAGACCGGGCGCGGGGTGATCGTCGTGTGCCATCCGCAGGAAGTGATCACTGATGCTCACCGGACTGTTCGCCGCCGCCCTCGCCGACCCCGGGTTGGCCCGGGCGCGTGACCTGGCGCGTTCCGGTGCCGCGCAGGTCGACGGCCTGGACCTGACCGCCCCGGCCGCGCTGCGCCCGTTCGCGGTCGCCGCGGTCGCCGCGGACGAGCCCGCCGGCGGGGCCGGCCGCCCGGTGCTGGCGGTCACCGCCACCAGCCGGGAGGCCGACGACCTCGCCTCGGCACTGGGCAGCCTGCTGCCGCCGGAGCAGGTGGCGGTCTTCCCGTCCTGGGAGACGCTGCCGCACGAGCGGCTCTCGCCCCGCTCCGACACCGTCGGCCGCCGGCTGGCCGTGCTGCGCCGGCTGGCCCGCCCGGAGTCGGCCGACGCGCACGGGCGCACCGGGCCGCTGCGGGTGGTCGTGGCGCCGGTCCGGTCGCTGCTGCAACCGCAGCTCAAGAGCCTCGGGGACCTGGAGCCCGTGCAGCTCGCCGCCGGCGACGAGGCGGACCTGGAAGAGGTCGCCCGCCGGCTCACCGACATGGCGTACGCCCGGGTCGACCTGGTCACCAAGCGGGGCGAGTTCGCCGTGCGCGGCGGCATCCTGGACGTCTTCCCGCCCACCGACGAGCACCCGTCCCGGGTCGAGTTCTGGGGCGACGAGGTGGAGGAGATCCGCACCTTCGCCGTCGCCGACCAGCGGACCATCGAGGGGGTGCCGCAGCTCTGGGCGCCGCCGTGCCGCGAGCTGCTGCTGACGCCGTCCGTGCGTGAGCGGGCCGCCGCGCTGGCGCAGGAGCACCCGGAGCTGGCGGAGATCCTGGACAAGCTGGCCGAGGGCATCCCGGTCGAGGGGATGGAGTCGCTGGTTCCGGCGCTGCTCGGCAGCGAGAGCCTGGAACTGCTGGTCGACACCATGCCCGCCGGCACCCACGTGCTGCTCTGCGACCCGGAGCGGATCCGCACCCGGGCGCACGACCTGGTCCGTACCTCGGAGGAGTTCCTCCAGGCCAGCTGGGCCGCGGCCGCCGTCGGCGGCCAGGCCCCGGTCGACCTCGGCGCCGCCGCCTTCAAGACCCTGGCCGACGTACGCACGCGGGCCCGTGGCCTGCGCCAGCCCTGGTGGACCCTCGCCCCGTTCGGCCTGGTCGAGGCGGACGCCACCGCTCCGGCCCGGCAGCCCTGGGAGGACGCGCCGACCGAGGTCGACGTCACCCCGGACGACGCCATCGCGGTGACCCTGGCCGCCCAGCCCGCCCCGCTCTACCACGGCGAGACCGCCCGGGTGGTCGACGACCTCAAGCGCTGGGCCGGCGAGGGGTGGTCGATCGCCCTGGTATTCGAGGGTCACGGCCCCGCCCAGCGGGCCGTCGAGGTACTCCGCGACGCCGGCCTCGGCGCCCGGCTCACCGAGGCGGTGCCGAGCGCGCCCGCCCCGGGCGAGGTGATCGTCTCCTGCGGCTGCCTGACCGCCGGCTTCGTCGACGAGGCGTCCCGGTTCGTGCTGCTCACCGGCAACGACGTCACCGGCGGCCGGGGCACCTCCACCCGGGACATGCGCAAGATGCCGAGCCGGCGGCGCAACACCATCGACCCGCTGGAGCTCAAGGCCGGCGACCACGTCGTGCACGAGCAGCACGGCATCGGCCGGTACGTCGAGCTGGTGCAGCGCACGGTCAACGGCGCCTCCCGGGAATACCTGGTCATCGAGTACGCCGCGAGCAAGCGCGGCCAGCCCGGTGACCGGCTCTTCGTCCCCACCGACCAGCTCGACCAGCTCTCCCGGTACGTCGGCGGCGAGCAGCCCACCCTGCACAAGATGGGCGGCTCGGACTGGCAGAAGTCCAAGGCCCGGGCCCGCAAGGCGGTCCGCGAGATCGCCGCCCAGCTGATCCAGCTCTACGCCGCCCGCAAGGCGTCCAAGGGGCACTCGTTCGGCCCGGACACCCCGTGGCAGCGGGAGCTGGAGGACGCCTTCCCCTGGCAGGAGACGCCGGACCAGCTGGCCGCGATCGAGGAGGTCAAGCGGGACATGGAGCAGACCGTCCCGATGGACCGGCTGATCTGCGGCGACGTCGGGTACGGCAAGACCGAGATCGCGGTGCGTGCCGCGTTCAAGGCGGTCCAGGACGGCAAGCAGGTGGCGGTGCTGGTGCCCACCACGCTGCTGGTGCAGCAGCACTACAACACCTTCGCCGAGCGGATGGGCCAGTTCCCGGTGACGATCCGGCAGCTGTCCCGGTTCCAGACGCCGAAGGAGAGCGAGCGGACGTTGGAGATGATCGCCGACGGCACCGTCGACATCGTCATCGGCACGCACCGGCTGCTCCAGACCGCGACCCGGTTCAAGTCTCTCGGCATGGTGGTCATCGACGAGGAGCAGCGGTTCGGCGTCGAGCACAAGGAGCACCTGAAGACGCTCCGGGCCTCGGTCGACGTGCTGAGCATGTCGGCCACCCCGATCCCGCGGACGCTGGAGATGGCGATCACCGGCATCCGGGAGATGTCCACCATCGCCACCCCGCCGGAGGAGCGGCACCCGGTGCTGACCTTCGTCGGGGCGTACGACGACCGGCAGGTGGCCGCCTCCATCCACCGCGAGCTGCTCCGCGACGGGCAGGTCTTCTACCTGCACAACCGGGTCGAGTCGATCGACCGGGCGGCCCGCCGGATCCGGGAGCTGGTGCCGGAGGCGCGGGTCGCCGTGGCGCATGGCCAGATGGGTGAGGAAGCGCTGGAGAAGGTGATGGTCGGCTTCTGGGAGAAGGAGTTCGACGTCCTGGTCTGCACCACGATCGTGGAGTCCGGCATCGACATCCCGAATGCCAACACGCTGATCGTGGAGCGGGCCGACCTGCTGGGCCTGGCCCAGCTGCACCAGATCCGCGGCCGGGTGGGCCGGGGCCGGGAGCGGGCGTACGCCTACTTCCTCTACCCGACGGAGAAGCCGCTCACCGAGCACGCGCACGAGCGGCTGGCCACCATCGCCCAGCACACCGAGCTGGGCGCCGGCATGTACGTGGCGATGAAGGACCTGGAGATCCGGGGCGCCGGCAACCTGCTCGGCGGCGAGCAGTCCGGGCACATCGAGGGCGTCGGCTTCGACCTGTACGTCCGGATGGTCGGCGAGGCGGTGTCGGCGTTCAAGGGCGAGCAGCCCGAGGAGGAAGCCGACGTCAAGATCGATCTTCCGGTGGACGCGCACCTGCCGCACGACTACGTGGGGGTGGAACGGCTGCGCCTGGAGATGTACCGCAAGCTCGCCGAGGCGCGCGACGACGAGCGGCTGCGCGAGGTGGTCGCCGAGATGACCGACCGGTACGGCGAGCCGCCCGTCCCGGTGCAGAACCTGGTCGCGGTGGCCCGGTTCCGGCTGCTGGCCCGCCGGTACGGCCTCACCGAGGTCTCCATGCAGGGCAAGCACATCCGGTTCGGCCCGCTGCCGCTGCCGGACTCGAAGCAGTTGCGGCTCAAGCGCTACCACCCGGACTCGGTCTACAAGCAGGCCACCGACCAGGTCAGCGTGCCTCGGCCGAGCACCCGCCGGGTCGGCGGCGAACCCCTGCGCGACCAGGCCCTCCTGGAGTGGTGCGCCCAACTCCTCTCCGACGTCCTCGGCGAGCCCGCCCTGGCCGGTGCCCGCTGACCGGCCCATCGATCATGAAGTTGTTGTCGCGACACGCCGAGGCGGGCGGCAACAGTTTCATGATCAAGGCGGTGGGCGGCGCCGCTCGGTGGGTGGCGTCACAGCCGGGTACCTGGCGTGAGAGAGTGACCGGCATGCGTGCTCGCCGTCTCACCGCCGCCGCCAGCGTCGCGGCCCTCGCTGTCCTCTCCCTCGGTGCCTGCGGCCGGTCCGCGCCGGACGTCGCCGCCTACGTGGGTGACACGACGTACTCGGTCGACCGGGTGGACGCCATCCACGACGAGGCCCAGGCGACGTACGCGGAGTCGGTGAAGGCCGCCGCCGCGCAGCAGGGGGCCTCCCCGTCGCCGGAGCAGCTGAAGCTGAACGTGGACCGGCAGGACATCCTCAACCTGCTGGTCGGCATCGACCTGGGCAAGCGGATCGCCGAGGACAAGAAGGTGCCGGTGCAGGACCAGCTCAGCGCCGAGCAGATCGGCAAGGAGCTGGGCGTGCCGAACACCGAGTACGCGAAGCTCGCCGCCGAGTGGTACGACCTCTACCTGGGCCTGCAGGCGGGGCTGCCGCCGGCCGAGCTGACCGATGACTCCCGCGGCGACCTCTACGCCGCGCTGGTCAAGGCCGACGTGGCCCCGGCCGGGTGGTCCGTTGACGAGCAGCGCCAACAGTTCGCGGGAGCGGCGTTCACCCGCCAGGTCTCGGCGGTCAGCGTGGCGCTCCAGGACGAGGTGGAGAAGCTCGACGTCACGGTCAACCCGCGCTTCCCGGCGCTGGAGATCCCAGCACTGCTGCAGACCCAGAGCGGCCTGCGTCAGTTCGACCTGCCGTACGTCGACGGCAACGGGCAGGTGACCGACGTCTCCACCCCGGAGCCGCTGCCCACCGAGCCCACCGAGCCGGCCGCCTCCTGAGCATGTCCGCGCGGATCGTCCTGCTGGTCACCTCGCCCCGGCTGCCGGCCGGCCTGCTCACGGCCGCCGCCTGGGACGTCGTACGTGCCGCACCGGTGCTGGCCGGGGCGGAGAGCGCGCTGACCGCGGCGGTCCGCTCGGCGGGCGTCGAGGTCACCGTGGTCGACGGTGGCGCGACGAGCGCGCTGCTGGACGCGGTGGCCGCGCACGGCACGGCGGTCTGGCTGGCCGGGCCCGCCGGCGACGAGGCGCTGGCCCGGGAGCTCGGGCTGCGGCTGGCCCGCCAGCCGGGCCTGGCCGAGCTGGAGCTGATGTACGGCTCGTGGGATCCGCCGGGCGCCCGGCTGCTGGACGCGGTCGAGGTGATGGACCGGCTGGCCTCCCCGGGCGGCGATCCGTGGAAGCGGGCCCAGACCCACCGCAGCCTCGCCGGCTTCCTGCTGGAGGAGTGCTACGAGGCGTACGACGCGATCAGCGCCGACGACACCGACGCGCTCCGCGAGGAGCTGGGCGACGTGCTGCTCCAGGTGCTGCTGCACGCCCGGCTCGCCGAGGACCTGCCCGAGGGCGAGCGGTGGACCGTCGACGACGTGGCCGGCACCCTGGTCGACAAGATGGTCCGCCGCAACCCGCACGTCTTCGCCGGCGCGGAGACCGGCTCGCTGGAGGAGATCGAGGCCAACTGGGAGCGGATCAAGCGGGCCGAGAAGGCCCGCGCCTCGGTGCTGGACGGCATCGCGCTGAGCCAGCCCGCCCTCGCTCTGGCCGCCAAGATCCTCGACCGCGCCGCCCGGGTCGGCCTCGCGGTGCCACCACCCCTGTCCGACTCCCAGGTCGACCCGGAGGCGAGATTGGGAGCCAGCCTCCTCGCCACGGTCGCCGCCGCCCGGGAGGCGGGCATCGACCCCGAGGCCGCCCTGCGCCGCGCCACCCTCGCCTACGCCGACGCCGTCCGCGCCGCCGAACGCGCGTCCCGCACCGACCAGTCGAGGTGATCAAGAAGGTCGCGTCCGGAAACCGCACCTCGGCCCGACGCGAACTTCTTGATCACCGCAGGCCCCGACGCGACCTCGCGGAGCCGCGGGGTCGGTAGGGTCGGGGGATGGAAGCGTTCGTGCCGCTCGCGGAGCGGATCGTCGAGGCGGTGTTGGAGAGCCGGCCGGGACTGGCCACCTCGGCGGGGGACCACCGGTACGACGACCGGCTGCCGGACCTCTCCGCCGACGCGGTCGCCGCCGACCAGGCGATGCTCAAGGACGCGGCCGACGCGCTCTCCGAGATCGACCCCGACGCGCTCGACGTCGAGGAGCAGGTCGACCACGCGCTGCTCAGCTCGCTGGTGGACCGGGGGCTGTTCGAGTCGACGGAGATCCGCGCCCACGAGTGGGACCCGCTGCGGCACAACCCCGGCCCGCTGCTGCACGCGCTGCTGGCCCGCCCGTACGCGCCGGTCGAGGAGCGCCTGACCCACCTGGCCGGGCGGCTGTCGGCCGTACCGGACGCGCTGGCGACCGCGCGCGCGACGCTGCGCGACATGCCGCGGGTCCACGCCGAGACGGCGGTCGGGCAGTTCACCGGCGCGGCGGCGCTGATCCGCGACGAGGTGCCCCGGCTGCTGGCGCAGGCACCCGGGCTGTACGACCGGGTGGAGCCGGCGGCGATCGACGCGATCGCCGCGCTGGAGGAGTTCGTGGCCTGGCTGCGCATCGGGCTGGCCACCGACGCCGGGCCGGGGCGCGACCCGCGGCTGGGCCGGCGGCGCTGGGAGGCGCGGCTCTGGCACACCCTCGACACCGAGCTGGGCGCCGCCGAGGTGCAGCGCCGGGCCTGGGCCAACCTGGAGCGGGTCACCGCAGAGATCCGCGAGGCGGCCGTCGAACTGGTCGGCGGCCCGGCCGACGACGAGACGGTACGCCGGGCACTGGACCTGCTCGCCGCCGAGCACCCGGACGACCACTCCATCGTGGCGCTGGCCTCGGTCACCCTGGACGAGGCGAGCGACTTCGTCCGCGCGCACGACCTGATCACCCTGGTCGAAGACCCGTGCGTGATCCAGGAGATGCCGGAGTTCGCCCGGGGCGTCGCGGTGGCGTACTGCGACTCGCCGGGCCCGCTGGAGACGGCCGACCTGCCCACCTTCTACTGCATCGCGCCCACCCCCGCGGACTGGCCGGCGCACCGGGTCGAGTCGTTCTACCGGGAGTACAACGACCACATGATCCGCAACCTGACCGTGCACGAGGCGATGCCCGGTCACTTTCTCCAGCTCGCCCACGCCCGCCGGTACGCCGGCCCCACCCGGGTCCGCGCGCTGACCGAGTCCGGCGTGTTCGTCGAGGGCTGGGCGGTCTACACCGAGGAGCTGATGGCCGGCCTCGGTTTCGGCGGCCTGCCGGTGCGGTTGCAGCAGCTCAAGATGCAGCTCCGGATGACCATCAACGCGCTGCTCGATCAGCTCGTGCACTGCGAGGACCTGCCCGAGGCGGAGGCGATGGCGCTGATGACCGGGCGCGGCTTCCAGGAGGAGGGTGAGGCGGCCGGCAAGTGGCGCCGGGCGCTGCTCACCTCGACGCAGCTCTCCACCTACTTCGTCGGGTACAGCGAGATGGCCGACATCGCCCGGTCCCGGCCGGCCGGGGTGTCGGTGCGCGACTGGCACGACGGGATGCTCGCGCACGACTGCCCGCCGCCCCGGCACCTGCGCACCCTGCTCGGGATCTGACCGCCGGCGGGTCAGCGTCCGGCGGCGACGGCGTCGATCAGCCAGCGGGAGATCGAGTACGCCGGCGGCAGCTCCGCCGGCAGCGCGTCCAGCGGGAACCAGCGCGCCTCGGTGAGTTCCTTCCCGTCGACCACCGGCTCGGCGGCCGGGTCGGCGGCGGTGGCGGTGAAGCCGGCCAGCAGGGTGCCCGGCCCGGACATCGCCCAGGGCTGGCTGCCGAAGTAGGTCGGGTCGGTGATCGCCAGGCCCACCTCCTCGCCGACCTCCCGGTGGGCGGCCGCCTCCAGTGACTCGCCGGCCTCGACGAAGCCGGCCACCAGGGCCCACAACCCGGTCGGCCCGTACGCGTGCCGGACCAGCAGCAGCTCGTCGGGGCCGCCGGGGCGGGGGCGGGTGATCGCGACCAGCACGGCGGCGGAGAGCGGCAGCGGCACGTACAGGTCGCAGCCGGGGCAGCGCCGGGCGGTCTCGCCGGGCACGTCGGCGAGCTCGGTCCGGCAGGCGCCGCACCACCGGTGGGTGCGCCGCCAGGTCACCACGGCCAGCGCCCGCCCGGCGAGTGTCGCGAGGGGTTCGGGCAGCTCGGCGGCGAGTGCCCGCCAGCTCCGCCAGTGTCCGGGCAACTCATCGGCGTCGGGCACCTCGACCGCCCAGGCGGGTACGCCGTCGAGCGTCCCCACCGGCACCCGGGGCAGGCCCGTCGGCAGGTCGCCGATCCGGGGGAACGCCCCGTCGGGGCCGGTCCACAGCTTGCGACCGGCGACCGGCAGCGCGATGTCCCCGGGCGCGGGCGGCACGCTGCCGTCGGCCCCCGGCACGAACCCGCCGCGGCCGGACCTGGGACCGGTCGCGCCGGCCGGGTCGTTGGCCGCCGGGCCGGTGGCGGCTGGTGGGCCGGAGCTGCCGCCCGGGGCGGCGGGGGACGGGCCGGTCACGGCGTCGGCGTGCGGCGGTCCACCACGCCCGCGCCGGCCGGGACGTCGAAGGCGCGCGGGTCGACGATGTCGGTGTAGCTGGTCAGCGCCAGCTCCTCCGGCCGGCCGTCGAGGCTGCCGGTGAAGCTGCCGAGCACCCCCTCGTTGGTGACGCAGGCGGTGAAGCGCTCGCCCGCCCGGGTGACGTCCACGCAGGTGGCGTGGTGACCGGCGAGGGTGGTGTCGCTCTGCGTGATGCTCGCCTGCGGGTCGAGCGCCGCCTCGGTGAGCAGCCGGATCACGGCCGGCGGGGTGACCAGGCCGCGCTTGCTCGCCTCGGCGTAGACGGCGACCGACGGCTTGCCGGCGGTCAGCACCGGGGGCACCACCGTGCACGAGGTCTGGCCGGCGGCGGTCGTGCAGTTGGTGACCGCGTCCTGGGTCACCGTGATCTTGCCGGCCGGCCAGGTGTACGACGAGCGCAGTGGCTCCTTCGTCTGCGCGATCGAGGCGGCCCGTCCGCCGGAGAGCTGGTAGTCGGCGGCCCAGGTCTGCTCCAGCGACCGGTCCATCCGGGCGGCCAGGTCGTTGACCAGGTCGGCGTGGCCGAGGGCCTGTCCGGCGTCGTCGAGCGCCTGACACCCGGTGACCGTGAGCGACGCGATGACCGAGGCGGTGAGCACGCGGAAGGTGGTCGAGGCGGCGGGCATGGCGCCCAGCCTTGTCGATCGAGGCAACCTCTCGCAAACCCGTTGCCGGTTGACGCCCGAGAATCCGGGAATGTCCGTGTCACCCACCGCCGGGGGTGGGATCCGGGCCCGGCTCCGTGCGCCGGCGGGACACCGGGTGGAGACGTGCGACCGGGCGCCGCCCGATACGCTGCGTTCAACACCTGCCTCAGCCGCACCGTCGCGGCCCATACCGGACCGGAACACACAAACGAGGAGCGACTCAGTGGCAACCATCGAGGGAATCGTCGCCCGGGAGATCCTGGATTCGCGGGGCAACCCGACGGTCGAGGTCGAGGTCGGGCTCGACGACGGCACGATCGCCCGTGCCGCCGTGCCCTCCGGCGCCTCCACCGGCGCCTTCGAGGCGATCGAGCTGCGCGACGGTGACGCGGACCGCTACCAGGGCAAGGGCGTCGAGAAGGCCGTCTCGAACATCGAGGACAAGATCGTCGACCAGCTCATCGGGTACGAGGCCAGCGAGCAGCGGCTGATCGACCAGAAGATGCTCGACCTCGACGGCACGGACAACAAGGCCGAGCTGGGCGCCAACGCCATCCTCGGTGTCTCGCTGGCGATCGCCAAGGCCGCCGCGGGCAGCGCCGAGCTGAGCCTCTTCCGCTACCTGGGTGGCCCGAACGCGCACCTGCTGCCGGTGCCGATGATGAACATCCTCAACGGTGGGGCGCACGCCGACTCCAACGTCGACGTCCAGGAGTTCATGATCGCGCCGATCGGCGCGCCCAGCTTCCGCGAGGCGCTGCGCTCCGGCGCCGAGGTCTACCACGCGCTGAAGTCGGTGCTGAAGAAGAAGGGCCTGTCGACCGGTCTCGGCGACGAGGGCGGCTTCGCGCCGAACCTGCCCACCAACGCCGCCGCGCTGGACCTGATCGCCGAGGCGGTGGAGAAGGCCGGCTACCGGCTCGGCACCGACATCGTCTTCGCCCTGGACGTGGCCGCCACCGAGTTCTTCGACAACGGCACCTACACCTTCGAGGGCAGCGCGAAGTCCGCCGAGGAGATGAGCAACTACTACACCAAGCTCATCGGCGACTACCCGATCGTCTCCATCGAGGACCCGCTCTCCGAGGACGACTGGAGCGGCTGGGCCACCCTGACCGCCGCCGTGGGCGACCGGATCCAGATCGTCGGCGACGATCTCTTCGTCACCAACCCGCAGCGGATCGCCCGTGGCATCACCGAAAAGGCCGCCAACGCGGTGCTGGTGAAGGTCAACCAGATCGGCTCGCTCACCGAGACCCTGGACGCGGTGGACCTGGCCCACCGGGCCGGCTTCAAGTGCATGATGAGCCACCGCTCCGGCGAGACCGAGGACACCACCATCGCCGACCTGGCGGTGGCCACCGGCTGCGGCCAGATCAAGACCGGCGCCCCGGCCCGCTCCGACCGGGTGGCCAAGTACAACCAGCTCCTGCGCATCGAGGAGGAGCTGGCCGACGCGGCGCGGTACGCCGGTGCGGGTGCCTTCCCGCGTTACCGTTCGGCCTGAGCGCCTAGCTCCGGGGGAGGGGTGTGACGATGCAGCAGCGCCGCACACCGGGTGGTCAGCGTCCGACCCGCCGGCCTGGCCAGGCCGGCCGGCCGGGCGGGGCCCGGTCGGCGGTCCGTGAGGGTGGCGTGCGCGCCGAGCCGCGCGGCGCCGCCGGCCGCGCGCCCGGCGCGGCCCGGGGCGCGGAGGGCGTACGCTCCGCGAGCCGGCCCGCCGCCGCCCGGCGTACCGCCGCCGGCGGCACCGTCAAACGGCTCTCCGCACCCCACCCCCGGCGCTTCACCGGGCGGGCCACCGTGCTGTTCGCGGTGCTGATCGCGCTCGCCCTGGCGTACACCTATCCGGTCCGGGTCTACCTGGACCAGCAGGCCGACATCGAGCGGATGGAGGCGTCCCAGGCGGATCAGCGCCGCCGCATCGAGGACCTCTCCGCCGAGGCGGCCAAGTGGCAGGACCCGGCGTACATCGAGACGCAGGCCCGGGAGCGCTTCTTCATGGGCAAGCCCGGCGAGACGCTGCTGGTGGTGCTCTCCGATCCGGAGGGGGCGGCCAAGGACGGTGGCAAGGGCGCGAAGCCGGGGCCGCCGAAGCCCCCGGACCCCTGGTACGACACGCTGTGGTCGAGCGTGCAGGCGGCGAACGCCGAGCGCCCGGACAAGTGAGCACCACCGCAGCACCGAACGAGAGATGGGCACCGTGACTGTTGTACCACCGCAGGACCCGGCGGCGGGTTCCGTACCCCCGCCGGAGCGCCAACCGGCCACCGAGGCCGACCTGGCCGCGGTGGCCGCGCAGCTCGGCCGCCCGCCCCGCGGCACCCGGGCGGTGGCCCACCGCTGCCCCTGCGGCCTGCCCGACGTGGTGGAGACGACGCCCCGGCTGGCCGACGGCACGCCCTTCCCGACGCTGTTCTACCTGACCTGCCCACGGGCGACCGCGGCGTGCAGCCGGCTGGAGTCGGCCGGGCTGATGAAGGAGATGGCCGACCGGCTGGTCGAGGACCCGGAGTTGGCCGCCCGGTACCGGGCGGCGCACGAGGACTATCTGACCCGCCGGGAGGCCATCGGCCAGGTGCCGGAGATCGCCGGCATCTCGGCCGGCGGCATGCCCGGCCGGGTGAAGTGCCTGCACGTGCACCTGGGGCACGCGCTCGGCGCGGGGCCGGGGGTGAACCCGTTCGGGGACGAGACCCTGGCCCTGATGGAGAAGTGGTGGGCCGCCGGCCCGTGCGTGGACGTGCCAGGGCAAGAGTGAGCGGCGGGGAGATCGTCGTCCGGCGGGCCCGCACGGCTGACGTGCGCGGGATCCGGCGGCTGGTCGACACCTACACCGACGACCGGCGGCTGCTCAGCAAGGCCACGGTCACCCTCTACGAGGACGTGCAGGAGTTCCGGGTGGCGGTGGCACCCGACGGCACGGTGGTCGGCTGCGGCGCGCTGCACGTGATGTGGGAGGACCTGGCCGAGATCCGCACGGTGGCGGTCGACCCGGCCTGCCGGGGGCGGAAGCTCGGCCACCGGATCGTCGGCGACCTGATCGACGCGGCCCGTGGGCTGGGGGTGGCCCGGATCTTCGTGCTCACCTTCGAGACCGACTTCTTCGGCTCGTTCGGTTTCCGGGAGATCGACGGGGCGCCGGTGCCGCAGCCGGTCTTCGAGCAGCTGCTGCGCTCCTACGACGAGGGTGTGGCCGAGTTCCTGGATCTGGAACGGGTCAAGCCGAACACGCTCGGCAACACCCGGATGCTGCTGCGCCTCTAGGCCGGGCGTCAGTTCAGGCGGGGGTGGGCGACGAAGAAGTCCCAGACCACGTCGGTCGCCTGGAGCCCCGCGTCCGGCGCGGCCAGTTCGCCGGAGGCCGCCCCCGGCCAGCTGTGCCCCATGTCGGGGATGAGGTGGATGCTGACCTCGCTGCCGTCGGCGCACCGCGCCGCGCTCTGCGACACCCGGGACGTCTTCGGCGTCTTCGGCGTGGCCGGCACCGGCCGGCAGGAGAGCCGCTGCTGCCAGGTCCGGATGCCCGCCTGGAAGATCCCGGCGTACCGGTCCTGGCCGCCGATGACGGTGATGACGGACACCGGGCGCTTCGGCACGTAGTCCTCGCTCGCGGTCAGCGGTCCGCTGTAGCCGCCGCTGACCACACCGATCGCGGCGAAGACGCCCTCGGTCTCCACCGCGGCACGGAAGCTCATGTCGCCGCCGTTGGAGATGCCGGTGAGGAAGATCCGGTCCGGATCGGCCCCCCAGGTCTTCGTCAGGTGACCGGCGAGGGCCCGCAGGAAACCGACGTCGTCGGACTTTCCGCAGCAGATCAGCGCGTTGAAGCCGCCATCCTTGCCGTCCGGGTAGGCGACCAGGAACTTCTCCCGGTCGGCCTTGACGTCCAGTCCCACCATCTCCTGCATCGAGGTTCCGCTGCCGGGAAAGAAGTGCAGCGCGATGACCAGCGGGGTGGGTCGCGCGGGGTCGTACCCGGGCGGCGCGTGCAGCACGTAGCTGCGCTGCACCCCGTCGTGCCGGAGGCTGAGCCGGTGCTCGCCGGCCGCCGGCCGCTCGACCGGCGACGTGGCGGGTGGCGTCGCCGATCCGCGCCCCCCGTCACCGCACGCCGCGCCGACGAGCACCAGGCACAGCCCCACCAGCACCGCCACCGTCCGTCGCACGCTCCGCCCCCTTCGTGGATCCGCCGTCCACACTCGAATCCGCAGACGGGTCGGTCAAGCCCTTCGGTCCTGGCCGAAGGGAGGCAGGCTGCTTCGTATGCTTCGCCTTGAGCTCGGGCCGGCCGATCTCCGCCGGGTGACATTCGCCGAGCGGCTGCATCCGGTCGGCACCGCCATGCTGGCCTGGCAGGCATTGCGCGACCCCACCGTCGCCGCGCTGGCGCCGGCCCTGGCCGGCCGGGCGGCGACGGTCGAGCAGGCCGGCACGGCGCACCGGACGGTCGCGACCCTGCGGCACCTGCTGCCGGCCCGGGGGCGGATGCCGGATTTCCTCACCCCGTTCGACGGCCTGGAGTCGCTGGCGGCCGGGCTGGCGGTGATCCGGGCCACCTCGTCCCGGCGGATACGCGCCGAGGTGACCGCCGCCTACGCCGAACTGACCGCCACGCCGCTGCGGCGCCGGTTCGCCGCCGCCGACCCGGAGGTCCGGGACCTGCTCGGCCGGGCGGTGCGCGACTGGTTCGAGGCGGTGCTCGCACCGCACTGGGCCGACCTGTCGATCACCCACGGACACCAGGTGGCGAGCGCCGGTCACCGGCTGGCGATGCACGGCGTGGACGGCCTCTTCACCGGACTGCACCCGGCGATCCGGTGGCGTCCCCCGGTGCTGGAGGTATGCACCTGGTGGAGCGGGGAGTTGACCGGTACCGGCCACGGCCTGATCCTGCTGCCCTCACCGCTGGCTGGTCCGCGCCCGCGCGTGCTGGTCGAGCCGGACCGTCCGGTCCTGCTGGTCTACCCGGTGCCGATGCCGCGACCGGTCGCCGCGGGGGGCGATCCACTCGGCCGGCTGCTCGGCGCCACCCGGGCGGCCGTGCTGCGCCAGCTCGCCCGGTCCGGTGCCGCGACCACCACGGCGCTGGCCGGGGCCGCCGGGATCGGGCTCTCCTCCGCCTCCGAGCACGCCACGGTGCTGCGGGCAGCCGGCCTGATCACCAGTGACCGGGACGGCGGCGCGGTCCGGCACCGGCTGACGCCGCTCGGGGCGCACCTGCTCGGGCCGGGGCTGACGACCGCCGGCTCCGGGTCGGGTTCCGGCGGTGACGCCACCGGGTGACCGAGGCGGCTGCCGTAGGGTTGCTGCCGTGACGACGCGTGTGGCCGCCATCGACTGCGGGACCAACTCCATCCGCCTGCTGGTCGCCGACCTGCCCGACGAGTCCGCGGGCCCGGCGGCGCCGCTGGTCGACGTGACCCGCCGGATGGAGATCGTCCGGCTCGGCCAGGGCGTCGACAGGACGGGCCGGCTCGCCCCCGAGGCCATCGAGCGCACCCGGGTCGCGCTGGCGTCGTACGCCGCCGAGATCGAGAAGCTGGGCGCCGAGCGGGTCCGGATGTGCGCCACCTCGGCGACCCGCGACGCGGCCAACGCCGCCGACTTCCGGGCCATGGTCGAGCAGACCCTCGGCGTCGAGCCCGAGGTGGTCACCGGCGACGAGGAGGCCCGACTCTCGTTCACCGGCGCGGTGCGCGGCCTGCCCGCCGACGCCGAGCCGCCGTACCTGGTGGTCGACATCGGCGGCGGCTCCACCGAGTTCGTGGTCGGCACCCGTGCGGGCGGGGTCGAGGCCGCGATCTCGGTGGACATCGGCTGCGTCCGGATGACCGAGCGGCACCTGCACGACGACCCGCCGACGCTAAACGAGGTGGCCGCCGCCCAGGCCGACATCACGGTCGCGGTGGACCGGGCGCTCGCGGCCGTGCCGGGCCGCGGGGCCGCCACGCTGGTCGGGCTGGCCGGGTCGGTCACGACCGTGGTCGCCATCGCGCAGGGCCTGACCCAGTACGACCCGGCGCGCATCCACCACGCCCGGGTGTCGTACGAGCAGGTCGCCGACGTCACCGCCGACCTGCTGGCGAAGACCCGAGAGCAGCGGCTGGCCATCCCGGTGATGCACCCGGGACGGGCCGACGTGATCGGCGCGGGGGCACTGGTGCTCCGCGTGATCATGGAGCGGGCCGGCATGCCCTCGGTGGTCGCCTCCGAGCACGACATCCTCGACGGTATCGCCTGGAGCATTCTGTAACGGGCATCGCCTGGAGCCCCGCGGGTGGTGGTGTGGGTGGCCGGCGGTGAGATGACTGAGGGCTCTCTCTCGGCACACTGAGCCCGTCAGCGGTTCACCTCGACGGCTGGCGCGGCCAGTCCGATGACCGCCCGGACCTGTTCCCCGAGTTGCCCGACCACAGGCCGGTCCAGTCCGAACGACCGGCCCAGTCCGAACCGCCGGCCCCCTCCGAACGGCCGGCCCAGTCTGAACCGCCGGCCCCAACCAGCTCCGGTTCGGGCGTGCTGCCTGGCGTGTTCAGGCCGAGACCGTCCACGCCCAGTGGGCGGTCCCGTCGCGTTGTGGGCGGGATGATCTCGTCCGGTTGCAGCGCCCCGGGTGCGTCGGCCGCGTGCTGCGGCCACTGCCGCCAACGGCGGATGCTCACCACCCCGACGAGCAGCAGCGAGCCCACAAGCAGGCTCGTCCCGGTCCGGAGGGGGGCCGCCAGGTCGACTTGGTGGCCGCTCAAGGTCGGCTTTTGGTCGAGCAGTCTCAGCATCGCGGTCGGGTTGATCAGCAGGCCCAGGTAAGTGGTCGAGTAGATCAACCCGGTCAGCGCCGCGCCCAGCGGGGAGAACCGAAGCGTGGCGATGAGCCCGAGCAGGAGCCCCGCAGCCGCCAGGAGCAGCGCGGGTCGAACGAGATCACCGCTGTCCAGCGCGCCGCCGTTTTGTGCATCAGCGAACGCCCGCGCCGACTGATCCTGGCCAAGGGCGAAGAGAATCCAGGCCAGCGGGCCGACGATTGCCGCGGCGATCACGGTTCCGATGTGTCGCATCCGGGCAACGTACCGATCTTCCCCGAGGATGAGCAGGCCTCATAAGCGAAACTTAAGTCGATTGCCACGCCGTGGTGGCGGGGAACGTCAGTCCCTGGGCGACGGCGCGCAGGCTCGCGCGCTGGTGGGCGTACTCGGGAAACTGCTGCGGATCGCGGACCACGATGGGGCGGTCGGAGGTCAGGCGCGCTCGGTGGCGAGGCGGGCGCTGAAGCCGAGCAGGGCCACTCCGGTCAGCCCGTCCAGCCAGCGTCGTACCCGGCGGCGGGACAGCAGCCCGCGGGCGCGGTTCATCGTCGCGACCAGTAGCAGCAGGTAGGCCAGCCCCAGCACCGCATGACTGAGCGCGAAGACCAGCAGCACCGCCAGGGGCGCGGAGCCGCCGACGAACTGCGGCAGCACGGCCAGGTAGAAGGCCAGCACCTTCGGGTTGGTGATGTTGGACAGGAAGCCCTGCCGGAAGCCGGTGAACGCCTCGCCGGACGGGGTGGGGCCGCCGTCGGCCAGCGGCGCGTACCGGCCCCGCCAGGCCGAGCGCCACGCCTGCACGCCCAGGTACGCCAGGTACGCGACGCCGACCCAGCGGATGGTCTCGAACAGTGGCTGGGAGCGGACGATCAGCGCACCGAGGCCGGCCGCCGCGGCCGCACCCTGCACGACGTTGGAGCCGGTCACCCCGACCGCGCTCCACCAGCCGCGCCGTCGGCCGGCGGCCAGGGTGTTCCGGGTGACCACCGCGAAGTCCGGGCCGGGGATGAGGATCAGCACCGTGGCGAAGACCAGGAAGGATCCATAGCTGCTCCACGACATGCCTTCGACCCTACGACGGGACCGGCACACGGTACTGTTTTCTTGACGGTACTCCGCAATCCGCACTAGTGTCGGAAGCGTGGATACCACACAGCTCCTCAAGGGCGTGCTCGACCTCGCCGTCCTCGCCGTGCTCCGGGAGGAGGACGGCTACGGGTACGACATCCTCCGCCGGTTGCGGGACGCCGGCCTGGAGGAGGTCGGCGACGCCTCGGTCTACGGCACCCTGCGCCGGCTCTTCGCCGCCGGCCTGCTCACCACCTACGTCGTGCCGAGCGAGTCCGGCCCGCACCGCAAGTACTACGCGCTGAACGCCGCCGGCCGGGACCAGCTCGCCCGCTCCGGCAAGACCTGGCGCTCCTTCGCCACCACCATGGACGCACTGCTCGACGATCGGGGGATGGCGGCATGACCGTCACTGGGCAGGACATCGCGGACTACGTCGACCGGGTGCGCGCCGCACTGGCCGACCTGCCGCCCGCGGTCCGGGACGAGTTGACCGAGGACCTGCCGGAGCACCTGACCGAGGTGGCCGCCGAGGCGGACGGCTCGCTGGTCGACCGGCTCGGCGAGCCCGAGGCGTACGCGGCCGAGCTGCGGGCCGCCGCCGGGGCCGGCGACCCGGCCGCGGGCGGCCGGGGCCTCGACCGGCGGATCGCTGCCGCCCGACACCGGGTCCGCGCCCGGCTGTCCGGGCTCGACGCCCGGCTCGGTCCCCTCCTCGGGTACGCCTCGGCCAGCGAGTTCCTCCGACTGCTCCGCCCGGCCTGGTGGGTGCTGCGCGGCTACCTGGCGGCGGCGCTGCTCTCGGCGATCCTCGGTGGTGACCTCACCCTCCTGCCCCGGCCCTTCCGCAGCGAGGTCACCGGCCTCCTCGTGCTCATCGCCGCCGTGCTGACCTCGATCTGGCTCGGTCGCAACGCCGACCGCCTGCGGCGGTGGCCGCGCCGGCTGATGCACGCCGGCGCCCTCGTGCTGGTGGTCTTCGGGCTGGTCCTGCTCGTCAACCTCGACGAGCGGTCGCAGCGGGACGAGTTCGGCTACCAGGGGGTGTCCGTCGGCGACCGGTACGACAGCGTCCAGGACGTCTACGTCTACGACAGCGAGGGGCGGTTGGTGGAGAACGCCCGGCTCTTCGACCAGAACGGCGTGCCGATCCGGCTCGGCTACCCGTGGTGCGTCGACCCGGCCCAGCCGGACGCCGCGCTGCGGACCGGCTACCCGTTCTGCCCTGAGCTGGCCCCGTTCCGGTCGCGGCCGCCCGCGACGGCGCCGGTGCCACCGGGGACGAACGGAGGCCGGGCGCCCGCCGGGACCCCGGCGCCGTCGGGAGGCTCGGTGCCGACGGCGGCCGCCACGCCGACCGCGGTTCCCAGTGCGACGGTGACCCCGGCCCCGACCGGCACGGTCCCGGAGCCGAGCCCGACCCGCTGAACCATCCCGAAGGGGCGCCCGCCGAACCGGTGGGCGCCCCTGCTGCGTCCACGATGGACGGGGCGGGACAGCGCGGCCCGATCTTGGTCGCTACCGTGTCGCTTGCTCACCCCACCCCCGGAAGGAACGCCCGTGTCAGAGCAGGTCGCCGCACCGCCCGCACCGCCCGCACCGCCCGCGCCGGAGAGCGAGCAGCAGCCGGCCGCCCCGTCCGCGCCGACCGGCGGGCGGTCCCGGATCGGCACGGTCCTCGGCGTCGTCGTGCTGGTCTTCGGGGTGCTGGTCGCGTTGACCGTGACCGCGGTGCTCACGCGAGGGGTCGGCCCCCTCGCCGGACTGCTGGGCGGGGACGGCACCGCCGACGCGAAGGCCGGCGACTGCGTCGGCGAATTGCCCCGGGTCGCCGGCACCGGGGCGAAGTCGGTCGAGGACGGCCGCCTCGTCCCCTGCACCAGCGCCCGCGCCGCGTACGCGGTGGTGGGCCGGGTGGACGACGCGGCGGCGGCGCGGAACCAGTCGGCGGTGGCGTGTGAGCCGCACTTCCGGCCGGGGGACGACGCCTACGTCCTCTACCGGGTCGGCGACGACGGTGAGGGCTACCTGCTCTGCCTCGTCCGGAAGGCGAACGGGAGGTGAATGCCACTGTCCTCGCGTCTTCCCCGGCGCGGTGGCGGCGTGGCAGGCTACCGGCACGTAGGACCACTGGGCGACCAGCCAACGATGACTGACCGCTAGGAGGACGGGCCATGGGCGAGACGGTGAGCTTCACCAACAACGGAGGGACACGCGAGGGGTATCTCGCGATACCCTCCGGCGGTGTGGCCAGCCCGGCGGTCATCGTCATCCAGGACTGGTGGGGTCTGGTGCCCCACGTCCGGGCGGTCGTGGACCGCTTCGCCGAGGCGGGCTTCGTCGCCCTGGCCCCGGACTTCCGGCACGGCCAGCCGGCCAGCAGGCCGACCGAGCCTCGGCAGATGCTGAACGGGCCGCAGATGGACGAGGCGGCGACCGACATCGCCGCCGCGGCGGAATACCTCGCCGGCCGTCCCGAGGTCACCGGCAAGGTCGGCTGCGCCGGGTTCTGCGCCGGCGCCAGCCTGGCCCTCTGGTCGGCCACGTTCTCGGAGCGGATCGTCGCCACCGCCGGCTTCTACCCCCGCCTCCCCTGGGAGGGGATGCGCTCCGAGTGGGCCGACTATGCCGGCAAGGCCGCGCTCATCCACTGCTCCGAGGAGGACGGCACCTCGTCGGCGGACGGCGTGCAGACCGCCCGCCGGGCCATCGAGGCGGCCGGCGGCACCTGCCAGACCTACGACTACCCGGGCACGTCGCACGCGTTCTTCAACGAGGACCGGCCGGAGAAGTTCGACCAGCGCGCCGCCGCCACCGCCTGGGCCCGCACCCTGGAACTCTTCCGGGCCAAGCTTGGCTGAGCCGCGTACCCCTGGTGACGTGGTCGCTCGCGCCGCGCGGGCGACCGACCTGGTCGACCTCGACGGCGCGGTGAGTAACTGCTTCGCCTGCCCGCGCCTGGTCGCCTGGCGGGAGGAGGTCGCCCGGGTCAAGCGGGCGGCCTTCCGCGACCAGCAGTACTGGGGCCGCCCGGTGCCGGGCTTCGGCGCGCCGGACGCGCGGATCGGCATCCTCGGCCTGGCGCCGGCCGCGCACGGTGGCAACCGCACCGGCCGGATCTTCACCGGCGACCGCTCGGGCGACGTTCTCTTCGCCGCGCTGCACCGCGCCGGTCTGGCCAACCAGCCGACCAGCGTCGCCGCCGACGACGGCCTGGTCCTGCGGGACACCCGCATCTTCGCCGCGGTGCGCTGCGCGCCGCCGGACAACAAGCCGACCCCGGTCGAGCGGGACACCTGCGCGCCGTGGCTGCACCGCGAGGTCACGCTGATCCGGCCCACCCTGCGCGTGGTGGTCGCACTGGGTGCCTTCGCCTGGGCCGGCTGGTGGCCGGTGCTGCGGGACGTGTACGGACAGCAGCCGCCCAGTCCGCGACCGGCCTTCGGCCATGGGGCACACTGGTCCGGCAGTTCCGCACCGGCCCTGCTCGGCTGCTATCACGTCAGCCAGCAGAACACCTTCACCGGGCGGCTGACACCAGGGATGCTGGACGATGTGTTCGCCCGGGCGAAGCAGTTGGCCGGGGTGGACTGAGGATGCGTGGGGCGGTGGGATGGACCTCGGCGTGCTGCGCAGGTGGTGGCCGATCGCGGCGGTGACCGTCCTGCTGGCCGTCGCCGCGGTGGCGGCCGGGCACTCCTCGATCGGGGCCAGCCGGATCCCGCCCGCCGTGGACAACATCCCCTACGTACCGGACTACCCGTCAGCCGAGCCGGCACCCTCGATCCCGGTCGAGCCGCGGGGTGCCGCCGAGGCCAACCAGCCGCAGATCCCGCAGTGGATCTTCACCGCCGTCCTGGTCGTGCTCGGCCTGGCGGTCCTGCTCGCGCTCGGGTACGTGGCCTGGACGCTGATCGGGGGCGCGCTGCGGCGGACCACCCGGGCGATCCCGGCACAGCGGGCCCGGCGTACCGCCGAGGGCACCGCCCGGGAGGTGGTGGCCGCGCTCGACGCCGGCCTGGTCGAGCTGGACGACCGGTCCACCGACCCGCGGACGGCGGTGATCGCCTGCTGGGTCCGGCTGGAGGAGGCCGCCGAGGAGGCCGGTGTGCCCCGGCTCGCCGGGGACACCCCCACCGACCTGGTCAGCCGCCTGCTGGTCGGCGACCCGGCGGCGGGCGTCCCGGCGATCGCCAGCGCCGACGTGCTGGACGGGTTCGCGCACGTCTACCGCGAGGCCCGGTACGCGACGCACACCGTCGACGAGCGGATGCGCGACCAGGCCCGGGCGGCGCTACGCCGGCTGCGCGGCGAACTCACCAGCGTCGCCGCCGGTGAGGTGGCGTCATGAGTACCAGCATCGACGATCTGCTGTCGTTCGAGGAGGAGGAGGCCGCCGAGCCGGCCGTGGGGTCGCGCGGCGGCCGGGTGCGCCTGGTGCTGCGCACCCTCGCGGTCACCGCGGCGATCGTGGCGGTCGTCGTGGCGGGCCTGCGGGCGGTGGGTCTCCAGGTTTCCCTGTGGATCGTGGTCGCCGGTGTGCTCGCCCTGCTCGCCCTCCGGCGGGTCACCGGCGCCCTGTCGCCCCCGCCGCCGCCCCGGAGCGGTGGCCGGGCACCGATCGGCGAGGAACCGGGCACCTGGAACTGGGCCGCCCTGGACGCGCTGCGCGTCGCGATCAACGGGTGGGAACGCCCGCTGGACTGGTGCGCGGGCAACCGCGAGCGGTTCACCGAGCGGATCCTGCCGCGGCTCGGCGAGCTGGCCGACGAACGCCTGCGCCAGCGGCACGGCCTCACCCGCGAGTCCGACCCGGCTCGCGCCCGCACTCTGCTGGGGGAGCCGCTGTGGACGTTCCTCAGCACCCCCTCCCGCCGCCCCCCGTCGCCGCGCGACCTCGCGGTGATCGTCGCCGAACTGGAGAAGCTGTGATGAACGACGTGGACCGGAGCATGCCCCCCGCCGAGGTGGGCCGGCTGGCCCGGGCGGTGCTGGACGCGGTCGGCACGGTCGTGGTCGGCAAGCGGGAGGCACTCGAACTGGTCCTCGCCGGCATCCTCGCCGGCGGGCACGTGCTGCTGGAGGACCTGCCAGGACTGGGCAAGACGCTGACCGCGCGCTCGTTCGCGCAGGCGCTCGGCCTGGACTTCCGCCGCCTCCAGTTCACTCCGGACCTGTTGCCCGCCGACGTCACCGGCTCCTTCCTGTACGACCAGCGCACCGGGGACTTCTCGTTCCGGGCCGGTCCGGTCTTCACCAACCTGCTGCTGGCCGACGAGATCAACCGCACCCCGCCGAAGACCCAGTCGGCGCTGCTGGAGGCGATGCAGGAGAAGCAGGTCTCCGTCGAGGGCGTCACCTACCGGCTGGACGAGCCGTTCCACGTGCTGGCCACGGCCAACCCGATCGAGTACGAGGGGACCTACCCGCTGCCGGAGGCGCAGCTCGACCGGTTCCTGCTCCGGGTGTCGTTCGGCTACCCGAATCACGAGGAGGAGTGGGAGGTGCTCCGCCGGCGGATGGCCCGCCGCCGGGAGGAGGCCGAGATCAAGCCGGTGGTGGACGCGGCGACGCTGCGGGCCATGCAGGCGGCCCTGGAGGACGTGGTGGTCGAGGACTCGATCGGCCGCTACATCGTGGCGCTCGCCGCGGCCACCCGGGAGCACCCGTCCGCCCTGGTCGGCTCCTCGCCGCGTGGCTCGCTCGCGCTGCTGCTGCTGGCCCGCGTCCGGGCCGTCCTGTCCAACCGGGACTACGTGGTGCCGGAGGACGTCAAGGCGGTGGCGGTGCCCGCGCTGGCGCACCGGATCACGCTGCGCCCGGAGATGTGGCTGCGCCGGGTCGACCCGTCGTTCGTCGTCGGCGAGGTCCTCGAGCAGACGCCCGCCCCGGCCAGCGGCGCGCTGCCCAGCTACGCGGCCGGGCGGCCCGGGCGCTGATGGCCAGCCGTCACGAGCCGGAGCCGGCGACGGGCTGGGCGCCCACCTGGGCGCTCGGCCGGGCGGTGCTGCTCACCGGCCTGCTGGTGATCGCGGCGGTGCTCTTCGGCCGGATCGACCTGGTGGTGCTGGCCACGCCGTTCGCCGTGGGCACCGCGTACGCGCTGCGCCGCCGGCCCACCGCCGGACCGCAGTTGGAGATCGGCACCGGGGACGCGCACCTGGTCGAGGGCGGTCCGATGGCGGCCACGGTCGTCGTCGGCAACCCCGACACCGTGCCGTACCACGTGGCGGTGGTGCGGACCCGGATGTCGCCGTGGCTGCGGGTGGAGCAGGTCGGCTTCGGCGGGGCCGGCGTGGACGTGGCCCGTTCCGGAGGCGCCGACCGGCCGTTCGTCACCTCGGTGCCGACGGGTACCGCGGTCGACCTGGAGCTGTCCGGCACGGCGCTGCGCTGGGGCCGGCACCCGATCGGCCCGGCCGGCGCCCGGGTCGCCACGGCCGACGGGCTGCTGGTCTCCCGGGCCGTGATCACCGACCCGGTACGGCTGCGGGTCTATCCGCGGACGGAGCCGTTCGAGGCGGTGGAGGCGATGCCCCGGGCGGCCGGGCTGGTCGGCGCGCACCACTCCCGGCGGCCGGGGGAGGGCGGCGAACTGGCCGGCGTGCGGGTCTTCGCCCCCGGCGACCGGTTGCGCCGCATCGACTGGCGGGTGTCGCTGCGGGCCCGCCAGCTGCACGTCGCGGCCACCCTCTCCGACCGGGACGCCGAGGTGGTGGTGCTGCTCGACGTGCTGGCGGAGGCGGGCCGCTCCGGGGGTGTCAACGGTCCCGCGTCGGTGCTCGACACCACGGTCCGGGCGGCCGCAGCGATCGGCGAGCACTACCTGCACCGGGGTGACCGGGTGGCGATGCTGGAGTACGGCCCCGCCGCCCGCCGGCTGCGCCCGGCCACCGGTCGCCGGCAGTACCTGACCGTGCTGGAGTGGCTGCTCGACGTGCACGCCGAGTCCTCGCCGCACGAGCCGTACGACCAGGTCTTCGGGCCGCAGGTGCTGTCCTCCGACGCGCTGGTGGTGGTGCTCACCCCGCTGCTCGACGAGCGGTCGGCGCAGATGCTGGCCCGGCTGGCCCGGGGCGGCCGGTTCGTGGTCGCGGTGGACACCCTGCCGGCGGACCTGCCGCCGCCGAAGGACCGCGGCTGGGCCGAGGTGGCGTACCGGCTGTGGCGGCTGGACCGGGACACGATGATCGGTCAGCTGCGCGAGCACGGCGTGCCGGTGGTGCGCTGGGCCGGCGCGGGCAGCCTGGACCAGGTGCTCCGGGACGTGGCGAGACTGGCCACGGCCCCGAGGGTGGGGGCCCGATGAACGACATGCTGGACGCTCTGAACGAGCGGGTCCGGGCGGTGCGGTACGCGGCCACCCGGGTCAGCCTCGCCCCGCTGCTGGTGCGGCTGGCCATCTTCGTGACCGTGCTGGTCGGCTTGCTGCTGGCGTACCCGGCGGAGGTGTTCGCGGCGCGGGCGCTGCTGGCCCTGACGGTGGTGGCGGTGCTGCCGGCGGTCGGGCCGCGCCGGGTCTGGCCGACCTTCGCGGCACTGGTCACGGTCGGCGGGTGGCTGCTGGCCACCGCCGGGTTCGGCCGGCCGATCGCGCTGTGGCGCCTCCTGGCGGTGGCCACCCTGCTCTACCTCGCGCACACGCTCTGCGCGCTGGCCGCGCTGCTGCCCTTCGACGGGATCGTCGACCCGGACCTGATCGTGCGGTGGCTGACCCGGACCGGCGGCGTGGTGCTCGCCAGCGCGGTGCTCGGCATCCTGCTGGCGCAGCTCGGGGAGGTCGGCGCGGGCCGGGGCTTCCAGGCCGCCACGGTGGCCGGACTGCTCGTCGCGGTGGCACTCAGCGTGTTGCTCGGGTGGCTGTTGCGGCGCAGATAGTGGGACGATGCTGGACGTTGCGCAGGTCACAGGTGTTGTGCTCCGTCACAGAAGGGGGTCTCGGACGGGATTAGCCGAGCCGCCCGGGGAAAGATAGATGGCGTGAACCCGAAGCGGATCCTTGTCGTGGGTGCCGGGCACGTTGGCCTGTACGCCGCTCTGCGCCTGTCCAAGAAGCTGAGCTCCCGTGAGGCCGAGGTCATCGTCGTTGACCCGCAGCCGCACATGACCTACCAGCCGTTCCTCCCCGAGGCGGCGGCTGGCAACATCTCGCCCCGGCACTCCGTGGTGCCGCTGCGGCGCGAGTTGCGCAAGTGCAAGGTCGTGGCCGGCACGGTGACGCGGATCGACCACGACCGGAAGACGGCGATCGTGCAGCCGATCAGCGGCCCGACCCGGGAGATCCAGTACGACCACGTGATCGTCGCCCCCGGCTCGGTGTCCCGGACGCTGCCGATCCCGGGCCTGCACGAGCAGGGCATCGGGTTCAAGACGATCGGTGAGGCCATCTTCCTGCGCAACCACGTGCTGGACCGGCTGGACGTGGCGGCCGCCACGACCGACCCGGACATCCGCCGTTCCGCGCTGACCTTCACCTTCGTCGGTGGTGGTTACGCCGGCATCGAGGCGCTGGCCGAGATGGAGGACATGGCCCGGGACGCGCTGCGGTACTACCCGGAGCTCAAGCCGGACGACATGCGCTGGGTTCTGGTCGAGGCCACCCAGCGGGTGCTGCCCGAGGTCGATCGGGACATGGGCGCCTACACGGTGCAGCAGCTGCTCAAGCGGAACATGGACATCCGGCTGGACACCCGGCTGGAGTCCTGCGTCGACGGCGTGGTGAAGCTCTCCGACGGCGACAGCTTCCGCTCCGACACGATCGTCTGGACGGCCGGCGTGAAGCCGTCGCCGATGCTGGACGCCACCGACTTCCCGCGCGACGACCGCCGGCGGGTCACCTGCCTGCCCACCCTCCAGATCGTGGACGGGGACCGGGTCGTCGAGGGCGCCTGGAGCGCCGGCGACTGCGCCGCCGTGCCGGACCTGACCAAGGAGCCGGGCAACTTCTGCTCGCCCAGCGCGCAGCACGCGGTCCGGCAGGCCGCCCGGATGGCCGACAACATCGTGAACGTGATCCGCGGGCGCGAGCCGGTCAACTACAAGCACAAGCACGCGGGCAGCGTGGCCAGCCTCGGCCTGCACAAGGGCGTGGCGCAGGTCTACGGGATCAAGATGACCGGCTGGCCGGCGTGGTTCATGCACCGGACGTACCACATGTCGCGCATCCCGTCGTTCAACCGCAAGATCCGGGTCGTGGTCGACTGGTCGCTGGCGTTCTTCCTGAAGCGTGAGGTGGTCGCGCTGGGCCAGCTGCACGATCCGCGCGAGGAGTTCGCCGAGGCGTCCCAGCCGGTCGGCGCCGCGCGCGTCTGAGCCGTACGAGGAAGGGCCCGCCGCCACACGTGTCGTGGCGGCGGGCCCTTCTCGCGTACCCGGCCGCCAGCCCTGCGGTGGGTCCGAGGTCAGAAGCGCCAGGTCCAGGCGTCGGCGACCCGGGTGCCGGGGCCGAAGAGCGCCTCGAGCGTCTGCCGCAGGGTCGCCGCGTGCGGGGCGTTGTCGGTCAGCGCCACGCAGGACGCCCCCCAGAAGCGGACGTCCCGGGCGGCCTGCCGGCGCTGCTCGTCGCCGATCGCCGGCGGCACGCCCCGCCTGGCCACGTCGGCCAGCAGCGCCGAGGTGGGGCGCTTGTAGGTGCCCATGGTGGCGGAGCCGCCCCGCCCGTAGGGGCCGATGAAGAAGCCCTCGGGCATGCCGAACTCCGCGTCCGCGGCGGTCGCCCAGCGCATCGGCCACGGGTCCTTGGGGGTGGCCGTCGGCACCGGGACCAGCACCCCGCCCGGGCGTACGCACTGCCGCCAGTGCCCGGCGGTGACGAATTCCGGCAGCGCCGGCCGGTCGGTGGTCGGCAGCGGTGCCGGGAAGACGCTCAGCAGTGCCGCGCCGACGGCGAGTGGAACCAGCCACCGGGCCGAACCCCGTTCCCGCAGGGCCCGGTCCATCGCGAGCGTCAGCACCGTGCCGGCCAGTGGCAGCACGGCGAGGCCGAACCGCATCGGCAGCGCGCCGTCCACCACCGGCAGGCCGGCCAGCAGGGCGTACGGGCCGGGCAGCGCGGTCCGCTCGCCGGAGATCACCAGCTCCGGGCCGAGCGACAGCGCACCCATCACCAGGGCCCCCGCGACGCAGGCCAACACCAGCGGCCGCCGGCCCAGCCAGCCCGCGCACGCGGCGGTCACCAGCAGCAGCGGCCAGCCGAGGAAGGTGTTGTACTCGGCCGGCCCGGTGGTCAGCCGGGAAGAGGTGTCGCTGCCCGCCACGGAGAGCGGGGAGATCGTCCACCAGCTGCTCAGGTCGGCGGAGAAGTAGTGCGGGCTGAACATCCCGTCGGAGACGCCCTGCGGCCCGGCGAACTGGTACCAGAGCGGATACGCGAGCACCAGCAGCGCCAGGCCGGCGGCGAGCATCAGGCCGCCCCCGAACGTGGGCAGGGCGCGCCGGAGCAGCGGCCGGTCGGTCATCGCGTACGCGACTGTCATCACCAGCAGGGTGAGCGCGGCGAGGAAGAGCACCTCCTCGCCGACGAAGACCTGGAAGGTCACCGCCGCGGCCAGCCAGACCGCCGAGCTGACCATCCGGCGACGGTCCGGCCCGTCCGGGGTGCCGGCCGGGTCGGCGGCCCGGAGCAGCCGGACCACCAGCCAGACGATCACCGGGACCAGCCACTGCGCGGTCATGTGCAGGTGGCTGTTGCTCTGCGAGACCATCCCCGGGCCGAAGCCGCAGAGCGCGGCGCCGAGTCCGGCGGCGAGCCGGCGGACCCGCAGGGCGCGGGTGAACAGCAGATACCAGGCGACCGCCGTACCGGCCAGGTTGCCGGCGGCCAGCAGCGCGAAGGTGACCGGCGCCCCGACCAGCATCGTTACCGGGGCGAGGAGCACGCCGAGCGCGATGACCGTGGTGTTGGTCATCAGGTTGACCCCGTCCGGCGCGTTGAGCCGGTTGGTGAGCAGGCTGAAGTCGCCCACCAGGGCGCGCGAGTCGACCGCGAGGAACCACTCGTAGAGGGTCTGGTCGGCGGGGTTCAGCGCGAGCATCCGCTGCGCGGGCGCGGGCCACAACCCCTGGGTGAGCCAGCCGGCGAGCAGCACGAAGAGCAACCCGACGAACAGGTCCGCGCGGTGGCGGACCGCGGTGGCCAGTAGCCGGCTCGACCGCGACGGACGGACCAGCGCCGGCTCGAGGCGGACGGCCTGTTCGGGGTCGGGCCCGGGGGCCGTTCGGGCGGCGCTGGTCACGGCCTTGACCATAGTGGCGCGGCCACCACGGGGTACGCCGGGTCGGGGCGCAACGGCTACGGTGAGACTGCACCGCGCGTGTCGGCACGCCGGTGTCACCCGCCCGGGTGGTGGAACGGCAGACACGGCCGCCTTAAAAGCGGCTGCCGCAAGGCGTGCGGGTTCGACCCCCGCCCCGGGCACCGAGACTCTCAGGTTTCCCACAGCTTCGCGTCCGGCGCGGGCTGTCGGCCCCGTTTACCCTTGAGGGTGCACGTTCACGTGCACTGACCCCCTGAGGGAGGCCTGAGAAGTGAAGACCTCGAACCCGGTGCTCGCCCGGCTCGGCCAGGCGGCCCAGCGTGAGCGGGCGGCCGGGTACGCCCAGCCCGGGCCGTACGGACAGCCCGGTTACCCCCAGCAGTACGCGCCGTACCAGCAGCAGTACCCGACCGGCGTCGGCTACCCGGCCGCGCCGCCCACCGTGACCCCGATGACCCTCGACGACGTCGTCGTCAAGACGGTCATGCTCCTCGGCATCCTCGGCGCCTCCGCCGCGGCGGCGTGGGTGCTCGTGCCCGACGCCCTGGTCGGTGTCGCCTGGATCGGCGCCGCCGTCGTCGGCCTGGTGCTCGGCATGATCATCTCGTTCTCCCGGATGGCGAACCCGGCCCTGGTCGTGGCGTACTCGATCGTCGAGGGCGTCTTCGTCGGCATGGTCAGCAAGGCGTTCGAGTCGCTCTACGACGGCATCGTGCTCCAGGCGGTGACCGCCACCTTCGGCGTCTTCTTCCTGATGGCCGTGCTCTACAAGGCGCGCGTCATCCGGGCCACCCCGAAGTTCGTCAAGGGCATGATCGCCGTGATGGCCGGCCTCTTCGCGGTGATGCTGATCAACCTGGTGCTGGCGCGTTTCGGCGTCAACACCGGGCTGCGCGACGGCAGCCCGCTGGCCATCGGCTTCAGCCTGGTCTGCATCGTGGTCGCCTCGCTGAGCTTCGTGCTCAGCTTCCATGAGGTCGAGGAGGGCGTCCGGATGGGGCTGCCCCAGCGCTACTCCTGGATCGCCGCCTTCGGCATCCTGGTCAGCCTGGTCTGGCTCTACCTGGAGATCCTGCGCCTGCTCAGCTACTTCCAGGGCGACGACTGATCCGTCCGCCGCACGACCCCGGCGCCCGCCACCGCGACAGCGGCGGCGGGCGCCGTCGTTTTCCCGTCGCCGCCCGGCCGTCCGGGGCAGAGTGGGACCCGGGGTACGTCGGCGAGGAGGTCGCGGTGCGGAGTACCAACCCGGTGCTGACCCGACTGGACGACGTCGGCCGGACCGAACGCCAGGTGCTCGGGGTCGGTGCCGCCGAGGCGATGTCCGTGGACGACGTGGTCACCCGGACGGTCGGTCTGCTCCTGCTCACCGGCGTCACCGCCGCGGTCGCCTGGGTGGTGGTCCCGCAAGCGGTGTGGATCTCGGCGGCGCTGGCCGGCACCGCGCTGGCCGGGCTGGTGCTCCTGCTGGTCATCTCGTTCAGGCAGATCACCAACCCGGCGCTCATCGCGGCGTACGCGGTGCTCCAGGGGCTGCTGCTCGGGGTGGCCAGCCGCGCCTTCGAGCTGGTCTATCCGGGGATCGTGGTGCAGGCGGTGGTCGGCACGTTCGGGGTCTTCCTCGGCATGGGGGCGCTCTACCGGGCCCGGCTGATCCGGGCCACCCCGCGGCTGGCCCGGCTGGTCGCCGGGACACTGATCGGCCTCCTCGCGATCGGCCTGGTGAACCTGGTGACGTACCTGCTCACCGGGCGGCAGGGGGTCGCGACGTACAGCCTGACCAGCCAGGTCGGTTGGCTGCCGTACGTCTTCTCCGGGGTGGCGATCGTGGCGGGGGCGTTGAGCTTCATCCTCGACTTCGACCAGGTGGAGCGGTCGGTCCGCGGCGGGCTGCCCCGCCGGTACGCCTGGTTCTGCGCGTTCGGCCTCCTGGTCGGGCTGATCTTCCTGTACTGGCAGATCCTGCGCCTGCTCAGCTACCTGCGCCGCTGAGCACCCGCCTAGACTCGGCGGCGATGAGCGCAGTGGAACTGGACCGGGCGGTGGAGCTGCTGGTCCGTCAGGTCGGGCACTGGGAGCAACCCCGCTGGTCGGCGGCGGCCGAGGGCGGCAACGTGTCCCGGGCCGCCTTGGTGCACAAGCTGGTGCAGGAGATCGCGAACCTGGCGGCGGACGCGGAGGGGGAGCCGCGCCGGGACGTACCCCGGTTGGACAACGACCTGGTGCTGCCCGACCAGCTCCGGGTGGTCGCGGCCGACCTGCGCGCGGCCGGTCCGCCGGACGCGGTGCTCGCCCGGGCCGCCGAGGCGATCACGGCGACCCGCTCGGTGCTCTGACCTTCCGGCCCCGGCGCGCCGTTCGCGCCCGGCGCGCCGAGAGTGCTGAGCCCGCGACAGTGGTCGCTCAATGCTTCAACCAGCGCCGCAGCTTCCGCCGCCGGGCCCGGTCGCGGGCCCGGATGACGGCCGGCACGTCCCGGCCGGCCGCCGCGGCCTGCCGCGCGTGCAGCACGCCGTACGTGAAGGTGTTCTCGCCCTCGTCGTACGCGCGCTGCGCCTGCCCGCGCAGCACCGCGCGGGTGACCACCGAGTCCTGGTGCGCGCCGAGCAGATCCTGCAGGTCCTTGAGCCGGCCCACCAGCGCCGCGGCCCGTTTGCCGACGTCCGGCTCGCGGACCTCGACGGCATACCGGGCCGCCTTGTACGCCTTGCGCGCCTCGTGCAGCGCGACGTCCGGTGCCTCGTTCCCCGGGTGGTCACCGGCCAGCGCCCGGTCGAGCCGGTCGTCCGCCCTGGTCACCGCCCGCCGCACCCGCCGGGCCACCCACCGCGCGTCGACCGGCCGGGCCGTCGGCCCCTCCAGCAGTGCGTCGAGCCGGGCCAGCAGCGCGGTGTACCGGTCGGAGTCGAGCGCCGCCCGCAGCTCGTCCAGGGCGGTGGCCAGGTCGGCGGCGAACCGGCTGGAGATCCGCGCCGCGACCGGGCCGAGCACCAGGTCGGCCGGCTCGGCGTGCACCGCGTCGGCGAGCCGGGCCGCCATCACCTGGGTGTCGCGGACCGGCCCGAGCCGGGCGCCGAGCCAGCGCAGCTCCGCCCGCACCGACTCGCCCTCCTCGCGGTCCCAGAGACCGCGGAAGGTCCGCAGGGTCGACCGCAGCCGGCGGACCGCGACCCGCATGTCGTGCACGGCGTCCTCGTCGCCGCCGATCGCGCCGGGATGGTGGGCGATCAGCGCGTCGCGCTGGGCGCGGGCGTAGTCGAGGACCGGCGCGGCGCCGGGCCCCGGGGTGGCCACGGGCACGGCGAGCCGGCCGGACAGCGCCCGGTGCGACTTCGAGACGGGCACCGGGCGGGCCCCGGCCGCGCGCAGCCGGGCGTCCACCGCATCGAGCAGCGCCTCGTCGCCGTCGACCAGCTCGACCTCGATCTCCCGCCAGGCCTGCCGCTCGCCGGTGACCAGGTCGCGTCCCTCGACGGTGTCCTCGGCCAGCTCCGCCAGCACCCGGCCCCGCCCGTCGAGCAGCCGGCGCTCCAAGCGGCGGGTGGTGATCCGCGCCGCCGGGGCGACCGGGCGACCGCGGGAGGCGGCCCGGAACAGCGCGACCAGCTCGGCCGGCGGGTCCGCGTCGTCCGCTCCGGCGGGGAACTGGTACTCGGTCCGGTCGCCGCCGGCCGACCCGACCTTCAGGTGCCACCCCGCGTCGTGCCCGCCGCTGCGCCGGCGCAGCGCGAACCCGCTGCGGGCCAGCCGGAGGTCGTCGGTGTCCAGGTAGACCGCGTCGAGGTCGAGGGCGGTGGCGTCCGACACCGTCGTGACGCCACCGCACCCCGTCAGGTCCGGCAGGCGGAACCCGTCGTCACCGGAGTACTTGCGTTCCCGTTCCACGACCGCGGCCATGCCGGGACGGTACCCCGTGCCGGGAACGCCGAATCTGGCTCAGCTGAGCCGCTCGAGCACCATCGCCATGCCCTGGCCGCCACCGACGCACATGGTCTCCAGGCCGATGGTCTTGTCGTGCCACTCGAGGGCGTTCAGCAGGGTGCCGGTGATCCGGGCGCCGGTCATGCCGAACGGGTGCCCGACGGCGATCGCGCCACCCATCACGTTCAGCTTCTCCTCGGGGATGCCGAGCTGGCGGTACGAGGGGATCACCTGGGCGGCGAACGCCTCGTTGATCTCGACCAGGTCGACGTCGTCGATGGTCATCCCGGCCCGCTTCAGGGCCTGCTTGGAGGCTTCCACCGGGCCGAGGCCCATGATCTCCGGCGACAGCGCGGTGACGCCGGTGGAGACGATCCGGGCCAGCGGGGTGAGCCCCAGGTCCTTCGCCCGCTGGGCGCTCATGATCACCACGGCGGCGGCGCCGTCGTTGAGCGGGCAGCAGTTGCCGGCGGTGATCCGGCCGTCGGGCCGGAAGACCGGCTTCAGGCCGGCGACCGCCTCCAGGGTCACCCCGGGACGCGGGCCGTCGTCGGTGCTCACCACGGTGCCGTCCGGCGTGGTGACCGGGGTGATCTCCCGGGCCCAGAACCCGTCGGCGATGGCCTTCTCGGCCAGGTTCTGGCTGCGTACGCCGAACGCGTCCATGTCCTCGCGGGTGATGTCGTACACCTGGGCGAGGTTCTCCGCGGTCTGGCCCATGGTCAGGTAGATGTCGGGCAGCTCGCCTGACTCGCGCGGGTCGGTCCACACCTCGGCGCCGCCCTGGGCCCGGGCCTTCGACCGCTCCTGGGCCGCCGCGAAGCGCGGGTTCTCCCAGCCGCCGCCGACCAGCGCCTGCGCCTCCGGGGGGAGGGTGTCGGAGTTGCCGCGGGCGTACCGGGAGACCATCTCGACGCCGGCGGAGATGAAGACGTCGCCCTCACCGGCCCGGATCGCGTGCATCGCCATCCGGGTGGTCTGCAGCGACGAGGCGCAGTAGCGGGTCAGGGTGGCGCCCGGCAGGCCGTCCAGGCCCATCAGGGTGGCGACCACCCGGGCCATGTTGAAGCCCTGCTCGCCACCGGGCAGGCCGCAGCCCAGGTAGAGGTCGTCGATCTGGGTCGGGTCGAGCCCGGGGACCTTGGCCAGGGCGGCCTGGACGATGGTCGCGGCGAGGTCGTCCGGGCGGACGTCACGCAGCGAACCCTTGAACGCGCGGCCGATGGGGGACCGGGCGGTGGCGACGATGACGGCGTCGCGGGACGACTCAATCGGCATGAACCAACGTTAACCCGTGGGTAACTTACGGCGGAAGCAGCCCGCCCCCCGGGAAATGTCACCCCGCGGGGTGGTCAGGGGTGGCGGGAGGCGATCGCGGCGGCGGCGGAGACGGCCGGCAGCAGGGCGTGCGCCCAGACCCGGTATCCGTCGGCCGACGGGTGGTAGCCGTCGTGGCAGAGCGTTCCGGCGTCCGCCCGGAACACCGGGCCGGTCTCGGTGCCCAGGTCGACCACCGTGCCGCCGGCGTCAAGCACCGCGGCGGTCTGTGCGCGGGCGATCCGCCGCCCCGACCAGCCGAGCACCTGGCGCAGCGGAGCGGCGACCGCGCGGACCGCGCCCAGATCCGGGCACGTCCCGACGACCACCTCGACGTGCGCCTCGCGCAGCCGGCGCACGGCCGAGCCGAGGTAGGCGGCCGCGTCGGCCGGCCCGGTCATCGCGGTGGCGTCGTTGGCCCCGATCAGGATCAGCGCCACGTCGGGCCGCTCGCCGAGCAGCGCCCGGGCCACCTGGGTGGCCAGGTCGGTCGAGCGGGAGCCGGCGACCCCGACGCTGGACAGGTGCACCTGCCGGCCGGTCGGGCCCTCCGCGAGCAGGTGGGCCAGCTGCCCGCCGACGGTCTCCTCGAAACGGTCCACCCCGACGCCGACCGCCGAGGAGTCGCCGAGCAGCACCAGGCGCAGCGACGGGCCACCCGCCCGACCGACCGTGGCGCGCAGGGCGAGGCCCAGCTCCGGCTGGGCGTACCGGCGGTGGCGGGCGACGACGGCCTGGCCGGCGAGGACGGCGATGCCGCCCACCGTGCCGGCGACCAGCGAGAGCGCCGCCGCGCGACCCAGCCGGAACGCAACCTCGTGCTGTTCGCTCATGCCGTCACCTCCCGCCGGTCGGCGCCGGCATGACCCGGACCCCGTGCCGGACGATTCGCTCGCCGCGCTCGCTCATGCCAGTTCCTCCAGTGTCGGGGAGTCGGCGCCGGTGCCGGGTTGCGGCACCGCACCGACGCCGAAGAAGGCGCGTCGCCGCAGCTGCGCCCAGCGACCGCCCGGCCCCCGGTCGCGGCCCCGGACCTGGGTGCCGCTGACCTCGGTGCCGGCGTGCCGGGCCGCCTCGTGGGCGGCCTCCGGCAGCGACCGTACGCCTTCGCCGCGGGCAGCCGTCACCCGGCGGTCCGGGCCGGCGCCGAGCGCGGAGAGCAGGGTGGGCAGCAGCGCCGCCGCGGCCACCGCGTACCCCTCGGCGGAGGGATGGAACCGGTCCCAGGCGAACATCCGGGCCGGCTCGGCGGCGAACCGGGGACCCAGCATGTCGCCCAGGGAGACCGTCCAGCCGCCGGCCTCGACCACCGCCACTGTCTGGGCGGCGGCCAGCTGCCGGCTCCAGCGCCGGGCCAGCCACCGCAGCGGCGGCTGGATGGGCCGGATCGCGCCCAGGTCGGGGCAGGTGCCGACGACCACCTCGCAGCCGGCCGCCTGCAGCGTGCGGACCGCGTCGACCAGGTAGCGCACGGCCAGCGCCGGTGGGGTGCGGTTGGTGACGTCGTTGCCGCCGATCAGGATCACCGCGATGTCCGGCTCGCATTCGAGGGCGGACTCGACCTGCGGCTTGAGACCGGCCGACAGTGAGCCCACCACCGCGAAGCGGTGCAGCCGCACCGGCCGGTGCAGCCGGCGGGACAGCCCGGTGGCCAGCAGTGCGCCCGGGGTCTCCCGACGCCGGTGCACGCCGTAGCCGGCGGCCGAGGAGTCGCCGAGGATGACCATGGTGAGCGGCGGGCCGGGGAACTTCGCGCCGTACACCCCGTCGCAGCGTGGCGGGGGAGCCTCGGCCATCGGGATCGTCCGGCGGGCCTGGCGGGCCTGGCCGAGCAGCACCCCGCCCGTCGCGACGGTGGCCGCCACCGTGGCGCCCGTGCCGATCGCCGCCACGCGGGCGATCCGCCGGGCGTGCTGCCAGCCGGCCGGTACGACGGAACCAGCGTCCCCCATGAGCCGACATTATCGCGCCGGCCCGACACCCCGCTCTCCGCGTGACGGCTGGTTCGTGGCTGGGCAGCGACCGTTCTGGGTACGTCCTGTGGCAGGGCCGCCGATCGACGGTCCGGCCGGCGGGCGGGGCGGGCTTGCGCCCGGGCGGCACGCTGGTCGAACGGAGAGGGGCGTAGACCATGGGGAAGACGTTAAAGCGGAGCGCGGCGTTCACCGCGCTGGCCCGGGCGCTGATGGCGGGCGCGCGGGGTGGGCCGTCGCTGGGCGAGCGGCTGGCCGCGCTGCCCCGGATGATCCGGGCCACCGCCCGGGGTGAGTACGACGGCGGCCTGCGGCTGGCCATGATGACCGCGGCCACGGCGTACGTGGTCTCCCCGGTCGACGTGGTCCCGGAGCTGTTCCTGACCGTCTTCGGGCTGGTCGACGACGCGGTGATGGTGACCTGGCTGGCCGGCAGCGTGCTGTCGGAGACGGAGCGCTTCCTTGAGTGGGAGGCGCGTCGCAGCTCCGTCATCCCCGGGCATGTGGCGCCCTGACGGCACGTACGCTGGGCATCGAGAACACGTCCGCCGGCGCCGGCGCCGCAACGAAGGGCACAACGAGGTGCAGTACTACGACAACGTCGTCGAGCTGATCGGCAACACCCCGCTGGTACGGCTGCGCAACGTCACCGAGGGCATCCAGGCGACCGTGCTGGCGAAGGTGGAGTACCTCAACCCGGGCGGCTCGGTCAAGGACCGGATCGCCCTGCGGATGGTGGAGGACGCCGAGGCCGCCGGGATCCTCAAGCCGGGCGGCACCATCGTCGAGCCGACCAGCGGCAACACCGGCGTGGGGCTGGCCCTGGTGGCCCAGCTCAAGGGCTACAAGTGCGTCTTCGTCTGCCCGGACAAGGTCAGCCAGGACAAGCAGGACGTGCTGCGCGCGTACGGCGCCGAGGTGGTGGTCTGCCCGACCGCCGTCGCGCCGGAGGACCCGCGCTCCTACTACAACGTCTCCGACCGGCTGGCCCGGGAGATCCCCGGTGCCTGGAAGCCCAACCAGTACAGCAACCCGGCGAACCCGCGTTCGCACTACGAGACCACCGGCCCGGAGCTGTGGAAGCAGACCGAGGGTGGGCTGACCCACTTCGTCGCGGGTGTCGGCACCGGCGGCACCATCTCCGGCATCGGCCGTTACCTCAAGGAGGCCTCCGAGGGCCGGGTCAAGGTCATCGGAGCGGACCCGGAGGGCTCGGTCTACTCCGGCGGCACCGGCCGGCCGTACCTGGTCGAGGGCGTCGGCGAGGACTTCTGGCCGGAGACGTACGACCGGAACGTCGCCGACGAGATCGTCGAGGTCTCCGACAAGGAGTCCTTCGAGATGACCCGGCGGCTGGCCCGCGAGGAAGGGCTGCTGGTCGGCGGCTCCTGCGGGATGGTCGTGGTGGCCGCCCTGGAGGTGGCCCGCAAGGCCGGCCCGGACGACGTGATCGTGGTGCTGCTGCCGGACAGCGGCAAGGGCTACCTGTCGAAGATCTTCAACGACAAGTGGATGGCCCGGTACGGCTTCCTGGACAACTCGGGCGCCGAGCCGACCGTGGCCGACGCCCTCGCCAACAAGCCGGGCGGCCTACCGGAACTGGTGCACGTGCACCCGACCGAGACGGTCCGTGACGCGATCGACTACATGCGCGAGTACGGCGTCTCCCAGCTGCCGGTGCTCAAGGCCGAGCCGCCGGTGGTGACCGGCGAGGTGACCGGCTCGATCGCGGAGAAGGACCTGCTCGACGCGCTCTTCACCGGCCAGGCGCACCTGCACGACACCATCGAGCGGCACATGGGCGAGCCGCTGCCGATGATCGGCGGCGGCCAGCCGGTCAGCGAGGCGGTCGCCCTGCTGGAGAAGTCCGACGCCGCCCTGGTGCTGGTGGACGGCAAGCCCAAGGGCGTGCTCACCCGCCAGGACCTGCTGGCCCACCTCGGCGCCCGCTGACCCCGGTCGACAGGGCCTCTCCCCGACGGGAGGGCCCTGTCGCCGTCAGCGGGTCAGTTCGGTGGGGACGGCTATCACGTCGACGAAGGCGCCCCTGCGGAGCACCGTCACCGACAGGCGGGTGCCGATGGAGGGGGCGAGCATCAGGCGTTGGAGGCCCTGGCCGTCCTGCACCGGGCGCCCGCCGGCGGAGACGATGATGTCGCCCAGATAGATGCCGGCGACCCCGGCGGGGCTGCCGGGGACCACCTCGACCACCCGCAGGCCGCGCCGCTGGCCGGTGCGTTCGGCGATCTCCGGGGGCAGCGGCACCGGTACCCCGGCGACGCCCAGCCAGGCCCGGCGGACCCGGCCGTCGGCGGTCAGGTCGGCGATGATCTGCCGGGTGGTGGCGTTGATCGGCACGGCCAGGCCGAGGCCGTAGCCGGCGACCGCCGTGTTCACCCCGACCACCCGGCCGGCGGAGTCGGCCAGCGCGCCGCCGGAGTTGCCCGGGTTGAGCGCGGCGTCGGTCTGGATGACGTCCTCGATCAGCCGGACCACCCGGCCGTCCCGGGCCGGCAGCGACCGGCCCAACCCGGAGACCACGCCGGCGGTGACCGAGCCGGCCAGCCCCATCGGGTTGCCGACCGCCACCACCAGCTGCCCGATCCGCAGGCCGTCCGCGTCGCCCAATTCCACCGGCGGCACCGCCGGCTCCTCGACCCGCAGCACCGCCAGGTCCGACAGCGGGTCGGCGCCGACCACCCGGAACCGGGTCTCGGTGCCGTCGCCGAAGGCGGCCGAGCCGCCGCCGGCGCCCTGCACCACGTGGGCGCTGGTCAACAGCAGGCCCTCGGCGTCGATGGTGACGGCCGAGCCGGCGCCGGCCCCGCGCGCGGTCCGCACCGACAGGGCGGCCACGCTGGGCAGCACGCGCGCCGCCACGCCGGTCACCACCCGGGAGTACGCGTCCAGCGCGGCGTCCTCCGCCCGCTGCGTGTGATCCGTGTCCATGCAGCGAGCAACGCCGCCGGATCGACGGGCATGCCCGGATCCGCTGAGAGCGAACGGCCGGGCCCGGGATGCCGGCGGTCAGAGCGGGCGTGCGTAACGGAGCTGGGACACCAGCGCCGGGCCGATGTGTTCGTCGCGTCGCGCGTCGGTGGGCGTCCAGCCGCCGCGCTCGTAGAAGGCACGGGCGGGCCCGTTCTGTGCGAGCACCCACAGGACGGCCCGGGACCAGCCGCGGGCCCGCATCGCGTCCAGCGCGTCGACCATCAGCGCCCGCCCGGTGCCCCGGCCACGCTCGTCCGGCTCCAGGTGGATGGCGTTGAGCAGCCCGGTCGCCGGGTCACCCGCGTCGTCCGGGCCCAGGTAGCTGAAGCCGACCAGCCGGCCGTCCCGCTCCGCGACGGTCATCCGGTGGTCGTCCCGCTCCCAGCTCCACCGCTCCACCCAGTACCGCCCCATCGCCTCCGGCGTCGGGTCGGCCAGCGCCTCCGCCGGCAGGAACGACGAGTACGCCGCGACCCGCGAGCGCTGGTGCAGGGCGCCCACCGGCATCAGGTCGTCGACGGTGGCGGGGCGCAGGGTGAGCGTCATCCGGCCGAGGCTACCCGGCGGGGCGGGACCGGCACGGTCATCAGGTCCTCGGCGACGACCAGGTCACCGGCGAAGTGCTCGCGGGCCTCGTCGGCGAAGCGGCGCGGGTCGGCGTACCGCTGGGAGAAGTGGGTGAGGAGCAGCGTGCGTACCCCCGACTCGGCGGCCACCCGGGCGGCCTGCGCCGCGGTGAGGTGCCCGACCTCGGCGGCGAGCGCGGCCTCGGACTCCAGGAAAGTCGACTCGATGACCAGCAGGTCGGCGAGCTCGGCGAGGGCGTAGACCTCGTCGCAGAGCCCGGTGTCCATCACGAAGGCGAACCGCTGCCCGGGTCGGGGCGCGCTCACCTCGTCCCGGGTGACGCGGCGTCCGCCGACGTCCAGGTGACCGACGCGGAGCAGCTCGCCGACCGCCGGGCCGGTGATCCCGTACGCGGACAGCTTCTCCGGCAGCGCCCGGAAGCCGTCCGGCTCGACCAGCCGGTAGCCGTACGTCTCGATCGGGTGCCGCAGCCGGCGGGCCTCCAGCGTGCCGATGCCCAGCGTGATCCGCTGCCCGTCGGCGTCGATCGGCTCGACGCGCAGCTCCGCGGTCTCGTAGAAGGAGCTGGCGTGACGCAGCCGGGCGAAGTACTCGGCGCCGCCGGCCGGGAAGTGCACGGCCACCGGGTGCGGCACCCGGTCCAGGGAGAGCCGCTGGATGATGCCGGGCAGCCCCAGGCAGTGGTCGCCGTGGAAGTGGGTGACGCAGATCCGGGTGAGGTCGGTGGCGGAGATCCCGGTGTGCAGCAGCTGGCGCTGGCTGCCCTCGCCCGGGTCGAAGAGGAGCACCTCGTCGTCCCACCGCAGCAGGTAGCCGTTGTGGTTGCGGTACCGGGTGGGCGCCTGGCTGGCCGTCCCGAGCACCGCCAGCTCACGCATCGACACGGTGCTGACCTCCGCCGTCTGAGCTGACCGGTCCGGCTCCGCCGGCTGAGCCGGCCAGTCCGGCTCCGCCGGGTATGAAGCGACCCCCGGGGCTTCCGCGCTCACGCGCGGGCCGGCTGGACTGGGCCGGCACCCCGGGGGTCGGGTGGCTGTCGTGGTTTCGCCGCACCGCTGCCACACGGTCTCGACGATCGTGCATTTTTGCCCACCTCGCGGCGGACGGAATTTCACTGTCGAGGACAGCGGCTAGCGGACAGCCACCTCACGAGTCCGATTGCTATACAAGTCTGGACCACCTCCTTTCCCGTGTACCGCCACGCTATCGACTCTCCGGCGGCCCCGGCAACGGATTTCGATCACACGCCCGGCTGGGAATGTGCTGTGGACGCCCGCAGCGCTCGGCCGGCGAGGTCGCGCAGGTGGCGGCGGAGTTCGGGCGGCTCGTGCACCTCGACCTCGCAGCCCAGCGTGGTGAGCCGGAACGCCAGCCAGTCCAGGGTGTCGACGTGCGAGACGAGCCGGCAGGTCCGCTCGTCGACCGGCGTCAACTCGCCGTCGCCGACCCGGCCCCGTACCTCGGCGACTGGGGCGTGCAGGGTGGCCACCGCCCGGTACGTGGGCGCGAGCGCGTACAACTGCTCGTGCACGTACGCCGCGGCGTCCGCGGCTGGCAGGTCTCGGGGTACGACGCGGACCCCGGTGGCTGCGGCGTCGGCGAGCCGGTCCACGCGGTAGATCCGCCGGTCGTCGCGGTCGTTGTCGTACCCGACGAGGTACCAGCGGTGCCCGGCGGCGACCAGCCGGTCCGGGTCCACGTGCCGGCGGCTCTCGGTGCCGTCGTGACTCCGGTAGCCGAACCGGACCCGCTGCCGGCCGGTGATCGCGGCGGCGAGTGTGGTGAGCACGTCGGGGTCGACCGGATCGGGCGCACCGAACGGCGCCATCGGCACGGTGGCCGCGGTGAGGTTGCGGACCCGGTACCGCAGCCGGGACGGCAGCACCTGGTCGAGCCTGGTCAGCACCCGTAGGGCGGCCTCCGCGATCCCGGTCACCGCCTGCCGGGCGGCGGTCCGCAGGCCGACCGCGACGGCCACCGCCTCCTCGTCGTCGAGCAGCAGCGGTGGCAGGGCGGCCCCGGCGACCAGCCGGTAGCCGCCGGTCACGCCGAGGCTGGCCGCCACCGGGTAGCCGAGGTCGCGCAGCCGGTCGATGTCCCGGCGGACGGTCCGGGGACTGACGGCGAGGCGCTCGGCCAGCTGGCTGCCGGGCCACTCGCGCGGGGTCTGGAGCAGGGAGAGCAGGCGGAGCAGTCGACCGGGGGTGTCCGTCACGATTTCCAGCATGCCAGCGAACGAGGACGGGAACTGACCTAGATCGTCGTTACCGTCCCCGCCATGACCGACGAGATCAGAACGTTCCGCATCGACGTCCCGGAGTTCGACCTGGCGGACCTGCACCGCCGGCTGGACGCCACCCGGTGGCCGCGCCAGCTCCCCGGCGAGGGCTGGCAGCGCGGCGTGCCGGTCGACCACCTGCGCCAGCTGGCCGGGTACTGGCGCACCGGCTACGACTGGCGGGCCTGGGAGGCGCGGCTGAACGCGTTCCCGCAGTTCGTCACCGAGATCGACGGCCTCGACGTGCACTTCCTGCACGTCCGCTCGCCCGAGCCGGGCGCGCTGCCGCTGCTGCTCACCCACGGTTGGCCGAATTCGTTCGTCGAGTTCACCGAGCTGATCGGCCCCCTGACCGACCCCCGCGCGCACGGCGGCGACGCCGGGCAGGCGTTCCACGTGGTGGTGCCCTCGATGCCCGGCTTCGGCTTCTCCGCCGCACCCACCGAGGCCGGGTTCTCCGTCACCCGGGCCGGGCGGATGTTCGCCGAGCTGATGCGCCGGCTCGGGTACGAGCGGTACGGCGTCCAGGGCGGCGACGTGGGGGCGTACGTCGCGCCGGAGGTGGCCCGGGCCGCCCCGGACCGGGTGGTCGGGGTGTACGTCACCGCTGGGCTCGGCATGCCGACCGAGGCGGACCTGCCGAGGCTGGACGAGGCCGAGCAGGCGTTCTATCACCAGGTGCGGCAGTGGGCCGGCGTCGGAGTGGACCACCACGGGCTGCTCCGGGCGGCCCCGCAGACGTTCAGCTACGCGTGGCAGGACTCGCCGGTCGGGCTACTCGCCTGGCTGATGCACAAGTTCAAGGAGTTCACCTGGACGGTGGACGTGCCGGAGAAGGCGATCGACCGGGACCTGCTGCTGACCAACGCGACCGTCTGGTGGTTCACCGGCACGTCCGGCTCGTCCTCCTGGTTCATGTACGACAACACCGCCTTCGCCTGGCCCCGGGGGCAGAACCTGGCCCCCACCGGCGTGTACTCCGGCCCTCCGGGGATCCGTCGGCTCGCCGAGCGGGACAACCGGATCACGCACTGGCCGGCCGGGAACCGGGGCAGCCACTTCGTGGCTATGGACGAGCCGTACGCCTACGCCGCCGATCTGCGCGCCTTCTTCGCCCAGCTCCCCTGACGGCGGGTCGCGTGGGCATGGGCCCGCCGTGGGTCAGGTCTGGTCGGCGAGGCCGATGGGGCCCTCGCGCGGGCCCTCCTCGGACGCCGGTTGGACGGCCAGCGACGGGAAGTCGGCCAGGTCACCCGCCGGCTCGGCGTCCCACTCGGGGAAGACCAGGTCGCTCTGGAGGTAGAGGCAGAGCAGTTGGGTGAGGTGGCGCAGCCCGTCCAGGTGGGTGCGCTCGTGGCCGTGGGTGGCGTCCACGCCGAAGCCGAGCAGGGCCACCCGGGCGTGGGCGCCCGCCTCGACCGCGGCCGCCACGTCCGAGCGGTAGTGGTCGAAGACGTCGCGGACCAGGTCGACGCCGTGCTCCCGGGCGATGGACGCCAGGTTGCGGGTCAGGTGGTAGTCGAACGGACCCACCCCGTCACCCATCGCGAGGGTCGCCGCGTCCTCCCGGGACTGCTGCCCGGGGGCGACCACCGCGGCGTCCACCGAGACGATCTCCGCGACGTCCGGATCGAGGCCGTGGCTGGCGCCGTGGCCGATCTCCTCGGTGACCGTGACCAGCAGGTGCGCGGTGACCGCCGGGGTGATCCCGGCGTCGACCATCGCCTTGAACGCGGTGAGCACCGCCGCCACGCCGGCCTTGTCGTCCAGGTGCCGGGACTTCACGTACCCGCTGGGGGTGATCGTCGGGTGGGGCAGCAGTGCCACGAAGTCGCCCGCGTCGATGCCGAGCGCGCGGAGCCCGGCGATGTCCGCCACCGGCTCGTCGACCCGGACCTCGACGTGCTCCCAGCCGACCCCCTGCAGGTCCACGTCGTCGTTGTAGCGGTGCCCGCTGGCCTTCAGCGGCAGCACCTGACCGGTGATCACCCGGTCCAGGTCGTCGGTGAAGATCCGGACGTGGGCGCCCTCGGCGAACCGGGCGCTGTGCGTGCCGATCGTCTTCAGCTCCAGCCGGCCGTTGCACTTGAGCTGCTTGACCATCCCGCCGATGGTGTCGGTGTGCACCACGATCGCCCGGTCGGCGCCGGTTTTCCGGGGGCCGGGCAGGCAGGCGCTCAGCGCCCCGCGCCGGGTCAGCGTGGAGGGGATGCCGAGCGCGGAAAGCCGTTCGCCGACGTACTGCTGGATGTGGTCGGTACGCCCCGACGGGCTGGGGATCTCCAGCAACTCCACCAGCACCTGGCGGAGGTAGTCGAGGTCGAGATCCAGCGGCTTCGGGCTCACGCGGCACCCCCGGGGCCGGCCGGGGACCAGAGCCGCTGCGGTGCCCGGGTGCCGGGGAAGAGCAGGTCGACGAAGCGCTCGGCGGTCGGCTGCGGCTCGTGGTTGGCCAGGCCGGGTCGCTCGTTCGCCTCGATGAAGACGTGCTCCGGCCGGTCGGGCGCGGGCACCAGCAGGTCCAGCCCGGTGACCGGGATGTCCAGCGCCCGGCTGGCGGTCACGCACGCCTCGGCGATGGCGGGGTGCAGCTCGGCGGTGACGTCGTGGATGGTGCCGCCGGTGTGCAGGTTGGCGGTCCGGCGGACGGCCAGCACCGCACCCTCCGGGAGCACGTCGTCCATCCGGTACCCGGCCTCCGCCACCACCTCGCGGGTCATGTCGTCGATCGGGATGCGGGACTCGCCGCCGGTGGCGGCGGCCCGGCGCCGGCTCTGCCGCTCGATCAGCTCGGTGATGTCGTGCACCCCGTCGCCGGTGATCCGGGCCGAGCGCCGCACGGCGGCGGCGACCACCTCGTGGTCGATGACGATCACGCGCAGGTCCTCGCCGGAGCGCAGCTCCTCGATCAGCACGTCCGGGCAGAACCGCCGGGCCAGCGCCACCGCGGCGGTCAGCGCCTCGGCGGTGCGTACGCCGACGGTGATGCCGTTGCCCTGCTCGCCCCTGGCCGGCTTGATCACGACCGGTCCCACGTCGGCGAGGAAGGCGAGGTCGTCCGGCCCGCCGCTGGCGGTCCGGCCGTGGGGCACCGACAGGCCGGCCTCGGTGAGGATCCGGCGGGTGACCCGCTTGTCGTCGCAGCGGCTCATCGCCACCGCCGAGGTCAGCTCGGACAGCGACTCCCGGGTGTGTACGGTCCGGCCGCCGTTGGTCAGCCGCAGCTCGCCCCAGCGCGGGTCGGTGACCTCGACCCGGATGCCGCGCCGCATCGCCTCGTCGGCGACGATCTTCGCGTACGGGTTGAGTTCGTCGTACCCGGCCGGGGTGGCGGGCAGGAAGAGCCGTTCGTTGATCGGGTTCTTCCGCTTCACGCAGAGCGTGCCGGTGCGGTGGAAGCCGAGCCGCTCGTAGAGCCGGATCGCGCCGGAGTTCTCGGCGAGCACCGACAGGTCGACGAAGGCGCGCCCGCGCTCGTCGAGCCGGTCGGCCAGCGCGGTGAGCAGGGCCTGGCCGGTGCCGGGCGGTGCGTGGTTGAAGTCGACGGTCAGGCACCAGAGGCTGGCGCCGTTCTCCGGGTCGGCGAAGACCGCCACGTGGTCGACGCCGGTGATGGTGCCGACGATCTCCCCGGTGGCGGCCTCGGCCACCAGGTGCAGGAACCGGTCGGTGCCGGCGTTGTCGACCAGTACCTCCACCGGGGCGGTGACCATGCCGTTGCGGGCGTAGATCCGGTTCACCGCGTCGGCATCCTCGGCGTCGCGCAGCGGGCGGATCACCAGCCCGGGGGTCTCGTCGTCGGGATCGGTGGCCGCCGGACGCCGGTCGCCCAGCGGCAGCCGGTAGGTCAGCGACGGGTCGATGAACAGCTCGTCCGGCAGCCGGGAGACCAGCACGTGCGGGTCCCGCAGGTAGATGCAGATGTCCCGGGCGCCGGCCGCCTCGGAGCGCAGCACGTCGGCCACGGCGGCCTGGTCGGTGAAGGTCTGGCCGAAGACCAGTCGACCCCAGCCGCAGTCCAGCACCACGCCGGCCGGGTCGGTGGGCTGCCGCCGCGGCTCGGGCGCGCCGGGCGCGATCGGGTCGCCGCCCGGGCCGACGTGCTCCCGACGGCGGCCGAGCACCCCGCTCCCGGTCGGTACGGGCCGCGCCGGTGGCGAGGGTGTCGGTCACGGTCAGTCGATTCCGTGGCTCTGGAGCCACATTTCCAGGAGTCCCAGTTGCCACAGCTTGTTTCCGTTCAACGGGGTCAGTTCGGCGTTCGGGTCGGCGAGCAGCGCGTCGACGTAGTCGGCGCGGAACAGGTCGCGGCGGCGGGCGGCCGGCGCGGAGAGCGCGTCGCGTACCCGGTCGAGGAGCTTGCCCTCGAGGTGGGTGAGCCCCGGCACCGGGAAGTAGCCCTTGGGCCGGTCGATCACCTCGTGCGGCAGGACCCGGCGGCCGATCTCCTTGAGCACGCCCTTGCCGCCCTGCGCCAGCTTCAGCTCGGGCGGGCAGCTCGCGGCCAGCTCCACGAACTCGTGGTCGAGGAACGGCACCCGGGCCTCCAGCCCGTGCGCCATGGTCATGTTGTCCACCCGCTTCACCGGGTCGTCGGTGAGCATGATTTGGGTGTCGATCCGCAGGCCGGCGTCGACCGCGGTCTGCGCGCCCGGCCGGGCCAGGTGCGCCGCCACGAACTCCCGGGCCGGGTCGCCGCCGGCCAGCCGGTCCGGGTTGAGCACCCGGGCCAGTCCGGCCGCGTCCCGGTCGAAGAACGCCTTCGCGTACGTCTGGAGCGCCTGCTCCCGGTCGACCCCGGCCAGCGGCGGGTACCAGTGGTAGCCGCCCAGGATCTCGTCGGCGCCCTGCCCGGACTGGACCACCTTGACGTGCCGCGACACCTCCTGGCTGAGCAGGTAGAAGGCGACGCAGTCGTGGCTGACCATCGGCTCGCTCATCGCCGCGACGGCCGCCTCCAGCGGCGGCACCAGGTCGCCGGCGGCCACCTTGAGCTGGTGGTGGTCGGTGTCGAAGGTCTTCGCCACCAGGTCGGAGTAGACGAACTCGTCGCCCTCCCGGCCGCCGACGGCGTCGAAACCGATGGAGAAGGTGGCCAGCCCGGACTGCCCCTCGCCGGCCAGCAGCGCGACCACCAGGCTGGAGTCCAGCCCGCCGGAGAGCAGCACGCCGACCGGCACGTCGGCGACCATCCGGCGGCGCACCGCGGTGGTCAGCGACTCCAGCAGCGCGTCCTGCCAGTCCCGTTCGGACCAGTCGGCCCGCTCGTCGGCGCGGGCGAAGGAAGGGTCCCAGTAGACCCGTTCGTGGCTGCGGCCGTCCGGCTCGTAGACCCGGACGGTCGCCGGGGGCAGCTTGGCGACGCCACGCAGGATGGTGCGCGGCGGCGGCACGATGCTGTGGAAGCTCAGGTAGTGGGCGAGCGCCACCGGGTCGATGGCGGTGTCGATCCCGCCGCCGGCCAACAGCGCCGGCAGGGTGCTGGCGAAGCGGACCGCGCCGGGGGTCTCGGCGACGTAGAGCGGCTTGATGCCCAGCCGGTCCCGGGCCAGCACCAGCCGTCCGGTGTCCCGCTCGCTGATCGCCACGGCGAACATCCCGATCAGGTGGTCGACGAAGTCGAGCCCCCACTCGGCGTACGCCTTGACCACGACCTCGCTGTCGCCGGCGGAGAAGAAGCGGTGGCCCCTGCCCTGGAGCTCGGCGCGCAGCTCGCGATAGTTGTAGATGCAGCCGTTGAAGACGCCGGTCAGGCCGGCGGCGGGATCGATCAGCGGCTGGCCGCTCGCCGCGGAGAGGTCGATGATCTTCAGACGGCGGTGGCCGAGGGCCGTCGGGCCCTGGGACCAGACCCCGCTGTCGTCGGGTCCCCGGTCGCTCATCGTGGCCGCCATGCGCTCCACCGCCGACACGTCGGCGCGCGAGCCGTCACGGCGGAACTCTCCAGCCAGTCCGCACATGGCAGGCCATGCTGCCAGAGGTGATCGCAGTTCGCCCGTTGAGCTGATGTCCGCAGCGTTACGTGTTTGCTAAGGTGCGCGCCGCCCGACTTGGGGGCACCGCCTGCGCCGACGTTCCTGCCGGCGGCCTGCCCGGTGCCCGAATCCGGCCGGGCCCGCGGTGTGACAAACACCGCAGGCCCGGGAAACGGACATCAGTTCGGTCAGCCGGCGGTACGCGCCACCCCGACCGGGCAGCTCAGCCCGTTCGGCCCGTGGTTGCAGTAGCCGTTCGGGTTCTTGGTCGCCGCCAGGTACTGCTGGTGGTAGTCCTCCGCGAAGTAGTAGTCGCCGAGCGGGGCGATCTCCGTGGTGATCTCACCCTTGCCGGCCCGCGCCACGATCGGCGCGAACGCGTCCCGGGAGGCCCGCGCCGTCGCGGCCTGCTCCTCGGTGGTGGTGTAGATCGCCGACCGGTACTGGGTACCGACGTCGTTGCCCTGGCGCATGCCCTGGGTCGGGTCGTGGTTCTCCCAGAAGACCTTGAGCAGGTCCTCGTAGGCGATCTTCGTGGGGTCGTAGACCACCTGGACGACCTCGGCGTGCCCGGTCATCCCCGAGGAGACCTCCTCGTACGTGGGGTTCCGGGTATAGCCACCCGCGTAACCGGCCGACGTGGTGAGCACCCCCGGGAGGGTCCAGAACAACCGCTCAGAACCCCAGAAGCAGCCCATGCCGAAGACCGCGACCTGCGCGCCCTCCGCGAACGGGCCCTTCAGCGAGGACGGCAGCACCTCGTGCCGGTCAGCAACCGGCATCGCGAGCGGCCGGCCCGGCAGGGCCTGGTCGGGGGTGGGCATTTCAGCCTTCATGCGGCGAAGGAACACGGTGGAACTCCTCTCGTACCTCTGCCCGCATGCAACACCCGCGGGTCCGACTTCCTTACCCGCCCCGCTGGTGCTCAGGCGGGCAGGGCCGCGGCGACCCGCCGGGCGAAGCCCTCGGCCTCGGCGTCGTCGGTGTAGCGGGTCCGCGGCCAGAAGAAGCCGCGCAGGCCGTCGCCCTTGGTCCGCGGTACGACGTGGGTGTGCAGGTGGGGGACGGACTGGGACACCTTGTTGTTCATCGCCACGAATGTGCCACCGGCCCCCAGGCCGGTCTCCACGGCGCGGGCCAGCCGCTGCACCACCCCGAAGTAGCCGGCCAGCGCCTCCGCCGGCAGGTCGTTCAGCGTGATCAGGTGGGTCCGCGGCACCACCAGCACGTGGCCCTTGAAGACCGGCCGGGTGTCCAGGAACGCGACGCCGTCCGCCTCGTCGGCGACGAGAAACGCCGGCACCTCGCCCGCCAGGATCCCGCAGAACACGCACCCGCTCACCGGGCCAGGTTAGGCGCTCGACCGGTGTGCCGCCGGACTTGTCCGACCCGAAGGTGAATCGCTCACGGCATCGCCGGTGGCCGCGACCGACGTCGTCGGGTGGCTCCACCGGCAAGCGGATGTGACCCGCGCCCAGGTTCCATCCGCTGGGACAAACGAGAGGACTAACGTCTGCGGAATGAGTCACGGCTTCGAGACGCTCGCCATCCACGCCGGTCAGGACCCGGAAGCCCGCACCGGCGCGGTGATCCCACCGATCTACCAGACCAGCACCTACGCCCAGGACGCCGTCGGCGCGCCCCGGCAGGGCTACGAATACAGCCGCTCCGGCAACCCCACCCGGGACGCGCTCCAGGAGTGCCTGGCCGCGCTGGAGGGCGGCCCGGTCGGGCTCGCCTTCGCCAGCGGGCTGGCCGCCGAGGACACCCTGCTGCGTACCGTCTGCAAGCCGGGTGACCACGTGGTCATCCCGGACGACGCGTACGGCGGCACCTACCGGCTCTTCGCCCGGGTCGCCGAGCGTTGGGGGGTGGACTACACCCCGGCGAAGGTCTCCGACACCGACGCCGTCCGGGCCGCCATCCGCGCCACCACGAAGATCGTCTGGGTGGAGACGCCGACGAACCCGCTGCTCGGCATCGCCGACATCGCCACCCTGGCCGCCGTCGCGCACGACGCCGGTGCGCTGCTGGTGGTCGACAACACCTTCGCCTCGCCGTACCTGCAGCAGCCGCTCGCGCACGGCGCCGACGTGGTGGTCCACTCGACCACCAAGTACATCGGCGGACACTCCGACGTGGTCGGTGGCGCGCTGATCGCCGCGGACAGCGGACTCGGCGACGAGCTGCGCTACCACCAGAACGCGATGGGTGCGATCAACGGCCCGTTCGACGCCTGGCTCACCCTGCGCGGCATCAAGACCCTCGGGGTACGGATGGACCGGCACTGCGACAACGCGGAGCGGATCGCCGCCTATCTGGACGGGCACGCCAGGGTCGGTCAGGTCATCTATCCAGGCCTGCCCGCGCACCCCGGCCACGAGGTGGCCGCCAAGCAGATGCGCCGGTTCGGCGGCATGATCTCCTTCCGCGCGGCGGGCGGCGAGGAGCACGCGGTGGAGATCTGCAACCGGGCGAAGCTCTTCGTGCTCGCCGAGTCGCTGGGCGGGGTGGAGTCCCTGATCGAGCACCCGGGTCGGATGACACACGCAAGTGCTGCCGGCTCGCCGCTTGAAGTTCCCGGCGATCTCGTGCGACTGTCTGTCGGCATCGAGACGGTTGACGACCTGCTTGCCGATCTGGAGCAGGCGCTGGGCTGACCGCTGGCTGGGGAGGGTGGCCGTGCAGGACATCATGCCGACCTGGGTGGGGGCGACCGCGAAACAGATCGCCCGGGGCGTACGCCGGGGCGACGTCTCGGCCACCCAGGTGGTCGCCGACCACCTGGACCACATCGCCCGGGCCGACGCCGAGCTCGCCGCGTTCCGCGCGGTGCGCGGCGGGGAGGCGATCACCGAGGCGGAGAAGGTCGACGAGCAGGAGGACCTGGCCAACCTCCCGCTGGCCGGGGTGCCGGTCGCGGTCAAGGAGAACACCGCCGTCGCCGGCCTGCCCACCTGGAACGGGTCGGCGGCGGTGCGTACCGCCGTCGCGGAAGCCGACCACGAGGTGGTCCGGCGGCTGCGCGGCGCCGGCGCGGTGATCCTCGGGGTGACCCGGATGCCGGAGCTCGGCCTCTGGGCGCTGACCGACGACGAGACCGGGGTGACCCGCAACCCGTGGGACCCGCGCCGTACCCCGGGCGGTTCCTCGGGCGGCGCGGCCGCCGCGGTCGCCGCGGGCCTGGTGCCGATGGCGCACGGCAACGACGGCCTCGGCTCGATCCGCATCCCGGCGGCCTGCTGCGGCCTGGTCGGGCTCAAGCCCGGCCGGGGCGTGGTGCCCTGCCAGCTCGGCGCGGACGACTGGTTCGGCCTCACCGAGCACGGCGTGCTCACCGGCACGGTGGCCGACGCGGTCGTCGGCTTCTCGGTCCTCGCCGGCCGCCGCCCCGACAAGCTGGAGCAGCCGCCGCGGCTGCGGGTCGGCGTCTCGCTGCGCTCCCCGGTGCGCGGCGTCTCGCCCGATGCGCCGAACCGGGACGCGGTGGCCGCCGCGGGACGGCTGCTCGCCGCGGCCGGGCACGACACCGTCCCCGCCGACCCGGTCTACCCGACCCGGCTCGGCCTGGCGGGCATCGCCACCTGGTTCGCCGCGGCCGCCGCCGACGTGCAGGCCGCCGGGCTGGAGCGGGGCGTCCTGCAACGACGCAGCCGCCGGCACGTGGCGCTCGGCGAGTGGGCGCAGCGGCGCGGGTACGTCCGGGAGGCCGACCGGGCCGCCTGGCGCGACCGCTCGGTGAACTTCTTCGCCGACCACTCGGTCGACCTGCTGCTCACCCCGGCGCTGGCCGGGACGCCACCGGAGGCCGCCGGCTGGGCGGGCCGCTCCTGGGTGGCGAACATGAAGGCCAACATCGGGTACGCCCCGTACGCGGCCCCGTGGAACATCGCCGGCCTGCCCGCCATCGTGGTGCCGGTCGGCCGCCGGCCGGACGGGCTGCCGGTCGCCGTGCAGCTGGTCGGGCCGCCCGGCTCGGAGCTGCTGCTGCTCGGCATCGCCGGCCAGTTCGAGATGCAGGCCCCGTGGCAGCGGCATGCCCCGGGCTACCCGCGGGTGGAGACGGGGTCGCCGGCCACCGCATGATCGTCTACCGTGTGCGCGACTTCACACGTACACGGGGGACGCGATGCGGTGCCAGACCTGCGGGGACGAGACGTCCCCGGCCTTCGCCGACTGCCAGCGGTGCGGTACGCCGCTGGACGGCCGTCCGACCCTGTCGCCGGGGATCGCCACCAACTCGGTACGCGGCATCGGGCTGGCCGCGGCGATCGGCCTGGGCCTGACGACGCTGCTGTACGTGCTGCTGGCGGCCTTCCCGGCCGTCGAGGCGGTGCTGGCCCGGCGCGCCGCGACGGCCGACGACGCGGACGCCTTGCGCGGCGCCGCCGTGGCCGAGGGTCTCCTCAACGTGCCGTACCTGCTGCTCTACCTGACCACCGCGGTGCTGGTGATGATCTGGATGTTCCGGGCGCGGAAGAACACCGACGCGTTCCCGGGGGTCCGGCCACACCTCAACGCCCACTGGGCGATCACCGGCTGGTGGGTGCCCCTGGCCAGCCTCGTCGTGCCCGCCAAGATGATGGCCGACATCGTCCGGGACAGCCGGGGCCGCGGCCGGGGGCTGGTGGCCCTCTGGTGGCTGGGCTGGCTGGTCTTCGGCGTCGCGGACCTGTTCACCAGTCTCCGCGCCGCGCGCGGTCAACTGCTGCTGCCCGACCCGCCCACCCCGGCGGACTTCCAGCGCTACGCCGACCACTACCAGGAGGTCGCGCTGGGCAACCTGGTACCCGCGGTGGCCTGCCTGGTCGCCGGTGTGTCGCTGATCGTGCTGGTGCTGCGGGTCTCCGCCGCCCAGCAGGCGCGGATCGCCCGGGGCAGCGCGGTCTGGCCGGGCGCCCCGGCCTGGGTGGCCGCCCCGGCCGCGTCCGCCCCGACTCCCGCGCCGGTCACCGAGCCGTCGCCGTACGCGCCGACCGACGTGACCGAGGCGCCCGCGCACCCACCGACCGACGCGCCGGTGGCGTCGCCGCCGGCCGTCGGCGCGGCGGGTGGCACGATCGGGGCATGACGGAACTGGTCGGTCTCGCCGACGTACAGGCCGCGCGGGAGCTGCTCGCCGGCGTCACGCGCACCACCCCGCTGGAGCCCTCCCGGCCGCTGACCGCCGCCCTGGGCGGGCCGGCCTGGCTCAAGTGCGAGAACGTGCAGCGCGCCGGGTCGTACAAGGTGCGCGGCGCGTACGTGCGGATCTCCCGGCTTTCGGCCGAGGAACGGGAAGGCGGCGTGGTGGCGGCCAGCGCCGGCAACCACGCGCAGGGGGTGGCGCTCGCCGCCGGCCTGGTCGGCACCCACGCCACTGTCTTCATGCCGATCAACGCGCCGCTGCCGAAGGTGGCCGCCACCAAGGGGTACGGCGCCCAGGTGGAGCTGGTCGGCAACACGGTGGACGAGTCGCTGGTCGCGGCGCAGACCTTCGCCGAGCGGACCGGGGCGGTGCTGATCCACCCGTTCGACCACCGGGACGTCATCGCCGGGCAGGGCACGGTGGCGCTGGAGATCCTCGAGCAGTGCCCCGACGTGAAGACGATCGTCACCGGGGTCGGCGGCGGCGGCCTCATCTCCGGCATCGCAGTGGTCGCCAAGGCGCTGCGCCCCGACGTACGGGTGATCGGGGTGCAGGCCGCGACCGCCGCGGCCTTCCCGCCCTCGCTCAAGGCCGGCAAGCCCGTACGGCTGCCGTCGTTCTCCACGATCGCCGACGGGATCGCCGTCGGCTGCCCCGGCGAGCTGACCTTCACCCACGTCAGCAAGCTGGTCGACGAGATCGTCACCGTCTCCGAGGAGGACATCTCCCGGGCGCTGCTGATGCTGCTGGAGCGCGGCAAGCAGGTGGTGGAACCGGCCGGGGCGGTCGGCGTGGCCGCGTTGCTGGCCGGCGCGGTGGAGGTGCAGGCACCGGTGGTGGCGGTGCTCTCCGGCGGCAACATCGACCCGCTGCTGATGCTCCGGGTGATCGAGCACGGCCTCGCGGCGGCCGGCCGGTACCTGCGGGTCACCGTGCGCTGCTCAGACCGGCCGGGTCAGCTCGCCTCGCTGCTGAGCGAGATCGCCGAGCATCGGGCCAACGTGGTCGACGTGGAGCACCAGCGGGCCAACCCGCACCTGCGCCTCGGCGAGGTGGAGGTGGCCCTGTCGGTGGAGACCAGAGGTGTGGAGCATTCCGACACGCTGATCAGCGCGCTGCGGGCCAGCGGCTACCAGGTGGTCTTCGCCGCCGAGGCGTGACGCCGCCGGTAGCCGGAAGATGCGACCGCCCCGGCCGTGGTACGGCCGGGGCGGGGTGGCAGTCGGGTCCGACCGGCCTGTCAGCCAGGTCGGGGGTCGGGCCCGGGCCTGCCGGCGCGGGTCCGGGTGTGGGGCTCAGCCGGAGAACGGCTCGAACTTGACCACGGTCACCTTGATGTCGGCGCCGCTGGGCGCCGTGTAGGTGCAGGTCTGGCCCTCGCGGCCGCCCAGGATCGCCTTGCCCAGCGCGGACTCGGGGCTGTAGACGGTCAGGTCGGTGGTGGACGCGATCTCCCGCGAGCCGAGCAGGAAGGTCTCGGTGTCGTCGGCGTCGTCGTCGAAGTAGATCGTCACCACCATGCCGGGCGACACCACGTCGGCGGTCGGGGCCGCGCCAACCTTGGCCGTGCGGAGCAGCTCCTTGAGGTAGAGGATGCGCCCCTCGGCCTTGCCCTGCTCCTCGCGGGCGGCGTGGTAGCCGCCGTTCTCCCGGAGGTCGCCCTCCTCACGCCGCGCGTTGATCTCGGCGGCGATCACCGGCCGGTTCGCGATGTGCTCGTCGAGCTCGGCCTGGAGGCGGTCGTACGCGTCCTGGGACAGCCAGGTGGCGGGCGCCTCGTTGCCATTCGTGGACACAGGCGGTCCTCCTCGGTTGGTGCGGGACTGGCTGACACGTGAATTACCAAGTTACCAGTGCGGGCCACTCCGGGGTGTCGCCGATCACCTGGGGGTGCCGGCGACGGGACGGGTCGTCGGGCGGGTCAGGCCGCGGGCCGGCAGCGCAGCACCTCGCCGATGAACGGCCGGGCGGTGGTGGCCAGCCGGTGCCGGGCGTCCACCCGGCGTTCGCCCGGCCGGGCGGTCACCGTGACCTCCTGGCGTCCCACCTCGGCGCCGTCGGAGGACCGGGCCCGCAGCACGCAGGTCGCCGAGCCGCCCGCCGGCACCGTGACCCGGAAGTCGACCACCACCTGCTGGTCGGTGATTTCCGTGTAGGTGATCACCATGGCGTCGTACTCCGGGTGGCCGTACTGCGTGTAGAGCTTCGCCGTCAGCAGGCCCAAGCCGGCGAGCAGGAGGGCCGCCAGCAGCGCGGCGAGCAGCGGCCTGCGGCGTCCGGGTTCGCGGCGGCGACCGTACCGGCCGGGCGGAAAGACCGGCGCGCCCGGTGTGATTGTGGCGTGCGTCTCGCTCACCGGCGGGTATCTCCTGGCGTTGTTGTCGGCGGCATCGGCAAGAATGGCAGAGTCCATCTTCCCAGCCCGGCGCTGACCCAAGGATGGCAGGTCGGCGGTGACGCGGACAGGTCGGCACGGGTGATTTTCCGGGCGCGGGGGAGATTCCGGCAGGTCAGCCGGGTTACCCGGGGTCGGGTCGCCCGACGGGCACAGACGAGGAGTGCCGAAGGTGGCAGAGCAGTTGCGTCTCATGGCCGTGCACGCCCATCCCGACGACGAGTCGAGCAAGGGCGCCGCGACCACGGCGAAATACGTCGCCGAAGGGGTTGATGTCCTGGTCGTGACCTGCACGGGCGGTGAGCGCGGCAGCGTGCTCAACCCGAAGATGGACCGACCGGACGTCTGGGCCAACATCGCCGACATCCGCCGCGCCGAGATGGACGCCGCCCGCGCGATCCTCGGCATCGAGCAGGCGTGGCTCGGCTTCGTCGACTCCGGGCTGCCGGAGGGCGACCCGCTGCCGCCGCTGCCGGGCGGGTGCTTCGCCCTGCAGGACGTGCAGGTCGCGGCCGCCCCGCTGGTGCGGTTGATGCGGCAGTTCCGCCCGCACGTGGTCACCACGTACGACGAGGAGGGTGGCTACCCCCACCCGGACCACATCATGACCCACAAGGTGACGGTCGCCGCCTTCGAGGCCGCCGGCGACCCGGAGCGCTACCCGGAGCTGGGCGAGCCCTGGCAGCCGCTGAAGCTCTACTACGACATCGGGTTCTCCAAGGGCAAGATCATGGCGCTGCACGAGGGCATGCTCGCCGCGGGCCTGGAGTCGCCGTACGAGGAGTGGCTCAAGCGCTGGGAGGATCGCCCCGACAAGGGCCCCCGGATCACCACCCGGGTCGAGTGCGCCGAGTACTTCCCGGTCCGCGACGACGCCCTGCGGGCCCACGCCACCCAGATCGACCCGGACGGCTTCTGGTTCCACGTCCCGATGGATCTCCAGCGGCGCGCCTGGCCGACCGAGGACTATGAGCTGGCCCGCTCGCTGGTGGACAGCCCGCTGCCCGAGTCCGACCTTTTCGCCGGGGTACGCGAGACGTGCCATGCCCGCTGACGGCCGGCCAGGCTACGCTGGTGGATAGCCGCACATCGGAGGAACACCATGCTGACCACTGCCCAGGTGCTCGCGGAGAACAACTTCGGTGACACCCGCTCGGGTGGTCTGGCCGGGCCGATGGGCCTCTTCCTCATCGTGCTGCTGGCCACCGCCACCGTCCTGCTGATCCGCAACATGAACGCCCGACTGCGCCGGCTGCCCGACCGGTTCCCGCAGCAGACCGGTCCGGCCGACGCGGCCCGGACCGACGGGGCAGTCGTCGATCCGACAGACGGGACCGCCGCGGAGGAATCACTCACGAACGCTCCCAAGGGCTCCCAGCAGCGCCGGAACGGGTAGTCCACGCATGATTCACGTCGAAGCCGGTCGTCGCCCCCTGTTGCGGCCACCGGCTTTGGCTTAGCCTTCCGCCGGGGGGACCGAACGTCCCCGACCCGTGCGCGGAAGGGGGGCGCCGATGACCGTCGAAGCAGCGGCCGCCCGGCGTGCCCATCGCGTGCCCGCGAACGAGGTGGGTCCGTGACCTCCGGCCGGGACGGTCCTCCCGCCGATCGGCTGGGCCTGCGGGGCACACCGACCCCGGTGGTCGTGCTGACCGCCGCAGTGGTGGTCACCGCGCTGGTCGCCGCCACCGTCGGCCTGACCGTTCCGGCGTCCCTCCCGCCGGACGACCCACTTCCCGGCTTCGTCCGCTTCGGCCTCGCCGGCACCGCGTTCGCCGTCGCCCAGCTGGCCCGGCTCCGGTTCCGCACCGCCGCCGGGATGGTGAGCATCACCTGGGGCGAGGCGGCCCTCATCGTCTGCCTCTATCTCGCTCCGGCCGGCTGGCTGCCGGCGGCGGCTCTGCTCGGCACCGGTACCGCCTGGACGGCGATGTCCCTGCTCACCGACCGTCGACCGGCGCTGGAACTCGTCCGGATCACCGGGTCGCTGACCGCCGCCACCGCGCTCGCCGTCGCGGTGACCAGCGCGCTGGGCCGGCCCCTGCTCGCCGCGCCGACCCCGGCGCTCGCGCTCGCGCTCACCGCCGGCTCGGTGACCTACCTGGTCACCACCGGCTGGCTGGGCGGGGCGACCCTGGCCCTGCGGCACGGTGTCCCGATCGGGCCGCCGCTGCTCGCCGCGCTCCGCGGGAAGCTGCTCATGTTCGTCGGCAACGTGGCCGTCGGCCTGGTGGTCGTCACGCTGCTGGAGCTGGACGCCCGCTGGCTGCTGTTGCTCCCGCCGCCGCTCTGGCTGCTCCAGCAGACGTACCGGCACCGGCTCCGGGCCGACCAGGAGCGGCGTACCTGGCGGGCCTTCGCGGAGGCCACCGCCGCCCTCAACCAGCTCGACGAGCGGGACGTGGCGAGCGCCGCCGTGTCCGGCGCACTCACCCTGTTCGGCGCCGAACTCGTCGACGTCGACGTCGCCCGGGGCGACGACCGGTGGTGGCGCTACCGGGCGGACCTCGGCGGTCAGGTGCGCGACCGCGAGGTGGACCCGCCGCGGCGTACCGAGCCGGCCGAGCACGAGCTGGTCCGGTCGCTGACCGTGGGCAGCGTCCAGGTGGGGGAGCTGCGCGTCCACTTCGCCCCGTCGGCCCCGCCCAGCGCAAGGGAGCGGGACGCCGTGGCGGCGTTCGGCGATGCGCTGGCCGCCGCGCTACACGACGCGGCCACCCACCGGGAGCTGCGGCTGGTCACCGAGCGGTCGTCGTACGAGGCGGTGCACGACCAGCTCACCGGGCTGATCAATCGGGCCGCCATGCTCGACCAGGGTGACCAGGCGCTGCGCCGGCTCGCCCACGACCACCCGGTGGCGCTGCTGCTGCTCGACATCAACCAGTTCAAAGAGGTCAACGACACGCTCGGGCATGCGGCCGGCGACCAGCTGCTGCGGCTGACCGCCAACCGGCTGGCGGCCATCGCCCGCCCGGGCGACCTGCTCGGGCGGCTCGGCGGGGACGAGTTCGCCCTGCTCCTGACCGCCGTCCCGGTGATCGGCGACCGCGCCGCGCCGACGGCGTACGCGCTGCGGCAGGCCCGGGAGATCGCCGAGCGGCTCGCCGCGCCCACCGTGGTGGCGGGCGTCCGGATGTCCGTCGAGGTCTCCGTGGGCGTGGTGGTCGCCGACGCGGGCACCGCCGACCTGACCGAGCTGCTGCGCCGGGCCGACATCGCGATGTACCAGGCGAAGGAGGGTGGCGGCAGCGTCGCCGCGTACGACAGCACCCGGGACGCCGCGAGCACCGACCACCTGGCGCTGCTCGCGGAGCTGCGGGAGGCCCTCGCGGCCGACGACCAGCTGGTGCTGGCGTTGCAGCCCGCGGTGGACCTGGCCACCGGCGCCCCGACCGGGGTGGAGGCGTTGATCCGCTGGCGGCACCCGCGCCGCGGCTGGCTCGGCCCGTCCGACTTCATCCGCCCCGTGGAGAACAGCGAGCAGCTCGGCGCCTTCACCCGGTACGTGCTGGACAAGGCCCTCGCGGTCGCCGCCGGCTGGGCCCGCGAGGGACTGGACGTGCCGATCTCGGTGAACCTGTCGGCGCGCAGCCTGCTCGATCCCCGGCTGCCGACGGAGATCGGCGAGGCGCTGCGCCGGCACCAGGTGCCGCCGCGCCGGCTGGTCCTGGAGATCACCGAGACGGTGGTGATGAGCGAGCTGGAGATCATCGACGAGGTGCTCGCCACGCTGCGCGCGATGGGCGTGCAGCTCGCCGTCGACGACTTCGGCACCGGCTTCTCGTCACTGACCTTCCTGACCCGGATCGCGGTGGACGAGCTGAAGGTGGACCGTTCCTTCGTGGTCCGGATGGCCGACTCGCCGGAGGCGGCGGCGATCGTCCGGACCACCGTGGGACTGGCCCACGAGTTGGGGCTGCGGGTGGTCGCCGAGGGCGTGGAGACCGCCGAGCAGCGGAACGCCCTGGCCGAGCTGGGTTGCACCGCCGCCCAGGGTTACCACTTCTTCAAGCCGATGCCGGCGGACAAGATCGGCGCGGTGCTCGGGTCGCTGCGCGACACGGCCCAGCGGAACGTCTTCCCGCTCCGCGCCGACGGCGCCTCCTGACCCACCGGCTGGTCGTCGACAGGTTGGGCGGGCGACCGCCGGACGGGACAGTGCGCGGGTCGCGGACCCCATAGGCTTGGGCCGGGCCGGCGCATCGAAATGCGTCGCCCTTCGTGTCCATTCTCGGGGGAGGACAGCATGCGGATTTCCTGGCGACGGGCCCTGCTCGCCGCGGCTCTGTCACTGGCCGCCGGCGCCGCCGGCCTGGTGGTCGCCGCGCCTGCCTCGGCGGAGCCGCCGACCGGGCCCGCCACGGGCACCTTCACGGTGAGCGGCGATCCGGGCGAGTACCTCACCGGTGGGGAGACGTACTCCTACTCCACCACCACCGGCACCGTGATCACCATGTTCGGCAACCCGTACGAACTGACCGTCCGCCTCGGCGACGACGCGACCGGCCAGCGCTGGAACCTGAACCTGTCCGCTGCGGGTTCGCGGCTGCTCGCCCCCGGCAACACCTACACCGGCGCGATGGCCTATCCGTACGAGGAGGGCGGCGCGCCCGGGATGAACCTCAACGGCAACGGCCGGGTGTGCCGGCAGCTGACCGGTTCGTTCACCATCCACGACGTCGCGTTCGGGCCGTACAACTATCTGCAGAAGCTCGACGCCACCTTCGAGCAGCACTGCTTCGGCGACGAGCCGGCCGCCCGGGGCGAGGTGCACGTCGTCAACCCGCCCGCGCCGCCGCTGCTGAATCCGCAGGTCACGGTGGCCGAGACCGGGACCGTCGCGCTGCCGGACGGCACGGCCGCCGTGCACGGCACGCTCAGCTGCGCGCAGGCGGCGACCGTCTACCTCAACGGCCACGTCACGCAGTCTCCCCGCCCGGCCGTCGGCGTGTTCCGCATTCCGGTGGAGTGTGGGCCGGACGGGGCGGCGGACTGGACGGCGACGGTCGTGCTGACGGACAACGTTCCCTTGGTGCCGGGGGACGTGCAGGTGGGGATCCGGGCGGAGGGGCGGGACCCGTTCTGGGACGAGCCGGTGCAGGCCGACTTCGGCCCGACCACGGTGCGGCTGGGCCTGAGCTGACCGAGCCCCCGGCCCCGGCGCCCCGGTCGGGACCGGGGCTCGTTCCCGGTTCGACCGCTCCGCTCCGCCAGCGGCACCGGAGCGTGCTCGATATGGTCGTCGGGTGAACCGACTTGCCAACGCCACCTCGCCCTACCTCCTCCAGCACGCCGACAACCCGGTCGACTGGTGGCCGTGGTGCGACGAGGCGTTCGCCGAGGCGAAGCGGCGCGACGTGCCGGTGCTCATCTCGGTCGGCTACGCCGCCTGCCACTGGTGCCACGTGATGGCGCACGAGTCGTTCGAGAACGAGGCGGTGGGCCGGCTGATGAACGACGGCTTCGTCGCCATCAAGGTGGACCGCGAGGAGCGGCCGGACGTCGACGCCGTCTACATGACCGCCACCCAGGCGATGACCGGCCAGGGCGGCTGGCCGATGACCGTCTTCGCCACCCCGGACGGCACGCCGTTCTTCTGCGGCACCTACTTTCCGCGGGCGAACTTCATCCGGCTGCTGGAGTCCGTGGGCACCGCGTGGCGCGACCAGCGTGAGGCGGTGCTCCGGCAGGGCGCCGCGGTGGTCGAGGCGATCGGCGGCGCCCAGGCCGTCGGTGGCACCACCGCGCCGCTCACCGCCGAACTGCTCGATGCCGCCGCCGCGCAGCTCGCCACGGAGTACGACCGGACCAACGGCGGCTTCGGCGGGGCGCCGAAATTTCCGCCACACATGAACCTGCTCTTCCTGCTCCGCCACCACCAGCGCACCGGCTCCGCGCAGAGTCTGGAGATCGTCCGGCACACCTGCGAGGCGATGGCCCGCGGCGGCATCAACGATCAGCTCGCCGGCGGCTTCGCCCGCTACTCGGTCGACGGGCACTGGACCGTGCCGCACTTCGAGAAGATGCTCTACGACAACGCCCTGCTGCTGCGGGTCTACACCCAGCTCTGGCGGCTCACCGGCGACCGGCTGGCCCGGCGGGTGGCCCGGGACACCGCCCGGTTCCTCGCCGACGAGCTGCACAAGCCGGGGGAGGGCTTCGCCTCCGCCCTGGACGCCGACACCGAGGGCGTCGAGGGGCTCACCTACGCCTGGACGCCGGCCCAGCTCGTCGAGGCGCTCGGCGAGGAGGACGGCCGGTGGGCCGCCGACCTCTTCGCGGTCACCCAGGAAGGCACCTTTGAGCACGGGACGAGCGTGCTGCGGCTGGCCCGGGACGTCGACGACGCCGACCCGGCGGTGCGCGCGCGCTGGCAGGCGGTGGTGGGGCGGCTGCTGGCCGCCCGGGACACCCGCCCGCAGCCCGCCCGCGACGACAAGGTGGTGGCCGCCTGGAACGGCCTGGCGATCACCGCGATCGCCGAGTTCCTCCAGGTCGCCGCCGTCTACGCGTCCCCCGACGACGAGGACGCGAACCTGATGGACGGGGTCGCCATCGTCGCCGACGGCGCGCTGCGGGACACCGCCGAGCACCTGGCGAAGGTGCACCTCGTGGACGGACGGCTGCGCCGGGTCTCCCGCAACGGCGTGGTCGGCGAGCCGGCCGGCGTGCTGGAGGACCACGGCTGCGTGGCCGAGGCGTTCTGCGCCATGCACCAGCTCACCGGCGAGGGTCGCTGGCTGGAACTCGCCGGTCAGCTCCTCGACGTCGCGCTGGCCCGGTTCGCCGCGCCCGACGGCGGCTTCTTCGACACCGCCGACGACGCCGAGCGGCTGGTCACCCGGCCGGCCGACCCGACGGACAACGCCACCCCGTCCGGGCGGTCGGCGATCGTCGCGGCGCTGGTGGCGTACGCGGCGCTGAGCGGGGAGGTGCGGTACCGGGAGGCCGCCGAGATCGCCCTGTCGACCGTCGCGCCGATCGTCGGCCGGCACGCGCGGTTCGCCGGGTACGCCGCCACCGTCGGCGAGGCCCTGCTGTCCGGGCCGTACGAGATCGCGGTGGTCACCGACGCCCCGGCCGATGACCCGCTGGTCGCCGCGGCGCACCGGTACGCCCCGCCCGGCGCGGTGACGGTGGCGGGCCGGACCAACCAACCAGGCGTGCCGCTGCTCGCCGACCGGCCGGCGCTGGACGGCCGGTCCACCGCGTACGTCTGCCGGGGTTTCGTCTGCGACCGGCCGGTCACCTCCGTCGACGACCTGGTCGCCCAGCTGCGCTGACCCGGCGGCCGGTCACGGCCAGAGCAGCTCGCGGTCCCACCCGCGCTCGGTGCGGCGGTAGCGCAGCCGGACGTGCCGGCGTTCCCGGTCGGCCTGCCAGAACTCCACCGTCGTCGGCACGACGGCGTAGACGGTGTGCGTCTCGGCGACCAGGTCGGGGTCGGCGGCCAGCCGCGCGCGGACGTCGGCCAGCTCCCGGTCCAGCTCGGCCCGGTCGGCGAGGACGGCGCTCTGCCGGCCGGCCAGGGTGGCGATCCGGGAGCCCTCCGGCCGGGCCAGGAAGTCCTGCCGGGAGACGGCCGGGTCGGCGGCCCGGGCGGCGCCGCGGACCCGGACCTGGCGGCCCTGCTCCCGCCAGTGGAAGGTGAGCGCGACCCGGGGGTCGGCGGCGAGCTGGCGACCCTTGGCGCTGATCGCGCTGGTGGCGAAGTGCCAGCCGGTCGCGTCGAGGTCCTTGAGGATCAGCACCCGGGCGTCCGGCGCGCCGTCGGCGTCGACGGTCGACAGGGTCATCGCGTGCGGCTCGTCCACCCCGGCGGCGACGGCCTCGGTCAGCCAGTCGGCGAAAAGGGTCATCGGCTCCGGCGGCGCGCCGGCCGGGTCGAAGGACGGCATCTGGTGCGCCAGCACCGGCAGCGCGCGCAGCGTCTCGCGGGTCGTCATGAGCTGATCATGTCAATCGGCCTCGGTCCCCCTCGCTCAGGTTCCGCCGGTCCCGAAGGCTGATACCGGCCGGTCGGCGCTCGGCGACGGTGCGCAGCGGTGCCGCGCGACCCGCGCCGGATCGTGTGAACGCGGCGGCATGATCCGGCCCTCCGGGTCGGAGCACGGCCCGCCCCGATAGGCTGGCGGCGCTATGGATCCCCGTACCGGACTCCCTGTCGTCGGCATGGTCGGCGGCGGCCAACTGGCCCGCATGACCCATCAGGCCGCCATCGCCCTCGGCCAGTCGCTGCGCGTCCTCGCGCTCGCCCCGGACGACGGGGCCGCCCTGGTCGCGGCCGACGTCCAGTACGGCGACCACACCGACCTGGCCGCGCTGCGCACCTTCGCCAAGGGCTGCGACGTGGTCACCTTCGACCACGAGCACGTGCCGACCGAGCACATCCGCGCCCTCGCCGACGAGGGGGTGAAGCTCTTCCCCCCGGCCGACGCGCTGCTGCACGCGCAGGACAAGCGGGTCATGCGGGAGCGTCTCGGTGAACTGGGTGCCCCGAACCCGGCCTGGCGACCGGTCACCGCGCAGGCCGACCTGGTCGCCTTCGGCGACGAACTGGGCTGGCCGGTGGTGCTGAAGGCGGCCCGGGGCGGCTACGACGGGCGCGGCGTCTGGCTGGTCGACGACGCGGCGCAGGCCGCCGAGCTGGGGGCCACCCTGCTCGCCGGGGGCACCTCGCTGATCGTCGAGGAGCGGGTCGCGCTGCGGCGGGAGCTGGCGGTGCAGGTGGCCCGCTCGCCGTTCGGGCAGGTGGCCGCGTACCCGGTGGTGGAGACCGTGCAGCGGGACGGCATCTGCGTGGAGGTGCTGGCGCCGGCGCCGGGGCTGCCCGAGGACTTGGCCGTCGCCGCCCAGCAGCTCGCCATCGACCTGGCCACCGCGCTCGGCGTGGTCGGTCTGCTCGCCGTGGAGCTCTTCGAGACCCCCACCGGGCTGATGGTCAACGAACTGGCCATGCGGCCGCACAACTCCGGGCACTGGACCATCGAGGGCGCCCGGACGTCCCAGTTCGAGCAGCACCTGCGGGCGGTGCTCGACTACCCGATGGGCGACACCTCGCTGGCCGCGCCGGTCGTGGTGATGGCGAACGTGCTCGGCGGCGAGCCGGGCGGGATCTCCATCGACGAGCGGCTGCACCACCTGTTCGCCGCCGAGCCGGGCGCCAAGGTCCACCTGTACGGCAAGCAGGTGCGCCCGGGCCGCAAGATCGGGCACGTCACGGTGCTCGGCGACGACCTGGACGACGTACGGGCGCGCGCCGCGCGGGCCGCCCGCTGGCTGCGCGAGGGGCACGAGTGAGCACCGTCGGGCTGATCATGGGCAGCGACTCCGACTGGCCGACCATGAAGGCCGCCGCCGAGGCGCTGGACGAGTTCGCCGTGCCGTACGAGGTCGCGGTGATCTCGGCGCACCGCACTCCGGTCAAGATGATCGAGTACGGCCGGGACGCCGCCGACCGGGGCCTCAAGGTGATCATCGCCGGGGCCGGCGGGGCGGCCGCGCTGCCCGGCATGGTCGCTTCCGTCACCCCGCTGCCGGTGATCGGCGTGCCCGTGCCGCTGAAGCACCTCGACGGCATGGACTCCCTGTTGTCGATCGTGCAGATGCCCGCCGGCGTCCCGGTGGCCACCGTGTCGATCGGCAACGCCCGCAACGCCGGTCTGCTCGCCGTCCGCATCCTCGCCGCGAGCGACCCGGCGCTGCTCAAGCGGATGGCCGACTACCAGGCGAGCCTGGAGGAGCTGGTCGCCGAGAAGGACGCCGCGCTCCGCGCCTCCCTCGGCTGAGCCGCCGCCGGGTCCACAGCCGTACCCGGGACCGCCGTGCCGGCGCTCACGGCCCCGGCCGGCCGCCGCACCGCGCTCACGGTCCCGGCCGGCCCGGCCGCGCTCACGGTCCCGGCCGGCCCACCCTGCGCAACACGGCAATCTCGCCGCCTGGCCCCTCCGGTTTCACCGCATCCCGCGAAGCGCGGTCTGGAGGCGTTCCTGGGCGCGGCGGCGGCGCTCGTTGCTCGCCCCGAGGACCAGCAGCACGAAGCCGACCGGGATCAGCACCAGCCACGGGCCGAGGCTGAACAACGCGTGCACGGCCGCGATCGCGGTGACCGTGGCGCCCACGATCACCGGCGCCTGCTGCCGGCTGGTCGACCCGAAGATCAGCACCGCCACCGCGCCGAGCAGTAGCAGCACCTGACGCAGCATGGTGGAGTCGGTGGCCAGCACGATTGCCAGGGTCGGCACGAAGGCGGCCACCAGGGCCGGCCCGTAGGCGACCCAGCTCGACAGGTCCGGCCGGTGGCGCAGCTCCAGCACCCCGACCAGCAGGGCCAGCGCGGCGAACGGCAGCGTGTACGCCTCCGGCAGCGCAACGTCGGCCACCCGCATCAGGATCCACCAGGCGCTGATCTCGCAGGCCACCACCGCCCAGAACAGGATCCGCCGCTCCACCGGCCGCCGGCCCGGGCGGGTGGCGGCCACCCCGAGGACGGCGCCCCAGGCGGCCAGCAGGGCGGCGATGTGCCGGGGGGAGTCGAAGGCCAGGGCCAGCGCGATGAGGGCGGCCGCGTATCCGCTCCACTCGACGGTGGCCGCTTCCCGGTACGCCTCGGGGCGGCGCAGCCGGGGCAGGGTGGCCGCGAACACCTGCAGGGCGGCGCCCACCGCCAGCACCCCGAACGCGGACCAGACGGCGGCCAGCCCGATCACCAGGCCGAGGGTGAGCACGAAGAGCTGCGCCATCAGCGAGGCGAAGAGCCAGCCCAGGATGCGGGCCCGCTGGGTGGTGCCGAAGAGCGCGGCCACCACCCCGACGCCGACCGCTCCACCCAGCGTGAACAGGGTCAGCTCCCGGGTCGCGAGGCTGCCGGCCAGCCCGGCACCGCCGGCGGCCAACCCGATCGCGAAGACCAGCACCCGGGCCACCCGCAGCGACCGCGCCGGCTCGGCCAGCGGTGGCGGCGGGGTCAGGGCCAGCCCGAGCATCGAGATGGTGAAGACCGTGAGGCCGGCGAGCGCGCTCTCCGGCCAGCCGTGCCCGAGCGCCACCGGTGTGATCAGGAGGGTGACCGCGGCGCCGGGCAGCACCACCGGCACCGCCCGGGACCGCCGTCCGCCGCTGAACCCGGTGGCGGCGAGCGCGGCGGTCGCGGTGAGCAGCAGCGCGGTCAGCACGTGGGTCGGGTCCACCGCCTCGGGCGGCGGGGTGAGCAGCTCCGGCGGCGGCCCCTGCCAGACCCGGGACAGCGACCGGAACGGTTCGACCAGCGCGACCAGCAACGGCGGGGCGAGCGTCACCAGCGCCAGCGCGGTCGGCAGGATCGCCGCGGCGAGCGCCCCGGCGGCCGGGCTCACCCGCCAGCGCAGCTCCGTCCCGTCGTCGGGCAGCCGGCGCAACGCCCCGTCCAGCAGCACCGACCAGCGGCGTACCGGCCGGGCCGAGCCGACCGGCGGGGTGGTGGCGGCCCGGACCAGCTCCGCGAGGACGCCGAGCAGCGCCGCCGCGGCCGCGTACACCCCGGACGGGAGGCCGGTGAGGATCGCCGCCAGCGCGCTGATGGTCGCGCCGCCGACCACGGCCACGCTCGCGTACGGCAGGTACTGCGGGACCTGCCGGCGGACCACCGCCACCGTGGCCAGGCCGAGGCTGGACGCGGCCAGCGCGGCGGTGAGCACCACCTGTGAGGTGTTGCCGAACTCGGCGGCCAGGGCCGCCATCGCGCCGGGTAGCGCGAGCAGCGCGGCACCCGCCGCCGCGCCGCCCACCTGGACCAGGTGCGGTGGCATCCCCTCGGTCTCGATGTCCTCCACCAGCGGCGGCGCCAGCGCCCGGGCCAGGGCGGCCACCACCACCCCGATCAGCGCGATGCCGCCGAGCGCCAGCGCGGTGGTCCACGGGCGGACCAGCCCGGCGCCGGCCGCGTGCAGGGCCACCACCCCGGCCACCGTGGCCCGGGAGAGCGCCGCCCGCGGGTCGATCGCCGCCACCGCCGCCATGCCGAAGACGGTGGCGACCATGGCGCCCACCAGCACCGGCGACCACCAGGGCAGGTCGAAGGCGGCCGGGGTGCCGATGGTGGCCAGCACGACGGCCACCCCGGACACGTCGTACTTCCACGGCGGTCGCAGCAGGATGCCCGCGGCGACGGCCAGCAGCGCCAGCGCGATGGGCGCCTGCCAGGTCGCGCCGCCGGTCGGCGCGGCCGGCCAGCCGGTGAGGTCACCGGCCCAGATCGGACCCGGGGTGGCGAGCACGCCGAGCCCGCCGCGCAGCGCACTCCAACCGGCGATCAGGCCGATCAGCGTGCCGCCGACCGCGATGCCCAGGATCGGCCCGCGTCGCCACTCCTCGGGCATCGCCCGCGCCGCGACGGCGACCACCAGCACCAACGCGGCCGCCACCACCAGCTGGCCACCGGGGGCGAGCACGGCGGCGATCCGGGCGAGGGTGGCGATCAGCGCGGCGGTGGTCGCGGCGGCGGCCAGGTCGGATCCGTCCAGCGAGAGGTCCGCGCGGCGGCCCCGGTCGATGGACGGGGCGAGGAAGAGCAGTACCGCGGCGACCAGCAGCAACGCGCCCACCCAGGCGTCGGCGCTGGTGGTGCCGGGCGCGCCGAAGGCGGCCGCGGCGACCGCCAGCGCGCCGAGCCCGGTGCCCACCGCGTGCGGCAGGCTGAGGTGCCGCTGCGCGACCTGGACGATGGCCGCGTAGCCGAGGGTCACGCAGACGGCGAGGAAGCTCGCCGCGAGCACCGGCACGGTGACCTCGCGCAGGCTCGCCGGCGTGGGGCTCGGGTCGGCCGGCACCGTGGCGGCGACGAACGCGGCGACCGCACCGGGCAGCGCGAACGCCGCCCCGCCGGCGGCCCAGCCGGAGACCGTGTCCGCCGCCGCCGGGGCGATCCGGATCCGGGGGGTCAGCGAGACCAGCGCGCCGGCCAGGAAGAGGGTGGTCAGCGCGGCTGCGGTCAGTGCCGGACGGGACAGCGAGGCCGCGGCGCCGACGCTGCCCAGCCCGAAGGCGGTCACCGCGTGCACCACCGCGGCCCGCCCGGTGTCCGCCGAGAGCCCCAGCACGCCGATGCCCACCGCGGCCAGCAGCATCGGCCAGGGGGCCGCCGCCCAGCCCAGCCCGAGGGAGGCCGGCACGGCGAGCGCGGTCAGTGCGGCCCCGAGCACCGCGAACTCGCGCCGGATCTCCGGGGGCAGTGCCACCACCGCGGCGATGGTGAGCAGGAAGGCGCTGGCGGCGAGCTGCCACCCGGTCGGCCCGACCGCCTCGGCCAGCGTGCCGTGCCACCGATCCAGGTCCGCCGACCACGCGGGCATGGCCGCCCGCGCCGGGGCCAGCCCGGCGCGGAGCGCGCCACCGGCCACCACCAGCCCGCTGACCGTCAGGGCCACCGCCGAGGCGAGCTGCGGTCCACGCCGGGCCGCCTCCGGTACGGCCCGCACGGCCAGCCCGGTGAGCGCGATGACCGCGGCGATGAGCAGCAGCGACCGGCCGGGGAAGGCGACCGAGGCGACGCGGCTCAGCGCCCCGATCACGGCGAGGGTGAGGATGCCGGCACCGACGTCCGGTAGCGGCGGCCGCCGCAGCACCAGCGTGCCGACGAGTCCGACCAGTGCGGCGAGCAGCAGCGTGGCGCCCGCCCCGGTGGCGACCGGCACCGTGTCGGCGCGCAGCAGCGCGGTGACCGCGTACGCCAGGGCGACCGCGACCGCCGCGCCGTGCAGCACCCAGGTCAGCTCGCCCAGCCAGGGCACCGGGCGGGCCGGTCCGGGCGTCGGGGCGGTAACCGGCTCCGCACCGAGCACCTCGGCGGACTCCTCGGGGTCCGTCTCCGGGCGACCCTCGGTGGCGCGCTGGCGCGGCGCCGCCGGCGGCGGGGCGGGCAGGTCGCGCCGGACCGGCCGCTCGACGATCACCGCCGAACGGACCAGGGCGAGATCCACGACGGCCACCACGGTCAGCACCAGCGCCCAGCCGGCCGGCCCGGTGATCCGGTCATACGCCAGCAGCGGCAGCACCGGTTGGGCGGCGAGCACGGTGGCGAACCGGGGCGCGCGCAGCCCGGTCCCGCGGGCGTACCCGAAGGCGACCAGGGTGGTCAGCAGGAAGATCGACCCGGCGAAGACCGCGCCGGACGAGTCGGCGCCGATCCGGTCGACCGCCCAGAGCGCGTACCCGGCGAGCGGCACCAGCAGCAGGCCGACCGCGGCGATCGTCTCGGCGGTCGAGGTGAGCCCGCGGCGGGCCAGCACCGGCGGGGCGAGCAGCATCAGCACCGTCGCGACCAGCAGCACGCCCAGCCGGGCCAGCGCGTCCATCGAGCTGGTGGCGACCGCGGCGAAGACCACCGCCGCCACGCCCAGCAGCAGCGCGCCGAGCCCGAGGGGGATGTTCTGCACCTCGCGGGAGGAGGCCTCCGGCGGGTGCTCCGGGTCGTCCACATCCAGCCAGTGCGCGGTGGACGGGGGCGGCGGGGGCGGGAGGTCGTCCGGGCCGGGCGGCGGGGTGCCCTGCCGGGGCACCCGGGGCGGCGCGCCGGTGGTGGCGGTCGGCGGTCGGCGGCCCGGCCGGCGGCGCAGCACCCGGCGGGGCCGGGTGGCCTGCTTGATCCGCTCCTCACCCGCGTGCGCGAGGATGTCCCGCTGGAAGAGGGCGGCCTGCATCTTCGCGGCGATCTGCCGCTGCTCGCGGGCGATCTCGGCGTCCCGCGCCTTCATCTCCGCGATCGAACGCTCGATCTCCGCCAGGTGCTCGGCCCACTGTGGCTGGTCGGCCCCGCAGTGCGGGCAGATGACGGCCGGCTTGATCTCCCGACCGCACGAGGCGCACCTGAAGGTCTGCACGACACCCCTCCGTCCGCCGGCCCGCAGTGTGGACCTCCACTGTCGCAGCATGCCCTGCGCGGGCGTGGATTTCGACAGTTGCCGGCGGGTTCGGGGCAACAAAAAGAAGCGGCCGGCCGTGGCGCAGTTCCACGGCCGGCCGTACGCGTCGGATCGGGGTCAGGGGCGGCCCATGCCGCGGTAGTCCCAACCCGCCTGGGTCCACAGTGTGGAGTCGAGGCAGTTGCGCCCGTCGACCACCCGCCGGCCCTTGACCAGCTCGCCGAGGGCGACCGGGTCCGCGTTGCGGAACTCGGCCCACTCGGTGAGCACGCAGACCAGGTCGGCGTCGGCGACGGCGTCGGTCATGCTCTCCTCGTACGTCAGCTCGGGCACCGCCCGGCGGGCGTTCTCGGTGCCCTGCGGGTCGAAGACGTGCACGTCCGCCCCGGCCTTGGACAGGAGCGAGGCGACCGCCAGCGCCGGGGCGTCCCGGACGTCGTCGGTGTTGGGCTTGAAGGTGGCGCCGAGCACGGCGATCCGGGTGCCGGACAGGTCCGGGCCGGCCGGGCCGGAGCGGCGGCCGAGCAGCTCGGCGGCCAGCTGGACCACCCGGGTCCGCCGACGCAGGTTGATCAGGTCCACCTCGTGCAGGAAGCGCAGCGCCTCGCCGGCGCCCAGCTCCTGCGCGCGGGCCTGGAAGGCCCGAATGTCCTTGGGCAGGCAGGCGCCGCCGAAGCCGAGGCCGGCCTGGAGGAAGCGGTTGCCGATCCGGGGGTCGTACCCGATCGAGCGGGCCAGCTGGGTGACGTCGCCCCCGGCGGCCTCGCAGACCTCGGCCATCGCGTTGATGAAGGAGATCTTGGTGGCGAGGAAGGCGTTCGCGGCGACCTTGACCAGCTCGGCGGTGGCGAAGTCGGTGACCACCAGGGGCACCTCGCGGTCCTCGGTGGCGGCCAGGTCGAAGACGCCCTTGTGGGCGGCGTAGAGCATGCCGTTGGCCCACTCGCTCTTCACGCCGACCACGATCCGGTTGGGGCGCAGCACGTCGTCGACGGCGAAGCCCTCCTGGAGGAACTCCGGGCTCCATGCCACCTCGACGCCCAGGTCGGCCGGGGTGTGCTTGCCGACCAACTGCTCCACCCACTCAGCGGTGCCCACCGGCACGGTCGACTTGCCGACGATCAGCGCCTTGCGGGTCAGGTGCTGGGCCAGGCTGGTCACCGAGGCCTCGACGTACGACAGGTCGGCGCCCATGCCGTCGGCGCGCTGCGGGGTGCCCACGCAGATGAAGTGCACGTCACCGAACTCGGCGGCCTCGGCGATGTCGGTGCTGAACCGCAGCCGGCCGGCGGCCAGGTTGCGCCGCAGCAGCTCGTCCAGGCCGGGCTCGTGGATCGGCACCTCGCCCGCGTTCAGCTTGGCGATCTTGTCGGCGTCCACGTCGAAGCCGAGCACCTCGTAGCCGAGTTCCGCGTAGCAGATGGCGTACGTCGCGCCGAGGTAGCCGGTGCCGAGGAAGGTCACCCGGGGCCGGGCCGCGCCGGACGGCGGGGTCACCGCGGCGATGGCCGGCACCGGCTGGGTGTTCGGGTACGGGATCGTCACGCCTGTCTTCTCCGCTCGCACTGGCGGCGCTTCCTTGCGTCGCGTTCGGCTGCGGCGCCTTTCCGGGCACCGGTTTGGGGGGTGTCGTGCTGTGGTCGCCGGTCGGCGTCGAGGCCTGTCACGCACGAGCCTACGCGGCGGTAACGAGCACCAGAACCCCGGTCGCTATCCTTCACTCTGCGCGGTCGGCGGTTCTCCGCCGCTACAGACTGGGCATGATAGCGGTGAAGGGGAGGGGCCAGCATGGCCGCAGAGCAGTCATTCGACGTCTACCGGTTGCCCGAGGAGCACGAGGCGATCCGGGAGGCGGTCCGTGAGGTCTGTGCGGCCAAGGTGGCCCCGCACGCGGCGGAGGCCGACGAGACCGGCGAGTTCCCCAAGGCGTCGTACGACGCGCTGCGGGCCGCGGACTTCCATGCCCCGCACATCCCGGTCGAGTACGGCGGCGCCGGCGCGGACGCGCTGGCCACGGCCATCGTGATCGAGGAGGTGGCCCGGGCCTGCGCCTCGTCCTCGCTGATCCCGGCGGTGAACAAGCTGGGCACGATGCCGCTGATCCTGGCCGGCTCCGAGGAGCTCAAGCGCAAGTACCTGACCCCCGTCGCGGCCGGCGACGCGATGTTCTCGTACTGCCTGTCGGAGCCGGAGGCGGGCAGCGACGCCGCCTCGATGACGACCCGCGCGGTGCGTGACGGGGACCACTGGGTGCTCAACGGCGTGAAGCGGTGGATCACCAACGCCGGCGTCTCCGAGTACTACACCGTCTTCGCTGTGACTGATCCCACAGCCCGCTCCCGGGGCATCTCCGCCTTCGTGGTGGAGAAGTCCGACGCCGGGGTGAGCTTCGGCGCGCCGGAGAAGAAGCTCGGCATCAAGGGCTCCCCGACCCGCGAGGTCTACCTCGACAACGTCCGGATCCCGGCGGACCGGATGATCGGCGCGGAGGGCACCGGCTTCGCCACGGCGATGAAGACCCTGGACCACACCCGGGTCACCATCGCCGCCCAGGCCGTCGGCATCGCCCAGGGCGCGCTGGACTACGCCAAGGGCTACGTGAGCGAGCGCAAGCAGTTCGGCAAGGCGGTCGCCGAGTTCCAGGGCATCCAGTTCATGCTCGCCGACATGGGCATGAAGCTGGAGGCGGCCCGACAGCTCACCTACACCGCGGCCGGCAAGTCGGAGCGCGGTGACGCGGACCTGACCTACTTCGGCGCGGCCGCGAAGTGCTTCGCCTCGGACGCCGCGATGGAGATCACCACCGACGCGGTGCAGCTGCTCGGCGGCTACGGCTACACCCGGGACTACCCGGTCGAGCGGATGATGCGGGACGCCAAGATCACCCAGATCTACGAGGGCACCAACCAGGTGCAGCGCATCGTCATGGCCCGTCAGCTGCTCAAGGGCTGACCGGCCGGAACCGTTGGGGCGGGCGGGCCGGGGTCGCCGGCCCGCCCGCGACGGTCATCGGATCTCGGTGGTGCCCTCCGGTCGGGTGGCAGCGCGGGGCGGCGCCGACCACGGCGACTCGCCGGTGGCCCGGCGGGGCAGCGGTTCGGTGGGGGTCGGGTCGGGATAGCCGAGGGTCAGCGGGGCGGTGCCCCGGTCGTCCCTGGCGCCGGTGGACGGCCAGTCGCTGAGCGAGAAGTTGTTCTCGACCGGCTTGTCGGCCGCGGTCAGCTCCGCCTCGGCCGGGGACGTCGCCGCCGGCCACTGCCGCCAGCGCTGGGCGCTGAGGACCGCCACCAGCAGCAGCAGGCCGATCAGGAACACCGTGCCGTTCTCCACCGGCTGGCGCAGCGGCAGGGGATCGCCGAGCACCTTCCAGTCGTCGGGGATCCAACCACGAACGGTGAACGGCGCGAGGAACATCCCGATGTACGGGGTGACCAGCAGCAGCCCGGCGACGAGCGGACCGAGCGGCGAGACGCGCAGCGTGCCGAGCAGGCCGAGCAGGATGCCGGCGGCGCCGAGGTAGACGGCCGGCTCGATCAGGTTGGGCGTGCTGTACGTACCGATCTCCACCCAGCGGTGCACGGTACGTGTCGACCCGTCCTGACCGAGGGTGACGAGCACCCAGGTGACGGGTGCCACCACCAACCCGGCGAGGAAGCTCCAGAGATGTCGCATCCGCGCACCGTACCGTTTCCGGCATGACAGATCACCCCTCCACCGTGGCGGCGGGCAAGCCGACGTCGTACTCCCGGGTCACGCTCAGCCGGATCATGACTGCGGTCGATGTCAATCTGTACGGGACCGTGCACGGTGGGGTACTGATGAAGTTCGTCGACGACGTGGCCGGAGCGGCCGCGGCGCGGCACAGCGGCGGCACCGCGGTGACCGCCTCGATCGACGAGATCGTCTTCTCCGAGCCCGTCCGGGTGGGCGACCTGGTGCACGCACACGCCCAGGTGAACTGGACCGGCAACACCTCGATGGAGGTGGGCGTGAAGGTGGTCGCCGAGCGCTGGGACTCGGCCGAGGACGAGCCGGTCCGGGTGGCCACCGCGTACCTCGTCTTCGTCGGCGTGGACGTGGGCGGCGCGCCGCGGGCGGTCCGGCCGGTGCTGCCGGAGACCCCGGAGGACGAGCGGCGGTTCCGGGAGGCGGAGATCCGCCGCGCTCACCGCCTCGCCCGACGCCGGGCGATCCAGGCCCACCGCGCCGGCTGAGCACCCCGCGGGGATGGTGCCGGCCGGTCCGGGCCTCCCCGGTGCGGCGCGGACCGGTACCGGTGCCCGGCCACACCTGCGGCGGTGGGGCCGTGTGGGCCGGCCACGCCCCCTGACCGGCACCCGGTGCGGAGAATGGCGCTGCGAGGTAGGGCAAGATGGCGCCACGGCCCATGCACAGTGTCGTGACGGGCCTCAGGGAGGGTGGAGCAGTGGGTGACGTGCTGTGGACGCCGCCGGCCGACGTGCGCGAGCGGTCCCGGATCGGCGGCTACCTGCGCTGGCTGGCCGAGCACCGGGGGCTGGAGTTCGCCGACTACGACGCGCTGTGGCAGTGGTCGGTCACCGACCTTGCCGCGTTCTGGCGGTCGATCTGGGAATTCTTCGAGGTGGTCGCGCACACCCCGCCGACCGCCACGTTGACCGACCCGGCGATGCCGGGCACCCGCTGGTTCCCCGGCGCCACGCTCAACTACGCCGAGAACGTGCTGCGCATGCCGGGTCGCGGGGACGACGACCCGGTGGTGATCGCGCACGGGCAGACCCGCCCGCCGGTCACCCTGACCGCGGCCGAGCTGCGCGAGCAGGTCCGCCGGGTGGCGGCCGGGCTGCGCCGGCTCGGCGTCGGCCCCGGGGACCGGGTGGCGGCGTACGCGCCGAACATCCCGGAGACGTACGTGCTGCTGCTGGCCACCGCCAGCCTGGGCGCGATCTTCTCGTCCTGCGCCCCGGAGTTCGGCACCCGCAGCGTCACCGACCGCTGGCAGCAGATCGAGCCGAAGGTGCTGGTCGCCGTCGACGGCTACCGGTACGGCGACAAGCCGGTGGACCGGCGCGGCGAGGTGGCCGCCATCCGGGCCGCCCTGCCGTCGCTCCAGCACACCGTCGGCATCGCGTACCTCGATCCGGCCGGCGTCCCGCCGCAGGGCGCGCTCTCCTGGGACGAGCTGGCCGCCGGGACCGACGAGCCGCTGGCCTTCACCCCGGTCCCGTTCGACCACCCGCTGTACGTGCTCTACTCCTCCGGCACCACTGGCCTGCCGAAGCCGATCGTGCACGGGCACGGGGGCATCCTGCTGGAGCACCTGAAGATGCTGGCCCTGCACCACGACCTGGGCCCGGCGGACCGGTTCTTCTGGTTCACCACCACCGGCTGGATGATGTGGAACTTCCTGGTCTCCGGGCCGGCGGTGGGCGCGACGATCGTGCTCTTCGACGGCAACCCGGGCCACCCGGACCTGGGCGCGCTGTGGCGGTTGGCCGCGGAGACCAGGACCACGTACTTCGGCACCTCGGCGCCGTTCCTGCTGGCCTGCCGCAAGGCCGGTCTGGTCCCAAGGGAGATCGCCGACCTGTCCGCGCTGCGCGGGGTCGGCTCGACCGGTGCGCCGCTGCCCGCCGAGGGCTTCACCTGGGTGTACGAGAACGTCGGCGACCGCCTCCAGCTCCAGTCGCTCTCCGGCGGCACGGACGTCTGCACCGGCTTCGTCGGCGGGGTGCCGCTGCTGCCGGTGCACGCCGGGGAGATCACCTGCCGGGCGCTCGGGGCGAAGGTGGAAGCCCGCTCGGCCGACGGCACCCCGGTGATCGGGGAGCTGGGCGAGCTGGTGATCACCGCGCCGATGCCCAGCATGCCGGTGGGCTTCTGGAACGACCCGGACGGCGTCCGCTACCGGGAGGCGTACTTCGAGGTCTATCCCGGGGTCTGGCGGCACGGGGACTGGATCACGATCAACGAGCGCGGTGGCTGCGTGATCACCGGCCGCTCCGACGCCACCCTCAACCGGGGCGGCGTCCGCCTCGGCACCGCCGAGTTCTATTCGGTGGTGGAGGGGCTGGACGAGGTCGTCGACTCGGTGGTGGTGCACCTGGAGGACGACCAGGGCGGCGCCGGCGAGCTGCTGCTCTTCGTGGTGCTCGCCGAGGGCCTGGAGCTGGACGACGCGCTGCGGAAGAAGATCTGCCGCGAGCTGCGCACCGCCCTGTCGCCCCGGCACGTCCCCGACGAGATCCATCAGGTCAGAGCCGTCCCCCGCACCCTCTCGGCGAAGAAGCTGGAGGTCCCGGTCAAGAAGATCCTCACCGGCACCCCGGTCGACTCGGCGGCCGCCAAGGGCGCCCTGGCCAACCCGGAATCCCTGACGGCCTTCGCCACCTTCGCCCAACGCCGCCCCCACCCCAACACCCACACCCCCGCCTGATCCCACCCCCACCCGCGTCGATCTTGCACTTGTCGCCCCGGCGAATGGGGTACAACGCCCATCGTGCGGGCCCGAACTGCAAGATCGCCGCGCCGGGGGGGCGGGAGGGGCGGGGTGGGTTAGGGCAGGGTGTGGGTGACCTTTTCCGTGGTGGTGCGGGAGGCGACGCGGGTGGGGTCGAGGTTGGCGCAGAGGACGATGGTGGCGCCGGCGGTCAGGGGGGCGAGGAGCCAGTCGACCGGGTCGGGGTGGGTGGCCGCGTCGATCAGGACGCGGTCGCCGGGGGTGATGCCCAGGTCCGCGGCGCGGGCGGCCGCGCGGGCCAGCAGGTCGGCGTCCGCCTCGCCGCCGCCGGGGTACGGGGTGAAGTGGTCGCCGTGGCCGCGGACCTCGACGACGTAGTCGGCGAAGCCGGGGGGCACCTCCCGCATCGGCAGCGCGAACGGGTCGAGCGCGAGGGCGTACCGCTCGCCGGCCGACCACTCCTGCGCGCCGGCGACCCGGTCGGCCGCGGCGAAGAGCACGTCCACGTCACCCGGCGTGTCGAGCACGGTCAGCTTCGCCGACCAGCAGCCGAGCAGCACCGCGGCGGTCTGCCAGTGCGGCGGCAGCAACACGCCGGCCGTGTCGCCGGGGGCGAGGGCCAGCTCGTCGACGAGGAGGTTCGCCGTCTTGGCCACCCAGTTCGCCAGCGTCGCGCCGGACAGTTCCGTCCGCTCGCCGGTGGCGTCGTCGTACCAGGTGAGCAGGGGGCGGGTGGGGTCGGGCGCGATCGCGTCGGCGAAGACCCGGGCAATGTTGTCGGCCATCGGCGCGAACGATACGCGTTCGGAACCCGTACTCGATGACAACGACAAGTCGGCGTACCGTCGGGTCGCAGTCAGCGTCGGGACCCCGCCCCGGCGTAGGCTTGCCGACAGTGTTGTTCACCACAGACCCGCCATCCTGAGGAGTCGCCCCGTGACCGCCGGTCGCCCGCCCCGCGTGCTCATCGACGCCACGAGTGTCCCCGCCGACCGTGGCGGCGTCGGTAGATACGTCGATGGCCTGCTCGGCGCCCTCGGCAAGGTGTGCGGCTCCGGCGTGGACCTGGCCGTGGTGAGCCTGCGCACCGACCTGGAGCGCTACACCCGGATGTTGCCCGGGGCCGAGGTCGTCCCCGCCCCCGCGGCGGTGGCGCACCGCCCGGCCCGCCTCGCCTGGGAGCAGACCGGCCTGCCGCTGCTCGCCCAGCAGGTCGGCGCGGAGGTGCTGCACTCGCCCTTCTACACCTGCCCGCTGCGGGCCGGCTGCCCGGTCACGGTCACCGTGCACGACGCGACCTTCTTCACCGAGCCGGAGCACTACGACAAGTCCCGCCGGACGTTCTTCCGCAGCGCGATCAAGACCTCGCTGCGCCGGGCGGACCGGGTGATCGTGCCGAGCAAGGCCACCCGGGACGAGTTGATCCGGCTGCTCGACGCCGACCCGACCCGGATCGACGTGGCGTACCACGGCGTCGACCAGGCCGCCTTCCACGCCCCGAGCGAAGAGGAGAAGGCCCGCGTCCGCGCCCGGCTGGGGTTGGGCAGCAGCAGCTACATTGCGTTCCTCGGGGCCAAGGAGCCGCGCAAGAACGTGCCCAACCTGATCCGCGGCTGGGCCCGTGCGGTGGCCGATCGGAGCGACCCGCCGGCCCTGGTGATCGCCGGCGGTCAGGGCCACGACGACGACATCGACCGGGCGGTGGCCGAGGTCCCGTCGCACCTGCGGCTGCTCCGCCCGGGCTACCTCCGCTACGCCGACCTGCCCGGCTTCCTCGGCGGGGCGCTGGTCGCCGCCTACCCGTCGTACGGCGAGGGCTTCGGCCTGCCGATCCTGGAGGCGATGGCCTGCGCGGCACCCGTGCTGACCACGCCCCGGTTGTCCCTGCCCGAGGTGGGCGGCGACGCGGTGGCCTACACCAGCGAGGACCCGGGCCAGATCGCCACCGACCTGGCCGCCCTGCTGGACGACGAGCAGCGCCGGCTGTCCCTGGCCAAGGCCGGTTTCGACCGGGCCAAGGAGTTCACCTGGGAGTCCAGCGCCGAGGTGCACATCGCGGCATGGAGCCGGGCCCGTTCCTGACCGTCCGCCGCCGGTACGGTCGACCGCCCGTCCGTGCCGGGGCGGTTCGGGCATGATGTGCTGATGTTCTACGCCGTGATCCCGGCGGGCGGCAGCGGCACGAGGTTGTGGCCGCTGTCCCGTGCGGGCCACCCCAAGTTCCTCCACCCGCTGACCGGCACCCCGGCCTCGCTGCTCCAGGCCACGGTGGACCGACTCGCGCCGCTGACCACACCCGAGCGCACCCTGGTGGTCACGGGTGCCGCGCACGTCGCGGCGGTGGCCCGGCAACTGGCTGGCCTGCCGGAGGAGAACATCCTGGTCGAGCCGTCACCCCGGGACTCGTGCGCGGCGATCGCGCTGGCCGCCGCGGTCATCGCGCTGCGCGAGCCCGAGGCGGTGATGGGCTCGTTCGCCGCCGACCATCTGATCGGCGACCCGGCCAGCTGGGCGGAGACGGTGCGGCAGGCGATCGGCGGCGCCGAGCGGGGCCTGCTGATGACGGTGGGGATCACCCCGACCAGGCCGGAGACCGGCTACGGCTATCTGGAGACCGGCGAGCCGGCCGACGACGGTCCACTGCGCCCGGTCATCGAGTTCAAGGAGAAGCCGGCCGCCGAGGTGGCCGAGGGGTACGTCCGCTCCGGCCGGCACCTCTGGAACGCCAGCATGTTCGTCTGGCGGGTGGACGTGTTCCTGGCCGAGCTGGCCCGGCAGCAGCCGACGCTGCACGCGGGGATCACGGCGATCGCGGCCGCCTGGGGCACCGCGGAGCAGGACGACATCCTCGGGACCGTCTGGCCGACGCTGCCGAAGATCTCCGTCGACTACGCGGTCATGGAGGGAGCGGCAACCGCCGGCCGGGTGGCCACCGTGCCGGGCGACTTCGGCTGGAACGACGTGGGTGACTTCCACACGCTGGGCGAGGTGCTGCCCGCCGACCCGAGCGGCACCGTGGTGCTCGGCTCCGACGCCAAGCCGGGCGTCCTGCTGCGGGACAGCACCGGGCTGGTGGTGGTACCGCAGTCGGGCCGGTTGGTGGCTGTCCTCGGCGTGCACGACCTGATCGTGGTGGACACCCCGGACGCGGTGCTGGTCTGCCCGCGCGACCGGGCTCAGGACGTCAAGAAGCTGGTCGACGAGCTGAAGGAGCGCGGCGAGGAGGGTTACCTCTGAGCGCGTCCTGAGCCCGCCCGGCGAGCCAGGGCCGGCGCGAGGAGCTGCACGGTCCCGTCGGCCAGCGGCTCGGGGAGCCGGTCCGGCCGGAACCAGCCGAGCGCCTCGGACTCGTCGCTGACCCGCTCAGTGGCCCCGGGCGGGGCGAGGACGGCGAACCGGACGTCGTAGTGCAGCGAACCGCCCTGGCAGCTGACCGGGTGGATGTCCACGTCGATGGGGTCGGGGTCGACGACCAGCCCGGCGATGCCGGACTCCTCGGCCGCCTCACGCAGCGCCGCGGTCGCCAGGGTCCGGTCGCCGGGCTCGCAGTGGCCGCCGAGCTGTACCCACTTGCGGAACTTGCCGTGCAGGCAGAGCAGCACCCGCTCCCCGCTGCCGTCGAGCACCAGCGCGCTGGCGGTGACGTGCCCGGCCCGGTGGCCGCGGCTCAGCGCGACCGGGCCGGCGGTCAGCAGCTCCAGGGTTCGGTCGCGGGCTGCCCCGGCGGCCGGGCTGGTCGCCGTCCAGTCGGTCAGCACGGCGGTGGCGTCGGTGTACAGGGCGGCGTAGTGGTCGGGAGCGGCGTCGGGCATCCCGACACTCTACGAGCGCCGCCTCCGTACCCTGGCCGGGTGACCCTGCGACTCGTCGAGTTCGTCGTGGCCGGCAACGAGGCCAGCGACCTGCTGCCGGTTCGCTCGGCGGCGCTGCTGCGCGCCCACCGCGCCCGCCGGGCGTTCTGGACCGTCCTGGACGAGGGCCCGGTGGAACGCTGCCTGGCCCTGCTCCTCGAACGTGAGGACGGCGAGTGGGTGGCGCACCACGTCCCCGCGGACGCCGGTGCGGAGAACGGCCGGACCGAGGACGGTGAGGCCCTCGCCCACCACGACGGTTGGGTGTACGTCTTCGGCTCGCACTTCGGCTCGAAGGCCGGCCCGTTGCGCCCCCGGCGGGCATTCGTGGCCCGGTTCCGGGAGAACGACGCCGCGACCGGGACGCTGCCGGTGCACGTGGTGCGCAACCGGTTCCGGCTGCACCGGGCGGTCAACGACGCGCTCGCCGCCGCGCCGCTGACCCCGCTGCCGCCCGGCGACCGGGTGCGGCACCGGTTCATCGTGGAGACCCTGGCGCGGGGGACCGCCCGGGCGAAGGGCTGGGTGAGCCGGCTCGCCGAGGACGACCTGCCGCTCAACGTCGAGGCGGCCGCCTTCACGCCGGCCGGCACGGTGCTGCTCGGGCTCCGGTTCCCGGTCACCGCCGAGGGCGAGCCGATCCTGATCGAGCTGGTCGGGGTGGCTGGCATGTTCGCCGCCGACCCGGCGTGGCCCCGGGCCGTCGGGGCGTACGCGGTGACCGGGGTGACCCCGCCGGGGGAACTGACCGGTTTCCGGGCGATCGCGCCCACCGGCGACGGCGGGTACGCGGCGGTGATCGGGTCGATCGACGCGCTGGGCAAGGGCTCGGTGCTGCTCGACGACCATCCACAGGGCGGGGCGGTGACCTCGCGGCACGTCCGATTCCGGCTGGACGTCACGCCGGACGCGCGGGTGGCCGGGAAGGTGGTCGCCGACCTGGCGCCGTTCCACCACGTGGAGGGGCTGGCCGAGGCGGCGGGTCACTGCTGGTACGTCACCGACGAGGACCATCGGGTCGCGCTCTGGGTGGACTGACACCCGGATCAGGCGGGTGGCGACCGGATGACACCTCTGCGGAACAGGGGCCGCAGACCCTCGTGGTGCCGCCCGGTCGCCGTCTCCCGACCCCCGGTCGCCCCGGCCCCGATGACGTCTCGTCCCGGACCCGGTGGGCAAGGGGAAGCATGCCCAACGGGTCCGACCCCCGTCGAGGTTTTTCAGTCCACGCTTAAAGATGGAGATTAGTGCCGGCGGGTACAGTGCGAATTGTCGGCGGGCACCCCCTCTGCCCGCCCCGGGAGAGCGCTCCATGCTGAAGATCCTCTTCTCGAGCGAGGACATCCTGCGGACCAGGGTGGCCCCCGCCGCGGATCCCGTCTGGGAACTGGTCCTCAGCCTGCACCTGCTGCAGGGCCGCGGCCGGGATCCGTTGCTGGCGGACTGGCGGCGCGGCGTCGCCCGCACGCTGCGGACCGACACCGCCGCCAGCCGCCTCCGCCTGCTCTTCGCGCTGAACCCGCCCCGCGGCTACTTCCCCGACTTCCTCACCCCGTACCAGAGCCTGGACGGCTTCGAGGTGGGCCTGGAGGCGGTCCGGAGCACCCCCGCCGACCTGCTCCGCCGGGACCTGACCCGGCTGGCCGGGGAGACCCCGCTGCCCGCCGCGGCGGCGGCGCTGGCCCGGGGTGAGCCCGAGGTGCTGCGCCACCTCACCGACTCGATGACGCGCTATCAGGAGCTGGCCATCGCGCCGTACTGGTCGCGGATCCGGGCGGCCGTGGAGGCCGACCGGGCGCGGCGAGCGCGGGCCCTGCTCGACGGCGGCGTCGAGGGACTGCTCACCGGCCTGCGCCCGAACATGCGTTGGGAGGCGGGCATGCTCGAGGTGCTCGACTACCCGGACACCCGGGAGCTGCACCTGGACGGCCGGGGGCTGCTGCTGGTCCCGTCGTTCTTCTGCGCCCGGACGCCGGTCGCGCTGGTCGACCCGGCCCTGCCGCCGGTGCTGGTCTACCCGGTCGACCGGCTCGGCGGGCTCGCCCCGGAGCCGGGCCGCGGCGCCGGCCCGGCCACCGCCGCCGGCAGCCGTCCGGCCCTCGCGGCCCTGCTCGGGCGGACCCGTGCCGCCGTGCTGGCGGCGACCGACGCCGGCTGCACGACCGGCGAGGTGGCCCGCCGGCTGCACATCTCGCCGGCCGCGGCCAGCCAGCACACCGCCGTGCTGCGCAACGCCGGGCTGCTGGTCAGCCACCGGGACCGCAACACCGTGCTGCACACCCTGACCCCGCTCGGCCGGGCCATGCTCGACGCCTGACCCGCCGCCGGAATGCGGCCCGGACCCGCCAGGACGCCAGCACCTCGGTGACCTGGCCGCCGCCGGGCCGCGGGTCAGATGGCCAGGGCGGCGCTGGCGGTGCTGCCGTACGGGGGCGGCAGGAGCGCCGAGGAGATTCCCTCCGCGGCCAGCGCGGTCCGCAGCCGTTGCAGGTCCGTCCCGAAGCGCACCAGGTCCGGCTGGTCCACCGGCGTCGGCGGGGCACCGAGCAGCAGCCCGGTCGCCGCCGCGGGCCAGCCGGGCACGGTGGCGATCAGTCCGACGCGTACCTCCTCGTCGATGATGTGGGTGAAGACCGTGCCGGGCGCGACCACGTCGGCCACCGCGGCGATCGCCCGGGCCACCGCGACCGGGTCGGCCGGCTCCGCGCCGGTGCCGTCGGGCAGGGTGGCGGCCGCGCGCAGGCCGGCGGCCTGCGCCTCGGCGGTACCCAGCGAGAAGAGGTCGAGTTCGGCGTCCCGGATCAGCGCCCGCGCGCCCGCCCCGTCGTCGGTCCGGGCGACCCCGAGGTAGCCGCGAACCACCGCCACCGGCACCTGGTCGCACTTGCCCTTGATCAGCTCACCGGCGCCGGCGAGTTCGTCGACCACGGCGATCTGGGTCAGTTGCAGCTCGTTGCCGTACGGGTCGATCTCGCCCCGGTGGTCCCGGATGGCCGGCATCCCGGCCACGCCCAGCGCCACGTCGGTCAGTCCGTTGCGCCACGGCCGGCCCATCGTGTCGCTGATGATCACCGCGACGTCGAGGTCGTAGCGGTCCCGCAGGGCGGCCCGCAGCGCTCGGGCCGACGCGTCCGGGTCCTCCGGCAGCAGCACCAGCCGGGTCTTGTCCACGTTCGAGGCGTCGATTCCGGCGGAGGCCATCACGAAGCCGTGGTGGGTCTGCACGATCCGGGTCGCCCCCCGGCTCGCGACCACCCGCACCGTCTCGGCGGCGAGCACCTCGTCCCGGGCGGCCAACCGCTCCGGACCGTCGGCCGGCACGTCGACCAGTCGGCCCTCCGCCTTCGACACGATCTTGCTGGTCACCACCAGCACGTCGCCGTCGTGCAACCACGGCGCCGCGGTGGCGATCAGCGCCGCCAGGTCGTCGCCCTCGGTCACGTCGCCGATGCCCGGCACCGGCAGGATCTCCAGCCTCACACCAGCTCCAATGCGGCGCGGACCATCGCCACGGTCGCCGCCTCGTCGGTCATCCGCAGCGGCGTCGCCCGGACGGTCACCTCCGGCACCAGCGTGCCCTCGTCCTCCGGCGCAACCAGCCAGCCGTCGAGCAGCCCGCCCGCCGGCCGCGCGCCGTAGAGCCCGCCCACCCCGGCCGCGCTGCACTCCACGCCGAGCACCGCCAGGCAGCGGTCGGCCATGCCGCGCACCGGCGCGCCGCCGATGACCGGCGACACGCCCACCACCGGCGCCGGGCCGTCGGCGACCGCCTCGCGCAGCCCCGGTACGGCCAGGATCGGCGCGATGCTCACCACCGGGTTGCTCGGCGCGAGCAGCACCACGTCGGCGGAGCCGATCGCCTCCAGCACGCCCGGCGCCGGCTTCGCGGTCTCCGCGCCGACGAAGACGAACCGGTGCGTCGGGATGTCCGCCCGGTACCGCACCCACCACTCCTGGAAGTGGATCGCCCGCTGCCCCTGGTCGCCGTCCACCACCACGTGGGTCTCCAGGCGGTCGTCGGTGGCCGGCAGCATGGTCAGGCCCGGCTCCCACCGGGTGGCCAGCGCCTGCGTCACCGCCGACAGCGGGTAGCCGGCGTTGAGCATCGTCGTGCGCACCAGGTGCGTGGCGATGTCCTTGTCGCCCAGGCCGAACCAGGTCGGCTCGGCGCCGTACGCGGCCAGCTCCGACTTGACCGTCCAGGTCTCGCCCACCCGGCCCCAGCCCCGCTCCGGGTCGGCGCCCCCGCCCAGCGTGTACATCACGCTGTCCAGGTCGGGGCAGACCTTCAACCCGTGCAGCAGCAGATCGTCGCCGACGTTGACCACGGCGGTCACCTCGGCACCCACCTCCCGGGCGTACGCCCGGACGCCGAGCAGGAACCGGGCGCCGCCGATTCCGCCGGTCAGAACCACGATGCGCATGGTGTCCATCCTTCCGCACGCGCCGCCGTCGGTCGGCCGGTGGCCGGGGAGACTAGGCTCACGTCGGCAACTGTCCGTTTTCGTCCCCAGGGGGAGCTCGTGACCAGCCCCGCCGAGCCCGCGTCCACCGACGCGACGCAGGCCAGCCAGCTGACCAAGCCACTGCGCGAACTGGCCGCGCTCGTCCTGCTCGGCGCGAACGCCGTGCTGCTCCTCGTCGGCCTCTTCCGGCTGCTCGTGCCCGCCGCCGGCTACAGCACCTTCGACCTGCGGGCGGGGAACACCTTCTTCACCTTCGTCGGCGTCGAGTCGATCGTGCTGCCGGTGCTGGCCGTGCTGCTGGCCACCCACGTCCGGCCGGTACTGCCGAAGGCCAAGCTGATCACCCAGGTCGCCCTGGCGGAGTACGCGGTCGGCGCGCTGTTCGGCGCGCTGACCTTCCTGATCTGGCTCGTCGGCCGGCTCGCCGAGGCCGAGGTGCTCGACGCCCTGCTCGGCCTGCTGACCCGGGCCGCGTTCCTGGCGATCTTCGCCGTCGCCGGGTACGTCGTCTTCACCGTCTGGCGCGCGCTGTACTACACGCCGAAGCCGAAGCCGCAGCCCGGCGTCTATGGCCAGCCGCAGCCCGGTTGGCCGCAGCAGCCGGGCGGGTACCCGGGTCAGCCCGGTGGCTACCCGGCCGGTGGCCAGGGCGGTTACCCCGCGGCCGGCTACCCGGGGCCGAACCAGCCCGGCGGCTACCCGCCGCCCGCCTCGTACGGCCAGCCGAACCCGCCGGCGCCGCCGTTCCACACCGCACCGCCGTACGGCGGTGCCCCACAGTCGGCACCGCCGGCCGGCGCTCCGTACTCGCCGCCGCCGTTCGGGCAGCCCCCGTCGGCCGACCCGACGCAGGCGATCCCGCGGCAGCCGGCGGAGTTCGGCCAGCCGGGCCCGCAGGACGGCGACCACACCCGGCGCTTCCACCGGGACGATCCGAACCAGCAGCGCTGACCCGGTGACCGGCCGCGCGCCGGCCGCCGCCCACCGCACGCCCGGACAGAGTGGCCTCCGCACGTCGGACGGCCACTCTTTCCGTTGCGGGGTAGTGGGCCGCCGGGTCGGTGACGGTGCGGCCACCCGGGGCGAGCGCCGCCGCCGGTTCCGGGCGTGCGGTCGGGGCGGTCGGGGTCAGCGCATAGGCTGGGCGGATGGTTGATCGCACCGAGCCAACCCCGACCGCGGCCAGCATGCGGCGGGCGCTGCGCCGGGCCACCACGGGGCGGGCGCTGGACCTGGCCGAGGCGAGCGCGCTGCTGACCGCCCGGGGCACCGAGCTGGACGAGCTGCTCCGGATCGCCGGTGACATCCGCGACGCCGGGCTGCGCGAGGCCGGCCGCTCCGGTGTGGTCACCTTCTCCAAGAAGGTCTTCATCCCGCTGACCCGGCTCTGCCGGGACCGCTGCCACTACTGCACGTTCGCCACCGTGCCGCACCGGCTGCCGGCCGCGTTCCTCGATCGGGACGAGGTGCTGGCGATCGCCCGCGAGGGCGCGGCGCAGGGCTGCAAGGAGGCCCTCTTCACCCTCGGCGACCGCCCGGAGGAGCGGTGGCCGGCGGCCCGGCAGTGGCTGGACGAGCGCGGCTACGACTCCACCCTGGACTACCTGCGCGCCTGCGCGGTGGCGGTGCTGGAGGAGACCGGCCTGCTACCCCACCTGAACCCGGGCGTGCTCTCCTGGTCGGAGCTGCAGCGGCTCAAGCCGGTCGCGCCGAGCATGGGGATGATGCTGGAGACCACGGCCACCCGGCTCTGGTCGGAGCCGGGCGGCCCGCACTTCGGCTCGCCGGACAAGGAGCCGGCGGTCCGGCTGCGGGTGCTCGACGACGCCGGCCGGGTCGGGGTGCCGTTCACCACCGGCATCCTGATCGGCATCGGGGAGACCCTGGCCGAGCGGGTCGACGCGCTCTTCGCGATCCGCCGCGCGCAGCGGGAGTACGGCCACCTCCAGGAGGTGATCGTGCAGAACTTCCGCGCCAAGCCGGAGACCGCGATGCGCGGCATGCCCGACGCCGAGCTGCACGACCTGGCCGCCACGGTGGCGGTGGCCCGGGTGCTGCTCGGGCCGCGGGCCCGGATCCAGGCGCCGCCGAACCTGATCGAGGGCGAGTACGACCTGCTCCTGCGCGCCGGTATCGACGACTGGGGCGGGGTGTCGCCGGTGACCCCGGACCACGTCAACCCGGAGCGCCCCTGGCCGCAGCTCGACGAGCTGGCCCGGCACACCGCCCAGGCGGGCTTCACCCTGCGCGAGCGGCTGACCATCTACCCGGAGTACGTCCGGGCCGGCGACCCCTGGCTGGATCCGCGCCTGCTGCCGCACGTGACCGCCCTCGCCGATCCGGCGACGGGTCTCGCGGTCGAGGCGGCCCGCCCGGTGGGCCGGCCGTGGCAGGAGCCGGAGGAGGTCTTCGGCGGTGGCCGGACCGACCTGCACGCCACCATCGACACCACCGGGCGCACGGACGACCGGCGTGGCGACTTCGACAGCGTCTACGGCGACTGGTCCGAGGTGGCCGGCAAGGCCGACGCCAGCCTGGCGGGCGCCGCCGGGGTGACCACGGGGGACCACGACCTGCGTACCGGCCTGCGGCTGGCGGCCGACGACCCGGCGGCGCTGCTCGAACCCCGGCACGCCGATGCGGCGCTGGCGCTCTTCGCCGCCGACGGCGCCGCGCTGGACGAGCTCTGCCGGCGCGCCGACGAGGTGCGGCGGGACGTGGTCGGCGAGGACGTGACCTACGTGGTCAACCGCAACATCAACTTCAGCAACGTCTGCTACGTCGGCTGCCGGTTCTGCGCCTTCGCCCAACGGGAGACCGACGCGGACGCGTTCCGGCTGTCCCTGGAGCAGGTCGCCGACCGGGCCGAGGAGGCGTGGGCCGCCGGTGCCAGCGAGGTCTGCCTCCAGGGCGGGATCGACCCGAAGCTGCCGGTCACCGGCTACGCCGACCTGGTCCGGGCGATCAAGACACGGGTGCCGGGGATGCACGTGCACGCCTTCTCCCCGATGGAGATCGTCACCGCCGCGGCGAAGGCCGGCGTGCCGGTGAAGGAGTGGCTGGTCCAGCTTCGCGACGCGGGCCTGGACACCATCCCGGGCACCGCCGCCGAGATCCTCGACGACGAGGTGCGCTGGGTGCTCACCAAGGGCAAACTGCCGGCCGCCGCCTGGGTCGACGTGGTCAGCACGGCCCACGAGCTGGGCATCCGGTCCAGCTCTACGATGATGTACGGCCACGTCGACCATCCCGGCCAGTGGCTCGCCCACTTCCGGGTGCTGGCCGGGGTGCAGGACCGCACCGGCGGGTTCACCGAGTTCGTGGCGCTGCCGTTCGTGCACACCAACGCGCCGATCTATCTGGCCGGCATCGCGCGGCCGGGGCCGACGTGGCGGGAGAACCGGGCGGTGCACGCGATGGCCCGGCTGCTGCTGCACGGCCGGATCGACAACATCCAGTGCTCGTGGGTCAAGCTGGGCGACGAGGGCACCGTGGCGATGCTGAACGGCGGCTGCAACGACCTGGGCGGCACGCTGATGGAGGAGACCATCTCCCGGATGGCCGGCTCGGGCAACGGCTCCGCGCGTACCGAGGAGCAGTTGCGGGCGATCGCGGCGGCGGCTGGGCGACCGGCGCGCAAGCGGACGACCGCGTACGGTCACGCCCGCGCCTAGCGTCGAACCTTTCCCCGCCGCCTGCCGTACCAGTGGATGCCGGCGGCGGTTGCGGCGAGGACCGCCGCCGGCAGCCCCCACCGGGGGCGCCCGGCGGCCCCCGCCACGGCGGAACGTCCGGGGCTCCCGACCACCGCGGGCGCTGACGCGCCGGCCCGGAAAGGTTGCCCATGACCACTGAGCAGCGGAAGCGGCCCTGGCCGCGACTGACCCGCCGGCAGACGTTGACCGCCGCGGCGAGCGCCACCCTCGGCGCCGCCGCCCTCACCGTGCCGGGCCTGTCGGCCGCACAGAACACTCCCTCGGCGGGCCGCCGGGACGACCCGATCGTGGTGCACCTGCGCGACGCGGCCGCCGGGACCATGGACGTCTTCGTCGGCACGACGCGGATCGAGGTACGCGACCGCGCGCTGGCCGACCGGTTGCGGCGCGCCGCCCGACGCTGACCCGCCCGGCGCCGCCCGGCGGCGCGACCTCTCCCGGCGCGGGCTCCCGGCGCCGGTGATCCCGCTCGACTTCCGCTTCCCAGACGCAAAGGTGTGGTCCGCCATGTCCTCCCACCGCGAAGCCCCGGAGATAGCCAAGGATCCGGTCGCCGACAGCGCCGACCTGTACGCGTTCGTCAGCCCCGATCATCCGGACACGGTCACGTTGATCGCCAACTACGTGCCGCTGCAACTCCCCTCCGGCGGCCCGAACTTCTTCGAGTTCGGTGACGACGTGCGGTACGAGATTCACATCGACAACGATGGCGACGGCTATCCGGATGTGACGTACCGGTTCGAATTCCGTACCGAGATCACGAATCCGAACAGTTTTCTTTACAACACCGGGCCGATCGAGTCGCTGGACAGCAAGAACTGGAACCGCCGGCAGTTCTACCGACTGACCCGGGTGGCGGACGGCAAGGAGCACGTGCTGGCGCACAAGCTGCCCTGCCCGCCGTGCAACGTCGGCCCGCTCTCCACGCCCAAATACCGCGACCTGGTGCGGCAGGCCACCTTCCGCCTCTCCACCGGGGAAAGGGTCTTCGCCGGGCAGCGGGCGGACGGCTTCTTCGTCGACCTCGGCGGGATCTTCGACCTCGGTACGCTGCGGCCGTTCCAGCAGCTCCATGTGGCCGGGAAGAAGATCTTCAAGGCCGAGGGCGAGCCGGTCAACGCGCTGGACCGGATGAACGTGCACAGCATCGCCGTCCAGGTGCCGCTGAACCGGGTCCGCCGCAAGGCCGCCCGGTACGGCGCCGCCGACCGGGCCGCGACCATCGGGGTGTGGACGTCGGCCTCCCGGCAGCAGGTACGGGTGCTCGGCGACCGGGTCGCCGCGGACACCGCCGCCGGCCCCTTCACCCAGGTCTCCCGGCTGGGCAACCCCCTGTTCAACGAGGTCATCGTGCCGATGTCCAAGAAGGACCTGTGGAACACGCTGCCGCCCTCGGAGGACAAGCGGTTCGCCCGGTTCGTCGAGCAGCCGGAGCTGGCCGCGCTGCTACCGGCGCTGTATCCGGGTGTGTTTCCCAGCCTGGACGCGCTGAACAAGTCGAAGAAGCCGCGGGCGGACCTGGTGGCGATCCTGTTGACCGGCATCCCGGCCGGCCTGATCGACGGCTTCACCAACGCCACGGGCGACGTCCAGGCCGACATGCTGCGGCTGAACACGGCGATCAGGCCGATCCGCAAGCCCGACCGGTTCGGCGTGCTCGGCGGCGACCTGGCCGGGTTCCCGAACGGCCGGCGCGTCGGCGACGACGTGGTGAGCATCGCGCTGCGGGCGATCGCCGGGGTCACCGTGCCGCTGGTGGACAAGGCGTTCCGGCCGGACGCGGCGGCGGCGGCGGTCACCCCGGGCCTGAGCGCCGCCGACGTGACGGCCCCGTTCCTCAACGACTTCCCGTTCCTCGGCACCCCGTACGACGGGTTCAACAACCCGCCGGTGGCCGGAGCCTGAGGAGCGCGTCGTGCCCGAGCATCACCACCGCCATGGCCCGACGGGCAGTGGCACCGTCGTGCTGAACCTCGGCGGGGAGACCGGCGCGCTGATCATCCACACCGGACGTGAGTGGCACGGGCGGGAGATCGAGATCAGCCGGGACGACGAACAGCGGCGGACGCACTCGGCGGTGCGGGAGCGGCCCGTCCGCGACGGGGTGTTCCACAGTGCCGTCTATCCGGACCTGGCGGCCGGCCGCTATACCGTCTGGTGGGACGATCGGACGCCGGCCGGGGCGATCTCCGTCACGGGCGGCGCGATCGCCGAATTCGTCTGGCCGAACAGCGCCGCACCGGGTGCGGGCTGATCCCGCGACCTGCCCGGCCGGCGCGCCCCGTCCCATCACCTGGACGGGGCGCTGTCGGCGTTTTCGGCTCGACGGGCAGTTCGGACGGACTCGGGTTAACCTTTTCCCCACACAATGCTGATCTTGGACGCTGCCCCGCCGGCCGCCCGGGTACGGCCCGCCGGAGCCTCCGCCGGGGGCCGCCGGCCGGGCCGTCGTCGGGCGCGCCACGGCAGAAAAGCGGGGCAACTCGCCGGAGAGGGCGTTACTCGTCCGGGGTCTGAATCGATAGGGCAGGTTGCGAGGCTCGGGCGGCGCGGTCGGTCGTCCGGAACGTGTCGGGAGGGCGACTCCATTATCAAGTTCGGCTTGACGGCGCACGCATTACACGCGTGTAATTTGAATGGGGTTGTTCGCGCCGAACGCAACAAATTGTGACCGGACGGACAAGCACGCCTTTCGCGTGGGGGGTTGCAGCGGCGATGACGCCGGTGCGCGACAAGGAGGCATCTGATGGACGGCCAGCTCGAGGTGGCCGACCTGCTCGGAAACGCGCCGGAGTGGCAGGAGCGAGCGCTCTGCTCGCAGACCGACCCGGAGGCGTTCTTTCCCGAGAAGGGCGGCTCGACCCGCGAGGCGAAGCGCATCTGCTCGCGGTGCGAAGTGAAGACGGAGTGCCTCGAATACGCTCTCGGCCACGACGAGCGGTTCGGGATCTGGGGCGGGCTCTCCGAGCGGGAGCGGCGCAAGCTCAAGCGGCGGGTCGCCGCCTGAGACGGTGCCGGGCCGGGGCGGTGGGGGCCGCCCGGCTCGGGACGACGGCTGGACCGGCGGGGGTCAGGCCAGCTCGTCCGGGTCGACCCCGAGCAGGTTCGCCACCTGTTCGATGATCACGTCGTGCACGAGGTCGGCGAGGTCCTCGCGGTCCATCGCCCGGAACTCCAGCGGCCGCCGGTAGAGCACGATCCGCGGCGGCACCTCCTGCCGGCCCGGACGGCCGGGCAGCAGGCGGGCGAGCGGCACCTCGCCGTCCTCCAGCACGTCGGAGTCGTAGACGTTCAGGTCCGGCGGGACGTCCTCGACCGCGAACTCGACGCCGGCCAGCTCCTTGGCGAAGCGGCGCTCCAACGTCTCCACCGTGTCGAGCACCAGGTCGTCGAAGACCTCCGCCTTGGTCCGGGCCAGCGGCACGGTGGCCGGCACCAACCGCCCGCGCAGCCCCCGACCGTGGCGGTCGCGGTGGGTGCGCCGGCCGGAGCCGGGGCGGCGGTGTTCCGGGCTCGTCATGAGGAAGAGGGTAGCCCCCGCCGCGGGCCGGCCCGCCGCTGCGCCACCGGCCCGGCGTGCCGGTGATCCGATCGGATGAACTGTGATCACCGTGACGGGCGTGTCGCAACGCGAAGCGGTGCGCCGGACCCGGTAATGGGGATACCCTGCCGCCGTGAGGTCACCACGGCGCTGCTCCCGTAACGGCTGCCCCCGGCAAGCGGTCGCCACATTGACCTATGTCTACAACGAGTCGACAGCCGTGGTGGGCCCGCTGGCGGCGTTCGCCGAGCCGCACACGTACGACCTCTGCGAGCCGCACGCCCGCAGCCTGACCGCCCCGCGCGGCTGGGACGTGGTGCGGCACGAGGGGGAGTTCGAGCCCCCGCCGCCCACCACCGACGACCTGGTCGCCCTGGCCGAGGCCGTCCGCGAGGCCGCCCGTCCCGCGCCGCCGCGCCCGCCCGAGGGCGATCAGGACCTCCACCAGGCCCAGCACACCGGCCGCCGCGGCCACCTCCGCGTCATCCCGCCCAACCACTGACCCCCACGCGCCGCCCGCTCTCCTCGTCGATCATGAGGTTGGCGGGTCAGTTGATCTCCGATTCACCCGCCAACCCCGTGCTCGGCGGGTGGCAGCGGGGAGCACTGGAGCAGGGTGTCAGTGGCCGAGGAGGCGGGAGAAGGCGGCGGCGCGGCGGGCGGGCCGGTTGGTGCGCTGTTCGGCCTCGTCGGCGGAGAACATCAGCCGGAGGCCGGCGTTGACGGCCAGCCAGCGCAGGGGCTCGGGTTCCCACCTCGGGGAGCGGTGGTTGACCCACGGCAGGGCGGTGAGCTCGGTCCGCTGCCCCCGGATCAGGTCCGCCAGGGTACGACCCGCGAGGTTGCTGGTGCCGACGCCGTCGCCGACGTACCCGCCGGCCCAGGCCAGCCCGGACGCCCGGTCCAGGCCCACCGAGGCGGCCCAGTCCCGGGCCACGCCGAGCGGCCCACCCCAGGTGTGGCTGACCGGCACCTCGCCGAGCACCGGGAAGAGCTCGCCGAGCACCCGCCGCAGCGCGGCGAAGACCCGCGGCTCCCGGTCGTAGCCGGGCGCCGTCCGCGACCCGAAGTGGTACGGGGCGCCCCGCCCGCCGAACGCCAGCCGGCCGTCAGCGGTGCGCTGGCCGTAGATGATGACGTGCCGGTAGTCGGAGAAGGTCTCCCGCTCCGCGAGCCCGATCCGGGCCCACGTCGTGGCCGGCAGCGGCTCGGTGGCCACCATCAGCGAGTAGACCGGCGCGACGACGCGCCGCTGCCCGGGCAGGGCCGGCGTGAAGCCCTCGGTCGCCCGGACCACCACCGGCGCCCGCACCACCCCGGTCGCGGTGACGGCGACGCCGGCCCGTACGGCGGTGACCGGCGTCCGCTCGAAGATCGTCACCCCATGGCGTTCGACCGCCCGGGCCAGCCCGCGGACCAGCCGGGCCGGATGCACGGCGGCGCAGTGCGGGGTGTACGTCCCCCCGAGCACCCCCTCGGCGGCGCAGCGGGCGGTGGCCTCGGCGGCGTCGAGCAGCACCAGGTCGTCGTCGGCCAGGCCGTGTTCGCGGGCCTCGGCGACTGCGGCCCGGGCCCGGCCGAGCTGGGCCGCGGAGCGCGCGAGCACCACCGTCCCACCGGGCTGCCAGTCGCAGTCGATGCCCTCGGCGGCGACCACCCGACCGACCTCGCGGACGGTCTCCTGCATGGCCCGCTGCATCGCCAGGGCCCGGTCCCGGCCGTGCCGGCGGGCCAGCGCGGGCAGCGAGGTGGGGAAGAGCGCCGAGCACCAACCGCCGTTGCGCCCCGAGGCGCCGTACCCGGCGATCTCCGACTCCAGCACGACGATCCGCAGCGACGGGTCCGCGGCGGCCAGGTAGTACGCCGTCCACAGCCCGGTGTAGCCGGCCCCGACGATCACCACGTCCGCGTCGGCGTCGCCGGGTAGCGCGGGGCGCGGGGTCAGCGGCTCGTCCAGGCTGGACAGCCAGTACGACAGCTCCTGGTAGCGCATCACCACTCCGGTGGGGGCAGGTCGTGGCGCAGCCGCGGATCGGGCTGCGGAGTGCCGTACGCCTCGACGACGGGCACCACGCCGGCCCAGACCGGTTGGTCGAGCTCGTCCTCGGGGTCCTCGGGCGGGCCGGCGCTGACCTTCACCGAGCACTCGTCCAGCGGCAGCGCGAGCACCAGCGTGGCGGCCAGCTCCTTCGCCGACGGCGGGCGGAGCTGCGCCCAGCGGCCGGGCAGCAGGTGCTCGGAGAGGCGTTCCAGGGCAGCCAGCTTCGCGTCCCCGTGCAGCGCGGTCAGCTCGCCGAGCGCCATCACGCAGCGGTAGTTCATCGACGAGTCGAAGGCGCTGCGGGCCAGCACCAGGCCGTCGAGCAGGGTGACGGTCAGGCAGGCCGGCGCCCCGTCGGCGAGGTGCCGGAAGAGGCGGCTGCCGGTGGAGCCGTGCACCAGCACCCGGTCGCCGTCCCGGGCGTACGCCACCGGCAGCGCGTACGGCTGGTCGCCGTCGGCGATGGCCAGATGGCCGATCCGGCCGGCGTCGAGGACGGCGTGCAGGGTGGCCCGATCGTGGACGGCCAGGTCGGGCAGCCGGCGGACCCGGGTGCGGGGGGTCCGGCCGACGTCGTCGGTGCCCTCGGGGCGGGCCGGGACCGGGCCGACGGCGCGGGGCCGGACCTCGCCGCTGCGAGACCCGGCCCCGTCCGTGGTGGACCCCGGACCGCCGGTCAGAGGCGTGCCCATGCCTCGGTCAGCACGGCGCGCAGGATCTGCTCGATCTCGTCGAACTGCTCCTGCTGGGCGATCAGCGGCGGGGCGAGCTGCACCACCGGATCGCCCCGGTCGTCGGCCCGGCAGTAGAGGCCGGCCTGGAACAGCGCGCTGGACAGGAAGCCACGCAGCAGCCGCTCGGACTCGGCCTCGTCGAAGGTCTCCCTGGTGGCCTTGTCCTTGACCAGCTCGATGCCGTAGAAGTAGCCGTCGCCCCGGACGTCACCGACGATCGGCAGGTCGTTGAGCTTCTCCAGGGTGGACCGGAAGGCGCCCTCGTTGGCCCGGACGTGGCCGACCAGGTCCTCGCGGGCGAAGACCTCCAGGTTGGCCAGGGCCACCGCGCAGGAGACCGGGTGGCCGCCGAAGGTCACCCCGTGCGCGAACATGCCGGTCTCGGTGAGGAACGGCTCCATCAGCCGCTCGCTCGCGATCATCGCGCCGAGTGGGGCGTACCCCGAGGTGATGCCCTTGGCGGTGGTGATGATGTCGGGCTGGTAGCCGTACCGGACGGCGCCGAAGTACTCACCCAGCCGGCCCCAGGAGCAGATCACCTCGTCACTGACGAGCAGCACGTCGTACGCGTCGCAGATCTCGCGGACCCGCTCGAAGTAGCCGGGCGGGGGCGGGAAGCAGCCACCGGAGTTCTGCACCGGCTCCAGGAAGACCGCCGCGACGGTGTCCGGCCCCTCCCGCTCGATCGCCCGGCCGATCTCGTCGGCGGCCCAGCGGCCGAACGCCTCGGGGTCGTCGCCGTGCTCGGGGGCCCGGTAGAAGTTGGTGTTCGGCACCTTGATGCCGCCGGGGACCAGCGGCTCGAAGTCGCTCTTGATGCCGGGCAGGCCGGTGATCGACAGCGCGCCCATCGAGGTGCCGTGGTACGCGATGTACCGGCTGACCACCTTGTACTTGTTCGGCTGACCGGTGCGCTTGAAGTAGGCCCGGGCCAGCTTCCACGCCGCCTCGACGGCCTCCGAGCCGCCGGTGGTGAAGAAGACCCGGTTCAGGTCGCCGGGGGCGAGCGAGGCGACCTTCTCGGCCAGCTCGATGGCCTTCGGGTGGGCGTACGACCACAGTGGGAAGTAGGCCAGCTCGCCGGCCTGCTTGGCGGCGGCCTCGGCCAGTTCGGTGCGGCCGTGGCCGGCGTTGACGACGAAGAGCCCGGCGAGCCCGTCCAGGTAGCGGCGGCCCTGGGCGTCCCAGACGTACGCGCCCTCGCCGCGGACGATGGTCGGTACCTCGCCGGCGGAGTAGCTGGCCATCCGGGTGAAGTGCATCCAGAGGTGGTCGGTGGCGTTGGCCATGTCAGCCCCATCGGGTCTCGGGCCGGTCAGGGGTGACACCGGCCGCTCTGCCCACGGTTATCGCACAACGAGTGTTGATAACGCAAGTAGCAGGGGCCTGCTGCAACGGATTCAGCGAAAGCGGCTAACCCGTGCAACGGAATCCGTATCAGGCCGTACCCCAGCTGTAGGTCTGCTTGCGCAGCTTGAGGTAGACGAATGCCTCGGTGGCGAGCACTCCCTCGACGGCGCGCAGCTTCTGCAGGATCTCCAGCAGGTGGGCGTCGTTGCGGCAGACCACCTCGGCCAGCAGGTCGAACGAGCCGGCCGTGATCACCACGTAGTCGATCTCCTCGAAGCCGGCGAGCCGGTCGGCCACCGTCTCCAGGTCGCCGTTCGTGCGCAGGCCGATCATCGCCTGGCGGGGGAACCCGAGCTGGAGCGGATCGGTCACCGCGACGATCTGCATGACCCCGGCGTCGAGCAGGCGCTGCACCCGCTGGCGTACCGCCGCCTCGGAGAGGCCGACGGCCTTGCCGATGGTCGCGTACGGGCGGCGGCCGTCCTCCTGGAGCTGCTCGATGATCTGCTTGGCCACGTCGTCCAGCAGAGCGTGACTGGAGCCTTCACGCACAGTGACGCGACGTGTGCCATTGCCGGTCTCCGGATGCCGGTTGTTCATCGCCGCTCCCCACGTCCGATTCCTTGGGGCTGAGCGTAGTGCCCCGGCGCAGTCTGGCGTATTTCGTCGCCCATTGCTAATCCCGCAACGGAATCCCTTGTAAGGAAGGTCACCTCATGTCAGGATCAGTCGTCCATCGCCACTGACCCTCCCGCCGGCGTGCAACCCCCGTCCCGCCGCCGACGATGACCCCCCTAGGAGTCGTCACATGCGTAGTCCCCTCCGGCCCCTCACCCGGCGTGGTCTGCTCACCGGCACCCTCGGCTCGGCAGCGCTGCTGGCCACCGCCGGCACGCTGGCCGGCTGCGGCACGAAGGGCGCCCAGCAGACCGAGGCCGGCTGTAAGAGCGATGACCTCTCCGCCACGGAGAAGAAGCTCGCCTTCTCGAACTGGCCGCAGTACATGGACGTCGACGAGAAGGACGAGTCGAAGCGCCCCAGCCTCGACGCCTTCATCGCCAAGTCCGGCATCCAGGTGACCTACACCGAGGACGTCAACGACAACAACGAGTTCTTCGGCAAGGTGCAGAACCAGCTCGCCGGCTGCCAGGCGACCGGGCGGGACATCATGGTCCTCACCGACTGGATGGCGGCCCGGATGATCCGGCTCGGCTGGATCCAGAAGCTCGACAAGTCGAAGATGCCGAACGTCGAGGCCAACCTGCTGCCGTCGCTGCGCAACCGGTCCTTCGACCCGGACAGCCAGCTCGCCATCCCGTGGCAGTCCGGCCTGGCCGGCCTGGCCTACAACGGCAAGGTGACCAAGGAGATCCGCACCGTCGACGAGCTGCTCACCAAGCCCGAGCTGAAGGGCAAGGTGACCGCGCTGTCCGAGATGCGCGACACCATGGGCCTGCTGCTCCAGTCGAACGGCCACGACCCGGCGAACTTCACCGCCGCGCAGTTCGACGACGCGTTGGCCAAGCTGAAGAAGGCCGTGGACTCCAAGCAGATCCGGAAGTTCACCGGCAACGACTACGCCCCGGACCTGGCCAAGGGCGACATCGCCGCGTGCATCGGCTGGTCCGGCGACGTCATCCAGCTCGGCTTCGAGGACGAGAAGATCAAGTTCGTGGTGCCGGAGTCCGGCGTCATGCTCTGGTCGGACAACATGCTGGTGCCGAACAAGGCCAGCCACAAGGCCAACGCCGAAGAGCTGATGAACTACTACTACGACCCGGTGGTGGCCGCGAAGCTCGCCGCGTACGTCAACTACATCTGCCCGGTCAAGGGCGCCCAGGCCGAGATGGAGAAGATCGACCCGGACCTGGCCAGCAACCCGCTGATCTTCCCGGACGAGCCGATGCTGTCGAAGTCCAAGGTCTTCATGGCTCTGGACGAGAAACAGGAGAAGGAGTACGAGACCAAGTTCCAGCAGGTCATCGGGGCGTGAGAACGATGGGACACGAGGCACCGGCCGGCGACCTGCGGCTGGCGAACCTGACCAAGAAGTTCGGCGTCTTCACCGCGGTCGACGACCTCAGCCTGACCATCCCGCAGGGCTCGTTCTTCGCCCTGCTCGGCGCGTCCGGCTGCGGCAAGACCACCACCCTGCGGATGATCGCCGGGCTGGAGGAGCCGACCAGCGGACAGGTGCTGCTCGGTGACCGGGACATCGCCCGGCTGCGGCCGTACAAGCGGCCGGTGAACACCGTGTTCCAGAGTTACGCGCTCTTCCCGCACCTGGACATCACCGAGAACGTGGCCTTCGGGCTGCGCCGGCGGGGCATCCGCAAGGTCGCCGAGCAGGTCGACCGGATGCTCGCGCTGGTGCAGCTCGAGGGCTACGGCCCGCGCCGGCCCGCCCAGCTCTCCGGCGGGCAGCAGCAGCGGGTCGCGCTGGCCCGCGCACTGATCAACCACCCGCAGGTGCTGCTGCTGGACGAGCCGCTCGGCGCGCTCGACCTCAAGCTGCGCCGGCAGATGCAGATCGAGCTGAAGCGGATCCAGACCGAGGTCGGCATCACCTTCGTGCACGTCACCCACGACCAGGAGGAGGCCATGACCATGGCCGACACCGTCGCGGTGATGAACGCCGGGAAGATCGAGCAGCTCGGCGCGCCCGCCGACATCTACGAGTTCCCGGCCACCGCGTTCGTGGCGAACTTCCTCGGCCAGTCCAACCTGCTGGCCGGCGAGGCCAGCGGCACGAGCGGCAGGGACGTGCTGGTCTCCGCGCACGGCGGGCGCTTCTCCGTGCCCGCCGCGCGGGCCCGCCTCGCAAGGGGACCGGTCTTCCTCGGGGTACGCCCCGAGAAGCTGCACCTGGTCGCCACCGCCGCCGCGGTGCCGGCCGGCCACCAGCACGTCGGTGGCGTGGTGACCGATGCCTCCTACGTCGGGGTCAGCACCCAGTACCTGGTGAAGACCGCCTGGGGCAGCGAACTGTCGGCGTTCTCCGCGAACAGCGGCCTCGGCGGGCAACTGCCGGTCGGCACCCCGGTGGTGGCGCACTGGGACCCGCGGCACGCCTTCCTGCTTCCCCGCGAGCCGGGCGAGGACGACCGCACCACCCCGCTGCTCGACGAGCCGGTGGGTGTCCTGCCGTGAACGAGCGCAGCGAGCGAACCATTCGGCTCAGTCCATCACCAGGTCATGGTGACGCCGAGCGGAGCGAGGTGGCGCCATGACCGCCCTCGCGCACGTACCCACCGGGTCGGGGCAGTCGGCGTCGCCGCCGGCGCCCCGGCGCGGGCGGCACCGGCTGCTGCCGTACCTGCTGCTGCTGCCGGGCGCAGCCTGGCTGCTGATCTTCTTCGCTGTGCCGCTGGTCCAGCTCGCCGCGGCCAGTCTCTACGACCCCAGCGGCTCGGTGACCACCGGGTACGCGATGACCGGGGCCGTCGGCAACTACCCGGCGGCGCTCCAGGAGTACTGGCCGCAGCTGGTCCGGTCGTTCGTCTACACCGGGATCGCGCTGGTGCTGGCCCTGCTGATGGGTTACCCGCTGGCGTACGGGATCGCGCAGAAGGCCGGCCGGTGGAAGAACCTGCTCTTGGTCTCCGTGGTCGCGCCGATGTTCACCAGCTTCCTGGTCCGCACGCTGGCCTGGAAGACCATCCTGTCGGACAACGGCTGGCTCGTCGGACTGCTGCGGGACGTGCACCTGCTCGGGCCGGACGGTCGGTTGCTGGCCACCGCGGGTGCGGTGGTGCTCGGCCTGACGTACAACTTCCTGCCCTTCCTGGTGCTGCCGCTGTACGCGAGCCTGGAGCGGCTGGACCCCCGGATGCTGGAGGCGGCGAGCGACCTCTACGCCAGCCCGCTGCGGGCGTTCCAGAAGGTCACCCTGCCGCTGTCGATGCCCGGCCTGGTCGCCGGCACGCTGCTCTTCTTCATCCCGGCCAGCGGTGACTACATCAACGCCGAGCTGCTCGGCACCCCGAGGGACAACATGATCGGCAACGTCATCGACTCGGCGTTCCTGGTCAAACTGAACTACCCGCAGGGCGCGGCGCTGTCGTTCCTGCTGATGGCGGCGATCCTCGCGGTGGTCTTCGTCTACCTGCGCAAGGCCGGCACGGAGGAGGTGCTCTGATGGGTTCCCGCTTCGGCCGGTGGATCGCCGACCGGTGGGTGATGGGGGTCGCCCTGCTGGTGCTCGGTTACCTCTTCCTGCCGATCGCCGTGGTGATCGGGTTGTCGTTCAACCGCCCGTCTGCCCGGAACACCTACGACTTCAACGAGTTCACGCTGGACAACTGGCGCAACCCATGCGCCACCTCGGACATGTGCGACGCGGTGGTACGCAGCGCACAGATCGGCTTCATCGCCACCGTGGTGTCCACCGTGCTCGGCACGCTGATGGCGTTCGCGCTGGTCCGGCACCGGTTCCGCGGTCGGGCCGCGATCAACATGCTGATCTTCCTGCCGATGGCCACGCCGGAGCTGGTGATGGGCACCTCGCTGCTCTCCCTCTTCGTCGCCGCCCAGGTGCCGCTGGGTTTCTGGACCATCGTCATCGCGCACGTGATGTTCTGCGTCTCGTTCGTGGTCGTGACCGTCAAGGCGCGGCTCGCCGGCATGGACCGCCGGCTGGAGGAGGCCGCCATGGACCTCTACGCCAGCGAGTGGCAGACCTTCCGGCGGATCACCCTGCCGTTGGTGCTGCCCGGCATCGTGGCCGCCGCGCTGCTCGCCTTCTCCCTGAGCTTCGACGACTTCATCATCACGAACTTCAACTCGGCCACCACGGTCACCTTCCCGATGTGGGTCTGGGGCGCCGCCGGACGGAGCATTCCGCCGCAGGTCAACGTGATCGGCACGGCGATGTTCGCGATCGCCCTGCTGCTCGTCGGCGCCAGTTCGTTGCGCGGTCGCCGGGCTCGGCGGGCCGCACTCGCGGTCCCGGTCGCGGCCGGACGACCGGCGAAGCGCCTGTCATGAAACTCCCGCATACCGGCCGGGCGCTGGCCGACGCCGCGCCCGTGCCCTACTGGCTGGACCGTCCGGAACGCCCCGACCCGCTGCCGCCACTGACCGGCGCGACCACGACCGACCTGCTGGTGGTCGGCGGCGGGTACGCCGGACTCTGGACCGCCCTGCTCGCCAAGCAGGCCTACCCCGACCGTGACGTGCTCCTGGTGGAGGCCGGCACCTGCGGCTGGGCGGCGTCCGGGCGCAACGGCGGATTCTGCGCCGCCTCGCTCACCCACGGCCTGGCCAACGGCGTCGACCGCTTCCCCGGCGAGATCGACGAGCTGGAACGACTCGGCCGGGAGAACCTGGACGCGATCGCGGCCGCGGTCGACAAGCACGGCATCGACTGCGACTTCGAGCGCACCGGTGAGCTGGCGGTGGCCGTCGAGCCGTACCAGCTGGCCGGGCTCGCCGAGGACGCCGAGCTGGCCCGCCGGTACGGCCACGACGTGCGACTGCTCGACGCCGACGAGGTCCGCGCCGAGGTGGACTCGCCGACGTACCTCGGTGGGATGTGGGACCGGGACCGGGTGGCCATGCTCGACCCGGCGAAGCTGGCGTGGGGGCTGCGCCGCGCCTGCCTCGAGCTGGGCGTCCGTATCCACGAGCACACCCGGGTCACCGGCCTGCGCCGCGACGGCGCCGGGCTGCGGCTCGCCACGGCCGGCGGCGCCGACGCGGCCCCGGGCAGCGTCCACGCCCGCCAGGTCGCGCTCGCCACCAACGCGTTCCCGCCGCTGCTGCGCCGGCTGCGGGCCTGGCTGGTCCCGGTGTACGACTACGCGCTGATGACCGAGCCGTTGACGCCCGCCCAGCGGGACGCCATCGGCTGGCGCAACCGGCAGGGGCTCGCCGACGTCGGCAACCAGTTCCACTACTACCGGATCACCGCGGACGGGCGGATCCTCTTCGGCGGGTACGACGCGGTCTACCACTACGGCAACCGGATGGCGCCCGAGCTGGCCCAGCGGCCGGCCACCTTCGCCGCGCTCGGCGACCACTTCTTCACCACCTTCCCGCAGCTGGACGGCCTGCGGTTCAGCCACCGCTGGGGCGGGGTGGTCGACACCTGCACCCGGTTCTGCCCGTTCTTCGGCACCGCCTACTCCGGGCGGCTGGCGTACACGGCCGGGTTCACCGGGCTCGGGGTGGGGGCGACCCGGTTCGGCGCCCAGGTGATGCTCGACCTGCTCGGCGGGGCGGAAACCGCGCTGACCCGCCTCGACCTGGTGCGCAGCAAGCCGCTCCCGTTCCCACCGGAGCCCGTGCGGGCCGCCGGCATCAATCTCACCCGCTGGTCGCTCGCCCGTGCCGACGCGCGGGAGGGCCGGCGCAACGTCTGGCTCCGTACGCTCGATCGTCTTGGTTTGGGGTTTGATTCCTGATGCGCATCCTGCTCGTCGGCGCCGGCGGCGTCGGCTCCGCCGCCGTCGCCATCGCGGCCCGCCGCTCCTTCTTCGAGACCATGGTGGTCGCCGACTACGACCTCGGCCGCGCCTCTCGGGCGATCGCCGACCACGACCACCGATTCGTCGCCGCCCAGGTCGACGCGGCGTCGGCGGACGCGGTCGCCGCGCTCTGCCGGGAGCACCAGATCACCCACGTGCTCAACGCGGTCGACCCGCGCTTCGTCATGCCGATCTTCGACGGCGCGTTCGCCGCCGGCGCCGACTACCTCGACATGGCGATGTCCCTGTCCCACCCGCACCCGTCCCGCCCCCACGCCGAGACCGGGGTGAAGCTCGGCGACGAGCAGTTCGCTCGCTCGGAGCAGTGGTCCGGTGCCGGGCGACTCGCGCTCTGCGGCATCGGCATCGAGCCGGGACTGTCGGACGTCTTCGCCCGCTACGCCGCCGACGAACTGTTCAGCGAGATCGACGAGATCGGGGTCCGCGACGGCGCCAACCTCACCGTCGACGGGTACGACTTCGCGCCCTCGTTCTCCATCTGGACCACCATCGAGGAGTGCCTCAACCCACCGGTCATCTGGGAGGCCGACCGGGGCTGGTACACCACGCCGCCGTTCAGCGAGCCGGAGGTCTTCGACTTCCCCGAGGGGATCGGCCCGGTCGAGTGCGTCAACGTGGAGCACGAGGAGGTGCTGCTCATCCCGCGCTGGGTCAAGGCGAAGCGGGTCACCTTCAAGTACGGCCTCGGCGACGAGTTCATCGAGGTGCTCAAGACGCTGCACAAGCTGGGCCTGGACGCGGTTTCCCCGGTCCGGGTGGGCAACCTCTCGGTGTCGCCGCGCGACGTGGTCGCCGCCTGCCTGCCCGACCCGGCCACCCTCGGGGACCGGATGCACGGCAAGACCTGCGCCGGGACGTACGTGACCGGCACCGGGGTCGACGGCCGGCCCCGCAAGGTCTACCTCTACCACGTCGTGGACAACCAGTGGTCGATGAAGGAGTACGGCCGCCAGGCCGTGGTCTGGCAGACGGCCGTCAACCCGGTCGTCGCCCTGGAGCTGCTCGCCACCGACGCCTGGTCGGGCGCCGGGGTGCTCGGTCCGGAGGCGCTGCCGCCGGTACCCTTCCTGGACCTGCTGACCGGCTACGGCTCGCCGTGGGGGATGGAGGAGCGGTGACCCGCTACGGCCCGATGTTCGGCCCTGACGTCACGTTCCTCGGCGTGCCGCCCTGCACCCTTTCCGAGCCCGTCACCTACGTAGACGCGGACGTCGTCATCGTCGGCGCGCCCTTCGACGGCGGCACCTCGCACCGGCCGGGTACCCGGTTCGGCCCGTCCGCCATCCGGCAGGCCTGCTACCTGCCGCACGACGGCTCCCGCCCGTCGCTGGCGTTCCGCGTCGACGCCCTGAAGGACCTCCGGGTGTACGACGCCGGTGACGTCGAGATGTTCTCCGGCGACATCGAGCGGTCCCTGTCGTCCCTGGAAGAGGCCGTTCTCGCGGTGGCGCGGACCGGTGCCATCCCCATCGTGCTCGGCGGCGACCATTCCATCGCGCTGCCCGACGCCACCGGGGTGGCCCGGCACCACGGGCTGGGCCGGGTGTCGCTGGTGCACTTCGACGCGCACGCCGACACCGGCGACATCGAGTTCGGCTCGCTGCACGGCCACGGCCAGCCGATGCGCCGGCTCATCGAGTCCGGCGCCGTACGCGGCGACCGCTTCCTCCAGATCGGCCTGCGCGGCTACTGGCCCGGCCCCGAGACGCTGTCCTGGATGGCCGAGCAGCGAATGCGCTCGTACGAGATGACCGAGGTGGTCGCCCGGGGGCTGGACGAGTGCCTGTCGGAGGCCTTCGCGATCGCCACCGACGAGTGCGAGGGCGTCTTCCTCTCCGTCGACGTGGACGTGGTCGACCCCGGCATGGCCCCCGGCACCGGCACCCCCGAGCCCGGCGGCTTCACCTCCCGCCAACTCCTCGACGCCGTCCGCCGGGTCTGCTATGAACTGCCGGTCGTCGGCGTCGACGTGGTCGAGGTCGCCCCGCCCTACGACCACGCCGACATCACCGCCTACCTCGGCAACCGCGTAGTCCTGGAGGCCCTGTCGGCGATCGCCCGCCGCCGCCGCGACGCCGCCGGCGGCCCGCCCTGGAACCCCACCCAACCCCTCCTCGACGCCCGCTGACCTCCGTTCGCTCGCCGGGTTGTTTAGCCCGGGCTATAGTTGTGCCATGGCTGCTGCCACCGGGGGACGCTGGTCCGTTCGGGTCACCAAAGAGGTCCGCCAATGGCTTCGGGATCTTCGACGAGAAGATCCTGAGACCTACGAGAGTGTCAGGGTGGCCGTGGACATGCTGGCCGAGATCGGGCCGGGTCTGGGGCGCCCTCTCGTGGACACACTCCGCGGGAGCAGCATCGGCAACCTCAAGGAGCTTCGGCCGAGATCGGGACGAGACGTGGCGATCCGCCTGCTCTTCGTCTTCGATCCCTGGTCGCAGGCCGTTCTCCTGGTGGCGGGCAATAAGGCGCGCAACTGGACGCGGTGGTACGAGGACAACATCCCGCTGGCGGAGGTTGCCTACAAGGCCTGGCTCGACAATGAGCGTGAGCGGAGGGGGGAGTCGTGACCGAGTTCTACGACTGGGACGACGTGCGTCAGGAGCTTGGCGGTGACGACGCGTCCTACGAGCGTGAGCGGGCCCGGACCGAAGCGTGGGTGAGCGCCTTCCATCTCGCGGAGGAGCGCAAGCGGCTGGGGCTCACGCAGCGGGAGGTCGCCGATCTCATGGGGGTCACACCCGGACGGGTCAGCCAGATCGAGAACGGCGACCTCGACGTCAACGAGGTAGCAACGCTGAGCCGGTACGCCAACGCCCTCGGTGCCCGGCTGCGGATCATCTTCGACTACGGCAATGACCTTCGCCAGATCGCCTGAGGGCGACGACGTCCTCGCGTTCCGGGTGTGGTTGGTCGGCGAGGACATCGTCGAACGGCGCTCGGCGGGGAGCTGACCGGGTCAGGGGGCGAGGTGGGAGCGGATGAGGAAGCGGACGCCGTCGGGGGCCTCCAGGGAGAAGCCGCTGCCTCGGCCGGGGACCACGTCGACGGTGAGCCTCGTGTGCTTCCAGAGGTCCCACTGGGACTTCGAGATCCAGAATCCGACGGGCTCGGGTACGCCGTCCACCGCGAGCGACGCGAGCAGGACATCGGAGCCGCCGGTGCGGAACTCGCCGGCCGGATAGCACATCGGTGCGCTGCCGTCGCAGCAGCCGCCGGACTGGTGGAACATCAGCGGCCCGTGCCGCCCCCTCAGTGACCGGATCAGTTCGGCCGCCGCGGGCGTGACCGTCACGGGCGGCGGCGCCGCGGCGCCCGGCGAACCGGGCACCGCGGCCCCGTCGGACACGGCACTCAGCGGCGCCGCGGTCCCGTCGGAGACGGTGTCCATCAGAAGAAGCCGAGCTTCTTGGTGGAGTAGCTGACCAGCAGGTTCTTGGTCTGCTGGTAGTGCTCCAGCATCATCTTGTGGTTCTCCCGGCCGATCCCGGACTGCTTGTACCCGCCGAACGCGGCGTGCGCCGGGTACGCGTGGTAGCAGTTGGTCCAGACCCGCCCGGCCTGGATCGACCGTCCGGCCCGGTACGCGGTGTTCATGTCCCGGGTCCACACGCCCGCGCCGAGGCCGTACAGCGTGTCGTTGGCGATCTTCACGGCGTCGTCCAGGTCGGCGAAGGAGGTCACCGAGACCACCGGCCCGAAGATCTCCTCCTGGAAGATCCGCATCGAATTGTCGCCCTCGAAGATGGTCGGCTGCACGTAGTACCCGCCGGAGAGTTCGCCGCCGAGGTCGGCCCGCTCGCCCCCGGTGAGCGCCTTCGCGCCCTCCTGCCGGCCGATGTCCAGGTAGGACAGGATCTTCTCCAACTGGTCGTTGGACGCCTGCGCCCCGATCATCGTGTCGGTGTCCAACGGGTGCCCCTGCGTGATCGCCTTGGTCCGCTCGACGGCCGCCGCCAGGAAGTCCGAGTAGTGGCCCTGCTGGATCAGCGCCCGGGACGGGCAGGTGCAGACCTCACCCTGGTTGAGGGCGAACATGGTGAAGCCTTCGAGGGCCTTGTCGTGGAAGTCGTCCCGCGACGAGCTGACGTCGTCGAAGAAAATGTTCGGGCTCTTGCCGCCCAGTTCCAGCGTGACGGGTTTGATGTTCTCGCTGGCGTACTGCATGATCAGCCGCCCGGTGGTGGTCTCGCCGGTGAACGCCACCTTCGCCACCCGCGGTGAGGAAGCCAGCGGCTTGCCCGCCTCCACGCCGAAGCCGTTGACCACGTTCACCACGCCCGGCGGCAGGAGGTCGGCGACCAGCGAGAGCCAGTAGTGGATCGACGCCGGGGTCTGCTCGGCCGGCTTCAGCACCACGGCGTTGCCGGCGGCGAGCGCGGGCGCCAGCTTCCAGGTCGCCATCAGGATCGGGAAGTTCCACGGGATGATCTGGCCGACCACGCCCAGCGGCTCGTGGAAGTGGTAGGCCACGGTGTCGTCGTCGATCTCGCCGAGCGAACCCTCCTGCGCCCGGATCGCCCCGGCGAAGTACCGGAAGTGGTCGATGGCCAGCGGGATGTCGGCGGCCAGGGTCTCGCGTACCGGCTTGCCGTTCTCCCAGGTCTCGGCGACGGCCAGGGACTCCAGGTTGTCCTGCATCCGGTCGGCGATCTTGTTGAGGATCAGCGCCCGCTCGGCGACCGAGGTGCGTCCCCAGGCGTCGGCGGCGCCGTGTGCGGCGTCGAGCGCCTTCTCGACGTCCTCGGCGGTGCCCCGGGCCACCTCGCAGAAGGTCTGACCGGTGACCGGGGTGGGGTTCTCGAAGTACTGGCCACCGTGCGGCTTGACGTACTCGCCGCCGATGAAGTGGTCGTAGCGGGACTGCCAGTGGGTCGGGGCGTCGTAGCGCGTCATCGGTACCTCCGCCGTCCGTCAGGGGTTATGGCGGGACCCTAGTTTCACCGACGTTGCAGGGACGTTGCGCGCGGAAGTCCGTACTCCTGAGAGAGCTGGCGGATGCGCGCGGCGGCGAGGGGCCGGCGCGGCGCGCCCGGCGGCAACGCCCGCGCCAGGGCCTGCCAGGCGGTGAGGTCGTCGGCGCCGGCGGGGGTCGAGGTCCAGGCCGCGAGCAGCGCCGGGTCCGCGGCGGCCAGCACCGCCGCGCGGAGCTGCCCGTCGACCAGCCGGCGGAGTCGCGCCACTCCCGGCGCGTCCGACCCGGGCAGCAAGGGCCCCGGGTACGCCTGGAGCGCGCCGGCCGGGTCGCCGCGTTCCAGCAGCTCGGTGACGGTACGGAAGTCCGCCCGCACGGTGCCGCGCAGCCGGTAGGGGCGGGAGTCGAGCAGTTCCGGGCCGAGCGCCCGGCGCAGCCGGGACAACTCGGCGCGCAGGGTGACCGGGTGCAGCCGGTCGTCGCCGTAGAGGTCGAGGCCGAGCTGCTCGCCGCTCCGCCCCTCGGGATGGTCCAGGAGCAGCACCAGCAGTTCGCTGTGCCGCCGGCCGAGGCGGATCCGCCGACCGCCGACGCGCAGCTCGGCCTCGTCCCGGCCGAGCGCGGTGACCTGGATGACGTCCGGCTCGACGGGTGCGGCGCTGGCGAGGAACGCCTCGGCGGCCCGGGCGGTGGCCCGGACCAGGGCGAGGCTCTGCGGGTTGGCCAGGTGGTCGCCGCCGGTGATGTCGACCGCGCCGAGCAGCCGCCCGCTGGGATCGTGGATGGGCGCGGCGGCGCAGGTCCAGCGCTGCACCGGGCGGACGAAGTGCTCGGTGGCGAAGATCTGCACACTGTGGTCGACGGCCAGGGCGGTGCCGGGGGCGTTGGTGCCGGCGTGCGTCTCGTCCCACCGCGCGCCGGGGACGAAGTTCATCCGCTCGGCGTGCCGGAGCACCCCCGGGTGCCCCTCCACCCAGAGCAGCCGCCCGTTCGCGTCGCAGACCGCCATCAGTTGGGCGCCGTCCTGGGCGATGCCGCCGAGCAGGTCGCGGAAGAGCGGCAGTACCCGGGCGAGCGGGTGGGCCGCCCGGTAGCTTTCCAGCGCGTCGTCGGCGAGGTCGACCGGGGCGGTGGCCTCCGGGTCGAGCAGCGCGGATCGTTCCCACGACCGCCGGACGACGTCGCGGACCCGGTCGGATGTGGTCCCGGCGGTGAGGAACGCTTCGTGGGCGGCACCGACCTGCGCGATCCGCTCGGCCGGGTCGGCGCCGAATTCCAGGGCGAGCCACGGGTCAGCCATGGGCGACCTCCTCGCGCCCATCGTGACGCAGCCCACCCCCTCCCGCCAAGGGTCGGGGAGGGGCCTTTCCGACGACTACGCG
>NZ_JAEMUW010000059.1 GCF_016598485.1 Micromonospora coerulea | reverse complement strand
GATGAGTGCGTGACCCGGGCATGCATGAGGGGCTGGTTGTCGGCCAACATCGGCCGGATCGCACGCGTGCAGTCTCCTGCCGCCTCAGTCCTCGTCCGGCAGTTGGTCGGGTGACCACCGACCCAGGTACACGGCCGGGTTGCCCTCGACGACCTCGTCGGCAAGCGTGGCCGCGTCGGTTAGGACACCGTGCATGACCGGCACCGGCAGGTGTGGGTTGGCGGCGGCTGCTCCGGCCGTTGCCGGGTCGTCGAACAGATCGAGCACGCGACTGGGTGATAGTCGTGGGTCACCCGCCGTCGACTCCCGCACCATCGGATGCGGGTCGTTGCTGAGCCGCTCGATGAGCTTCGGCGCTGCCTCGGGATCGAGGACCACCAGGGCTCGGGCCTGCGGGTCCGGCGACTCTGCCAGCCGGGCCAGCCCGACGCGCTGGAAGCTGGGGTGGTGCAGCAGTCGGCCTCGGGTCATCGTCGTGGCTTCCAGGTACGTGTTGAGCACCGTCTCTGGGGCGACGTCCGGGTGGCGCTCGCACAACAGGAGCCGGACTGCGAAGTCGTCGTCGGTGGCGAGCGCGGCGATGAGGTCGGGCGTCAGGTGCGGGTTGCAGGCGACGCTGCGGCGTAGACCGATGTGCGCCGAGAACACGCAGCGGCGCTGGATCTCTGGGTCGCGGGTGTCGGTCGCCCAGCGGGCGGGCCGGATCCGGTCGTCACGTCCGACGTGGTAGTCGATCGCCGCGCGTTGCTCCTCGCTGAGCTCGGGCGCATCGACACGGCGAGCCGGACCGCGGGCGACGGGTCCACCGCCAGCCGGGCGACGAGGTCGGCGGGCAGCCTGGGATCGGCGGCGGCGGTGACGCGCGTCCATTCGTTGTCGGCGCCGGCCTGCGCTTCGGCCTCCCGACGGTCCGGCGGCGGCTCGTCGGCCGGCGCCGGTGGTGATCCGGCCGGCCATAGCCGGGCGCGTAGGTCCTGCGGCAGCCACGGAGAGTCGGCCATGATCAGTTCCAGTCTCGGTTTCCGTTCGAGCAGCCGCTCGTACGCCCATGTGGGCAGCGCCGGCTGTGGCGTCCACGTCCACGCGAGGAACCAGTCCGGCCCTTCGGCGAGCGCGCGCAGCACGCCGGGTTCTGGGTCCTCAACCAGCCTGGCCCGCTGTTCGGGCGTGACGTGCACCGCTTGCGCCAGCAGTTCGCGCACCTTGCGGTCGGGGTGGTCGGCCAATGCCTCGAACTGCTCGTCGGTCCATTCCTTGCGGAAGGTCAGGGCGAAACCCGCCTCCCTCAGTTGCTTGTCGACAAGCCGCCGCAACAGGTCGGCGGGGATGGTGGGGTTGCGGGCCAGGCCGCGCAGCCGAGCCCGGGCGGGTTTGTTGTAGTGGGCGAGGAACGCGTCGTTGACGTACAGCGGGACCTCCAGGATTGGTCGTCAAGACCTGCGAGAAGCCACCGTAGAAGGAGAACACGCAGCTCAACAGGGCCGCACGACCGAGTGATTTACGTCGTTGCGGGCGGTAGGCTGGTGCTGGCTGCAACCTGCCGATGGCGCACTGTTCTGCCGCGTAGTGCGCGCGCTGGCATCGACTCCACCGCTACGGCCTGTAACGCGCCGCCGCTACCTGCAGCCGTCCGGACCAACAGCGCGTCCACCATGAACCTGGAATCGAGTTGTATCGCCTGCGTGGGGCCATGATCTCATGAGCAACGCCGTGCAGACGACACTGGGACCGGCGAAGGGATGGACTGGTGGTTGGTGACCCAGAGATGAGATCGTCTCAGCTTGCAGGCCTGTCGATCGAGCCCGCCCAGGAAGCGCAGCATGTCCTGATTCTGAAACTGGGCACCAGCCGCTTCGAATGCATCCTCGAACTCGACCATCCAGACTTCGCCATCAACGGCGGGCAGTTGGGCCCTGTGCACACCCTGGACTGCTGGATGACCGAGCTCAAACGGCTCTCCACCGGCGACGTGCCGGTCGTGCTGCTCCCGTTCAACTTCTCCGACCAGTGCACCGGGTGGCTGCGGGTCGGTCCGGTACGTAAGGGGTTGGTGGACGTACAGGCGGGATGGAGCCTGATCGGTCAATACGAGTTCGACTCCTCGGACTTCATCGCCGCGGGCAGGCATGTCCCCGATTTTGAGCCCGTGCGCAACGCCCGTATCGAACGACCGCTGGCCGACATCGTCGCGGCGGTGGCGGCAGCCCGAGAGGCCCTTGCCGAGAGCCGCGATTCCGAGGGCATGGCCGACTCCATCAGGTACCACGGCTTGGACGAGAAGTAGCCGACCCGCACCAAGATCAGACGCCCGGATCTGCCGCTGTCCGCGCGTTGGCCGCGTCCAGCCCACTGCGCTGCGCTGTCATGGCACCCCTTTGTGTCAAGGCGCCGCCGGAACCAGGGGTCTAGGGTGGTTGGTGGTGGGTCCGGGAAGTGGCTTGTCCGAAGGGCCGATGTCCGGGGTCAGGTCGGTCACGCTGGATTGCAGAGTCGTCCCCGAGTGCCCTCCCGGGCCTGCCACCTGCCTGCGCTTCTGCTCCGCGAACGTGCCCGGCCCCGACCCGGACAGCTCCCGGCGCAACTGCTGATAGCCGACCAGCGGCGCGTCCCGGCGGCGGCGCCGCCACGCGTTGACCTCCACGACACACGCCCACACGTCACCAGCGGAGCGCAGTAGACCGAAGCACCGCGGCCGCTGCCCGGGCGTCACGCGCAACCCGACACGGGCTGGTGCGATGCACCACCCGCGCAGCGGCGGGATCCCGACGGCGAGGCACGAACCGAAGCCAACACCACCCCTCCGACATTTTCCCAACCCGACCAACCCGGCCAACGTTTGTGGACGCGGAACTAGCGGATCAGCCGGCCAGAACGGCCGCACGTTGCGGGGGGCCCAGCGCCAGGCGGAACTTGAACCGCTGCCGCACGGTTACGAGGTATCGATCCTGTCCACGCCGGTATCCGTCAGACCGGAGCCACCCTCACCGTCGAGGCGGCCGACACCGTCTTGCGCCATCCCCGACGGCGACGACCTCATCACCGATCCGTCGCTGATGGAGTCTCACCGTGCCGCGTCTCGTCTCGACAGGGCAGCTGTTCCTGTGGCTGGACGGTAGGACCGTCGAGCAGACGGCGCAGCTTCGCCGTGGCGGCGGGGAAGGCCAGCCGCGTGGTGTAGGCGGTGAGGCGTATCGCCCACCACAGGACGGCCAGGCAATAACCGATGATCAGCGCTGCGCTGGTGGCACCGGTGAAAACGATGGCGTAACTGAGGCCCAGTGCTGGCAGGGTAATTACTCGGAGGGTGCGATGGTCGGTGGCCGTCAGGGCGGTGGCGGCTCCGAGCATGGCGGCTCCGGCGCTGCCGACGAGGCCGGGCGCGGGAATCAGGTCGGCGGGTGGGGTGAGGCTGACCGCGGCGCGCATGAGGAGCATGCCCGCCGCCGCCAGCATGATTGGCAGGATCACCGGGCGGGCGCGGCCGAGCCAGGCCGGGAGGTCGGCGGCAGGAATACGCGGTGCGACGAGGGCGATGAGGACGGCGCTCGCCCCCAGAGGGGCAGCTGTGGTGAGGGCCCATTTCAGGTGAGGGGTGTAGTCGACGCCCAGGGAGGTGCCCGCTGCAAGGCCGAGGAAGGCCGCCGCGGTGGTACCGAGCGCGGCTGCGGCGAGATAGGAGCGGCGGATGAGTGCCGCCGTCGTCGGTTCGTCGGTCGGTGAGGTGGGCGGCCCTGCGAGCCACGTGGTGGGGGCGAGCTGCGCCACGGCCAGAGCGGTCATGACGGCAAGTGCTGCCGCGGTGCCCAGCTGCGGCAGGGATGTGCGGGCCCCGATGACCCGGATGCCGATCGTGGTGACGTCAGCGGTCAGGATGACCTGCACGAACAGGGCGAGCGCGCAAGCACCGATGATCAGCGCGGCCGCGAGGTCACGGATGCGCAGCCGGGTGCGGGGCAGCCGCGCGCTGATTGCGGTCAGTGGTGTCGCGGTGAGCGTCAGGGCTCCGCTGGCGGCGGCATGCGGGTGGTTGACGATCACGGGCTGGACTCCGGTGGCGGCAGCCAACTGTGCGGGCAGCTCGGGTGCCCCACCGGCGTCGGCGGCAACGACCATGGCCAGGTGTGCGGTATCGACGTCGGCCGTGTCGAGCAGTTCCCCTACCGCCCCCGGTAGCTGCTCGGTGAGAGGTTGTGCTGCGGCGTGGACGTCGCCACGGGTGATCACGGCGGGTGGACGTGGGTGGGGGAGGAGCACCGGCGCCCGCTCCTGGGTGGCCAGCAACGCGCGGGCCTGGCGGACCGATTCCCTCACCTGCCGGTTGGCATCATCCTCGTGCTCGCCCTGCGCTGCGGACCGGCGGTGCTGTTCAGCAGGTGAACTTTGTAGCTGGTGGGCGAGCACGTCGTCGACGTGGGCCGCAGGGATTGTGCGGGTGGCAAGGTCGTGCCACGCGCCACCACTGACCTGCAGAACGGTGAGGCGGGGAGGACGGACCTCGGTCTCCAAGACCAGCGCACACGCCCCGTCGGGTAGGGACGGCGGGTGCGCGGTGACGTGTGCGACCAGCGCTGCCGGGCCGGTGACCATCGCCGGCGCGGGAAGCCCTGCTCGTTGCGCCGCCTGCGTGAGGTGGCTCCTTCGGCGCGGACCCCACTGGGGTGCGATGACGAAAGTGGTCGAGCTGATAGGCCCGACCTGGGTGCTGGCGACGGCGGCGACGTGGCGCAGGAGTTCAGCGGTGTGGTCACTAGGGGCGCCGGTATGTTCGCCGTCGGGCACGACGGTCCCGGGCCCGCCGGCGCCGAACAGCCCTGCGGGCGCGATGGTGGGCCTGCCGTCGAACAGGATCGGGACGTAGATGCGGTCGCGCCAGGCGATAGCGGCGACCGCCGACGAGGCAAGGTCAACGCACAGATGCGCGCCCGGAACCGACATGAGGGGCAGTCTGGCTCATCGGTGGGGTTTGCATGAGACCGGAGGCGTCTGGTGATCCTTTGTGTGCGGATGGTGAGAAAGCTCTGGCCCGCAATGGTGGTTCCGCGTCATTGTCATGTATCGCAGGAGGATCACCATCGGCCAGGGGGAGTACGGATGCCGCAACGGTCGCCGCAAGCGGCCCGCAAGCTCGCCGAGTACAGCCACCTGCCGACGGTTCACCAACCAGCCGACAACCGGCAGGATGCCGCTTCCTTCGGTCGGCTTGTGAGGTCCGTGGTTGGCCTCGTGGTTTTTCTGGCGGGGCCGCCCGCGGCGCTGTGGCTGGCTGGCGGAGGCCCTGCCGAGCGCCTGCCCAGCTGGCACCAAACCGTTGACTGGTTCGGGCAATCCGACCGCGCCATCACCGCTGCAAAACTCGTGGACGGGGCCCTACTGACTCTGTGGCTGTTGTGGGCGGCGTTAGCGGTGCTGCTGCTGATCGAACTGCTGGTCCTGCTCGCCCCTCGTCGCCTGTCACTGCCGCGGCTTCCGGCCCCCCTACATCGGCTCGTGTTTGGGCTCGCCGGCTCCGCAGCGCTCACCCTCACCGCCGGTGGCCGGCTCGACGCCAGCCCGCCGAAGCCTCCCGCCGAGGCGGCTGCCATCCCGCAGCAGGCCGCAGCCCAAGGACCGGCGCTCATTCAGGTCGGGTCGCAACGGTATGTCTACGTCGTTGAGCGCAACGACTCCCTGTCCACAATCGCAAAGCGCTGGCTGGGCGACTCCGGCCGGTGGCCGGAGATCTGCCAGCTCAACCGGCACCGCCATTTCACCGGCGGCGTCCTGCGCGACTGCGACCTGATCTATCCCGGCTGGGAACTGCGACTCCCCGATGATGCCCGGCCGCCCGCTTCGGCGCGACCCGTACCGGCAAGGCCGCGGGAGCAACCAACCACACTACCACCCACCCAGCCGCCGGACCGCACGAGTCCCGATCCCACCCCGGACCCCTCGACAGGCAGGGCCGACCAACCATCCGATAGCGCCAGCGAGGACCACGGCGGCGATCAGGCAGAGCAAGCAGACGGACTGGACCTGCCGTCCGGCGCATTCCTCCCCTGGACCGTCGCCACCGCCATCAGCGCCGCCGCGGCACTGGTCTGGCTGCACCGACGCCGCCGCTACGTCCCGGGCGATGAACCTCCCGAGCTGCCACCGACCGTGATGCACGTCCACCAGCAGATCAACAAGCGGGTCACCGCCAGTCAAGACCTCGTCGAACGGGCACACGCCGTGCCACCGCTGCCGGCGGTCGCACCCGGCGGGGTCGGCTTGACCGGACCTGGCGCCCACGCCGCGGCCCGCGCCGCCCTCATCAGCGCCCTCGCCGACGGGGGCCCCGACCACCCGGAGCGGCAAACGACAGTCGTCATTGACCGACCGACCCTCGCCGAGGTGCTCGGCGCGGACAATGCGCACGCACTCACCCCCTGGCCGCGACTGAAGCTGACCGATGACGCCGACCAGTCGCTCACCTTCGCCGACGAGCACCTGTTGCGGTGGGCCCGCTTGCACGAGACCAACACACAGCAGCCACCGGCGCCGCTTCTGCTCGTCAGCGCCGCGCCCGACGGGCAGCTGGCCGTGAGGACCCACATCACCCTCGGCATCGGCGCCCACCGGAATGTCACCGGGCTACTGCTCGGCCACTGGCCGCGCGGCCGTACCGTCGACGTCGACGACCGCGGAAGAACCTCGCTGGTCAGCGGCCCGTCGCAAGATATCGAGCCGCGCATGGCGGTGCTCGACGTCGACACCGCACTGGCGGCCCTCACCACGCTGCAGGAGGCCCACACCGGCGTCCCCGCCGCCCCGCCGCCCATCACCGCAGGCGACCAGACGGGCAGAGCGGAAAGCCATCCGCCTGAAACCCCTGCTTCCACCGGCCGGCAAGGCTCGGCGCAGCTTCGCGTCCTTGGCGCCCCGCGCGTCGAGCACCTCACCGCGCCCGGCAGACCCCTGCGCGCCAAAGCCGCCGAACTTGCCGTCTACCTGGCCTGCCACCCCGACGGCGCCGACACCCGCACCCTCGGCGAATACCTCGTCCCCGACGCGCGTATCCGCCAAGCCGACCAGCGAATCCACACCAACGCCTCCAACCTGCGCCACGTCCTGGGCCGCTCCGGCGGCCACCGGCCCGGTGGCTACGTCCTGAAGCGCGGCGCGAACGACCGCTACCGCCTGGACCCGCAAACCGTTGACGTCGACCTGTGGGAACTGCGTGACAAACTCACCCGCGCCCGCACCGCCACGCCGCCCGAGCGCACCACCATGCTGCAGCGCGCCTGCGACCTCTATACCGCCCCTCTGGCGGACGGATGCGACTACGACTGGGTCGAGCCGTACCGGGAGAAGGCGCGACAGTGGGCGACGGAGGCCCACCTACTCCTGGCTGAGGACCTACTCGCCACCGACCCGCCGGCCGCATCGGCTGTGCTCGACAAGGCACTCCGCTTGGATCAGTACAACGAAGAGCTCTACCGGGCAGCGATGCGGGTGCGCCACCGCCTCGGTCAGCCGGAAGGCGTGACCGCCCTGCTGAACGGCCTCACAACGGCGCTACGCGACCTCGACGCCGCGCCCAGCCAGGACACCGTCCTGCTCGCTCACCAACTGCTCAAGGACAAGCGCAGGGCAGGTCGGGCGGCTTCTGCTCGATGACCTCTCATGACGGCACTCGTCGTGTCGGGCACCGGAGGAAATCTCTACAGCCTGCTCATCATCGCTCATGCGAGTCGAGCCAGCTTGGTGCCGCCCAACACGCCCAATACTGGCCTCACCCGGCCTTGCCCTCGGCCTCGACCTGGCGCCCAACTCCGAGATCACAACTGACCACGTGACCACCTTGTTCACACCGAAGAGGTCACTGGTTCGATCCCAGTATCGCCCACCGTAAATGTATGCAGGTAGGAAGCCCGTCGCCGGAGATACCGGTAACGGGATCCTCTGTTCTTGTCCCTTACTTTGGGAGCAGTTTGGGAGCAGGGGCGTTGATGATGCCGGATCGTGCTCTCCAACCGGCCACCTGGGGGGAGGTCGGGCGGGTGCCTGACGAGGGTTGTCGTCGACGAAGGTCCTCACTGGCGGCAAGATCGGGAATGTGACCCTCGCAGCGCCTCCGGCTCAGATGTGGACACGCCGTCGATCGAGAAGATGTAGGCACTGCGGAGGCTCGTCCAGTCGGCCTCCACGGCTGTCTCGGCTGGGAAGCGTCGCGGGGATCCTCGATTGCCGGCGTCTGCGCTGGCCCCGCCTTACCTCTATCGCCCACATAGGACCCGCCGACTTCGCTATCAGGTGGCGACAGTGTGTCTCACCGAAAGGCATTGAACGCGAGTGACGTACGCCCAGCCTGACCGGCCCGCGGCCGGCAAACATGGCCGAGAGGGTGCGGCAGACCGTGTTGCCTGGCGCGACGTCCTCGGCCGACTGTTCACCGCCGGCTCCACGATCGCGGGCAGCGCAGCGCCGGCAGGCCAGGCAGAGCCGTGAGCGCCTCCGCTGCGAGCATGTCCCCGCCCACGGCCAAGGCGAGCAGGGGAACGTGCTGCGGCTGCCCGAGTCATCTGAACCGAACGGCCCGGACTCGTGAGGTCCGGGCCGTCCCGCGTCCACCGCTAGCCGTTCTCCTTCACGTAGACCCCGGCACCAGGCAGCGACTCCGTCAGCCCCTGCATCTTCAAGATCAGAAACACCCGGTCCGCGACGAAGCTGGACACGTCGTACTGCTCGCACAACTCGGCGCGGCTCGGCAGGCGGGAGCCAGGTGGGAACTCCCCGGACTTGATCCGGTTCGTCATGTCTTCGGCTACGCGCTGGTAGGCGTACTGCGGTGGCACTGGTGGTTCCCTCCGGTCGGCACCTCCTACTCAATCACCCATGGCCAGTCCTTGACTAGCAATGGCTATCCATGGCAGGTTCGTTGCCAGGTCCCTCCGGTCGGCAACCTGCGGGACCTCGGATAGCGGTCCGGGCACCTGATCGGGGATCGGTGTCCGGACCTGCTCGCCCCTGGAGGTCTGACCGTGCCCATGGATGACGGACCGATCACGCCCGCCCTGGTTCTCTGGACGGCCAAGCGGGTGATCACGGCGCACTCCGAGCCGCCAAACCCGCACCGGGCCACTGGCCGCTGCATGCAGTGCCGGGACAACGGGTGCGACATGCTGAGTTGGGCGATCGGCGTGCTCACGGAGCACCGGCGGGGTCCTCTCGCCGCGCACTGACGAAAGTCATAGCCAGCCTCTGCATGCTGCCTTGCGCCTCGCTCAAGCAGTCACTGCGCGTCACATTGGTGATCGTTCCGCGGGGCGGTGAATAGCCCGACCCAGATTTAGGGATGCGGCGGGCCGGATGATCGGGGACGATACAGCGTGCGCGTGAGCAGGCTGATGATCGACTCCTTCCGTGGCTTCCGGACCCTGGAACTGCGTTCCCAAGGACACGTCGTGCTCTCTGGTGTGCCCCGTGCGGGCCGATCGGACGTCATCTCGGCGCTCTCGCGCGTGTTGCTGCCCGAGTCGTCGCGAACCAGTCCGGCCCTGTCTGACCTGTGGCAGACCACGGTCCCTTCAGCTGCAACCGGCGGTGACGAGCCGGGGAAGGACGGTGAGGCCGGCGACGGCCAGCCGTTGCCCGCGGAGCAGCCGTCATCGTCGGTCGAGCCGCGACCCTATGCGAATGTCGAGGTCACGCTGACGGACCTGGACCCGGAACTGGAGCAGCTCTTCGAGGGTTTCCTGGAGCGCACTGACGCGGATGGCTGTGCTGTGCCGGAAGACCAGGCGATGCCGGGTGCTCCCTGGTGTGTCCGCCTGGCGTACCGGCTGATGTACGACTCCGACCTCGAGGCTCTAGAGCACTTCTACTACCCGCTGGCTTCTAGCCCCGGAGCCAGCCAGTTCACGCGAGTGCCGGCGTCGACCCGTCGTGCTTTGCCGGTCGTAATACTGAAGGGTCTGCTGCACTGATAGGTGACATCTGAGATGGCTTGCCCTGGTGGCGGGCTGGAAGGATGTCGCTGTGCCCAAGCCTTACCCCCGAGAGTTCCGCGATGACGTCATGCGTGTCGCTCGTGACCGCGAGGCGGGAGTGACTGTCGAGCAGATCGCCAAGGACTTCGGGGTGCACCCGATGACGTTGTTCAAGTGGCTGCGTCAGGCCGACATCGACGCGGGCACCACGCCCGGGACGGCCAGCAGTGAGTCGGCTGTTGAAGATTGCTCGCCAGCCCTACTACCGGTGGCGGGCCCGACCAGTCACGACCACCGAGCAGGTGGCGGCGCATCGGGCCAACGCGTTGTTCGACGCTCACCGTGATGATCCGGAGTTCGGCTACCGGTTCCTGGTCGACGAGGCCCGCGCCGCCGGGCAGCCGATGGCCGACCGAACCGCGTGGCGGATCTGCGCCGGTAACGGCTGGTGGAGCGCCTTCGGCAAACGCAGACGTCGCGGCAAGGGCGGCAAGGCCGGACCGCCAGTGCACGACGACCTGGTCCAGCGGGACTTCACCGCCGACGGCCCGAACCGGCTCTGGCTGGCCGACATCACCGAACACCACACCGGCGAAGGCAAGCTCTACCTCTGCGCAATCAAGGACGTCTGGTCCAACCGCATCGTCGGCTACTCCATCGACTCCCGAATGAAGTCCCGCCTCGCCGTCACCGCACTGGACAACGCCGCCGCTCGCCGCGGAAACCTGGCCGGCTGCGTCTTGCACACCGACCGTGGGTCGCAG
>NZ_JAEMUW010000058.1 GCF_016598485.1 Micromonospora coerulea | reverse complement strand
CTGCCCCGGTGGTCCCTCAGCGGCAGGCGTCTGCCCGGACGTGCACTGCCCGAGGTCACATGGCTCACCCTGCTCGAACTCAGGAGCGCCGGCAAACTGAGCGGGCTGCCCTGGCGGAGGTGTGGGAGGACCATGACCTCGTCTTCCCCTCCGAGCGAGGCACTCCGATAGAGCCCACAAACCTCAGCCGATCATTCGCCAGGCTCCGGGAAGTCGCCGGCCTGCCCGGGGTCCGCCTGCCCGACCTGCGACGCACCGTTGTCTCCCTGCTGATGGAGCTCGGCGTGCCACCGCACGTCGTCCAGGCCATCGCCCGGCACGCCGACGTCAAGATCACGCTCAAGGTCTACGCTCATGCCAACCTCGACGCGATGCGTCAGGCACTCGGCAAGCTCGACGGGCGGCTCTCGTGACCCCGTTGCTGTCAGCGTTGCTGTCAACCGGGCGGCTGACAACAGCGTCCGCGAAATGCCTGGTGGAATTGGAGCCCCCGGCCGGGATCGAACCGGCGACATCTCGCTTACAAGCTCTGTGCGCCGCGTCCGCGCGCGTCTGGGAACGGCTGCAACGCTCGGAGCTTCGTTCATGCCCGTGCTTGTCAGCGTGTCACTGTCCGGCGCGGTTGCTGTCAGCGTTGCTGTCGACAGCCTGGACCTCCCTCAGCTGACGTTCCGCATCGCCGGTTGGCCCCTCAAGCGAATGCGGGCAGGATCAGCCCATGTCTCACGAAGAATCCTTCGTCCGCTGCGAGGTGGTCGCCTGGGTCAGCCACGACTTTCCGGGCTGGATACGTGTCCGCCTGGTCGATGCTGACGGGAAGTCGTGGTTCTTCGTCGACAAGGTCCCCGTCTTCACCTGTGATCAGCTCGACGCTGGCGCTGATCTGCCAGCACCAGTTCGCCTGAGATGCAGCATCGTCGGCAACGACGAGGACGGTGCGGTGGTCATCTCCACCCGGCGGGATGCAGTGGAAGCCGAGGATGGGCAGACACGGTTCCGGGTGCGCGAGGACCAACTGGACCGACACACGGTTTAGGAATTCTCGGCGCTGCAAGCCGGGCAGCCTCGCTGCCTGCCGTTACGGCTGGCCAGGCAGGCCGCCTGTCGTCCGGCCTTGACCGTGGTTCCCCTTCGGTGACCGCGAGATCGGGCACGTAACGGGTACGGCCGCACCTCGACTCAAAGCCAACGGCTGGGGAGTGGTCCTTGGCTCTCGCCCGTCGCAGACCGCTACCATGCAGGAGTCCTCGTCGCGCCTGGCGTGGGTCTGGCGGTCCCGTTCGATTCGGGCTGCATCGCAGTGCTCGTTGTCCTACTCACATTCGTAGCCGGGGTTCTGAAGCACCTGGTCGATGACTCCACGAAGCTCGACGAGTCAGCTAACCCGACGGCGAAGAAGGCGAGGACCGACATGGGAGCAAAACTGAAGAGGGTGGCTTTCGGCCTCCTCGACACTGCCCACAACATGGGCTGTGCGGTGTCCAGTGGTCTGGCCCAGGCCAGGCGCGACGAGGTCAAGGACCTCTGGTGCTAGACCGCGAGGCAGACTACCAGTTCACCAACTACAGGTAAGGGGTCCCACGGCGGCCTGGTAGTCGGTCGAGTCACACCTCGTTACCTCGGCAAACGTTGTCACCGATGGTCGTCGTTGGTCGCCAGCGCTCGGCCTACGACGGCCTGGCGACGGCCTGGCCGAGTCTCATGCTGATCCTGCGCGTTGATCGGGCGAAGCATGGGCAAGACCCCGGCTTCTTGTCAGCCTTCAAGAAAGATCGCCTCCACGCCTTTCAATCCGTACGCATGTTCGACAGAATCGTCCCAACCGGCCGGGGAGTGTGGTGATGGCAGACAAGAGCTCCATCGAGTGGACCGAAGCCACCTGGAACCCGACAACCGGTTGCGACCGCATCTCGCGTGGCTGCGATCACTGTTACGCGCTGACCTTGGCGAAGCGGCTGAAAGCCATGGGTTCCGCCAAGTACCAGACCGATGGCGACGCGCGTACCTCCGGACCGGGCTTCGGAGTCGTGGTGCACCCCAATGAGCTGACGCTGCCTCTGAGGTGGCGAGAGCCTCGGGTCGTGTTCGTCAACTCTATGAGCGACCTGTTCCACGCGAAGGTTCCCTTCGACTTCGTCAAGCAGGTCTTCGAGGTCATGGCGGCAACCCCACAACACACCTACCAGGTCCTTACGAAGCGGGCCTCTCGGTTAGCGAAGCTTGCTCCGCGGCTGACTTGGCCGAGCAACGTTTGGATGGGTGTCAGCGTTGAGGACGCTTCTGAGGGGGATCGGATCGATCACCTCAGGACGGTGCCGGCAGCGGTGCGGTTCATCTCCGCTGAGCCCCTTCTTGGCCCCGTTGCTCCCCTCGACCTGACCGGCATTCATTGGCTCATCGCGGGAGGCGAATCAGGGGTGGGCGCCCGGCCTGCGGACCCAGCATGGGTTCGCGACCTCCGCGACCAGTGCCAAACAGACGGCGTCGCCTTCTTCTTCAAGCAGTGGGGCGGCAGGACGCCAAAGGCCGGTGGCCGCGACCTTGACGGCAAGACCTGGGACGAGATGCCGGACATTCCCGCCATGTCAGCGTTGGGATAGCGGGGTAGCCGATCAAGCCTTCATGTCATACGGTGTCGGGACAACTGCGCACTGTAGACAGGGGGAGCCTTGCCGACGCCTGACGAAGCGCTGTGGGATAAAGACCCGCACACAGCCGCGAAGCACCTCGTGTACCGCAGCTACTTCGACGCCTGGTTCCCCATCCTGCTTCAGTCCGCGTATGGCTCAAAGGGTGTCACCTACGCCGAGGGATTCTCCGGCCCTGGTGAGTACAAGGACGGGTCGTCGGGCTCTCCGATCATTGCCCTGCGATCGGCCCTCGGATGCATCGCTCCGCCAAGGCCCGGCAGAGAGGGTCGCTTTCTGCTTCTGGAGGACAGTCAGGCGCGGGTCGACCACTTGAAAGCCACCCTTGTGCGCGAACTCGGGACGCTCGACGAAGTTGAACTCGCAGCTCACGGCTTGGTGGTTGATCCCCAAAAGGGTAGCTGCAAAGATGATCTCCTTCCCTTGCTTGACAAGCACCGGGTCTGGAACAAGCCACTCCTACTCGTCCTCGACACCTGGGGCTCCGCCGTCGATTTCGAGATCCTGAAGCGGGTTGCCGCCAGTAAGGCTGGAGAGGTAGTCGTAACCATACAGCCAAGCCAGTTCTGGCGGTTCGCATCCAATCCTCGACACTACGGAGACAGGGTGTTCGGGCCAGTGGTATGGCGTGACGTTCAAGCCCAACCTAAAGAGAAGAAAGCCCAATACATTAAGGCGCAATACCGAAGAGTCCTAAACGAGGCCGGATTTAAGTACGTCCTCGACTTCGAGCTGGCCGATGAACGCAAAAACCTTCTCTACCTCGTCTTTGGCACAAATTCCGACAGAGGCTTTGAGAAGATGAAGGACGCAATCTGGCGCGTTGATCCCTACCAGGGAATTGGCTACAGGGACCCACGAGACCCGAACCAGGAGACCTTGCCCATTCGGCCCGAGCCACAGCTAGGGCCCTTGCGTCGTCTCATCTTGGAGTACCTGACCATCATTCCGGGGCGGGCCACTACGCTAGACGAGCTACGCCGTTTCACGCTCCACAGAACCATCTTCCGTCCTGGGCAGACGCTAAATGCCGTGCGGCTGCTAATCGACGAAGGAAGCGTCGTTGCCGAGCCTGCTGGAAAGCGCCTAATTGGAACTTCCCGGGTATCCCGCACAGGGTCCATGGCACTGTTCTAGCACTAGCAACCAGCGCAAACAACAACGGGCCGGCCGGGGGCGCGGTACGTCCTCAATGAGAGCAGATACGAAAGTCGACCCGCCGGATCTGCTCTATGAATTACCCTCGGGGTCCTTCTTCTTCCTAGATGCCCAGATTCCCGCTAGCGCGGTCAAGACTCCCGCACCTCCGGCAAGGCCAACTCCGAGCGAGTGCCCAGCCATCGCAGCCCAAAATCCGCCGATGAGAGAAAGCGTCAAAAATATAAATACCAGCCAGATTATCAGACGCCTATCGACCGACTCTCGCCCAATAGCCGCCGTTTCGGCATCCTTATAGCGGATCTCCGCTTCAAGCCACCGGCTATCACATTCGTGGCGGTGCCGCTGTTCAATCTCGGTCATGCCAAACGCTCGCTCAGCGCCATTCTCAACTACTTCATTCAACCGGCGAAGAACATCAGGGTGCGGGAAGGTCCCTTTGTATGACTCCTGCAGCAACACCCTAGCGATCTCGCCGGGAACCGCAGTATCACCCTCGCCTTCGAGGGGGTTGTCAAGCACCTGCTCCGCTAGGCGCTCTAGGCTCGACGGCGTGTGCGACTGCTCTCCGGCTCCGCCATTACCAGTCTCCGTCATCTCGCCCGTCTCCCTTAGAGCGCTTCATCGTGGCACTGCCTGCGGCCTCTGCCTGCTCGGCGACGGAGTGAAGCAGGTTTCCTAAAGCGCGATATATCTCCGGATGAATTTCAATTCCCTTAGCGCGGGCAGCGATAAGCTCCCCCGCCGCTTGAACCAGTAGTTCTGGTCGCTCCTGCGCTAAAAGGCGCAATACCGAAATCCAAAAGTCCGTCGACACTTGTTGTCGATCGAGCATAAGAGCCATACGGTCCCGTTCGAGCCCCACCCAGTTGCTCAAGTGCTCAGGGAAGGCCCGAGGGCGTAAATATTCACCGTGAGCTGCCGGGCGCTTCAGCGAAAGGCGAAGCCTCTCGCGTGCAGGCTCATCTAGCAATGACCAAAGGAACTCGCTCTGCCGATTAAGCCGTGACTCAGAAGATTCCTCAACCTTTGAACCCGTCCGATAAGCTTCGTCGGCCTCAATCAGCTCACGTCGGAGGATGCGGGCCTGATGGTTCTGTGAACTAAGAATCCGCTTAGCTCGGTCCAACAGCGCTCGCGCCTGCAACGCCTGAGTTTGGGCTCTCTCGAAGTCCTGTTCAGATGCCGCGAGCCGCCGCCGCGCAGACCTTGCCTCGTCCCCTTTGGGGTTTTCGGCTTGTGCTCGTGCTCGCTCTAACGCAAATTGGGCCAAGGCAAGGCTCTTCTTCGTTCGATCGGCTAGCTGCTGTGCCGCCTCATAATTTTGCTGGGCGGCACGTCGGGCCGCATCGGCGGTTTGGAATTGACCGATGGCGTCGCGAAGTGCGGCGGCGGCCGCACGACTCGCCGCAGAGTCCGCGCGCTGCCTGGCCGTAGCTTCACGACGGCTCAACTCAGCAGCCCGCTGCGCGGCTTGCAGGGTCCGGGGCTGCCGCTCGGCCGACTCCGGGTTGCCCTGGTCGTCAGCTTCGGCCACCACCTGTCACCCGCCCTCGTGTCGCATCTGGCTACGTTGGCTTCGCCGCCTTTGGTACAGCAAGGATGACAGAAGAAGAGCTGCCGGCCCATCAACCACCCAGCGGTTAGGAAACTAATAGAGATGAGGCTCTGAAGCTTGCTGGCGCCCTCAGACTCTACAGGGGTAGAGAAACCCCAACCAGCTAACGTCTCTCTGCGCCCATCCCGTCGGCCGTCGACCCGCCCGCCTGGGGAGCGGGCCCCCGCCCGGCCCGCCATGTCAAGCGGACCTTGACGGCTCGTACGGACGCTGGCGGGCCGGGCGGTGGTCTGCTCGGCTTGCCCGGGTCGAGGGCAGGCGGGATGGCCTACCGCAACCACCCACGGACCCGGTGGCTGCCGACGGTCTTCGGCCAATCCTGGAGCCGGAGCGCCCCCGCCGGAGGCGCACTAACCGCAACGGCGCGACCGCCGCAAGCTCGCCGATGCGGTCGGCGTGCCCTCCCCTACGCCGCGCCGGTCCCTCGCCGCGCGGCCCCGGCCGGCTGCCGGCCCACCATCTCACCGGTCAACGGCCTGTCGTTCTGCGGCGGCCCCTCCGGGCTTCCCGCCCTCCGCGCCAGCCGCCGGGCATCAGGCGTGACGGCCGCAGAGCGACAGCGGCAGCGGCTGGCGCGCGCCCAGGCGGCGGCGCGTGCGGCCCGTTCAGGGCCGCCTTGAAGACGTACAGAAACTTTGAACCACTTCGCCGGCAGCCGGCCGTCCGACTCCGGACCTCGCTTGACGATCCTCTGCGCCTGCTGCTCGCTAGGATCGACGAAGGGTGCGCCCCTCGCGGTATACCGTGCCGTGGGGGGAGAATGAGCCATGCCGAAACAGAAGCCCTCCGCGAAGGTGGCCAGCCGCGGCGTCACTCGCACCAAGTTATACGTCGAGGAAGAGCTGGACTGGCTGTTCCGGGAGCAGCCCACCGAGGACTACGGCATCGATGCCCAGGTCGAGGTCGTTGATGGCGAAGACGTGCGTGGTCGGCTCCTTGCCCTTCAAATTAAGAGCGGCAAGAGCTGGTTTGACGAGCCCACCACTGGCGGATGGTGGTTTCGCCCGGATGATGACCACGTGCAGTACTGGACGAGACACTCTTTGCCCGTGGCAGTCGTCCTATACAACTCAGAAACGAAACTCTGTCACTGGCAGCTCGTTACAGATGCAACGTTGGCGCGGAGCAAGACTGGCGGCTGGAAGCTCCTCGTACCTAGTAACCAAGTGCTCAACGCGGATGCTGCCAATGCCTGGCGGGAGGCTGCTGAGGGAAATCCGTACGAGCTGCGGCTGCGGGACCTTCGCCTTGCCCGTCCATGGATGGAGATGCTGGCTGAAGGCAAGCGGTTGCTGGTCGACTTCGAAGAGTGGATCAACAAGAGTTCGGGCCGGGGCTCGATCTCCATCGGTATCGACAACGAGGATGGGGGCGATCCTCAAGAGCTGGTCAGCTGGCATCTGTTCGTGGGGCCTACGAACTATGCTGAGGTGGTTCCGAAGATGTTTGCCTGGGCGGACGCTGATGTCCATGAGGAGACGTACGACGACGCTGAGCACGACATGTATGAAGCGGAGTGTTCGATTTGGGACGAGGGAGATCAGTTCTTCACTCAGTCATTCGACGACTGGCGTCGGGTCCACTCGGCGAGGGGCATTCGACCCTACGAAAATGCCGCTGGCGAGGTCGACTATTACCGGCTTGAACTGACGCTTAACGAGTTGGGCAGGGCGTTCTTGATCGTGGATGAATTCGCAAGCACCGGACTTCGACAGTTGACGCTTTAGCTCCTTGTCGGATGATCGTCACCTTGGCGGCTCCGTAGCGGCATCGCCGGTCTGCTCGCGCCACTGGCCGCCGCCGGCTTGGACGGGGCGCTTCACCATCTGCCGCGCCTCGGCCTCGTTGTCGAACTCCCACCGGAGCACGTTGCCGGTCTCCGGGTCGCCTGTCCGCGCTACGACGTGCCAGCGGACCTCGCGGGCAAGCCAGACGTCACGACGAGTCAGCCGACCCCACGTGCCGTTCCACCAGCGTGCCACCAACTCCTTCACCACGGCATCGTACAAGCGTTCGAGGGATGCGGGCTGCGGGAACTCGGACAGCCTCGCTGAGCGACTTCTAGCGGACCAGCGATGCGAGAATGAAGCGGTGGGAGCTGGCCCGGACACGACCGCGGAGTGGTGGACAACCTCCGACGTAGCTGCGTACCTCGGCGTGAAGGTTGCGACCGTGACGAACTACCGGAAGCGGGGCCAGATGCCGGAGCCGGATGCGACTATCGGCCGCACCCACATGTGGCGCCCGAGCCGGGTCGTGTCCTGGCACGAGAGTCGGCCTCGGCCTGGTGTCGGTGGTCGCCCCAGCCGCACTGGCACTTCTGATAGCGCCGACGAGGTTAGCTCGCGCTGAGGGCGCGCACGTCGTCCAAGTACGAGACGGCGGCGGGCTCCTTCGGGTAACGCTCCCTGAGCAGGGTTGCCAGCTCCTTCGAGCACATCAACAGCGATGGCAGTGACTTGCGATCCCCCTCCAGCGCTCGTCTGCCGTAGGCGACCGCCTGATCGAGGTCTCCCCCGCGAGCCGCCACGACCCCGAGCGTGACCCGGGCTTCCGCGTTGCGCATCGGCTTGCGCTCGGTCCCGTCGGGGTCTGTCGACGAGCGGATTACCTCCCGCGCGTACATTTCGGCGAGGCGGTCTTCTCTGGCGATTCGGTAGCGGTCCATCGCGTAGAAGTCGAACTTAGCGGGGTCCACGACGAAGTGGTGGTCGGTGTCCTCGGGATAGGGCAGCGATTCAAGCAAGGTGCGGCCCTTCTCGAGCGCTGTTTCTACCTGTCGCCGATCACCGAGTCGCGCCCAAGCTTTGGCTCTCTGTGCTGCCAACTGGACGGCCGCGCCGTTGTGAGCTGCCACTGCCTCGCCTGCCTCGGCGGCTGCGATCACGCCCCGATAGTCGCCCTGCGTGAGCGCGTACCAGGCTCGCATCTCGTACGCCCATCCCGAGATGGCGGCGTTGCCCGCCTCGTCGCCCAGCGTCAACGCGGCCTTGCGGGTGCCCTCAGCGATGCGACGGAGTCCCATGTCGTACTCCACGCAGCCGACCAGCAGAGCCACCCAACCCGCCAGGGACAGCACCTCCTGGTGCTGAGCGAGAGTGAGCCGGCGGTCCATCAGGGCGGTGATCCCCGACGCAGCCAAGAGCGCCCCTCAACCCGTAGCTGCTCGGAGGACATGTAGGGGTACTCGCAGCACAGCCGGTCGGCCGTTATCCGCAGCGCTTCAAGCGTGGCGTTCGAGACGTCTGAGCTGCGCAGGCGGGCAAGGATCTCCACGGTTTCCATGCCGGTACCCGCAATTAGCTCCGCGTCCGCCTCTTGGTGCGTCGCGGGCGGAAAGAAGGCAGCGGTGACTGTTCCGAACGTCTTCGCGATGAGGGACTTGTAGAAGCCATCTGGCTCCGAATTCCCCGCCTCCCACCGCTTCCGGTTCCGAAGCAAGGTGCTGTCGGCCGGGAGCTGTTCGACAGCGTGTGCCCGCATGGCGCGGACCGCCTCACCTTGTGACCAGCCTCGGGCGGCACGTTCAGCCCTGAGCCTAGTTGCCCAGAGCGGTCGGTCGAGGTCAGCAGCTGCATCAGCCATGCCGCCAGTATCGCCCCGATCGAGGGGACATTGCGAGGGGACTTGAACCTGTCACCGCAGTGACACCTGTCGTTGTAGCGCAGTGACGGCGATCGTTAGAGGTGCCCAGCAAGCGCCGCAAGAAACCCGGCGAAGGTCTGGCGTAGTACCAACTCAGTTGGTACTTTGATGGCAGGCAGTCATCCAACAAGGGATGCGCCTAGACACAGGAGGTCTGTTGTGAAGCTGTACGTGGACACCCAGAGCAAGCAGGTCCAGGTGACGAAGGACCCGGAGCCGAAGAACGACCAGAACGGCAATCAGCGGTCGGAGAAGAACACTGGCCGGCTCATGTGGTCGACCCAGGTCTTCGTTCTCGACGAGACCGGCGGCGAGATCATCACCATCACCACGGCGGGTGAGAAGCCGGGCGTGACGGTGGGACAGCTCGTCGCTGTCGAGCAGTTGGAGGCCATTCCGTGGGCGACCAACGGGCGTAACGGCGTCGCGTTCCGTGCCATCTCGCTAAAGCCGAAGGCTGGTGCCTCGGCGGCCAAGTGAGGTTCTTCGCTCACCCCGTGCTGTGTGAGCCCTGGTGGTGTCTGACCTCTGGCGGCCTGATGGTCCGCTGACCTGAACGAAGTGAACAAGCTCAGTCCGAGGACGGCTCTGGCGTCCAACGTTCTCGGCCTGGTGACCACGTCCGGTGGTCACATCCCCGCAAGAGCTGGCGCGGGGTCGGTACTGGCGTCCAAACCTGCCGACCCCGTGCCCTCCAACTCATCCAACCCAACTCGCATTGGGAGGACTCGTCGTGTCCAAGTCTAGCCCTCGCCGCTCCTTCGGACGGAAGTCCAGCGGCACGATCACTGTCATTGAGGCCAAGGTCCATAGGTCCTCGGCCCGCAACGCCCGGCTGGCGTTCATCCTCACGGCGGTCATCGTCGGCCTTCTCTCGGCCGTGGTGGCCGCTTCGTACATGCACCCGATCGTGGCCCTGTTCCTGGGCGCGGCTATCGGCGCACCCACGGGTGGCATCGCCTGGGTGCTAGTCCGCATCTGGCCGGTGCTGCGTCTGATCTGGTGGTGGACCCCCGAGATTGGGATCGTCACCACGGCCAGCTACGCCTGGGTGCAACTGGTCAACCACACGCCCACCCCGGTCACGCTGGTCGTGGTCGCCCTGGTCGTCGGCGTCCCCGCCGCCATCCCAACCTGCCGCCGACAGGCCGTCGCCTGGACCTGGTGCTTCGTCGTCCGCCACCGGCTGCGGGTGTGCTTCGCCCAGTTCATCATCGCCAACCAGTCCGGCTCCTTGCCGCTGATCCTGTGGGCCAAGCCCACGCCTGTTGGTGAGCGGGTCTGGGTCTACCTGCGCCCCGGCCTGGCCCTGGCCGACCTCGAAGGGCGTCTCGACCGGATCGCGGTCGCCTGCCACGCCTCGACCGCGCTGATCGAGCGGGCCTCCGACGGCAACGCCGCCTACCTGCGCTTCGACATCAAGCGCCGCGAGGTGCTCAACGCCCAGGTCGGCTCCCCGCTCGTTGACGTCATCAACCCGGACACCCCGGCTGTCGACCGGCCCACCCCGGTCATTCCCACGGCCCTGGACCTGCCGGACGTCACCGTCCCGACGGTCACCCTGCCGAAGCAGGGCAAGCCGGCGCAGAAGCCGCCGGCCACTTCCGCTAACGGCAGCAAGCCCGCGGCTTCCTCGTCGGCCGATGCCGACGACGTATCCGACTGGATCTGACCAAACCCAACCTCGGTCGCGGGGAGCCCCTCGGGCTCGTTCGTGTGGCTCTCCGCGTCCACCCATCGCCCAAGGAGGGCACGCCATGACCACCACAACCGCCCCCCGCCCACTGCCGGGGTTCCGGTGGGGCCTGGCCTGTCGATGTTCGACCCCATCTTCGTTGGCATCGACGAGTTCGGTCAGCCCGTCTACATCACCCTCGCCTACCGCAACCTGCTCGCCGGCGGCGAACCCGGCGGCGGCAAATCCGGCCTGCTGAACTGCATCGCCGCCCATGCCGCCCTCGCCGTCGACTCCCGCCTGGTGCTGCTCGACGGCAAGCTCGTCGAACTCGGACAGTGGGAAGACGTCGTTGACGCGTTCATCGGCCCCGACATCACCGCCGCCCTCGACGTCCTCAAACGCCTCCAGTTGGTGATGAACAACCGCTACGCCTGGCTGCGCGCCCACGGGCGCCGCAAGGTGACCGCCCTGGACGGGCTGTCGGTCATCACCGTCCTGATCGACGAGATCGCCTTCTACTCCGCGACCGTCGGGGCCAAGCAGGAACAGGAAGAGTTCGTCGCCCTGGTCCGCGACCTCGTCGCCCGAGGCCGCGCCGCCGGCATCCCCGTCGTCGCCGCCACCCAGCGGCCGTCCTTCGACATCATCCCCACCAGCCTGCGGGACCTGTTCGGCTACCGCGCCGCGTTCCGCTGCACCACCCCCAACTCCTCCAACATCGTGCTCGGTCACGGCTGGGCCGAACAGGGCTACAGCGCCACCGACATCCAACCGACCAATCAAGGCGCGGCCTACCTCATCGCCGAAGGCGGCGTCCCCCGCCGCATCAAAGTCCCCTACCTGTCGGAT
>NZ_JAEMUW010000057.1 GCF_016598485.1 Micromonospora coerulea | reverse complement strand
TTCCAGGATCTGGTGAAAAGGGGGTACGCCGCCGGCGTACCCCCTTTTTGGCGTTCAGCGGGTCTGGATGCCCTCGCGGAGCTGGCGGAACAGGCCGGCGGAATCGTCGACGGAACGCCCCGGGAACATCGCCATCACCACGCTGCCGTGGTCGGCCCACCCGCAGATCGCGAAGTCGCCGCCGTCTCCGCTGGTCGTACCGCATTTCATCACGCCCCCCAGCCGGCCGGCGTCCACCTCGCGCAGGCCGGTGACCTTGCCGGTGGCGTCGGCCATCAGGCCGAACAGGCTGTCCAGGTCCCGCTCCGGCTGCCAGAGCAGCGTCGTGCCACCGAAGACGAGCACCGCCCGCTTGGCGTCCGCAGGATCGCTGTAGACGGTGCCGAAGCTGCGGTCCAGGTCGATGTCGGCGGCGAAGCCGCTGCGCAGGTAGTCCGCCGTGCTGCGAGCCCGCTCGGTGTCGTCGCGGGTCAGCCCGGCCACCTTCACGGGAGTGGACAGTTCGGTGTCCTTCTGCTGCAGCACCCGCCAGCCGCCGGCGCCGAGCGCCCCCAGCCCGGCCAGCCCGGCCACGAGCGTCACGGCCAGCACCATTCGCCGGCGGCGGGAGGGCGTACCGCGCTCGGGGTCGCCTTCCGGGTCGCGGCGGCTCAGCTGGATCGGCTCGTCGCTCAGGTCGACCGGGTCGGGCCCGTCGCCGAGCGGACGCTCGGTGAGATGTGCATCGGACATGTCCGCCACCGTACGCGAACTGGAGGTGGCGCACGTCGGGTCCGCGGAAGCGCTCCGTAGACTTTCAGGGTGACCGAGAGACTGGATGCCCGACGCCCCGACGCCCCGACCCTTGCCGGCCAGTACCAGCCCGGCGAGGTAGAGCAGCGACGGTACGAGCAGTGGGTAGCCGCCGGCCACTTCCGGGCGTCGGCGGAGAGCGACAAGCCGCCCTTCACCATCGTCATCCCGCCGCCGAACGTCACCGGCTCGCTGCACATGGGGCACGCGTTCGAGCACACGCTGATGGACGCGCTGAACCGCCGCAAGCGGATGCAGGGGTTCGAGGCGCTCTGGCTGCCCGGCATGGACCACGCCGGCATCGCCACCCAGAACCTGGTCGAGCGGCAGCTCGCCGGCGAGGGCCTGTCCCGGCACGACCTGGGTCGCGAGAAGTTCGTCGAGCGGGTGTGGCAGTGGAAGGCCGAGTCCGGCGGCGCGATCCTCGGTCAGATGCGGCGCCTGGGCGACGCGGTGGACTGGGACCGCGAGCGCTTCACCATGGACGAGGGCCTGTCCCGGGCCGTCCAGACCATGTTCAAGAAGCTCTTCGACGACGGCCTGATCTACCGGGCCAACCGGATCATCAACTGGTGCCCGCGCTGCCTCACCGCGCTGTCGGACATCGAGGTCGAGCACACCGACGACGAGGGTGAGCTGATCTCGATCCGGTACAGCGACGACGTCGTGGTGGCCACCACCCGGGCCGAGACGATGCTCGGCGACACCGCGGTGGCCGTGCACCCGGACGACGAGCGGTACCGGCACCTGATCGGCACCGAGGTCGCCGTCCCGCTCACCGACCGGCGGATCCCGATCGTCGCCGACGAGCACGTCGACCCGAGCTTCGGCACCGGCATGGTGAAGGTGACCCCGGCGCACGACCCGAACGACTTCGAGATCGGCCAGCGGCACGACCTGCCGGCGCTGACGATCATGGACGAGCGCGGCATCATCACCGCGCCGGGCCCGTTCGAGGGCCTGGACCGGTACGAGGCCCGCCCGGCGATCGTGGCCGCGCTGCGCGAGCAGGGGCTGATCGTGGCCGAGAAGCGGCCGTACGTGCACGCGGTGGGGCACTGCTCGCGGTGCAAGACCACCGTCGAGCCGCGGCTGTCGCTGCAGTGGTTCGTCAACACCGCCCCGCTGGCGAAGGCGGCCGGCGACGCCGTGCGCGACGGCCGGGTGAAGATCGAGCCGGCCGAGCTGGCCAAGCGCTACTTCGCCTGGGTCGACAACATGCACGATTGGTGCATCTCCCGGCAGCTCTGGTGGGGCCACCGCATCCCGGTCTGGTACGGCCCGGACGGCGAGATCGTCTGTGTCGGCCCGGACGAGCAGCCGCCGACCGGGGCGGGCTGGCGGCAGGACGAGGACGTCCTGGACACCTGGTTCTCCAGCGGGCTGTGGCCGTTCTCCACCCTCGGCTGGCCGGAGCGGACGCCTGACCTGGCGAAGTTCTACCCGACCAGCGTGCTGGTCACCGGGTACGACATCCTCTTCTTCTGGGTCGCCCGGATGATGATGTTCGGCCTGTACGCGATGGACGGCAAGCAGCCGTTCGACGTGGTGGCCCTGCACGGCATGGTCCGGGACGAGCACGGCAAGAAGATGTCGAAGTCGTTCGGCAACGTGGTCGACCCGCTGGACTGGATCGACCAATTCGGTGCCGACGCCACCCGGTTCACCCTCGCCCGCGGCGCCAACCCGGGCCAGGACGTGCCGGTCAGCGAGGAGTGGTGCCAGGGCTCCCGGAACTTCTGCAACAAGCTCTGGAACGCGACCCGGTTCGCGCTGCTCAACGGCGCGCACACCGAGGGCCCGCTGCCCCACGCGGCCGAGCTGTCGACCGTCGACCGGTGGATCCTGTCCCGGCTGGCGCACGTCACCGCCGAGGTGGACGAGCAGTTCGAGGCGTACGAGTTCGCGAAGGTGTGCGACCTGCTGTACCACTTCGCCTGGGACGACGTCTGCGACTGGTACGTGGAGCTGAGCAAGCCGGTGCTCGCCGAGGGCGGGCCGGCGGCCGACGCCACCCGCCGGGTGCTCGGGCACGTGCTGGACCAGCTGCTGCGGCTGCTGCACCCGGTGATCCCGTTCGTCACCGAGGAGCTGTGGACGGCGCTGACCGGCGGGGAGACCGTGATGATGGCCGCCTGGCCGGTCGCCGACCGTACGCTGGTCGACGACGCCGCGGAGGGTGAGATCGGCACCCTCCAGCGGGTGGTGACCGAGATCCGGCGGTTCCGCTCGGACCAGGGGCTGCGCCCCACCCAGCGGGTCGCGGCCCGGCTCGACGGCCTGGCGCCGGCGGGCATCGCCGCGCACGAGCCGCTGATCCGCTCGCTGGTCCGGTTGGACGCCCCCGGTGGCGACTTCCAGGCCAGCGCGACGCTCGCCATGCCGGGGGAGGTCAGCGTCGCGCTGGACACCCGCGGTTCGATCGACGTGGCCGCCGAGCGGGCCCGGCTCACCAAGGACCGGGCGGCCGCCGATAAGGAGGCCGCGCAGGCGCGGGCGAAGCTGGACAACCCGGCGTTCGTCGGGAAGGCCCCGGAGCCGGTGGTCGCGAAGATCCGCGAGCGGCTCGCCGTGGCCGAGGCCGACCTGATCCGGATCGACGCTGCCCTGGAGGCGCTGCCCTCGTGACCGACCGTACCGAATTCGCCGCCGTCGACGCCGCGCTGTCCGCGCGCGGCTTCACCCGCATGCACTTCGAGCTCGACCGCATCGAGAGCCTGCTCGACCTGCTGGGCAGCCCGCAGCGGGCGTACCCGTCGATCCACCTGACCGGGACCAACGGGAAGACCTCCACCGCCCGGATGATCGACTCGTTGCTGCGGGCGTTCGGCCTGCACACCGGGCGGTACACCAGCCCGCACCTGGAGACGGTGCGGGAGCGGATCAGCCTGGACGGGGAGCCGGTCAGCGAGGAACGCTTCGTGGCGATGTACCGCGAGGTGGAGCCGCTGGCCGAGCTGGTCGACCAGCGTTCCGCGGAGCCGCTGACCTACTTCGACATGACCACCGCGCTGGCGTTCGCCACGTTCGCCGACGCGCCGGTCGACGTCGCGGTGGTCGAGGTGGGGCTGGGCGGCGCCGAGGACGCCACCAACGTGATCCAGGCCGGGGTGGCCGTGCTCACCCCGATCGGGCTGGACCACACCGAGTGGCTCGGCGACACCATCGAGGACATCGCGCTGCACAAGGCCGGCATCATCCACTCCGGCGCCACCGTCATCTGCGCCGCGCAGGAGGAGGAGGCCGCCCGGCCGATCCTGGAGCGCTGCGCCGAGGTGGGTGCCACCGTCGCCCGGGAGGGCACGGAGTTCGGCGTGCTGCGCCGGGCGGTCGCCGTCGGCGGCCAGGTGCTCAGCATCCAGGGCCTCGGCGGGGTCTACGACGAGGTCTTCCTCCCGTTGCACGGCGCTCATCAGGCACAGAACGCGGCCGTGGCGCTCGCCGCCGTCGAGGCGTTCCTGGGCGCCGGCGCCCGGCGGCAGCTCGACATCGAGGCCGTCCGGGAGGGCTTCGCCGCGACCAGCTCACCCGGCCGGCTGGAGAAGGTCCGCACCGCCCCGACGGTGCTGCTCGACGGCGCGCACAACCCGCACGGGATGGCCGCCACGGTCGCCGCGCTCCAGGAGGAGTTCGCGTTCAGCAAGCTGGTCGGCGTGCTCGCCGTGCTCGGCGACAAGGACGCGGCCAGCCTGCTGGAGCTGCTGGAGCCGGTGCTCGACTCGCTGGTGGTGACCGGCAACAGCTCGCCGCGCGCGATGCCGGTCGAGGAGCTCGCCGAGCTGGCCCGGGAGATCTTCGGAGCGGAGCGGGTGGAGGTCGCCGAGGAGATGCCGGACGCCATCGAGGCGGCCATCGCCGAGGCCGAGTCCGAGGTGCCCGGCGAGCTGTCCGGCGTCGGCGTGCTGATCACCGGGTCGGTGGTGACCGTGGCCGACGCCCGCCGGCTGTTGAAGCGATGACCGGTCCGGTGGAGGAGCGGCCGGGTGCCGCCGACGGGCCGGACTCCGGACCCGCGTCGGGGGAGCGGCGGTCCGGCCTGCGGAATCCGGAGAAGGCGGTACGCGGCCTCGGTGCCGGCGCGCTGGCCCTCGAGGCGCTGGTGCTGCTGCTCGCGATCCAGCCGATCCGCGTGCTCGGCGGGGACCTCAGTGGCGCGGCCATCGCGGCGATCGTCGGGTTGGCCGTGGCCTGCGTGGTGCTCGCCGGTCGGATGGGGCGGGCCTGGGCCTGGAACGCGGGCACCGTCCTGCAGGGCCTGCTCCTGCTCTCCGGGCTGCTGCACTGGTCACTGTTCGGGCTGGGCATCATCTTCGCCCTGGTGTGGGCGTACGCCCTGCACGTCCGCCGGGTCATCCTGGGCTGAGGCGGTGGGCCAGGCCCCGGGCGGGACCGGCCCGATCGTCAGGCGTCGGTGAGCGTGCGCCACTGGGTGAGGGCGATGCCGTGACCGTCCGGGTCCCGGAACGCCGCCGCCCACACCTCCAGCTTGGCGCCCCGGTTGACCACCCGGGGGGCGTACGTGAAGCGGACCCCGGAGCCGCGCAGCCGCTCGTACGCGGCCTGGATGTCGTCGACCTCGAGGTTGACGTGGACCAGCCGACGACTGATCGGGGCGGCCCCGGTGACCTCCCGCAGCACGAGGCGGGTGGCGCCGGAGGCGAGCACGGCGTTGCCCGAACCGCGGTCCACCTCGTCGAAGCCCAGATCCCGGTAGAACGTCAGCGACCGGGTCAGGTCGGTGACCAGCAGGGTGATGCCGATGCCGCTGATCGGGGCGGCCACCTCGGCGGGCTCGTCGCCCGGGTACCCGAAAATCGCCTCGTCCAGCTCCTCTGCCGTCGGCGGCACGTCCGTCGGCGCCGGGTCGTCCAGCGGCACGTCGATCGGATCCACCGGCACTGTCGCGTCGAACTGCTCCTCGGCGGGCGGGCGGGGCGCGGGGGTGGTGGCGCGGCGGGGCAGCGGACCGGTCGTCGGCTGCTCGACCACCGTGCCCTCCAGCACCACCGGGCCGCCGGGGCGCTGGTGCACCACCACCGGCTCGCGCTCCTCGGGCAGCACGGTGACGTCGTCGAGCAGCGGGTCCGGGGCCGGCGGGAAGTCGTCGCGGAAGTCGTCCTCCGGGGCGCGGTCGGCCCACGGCGGGGCCTCCTGGACGATCAGCACCTCGTCGACCGGCTCGGGGTCGGCGTACTCCGGCGGCAGGTCCGCCGTCGCGGCGGCCGTCTCGGCGTGGGTGGGTACCTCGTCCCAGAGGACGCGGACGTGCCGCTGGTCGTCCAGGGCGACCCGGATGGGCAGCGGCTGGCCCAGGGACGGCCACTTGGCGACCGGCACCCGGGGCTCGATGATCTTCTTGGAGCGGGGCGGCAGCCCCGGGGCGTCGATCACCAGCTGGAGCTCGCACCGGCCGAACGCGTACTGGGTGGGGGGCTCGGAGGCGCTGTGCACGTGCCCCACGCCGACCACCCAGGTGCGCCCGCCGCCGCGGACGGTGGCCAGCGCGACCGCGAGCACCAGCAGCGCGACGCCGAGGGCCACGATCGCCCAGCTGGTCATCCCCAGGCCGAACAGCACGACGAAGGTCGCCACGGTGCCCAGCACCGCGGCGATCAGCTTGCGTACCGGTGCGATGGGCCGGTTCCCGCCGTTCGCCACAGTGGACCTCCCAGGGGTCTAGGGCCAGGCTAGGCCGAAGCGGTGACCGAGGGAAGCGGCCGCCGCGCCGGCGCCGGGACCGGGTCGCTAGGCTGACCGTACCCAGCCCGACCGCCTTCCGCGCACAGGAGGAACCCAGCGTGTCCAGCAGCAGCCCGGACGAGCGCACGCTCGTACTGATCAAGCCGGACGCGGTCCGCCGTGGCCTGGTGGGCGAGATCGTGTCCCGCTTCGAGCGCAAGGGCCTGCGGATCGACGCGATGGTGACCCGCACGATGCACGCCGACTTCGCCGACCAGCACTACGCCGAGCACGTCGACAAGCCGTTCTACCCGCCGCTGAAGGCGTTCATGACCAGCGGCCCGCTGGTCGCCCTGGTGCTCTCCGGCGACCAGGTGATCGAGGTGGTCCGGGCCATGATCGGCAGCACCGACGGCCGCAAGGCCGCCGCCGGCACCATCCGTGGCGACCTCTCCCTGTCCAACCGGGAGAACCTGGTGCACGCCTCCGACTCGCCCGACAGCGCGAAGCGCGAGATCGCCCTCTGGTTCCCCGAGCTGGGCTGAGTCACCGGCGGCCCCGCTCCCGGACCGGGATCGGGGCCGTTCCGTGTCCTCACCCGGGCAGTCGGGACAGCTTCGCCGGGTTGCCGACCAGGTAGAAATCGGTGATCCGGCCGCCGGCCGCGGCCACGGTGAGCGTGTACCGGGCCCCGTCGGACCAGCGGATCACCAGCGCGGGGCCACCGTTCAACTCGGCCGGCGTCGCCTCGATCCGGCGCGGCCGGCCGTAGATGCCGACGAAGAATCGGGCCACCCGGTCCGCGCCGCGCACCGGGTTACGCGCCGCGCGGGCCACCCCGCCGCCGTCCGTCCAGGCGACCGCGTCGGACGCCACCAGCCCGGTCAGCCGGGGCAGGTCGCCGTCGCGGGCGGCGGCCAGGAAGGCGTCCAGCAGCCGCCGCTGCTCGGCCGGGTCGGCGGTGAACCGCCGCCGGTCGTCGGCGATCCGGGCGGCCGCCCGGTGGTGCAGCTGCCGGCAGTGGGCCGCCGACCGGTCCAGGATCTCCGCTATCTCCGCGTACGGCAGGGCGAATGCGGTGTGCAGCACGTAGACCGCGCGCTCCGGCGGGGTGAGCCGCTCCATCAGGTGCAGCAGCGCGATGGAGACCGAGTCCCGCAGCTCGGCGCTGTCCAGCGGGCCGAACGGGGACGCCGCGGTCGGCACCGGCTCGGGCAGCCACGGCCCGACGTACGTCTCCCGGGCGGCCTGCCGGGCGCGCAGCCGGTCCACTGCCAGCCGGGTCACCACCCGGGACAGGTACCGGCGCGGCTCGGCGACCGACTCCCGGTCGGCGCCGAGCCAGCGCAGGTACGCCTCCTGGAGCACGTCCTCCGCGTCGTGCAGGCTGCCCAGCAGCCGGTACGCCAGGCCGAGCAGCATCGGCCGGTGCGCGGTGAGCGCACCGGCCGCCTGCGCCGCCGAGGTGTCCGTCAGGCCTCCGTCGGCGGTTGGGTCCGGCTGGTCACCGCGATCCGGTTCCACACGTTGATTGTGGCGATCGCGATGACCAGGTCGGCCAGTTCCTTCTCCGACCACACCTTGGCGGCGGCGTCCCAGACCTCGTCCGGCACGCCATGCTCGCCGAGCCGGGTGACCGCGTCGGTCAGCGCCAGCGCGGTCCGCTCCCGCTCGTCGAAGAAGGGCGCCTCCCGCCAGGCGGCGACCGCGAAGAGCCGCCGGCTGGACTCGCCCGCGGCGAGCGCCTCGGCACTGTGCATGTCCACGCAGAATGCGCACCCGTTGAGCATCGACGCCCGCAGCTTCACCAACTCCAGCACGGTGTGGTCGACGTTCGCCCGGGCGTACTTCTCCAGCCCGAGCACCGCCTGGTACGCCTGCGGCGCCACGGCCGCCATGTCGATTCGACTCATCTGAGCCTCCCCTGTCCGCTAGCAGCTACGCCAGGACGACGGGACAGGGCAGCCGTGGCGTGACAGCCCGACCTGTGACCGTCACCACCTCACAGGGTGTCGGGGGAGACCGCGATGACCTCGGGGTGGTCGGTGGAATGCGTCAACGCGCCCGAGCCGATACTCGGCGGCGGAGCGCCCGCCCGGTCGAGTAGGCTTGGCGGCACACAGGCGACGACCCGGCCATCACCGGCGAGCCTCCGGAAGAACAGCCGGGCGACCGGCTTAGTAGAACCGGACGGGACGGCCCGTCACAGCCGGCCAACGAGCGGGCGGTCGCACCTTGACCGCCAAGCGGGGTGGTACCGCGGGTCGCTCGGGCACGCCGTCGAGGCGTACCCGGATCGGCTCGTCCTCGCAGACCACAGATGAGTGAGCTGCGCGAGGAGAGCGACCCCCGATGGCCTATCCGTTGCACGACCCGACCGCCGCCGGCGTCCCGGCGAGCCCGGACCTGCCCGCGGTCGAGCGCCGGGTCCTGGAGCACTGGACGGCCGACAAGACCTTCGAGGCGTCCGTCGAGGCCCGCCCCGCCGGCATCGACGGCAAGAACGAGTACGTCTTCTACGACGGCCCGCCCTTCGCCAACGGCCTGCCGCACTACGGTCACCTCTTCACCGGCTACGTCAAGGACGTGGTGCCGCGCTACCAGACCATGCGCGGCCGGCACGTCGAGCGGCGCTTCGGCTGGGACTGCCACGGCCTACCCGCCGAGGTGGTCGCCGAGAAGCAGCTCGGCATCACCAGCAAGGCGGAGATCCTCGACCTGGGCGTGGCCCGGTTCAACGAGGCCTGCCGCACCTCGGTGCTGGAGTTCACCCAGGACTGGGAGCGGTACGTCACCCGGCAGGCCCGCTGGGTCGACTTCGCCAACGACTACAAGACCCTCGACCTGGACTACATGGAAAGCGTCATGTGGGCCTTCAAGACCCTGCACGACAAGGGTCTGGTCTACGAGGGCTTCCGGGTGCTCGCGTACTGCTGGCGCTGCGAGACGCCGCTGTCGAACACCGAGACCCGGATGGACGACGTTTACAAGGACCGGCACGACCCGACGCTGTCGGTCTGGTTCGGGCTCACCCCGGACGAGAGCGCCCCGGAGCTGGTCCGCGGGCCGGTCAAGCTGGGCGTCTGGACCACCACGCCGTGGACCCTGCCGTCGAATCTGGCGCTCGCCGTCGGTCCGGACATCGAGTACGCGGTGCTGGAGCGCGACGGACAGCGGTACCTGGTCGGCGCGGCACGGCTGGCCGCGTACGCCAAGGAGCTGGAGGGGTACGAGCAGGTCGGCACCGTGCGCGGCGCGGACCTGGTCGGGCGCCGCTACACCCCGCTCTACGACTTCCTGGTCGAGCAGGCCGGGGAGAACGCGTACCAGGTGCTCGGCGCGGACTTCGTCACCACCGAGGACGGCACCGGGATCGTCCACCTGGCCCCGGCCTTCGGCGAGGACGACCAGAACGTCTGCAACGCCGCCGGCATCCCCACCATCGTCACGGTGGACGACCACACCCGGTTCACCGCGCTGGTGCCGCCGTATCAGGGCGAGCAGGTCTTCGACGTCAACAAGCCGGTGATCCGGGAGCTCAAGGAGCGGGGGGTGGTGTTCAGGCAGGACACCTACACCCACTCGTACCCGCACTGCTGGCGCTGCGACACGCCGCTGGTCTACAAGGCGGTCTCCTCGTGGTTCGTCGCGGTGACGAAGTTCAAGGACCGGATGGTCGAGCTGAACCAGCAGATCAACTGGACCCCGGGGCACATCAAGGACGGCTCGTTCGGCAAGTGGCTGGCCAACGCCCGCGACTGGTCGATCAGCCGGAACCGGTTCTGGGGCTCGCCGATCCCGGCGTGGCGCTCCGACGACCCGAACTATCCCCGGCTGGACGTGTACGGGTCGCTGGCCGACATCGAGCGGGACTTCGGCGTCCGCCTGACCGACCTGCACCGGCCGGCGGTGGACGAGCTGGTCCGCCCCAACCCGGACGATCCGACCGGGAAGTCGATGATGCGCCGGGTGCCGGAGGTGCTGGACTGCTGGTTCGAGTCCGGCTCGATGCCGTTCGCCCAGGTGCACTACCCGTTCGAGAACGCGGACTGGTTCGAGCACCACTACCCGGGCGACTTCATCGTCGAGTACATCGGACAGACCCGCGGCTGGTTCTACACCATGCATGTGCTGGCCACCGCGCTGTTCGACCGGCCGGCGTTCCGCAACTGCCTCAGCCACGGCATCCTGCTCGGCTCCGACGGGCGCAAGATGTCCAAGAGCCTGCGCAACTACCCCGACGTGTACCACGTCTTCGACGCGTACGGGTCGGACGCGATGCGCTGGATGCTGATGTCCTCACCGGTGCTGCGCGGCGGTGACATGGCGGTCACCGAGGCGGGCATCCGGGACGCCGTCCGGCAGGTGCTGCTGCCGCTGTGGAACGTCTGGTACTTCTTCTCCCTCTACGCCAACGCCGACGGCTACCAGGCGCGTCGCCGCACGGACTCGACCCACCTGCTCGACCGGTACGTGCTGGCGAAGACGAACGAGCTGGTGGCGACGGTCCAGGGGCAGATGGAGGCGTACGACATCTCCGGCGCCTGCGCCACCGTCCGGTCCTACCTGGACGCGCTGACCAACTGGTACGTGCGCCGCTCCCGGGACCGGTTCTGGTCGGGTGACGCCGAGGCGTTCGACACGCTGTCGACGGTGCTGGAGACGCTCTGCCGGGTGGTGGCGCCGCTGGCGCCGCTGACCGCGGAGGAGATCTGGCGCGGCCTCACCGGCGAGCGGTCGGTGCACCTGACCGACTGGCCGGCGGCGGAGGAGTTCCCGGCCGACCACGAGCTGGTGTCCGCGATGGACAACGTGCGCGCGGTCGCCTCGGCGGCGCTGTCGCTGCGCAAGGCGAAGGGGCTGCGGGTCCGGCTGCCGCTGTCGAAGCTCACCGTGGCCTCGCCGGTCGCCGACCAGCTCCGGCCCTTCGCCGACCTGGTCGCCGACGAGGTCAACGTGAAGGAGGTGGAGTTCTCCCAGGAGGTGTCCGCGTACTGCCAGCAGGTGCTGACCGTGGTGCCCCGGGCGCTCGGCCCCCGGGTCGGCAAGCAGGTCCAGCAGGTGATCAAGGCGGTCAAGGCGGGGGAGTGGGAGCTTCACGACGGCGCCCCGGTCGCCGCCGGGGTCACCCTCGCCGAGGGCGAGTACGAGCTGCGGCTGGTCGCCGCCGACGCGGAGCACTCCGCGCCGCTGCCCGGCGGTGAGGGCGTGGTCGTGCTGGACACCGAGGTCACCCCGGAGTTGGCCGCCGAGGGGCTGGCGCGGGACGTGGTCCGGGTGGTGCAGCAGGCCCGCCGGAACGCCGACCTGGACGTCTCGGACCGGATCGTGGTGTCGCTGTCGGCCTCCGAGGAGGTCCGGGCGGCGGTGGCCGCGTACACCGACTTCGTGGCCCGGGAGGTGCTGGCCGACACCCTCGACTTCGCCGACGGGATCGACGGCCCGGACGGCTTCGCCGGCGAGGTCGGCGAGGGCGAGCGGGTGACGGTGGTCGTCCGGCGGGTATGACTGGTGACGGGGTGGTGGGGCCCCCGGCGGGGGGGGCGGGGCCCCCCCCCCCCCCCCGGGACCCCCCCCCCCCCCCCCCGCCCCCGCCGGCCACCTGCCCCCCA
>NZ_JAEMUW010000056.1 GCF_016598485.1 Micromonospora coerulea | reverse complement strand
CAAGACCAGCGACGTTCATGCGAATCCACCACTGATCGTTACCCCTTACCCGGCGTGCACTACCAGCACCTTGTCACGCCCACCCTGATCGTGCCTAATCCGTTACGTTCAGCTCGAGAAAAGCGGGTCGGTGGATTGCAGGATCGGACGTGGGCACCTGCATATCGATGGGTCACCCGGCATGTCCCGCACCGTTGGGCGGCGCACCTGGTGATGGCGGGAGCCGTCCGGACTCCTCGTGCCCGGCCGCTGGTGAGCAGGCGAGTCGCTGCTCGCCTCCTAATGTGAGATGCCTGTGTGTGCCCGCTGGATGAGATCATGGGAGAGCAGCGAGGTCCTCGAGCAGTTCCTCGCTTCCGGCATCCATCCGGGGCAGCACACGCGTGCCCTCATTGGGCACGCATGCCCTCATTGGGCTGGAACGAGGGTCTCGTAACGAGCTTGGACCGCTGGGTCAGCGCCCGCACCGGATGGCGTCCCGAGGGTAGAGGATCACCGGTGCAGACCAGCCACCGATGCGGCTGAAAGAGCTGCCCGGGGCTGTGGATCACTGGGCATGTTCGGCAGGTTTAGGTTGATCAACTTCGGGGTAGGCCTCCCCCATCGGCGTGGTGTACGACCCGACAGACGTGGAGGGAAGGCAGGTCAACTCAATGGTGAACTCGTCCGCTAGACCAACCATGTCGAGGACGGCGACGGTGATCCGGGACGGCTGGCGCAGCACCAGCGCACAGCCGCCCGATGCGACCCGCCGGCGCACCGTCAGCAGCGCGGTGATTCCGGCAGCGCAGAAGAAGTCCACCCCGCTCAGGTCGAGCACCAGCACCAGGGGCGGTTGGCAGGCCATCACGCTGTCCACCAGTTCGACGAGCAGGCCGACGGTGTCCATGTCGAGCGGCCCCCGGACCTGCACCACCGCCGCCGGGCCTTCTCCGAGGACCGAGAGGGACAGGATCGGCTCGCGGGTGGTTTCCTGCGTTGCCGGGTGCGGCGCCTGATGGACGGACATGAGCTGCTCCTCGGTGAGGATCTGGGACCGGATCAGCGCTCGGCCCGCCGTCGGCGGGCGGCGCAGGTCCTGGGCTCATGTCCGAACCCACCTCGACCCTAGCCGGGTCCCGCCCGATGCGCACCCCGCTCATCAGGAAGCGTGGGCCCGTCGGCAACAGGCGCGCTGGCCGGCGACTCCCCCAGGAGCGAGCCAGGGCAGCGGCCTCGCCCCCGCAGTGGAACGAACGGACACATGGTTTTCAGGAGGTAGCGGTGGTGTCCGATGCTGCTGAATCGCACCTGGCCTCGGCGTACGGCCAGCTATTGGCCCTGCTCTCCGACTCGCCCCACGTCGACGTGTTCCTCGACCACGTCGTCCGGGTCGCGGCGGAGGTCGTCACCCCCGCCGTGGCGTGCGGACTGACCATGCGCCGGGACGGCGGTGCCTTCACCATCGCCAGCAGCCACGACCTGGCCGCCCGTGGCGACGAAATCCAGTACGGCGCTGACGAGGGGCCCTGTCTCGAGGCTCTGCGTCGTGCACGGGCTGTCGAGGTCGTCGACCTGCGCGAGGACGAACGCTGGTGCCGATACCGAAAGCACGCCCTCCAGCTCGGAATCGTCAGCTCGCTGTCGCTGCCGGTGACGGTCGACCGCGAGACCGTCGGCGCCCTGAACCTGTACGCCACCCACCCCGCCGCCTTCACCGACACAGCACGCCAGCACGCCATGGCGTTCACCCACCAGGCAGCGGCGGCCCTGACCGTCATCCTCCGTCAGGCCGACCAGGCCCTCCTGCATCAACAGCTCACCGACGCGATGGCCTCCCGCAGCGTCATCGACCAAGCCCTCGGCGTCCTGATGGGCCAGCAGCGGTGCACCGCGGCCGAGGCATTCGTGCTGCTCCGGCAGGCGTCGCAGCACCGAAACCGCAAACTGCGCGACGTCGCCGTGGAGATCATCACGCAGGTCACCGGCCGGCCACCGCAGCCGGCTACCGAGTTCGTGGTGCCCCGCCAACACTCCTGACCAGGGCAGCAGTCGCCGGGAGGCTGGCCGTGGCCCCCTCGGCGTCAGAGTGTGGCTGGGCGGGCCCATAGGCCGCCCGGTAGCCGGTGGCGAAGCGTGTTGGGTCGGCGAATTCCCACCTGACCGCGATGGCGGCGACGGTGTCGTAGACGAGCGGGCCGACGGCCCGCAGGCGCCCTGGGCGCGCTCGTGACGCACCCGACTGGCCTACCCGGCGGGCGTGATGTCCTGCTCGACGGAAGGGGTATTGCACCGCCCGGATTCCGATCCCGCGGCGGCTGCCATCTCGGTCATCGAGACCTGGCCGGTGGCGTGCGCCTCGACGTACGCCATCGCCCTGCGCATCGCGGCGGGCGCCACCTGGCCCGGTCCGCGCGGCTCGCTACCCATGGTGGTGCCCGGGAAGGTGGCCAGCGCCGCGGCGGCGAGCAGGCGGGCGGTCTGGCCGGTGACCAGCGGATTGCCAGCGACGGCATGGTCGGCCAGCACGGTCTGCTCGACGTAGGCCAGCGTCGCGAGCCAGCGCCGCTCCGCGGCCGGGGACACCGGCCGCGCGCCGTCTAAGCGCAGGATCCCAGCCGGCAGACGCCGGTCCCCGCCTCGGCGACCTCCTCGACCAGGCGCGGGAGGCCCACGGTGAGCACGTCGATGTCGCTGGACTCGACGCCCTGCGGCCGGTCCGGTGACAGCAGGAGACGTGGTTGATCTGCAGGTCGGGGTTGAGCCTGGTCCCCACCTACGTGCGCGGGAATAGCACAGCCGGATCATCGTGACGTCGCCCAGCCAGGTACCCCCGCTGCGCACGTCCATACCGTCCGGACCGGCGTCGGACATCCGCGAGGTCCACATAGGCGGCACGAAAAAGGTCGTGCGCCTCGTCAGCGCCGATGGTCGCGTACGACCCGCTTTTGGGACAAGATCCCCTTTCCACCTCCCGCGCAGCGGGGTTGCGGCACACCCAACGGCTTTCGTCCCCGGCTTGGCCATTAGCGCGACAGGGCGCACGCTGGGCAGAGGTGCCCCGCCGGTACCCGGGTTCCGGCGCTACCTAGGCCGGGGCGGTTGGGAACACAGCCGCCCCGGCCGCCCGGCCGAACGGGCGAGGGGATGTGCGCGGGTACGGGTGGGGACACGGGTAGCCGGGTTACGGGCGGGCGGGTCAAGACACCGACCAGGCTGATCACCGTCTCCGGTGAGGTGGACATGAACAAGGCCCCCCTGCTCGTTGGACGGCACGTGCAGGTCGGACTCCTCCCCGCCGCCCAGGTCCGCCCGGCCCTGCCGATGGAGCTGGTGATCGCATTCGAGCTGGAGCGGCGAGGCAGTCACGGCATGTCCGCGCACGCCTATCTTGAGCTGCTCCGGCTGGTCACCACCGGCGTACTGCGGCCCGCCGAGCTGATCACCCTCACCCCGGCCTCGACGAGGTACCCACCGCGTCGGCCATGATGGACCGGCCCGCGCCCGGCGAAATCTCCCTCATTCAGACCGGGTGAGCGGGCGTACCGCGCGGCGCGAAGCATGGCGCGAGACCGAGGGCCCGTTCCTCGGGTCCGTGTCGGTGCCCGACCGGCTCAGGAGGCGGTAGTTTCGCGCTCTGGTAGTCAAGGTTGCGGCGCCGGACGCCGGCCTTCATCGTGATCATGCTGGTCACGGCGGGTGCGAGCAGCCCGGGGATCGATGAGGGCGAGGCTCCAGGTAAGACAGCGGTCAACCAAGACCCGATGCCCCGACCGGGAGCCTCACCGTGCTGTCTTACCCCGCCACGATCCCGCTGTCCAGCCGAACCCTGAACCACCTCGCCGAACGCCTCCGCAACCACCGCCGGCAGCGTCGATCCCGGTGGCGGCGCCTCGACCCCGACCGGCAAGCCCTACTCACCCTCACCCACCTGCGCAACGGCGACACCTACGCCCGCCTCGCCGCCGGGTTCGGCATCGGCGTCGCCACCGCCTGGCGCCACGTCCGCGAAGCCGTCGCTCTGCTCGCCGCAGCCGCCGACCTGGCCACCGCCATGGACCGCATCCGCAAGCTGGCGTACGCGATCCTCGACGGCACGCTGATCCCGATCGACCGGGTGGCCGACCAGAAGCCCTACCACTCCGGAAAACACAAGCGGCACGGCGTGAACGCGCAAGTCATCGCGGACGCGGCGGGTCCGCTCATCTGGGCATCGGCCGCGCTGCCCGGCGCCACCCACGACCTCAGCGCCGCCCGCGCTCACGACATCATCGACGCGCTGAGCAGCGCCGACGTGACGACCTTCGCGGACAAGGGCTACCAGGCAGCCGGCGGGAGCGCACGCCGCGCCGTTCAAGCACCACCGGTACCGGCCGAAGCTGTCCCGCCGGCACCGTCGCGGCGCGGCCCACATGGCGGCGGGCAGCGTAGTCCCGGGTGACGGCGACCGCAGCGGAGACCACCCGTTTGCCGGCTGCCGCGCGCTCCACGCCGTCCCGTGCCACCGATAGCGCTTTCCGAGTGGGATGCGCTGCTGCATGGGTGGCCGCGGAACGGTTAGGCGACGGCACCGGCTTCAGGGCCCGCGGTCCGACGGCATCTATTGTCGGCCGGTCTCGTCAGCCGTTCCGCGGTCAGTGTCCCCGGACACGAACGGGGTGCGCATGCGGGTCATCGTGGCTGCGCTTACGTCTACGGCCCGCCCGCGGTCGCGGTCGGTCTCCCCGTCCCCCTCGGAACCGAAGGGATTCAGGGCGGGCGAGGTTATATCTGTCAAAATAGACTCCAAGATGTACAAGGCAGCGCCCAACGGATTCACTCGCAACTGCAAGCCGGGAAGGGAGGCGGGTGGTTGGGGCGGGCCATCGGCCATCGCTCACCCGCTTCGACAGCCTACCGCTCTCACGCCCCGTTGCAGGCGGTGAGGTGTGACCGGGGCAATGGGCCCTCGCGCCACCCCGGGACTGCCGCCGCTGCCGGCCAGGCGACGATCAACGTTGCGGCGTTGTGATCGGCAGCGTCTCTGGTTTCCTATGTGGTCCTCAGTGATCCGGGCATCCTGCCGGTACTTCCGTCCCCGTGGGTGATCGGGGTGGCGTGTACGTGGCGGTGGAAGCCGCAGCCGAGGACTGCCTCGCGGACCCGGTGTGGGTGTCGCGGGGCGGTGGTGGAAACCGAGTGCGGCACCTGGTGAACCAGCCCTGGCGGGTTGGTTTCCTGGGGTGTCCGTCCCGCCGGACGCTTGCCGGTTCCCGGTGGGGGGTCTGTCGGGGCGGGAACCTGCCGTCGCGAGGGCAGCAGGCGTGAGATCTTGACCGGTCGGGTCTGCTTCGGGGTGGGTGCGGTTTTGCGTCGATCGCGCGCCGGTCTGGTCGTGTCGACTCGGGTTGGTCGACGCGTCCGGTGCCGCACTGGTGTGTCGGTGGCTGTCGAGATCGCGGCCTGGCCGTTGAAAATGCGCCGCATGAGCGGGTCGAGTTCACCCGCGAGTCCGGCGAGCAGGTCCGGCTGCTCGGAGTCAATCATCATCACAGCTTGGCAGCGACGTTCTCGCCGCCGGCGCTGGGCTGCTGGGCTGCTGGGCGGACCGCACACGTAGTCCGGGACGTGCTGTTCTCGGCAAAAGAGGACGTCACGCGGCTTATCCGCTATGAGCAACAAGCTCTTGGCGGCGTGCTGCAGCACTGTGCGGGCGAGCGCACCCAAACGGGTTCCGGCAGGGTCCATCGCCGAGTTCGCTCCCTCCAGTAGGTCCAGTAGGCGTACCGACGTACCGGTCGCGGTCGGCACGGACGAGCCGACCGCGAACGGCCCATCCTGCCCACAGTCGGCGTCTTCGCAGGCCCGCCACTATTTGGCGAAGATTTGCGACTCGTCCCGGAACGCCTTGAACTCCATGGCGTTGCCGGCCGGGTCGCGGAAGAACATCGTCCACTGCTCCCCCGGCTCGCCGGCGAACCGCAGGTACGGCTCGATCACGAACTCGGCGCCGGCGGCGCCGATCCGGTCCGCCAGGGCGTGGAAGTCCTCGATCGACAGGATGAGTCCGAAGTGCGGCACCGGTACGTCGTGCCCGTCGACCGGGTTGCGGCCCGCGTCGGCCTGCCGCGCTGCCGGTACGACGTGGGTCACCACCTGGTGGCCGTAGAAATTCCAGTCGACCCAGGCGTCGGCCGAGCGCCCCTCGGCGAGCCCGAGTACGCCGCCGTAGAAGGCGCGGGCCCGCGCCAGGTCATCAACCGGAATCGCGAGGTGGAACCCGGGACGGGTCGTCATCATCTGCTCCTTCTCGTAACCGGCGCGCCCGTTCGGACCCGCCCCTTGCTTCGGGGGGTGCAACAAGCGGCCCTGCCGCTACCACACCGGGTGAGGCGTGGCCCTTTATACACAGGCTGGAACCGGAATGCACCAGGTGGAACCGCACCGGGGTGCCCGGGGCGGGCGGCCCGGCGACCTCGCCGAGCGGTAGCCGGTCGCCGACGGCGTGGGGGGTCGGTACCAGCCCGGAGAGCAGGTGTGGCCCCCTTCCAACGGACAGCATGTGGGCAGCACTGCACCGAGGCAACTCGACCCCTTCGGAACTGCCGAAGAGGTCACCGCGCACGAAGCCCTGGTCACTCTGCGGTCGGGGCCGAGGTCGAGAGCACCGTGGCATGTGGGAGTGTCAGGCGCAGAGCCGAACCCGCGTTGGCAAGCGCACGCCACGGTGGCGTTTTGGCGAGACTTCGTCAAGTGGCGGCCTGATGGCCGCCGACTACGCCAGCGATGGTGGCAGCCTTCGGTGAACGCTTGGCGGTCACGGCTTGTCCTGGGCCCAGATCGCGCCGTCAGCGCCACTTTGGGACATTCATAGCGGAACATTGCACCAAGCGGTGCATCCAACTCCTGACCTACGCTCAGCCTGTGACCATCTCCGAGGAACCCGTCCAGGACCTGGACGAGTCCCGTCCCGACCTGCGGGTCGGAATCCCGGAACGCGAGGCCGCGCGCAAGGCGCTCAAAGCACATCTTGCCGCCGAGCGGCTCCACTCAACAGAATACGATCAGCGGTGGGCGGATTGCCGGGAGGCGCGCACTCAGGCAGAGCTGCTGCGCATCTTCGCCGACCCTCCCGCGCCCCACCCCGACCTCCCCAATCTGCCAGGCCCGTCAGCAGACACCGACGACGACATCTCGCCCCTGGCGGTATCGGTCGGCGTCGCGCTGCTTGTGGGGCTGCCGGTCACGGTCGTCCTCGGATTCGCATACGGCGCCTGGTGGACTCTTGCTGTGCCAGTAACCGTGAGCGTCGCAATGGTCTACGCCGAACACTTGATGGCCATGACGCGCAATCGGCAAGCGCAGGAGGAACTCGGACCCAACTGCTGCTGATCCTGTGATGGTCCTTGGGCCCGGCGCTCCTCTTGAGCGATCAATGAGCCCGTTTCATAGTGACGGTGCTGGTGACGGGCGGTGCGGCGGGTAGGAATCGACGTAGGGCGAGGCTCCCGGTAAGACAGCAGTCAACCAAGATCGGATGGCCCGAGCAGCCCACGCGCCGAGCGAGTGACCACTTCGGTCTTCCGCAGGAGGCTGCACCGACTCTGACCTGGGAAAACGGAGATCGCCAGGTCGGGGTGGGTGCAGTTGAGTGCCGTTCGGTGCCGTTGGATGCAGTTCAGCGCACCCGGATGCTCCCATCGTGCTCCCCCAATTTTCGGTCCCATGTAGGAACTCCGTCCGGCTGCACCGCGGTGCCGTCGTGTCGGTGACCACCAGCATCGGCCTCATCCCCACCGGCCCGGCCGGCCTCGCCGCCGCCCTGATTTGCCGGGCGAGGACCACCCGGACGGGCGTGGCTCGACGTGCCCGACGAAGGATAGGACGGCGGGATCTCCGAGGCGGCCATGACCGGACGAGCTGCGGCCAGGTGCGTGCGTTCGTCGTGCAGGAAGTCGCGCGGCGCGGGCGCCAGCTCAGGGAAGGCCGGGATCTGCGTGCTCGGCCACGAAACGCTGGCCCGTTTCGTCGTCGACCGGCGAGTTGTCGACCAGCCATTCAACCGCCCGCCGCTTCGCGCGCACGTCGCGGAAGGCGTACCACGCCGGCAGCAGGTGCGGATACTCCTCGTGCAACTCGTTCTTGAACCGCCGGAAGGCGCCCTTGCCTTGGATAGCTCGCCCAACTCTGCGGCCGGCCGCCGCGTCACTGATCCTATCGGCGAAGTCGGCCATGTCCTGGTACCAGACGGCAGGGGATCAATACAGACCAGGTCGAGGTCATCGAGGTCGACGGGCGTGTGTCCGTTGATGCCGCCGTCCGTCGTCCAGAACACGATCTCGCCGGTCTGCGGGTTGATTAGCCATCGGTGCTCGTAGTCGGTCTGGTCCTCGAACGCGGTGGCGATCTCCTCCAGGTCTAGCCTGCTCAGGTCAAGCATCCGGCCACCATAAACCCGCTTCTGTCCGCGCTTCGACCAGCGACAGCGCGACCAGCGGCAGATCCGGTTGAGTCTGCCGGTTCGGTGAGCTCTGGTTCGTCTGTCGCCCGGGATTCACCGTGGCCGGTCAACGCTCGTATCTGCTTCGGCGAGCTGAGGCTAGGTTGTGTCGAACGGTGACGCTGAGTGGGTGGTCGGGTCCCAGGACCCGCTCGCAGTCGGCGAGCGTCTGCCGGTACAGGGCGATCGCCTCGTCGAGGCGTCCCACCGACCGGTAGGCCTCGGCGAGGCTGTTGCGGTTCGTCAGTGTGTGGGGGTGGTCCGGCCCGAGGACCCGCTCGCAGTCCGCGACCACCGCCTCGCTAAGCGGGATCGCCTCGTCGTGGCGCCCGGCGGCCCGGTAGGCGGCGGTCAGGTTGTTGCGGGAGCCCAAGGTCTCGTGGTGATCGGGCCCGAGGACCCGCTCACAGTCGGCGAGCACCGCCTCGATCAGGGTGATCGCCTCATCGTGGCGCCCGGCGGCGCGGTAGGCGGCGGCCAGGTTGTTGCGGGAGCCCAAGGTGTCGGGGTGGTCGGGCCCGAGGACCCGCTCCCGGTCGGCGAGCACCGCCTCGGTAAGCGAAATCGCCTCGTCGTGGCGCCCGGCCGTTCGGTAGGCGCCGGCCAGGTTGTTGCGGGAGGTCAGGGTGTCGGGGTGCTCGGGCCCGAGGACCCGCTTCCTGTCAACGACGGTCCTCCGGTGAAGGGTGATCGCCTCATCGTGGCGCCCGGCGGCCCGGTGGGCGGCGGCCAGGTTGTTGCGGGAGGTCAGGGTGTCGGGGTGATCGGGCCCGAGGATTCGCTCCCGGTCGGCGAGGGTGCTCGTGAGTACCGGAATGGCACGGGTGAGATCTCCCGTCTCGTACAGGGCTCTGCCGGCCCAGTCGCATTGGCTCAAGAGCAGGTGGGACGGGTCGTGGCTGTAGCCGCGCAGGGTCAGGACGTGGGCGACGAGCTCGTCGAGTTCGGCGCGGCGGTGGGCCACCTCGGTGTACGGGAACTTGTCGGTGAGCGTGTGCAGCATCCGGGTCGCGGTGGTGATCGCGGCGGCGAGCGCCTTGCCCGGTGGTTTACCGGCCTGGTGGCGAATCACCCGAGCGGTCAGGCGGTGCATCGACACCACGACGCCGTCGCCGCCGTGCTGGTCCTGCGTGGTACCGCCGAGCGTGATCAGGGACCGGGCCGCGAGCACCTGCAGCGCATGCCTCAGCCCGACCTTGAGACTCAAGGCCGTCTCCGCCTGAGTCAGCAGGGTGCGGTTGATCCCGTTCGGGGACAGTAGCGACAACACCGTCACCAGCCGAGCCGCATCGCCGCTGACGGCGGTACGGCGCAATCCGGCGACGCTGAGTTGGGTGGCCTTGAGCACCCCGGGGTGGTCGGTGCCGGCCTGGCGACGCAGCGTCTCGTCCAGGTCCTGTTCCTCCAAGGCGGCAAGGTACTGCCGGTACGAGAGCCTGGCGTGAACCATGTACGCGGCAGCCTGCGCCAACCCCAGTGGCAGCCATCCCAACTGTTCACCCACCTCACGAGCGTCATCCGTGGTTGGCAGGCGGTTCGCCTTACCGAGGAACGCCAGCCCCTGGGCGGGCGTGAACATGCCGACCGACACCGCCGTAATACCGGGCATGCTGGTGAACTCCCTGCGGTTACTGGTGATGATCACCTTTGAGGTGCCTGTCGCCGGCAGGAACCCGCCAAGCGCGTCCGGGTCGTCCACGTTGTCGAACACCACCAGCCGCCGGGCCCGGTCGTCGCGTTCCAACCATCGTCGCATTGCGGTCGCCGCCGCCTCGGGCGTCTGCTCCGCCTCACTGAGACCCAGCTGATCGGCCAGCAGCGCCAGTCCGGTGACCGGCCCCGACTCGGTGTTGATCCACGCCACCAGGTCATAGCCGTCAGCCACACACCGCCGGGCGTACGCCGCCGCCAACTGCGACTTGCCGGCCCCCCGCTCACCAGGCAACGCCACTAACGCCGCCCTGCCCTTGCCTCCTAGCGTCTCACGCAGCGCAGTCGCCTCATCCGGCCGCTCCTGCCAATGCCACGCCTCCTGTGGGATCGCCCCGAACACCCGGACCTCCGACCCGGAGGCGCCCATCCTGACCGGGTCCGCGCCGGATCCGTGCCGCACCCACTCGAAGATTGCCGACGCCGCCAGAAGCACCCCGGTCGCAGTCCACGCCACCGCCGGCCACCACCGCCACGACAGCTCCACGGTGTTGGTGGCAAGGTTGCCGACCAGGCCGACGGCGGCCGCCACAAGGACACCCGTTACGGCGGACGGCAGCCACCCACCCTTACCGCGACTCATAAGCGATCTCCGGCCACGCTGTGAAGCACCCTGGCAGCCCGCCACCCTACGCCCAGCGCTGTCCTTGAGGATCCTCAGGCGACACCACAACGGCAGTGCGGGTTGTCACAATCGACGACAAGGCTGCTGAACCTAAGGCCACGCCGAGCACCATGGCAAGGTCCTCAATGGTTGACAGTGGGGCGATCACTGTAACCGGGCTAGCTGACATTCAGCCTCGGCTATGTGGGCCGATCTTTTGGCCTCTCCTCGACTCGGTGGCCGTGACCACCTGCTCCGCGACCTGGCCTTTCGTCAGTAGCGCAAGCAGGACAAGGGCTAATTGCTCTCGCTGGTGAAGCCGTTTGGCCGCTCTTAACACTGATCGCATTGCCGTGCGGTGTAGCGGCGGTGAGCTCGGCCAAGTTGGCTCGCTGAGGTGATGCAGACGGAGGAACGCGGCTATGCGTTGGGCCAGGTTCGTGGCTGTCGGGGACAGCTACACGGAGGGGTTGGACGATCCCTACGAGGACGGGAGTTATCGCGGCTGGGCCGATCTCGTGGCCACCCAGTTGGAGGCGGAGGCGGGGCCGGCCTTCAGGTACGCGAATCTGGCCGTGCGAGGCCGGGTGTTCCCGGCTGTCGTCGCCGAGCAGGTGCCGGCCGCGCTGGAGATGCGCCCTGACCTGATCAGTTTCGCCGCCGGCGGCAACGACATGCTTCGCCCGAACGTTCCGCACGCGATGCTCGACCGCTTCGGCGAGGTCGTGGCTCAGCTCTGGGCGACCGGAGCGGACGTGGTGCTGCTCCGTTTCCCACGGGGGTGCCCGGTCAGCTCTGCCAGCGGTGGGTCGCGTCCCGCGTGGCGACCCTCAACGCGGTCGTCGCCCAGGCTGCCGACGGGACTGGCGCGCTGCTGGTCGACCTCGCTGCCGACGACGAGTTCCTCAACCCGCTACTGTGGAGCGCCGACCGGCTTCACCTGTCGGCCGCTGGCCATCGCCGGGCGGCGGCGCACGTGCTGGATGTCCTCGGCGTCGAGTGCGACCCCGAATGGCTGCAGGCGCCGCGCCGGCCGGAGCCGACGCCGTGGTTCGAGGCGCGTGCCGCTGACCTTCGATGGGCTGGACAGCACCTCGCGCCGTGGGTCAAGCGACGGCTGACCGGCTGCTCTTCTGGCGACCTGATCGGTCCCAAGCGGCCGCTGCTGAGCCCGGTGGCCCTGCCACCGCTAGCGGTCGCCGCTGTGAGTGAGCCGGTGACGGTAGGAACAGGCGATCGTGGTGTGTCAACTCTGGGTGTCCGACAGTTGGCGATGTAGCCAGCGCACGGGCGGAGGGTTCGTCTGGATCGACGCGTTGCGGCTGGCCGGGCGACCCGTCGGGGGGTGACCTGCCGGGCCACCGAGGTGGTCCGGCACGCCCGGCAGGCCCTCGCGGACGCCCGCGCCCGCACCGCCGTCGGGCGCGGGCCGACCGGCGACCGTTTCACCCCGGATGGTCCCGGCGGCATCGAACCCCGCTCCGGCCCCCACTCCGTGGCTGCCCCGGCCCGGCTACCGGACAGTTCGCCTTTGGTCCGGCGGGCGGCGGTGCGGCGGGCCCTGGCCCGGTCGGCGGCGGGGTGGTGGCGGACGGCAACAACACATCGGGGAA
>NZ_JAEMUW010000055.1 GCF_016598485.1 Micromonospora coerulea | reverse complement strand
GAGCTGGCCGTCACCGCGCCGGAGGACGAGCCGGCCGTCACCGCTCCTGCGGATGATCGCGGCGCCACCCCGGACGAGCCGGCTGCGGGTACGGCCGGACCGGCGGGGGAGGGCGCGGCCGGCGGCGTACCGAAGAAGCAGCCGACGGGGCGGCGGCGGGTGACGGCCGCCCCGGAGCCCGCGCCCGAGCTCGACGACGCCGAGCTCCGCGGCGCGCTGGAGGCGATCCTGCTGGTGGTGGACGAGCCGGTCAGCGAACTCACCCTCGCCGAGGTGCTCGAGCAGCCGGCCGAGCGGGTCGGGCGGATGCTGGACGAGATCGCCGCCGGCTACACCGCCGCCGGGCACGGCTTCGAGCTGCGCCGGGCGGCCGGCGGCTGGCGTCTCTACACCCGCCCGGAATACGCCACCTACGTCGAACGGTTCGTGCTGGACGGGCAGTCGGTACGACTGACCCAGGCCGCGCTGGAGACCCTCGCGGTGATCGCCTACAAGCAGCCGGTCACCCGCTCGCGGATCTCCGCCATCCGGGGTGTCAACTGCGACGGGGTCATCCGTACGCTGGTCTCCCGTGGCCTGGTCGAGGAGTGCGGCACCGAACCGGACAGCGGGGCGTTCCTCTACCGGACCACCACCATGTTCCTGGAGAAGCTCGGGCTGAACTCGGTGCACGACCTGCCGCCGCTCGCCCCGTTCCTCCCCGACGACGTAGAAGAGCTTGCCGATGCCACGCGATGACCGCACCGTCCCTACCGACGCGCCCGAGGGCGAACGCCTGCAGAAGGTGATGGCCGCCGCCGGCGTGGGCTCCCGCCGCGCCTGCGAGGACCTGATCTTCCGGCGCCGGGTGACCGTCGACGGGAGGGTCGCGAAGCTCGGCGACAAGGTCGACCCGGCCACCGCCGTGATCCACGTCGACGGCGAGCGCCTCGTGGTCGACACCCGGCTGGTCTACCTGGCCATGAACAAGCCCCGCGGGGTCGTCTCGACCATGGCGGACGAGAAGGGGCGCACCGCGCTCGCCGACTTCCTCGGCAACCGGGTGGAGCAGCGGGTCTACCACGTCGGGCGGCTCGACGCGGACAGCGAGGGCCTGCTGCTGCTCACCAACGACGGCACCCTCGCCCACCGGCTCATGCACCCGTCGTACGGGGTGTCGAAGACGTACCTGTGCGAGGTGGCCGGGCCGATCCCGCGCAACCTGGGCAAGCGGCTGCTGGCCGGAGTCGAGCTGGAGGACGGCCCGGTGACGGTCGAGTCCTTCAAGGTGGTGGACACCCTGGGCAGAACCGCCCAGGTGGAGCTCACCCTGCACGAGGGGCGCAAGCACATCGTCCGGCGCCTGCTGGCCGAGGTCGGCCACCCGGTGGCCCGGCTGGTGCGTACCTCGATCGGGCCGATCCGACTGGGCGACCTGCGCGCCGGGCGGACCCGCCGGCTGACCAACGCGGAGGTCGCCGCGCTGTTCAAGGCGGTCGGCGACTGACCGGACCCGTTCCGGGTACCGGTGAGGGTAGGCTTCCTCACGGCCGAGGCGGACCGCGCGTGTCGCGGGTCGCGCCCGGCGACGTCGCGCGCGTGGCCGGACGGGACCGCGGGCATCATTGACGATGAACAACCGCTCAACGGCGCCGGAGACACCGGTGACCCGCGAGGTACGGGCTGAGGAGGAACACGGTGGGGCAGAACGAACGGGCCGGGCGGTGCGTGGTCGCGGTGGACGGGCCATCCGGTTCGGGTAAGTCCACCGTCTCGCGGCGGCTCGCCGTCAGCCTGGACGCCCGCTACCTCGACACCGGTGCCATGTACCGGGCGCTGACCTGGGCGGTGCTGCGCTCGGGCGTCGACCTGACCGACGCCGAGTCGGTGGCCAAGGTCGCCGGCGAGGTGGACCTGCGCATCGGCACCGACCCCCGGGGGTACGGCGTCACCGCCGACGGCGTGACGATCGACAAGGAGATCCGCGGTCCCGAGGTGACCGGCGCGGTCTCCGCCGTCGCCGCGGTGCCGGCCGTGCGGGCGATGCTGGTGACCCGGCAGCAGGAGATGATCGCCAACGCCGGCCGGATCGTCGTCGAGGGCCGGGACATCGGCTCCGTCGTCGCGCCCGACGCCGACCTGAAGGTCTACCTGACCGCCTCCGAGGTGGCCCGCGCCCAGCGGCGCAGCGCCGAGGACGCGGCCGACGTGGCCGTCACCGCCGCCGACCTGGCCCGCCGCGACAAGCTGGACTCGACCCGCAAGGTCAACCCGCTGCAGCAGGCCCTCGACGCGGTGGTGCTGGACACCACCGCGCTCGGCATCGACGAGGTCGTCGCCCGGCTGCACGACCTGCTCACCGAACGGGGTGTCGCATGACCGAGGACAACGGCGGTTGGGTGGAGCTGCGGGAGCCGGACCTCGACACCGAGGAACCGTCCGGCCCGCAGCCTGTGGTGGCCGTGGTCGGCCGCCCCAACGTGGGTAAGTCGACGCTGGTCAACCGGATCATCGGCCGCCGGCAGGCGGTCGTCGAGAACGTGCCGGGCGTGACCCGCGACCGGGTGCCCTACGACGCGCAGTGGAGCGGCCGGGCGTTCACCGTGGTGGACACCGGCGGCTGGGAGCCCGATGCCAAGGACCGGGCCGCCGCGATCGCGGCCCAGGCCGAGACGGCCGTCGCCACCGCGGACGTGGTGCTCTTCGTGGTGGACGCGATGGTCGGTTCGACCGATGTGGACGAGGCCGCGGTGAAGATGCTGCGCCGCAGCGCCAAGCCGGTCATCCTGGTGGCGAACAAGACCGACAACACGGCCATCGAGATGGAGGCGACCTCGCTCTGGTCGCTCGGCCTCGGCGAGCCGTTCCCGGTCTCCGCCCTGCACGGCCGGGGCTCGGGCGACCTGCTCGACGCCATCCTGGCAGCGCTGCCCGAGGCGCCGAAGATCGTCGAGAACCGGCCCCGCGGCCCGCGCCGGGTGGCCCTGGTCGGCCGGCCCAACGTCGGCAAGTCCAGCCTGCTCAACCGCTTCTCCGGGGAACTCCGCGCGGTCGTCGACTCGGTCGCCGGCACCACGGTCGACCCGGTCGACAGCCTCGCGGAGATCGGCGGCGAGACCTGGCAGCTGGTGGACACCGCCGGACTGCGCAAGCGGGTCGGCAAGGCCAGCGGCACCGAGTACTACGCCAGCCTGCGGACCGCCGCGGCGATCGAGGCCGCCGAGGTGGCGGTGGTGCTGCTGGACGCCAGCGAGCCGATCAGCGAGCAGGACCAGCGCATCCTGTCCATGGTCACCGAGGCCGGCCGGGCCCTGGTCATCGCCTTCAACAAGTGGGACCTGGTCGACGCCGACCGCCGGTACTACCTGGACAAGGAGATCGAGCGGGAGCTGCGCCGCATCCCCTGGGCGATCCGGCTCAACCTGTCCGCGATGACCGGCCGGGCGGTGGACAAGCTCGCCCCGGCGCTGCGCAGGGCCCTGGCCAGCTGGGAGACCCGGGTGCCCACCGCACAGCTCAACCAGTGGCTGACCGCGCTGGTCCAGGCCACCCCGCACCCGGTGCGCGGTGGCCGGGCCCCGAAGATCCTCTTCGCCACCCAGGCGGGCGTCGCGCCGCCGCGGTTCGTGCTCTTCACCACCGCGCCGCTGGACGCCGGCTACCAGCGCTTCGTCGAGCGCAAGCTGCGCGAGGAGTTCGGCTTCGAGGGCAGTCCGGTGGAGATCTCCGTACGCCCGCGCAAGAAGCTCGGCCCCGGCGGTCGCGGCAAGGCGCACGGCTAGACCTGTTCCTGCGGTACGCCGGGCGGCCCTCGCGGCCGCCCGGCGTCTTTACCACCCACCCTCCTAGGACGCTGTACCGGGTGTGACCGGTGAGGTCGGCGACGCGGAGGGGGCGTGCGCGAGTTGGGAAGATCCTGCGCTAAGCTGTACCGGCTGTCGCGGGGAAACCGCGCGGGGGCATCGGGACGTGGCGCAGCTTGGTAGCGCACTTGACTGGGGGTCAAGGGGTCGTCGGTTCGAATCCGGCCGTCCCGACAGCGAGAGGGTTTCCACAGGTCAGCGACTTGCGGAGACCCTCGGCTTATTGTTCTGGCTCGATGTGGTGGCGTGTGAGGCGCTACTGGAACCCTTAACTCGGGTGGTCTAGCGAGCCGATCTTGGTTGTCTCCGCTGTGAATTGCCTGGTAGGCGTCCTGCGTCGGCGTCGTTGTGGTCGCTGCTGGACCTCTTAACGGCAGACGATTTCGGACAGAAAGGACTTGATCGGCGGCGGCCGGGCACAGGGCAGCAGCTGCCGGCGGTTCGGCCGATGATGGGCGGAGCTGGTAACGATGAATGTGGCGTACGTCCAGCGCTGGCGGGAGGACGTCGCTGCGTGTCGGGGTACTCCTTGGAGTACAGAAGTAGGTACAGCTGATCTTGCAGAGGTCAAGCCGGTCACCAAGAGCAGAACTCCGCCCCGACCGGCCGGTGGGTCGGGGCGGTTGTGCATCTGCCGGCCATAGCCGTCGAGGAGGGCCGGGACCTGTCCTCGATGAGCGGCATCCTGGCCGACAGCTCCTATCGTCTGCTGCCGGTCTGACGTGTAGGGCTCGTAAAGTCGGTTCGGCTACGCTGCCTGCGAATACTCGTTGATCAATCCGCCGAGGATCGGTTGCCGTTGGACCCGGCACCGTTCAGGTCAACGACGTGCGGTGAAGGATTCGGTGGCCGCTGATCCAGTGAACGATGCGGCCGGTGATCGTTGTAGTGGCGGGTGTACTCGCCGAGTACCGTCGTCAGGTGCCGCTCACCGACGATGAGCATCCGGTCGGTGCACTCCCGGCGCACGGTGCCCACCCAGCGTTCGGCGAATGAGTTCGCCCGAGGCGCCCGCGGCGGAGTCTTGATCACGTCGATGCCCTCCGCCGCGAACACCGCGTCGAAGGCCGCCGTGAATTTCGTGTCCCGGTCGCGCAGCAGGAACCGCAGCCCAACAGCACGCTGATCGAGGTGCATGAGCAGGTTGCGCGCCTGCTGCGCCACCCAGGCGCCGCTCGGATGGGCGGTCGCCCCGACGACGTAGACCTGGCGGGTCGCGATCTCGACGAAGAACAGCACGTAGATCCGTTTGAGGAATACGGTGTCGACCGTGAAGAAATCGCACGCCAGGATCGTGTGGGCTTGGGCGACCAGGAACTGCTTCCAGGTCTGCCCCCGACCGGCGCGGTGCCGGGTCGATGCTGGCGTTGTGCAGGATCTTCCAGGCGGTGCTGGCCGCCACCCGGTAGCCCAGGCCGACCAGCTCACCCTGGATGCGGCGGTGGCCCCAGGTCGGGTTCTCCGCCGCGAGTCGTAGCACCAGGTCACGGACCTGCTTGTCGGCCGGTGGCCGGCCGGGCCGCGCATGCGGGTACGTCCACCGCCGGGCGACAAGCTCCCGAGGCCAGCGCAACAGGGTCGCTGGGGTCACGAAGAACACCGACCAGCGTGGACGGGGCAGCAGCCGCGACAACACCGCCAACACCAACCGGTCAGCCGGTTGAAGCTTGGGTCGGTTCACCTGGCGGCGTAGCACCGCCACCTGATGCCGGAGCACGAGGATCTCCGCATCCTTGGCCCCACCGTCGCGGGCGAGCTGGGTCAACATCTGCAGAACCTGGCGCAGTAGCAGGTATACCAACGAGGCGCTCATGCCCTCCATCGTGTCGGGCACGGCGGCGTTGGGCATGCGCAGAACCGCAGGCCATCCGGCGTGACCCAATTTTCGAGCCCCACAGGTTTCTCAGAATCCTCGGCCAGGACCTCGGAAACGGCTTCTCGGCCTCGTCTGGCTACCGCTGTGGGCGCTCCTCCTCGGCCTTGGCGGCCACCGCATCACCGTTGCCGGGCAAGCCTTCCGCGAGGAGTACTCCCGGCCCTAACCGCACGAGGCGGAGTCTCGCTCCGTCGAGGTTTCGGCGCTCAGCTCGGATCGGAAGGCGTGGTCGTTGCGGTAGCGCCCGGCGTAGTCGAATCCGACCTGGCCGGCTGCGGATGCGCATAGCGCAGCTGCGCGCGGTCGTAACGGTTCACCACACCGCCGCTGTCGAGGCGAAGAATCTCGATTAGCTGGGTGGCGCTGCGGCGTTCGGCGGCCAAGCTGCTAGGCCGCGGCAGTCGGAGGCGCTCATAGAGCGCGAACCGGTTGAGCTCAATGAGGACCGCCAGAGCGGTCCCGTACTCGTGCGCGAGGACGACGGCGCCGCGATATGCGGCGAACGCCACGAGGTAGGGGACCAGCGTGAGGAGGAGGTACCAGCCCTCTGTCCACATCAGCACTGCCGTGACCGCAGCCGCGAGAAGGCCCAAGACGCAGGTACGCGCGGCTAGCTCCATCTGCATCCGTTGGTTCTGCACGTACTCGACATCGCGAGGCGCTGCGACCTGCATGACCCGCGTGACTGCGGTGATTGACTCAAGCCCGTACATGTGACCGGCAATCGTCTCGTATCGGCGCAGAACGTTGCCGAAACGGGTCGGCATGACATCCTCGAAGCGGTGCGGATAGGCCGCGCCCACGCGGGCGGCTTCCCGACTCGACCAGAGCCGTGCCACAACGTCGGGAGCAGCCATCGGGCTTCGGGCAGGCGGCTCGTCGATCGCGGCGTCGTAGGCTCCGACCGTGTCGTCAGGCATAGCATCGTCCAACTGCCGGGTAAGCAGCGCCCGGGCGCGCCTGCGGTGGCGCATGATGCCGGCGGACGCGAGCCGACGGCCGAGCCCTGACACCCCCCAGTAGCCCTCGAGTGCCTGGATGAGCGCGAACTGCAAGGGATGGATCGCGATTGCCAGTGCAATGCTGAGCACGCTCAGGCTGGCCAACGCCCTTAGATCGAGATTCCGGAACGCCCGGTCGAGATCCACGCCTGCGGCACTCCATGTTCCGGTGCGTAAGAGAAGGAGCAGGTAGGCGGCGAAGACGGTGGACGGGATCAAGCTGACGACGATGAAGTAGCGCCCGATGGCAGTGACGCCGAACCCAGGCGGTTCCTTCCCCTCACCGGCCACTGGCGACCGTCACCGCTGCCGGTGTTGAGCGCAACCGGGCCGCGTGCACGTCCACACGGCCTCCCACTCGACAGCAGGTGCACGGCATTCGTCACACCGGCCTCCCTGGAACCGGTGCCCTGGGCCGCACTCGTAGACGCTTCCGGCGATGCTTCTAGCCGCGTGTTCGCAGGCCGGGCAGCGGAGTAGCAGGCCGCCCTGGGGCGTGAAGCCCGGTGGCGTGGAGCCCGGCGCCGACATCGGGTTCTCCCTTGGGGGGGGCATGGATGGCCGTCGTCGGGCGACAGTGACATGCCGGCGACCGCCGTGACCATCCTCCGCAGGTGCACATTCAGTAGGGTCGGCGAGATGCGCCGGACCCTTCTGCCCCTGCTGCGCCGCGGCCTTCACTGCACGCCGTGGGCGTGGCCGGTAGTGTTGATCTTGGCTGCGGCGACTGGAGGGAAGGTAGGCCAGATCCTCGACCGGCCCGGTTGTGGAGCGACGGTCGGCGTCCTGCTGGCGCTGTGCACAGGAGTCGCCCTGACACGATGGGTGCGACGGGCTTCGGCGTCACCGTCAGCGGTGGGAGCCGTCAACGGAGGCGATGTGGCTAGTTGACCATGATTTCGTCGGTCGGGACGATCGTGTACGCCGGGTCGACGTCGGGCCTCCGACACAACCTTGTACACGATCCACTTGGGCTGGCGGACCGCCGGATGACGCCGCGTAGCTGTGGTCCGCGTTGGGTTTTGGTTCGTGTGTCGCTCCTCCGACATGAACTCCCACGGCAGCTGCCGACGACACCCCGCGCTGCTCGTCTGGGATGGTGGCGGGGAGTGGTGCGACGACTCCTTTACTCGGCCGGCTTATGCTTGAGTCGACCTGGGCAAACGTGCGTCAGCATGCCGCTGGGCCACTGGACTACTGGGGGTCAAAGGGGGGAGCGGCAGGCGTAGAGCTTGCCGGCACCGTCGCACGTCTTGGCAGTTCATGACAGGGGTCTGCCGGCTTCCGCGATGTCGTCAGACGTCACGGATCGCGTGCATGTCGCTTCCGGACCGCTTGACTCGGGCGGATCCGCTGAAGGTCCCTTGATTGCGTCTCAAACGGCTCCTTGGCGCGTGCTTGTCGTCGCCCCTGCCGCCGGCGAACCGTGGGCGACGAAAGGAGCGTGCAGGCGAGCACGCTGATGGCAGCCCCGCGGCCGGTCCAGAACCAGGTCAGCATCACCGGCGACAGCCAGTCGCGCCGCGCCAACTTCGACGAAGCCCAAGTCCCGCGTAGCCGAGATCGGCGCGTGGCTGAGCCGGATGGTCATCTGTGACCGGCCGGACCAGGCTCCGTCGGAGCGTTCCGCCTCGACGGCGACCACGGAGGCGGGCACGCCGCCGATCGCCACCGCGGGCAGGCCGAAGACCGGGAACCCCGGCAGCCGTTCGACCGCAGCGGCGGGCTCGCTGCGCGACGCGAACGTCGTGCTGGCCCCGGCCGAGCGGCCGGGAAGGACGCGGCTTTCTCGGCGTTCCGGCCGATCACGACGTAGTCGATTAGTCCGAGATGTTCGCCGGTGGCGGCAATCGTACCGCAGGCCGCCACCATCGCCAGCATGGTCAGTGGTCATCACGTGTCACTCGAGAAGGTCTCGCCAGAGCGCCATGGTGGCGTGCGGCTGCCAGCGCCGCACTTGCCAAGATCTCGTCCGCGCAGGTCGCCGCGACTGCATGATGTGGTGGAGACGAAGCTGGCCACTGTCGGGTAACGGTCACGCTGCCGAATGCGGGTAGATTTCGGGCTACCGTTTGCAGGTGTCACCTCCCGCCGGAGGCCTCATGGACGCGTTCGCTTGGCCGATTAGCGTGACGGCCCTCTTCCTGGTCATCTTCGTGGCGCTTCTTATCCGCTTCCCCGAAGAGCTCCGTGGTCTTCTCGGCCGGTTCGTGCGGATGAATGTGGGCGCGGAGGGGTTTGCCATCGAGTTCATGGCTGAGGCTGTCGCCGAGAAGGAGGAGCGTCGGGTCTCGCGCCATGAGCTTGCGCCCGTGGCGGCCCGCCTCGGCAAAGTGCGCGTCTTGTGGGTCGATGACATGCCGGAGAACAACCGGCTGGAGGCGCAGGCCCTTCGGGCGCTCGGCGGTGAGGTGGACTTCGCAACGTCCAACGCCGAGGCTGCCGCCTACGCCCAGGCCGACAAATACGACATCGTGGTTAGCGACATTGGCCGGCAGCCGCCACAAGCATCCGACGACGGGCTGCGCCTGCCGGAGCGTCTGGCGGGCCTTGGGTTGACCCCGCGCATTGTCTACTACGTGGGCCGCCGCACCGCGCCGACCACACCGGGCGGTCATCCCGTATACGACCAGCCCAGTGAGTTCTTCGACGGGCTGGCCGACCTCGTGGCGGAGGTGCGGCAGACATGATCGTGCAGTGGTGCTGCAAGGGCATTCCTAGCATCTCTGATGCCGACGTCAGGCAGATCCTGCTCGGGGGCGAGGGCCTGGTGTGCTCGCTGTGGCACAACACGCCGATCCGCTCGATGGCCGATGCGCTCAGCCGGCTCAGCGAACGCCACCTCGACAGTCACCTGCATGACTACGACAGCGTCGGCCACGAGACGGCGTACATCTCTCTGTCGGCCGGCTGCGTCGAACGGGACGCGCTGCTGGCCCGCAACGTCCGCCACGCGGCACGCCTGACCGCTCTCGCGTTCGCCACCGACTGGGGTCAGGTGGCGGGATGGCTATTCACCTGCTACGTCTTCGTGGGCATCAACCCGGCACCGCAGATCCCAGCCGTCGCCGAGGAGTTGCGCGAGCTGAACCACGCGCGCCCGTATTCGCCCTACTACAGAGAGGGCGAGGTGGCGGCGAAGATTCACGTGCCGTCGCGTCAAATCTTGTCCGCCGAGAACTGGGTGCCGGTCGCCAGCGGATTCAAAGTCAACGGCTACGTCAACCCGACGTTCTTCGACCCGAAACCACTGGTCAACGAGAGGGCCACGCTGTGACCTCGCCAGCCGAGCCCGGTCCACTCGGCCTCAACCCGGAGCGCCTGCTCGCGCGGTCCCAGTACTTCGCCCGGTACGCCGAGATGGTCGGCACCGACGCCTGGCCGGAGCCGCCGAGTCCAGCCGACCTGCTGCGTCGGTTTCCACTCGATCCCGAGGCGAGCGACCTCATCCCGCTCGACGAGTTCCCCCTCGAACACGGCAATGGCGAGCGTGCTCCCTTCGAATCGGAATCCGTGCGGGTGCGCGAGGCGGCCGATGCGTATCGCCAGGCGGCGATCGCTGTGTTTCCGGTGCGGCCAGACGAGGCGCGGGCCTACCTGCTGGCCGCCGCACGCCAGTACCGGCAGCTCGGGATGCCGTTCGGCCTGTTCCTTCAGGCGATCTGCGGGGCCGGCCCTGAGCCGGCACTGACCGCGGTCCCGCTGCTCGCCGCGGTTATCGCGGGGGACAACCCCGGCGAGGATGCCCTCGCCAGACTGGCCCTTACTGAGCCCGTACAGCACCTCTACCTGCTGCGCGCCGTCGCTGGATCGCCCGAGGGCAGAGCAGAGGCGGCTGGCCTTCTCGACAGACTAGGCGACGCACCGCAAGCACGGGACTGGAGCAGTGCCGGCCCGGCCGGCCTGCCCGTCGGCGAGTGGTGGCGCTTTGGCCTGCAGCTCGCCTCGGCTAGCCGGTCAGCCGAGATCCACGCTGGGGTGCGATTCTCGCTCATCGAACACCTGCGTAGGGTCTCGGTGATCCACGGGTCTGCGCTACGCACGTTACGTCGGGACACGTTCCATTGGCGGACGGCTCATTTCCGGGCTGACCTTGTCGACGTGGTGGTCGCCGGAGTCACCTGCCTTCTATGGCGCACACGAGCGCCGTGGCTTCCCTTCGCGCGGGACTTCCTCGGCACATCCCTCGACCCGATGGACATGATGTCGTTGACCGCGGGCTTCCAACTGGCCGAGCTGACTGAGCCGCCTGGAAGCTGGTCCGTCGTCTACTAACCCTGCCCTTGCCGGACCCATGATTGAGTTCATGCGAGGCGTCCGGACGCCGGTGAGCACGACTTCGATCCCCACATCGTTGAGGACTGTCGCACGATGAGGCGGCCGCCTTCGTGGCAGCGCCTCGGACACAGATCATGGACCCGGCCGGAATGGCTCTCACGCCGGTGGGCGTGACCGTGAAGCCGCCAGCGATCCCGACCGGCAGCGAGCTGTCGGACCAGCCGAGTTTGCCGGTGAGCGCCATCCGCATGGGGATGCTGCTCGGGCCGCTCGCCCGGGGGTGCCCTGGTGCCCTTGGCGGCCGCGGCCGCGCTCGCGTTGCTGAGCCAGCTACCTGCGCTGCTCGCCGAGCCGGTGGCGGGCCTCGCGCTGCCCGGCCTCCGACTGGCCGCGGCCGCGCTGGCCGCGGCGGTCTGCTTCGCGCTGCCGGACCGGATGGCGTCGACGGTGATGGCGCCGTCCCCGCGATGGATACGACAGTGGCTGAGGGTGGCCCTGGTCCTGCTCCCGGCCACCACGGTGTGGGTGCTGCTCTACCTGGCGATGGTGGCGGTCAACGGCCGGCTCGTCGTCGGGCCCACCGGCCACGTCACCATGCAGGCGGTGGTGTACGGGTTGATCCCGCTGGCCGCGGCCGCCGTGACGGCGCAATACCGTGCTCGCCGATCAGGAAGTGTTCCGATCCTGAACCCGTCACGATCGCCGAGCCGGACTTCCAAGCGCCAGCGGATGTGGCGCCACGTGTCGGCGAGGCTGGTGGCGGGCGGAGAGCAGCACGACTCCTTTACTGGGCCGGTTTATGCTTCAGGGGACCTGGGCAAACGTGCGTGAGCATGCCGCTGGGCCACCGGACTACTGGGGGTCAAGGGGTCGTCGGTTCGAATCCGGCCGTCCCGACAGACAAAAAGCCCTGACCAGCGAAAACGCTGGTCAGGGCTTTGACTTTGTTCTATGAAGTTTTGAACCGCCCCCCGAAAACCCCCATTTACCGGGGTTGGCAACCAGGTTTGTCATCTATGTGCATCGTTTTGTGCGCGTCGGGTGCGGGGCGCCCGTTGCGGTGGGCACCGAGTCGTTCAAGGATGTCGGAGACGTCCGGGGCTTGGGTGGGCTTGGCGATGTAGTAGGTGTCGGTCACCTCTTCGCTGGAGTGCCCAAGCTGTGCTGCGGCGCTCTTGGTATCCGTCTCCTCCTTGATGAGGGTGGCCACGGTCTTGCGGAAGGTGTGGGGGGTGACCCACGCGAGGTCGGTGTCGGCGCGGGCCTGGCGCCACTGACGGCGGACGTTGTTGGGTGAAAGCCAGGTGCCGCGTCGGGAGGCGAAGATCGCGTCATAGGGGTTGTCGGCGGCGGTGAGCTTGCGGGCCAGGATCATGCCGACGGCGAACCGGGGCAGGACGACCATCCGGTAGCCGGCTGTCGGGCTCGAAAATTGAGTTTAGGTTACGCCGCCTGCGAATACTCGCTGATCAAGCCACCGAGGATTGGGCGTCGCTGGACCCGGCGGCGTTCAGGTCTGCGACCTGTGGCGGCGGGTTCGGTGGCTGCTGGTCCAGCGAACGATGTGGGCGGTGGCCGTTGTAGTGAGCCACGTACTCGTCGAGGACCGCCGCCAGATGGCGCTCGCCGACGATGAGCATCCGGTCGGTGCATTCGCGGCGTATTGTGCCCACCCACCGCTCGACGAACGCATTGGCCCGGGGCGCCTGTGGCGGGGTCTTGATCACCTGGATGCCCGCGGCGGTGAACACCGCGTCGAAGACGGCCGTAAATTTCGTATCGCGGTCGTGGAGCAGGAACCGCAGCCGCGCTGCGCGCTGGCCGAGGTCCATCAGCAGATTCCGTGCCTGCTGGGCCACCCAGGCGCCGGTTGGGTGGGCGGTCACCCCAACCACGTGGACTTGGCGGCTGGCGATCTCGACGAAGAACAGCACGTAGATCCGCTTGAGGAACACGGTATCGACGGTGAAGAAGTCACAGGCCAGGATCGTGTGGGCTTGGGTAGAGAGGAACTGCTTCCAGGTGGGTCCGGACCGCCGGGGTGCCGGGTCGACCCCGGCCTGATTGAGGATCTTCCACACCGTGCTGGCCGCCACCCGGTAGCCCAAGCCGACCAGCTCACCCTGAATCCGGCGGTGCCCCCACGAAGGATTCTCCGTCGCGAGTCGCAACACCAGGTCGCGGACCTGTGCGTCGACCGGTGGCCGGCCCGGCCGGGCATGCGGGTACGTCCATCGTCGGGCGAC
>NZ_JAEMUW010000054.1 GCF_016598485.1 Micromonospora coerulea | reverse complement strand
GTTCGACCCGCGGTCGCTGTGGTGGATCAACTGGCCGTCGCGGACGTCGCGTGACCAGATGCCGTATTCGAGGGCGGCGAGGATCAGGTCGGTGTCGCAGCGGTCGGAGGTCTTCCACCCGACGATCCGGCGGGAGAACACGTCCCGGACAGCGGCCAGCCAGAACACGCCCTCGCCGCAGGGGATGCGGGTGGCGTCGGCGACCCACAGCCGGTTCGGGCCGGCGGCGGTGAACTGCCGGTTGACCAGATCCGGTGCCGGCGTCGCCCGCGGGTCCTGCCGGGTCGAGCCGCCGCGCCAGCCTCGCCGCAGGAACGCGCCCTGCCAGCCCTGGGCGGCCATCAGCCGCTCGACCCGCTTGCGGCCGACGCGGATGCCGTCGCGGCGGAGTTGCCGGTGCACCCGGTCCGCGCCGTAGGTGTGGCCGGAGGCGGTCCAGATCTCGTGAATGTTCGACAGCAGGCCGAGGTCGACCACGTCGCGCTCGCAGGGCTGTTCAGCCTGCTTAACCCACGCGTAGTACGTCGAGGCGCCGACGCCCAGGACCCGTAGCAGGAGCGCGACCGCGAACTGGTCACGGTGTTCATAAATGAACGTCATGACCGTCGCCGGGTCGGGTCGAGCTCCGCCGCGAAATACGCGCTCGCCGCCTTCAGGATCTCGTTCGCCCGACGCAGCTCCGCGTTCTCCCTCAGCAGCCGGCGATTCTCGGCCAGCATGTCGCTGCTCGGCCGATCATGACGCTCACCCGCGTCCGCTTCGGCCTGCCGGATCCAGTTCCGCAATGCCTCGTGATGCACGCCGAGCTGCTCGGCGAGACGCCGGATGACCGGTTTCGGGTCCGACTCGCGGTACAAGCGCACAGCACGCTGGCGTAGCTCGTCGGGGTACTTCTTCGGTGCTGCCACGGATGACTTCCTCCCCACGGCCATCAGACCATGATCAAGAAGCTCCATGAAAGCGGGGGTGGCTCAGGCCCACGTGTTACGAGCCGCCCCGACCTCAGCGGTGCACCTCGTCCTGGCGCCACTGCTGGCACTCGCAATAGCGGTGGTCAGCCTGTGAGCATCCGGTAGGCGTCTCGGGCGATGTAGCGCTTCAGACAACGCATGATCTCGGTTTTGGTCTTGCCCTCGCTGATCCGGCGGGCGACGTAGTCCTTGGTGGGCTGATGGCAGCGCATGCGGACCAGGGTGATGCGCCAGAGGGCGCTGTTGGCGTCGCGGTCGCCGCCGCGGTGCAGGCGGTGGCGGTCGGTTCGGCCGGAGCTGGCCGGGATGGGGGCAACGCCGCAGAGCCTGGCGAAGGCAGCCTCGGACCGCAATCGGTGGGGGTTGTCGCCGGCGGTGACGAGGAGTTGCCCAGCGGTGTCAACGCCGACGCCGGGCAGAGCGACGAGGTCGGGGGCCACAGCGGTAACGAGGGCGGTCAGGTGGCTGTCGAGGTCATCGATCTCAGCTTGAAGGGCGGGCCAGCGGCGGGCGAGGCTGCGTCAGGGCAACTTTGGTGGCGGTGGCGGGATCGGTCACCGGGCCAGGCCGCAGAGCAGCGCAGGCGCGGACACGGTGCTTGCCGGACAGCCGAGCGCTCGCATCCGGTCCTGGATCGCCACCACCTCGTCCGGCAGGACGAGGCGCTCGCCGACGGCGAGCCGGGCGATCCGGCGCCGGTCCTCGGTCAGCTCGTGGACCTCCGCCTGCAACGCGCGGTGGGCGCCGGCGGCGATAATCGCCTGCTTTGGTCGTGCTTCTAACTGAAGGGCGGGACAAGAGCGTTCGAGAGGACGATTCCCGATCTCACCGCACGACACTCCAACATGACGGAGAATCATCCCAACTCCGGCAGGAAGTCGACCCTCTACGGTGGGGTGGCTACGACGACAACCGCTGCGGGTTGGAGGCGCAGGGATGATCTGCGACAGTCGGAACAGGCTGCGCGAGTGAGATCGTGGCGGCAAGAGCGGTGGTATTCGGTCAAGGACCGACCTCTGAGGGCCGTGGTGGCAGGAGTAGGGCGGGCGGGCGTTCCCGCCGTGGTCATCGTTCCTGGCCTGGGGGCTGTGCGTTACCTGTCTGAAGCTGTCGAAGCGACGGGCGCCTGGACGCAGTGTGTGCTGCTGGACGTGCCGGGTTTCGGCTACGGCGGGCCGAAAACCTGCGAGCCAACTGTGCAGGCAGTGGCCGCTACGGTGGCGGCATGGCTTGTTGATCACCGCCCGGGACCGGTGGTGCTGGCCGGCCATTCGACCGGTGGACAAGCAGTGTTGCGCGTCGCTGCTGAGCTACCCGGGCAGATCCGCGGCCTGGTTCTTGCGGGTCCCACCTTCGCACCGCAAGCTCGGCGACTGGCCGGGCTGGTGCGCGCGTGGGCACGCACCTCCCGCCACGAGCCGGGCTCCGGGCTGTGGGCCGCCCTGCCCGACTACCGGCGAGGTGGACTTCGGCGCCTTATCCGTTACGTGCGGAGCGGCCTTGCGGATCGTCCGGAAAACCTGGTCGGCAGCGTTAGTTGTCCGATCCTGCTGGCTAGGGGCGAGCACGACCACTTCGCCGCCGCCGACTGGGTCGACCGGCTGGCCGCGACAGCGCCGCGAGGGCAGGCGGTCACCGTCCCGGGAGCGCACGCCTTTCCCTACTCCCATCCCAGGCGCTTCGCCCAGTTGCTGGCGCAAGCTGCACAGCTCGACTGAGCATCACGGCGACCCAGCAACCGGTGGGAGCCGCACCTTCTGACAGCGCCCAGGCGGGCCCCTCTTGGCCAGGATGGGGTGAGACACCGCGTGTGAGTGCGGGGTGCTGACCGAGGGCGGGATCGGAGATCCTGGTGTACGTGTCGACATCTTCTGAGGACCAGCCCGTGCAGGGTGTGCCGAGCGGGTCTGATCCGGCGCCGCGGCCGTCTCGGCGGGTGTTCAGCCCGGAGTTCAAACTCGCGGTCCTGACCGAGTACGAGAACGCTCCGCATGGCGAGAAGGCCGCGGTCCTTCGCCGCGAGGGCCTGTATTCGTCGCATCTGATCGAGTGGGCCCGCGCCCGTGACGCGGGCGCCCGGACCGGCGGCGGCGAAAAAACGTCTCCGGCTTCCCGGCCGCGGAAGACCGCTGAGCAGGTCGAGTTGGAGAAGCTACGCCGGCAGAATGAGAAACTGCAGGCGGATCTGAAGAAGACCCGGATGGCGTTGGACATTATGGGAAAAGCACACACGCGCTCTTGGAAGAACTCTCCGAGAGCGCGGACAACGATCCGCCGCCGAGCAGATCCTGACCACCGCCTTCACCGATCTGCGGTCCGGCGAGCTGTCGGTGCAGCGCTGTGTGCGTTGACCGGAACGTCACGGGCGACCCACTACCGGCGGAAGAATGGTCTTGGGCCGATGCACGGGCCCTGGCTACCTCGAACCCCGCCACCGTCGGCGCTGACCGACACCGAACGGGTCCGGGTCCTCGAGGTGTTGAACAGCCCCGCGTATGCGGATCTGGCGATCCCGCAGGTCTGGGCCCGGGAACTCGACGATGGCCGGTACTGGTGCTCGCTGTCGACGATGTACCGCGTCGCCCGTACCGCCGGGCAGGTCAGGGAACGACGCCGGCAGGCCACGCACCCACCGCGGGTGCGCTCCGAACTCGTCGCGGGCCCGGCCACCCCCGCCGGCGTACAACTCAACGTGCGCAACGCGGTCCGACCCGAACGTGCCCAGGTTCAGGCAGAGACACTTGGATGGGTTCGACCCGTCGCGCGGGTGCATGGACCTGCATCGGCGGCGCGACACCTCATCGCACCGCAGCGATCACGGTCGGTTTATCCGGCTAATCAGGGTTACCTGTCGCCTGCTATTGGCGCCCGGATCGCGGCCATGAGAGTGGGCTCAATCAAGCCTCGAGCCGAGCTGAAACCTCTTTGATCACGAGTATGCGGCCTGTGATCAGTAGTGGGCCAGGATCTGCAAGACAGGGTGGCCGAGAAGGGTGGCCACGTCGACGAGCTCCTGGGCGTCGAGTTCGTACCTTCGGCGATTCGCTGGTGTGTCAGATCTGCGGCATGGGTTGCTCGGGTTCGCGGCCGCGGGCGCGCCACGCGTCGGAGACGGCGATCCCGGCCAGTACGACAGCGACGGCGACCCCCGCGGCCAGCGGTGGCAGGTGCCAAATGGCCGGGATCAGGAGGCCAAGGGCGAGCAGGCCGGCCAGTCGCGACCGGGAGATCCGACCGAAGACCTGGAGTTCGAAGGGTGCCCGCCCCACGAGGAACAGCGCAGGCCCGCCGAGGATGACGACAAGCCACTGCGGTTCCGGCCGGGCGAGCGGCTCGACGATGAACAGCTCGAAGCCGACACCAGCGAGGAAGACACCCATGATCATGAACAGGTGACTCCCGGCGACCGCCAGGGCCTCGCGGACCGGGTTCCGGGCGCGGGTGATGGCCAGGGGCAGGATCGATCCGGCCCGGTAGAAATAGACCCGCCAGAACAGCACGATGCTGACGAACGCTAGCCCGAACGCGGCCGCGTGCGGGATGCCGAAGCTGCTGTTGCTGAGGGCCCTGCCGGATACGAAGATCGCCTCACCCAACGTGATCAAGAAGAACTGCTGCAACCGCTCGGCCAGGTGTTCACCCGCGATCCGCCCGCCGGCCCATCCTTGAAAGCCGAACACATACCCTCCGTAGTCGACGGCCACTGCGAGGGTCCAGAGCAGGCCGCGCACAGGAACGTCGTCCACCAGCGCGCCGGCGATCCACAGCACCGCGCCCACGACGATCGCGAGCACCACCGGCGCATTGACCCACAGACGGAAGACCAGCAGGACCAGCGGGCGGGCTACCCGGGCCGCCACGTAGGCGCCGACAAAGACAAGAAGCCGCCCCTCAGGCCCCTGCACCGCTGCGACGGCCATCAGTACGGCGCAGGCCATTTCGATGAACACAATGATCTGGACCGGCGGCGATTCCGGGTGCAGTCGGCTGGTCAAGGCGGCCGCCGCCGCCCACAGCAACCAGAGCGCCAGGAACATCAGGAAGGTCGTGACAGCCTCGCTGACCAGCATCTGGTTCCCGCTGCGGAAGTCTTTGATCAGCCGCAAGCTCACCTGATTGAGCGCGAACACGAAGACGAGATCGAAGAACAGCTCCAGAAAACTTGCCCGCTGCCATCGCGCTTCCTTGCGCACGAGCCGCTCGCCGTCCGGCTCACCCATCCGTCACCGGTCGGACGTGAACGTTCGCAGAAGTCACGATGTTCCCTCTCGTATGAGTGATCACCACACTCAACGAGCCAGGAACGACGGAAACCACTACACCACGCACCCTACTTCGAGATCTGAACATGTGGTTAGGGCTGCTCGAACGGCGCTCACGTACCTGTTCGGTCGTGCCACCTGCACACAGTGCAGTGCCACGTTCCGGGTGTCCGACCAGGTCCACCGGTACTGACGCTCTTGAACGGAGCAGGCCGCGCACGCAAGCAGCCCAAGGCCCGACTTTCGGGAGAATCGCGCGGTCAGCGGCAGACATCCCATGTTCTGAGGTTGTCAAGAAGTGGGCTGGAGATGTGCCCAGGCGGTTGCCTCGTCGTAGGTCGTATCGGTTTTGAGGCAGCCGTGCAGGATGCCGACGAGGCGGTTGCCGAGTTGGCGTAGGGCGGCTTGGTGGCCGGTGCCGCGGGCGCGGAGGGCGTCGTAGTAGGCGCGGGCGCCGGGTGAGCCTTTCAGCGAGCAGAAGGCCCATTGGTGCACGGCGTCGGCGAGTCGTCGGTTGCGGGCGTAACGGGCCAGCACGATGGTGCGGGTGCCGGATGCGCGGGTGATCGGGGAGGTGCCGGCGTAGTTCTTGCGGGCTTTCGCGTCGGTGAAGCGGTGGGGGTCGTCGCCGAACTCGCCGAGGATCCGGGCGCCGAGGACCACGCCGAGGCCGGGTTGGCTCAGGTAGTGCTCAGCGTCCCGGTGCCGGCCAAAATGGTCGGCCACTACCTGCCCGAGCTGCTCGACCTCGACGTTGAGCGCCGCGATCAGCCGAACCTGAGCGGTCACGATGGCCGCGTAGGCGGCCTGGACGGCGTCCGGCTGGCGCAGCTGCGCCCCGCGTAGTCGCTGCTGCACGTCGGCGGCTTTGGCGTCAACGTGGCGGCGGTTCGCCCGCCGCAACGCCGCGGCGATCTGCGACCGCGATAGCCGGGCGGCGCGAGCAGGATCCGGCGCACGCGCCAGCAGCTCCAACGCGTCCGACGCGGTCAGGTCGTCGAAGACGTCCAGGGCGGCGGGGAAGAACTCCCGTAGGACGCTGCGTAGCCGCAGCAGCTGCCGCGTGCGGTCCCAGATCAGGGTCTGATGGGTGCGGGCGACGAGTTTCATTGCCTCGGCTTGGTCGCTGTCCCCGGCGACAGGTCGGTGATGGGCATGGTCCAGTCGCACGATCTCGGCGAGCACGTGCGCGTCGCCGGCGTCGGACTTCGCCCCCGAGGTGGAATGCCGTTCGCGATAGCGGGCCACGGACATCGGGTTGATCGCATACACCTGATAGCCGGCCGCGATCAATGCTTGCACCCACGGGCCGCGGTCGGTCTCGATCCCGATCCGCACCTGCGCTGCGGCCTCGCCCGGGTCCAGGTCGGCCCACTCGGGCGGCATCCGCTCGGCGATCAGCGCGTGCAACCGGGTGACGCCCTCGAGACCTTCGGGTAGCCGTTTACGGGCCAACCTCGCACCGTGGTCGTCGACGAGCTCAACGTCGTGGTGGTCCTCGGCCCAGTCGTCTCCCAGATACAGCATCACGCCACCTTCCTCGATGGACAGTGTCGTCCATGGCAGCGTGGAAGAGACCTCAGCGATCTAATGGCCAAGTGCTCACCGCGAACATCCGGGGCACGTCATCCCATCAGCTGTCCAGCCTCCTCACGACCAGCGGGCGCACGGTCTGCCGCAAGACCTTGAAGGCCTGAAGAGAAGAGTGCTGACCCGCCAGCCGCTACCAGAGCCATCCTGCCGCAGCAGGCTGACAGAACCCATTAGATGAGGACGTTTTCCGCCGCCCGGCCAAGGCTGTCGGACTACGGCAAGTTCACACGGTGTCGACGTTGACGCACTTGCCCACTAATCCTTCTCACAATCTCGATCTGGATCTAGCCCCCTGACAGCGGAAGCACACCTACTCGGTCCCGCCATGACCCGATCTTGTCCCCTTGGTCAAGCGCCGCCGTGCGCCCGCTCGAACAGCGCATGTAAGTAAACCGGTCGAGCGCTGTTGACCAACAGTCATGCTGGCGTCGGCACCCAGTGCTCGGCCCATGACTTCATCATCGAGCCGCGAAGAGATCGGTCATTGCTTTGCGGCTCCGCCGGCTCGGCTTGGTGCCGTTGCTGAACAAGTACGGCCATTGCGGGCCGTCATAGGAACCAGCCACCCAGCCGTAGGCCCCTGCCGCGGCGCCACCGAGAGCAATTGCCTCGCACGCCACGCCGAGAATGTTCAGTGGGCTTTGTTCCTGCACCAATTGCACGGTCGCGCCGGTCGCCCCGGCCGTGCCGACCAGGGTCATCAGCCTGGCGTACCGGCCGTCGAACTCCTTGCCGAATCCGCTGCGCTTGGCCTGCCGAAGTTTCTGCGCGAGGTCGCGCATCAACGCGTTGTCGTCGATCGTTGACCCGTGCTGAATCATCATCTTGTACGTGACGAGCCACTCGATGAGTTCCTTGTGACCGTCGCCGGCGATGAACTTCGGCAGGCTTGGATGACCACGGCATTCGTCGAGCCGCGCCAGCACCCCGAGCAGTTGCTCGGCCAGCGCGTCCGTGGACGCGGATCGCACCGGAAGGTCCGCCGCCACGCCGGCACGCCCGAACCGGCCAGCGGTCAGAATGTCTAGGAAGCGAGTGTCGGTACGGCTGAGCAGGAACGGCACCTCAGCGTCGGCGTCATTGACCGCCTGGCCGTGGTTCCGGGCGTCGCGCAGGATCCGAAGCGTTGCGGTCTCCGGATCCATCTGCTCCCGGGTGATCGCCTCCAGCGTCCCGCCCGGTACGTAGTCCTCCACGTCCGGCCGGTCGAGCACCTCCTGCCAGAACTCGATCTGTCCCGGGTCGGCGGATAGCGTCCGCTCCGCCCACGCCTGCCCGGGCTCGTCCTCCGCGATGATCACCCGTTTCTCCTCAGCCGGAACGTGCAGGTCGCGGATGTACGTCCGATAGATTGCGCCGTCGATCTCGTCGTCCCAGGCTGCGGCGTCCCACTTCCTCGCCCGCATGTCACGGTAGCTACGGTCCAGTAGCCACCGTTCCCGGCCGACGATGCGCACCTGCCGGTGCTTCAGGAGGTGGAGGAAGTCGTCCACCGAGATGCTGCCGTACTGGCGGAACATCGCACTCGACGGCGCCCACAACACGACCGGTTTGCTGCCGGCGATCAGGCGGTGCAGATTCGCATAGCCCGCCGCTTTGTAGTCGCTGATATGGCAAAACGTGCGGAAGCCGACCTCGCTCATGTCAGTGTCGCCGCCTCGGCGTCCGGGTCGGCCGTGTCAAACGGCACTGGCGACAAGCCCGCGACGATGAGATCCGCCGTACCGGTATTGCGGATCGCGTGCGCCACCCCCAGGTGCACCGTCAGGCTGACCCCGCCGGCACCCCGGAAGACCCGGTTCTGCGGCGTACCGCCCGGGTCACTCCAGTGCAACTCCCACTCGTCCTCGTGCAGCACCACGAGTACCTCGCGCTTTCGCGCGTGAAAATGATTGCCGCGAACCGCGCCTGGTCGCACGGTCATTAGATGCACGTCCGCGACTCCGCCGAGCGCAGCGAGGGCATTTCCGGGTACGGCGAAGGCGAGTCCCCGCGGGTCACCCGCGTCCGCCCGGCAAGTGACTTGGATGCCGGATGTCATAGACGGACTGTGGCAGCTGCGGTCCGACCTCCACAAGCGACCGATCGGTTGGCTCAAGATGTCGATGTATCCGTTTCCAGCAACGGCCCGCCCAGCAGAATCTCTGGTTGCTCTCGAGGACATGACTCGGGCTTGACCTCAATCTTGGACACGGTTTCTCGACAGGCGCGAGCGTGGTCTGCGAGGTTTAGATGTTGCTCCCGTAGGTGATCGGGACGTCCACAAGAACACTCCGGTCGAGTCGTCGCAAGACCTACATTGAGCATCGTGCCGTTGCTTGCCCGCAAGATTTCGAGAATTCATAAAGCCGGATTCCCGCGAGTTCAGTGCCGCGTTGTCATCGGCAGTTCAGGATGCCGGGCACCACGGGACGCCGAACACCGAGCGTGACGGCTCGTCGTCTACCTGCGCGCACGGACGGCGGCATGTCCGGGCGTGGCGGTGGACAGGTGATGACGGTGATGACCTTCCGTCTCGCTGACCACGCCGCCGTGCGATGGGTGCGGTCGGCCAGCGTCCCGGCCTCGTGATCGGGAATCCGTTGTTGCTGGTACCGGTTGGGTTCAGTCCGTCAACGAGCGGTCGAGTACGTGCTTGGTCCGGTTGCGTAGAGCGTCGAGTTCGGTGGAGTTGCCTCTCACCTCGGTGATGAGCTCGACGGCGGCCAGCAGGTACTCAAGGGCGATGATGTGCTCGTCGAAAGGAGCGTCGACCTCGAACCGGTCGAGCAGAACCGCGAAGTCGGCCAGTACGGCCTCGGCGCGGGTGGCGGCCCGGTCGGGATCGCCGTTTCGCTGGATGCAGCGGGCTGAGTCGATCATCGCTCGTCCGACGAAGGCGTGGCATTGGCCCAGCAGGCGGGTGACGATGCGTCCCACCAGTGCGAGGCCACCCTCCTCGAGTTCCGGGCCGGGCTGGGCAGCGAACGTCGCGGTGACCTGGCGAGCAGCTGCGGCGAGGGCGACACCGTCGACCCACTCCTGGGAACCCTCCGGGGCGCAAGGCTGCTGCCCCAACCGGGCGATGCACGCTTCGGCGGCGACCGATAGTGACGTCGCTGCTTCCAGGAGGAGGTGAAAGCGCGTCCGATCCGGCTCCTGAGACGCGACTGCCAAGCGTGCGACCTCGAGCGCTACGGCGACGTCTTCGGTGCCGTGCGTGGGCTGGCCACGCCTCGCGCGCTCCAGCAGAGCCTGCGCCGACGCCTGCTGCTCCGGCAATAACCCAGGAGCATCATCGCCGACGGGCAGTCCGAGTTCGAGCCGGTAGGAGGTCCACGCCAACGGGTCTTTGACCGGGTCCGGCTCGTTGGCAGGGTTGCCGGACGCGGCACGAATGATTCCACCCTCGACACGGTCCATGGCCAGCCGTGCATCATCGAACGGCAGCGCGAACCGCTCGGTCAGGACGGCAAGGACATCGCGACGGCGCGTCCCCTCCTCGTCGGCCGCCCGCAGATACGCGACAAGAGCGCGCACCGAGGTTCCGCGAGCAAGGCGCACACTCAGGTCGTCCGTCCACTCCACGGCACGAGGATGCCCGTCCCGACCTCGAACCACAAACGAGCCCGTCAGCTGCTCCGCGACCCGGCGTGCCGCCTTCTCGCCCGCCCGCTGTCGGATCAGGCCCTCCTTGGCCACGCCACGGACGGTAGCGATAACCCTCCCGCCATCTTCCGACAGCGTCACCGTGACGACGGCAGGGTTCAGGTTCATGGCACCGCTGCCGATCATGGCCTGCAACTCGGTGGTCCGGGTACCCAGGGCGTCCAAGGTCCGGGCGACCAGGTCGGTGGCCGTCGGCATCGGCGGCCGCAGTTCCACGTTGGTCTCGAAGATGTCGGCCCGCATCCACCTGGCCGCCCGGCGAGCGCCCCGCCCAGCGCCCCGGTTCACCCTGTCGCCTACCACGCCGAGCCCGGCGACCAGTAGGTCACTCTCCTCTGGGGTCAGCTCCACGGCCATAGTGGATCATCGCCGGCACACGATGACAATCCCTGGATTCCGGGGCCTTCGCGGATGCCTCTGGCCGTTCGGTCGCTGATGCGACGAAGCAGAAACCGCCAGGGACCCGCCACATCTCCCGCCGAAGCGACAAGCGCTCTCTCAGCCGCATCCGCTCATCGGCATGTGAGTGCACCGCCACCGTCGACACGCCGGCAGCCGGCCGGTCGAACGTGTGTACGACTAGTGTGCTGGGGGTGGAGGTACATGGTCGCTACTGGAACGGGGCGTGGGGTCGCATGGCCCGGCGGGATATCTGGCTGGTCACCGACGGTCAGCTCTGGCGGGTCCGTGGCCGCCTCGGTGGTGACGGAGGTCAGGAGGTGTCCTACGACTTCCGGGACGAAGCATCCGCCCGGTCGATGGTCGACCGGATGATGAAGACCTCGGCCGGCACCTGGCGGGATCTCACGGAGGCAGTCCGGCAGGAGGCAAACCGCCGGCAGACTCATTAGCTATGCCCGGCCGCTGCCCGGTGGTCCCTCAGCGGCAGGCGTCTGCCCGGACGTGCACACCGCACCAGGTCGCCAGATCAACTGCCCACACCCGCCAGCCGCCGGCGTCTCGCACACCTCCGCACGTCTGTTCGGCGGCGTGCGTCGCGGCTACTGAGCGCGCCCTCATCCGCCCAGCCGGGGCAGCTGTAAGCGGATCTTGACGGCGGCCGCAGGGGCCGGGACTGTCTCTCCCACCCGCGGCATGATGCTCGGCTGTGCTACTTCGATTGGCCTATCTCGGTGTGACGAACGCGTTCGCGATACTGCGGCTGCTTCCGATAAGCGACCGGCACAAGGACGTGGAGATCCTGGCGCTGCGCCACCACTTCACCATCCTGGAGCGACAGCTGGGCGAGACCCGGCCGCGGTTCTCCCCCAGCGACCGGTCGGGCCGACCACGCACCCGTCCGCTCCATCTGCGCCCTGGTGCTACGCCTGGCCCGGGAGAACCCCAGCTGGGGCTACCGGCGCATCCACGGCGAACTGCTCGTCCCCGGTATCAAGGCCGCCGCCTCCACCGTGTGGCAGATCCTCAACGAGGCCGGGATCGACCCCGCACCCGAGCGCACCTCCTACCACCTGGACCGCCTTCCTCCGCGCCCAAGCCGACACCCTGCTCGCCTGCGACTTCTTCGAGACCGTCACCCTGACCGGGACTCGGATGTACGTGCTGGTGGTCATCGAGCACACCAGCCGCCGGATCCGCATCCTTGGCGCCACCGCCCACTGGACCGCCTCCTGGGTAGCCCAAGCGCGAAGAACCTGGTGATGGATCTGGAGGACGTCGGCCGCCGGGCACGGTTCTTGATCCGGGACCGCGACGGAAAGTTCCCCTCCCTGTTCGACGCCGTGCTCGACGACGCGGGGATCGAGGTAGTGCTCAGCGGCGTGCGGATGCCGAGAATGAACGCGTTCATGGAGCGATGGGCGCAAACCTGCCGCCGCGAACGGCTCGGCCGCACCCTGATCTGGAACCAGCGGCACCTGCTCCACGCCCTTCGGCAAGCACAGGGCTGCGGACATCGATTGACGCCGTCCGGGCTGGTAGCTGCCGTCGCCTTCAAGCCGATGGCCGGCGTAAGCCACAGGCTGGTGGCGCATCGCGCCCGGCCCTCTGTTCCCTCGAATCTTGCGTCAACGCTCGCACTCGAGCAGGTTGGCCGGCACCGTCCCCTCCAAGCCGCCCCTCTACCAATCGGGTTGAATCTCGCTCCCACTCCCATGGGAGTCCGGTAGAAGGTGGTGCAGTCCTGTCAATTGCAGTACACCGCGTGCGGGGCTTTGTGGGGTAGCGGTGACGTGCAGGTCGGTGATGGTCCGGGTGACTTCATGCAGGACCTGGACGCCGGTGCTACTCAGGTGAGTGACAGCGGTTAGGTCGATGGTGAGCGGGAGGCTGCCGCCCCGGCTGGCCTGCATGATCGCGGTGCGTAGCCGAGGGCCGGTGGCCAGGTCTACCGGGCCCTGCACGCGCAGTGTTCGGCACGTCGGGGTCTCGATGACGGCGAGCGCGAACTCGTCGGCCACGATGGCCTGTTTGTGGGGACCGGCGGCCTGGGCGGCGGCCGCGGTGGTGACGTTGGTGGCCTGGCCGATGTAATGGTGCATGCTGATGGTGGTGCCGGCTTCGGTGTGCCTGACCTCCACACGATCGACGAGTCCTCGAATCATCGTCAGTCCCCGACCGCGACCGCCCGGGTCGTGGACCGGTGGCCGCCACTGTCCCTGATCAGTGCAGGTGAGGCGCACGGCGCCCTGGTCGTCCAAGCCGGCGTGCATCGTGAATGCCGCTGACGTGCCGCTCGGGTAGGCGTGGTCGATGGCGTTGGTGGCGGCCTCGCCGGCGGCGTGGATGAGATCGCTGGTGTCTTCGGCGCTGGCACCGATTCGGTCGAGCCAGTCGCGCATGTGCTGACGCATCGGGTGCAGCGCTGTGGTGTCGGCGGGAAGAGTGAGCCGCAGGGGTGCGGCGGGCTCCGGCAGGAGGTGGGCGGCCAGGAGCGTGGTGTCGTCGCGGAAGCCGCCCTCGGCCAGGGCGAGACGTTCCGTGACCAGGGTGCAGATTCGATCGGGCAGCCGGTCGGGGACCGTCGTGTCCTCGTCGAGCATTTGCCAGCGAGCTGCCGCTGCGGCGGTGGCCAGGGCGCGGGCGCCGTCGTGCAGGCTCTGCCGTGGCCGCTCGATCAGGCCGTCGGTGTAGAGCAGCAGGACGTCGCCGTTCCCTAGCCGAAAGGTGTGGACGGGGGCGGGGCCGACTCCCGTGCCGAGTGGCCCTGCAGGCGTCACGGGCAGGTAATGGCCGTCGCCGGTGGCGCCGATCAGCAGCGGCGGCGGGTGCGCGTGGCTGGCCACCTCAAGTGCGCCCGTGGTCGGGTCGAGCACGGCGAGGCAGGTGGTGGCCGCCCGGGTTGCTGAGGCGCGGGCCGCGAAGGCATCCAGGACGGTCAGCACGTGCGGCAGGCTGCCGCCGGACTGCAACGCCTGCCGGGCGACGGCGCGGAGTTGGCCCATCGCCGCCGCGGCCGTAGCACCATGCCCGACGACGTCACCGACGGTCAGCGCGAGCCGCCCGTCGGGCAGGGGAACGGCATCGAACCAGTCCCCGCCGGCGACAAGGTCGCTGCCCGCGACGAGGTAGTGGGCGGCGATCTGAACGCGGGGCAGGACGGGCAGCACGTCGGGCAGGAGGCTGCGTTGCAACTCCAGGATCAGACCGGCGGCTTGGCGGTAGCGGCGTTCGGCGGTTGCGACGGCGGCTTCGGCAGCCTGCCGGGCGACCACCACGGGCGTGGCGTCGACAGCCTGCACGATCACCCCGCGCACCGAGCCGTCCGGGTTGTGCCAAGGCGCAATGTCGAAGGTGTAGAACGCCTCGGTCAAGCGGCCGTCACCGTGGCGGTCGGTCAGAACGCGCTGCTCGTAGCCGTGCGAACGGACACCGCGTAGGGCCTGGTCGAGGAGTTCGAAGATGTGCTGACCGGCCAGTTCGGGTACCGCTTGCTTGAAGGGTTCACCGATCAGGCCGGTGCGGTTGCCGACGGCGGCTCGCACCGCCGGATTCGCGGCGACGACCCTCAGCTCAGGACCTTCAAAGATCCATACGAATCCGGGCAACTCCTCGAAAGCGTCGATCAACGCCTGCGGATCGCCGCAA
>NZ_JAEMUW010000053.1 GCF_016598485.1 Micromonospora coerulea | reverse complement strand
TCACACACTCACCGAACTCGGTCAGACTCTAGGAGGGGAATCGTCCTTGCTCGGGCGGCCCAGGCATCGACGATCCGGTCCAGGGTGCGCCTGCCCCACCGGCTCATCGTCGGGTTGGAGTCGAGGTAGTACCAGACCAGCCCCATCGCCTGCTGGAACGCCCAAGCCATCCCGCGCCGCCACTGGACGTCGCCGCATCCGAGCTCGCGGCGGAGGATGCCGCGCTGGGTCTCGTCGAGGAGGTGCCAGGCCGCCACGAGGTCGAGCGCCGGGTCCGCCGGGCCGAAGCCGCCGCCGTCCAGGACGCCGACGAGACGGCCGTCTTCGACGAGGACGTTGGGCGGGATGAGGTCGCGGTGGCACATCGCGTCCTCGTCGACCTCGGGCAGCGTCCGAAGCTCCGCCCAGATCCGCCGCAGGAGGGGTACGTCGAGCAGGTCCTCGCTGTGCCGGAAGCATGTCTCGAGCCACTCGTCGTGGTCCGGGAGGTGCCCGCCGCGACCGACGCCGCCGAAGCGTCGCCCACGGGTGTCGTCGGCGCGCATCCCGGCGATGAGCTCGGCCAGGTCATGGGCGAACGCGTTCGACCCTGCGGGGTCCTCGACCGTCGCGTCGTGGCCGGACAGCCAGGTCTGGACGCTCCACGGCAGCGGATAGCCCGCGCCCGGCTCCCCGATCGCCATCGGCTCCGGGGTGGGCACGGTGGCGGCGTCGGCCAGTTCACGCGCGGCCTCGGCCTCTGCCGCCAGCGACGCGCGGGCCTGCGCCGGGTCGTGACCGACCAGCGGGAAGCGGGCGGCCAGGTCGTCGCCGATCCGGAAGATCGCGTTCACGGTCCCGGGCGTGCGCAGCTCGGTGACCGGCAGTCCGCGCCACTGAGGGAACTGCACCTCGACCAGCCGGCGGACGGTCTGCGCGTCGACGTGGAGCTGGCCGGCGTGCATCGTCATGCCGCCATCCTCCCGTAGGCGACCGCGGGTGTCCTCCGACTTTCGCGCGGCAGGCTCGGCGCCGTCATCGCCCGACCAGCCGCCAGCGCCCGGTCGAGACGACGTCCACCTTGTCGCCGCGGACCCGGATCGCGGAGTCGTCGTCGAGCAGGTAGAGCGGGAAGTCCACGCTCGCCGCCAGCCGGTCCGCCCATGCCTCGTCACGGTTGGGAAAGGACGGGGAGTCGAGGTGCGGCTTGACGTACCAGTCGAACAGCGGGCAGGCCGGCTTGATCCGCTCCTCGCCGAGGAGGTGGAGGTCGGCTAGGTCACCGAGCAGGTCGGCCGCCCGCTCGTCGAAGCGCCGGCTGAAGATCATCGAGCCAGCGCTGGTGCCGACGTACACCTTCTCGCGCAGCAGCCTCGGGAATGCCTGGGACAGGCCGGCGCGGGCGATGCTCTGAGCGAGAATGGAACTGGTTGCCGCCGGTGACCCACCAGACGTCGGCCCTACCCAGACGTCCCTCCAGCACGTCCCGCGGCAGGCCGTTGAGGTCGAGCACGTCGAGCTCGCCCCAGCCCATGCCGTGCAGGTCGGCGAGCGCCTCGACGAACCAGCCGTGGTCGCCGGGTTCGCCCAGCGAGGCGGTCACGATCGCGGCGACCCGGGCCTCGGCGCAGGGCTTGCCCAGCAACTCCGCAAACGCCTGTCGCTGTGGACGTCCCGCCGAAGCTGTCCGCCAGGGCGCGGGTGTTCGCCACCGGGCAGGGCCGCAAGACCGACGCCACCGATGCCCACTCCATCGCGCTGGTCGGCACCCGCATGGCCGGGCTGCGCCCGGTCGTCAACGACGAACAGCTCGCCTTGCTGCGGATCCTGGTCGACCGGCGCCGCTCCCTCGGCGAGGACCACACCCGGATGATCTCCCAGCTGCACCAACTGCTGCTGGAACTCATCCCAGGTAGGGCGAAGAAGAGCCTGTCCGCCGCCCAGGCCAAGGCACTGCTGGCCACGGTCCGGGCTAGGGACGCCGTCGGCAAGGCCCGACGGCGGGTCGCCGCGGAGCTGATCAGTGACCTCGAACGGGTCTACCGACGCTACAAGGAAGCCGACAAGGAACTGACCGAACTGGTCGCCTCCACCGGCACCACGCTGATGGACCTGCACGGCATCGGACCATCCGGCGCCGCCCGGCTGCTGGTGGAGGTCGGTGACATCACCCGCTTTCCGAACCGGGCCCACTTCGCCTCCTGGAACGGCACCGCCCCCATCGACGCGTCCTCCGGCGAACAGGTACGCCACCGGCTCTCCCGCGCCGGGAACCGGCAGATCAACCGCGTGCTGCACATCATGGCCACCGTCCAGCTACGCAACCCCACCGAAGGACGCGCCTACTTCGACCGGAAGAAAGCCTCCGGCAAGACATCGATGGAAGCGATGCGCGCCCTGAAACGACGCCTGTCCGACATCATCTACCGGTGCATGATCAGCGACGCGGTGGCCACGGCGGCGGCCCCGGGAGGACACCGGGGAACGACTACTGACTCCAGCGTGACCGACTCTCATCCCCCAGCCGGCTCTTCGGAGAAGTCACTTCCCGGACCCGCCGAGACCCAGGATAGAACTCTCCTCCCGGCGGTGTATTGACACAGAGGGGAGCCAGATCCGGATGCCGACAGAAGCCCGCTGCGGCAGACTGTCCAACGCGGGGTCGTCGCCCGTGCTGGCGGCGACGGCGTTGATCTCCGCCAACCTGTTGTTGGCTACCGCTCGTCTGGTGCTGACAGACGCTGCGGCTTGGCCACCTTCAGTGCCGGGCTGTCCGTCGCGGGGCCGGCGAGATCCCCATCCGCGCCAGCAACAACCGCGCGGCATCCAGCTCCGCCCGGCCCACGGTGGTGTCGCTCATGCCTGACCACCGCCCAGCACATCGGCGTGAACCGCGACGACCATCGCGTCCAGGGCGGCAGGAGGGTGCAACACGAGCAGGCCGTCAGCGGGGTTGGCGGCCAGCAGCACCCGGTCGCCGGCGGTGAGCCCGCACCAGTGCCGGACAGCCGCCGGCAGGTGGAGGTGGCCCTGGCCGGTGACGGTGACGGTGAAGACACCCTGCCGGTCCAGCCGGACCACGATGACCCCGGAGCCCTCGCGGATGTGCAGCCGTGTGCCCGGCCCCCATCCGAGGGCCCGGATGACTGTGCGGTCGGCGATTCGACCGCTGTTGTCTATGGCAGCCAGGCCGTACACCAACGTGCCAGCGGGGGCGGCGACGGCAGGACCGGCAGCGGCGATGGCGGGCGGCGAGGAGCACCACCACGTGACCGACGGTGGCCCGGCTCCCGGTCCGACAGCCTCACGGGAGGGATGACGAGAGCCACAGAACGATCAGCCACGACAACCGCCCCCGATCGAGACAGGCTTGGTTGAGGGCGTCGCTGAGATGAGATTTACGTGGTCAAGCGCGCTTGACCACCAGTACGCGAAACACAGCATGGATGCTGCAATTTGGTGTCCGAGGGGCGACACGACGCATTGCCCCACCGCCGATGACGCTCGGCACAACTCTGAAGCTGGCGCAGCTCTAGCTGCGCGGCGGCCCTCGTCGGTCCCCGCCGAAGAGGTCCTTACGCCGGCTCGGTCGAGCGGGCCAACGGCTGTCTGGTCATTCCCACCCGTCCCGAGGTTGATTCCGTTGAAATCCGTTACAACTTCGGCGTCGAACGTCGCTGCCCGCGTTCGCGCCTCAGGAGACAGGGACGGACGGACCTCGGGAGGCTTCTATCCGCGTTCGTTTGGAGGCTGCTCTTTCGTCAAGTGGAGCAGCCACCCCTCGCCGGTGCGGATGAGCGCGTACCGCCGGCGGCCGGTGCGGCCGTGTAACGTGAACAGAATTCGGCGGTCGCTGCGGTCGTGCTCCTCCCACGTGCCGATGTCGGCGATCGACTTGTCGACGTCCTCGTAGGTAAGGTGATCGAGGTGGTGGTCGGGCACGGCGATCGCGAGCCGATTGTCGCTGGGACTGTCCGGCAGGCCGCGGGGCACCGCCCAGGAGCGCAGCACACCGTCCTCCTCGAGCCGCAGGTCAAAGTGCGGCCGTGGTTTGCGGTGGTGGTGCAGGACGAAGGCGGGCGCCACTCTTACCATTGTCGGCGCCCGCCGGCCCTGCCGCCTGTCAATGCGTAGGCTGAATCCGTCACTGCTCAACCTGCGCAGGCCGGGGCGACTGCCCCCGCGACCAGTGCGGCATCGGCGACGGCCAGCACGATCACCATGGCCAGCACCAGCCCGGCACGCCGGCCGCGGCGGCGTTGACCAGCGCGCGAGCCTACCGACTCCATCGGCAACCGCACACGAAGAGCTACTTTCGTCCGCGCGGGCTCCGTTGCGTTGAGCATCGCCAAGATCGAGGCAAGCTTGAGCAGTGAAGTCGTCGACCCGACCTGGCTCGTGGCTGCCTCCGAGGTCGGCGTTCGCCGGGTTCCGGTTCCCGCCGGAGGTGATCGTGGTCGCGGTCCGCTGGTATCTGCGCTTCAACCTCTCGTATCGGGACGTCGATGAACTGCTGGTCGAACGTGGCGTCGAGGTCGATGACGTCACCGTCTACCGGTGGGTGCAGCGGTTCACGCCGCTGCTGGCCGACGCCGCGCGGTTCTGCCGCCACTCGCCAGGCAACAGGTGGCATGTCGACGAGACCTACGTCAAGGTGAACGGGGTATGGCGATACGTGTACCGGGCGGTCGACCAGTACGGGCAGGTCATCGACGTGCTGGTCTCGGCCCGCCGCGACGCCGACGCGGCCCGGCGGTTCTTCCGACGAGCGCTGTCGACGGTGAAGGTGACACCTGCGGAGGTCGTCACCGACGCCGCCGCGGTCTACCCCGGCGTCCTGGATGAGCTGGTCCCGCAGGCGCGGCACCACGTCGAGCAGTACGCCAACAACCCGATCGAAGCCGATCACAGCCAGCTGAAACATCGGTTGAGACCCATGCGCGGACTACGAACGGACAAGACAGCGCAGGTGATCATCGCCGGATACGCATTCATGCAGAACCTCCGACACGGCCACTACGAACTCGCCATCGATACCCCGCCAACCACGCGGGTCGCCGCTGCGTGCACCGAACTCGCCCAAGCGATCTGGCCGCAGACCCAACCCCGGTTCAACACGTCCGCCGATCCGATAACGCAACGGCGCCGCCGAACCTCCCGTGAACGGCGGTGTCAGCGTCGCGTGTGGTCGTCGATCTCGGTGCCGGACTCGCCGGGCCGGGCCCCGATCGCCTCCTCGGCGGCCCGACCGCCAGTGCTCTCGTCACCCACGTCCAGACTGCTGCGGGGCAGGCCCGACAGCCCGGCCGGGTCCTGGTTTTCACCCTGCACGCCCCGTGCGTCCTGAGCGCGGTCGTCGACCACCGACTCGCCCCGCCGGGCGCCGACCGCCTCCTCGGCGGCCCGACCGCCAGTGCTCTCGTCATCCAGGTCCAGACTGCTGCGGGGCAGGCCGGACAACCCGGCCGGATCCTGCGTCGGCTGGTCGACGGCGGCGGCCGTCTGCGCGCCCGACCCGCCGGCCGACTCGCGGCGTCCGACGCCCTCGGCGCGGTACGTGCCCGAGGTCGGTGCGCCGCCCTGCTCGGCCAGGTTGGTGTCGACCGGCCGGCCGGCCGGCTCGGCCAGTCCGGCCCGGCGCAACATCTCGACCAGCTCGTCGTGCGGCATCCGGTCCGTGTCCAGTATCCCCGCACCGCGCGCAATCGACCGTAGGGTCATCAGGTCCTGATCCGCGAAGGTCTCGGCCATGCCGCTGGCTTCCCCCGTGCCGGGGACGGAAACCCCGGATCAGGCCCGCGCCGCCGACGTCACTCCTCGTCCTGTTTGTCCACCCCGCCGGTGGTCTCGTAGTGCCAGCCGTCGCCGGCCGGACGAACCTTGCTGTACTCCACGTACCAGGTGCCGTCGCGGGCACTGTTGCGTTGAGCGTTGGCAAGAGCGAGGCAGGCTTGAGCAGTGAAGTCATTTACCCGGCCTGACCCGTGGCTGCCTCCGAAGTCGGCGTTCGCCGGGTTCCGGTTCCCGCCGGGTGATCGTGGTCGCGGTGCGGTGGTATCTGCGGTTCAACCTGTCCTATCGCGACGTTGAGGAGTTGCTGGTCGAGCGCGGCGTGGAGGTCGGTCACGCCACGGTCTACCGCTGCGTGCGGCGGTTCACCCCGCTGCCGGCCGACGCCGCCCGCTTCTGCCGGCACTCACCAGGCGACAGGTGGCACGTTGATGAGACGTACGTCAAGGTCAACGGGGTGGCGCTACGTGTACCGGGCGGTCGACCAGTACGGGCAGGTCACCGACGTGCTCGTCTCGGCCCCCCGGGACGCCGGCGCTGCCCGGCGGTTCTTCCGCCGGGCGCTGTCGACGTTGAAGGTGACACCCACCGAGGTGGTCACCCACGCCGCCGCGGTCTACCCCGTCCTCGACGAGCTGATCCCGTCCGCGTGGCACCACGTCGAGCAGTACGCCAACAACCCGATCGAGGCTGATCACAGCCAGCTCAAACACCGTTTGAAACCGATGCGCGGGCTACGAACGGACCAGACAGCACAGGTAATCATCGCCGGACACGCCTTCATGCAGAACCTCCGACGCGGACACTACGAACTCGCCGTCGACACCCCGCCCGCTCTGCGGGTCGCCGCTGCGGTTACCGAACTCGCCCAAGCGACCTGACCGCCGACCCGACACAGGTTCAACATGTCCGCCGGTCCCCCAACGCAACACCGCCGTTCCTAGACTCGATCCGCACCGGGGCAGTCGTGTCGGCGGTTGCGTCCACGGAGGTGGTGTACGACTTGCCCGTGATGGGCGTGTTGCGTATATGAGAGACGGCCACCGCGCGATCCTTCGAGACGGCTAAATCCAACGAAGGAGAGTGATGCGCGATGGCCGCATCTGAGAGTGTGAACCCTGTTGACCTGGTGTGCGAGCAGATCGCGGGCGCGTCGCCGGACATGTCACAGGCGATGATCAAGACGTTCGCGCAGGCGGTGATGTCCGCCGAGGCCGACGCGATCTGCGGGGCCGGCTACGGGCAGCGCAGCGACGATCTGGTCAACTCCCGCAACGGCTACCGAGCTCGGGAGTGGGACACCCGCGCCGGGACGATCGACCTGGCGATCCCGAAGCTGCGCTCGGGCAGCTACTTCCCGGACTGGTTGCTGACCCACCGGCGTCGGGCGGAGCAGGCCTTGGTGTCGGTGGTGGCGACGTCGTATCTGCTCGGGGTGTCGACCCGGCGGGTGGAGAAACTGGTCGAGCAGTTGGGGATCCGGCAGCTGTCGAAGTCGCAGGTGTCGGAGATGGCCGCGCATCGGGACGCGCAGGTCGAGGCGTTCCGCAACCGGCCCTTGGACTCGGGGCACTACACGTTCGTGTGGATGGACGCCCTGACGATGAAGGTCCGCGAGCACGGGCGCACGGTCAACGTCCACGCGCTGATCGCCGTTGGGGTCAACGCCGACGGCCAACGCGAGGTCCTCGGCCTGGACGTCGCCTCCGACGAGGACGGCGCCGGCTGGCTGGCGTTCCTGCGATCGTTGACCGCCCGCGGCCTGTCCGGCGTCCGCCTCGTGATCTCCGACGCTCACGCCGGCCTGGTGCAGGCGATCGGCGCTGCCTTGCCCGGCGCGTCGTGGCAGCGGTGCAGACCCATTACCTGCGCAACCTGCTGACGAAAGTGCCCAAGTCGGCGCGGCCGTGGATCGCCACCCTCGTTCGGACGATCTTCGACCAGCCCGACGCCGACGCCGTCCGCGCCCAGTTCGACCGCGTCGTGACCGCCATCGAAGCCAAGTTCCCGACCGCCGCCGCGCACCTCGACGCCGCCCGCGATGACCTCCTGGCTTTCACCGGCTTCCCCCGCGAGATCTGGCGTCAGATCTGGTCGAACAACCCGCAGGAACGGCTGAACAAGGAGATCCGCCGCCGCACCGACGTCGTCGGCATCTTCCCCAACCGGCCGGCGATCATCCGCCTCGTCGGAGCAGTCCTGGCCGAGCAGACCGACGAATGGACCGAAGGCCGCCGCTACATGGGCCTGGAACTCCTCACACCGTACGGACCGCCTGGCCGGCACCGCACCTACCCGCCAGGCGAAGCTGCCCCGAAGGGGCCACTGATGTTGGGCGAAGTCCCAAGATCGGCATAGGTTTCTGGCTTGTCGAAGGTCAGGCACCGAAGATCGGAACACGGCGTGCGTTTGACCAGGGTATTTCATCGGCAGGTGGGGTTCGATCGGGCGGTCGTCGAGGACGTGTGCCTCGATGAGGACGCCGACGGTGAGGTCCTCGTCGTTGCGGCGCGGCCACGTGAGGGCGCCATGCGCCGGTGCGGGCGCTGCTCGGATGAGGGGCAACAGCGCTCTGTGCGCGGTCGGCGTCAGCGTGATCAGTCGGCGGAGGGCGGGACGCGGAACGAAGCGGGATCGACGGGACGGCTCTGCTTCGGCAGGCCGGCGACGACGAGGAGGTACGACTCGGTCACGAGATTGTCGACAAGCGCGGGCTCGGCGTCCGCACCCGCCCGCACCGTGATCCAGTGCTTCTTGTTCATGTGGTAGCCGGGCGAGATGCTCGCGTGAGCTGCGCGGAGCTCCTCCGCGTCGGATGGATCCGCTTTCAGGATCACGACGGGCTCGCCGGGCATGGACGTCTGCAGCATGAACACCTTGCCGCCGACTTTCCATACCTCCCAGTCGCCGGTGAACTGGTGTGTGTGCTCGGAGCCGGGAAGCTCGGCGGCGCGGGCCGCGGCTCGATCCTGCACTGCCTTATCAATCTGCATCTTGACCTCCTCGAAGTCGTTAGGGGGGTCGATTGCCCGGCGTCCGTCGAGGAGGTGCGGACGCCGGGTAACCGAGTCGAAGTGAACGGGGCCGGCACCGCGGTCCGATGTCCGCCCCGTCCGTCACATGTGCGTGAAGATCTTCTCCGCGTCGAACCGCGAGACCGGCTGGCGGGAGACCCGAGCCTCGTCGGGGTAGCCGAGCACCAGAAGCAGCGTGGTCGTGTAGTCGGTGTCGGTCAGGTCGAAGGCCGCGTCCACGGTCGCGCGGTCGAAGCCCTCCATCGGCGTCGCGTCCACCCCGAGGGATGCGGCGGCCATCATCGTGGCGCCGACGACGAGGTAGGTGTTCTTCTCAAGCCAGTGGAGCACGTCCCCGCCATAGTTCTCCGTCTGGATCTCCACGAAGTTGGAGGCGCCCGCCTCCCATCCCTTCTGGATCTCCGGGTCGGCGAAGCGCCCGTCGGCGCGCTCCTTCTCGAAGATCTCCTGCAGGTGCGTGTCGGGGATGTCCTTGCGCGTCGTGAAGACGATGGCGTGCGACGCGTTGCGCACCTTCTCCGCGTTGTCCGCGAAGCGGCCGACCAGTGCGTTCGCGAGCTTGTCCTTGCCATCCTGCGTCTCCAGCACGTGGAAACGGTTCGGCTGGATGTTGATCGTCGTCGGCGAGGTGCGCAGGTAACGCAGCAGCTGCTGGAACGTCTCCTCCGGGATCCTCTTGCTCGGGTCGAAGTAGCGGGTGAGGTGCTTTGTGATCAGCTTGTCGAGATTCAACGTCATGCTTTCTTTTGTTTGAACGGCGGGTGGAGAGGAAAGTCAGGCCGACTGGTGGTCGGCGCCGGGGACGTCGACGACGGTGTCGCTGACGTTGTTGAGGTAGTTCGTGAGCAGGGTGACGACCACGATCGTGACGATCGCCTGGATCTGCGGGTCGATATACCCGACCTCGCGGATCGCTGCGAGGTCCTCGTCGCTGACCTGGCCACGCGTCTCGATCACGTGCTGCGCGAACTTCGCGACGGCGGCGCGCTTCGGGTCGCTGGACGTGCCGTTGCGGGCGAGCTCAATCTCCGTCGCCGACATACCGCCGAGGTTCGACGAGATGAAGCCGTGGAGTGCCTGGCAGTAGTGGCAGCCGTTCGACTGAGAGACCGCGAGGGCGATCGTGTGGCGCGTCTTCGCGTCCAGGAGCTTCGCGATGCTGCCCTGCAGGCCCATCACGATCTCGAGCACGGTCGGGTTCGCGGCGAGCGTGGTGAACATGCTGGGCGCGAAGCCGAACTGCTTCGCGATGGCGTCGAGGGCGCCCTGCGTCTTCGCGTCCATGTCGGCGCGCGCGGGAGCGGTCAGGCGGGACATGGTGATGAACCTCCGGGTGACGTTACTGGACGATTTCGTCCACTCGCTTGAGTGAACACCATCGAAAATGGGTTGCCAAGCCCAGTTTGTGTTACGTTGATTACATGCAGGTGAACAACGGGGGGGATGCAGCCCAGAAGCTCACTCCCAAGGGCCAGGCCACGCGCGAGCGAATACTGGAGCACGCCGCGGCGTTGATCTACGGCAAAGGGGTCCACGCAACCAACAACGAGCTCGTCCGCCGCGCTGCAGGCGTGAGTGGATCGCAGCTGAGCCACTACTTCCCCACCAAGGAGAGCCTCGTCCTGGCGGTCATCGACTGGCAGGCCGACAGCGTCCTCGGCTTCCATCGCAGCGAACGGTTTGCCAGCTTCGACACCGTCGAGGCGTTCCAAAACTGGACGGACTTCTACGTCCTCTCGGGGCGTCCGTTCGAGGCCGGCTGCAGCCTCGGCTCGCTCGCGAGCGAGATCGTCAAGACCGATCTCGACGTGCACGACCGGCTCGCGGAGGTGTTCGCGCAGTGGCGCGAGATCTTCCGCGTCGGGCTCGATCGCATGCGGCAACTCGGCCGCATCGACGCGTCCGCCGACCCCGCGCGGCTCGCCGACATGTTCCTCGCGGCGTATCAAGGCGGCATGCTCCTCGCTCAGGTCGCCCGGGACATCGGCCCCCTGCAGGACGCGCTCTCTGCGGCGGTTGACCATCTGCGGACGTTCGTGACGTCTGACGACCAGCACATGGGCTGACGCGGCGCATCCGAGCCTCGGGTGTCGGAGCGCGGAAGAAGGTCTGGCGAGCTGGTAAGACGACCACGTCGGGCGACGCGGAAGGGCGTCCGCTCTGACCAGCTCGTCACCACCCAGGTCTTCGGACCGTGCCCGGATGGACGAGCCGTCGCACAGCGTCCGCCCCGAATCTCTTGATCTCCGCAGCGCCGGCCGTGAAATCGACAGCCAAAGCGTCGTCCGCCGGGTCGTAGGTCAGCAGCTCCAACCCGAGCGGGAGTTCCTCGCCGACGCGGCCCTCTCGTCCTGAGCCAGCCGCCTGAAACGCGCCGAGGCGCGACCCGGTCGGCACCGGGCCGCGCCTCGGTGGAGGTACGGCGGATCGGGACGTTCAGCCGGCGCGGTACGCCCGGATGATTGTCTGCTCGATGCCGCTGCCGCCGTCGGCGGTGGCCTTCACCCGCAACGAGACCGCCTGCCCGCCCGTCACGGTCGGCAGCGCGGCGTGGTAGCCGTCCCGGTCCCGGTCGACCGTGGTCGGCTGCCAGGTCACGCCGTCGTCGGTCGAGGTTCAGACCTGGAACGTCGTCACCCGCTGGGCCAGCGCCCCCTGGGCCTGCAGGACCGTGAACGTGGCCGGACCACCGGTGGGATGGTTCGCCGCTTCCAGTGGCAGGGCGTAGTCGACCGACAGGAGCGGCAGGGCGCTGCGCGCCGTGCCGGCCGGTCCGGCCGACCGGAAGGTCCACGCGGTGTTGACGTGGGTCGAGAACGGCAGGATCCGGCTGGTGTCGACGTCGAAGGTGAGCCGGTAGTCCGCCGCCTTCGCCGGCACGCTGAAGTCGGTCCGGGCGGCGTTGCGCTCGTCGACGAGCTGGCCGTCCCGGTACAGCGCCAGGTTCGCGTGGCTGATCGCCAAGAGCGACCCCGACCACGACCGCATCTGCGCGGCGATCCGCGACCAGGTCGCCGCCCTGCCCGACGGATCCGTCGTGCTCGCCGAGGATGAGACCCACCTCGACCTGCTCGCCCGGATCCGGTCCTGCTGATGCCCACCGGCCTGCGCCATCGGGTGATAACCCCGAACTCCAACATCCGCCGTACCATCCACGGCGCGGCCAACCTGGCCACCGGCGCCTGGCACTACCACGTATCGATACGCAACGTGTCGATGGTGTTCTGCTACTTCCTCAACCAACTGTTGGCCGCCCATCCCGACGCCCTGATCGTGGCGGCGATCCGCGGCAACGGCACCATCCGCCACAGCGGCATCACGCGCAGACGGCTGGCCGAACACCCCCGACTCCTCCTTATCGAGCCCGTGCGGGCGCGTCGATCGACCGGGCTCGGACCGGTTTTGGGCCACCCTTGAGCGCCCGGACCTGCGAGCTGTCGATCACCGCCCTCCACCAGATCAGCCGGTCGGCGCCCGGCAGCTCGGCCAGCAGCAGTTCGTGCAGCCGCTGCCACACCCTGGCCCGGTTCCATTCCTCTAGGCGCCGCCAGCAGGTCATCCCTGACCCGAACCCCAGTTCCTGGGGCAGGAACTCCCAGGGAATCCCGGTGTGCAGCACGAACAGGATCCCGCACAACGCCTTGCGGTCATCCAGCCGTTTACGGCCGGAATACCGGTACCGGCGCTGATGGGGCGGGCAGGAGCGGTTCGATGCGCTGCCAAAGCCCGTCCGGCAGAATCCACGGCGGCTGTTGGCCCTTCCTCATGACCGAGCCGACTACCCCGCGACCGCCTGCCAGCCTCATTGCGTTAGGGGTTCTCAGTCGAAGCGCAGGCTGCCCGTCCGTTCCCGCTTCAGCTCGAAGAAGCCCGGGTGTGCCGAGAGGGTCCGCACTGCGTCGAAGAGCCGCGCCGCCTCCTCGCCCCGCGGGATGCTGTTCATCACCGGGCCGAAGAAGGCCGTTCCGTCGATGTGCATCGTGGGCGTGCCCACATAACCGCCCCCCGCAGGATCCTTGCCCGCGTCGTGGCTGCGCTGGAGGGCGGCGTCGTACTCGGCCGAACGCGCTGCCTCCGCGAGGCTCGCGGGGAGCCCGAGCTCGGCCAGGGACTCGACAGCGACCGCGTCGAAGTCCTCCATCCCCATATCGTGAATGCGGGTGCCGAAGGCGGTGTAGAGGCCGCGGAGTACGTCCTCGGAGTGGTGCTCGGCCGCGGCCGTGGCGACGCGGACCAGGCCGCGGGAGCGATCGACAAGATCGCGATACCAGCCGGGCAGCTCGTTGCCCTCGTTGTGCAGATACAGGCTCATGACGTGAAACCGGACGTCGAGGTCACGCAGCGGCTCCACCTCGAGGATCCACCGCGAGGTGATCCAGGAGAAAGGGCAGGCGGGGTCGAAGTAGAAGTCGACTCGGGTCTGCGGCGTGGGTGCTTCACCTGTCATGGCAGCGATGTTACGCACGGATTGGAATGCTTAAGGTCCAATACCATGACGAAATCCTGGTGCACTTCGGCAGCCCTGGGCGTGGATCTCCATCTGGACCCGGCCCCCGGCGAGCGGCCGCCGGTCCGGGCTCGAACAGGCACTCCGGGATGCCATCCGCACCGGGCGGCTCGCCCCGCACACCCGCCGCGGACAGCGCTGGCGCGACTCGGGGGCAAGTAGCTCTGCTGCGCGGCAGCGATCGCCCTGCTCTCGACAAAGAGCAGCCCCGACGGCGATCGTCCCGCCTCAGCCCTTCATTCCCTTGGTGCTCCGCCAGCGTGGCCGGCCGGCACGGCCGATGCCGGCCGAAGGTCGCCAGCAGGCCAGGGCCGGGTCGGCGCGGCCCGCTTTGCGGGTCGCCTTGATCCTTAAATGCCTCATTCGGCAGTGCGAACGGCCCCGGTGGCGTCCTCTGTGGACCGATGTGCGACACGCGTCCACCAACTGATCTGCGACACCTCAACGCGCTGATCGCGGCACGACCCAGCGCTCGGCCTGGCGACGCCTCGCCACGGAACGTGACGCCCGGTCGGCGGCAGAAGCGTGCGACCACGCTGCCGTCAGGTAGATCAGAGGACACGCCTGGCGGTGGAGTCCCAGCGCCAAGCGTGTCCTCGGCTCTCCGGAGTACGGCCAGTGGCGGCCAGCAGGTCGTGCCAGGGGTCATCGGAACGTATGGCGTGGGCGAAAATGCGCTCAAGGCACGGTGCCACGATCTGCGCCGACGCCCGGTAGTCGATGTGGTGCGCGCCCAAGATGTCGCGGGTGTGAAGGACCAGTTCGACGATCCCCATCGCAGCCAGAGCCGAACGGTCGGGGTTTCCGTATGGATGCCAGCCGGTGCGGTCGGTGGGCACGCTGGCGACCACCGCGACAAGAAGACCTCCAACAGCGTCGAGGCAGTCAAGCACCGCTCGTGTGCCACCTTCTTCCTCCGGCCAGAACATGCACGAGGGGCGCCCGGGGGTCAGCGAGAACTCCATCAGCGGGGCATAGCCCTCATGGCCATGTGTCCCGGACAGCTGCATCGCATAGGCGCCCAGGTCATCCAGGATGTGCGCCATCGTCTCCCGGCAAGTCCAGTCAAGACCGGCCGCCTGCAGCCCCCACCCGTCGTCGCGGATCTGCCGAAGGCTCGCGCGTGCATGCTCCAGCGCCGCCGAAACTAGATTGCTGTCTGGAATACCGATCGGAGTCACCATGGCGGCAGCTTCCCAGCCCCCACGGCTTCCGGCTACCGAAAATCACACCCGGCGACGGCTCCGATCGCATCTCACCGGCACTAAGCATGTCCGGACGCACTCACA
>NZ_JAEMUW010000052.1 GCF_016598485.1 Micromonospora coerulea | reverse complement strand
CGGCACGCCGTCGGTCGGCCACCGCTCGACGGCGGTCGCGAACGCCTCGGCCGCCGCCTCCTCGGCGATGTCGAGGTCACCGAAACGCCTGGTCAGGGCGGCGACCACCCGCGCCCACTCCTCGTGGTGGGCCCGGGTGACCGCCTCGCGGACGCCGACCTTGCTCACAGGAACGGCCGCACCTCGATCTTCCGATCGCAGACCTTCGACGCCTCGGTGGCGAGCTTGAGCGCCACATCCAGATCGGGGACCTCCCACACCCAGACGCCGGCGAGGTACTCCTTCGACTCCACGAATGGCCCGTCGCTGAACACCGCCTGCTCGCCCCGGTTGTCGATGACCGTGGCCGCGTCGGTGTCCGCGAGTCCGCCCGCGAAAACCCAGTAGCCCTCGGCGATCAGTCGTTCGTTGAACGCGCTGATGGCAGGCTGCCTGTCCGTGCTGCCGGGATTGCTCTTGTCATCGATCACGGAAACCAGGTACTGCATCTGAAGATCATCTCCTGTGGTGTCAAGACAGCGTGGTTCGGCGGTCAGGGACTTCAAGCCGTTGCGTACTGCGGGCGCCCGGCCGGCCGGAAGATCTGGATCGACACGCCCTTCGAGTCGACCCGCGACTCGACCAGGTCGAGCGCAAGATCCGGACCGGTCTCCGGGAACAGTCTCGCGCCCAGGCCAACGATCACCGGGATCACGATCAGAGTCATCTCATCGACCAGATCGTTGGCCAGCAGCCACCGGACCAAGGCGGCGCTCCCGTGCACCTGCAGCTCACCCCCGGGCTTGGCCTTCAGCTCACCGATGGCCGCCGCGAGGTCACCGCGGAGAACGATCGTGTCCTCCCAACGCGGCGCAGTGAGCGTGGTCGAGGCAACGTACTTGGGGGCCTCGTTCAAGGCCACGCCGATGGGATGTGCGCGCATCTGGTCGATCGATCCCCAGGAGCCGGCGAACAACTCGTAGGTACGCCGGCCGAACAGGAACGCCTCGGCCCGCTGGTAGGTCTGCGTGATGAACGTCCTGGTCCCGTCGTCGCCCTTCCCCAGGGCCCATCCGCCGCGCTCGAACCCATTCGGGTGGTCGTCCGTGGGGGCGCCGTTGTTCTGCATGACTCCATCAATGGAGATCTGGGTCATGGTTGTCAGCTTCATGATCGCGTCCTTTGCCTTGGCGCCGCCCTTGTGGGCGGCCTCACCCCTGCTACGAACACCACCGCCCCGATCCGACACCCCCTCCCGGACTTTCTCGAAGAATTTTCCGGGACGCCGGTCGTCATCGCTCCGACAACACGACAGTTTCGCAGCGACTGCGCTCCGCCTCCTCAAGCACGCCCGCCGCGGACAACCTCCTGGACCAGATCGACCGATCACGAAGATCCTGACTAGTCGTCCGCACATGCCGCCGACCGAGCGTGGCATGACAACCCGAGTGCGGCGTCGACCGGACTCGTGTTGACTCTGCCGGTGGATCGTCAACGGCTCAGCAGCATCGCGCACTCGCACCATCCGATCGCGGCCCCGATCTTCGGTGTCAACCTCAACCGGCTCCTGCGCCGAGCGGGCCGCCAACCGGCGGCTCGTGTCCTCGACCTCGGCTGCGGAGAGGGAGCCTGGGCCCTGCAGGCCCTCGCTCACTACCCCGACGGGCACGCGGACGGCGTGGACGTCAGCCCGTACGCCCTCGAACGCGCCGCCAGTGTCGCCGTCGAACGCGGCCTCGCCGACCGGCTCACGCTGCACGAGCGCGACGCGCGGACGTACGTGCCTGACGGCGATTACGACCTGGTGCTGTGCGTCGGGTCGACCCACGTGTTCGGCGGATTCGGCGAGACGCTGGAGCTGGCCGGTCGGCATGTGAATGCCGACGGCATCCTGATGGTCGGTGAAGGATTCTGGCAAGTCCCGCCGACTCCGGAGGCACTCGCAGCGCTCAACGCGCAGCCTGAGGAATTCACCGACCTCGCCGGCCTGATCGACGCTGCTGAGCGCGCCGGCTGGACGCCGGTGTACGCCCATGTCAGCGACGCCGCCGAGTGGGACGACTACGAATGGTCATGGATCGGCTCGCTCACCGAGTGGGCGTTGGACAATCCCGGCCATCCGGATGCTGCCGAAGCGCTCACCGTCGCCCGAGAGCACCGCGATCAGTGGTTGCGCGGGTACCGCAACGTCCTGGGCTTCGTGACACTGGTGCTGCGCCGTATCTGATCGTGGTCCGGTTTCACTCCGCCGGCGCCCAACGTCCGGACGTGCCGATGTGCGGGCGTCGTACGGTCGAGCGGCGAGGGCCGCACCTTGTGCCACGCCCGAGCTCATATTGCGTCGTCCGCCGGAGTGCATGCCCGACCTCATGACTGCGCGGCCCGCGACCGGTCGTGCCGGCATATCGGGTTGGACTTCCCAGCAGCAATCAGCAGCGCGACCGTTCAGGGTGCGGGACAGAGCGTCTGAAGCTGCGGACTGCCGCCCGATACAGCGACCGCGCCGGGCAGGCAATGGGGCGAGCCGTTCGATGCCGCCAGGTGCCCGGGCACGTCCTTGCCATGCCGGTTAACTGGTCGTCTCCTCCTGGCGTTGTTGTCGAGATCGGGACAGCCCCTGGGAGGGCGCGCAGCCATGCTGCGGAGGCGTTGCGGGAGCGGTTGGTCGCCGTGGTGGTTGATCGGTACTGTGCCTCGGTGGCCCGTACACAGCTCACCGCCGAGTTGGTGGTTGACGGTAGGGTTCCGCACGCATTGGCGCTGTCGCCGGACGGCAAGTGGGTCGCCTACGTGGTCGCCCCGGTCGGACGGGTTGGTGATCACCCGGTCAGCGAACTCTGGGTCGCCGCCACCGACGGGACCGGGTCGCCGCGACGATTCACTTCGGGTGAGGCGCACGATTCGGCGCCGCGGTGGGCCGCGGATTCGCTGCTGGTCTACTTTCTCTCCGACCGGGCCGAGCGTGGCACGGCGCAAGTACACCGGGTCGGGCTGGTCGACGGTGTCGTGGAGGCGGTCACGTCCTGGTCCGGTGGGGTGTCAGGTCACCTCCCGCTGGCCGATCCTGACCTGGTCGTCGTGATCGCAGCGGATGAACCGTCCGCTGAGGACGAACGTCGGGACAGGGAGCGCGACGACGCTCGGGTGTGGGGCGAACGCGTACGCCCGGACCGGCTGCGGCTGCTCGACGTACGGAGCCGGGAGGTCCGGACACCGGATGCGTTCGGCGATCGCCATGTCGTCGAGGTGGCCCAGCGGCCCGACGAGGGAACGCTGGCGGTCCTCACCTGGTCGACCCCCGACGTGGACCCGGGCCTGGTCAAGCCCGGTCTCCACCTGCTCGACCCGGACAGCGGCATGACGCGGGACCTCGGCCCGGCCGCGGCGGACGCGTCGTCGCTCGTCTGGTGGTCCGCCGACGACGGCTGGCACCTGGCATATGTCGCGAAGACCCCGCCCGCTCTGGTGGGCGGACACGCGGTTCTCGATGTCGCCGTACCGGTGAGCGGGCCGGTGGGCGAGCACCGTAACCTGACCGCCGGCACGACCGGCTGCCCGAGCAACCTCGTCCAGGTCGACACCGGTCCGCCGCTGGCGCTGGTCGCCGACGGGCTCGATACCGCGATCCACCGGCTCGATCCGGCCGGGCCCAACCTCGTCGAGGTGTCCCGGGTCGACGGCCTCGCGACGTCGTTGACCACGAACCGGCACGGTGACGCCGTCGCGGCGGTGGTCAGCACGTCCTACGAGCCCGGAAACGTCCACGCCGGCCCCACTTGCGGGCCGCTGACGAGGCTGACCGACCTCAGGCCCGAACTCCGCGACATCCGGTGGGGTGTCCAGGAACGCCTGTCATACGAGGCATCCGACGGGCTGGCCCTCGACGGCCTGCTGATCCTGCCCGCCGGCCGGTCCCACAAGGACGGGCCCTTTCCGCTGGTGACGCTGGTTCACGGCGGCCCGTACCACCGGCACGCCGACCGGCTCATGCTCGGCTGGGACCCGTCCGGCCAGTGGCTGGCGACCGCGGGCTACGCCGTGTTTCTGCCGAACCCACGCGGCGGCCAAGGGCACGGCCACGACTTCGCGGTGCGCGTCGCCGGTGCGGTCGGCCTCGATGAGTGGACCGACATCTGCACCGGCATCGACCTGCTCATCGCCGGCGGCGTCGCCAACCCCGACCGGCTGGGCATCGGCGGCTGGAGCCACGGCGGGTTCATGGCCGCATGGGCGGTCGGGCGGACCGACCGGTTCAAGGCCGCCGTGATGGGAGCCGGAATCAGCGACTGGGGAATGCTCGCCGCAACCGGAGAAGAGGGACCGTTCGAGGCCGCCCTCGGCGGCAGCAGCGGCTGGGAAGGAACAGGTCCACACCGCCACGACCGGCTCAGCCCGATCTCGTACGCCTCCAAGGTCCGCACGCCGGTCCTGATCCTGCACGGCGAGAACGACACGAACGTTCCCGTATCACAGGCGGAGTTCTTCCACCGCGCGCTACGCAGGTTCGGAGTCGAGCACAAGTACGTCGTATATCCCCGAGAGAACCACTCGATCCGCGAACGCAACCACCAACTCGACGTGCTCCGCCGCACCCGCGCCTGGCTCGACCAGTGGCTCGGATGACCCCGACGTCCGACCGCCACGACCGCCACGACCGCCACGACCGATGTGACCGCGGCAGCTAGGGCACCTATTCCAGATACAGAGCGGCAAGCCTCGGCAGGCGTTAACGCAGTTGCTGATCGGCGTCGAGGTTCCACAGCAGCCACGCACTCATCTCGGCAGATCCGGATGCCGTCGGCGGTCCCGCTCAGTGGCGGTAGCGGAGGTCTGCAGCGCGCCTCGGCAGCGCGCGCCTGGTCAGAACTTGGGCTCGACTGATGAGGGCAGCATGTCGGCCCACTTGCGTAGTACGTCGACGGCCTGGTCCCGGAGGGCTCCGTCGGCAACCTCTTCGCGCAGCGACCGGCCAGACAGCCTCCTATCCTGGCAACTGTGGTCGCCGAATGGACGGGCTCGGACGCCTGGGTGTTCTCTTCGATCGAGGGAACCGGTCCCGATGATGGCTACACACTCGCGCAGATCATCGCGAAGGCTGATCACATCGACCACGCCCTCCTGACCGAGGCCGAGTTCATCCAAGCCGTACCCCGTCTGATCGCCGCTGGCCTCATCGGCGCTCGACCAGAGGCCGACCGCTATTGGCACACCGAGGCCGGACGAGCGCTGTATCAGCAGCGGATGAAGGGACGCGGGCTTTTCGGCTGGATGGAGGCGATCCCTCCTGCACTACACCGGCTCGGGATGCCCCAAGATACCGCTTGGTCCCTGCCTGCTGGCGTCTTCGACCGCGCGACCCAGGAATGGCACGAACGGGCCAGGGCGCTCCTGAAACGCCATGGCGGCAGGCGCCGAGAACAAGGGGAGGCGCCCCAGTAGGGGCGGCTGGGCTCGGCCAGTGGGCGGATCTCCTCGTCGGGCAGTCGTAGACCGTCCAGCCTCCCCCGGATGGGGACAAGGTGGAGCCCCCTGCTGGACGAACTACCTTGGCCCCGCGCGGGGAGGCTGGTAGCCCTTGTGGTGCCCGGCGAGGTGACCCGCGGCGGCATCTCTGAGGAGCGTCGGGGTTCGGGGCGGAGCCCCGAGGTCTTCGTGGTCCTGGTCGTCCTTCGGTGCGGCCGGGCGGCCCGGCCGATGCCGGCCGAAGGTCGCCAGGAGGCCGGGGCCGGGCCGGCGCGGCCCGCTTTCCGGGCCGCCCCTGATCCCTGATACGGCAGCGGCACTTGTGGTCTATGGGCTGGTGGCGGTGTCTCGGCGTTGGAGTGGCCGCGTCGCTCGGTGGCTTGGTGGCGGCGTCGCCAGAGTGACCGGCGGACAGCCGCTGCTGGATCGACGGCCGGCCAATGTGGTCAAGTCGTGCGCACCTGACCTACTCTCCAGGGCAGCGACGCCAGGCACCGTGCGCGGCGTGGGGCTGGGAGGCGGCGACATGTCCAGCGCGCAGTTGTATGACTCCATCGGAGCCAGTTACACCGTGACGCGGCGCACCGAGCCGCGGATCGCCGCAAGGGTCTGGGCTGCGCTCGGCGATGCGCGGACGGTATTGAATGTCGGGGCTGGTACCGGCTCCTACGAGCCCGCCGACCGTAACGTCACCGCGGTGGAACCTTCGGCGCTCATGCGTGCCCAGCGCCCCTCAGGCGCAGCGTCGTGCGTGGCTGCCGCCGCGGAGAGCCTTCCGTTCGAGGACCAGTCCTTCGACGCAGCGATGGCTTTTGCCACCATCCATCACTGGCAGGACCCGATCGCGGGCCTGCGCGAGATGCGGCGCGTTGCTCGCCGCGTGGTGGTGTTCACGCACGACACCAGTGACACCGGATGGCTTCGTCGGTTCTGGCTTACTCGCGACTACCTTCCTGAAGTCGCGGACCTCCTGGTCGGCCGGCCATCGCTGACCGAGCTGGCCAGCGCGATCGGAGCCCGCGTGGAGCCGGTGCTCATCCCTCGGGACTGCGTTGACGGCTTCTTCGAGGCCTACTGGGGCCGGCCCGCGGCATACCTGGACGAGAACGTCCGTCGCGGGGTGTCGGTCTGGGCCAGAGTCGGGCCGGACGCCGAGCAGAGGGCAGTGCACAGCCTCCGTGATGACCTCGCCTCAGGTCGGTGGGCAGAACGCAACCGCGACCTCGTCGATCTCGATGCAGCAGAGCTTGGCCTTCGCCTGCTTATCGCCTGAACCCGCCACATCCGGGAACGACGTTCCGTGGGTGTCCCAGACAGCCATGCGCCGACCGCTGTCCGCCGTGATCGAGGGGACACGGATGCTGGCTACACTGTCGCGAATGTCAGTCAGTCATCCGGTGTTTCTCGTCATCGTTGGCGGCATGCTCTTCGCCGGGGTGTTCGCGATACCTACCGGCGTTCTCGCCATCCGCTCCGGCGTCGCCCGCGGTATCAAGGTCATCGGCACGATGATCATGCCCGTGGTGGGACTTGGCGCGGGCGTCGGACTGCTCTGGGTGAACCCCATCGAAGGCGAATACAAGGTGGGGCTCTGGTTCCTTCTCCTGGGTGTGCTCGGGCCCTTCGCCGCCGTCTACGACCTGCGCCGGGTGCTCGAACACCGGCGGGAGGCGCGAGCGGAGGCGGAGCGTGCGGCGCGACGCCCATCCTACGAGCTGAGCTAGGTGAAACTGCCGCCCATGGGCTGACTCGCAGATCGACAGGTGGCATTCAATGGCCCTGTGGATGGCCGGTAATCGCCCCAGCCTGGTGGAGTCCTCAGCTTGGTCATCTTCGCCATCCCGATGCTCCTCTCGCAGCGGCGGCCCTCCTGGCTTTCCCCTGTCCGCGCGAGCCGCCGGGCATCAGGCTGACGGCCGGACAGCGACAGCGGCAGCGGCCGGCGCGCGCCGTGGCGGCGGCGTGTGCGGCCAGTTGCAGGCGCCTTGAAGGCGTACGGAAAGTTTCTCGCCACTTCGTCGGCAGCCGGTGGGTCCTCCGTCGACTGATGCGCGACGCAGGTCCGCCAACTGATCTGCGACACCTCGGCGCGCTGATCGCGGCCAGAAGCGCGCACGTGACCGTTGGTCGGTGCGTGCAGGGTCGAACCGTCAGGCGTACGAGGGCCGGCGCGGCTCCAGCAATTCGGTGACGCGGCCACGGTCGAGCACTTCGATGAGTGCGTCTGTGCCGCGTTCGACCTTGACCGCTATCTCCTCCGGGTGCAGAGGAATCAGCGCAAGCAACGCGATTCGTATACCGCCGCCGACCGCGATCGTGCGAGCCTCGGGCGGCACACGCAGCATCGGCGTGACGACGACTCCGGTGAACGGGGTGTCCGTAGCGTACGGCTGCGCGGGATCGCCGTTCGGCACGGAATGCCATTCGCCGATCCAGGTTCCGTACTCGTGCGGCAGCCGGGCCACCTGCTTGAGGACTCGCAGCGGCCAGTCGGTCGGGTCGTCGTGCAGCCCGGTCAGCCGGGTGAGCGGCCAGTCGGCCGGCAGGCAGAGCATCAGTTCGGCGTACGGGCTGATGTCGTGGCCCTCGGGGACCGTCATCGGCAGCTCACTCATCCCAGACGTGATCAGCGTCCGATAGGGGCGTTCCTCGGTCGGTGCCACGACATAGACATGCACGCCGACCAGGTGCGACGCGATCTCGTGGTAGACGAACTCGACAGGCCCGAAGTGTTCCTCGATGTGCCGGTCGATGGCCTCGGCGAAGCCCTGCTGCGGCCCGTGCGCCGGTACGAACCCGTCATGCAACGGCTGATGACGGAGGACTCTTGACCCGCGCGGCTCGTTCATGACGACGCAGCCTAGGCCACGATCCATCGAGGGGACGACCATTGGCTGGCTCCGCAGGCAGACTTGATCTTCAAGTGAACCGCGGTGGTTGAACGGCGGTTATACCGTTCGATGGCCGTCATGGGCTGGCCAGGGTGGTGTCACCAGGTGTCGGGGTGGTCGAGGTCGCGGGCCGGCCGGTACCCGCTGAGGACTGCCAGGCCTTCCAACTCGGTGTAGCCGTTCCCCCAACCCTTGAGGAACGCCTCGACGACGCATGGCATGACGAACATCTCCAGTACGTCGCTGCCCTGCCGGCGTGCCCGGTAGGGCCCTGCGACGAGTTCGCCAGTCCTGGCATCGTGGCCCGGCGCCGGTTGTGCCCGAACCGTCAGCCAGCGACCGGATTCGTCACCTATTACGAGTGAGCCCTCAACGAAGGAGCCACGCTCCGACCGGCCGAGCGTGACCGAGCATTCGAGCAGCCGCCCGCCGGGCGGCAGCGACTGCAGGCGGAACGGCACGCCGCAGCGGTGGGCGCCGCCGAACCGGACACGGCTCGTCGTGTCTATCGCCTCGTCGCGGGTGGTCGCGTAAATGTCGAGCTGGGCCCAGAGCCCGTCGACGGGTTGCCAACGAACGAACCACAGCTTCACGTCACCGGACGGATCGAACCACGCGACCCCCGGGCGGCCTCCGACTCGCACGTCGGTCGGTGGCTGCGGTCGTCCCGCCGACGATAACGTCTGCTGCAGCGCGTCCAGCGTCGCGATGCTGCGCGCCAGCACGAACCGAGCCTGACCGGTTGGGCCCCGGAACTCAACGGTTTCGGCGCCGCGACCGGCACTCCAGGTGGCGGATTCGGCACCGCTGACCAAGGGGTCGGTCGTGAAGTGCACGACACCAGGATCGGCACCGACAACCTCGGGGCGTGTGATGGCGCCGGGCTGGCCCGGCGCATCCGGCAGTGCGAGTGCTGTGGCTGGCATGATCGCGCCGGTGGGTGCCCGACCGGCCGGGATCACCATGACCACCGCGGCAAGGGCGGCGCACGCTGCTGCCGCGCCCCCCGCGATCAGCCCGTGGCGGCGCAGTCGAAGGCGGCGACCGCGCCAGCGGGCGTGTTCCACGATCGGCGTCGGGTCGATATCGCTACCCGCGTGCCGCTTGAGTGTCGCGGCGAGCTGCTGATCGAGGTCGCTGGACATCAGAACCCTCCTGTCCGTGCGGGGGCGGGTGCTTCCTGCCGCTTGCGCAGCGCCGTCAGGGCCCGCCTCGCGTGCGTGCGAACTGTGCCGGTCGAACAGTCGAGGATTTCGGCGATCATCGTGTCGTCAAGATCCTCGTAGTAGCGCAGGACGATCACGGTGCGCTGACGCGTCGGCAGATCACAGACGAGCCGCCACAGCGCGTCGCGTTCGGCGATACCGGCGGCCTCGTCTGTAGCGCTCGCCCGATCGATCACAGCGGCGACGGAGATCTCTCGGCTGCTGCGTTGGCGCCACCACGAGTGATGGGCGTTGACGAGCATCCGACGGACATACGCATCGGGCCGATCCGTCCGGGAGATGCGCCCCCAGCGGGCGTACGCCTTGGCGAGGACATCCTGAACAAGGTCCTCGGCCCGGTGCTCGTCACCGGTCAGCAACCGGGCGAGCCGCACCAGCGCCGAAGTCCGGGCGAACGCGTACTCCTCGAACGTCACGCCCTATTAGACGTTCCAAGTTGGCTGGCCTGTAGACATCAACGGGGCACCTATGAAGGAATACCTCAAGAGGTCCGGAGGCCTGACCACAGCCCTCGGGGGCGCCGCAAGCTCCGCTTCGTCGACTGCTGCGGCCCTTCTCGGGGATCTCAGTGAGTTGAGGTACGCGCGCCGAGGCCGAATATCGGGCGGCAAGCCGGCAACCCGTCGACCCTCGCCGCGATCCGCTTCTCCTGAGTCCATTTCTCCCTGGTGAGCCGTAGGCGGTCGGACACCACGGCCTCGCCGCCGCGGGCGTCAACCGAGATGCCGTCGTTTTCGTAGCCCAGCTTGCGGGACACGCCCTGAGAGGCGTAGTTGTCCCGAAACACCTCGGTGAGCGCGGCACGTGCGTCGAGGTGGTCGAACGCCAGCGTGAGCAGACCGACGCGAGCTTCGGTGCCGTAGCCCTTGCCCTGGTGTTCGATGCCTAGCCATGCGCCGGTCGTGACCTCCCGAACGACCAGGAAATCGCGGGCGCGAAGCGTGACCATGCCCAAGGGCTGTCCTCGGCGGAAGACCCCGAGGCCGAGTCGCCACGCTGCCACGCTCCACGATCCGAGCTGGCTCCAGTGTTCCTGCAGCACGAACCGCGCCCGATCCTCGGGACTGCCGTCGGTCCATGGCGTCAAGAACGGACGTTCGTCTGCGCGGTGCACACCGTTGCCTGCGAGGCGGGCGAGTGCCGCCAGGTCCTCCTCGCGGGGCAGGCGGAGCTCAAGTCGTGGCGTGGAGATGGTCAGGCCATATTGAGGCCACAGGTCAGCAAGCACGGGCTCGATCATGACCAACAAGCTCCTGGCCACGCTACCGGGTTACCGCGAACAGCCCGGTCATGGGTATCTGAAGGTAGCGCCGTCGCTCAGCTGTCACCGCATGTCACCATGGCCACACCGATCCCGGCTTCACGCGTTGGCTCCACCTGATGCGTCACGGGCCGTCCCGGTTCGAGGGCTGCCGATCGTGAACACCCTCAGCCGAAGCGTCCCTCATAGATCGGAGCCCTGACCTCGTAACGGCGCAGCCGTCCCCGCTTCGCCGCGAGTGCCTGTTCAGCCGCGTCAAGCCAGTCCAGATAGAAGTCTGTAAAGCTGGCGTGGGTGTCGTCCCGGTTGCGCAAGGGCACGATGTCGTCGGACGTGGCGCGTCGGTCGAACCATACGTTGCCGCGTTCGGCGCCGGAGCAGACGAGCAGCGTGTGGAAGCCGCATCCGTCGTCGCTGAGATACACCGCCCCGGCGGTCTGTGCTTGGTGGAGGGCGTCACCGCGCTGGTTCCAGGCCGCCCATGCTGTCTCATCTGACCGTGGCGGCTGCGCAGCCTCGTGTTCTTCCCACCGGTCCTCGTACGAGTCCTGGTCGGGAAACGGCGTCGCCAAAGCCGCAAGCTCGGTCTCCCGGTCGTTCTCCCATGCCCAGCCGCCGGGGCCACGCGATAACCGGCGCATGGTCACCGGCCCGGTCCCGCCGGAGTCGACGTACAGCAGGAACTGCCGGTATCCGTCTGGCATGACGACACCAAGCTGCTGCTCCGCTTCGGCGAGTTCACGTTCGGTAGGGGGGTCAAAGGGCTTGGAGTACGCGAGAAGTCGAAGGGAATGCGGCCTATCAGGCCGGCACGCACCCGCAGCGTGCGCTCGCGTACCGCATGCCAGTCTGTCTCCATGCGCGGCATCCTAAGCCGCACAGGCGGGCACCCCGGAATGAGATTGGCGCGGTGGCGCTCGGGTCCCTGACTCGCCCGGGCCGGCCCGCCCCGGGAAGGCCGCCGGGATTGCTCGTATGGCCCACGATCATGGCGAACCGCGTTCTAGGCTTGGACGGCTGGCGGCGGCGCGCGTATGCCGAGCTGGCACACAATTGTGGGTAGCGCCTTCACCGAAGATTCCCCTCGCGAGCAGGAGCCAGCGCGAGCCGTTTGTCGCGGTGGGAGGGCAGAAAGCCCTGCTCGACCTCCATTGAGCTGGAGACGGAAAAGGTGGCGTATGGCTGTCAAGACCGAACCGCGAACGGCTGCGGGGATCCGGCCCTTCAGAATAGAGACGGCCTCATGATGGCGACGCGCCCGCAGACGCTGACCGGGCTCGCGGACGCCGGCTTCCGGTCCCTTCGCTAGATGACCGTGTCCGAACGTCTGCACATGCCCTCGCTGGGCGGGGCGACCGAGTGGCTCAACTCCGAACCACTCGGCCCCGCCGAGCTGCGCGGCCACGCCGTCCTCGTGAACTTCTGGACGCTGACGTGCATCAACTGGCTGCGCCAGGAGCCGTACGTCCGGGCGTGGTCGCAGGCCTACCGAAACGACGGATTGGTCGTCATCGGAGTTCACACGCCGGAGTTCTCGTTCGAGCACGAGATCGACTGGGTGCGACAGGCGATCACGGCGCGAGGGATCGACTACCCGGTCGCGGTCGACAACGACTACCAAGTCTGGAGCGCCTTCGACAACCACTACTGGCCGGCGCTCTACTTCATCGACGCGGACGGTGTCATCCGCGACCACCACTTCGGTGAAGGACGCTACGACCAGTCGGAGCGCGTCGTCCAGCGGCTGCTCGGCATCGAGCGCGAGCTCGTCCCCGTCGAAGGGCTCGGCGTGGAGGCGGAGGCCGACTGGGGCCACCTGCGTACCCCCGAGACGTATCTCGGCTACTCGCGCAGCGAGCACTTCGCGTCACCGGACGGCGTCGCGTTCGACGAACGCCGCGCCTACGAACTCCCGGAGAGCCTGCCCGTCAACCACTGGGCCCTCGCCGGCGAGTGGACGATCGGGTCGGAGCGCGCCGTGCTCCACCAGGCCGGCGGAAGCATCGGCTACCGGTTCCACGCGCGCGACGCGCATCTCGTGCTGTCGCCCGGGGCGCGGGAGCCGATCCCCTTCCGCGTGCTCCTCGACGGCGAAGCCCCGGGCCCGTCACACGGCGTCGACGTCGACGAGAACGGCAACGGCTTGCTCCGGGACGGCCGCCTGTACCAGCTCGTGCGCGAGCACGACGCGGTCCGCGAACGGACCCTGGAGATCACGTTCGTCGAGCCCGGCGTGGAGGCGTACGTATTCACGTTCGGGTAGGGGACCCACCCTATGTAGAGTTCCGATAGAGTCCGTCCCGTGCGGATGACGATCCCGGTGGCGAAGGTGCTCTCGGCGCTGCTCGCCGACCCGGAGGCCGAGCGGTACGGCCTCGACCTGATGAAGCTCACCGGCCTGCCCAGCGGCACCCTCTATCCGGTGCTGCACCGCCTTCAGGCGGCCGGTTGGCTCGCCGCCGACTGGGAGCAGGTCGACCCGACCGCGGCCGGCCGGCCAGCCCGTCGCTACTACCGGCTGACCGCCGAGGGGGTCCGCGCGGCCCGGCAGGCGCTCGCCGAGTTGCGGGCGTTGAGCCCCGATCCCCGGCCGCGCCGGGGTGGCGCCGAGCCGACCGGAGCCCCGGCGTGGTGACCGGGTGGCTGGCCGAGCGGCTGCTCCGGACGGCCGTCCGGCGCTGGCCGGCCGAGCTGCGCGACGACCTGTCCCGCGAGTGGGCCGCCGAGCTGCACGTCCTCGCCGAACGGGGGGACCGGCTGCGGATGCTCCGCTTCGCCGGCAGCCTGGCCGTCGGCCGGGCCGGCGAACCGCTGGTCGACCGGTCCCGGCTGGACGGTCGGATCCGCTGGACGCTGGCCACCCTGCTCCTCGCCCCGGTGGCCGGCGTGGCCATTCTGCTGCTCTCGGCGGTCCTGATGAACATCGTGGTCAACCAGTTCCTGGCGATGGTGTTCTGGGCGACCGGCGTCCAGGCGCCGCTGCTGACGGTCCTCACCGCCGGCCTGGCGGTGCTGCTGGCCCGGGTCGTGCGCGGCGGCGCCGCCCGCGGCACCCGCACCGGGCCGGCCCGCACCGCGCTCGGCGCTCGTGGTCGCCGACCTCGCCGTGGTGCTCACCGTGGTCAACCAGATCTCCGACGGTCCGCAGACCGTCATCGACGGCGTGCCGCAGGGCGACACCGTACACCGGATCTCCGCGCCGCTGTGGCTCTTCGCCAGCTGGACCGACTGGTCGTTCGGACTGCCCCGACCGACCCGGTGGGAGATCTTCCTGATCACCGACCTGATGGAGTTCCAGCCCTTCCTCCACCTGGCCTGCACCCCGTACGCGCTGGCCTACGCGATCCGGGTGGCGCGCCCGGCCGCGGCGGAGCCGATCGCGCCCGTGCCGGTGCCCGCCAGCGGCTGAGGGTCAGCCCGACCAGCTCACGTCGCGGCGGATGCGCTCGTACTCGCGGGCGAGTTCGGCGTCGATCCGTGCCATCCGCTCGTCGGTCAGCCGTACCGCCGGGTCGTGCCACGGCCGGGCGGCCAGCATCCGCCGCCGCAGCCCGGCCGGCGGGTGGGTGGCGAACAACGAGGTCTCCTCCCGTACCGACAACTGCCGCCACAGCGGCAGCCGGGCGGCCGCGGCGGCCCGCGACCCGGCGACCGCCGCCCGCCACCGGTCCGGCCCGTGCCCGGCCTGCGACTCCCGGCGTACCGCGAGGGCGATCGACTCCTCGGCCAGGAAGGCGTCCAGCAACCCGGTCGCCGCGGTCGAGCCGGCGGCCCGCGCCGCCAGCTCGTCGGCCAGGTACTCGGCGCGCTGGCTGTCCCGCAGCGCCACGCTGACCAGCACCAGGTGCGCGCCGAAGAGCAGCCGAGCCAGCACCCACTGCACGGCGTGCGCGAGGGCCGCACCGAGCAGCTCGGCGATGCCACCGCCGGAGACGCTACGCACCGGCCGCACCAGGTCGGCGGCGGAGCCGAGCATCGTGACGGCGGGCTGGACCAGCAGCGTCCGGCGCGGGTCGCCGTTGACGAAGTGGCCCAGCTCGTGGCCGAGCAGCGCCACCCGCTCCTGCGCCGGCAGCGACCCCCACAGTGGCAGTCCCAGGCAGAGCACCCGCCGCCGGCGCAGCCCGACCACGCCGGCGTAGGCGTTGATGTCGCCGTCCACTCCGACGACCTGCGGCGGCGGTGCGCCGATCGCGGCGGCCACCTCGTCCACGAGGGCGAACAGCTCCGGCGCCCGGTCCGGGGTGAGCACCGCCAGGCCCGCGTCGAGGCGGCCGAAGCGGGGCCGCAGCGCGTACGCCAGGCCGAGCAGGGCGACGCCGAGCACCACCGACGGGTTGGGGAAGGAGAAGGCGAGGATCAGCCACACCCCGGTTGCCGCGAGGGCGGCGGCGCCACCGAGCAGCAGTACCGAGGCGATCGCGGTGAACACCCGGGCGGCGGCCGGCCCCTGGTCGTCCAACGGCCGTCCCACCAGCCGATCGAACTGCCGCGCGGTCATCCGGTACGCCAACCGGTACGTCCACCGGTCCACCCAGGCCCAGCCGAACTCGCCCGCCCGCCGGCCCCGGTCGTACGCGTCGAGGTTCCACTCGCAACCGGCGCACCAGGGCGTCGCGTTCCCCAGCGACACCGTCGTCGCCGCGCAGCGGGGACAGGAACCCGTCCCCGTCGTCGTGTCGATCATGACGACCGATCCTGCCCAGCGGCGGCGGCCGGCGGAACCAGCCGTTCAGCCGACCGGATCGGCCGGCCGCCGGACCGGCGCGCGGGCGAGACCGGCCGGGCTCAGTCCGGGCACGGCAGCCGCTCCAGCGGTGCCGGGGTGGCGGCGGCGCGCACCACCTGGGCGAAGCAGGAGCCGGCGTTCACCCGCTGCCAGCCGAAGACCGAGGCGGCGGTCTTCGCCACCCGGACCCGGAAGACCAGCCGCACGCCCGGGCCGGCGTCCTCTACGGTCAGCACCTCGACCCCGTCGACGGCGTCGGCGGCGTCCCGCAGGGCCGGCCCGGGCGCCGACGGCTCGGCCAGCAGCGCGGCCCGGGCGCGCTGGGCCGTCGCGGCCACCTCCCGGTCGGCGCGTTGCTCCAGCCGGTGCTGGGACCGGTCCCGCAGCACCGGCACCGTCGCCAGCACCCCGGCCGCGGCGAGCGCCGCGAGGGCCGCGGCGGCGAGCAGTCGACGCCGCAGCCGGGCCGATGTTCCTCCCCCGTACCGCACCCGGCGATTGTGCGGGACCGACCCGGTGCCCGGCTGTCCCGTTCTTCGCCGTTCCGGCCCGCGGGGGCCGACAGCACGTCTACTGTGGAGGACATCGGCGGCTATTTGTGGCGATCCGGTGGCGGCCGGGCGCTTCGCGGTGCACAGTGATCCCATGAGCGACAGCGGACGTGGTGCGCACTACTACTGGTGCACGCGACACCACCGGGTCGAGACCGATGCCGACGTGTGCCCTGCGAAGCACGTTCTCGGGCCGTACGCCTCAGCCGCCGACGCGGAGAACGCCCTGCAGAGGGTGCAGGAGCGCAACGAAGCGTGGGAGGCCGAGGACGCCCGTTGGGCCGGGGAGGACAGGTAGACGGCGCGGGACGGCCCGCGTCGAGGTACTCCGTGCTCCGCGAGGAGCCACGGAGAGCACGTCCCCAAGGAGGGAACCAAGATGGCCGAAGCACAGCAGGCCACCACCCGCCCGGCCGCCAAACGTACGACCGCGAAGAAGACCGCCGCGACGCAGCGGTCCACGGGGGCCGCCACGGGCCGGACGGCGACGGTCACCAAGGCCTCGCCGAACGCCTCGGGCGCCGGTGCCGGTCGGGTGCCCGCGAAGCAGGCCGTCGCCAAGAAGGCAGCCGCCAAGAAGGTCGTGTCCGCGGCGCGCAAGGCGCCCGCCAAGAAGGCCCCGGCCACGAAGGCCGCCGCCAAGAAGGCGCCCGCCAACAAGGCCGCCGCGAAGGAGGCTCCGGCCAAGAAGGCCGCCGCGAAGAAGGCGCCCGCCGAGAAGGCCGCCGCGAAGAAGGCTCCGGCCACGAAGGCCGCCGCGAAGAAGGCGCCCGCCGAGAAGGCCGCCGCGAAGAAGGCCCCGGCCAAGAAGGCCGCCGCCAAGAAGGCCCCGGCCAGGAAGACCACCGCGGCGGCGAAGAAGGCACCCGCGCGGAAGGCGCAGGCGAAGACGACGCCGGCGAAGAAGACCGCGGCGAAGAAGGCGCCCGCCAGGACCACG
>NZ_JAEMUW010000051.1 GCF_016598485.1 Micromonospora coerulea | reverse complement strand
TCCTAGCTGACCTGCGCGGACCGGGCGCGCCAGTCCTCCAGTCGGGTGTCGGCGTGGCGGGCGCCGTCGGCCGGCACCAGGGAGCGTTCCGCCAGCACGGCGCCGAAGTACGGCGCCGCCGGGTCGCTCACCACCTCGCGGGTGTCGTGGAGTTCGGCCAGGGTGGCCCGACCCAGCTCGTCGAGGCGGAACGGCTCCGGGCCGCTGACCTCGACGACGGAGGTTGTCGGCGGGCCCACCGCGACCTCGGCCACGGCTGCCGCCACGTCGTCGGCGGCGATCGGCTGGATCAGCACCGGGGCGAGGTGCACGGTGTCGCCCACCGTCGCGCTGTCGATGATGCCCTGCACGAACTCGAAGAACTGCGTCGCCCGCACGATCGACCAGGGGGTCCCGGACGCCCTGATGAGCTTCTCCTGGGCGACCTTCGCCCGCATGTACCCGCTGTCCGGGATCCGGTCGGCGCCGACGATCGAGAGCGCCAGGTGGTGGCGTACGCCGGCCGCGGCCTCGGTGCTGAGGAGGTTGCGGGTGGACGTCTCGAAGAATTCCAGCACGTCGGCGTCGGCGAACGAGGGGGAGTTCGACACGTCGACGACGACGTCGGCACCGTCGAGCGCCTCGGGCAGGCCCTCCCCGGTCAGCGTGTTCACGCCGGTCTTGGGGGAGGCGGCCACCGTGTCGTGACCCTGCCTGCCGAGGATGGTCACGACCTTCGAGCCGATGAGTCCGCTGCCGCCGATGACGACGATCTTCATTTTCGGATCACTCCCTGTCTGCCTGCGGGGTGCTGGACGCCGCGTTGTCATCCCCTACGACCGGTCAGGAAGCCGATCCGTGACAACGAGGCTAGGGCAGTCCAGGGCCCGGGGCAGGCGAGCCTGACGGCGGTCCACGTTCGGGTGAACCGGCCGTGACGCCGAGTACCACGAGTACCGGCACATAGCATCGGGGGGAGCCGACCTGGACCGGACGGTCATCGGGTGACCGCGCCCGCCGGAAGGTGTCCGCGGGGCACGACGCCGGCGTGCGGACGTCCGCCAGTGCCGCCCCGCCGCGTTCGTTTCGACGATCAGGAGAGCAACGGCATGGGCTACATCACCACGGAGGACGGCACCGACATCTACTACAAGGACTGGGGCGAAGGCCCCGTCGTCACGTTCTCCCACGGCTGGCCGCTGAACGCGGACGCCTGGGACGGGCAACTGCTCTTCCTCGTCCAGAACGGCTTTCGCGTGGTCGCGCACGACCGCCGGGGTCACGGCCGGTCCAGCCAGGCCCGCAGCCGTAACGACATGGACGGGTACGCCGACGACCTGGCCGCTGTGATCGAGGCCCTCGACCTGCGGGACGCCACCCTCGTCGGTCACTCGACGGGCGGCGGCGAGGTGGCCCGCTACATCGGCCGGCACGGTACGGGGCGGGTCGCCAAGGCCGTCCTCATCTCGGCGGTCCCGCCGATCATGGTGCAGTCCCCGGACAACCCGGAGGGGCTGCCGATCAGCGTCTTCGACGAGCTGCGTGCCAACCTGTTCAGGGACCGGTCGCAGTTCTACCAGGACCTGGCGCAGATGTTCTACGGCGCGAACCGGCCGGGTGCGAAGGTGTCCAAGGGCATCCTCGACCAGTTCTGGCTGTGGAGCATGCAGGCCGGCCTCTGGAACGCGTACGAGAGCATCAAGGCCTTCTCCGAGACGGACTTCCGCGCCGACCTGGCGAAGTTCGACATCCCGACGCTGGTGCTGCACGGCGAGGACGACCAGATCGTCCCGGTGAAGGATTCGGCGAGGAAGACCGCCAAGCTCATCGCGAACGCGCAGGACATCTACTACCCGGGTGCGCCGCACGGCATCACGTCCACCATGCAGGATCAGGTCAACAAGGATCTGCTGGCGTTCCTGCGAGGCTGATCAGCCCGATGCCACCGGCGCCGGCGGCCCGGGATCGTCGGGCGACGCCGTTCGAGATCTTCTTCGACCTCGTCTTCGTCTTCGCGCTCACCCGGATCATGGCGTTGATCGGGCAGCCGCCGACCCCGGTTGCCATGGCGCAGGGGTTGCTCCTGCTGGTATTGCTCTGGATCGCCTGGGCGTCGTACGTCTGGTTGGGCAACCAGACGCCGGTGGACGTCGGTGTGGTCCGGGCGGGGGTGCTGGTCGGCATGGCGGCGCTGTTCGTCGCCGCGCTGGTCATGCCCCGGGCCTGGTCGCCCGAGCCGGGCCTGGACGGGCCGCTGCTCCTCGCGCTGGCCTATGTGCTGCTGCGCGTGGTGCATCTGGCGCTGTACCACCGGGCGGCGGCGAGTGTGCCCGGACTGCGGGAGCGGATCCGGTTCTTCGCCGCGGTCAGCGCCCTGGGCTGGGTGCTGCTGTTGCTCGGCGCGGTGCTGGGCGGGGTGGCCCATGCCGCGCTGTGGGTGGCGGCGTTCCTGATCGAGATCGGCGGCCAGCGCCTCTCGTACGGGTGGCGCGGTGCCTGGCCGCTGCTGAGCCCGAACTACTTCATCGAACGCCACGGACTGGTGGTGATCATCTCGCTCGGCGAGTCGCTGATCGCCGCCGGTGTCGGGGCCGGCCCCGCGGTGACCGCGCTGCCGGTCCTCGGGGTCGCCCTGCTCGGCCTCACCGTGAGCGTCTGCCTGTGGTGGCTGTACTTCGACGCGGCCGCGCCCGCCGCCGCCCGCGCCCTCCACGCGGCGAACGAAGACCGGCGCGACCGGATCGCCGCCGACGCCTACAGCGAGGGCCACGTGCTGCTGATCGTCGGCGTGATCTACCTGGCGGTCGGCGTCGAGCAGGTGCTCGCGCACGTCGCCGAGGCGTACGTCGGCGGGCACCACGCGGCCGGGTCGTCGCTGGGCTGGCCGGCCGCCGTCGCGCTGTACGGCGGCGCCGCGCTCTACCTGGCCGGGCGGCTGCTCTTCCTGGGGTTCTCCACCGGCGCCGTGCCACCGGTGCAGGTGGCCTTCGCCGCTCTGGCGCTGCTCCTGACGCCGCTCGGCCGGGCGTTGCCCGGCGCGGCAGCGCTCGGTGTGCTCGCCGCGCTGCTGGTGGCCGCCGCCGGCCACGAGCGGCTGGCCCGCGGCCGGTGGGCACCGCGGCCGGTCGGGGTCAGACCCGCTGGGCCCCGATGACGGAGAGCAGTTGCAGCTTCTCGTGGCTCTGCGAACCGGGCGCGGCGGTGAAGACCAGCAGCGTCTGTGACTCGTCCGGGTCCACCAGCGTCTGGCAGTGCAGCTCCAGGGCGCCCACCTCCGGGTGCCGGAAGCGTTTCGGGGGGCAGTACGCGCTCTGGACGGGGTGCTCCCGCCACAGCTCGGCGAACTCGCCGCTGGCGGCCAGCAGGGCGTCGACGATCGCCGCGGCCCGGGAGCCTCGGCCGTCGCGGGTGTAGGCGGCATGCAGGTGCGCGGCGAGGAGCCGGCTGTGGGTGGGGTGGTCCTCCTGCGGGTGCAGCAGCCGCGCCGCCCGGTCGGTGAACCAGCGGTAGTGCAGGCTGCGGTCCAGCCCGGTGTGCCGGGTGTCGTCGCCGAGCAGGGCGACCGCGGGCGCGGTCTGTGCCAGCGTCTCGCCCAGGTGGTTCACCACCAGGGCCGGGGTGTCCTGAAGCCGGTCGAGGATCCGCAGCATCCCCGGGTTGACGTGGTCGGCCCGGGCGGCACGGTGCGGTACCGCGTAGCCGGCGAGCTGGAACAGGTGGTCCCGCTCGGCCAGGGTGAGGCGCAGGCCACGGGCCAGCGCGGCCAGCAGTTGCTCGGAAGGGTGCGGGCCGCGCTGCTGCTCCAGCCGGCTGTAGTAGTCGGTCGACATGTCGCTGAGCGCCGCCACCTCCTCGCGGCGCAGCCCTCCGGTGCGCCGACGACGACCCCGGGGCAGCCCGACGTCCTCCGGCTGCAACGCCTCGCGCCGGGTACGCAGGAAGCCGGCGAGTCGAGCGCGGTCCATGGTCCTCCTCCTTGCGCCGGTCGTGGCGGGCGGCTGCCGGCGGACGTGGCGTCCGCCCCCCGACACAACAGGCGGCCGGGAACCGGTGTTCCGCCGGCCCGTCCACGGTCGCTCGGCGGGCGGGGGAGATCCAGGGTCAACCGGTCCGTGGTTCCGTGGGCCCAGAGCGGCCGGGCGCGGGCGCCACGCCGAGCGGCTGTGGGACGAGGCGCCGGAGCTGCCGGGCTGAACCGGCGGCGCCGGGTGGCGGGAGGCGTGGCAGCGGCGCGAGCTCGCCGCGCACCCGGCGGCTCAGCGGGCGGCCAGGACCTCCTCGGCGTACGCCCAGAGCCGGTCGGCGGAGGCCGGGTCGATGGAGTGCGCGGCCACCCCGGTGGTCGGTTCCGGGCCGCCCCGGACCACCTCCGCCTCCTGGTTGTCCTCGAAGTAGCAGCCGGTGACGCCCTCGACCAGCGGCGACGCGGCCAGCAGCACGGAGGTCGCGGCGCCCTGGGCGGGGCTCTTGAAGTAGTCCGGCACCGTCCGGTTGCCCGCCTCGTCCATCGTCACCCCGAACGCGCGCAGCGTGTCGTCGTCGAGGTGACGCTGCAGGTTGGTCATGATGTAGCCCGGGTTGGCCGCGTTGGCGGTGATCCCGTCCGCGGCCCAGTGCCGGGCGATGCCGACGACGAGCAGGACGTCGGCGGTCTTGGACTGGAAGTACGCCGCCCACGGCTCGTACGGCTGGCGCTCGAACTGCGGGTCGTCGAAGTCGACGGCCCGGCGCAGTTGTGCCCCCGAGCTCACCACCACCACCCGGGCCGAGCCGGCGGCGCGGAGGTTGTCGCGCAGGCCGCGGGCGAGGGCGAAATGGCCCAGGTAGTTGGTGGCGAGCTGCATCTCCCAGCCCTCGGGGGTGAGCTGCCGGGTCGGCACCGCCATCACGCCGGCGTTGGCGACCAGGGCATGCAGCGGGCCTTCCCAGGCCGCGACGAAGGCGTCGACCGACGACAGGTCGGCCAGGTCGAGGGCGGCCGACCGGACGCTCCCCGCGCCGGGCCCGGCGAACTCCTCGACCAGAGCGGCGGCCCGGCCGGGATCGCGGGTGGCGACGGTGACCTCCGCGCCGGCGCCCGCCAGGGCGCGTACGGTCTCCGCGCCGATGCCGGAGGCGCCGCCGGTGACGATCATCCGGCGTCCGGTGAGGTCGACGCCGTCGAGGATCTCGGCGGCGGTGGTCCGGGCGGTGAACGGCGTGGTCAGACGTGCGGTGGCTGTCATGATGGCAACGCTATCGACGGGTCCTGGACCACCCATGGTTCAGCGTCCAGCGCTCTTTCGCGTGCGTCCAGACAAGCGTGCGTCCAGACAAGGAGGTGCGGGTGGACCCGCTGGAGGACGTGCTGGCCCTGCTCGACGCGACGAGTCAGGTGTCGGCGGGGATGGTGGCCGGTGGCCGCTGGGCCGTCCGGTTTCCGCCACCGGCCGGGGCCAAGTTCAACGCCGTCCGGCGTGGTTCCTGCTGGCTGCGGGTGGACGGGCTGCCGGACCCGGTCCACCTCGCCGAGGGCGACTGCTTCCTGCTGACCCGGCCGCTGGCCTTCACCCTCGCCAGCAACCCCGAGGGGCCGGTCGAGCCGGCCTACCCGATCTTCGCCGCGGCCGGCGACGGTGTGGCCCGGGCCGGCGACGGCGACGACGTCTTCCTCATCGGCGGCGCGTTCACCTTCACCGAGCGGGCCTGCGCCCTCCTGCTGGACAGCCTGCCGCCGGTCATCCACGTGCCGGCCGCGACGCCGGAGGCCGCCACCGTGCGGTGGGCCCTCGGCGAGCTCGACGCCGAACTGCGGGGCCGGCCACTGGGGGCCACCCTCGTCGCCGAGCGCCTCGCCATCGTCATGCTGGTCCGGATGCTGCGCCTGCACCTGGCCCGCGACCCCGGACCCGCGGCCGGCTGGCTGGCCGGCCTGGCCGACCCGACGGTCGCCGCCGCGCTGCGGGAGATGCACGCCCGGCCGGCACACCCATGGACGGTGGTGGAGCTGGCCCGGGTCGTCGCCGTCTCCCGGTCGTCCCTGGCGGCCCGGTTCAAGGACGTCGTCGGCAAGGGCCCGCTGGAATATCTCACCGAATGGCGGATCGAGCTCGCCGCCGACCGGCTCCGCCGGGGCGACGACACCGTCGCCACCATCGCCCGCGCCGTCGGGTACAGCTCGGAGAGCGCGCTCAGCGTCGCGTTCAAACGGACCACCGGCCACTCGCCGCGCGCCTACCGCAGTCAGCTCACCCGGGCCGGGTGAGCTGACCGCGCTACCGGTCACCAGGTTCGGCCGTTTACGACCGACGGTGGACGGCCGCCCCGGCGGGAGGGTTCGGCACGGGGCGGCGCCGCCCTCACCGCTGGATCGACTTGGTCTCCAGGAACTCCTCCAGGCCGAACCGGCCGAACTCGCGGCCGTTGCCCGACTGCTTGTAGCCGCCGAACGGGGCCAGCGGGTTCCAGTGCCCGCCGTTGATGTCGACCTGGCCCACCCGCAGCCGCGCCGCCACCGCGAGCGCGTGCTCTGGCTCGCCGAAGACGCCGCTGGTCAGCCCGTACTCGGTGCCGTTGGCGATCGCGACGGCCTCCTCCTCGTCGGCGTAGGGGATGATCGTCAGGACCGGACCGAAGATCTCCTCCTGGGCGAGCGCGGAGCGCGGGTCGACGTCGGCGAAGATCGTCGGCCGGACGTAGGCGCCGGTCGCCAGGCCCTCGGGGCGGCCGGGGCCGCCGAAGACCAACCGCGTTCCCTCGGCGACTCCGCGCGCGATGTACCCGTCGACCTTCTGCCGGTGCGCCTCGGACGCCATCGGACCGAGCACGGTCGTCTCGGTGTTCGGGTCGCCGACGGTGAAGCGCTGCGCCGCCTCGATGGCGAGCGCGACGACCTCCTCCTGGCGCGCGGCGGGCACCAGCATGCGCGGCCACGCGCCGCAGACCTGGCCGCCGTTGGCGAACGCCATCATGACCCCGGTGGCGACCGCCTGCGGCAGGTCGGCGTCGTCGAGGATGATGTTCGCCCCCTTGCCGCCCAGTTCCAGCGCGACCCGCTTGACCGTCCCGGCGGCCACCGCGGAGATCCGCCGGCCGGCCCGGGTGGAGCCGGTGAAGGAGATCATGTCGACGTCCGGGTGAGCGGAGAGCGCCTCGCCGACGACCGGGCCGGTGCCGTACACCACGTTGAACACACCGGCCGGCAGGGCCGCCGCGTCGGTGACCTCGGCGAGGATCCGGGCGGTCAGCGGAGCGTTCTCGGACGGCTTGAACACCATCGTGTTCCCGGCGAGCAACGCGGGGGCCAGCTTGGACACGATCTGTTGCAGCGGGAAGTTCCACGGGGTGATCGCGGCCACCACGCCGATCGGCTCGCGCACGATCAACGAGTTGCCGATCTCCTCGGTCCAGGAGAAGTCGTCGGCGAGGCCCGCGACGGACTCGAGCACCGCCATCGGGAAGGCGAACTGGGCGGTTCGGGACATGGCGATCGGAGAGCCCATCTCGGCGGTGATCGCCGAGGCGATCTCCTCCTGGCGGGCGGCGAGGCCCGCGGCGATGCGGCGCAGGGTGGCCGCCCGCTCCGCCGGACTGGTCGCGGCCCACCCGGGGAAGGCGGCCCGGGCGGCGGCGACGGCCCGGTCGACGTCGGCCGAGGTGCCGGCCGGCACCTCGGCCACGAGGTCGCCGGTCGCCGGGTTCAGCACGGGCAGGGTGCCGGCCGAGCCGGCGACGATCCCGCCGCCGATCCAGTGGCCGGTGACGGTGAATGCGGAAGAAGTCATGCCCCGACGCTCGCACCGGCGCCGGACCCCAACCAGGGGCGGCTTGTCCGGGGCCGGGCGGTCCCTGGTTGGGGTCAACCGCCGGCGGCTGCGGCGATGCGGGCCGGGGCGACCGCGCGGGAATACCGGGCAATCGGATCGCCTGGTGGTGGCCGCCGGGCCCGGCGGCCACCACCGGACGAACTGCTGCCGCTACGCCGCCGCCGCGGCCGGCACCCAGAGGTCGTCGATCGCCCGCTCGGCCGCCGTGAGGCTCTCCTCGGCCAGCGGGATCAGCCCGGCCATGGCCGGGTTCACCGGGGCGAGGGTCAGCTCGGCGGTGATGAAGCGCGGCTGCAGGCCGGTCATCGCCAGGCCGTGCGGGAGCCAGGGCTCGGCGTGGTCCCAGCCGGCGCGCGGGGTGCCCTCGCCGTAGCCGCCGCCCCGGGTGGCCAGCACGATGAGCTCCCGCCCGTCCAGCAGACCGGTCTGGCTCTCGGGGTGGTACGACAGCCCGGGTGCGATGAGGTGGTCGACCCAGGCCTTGACGCTGCTGGGCGCGGCGAAGTTGTAGAGCGGGAGCCCGAGCAGGACGGTGTCGGCCCGCTTCACCTCGTCGACCAGTTGCTCGGTCAACGCCCAGGACGCCCGCTGCGCCGGGGTGTGCTGCTGGGCGGGCACCATCCGGGCCAGGCCGCTGGCCTCGTCGAGGTGGGGCAGTGGGTCGCGGCCCAGGTCCCGGTAGGTGACCGTGCCGCTGGGGTGGGCGGCCCGCCAGGCGTCGGCGGCCCGGGCGGTGAGCCGGCGACTCACCGAGCGCTCCCCCTGGATGCTGGAGTCGATGTGCAAGAGGTGCGGCATTGGATTGCCCTTCCATGAATCGTTTGTGATGCGCGAACCATTTGTACCACGCAGACTCCTGGGTCGGTCGGTAGACTTGGTCACATGTCCGCCGCGCCGCTCGACCAGTCAGCGCACCGCCTGGCGCCGCTGCTCGACCATCTCGCCCGGCGGATGCGAATGCGGGCCGAGACCGTGCTGGCGCCGTTGGGCCTGCGGCCGCGTCACCTGGTCGCGCTGACCGTGCTGCGCGCGCAGGGGGGCAGCAGTCAGCAGGCGCTCGCCGGCACCCTTGCCATGGACGGCACGAACATCGTCGGGCTGCTCAATGAGCTGGAGGGGGAGGGGCTGATCGAGCGGCGGCGCTCACCGGAGGACCGCCGGCGCCACGTCGTCGAACTCACCGAGGCCGGCGCCCGCCGGCTCGGCGAGGCGGAATGCGCCCTCGCGGCGGTGGAGGGGGAGGTCCTCGGCGCGCTCGACACCGGGCAGCGGCAAACCCTCTACGATCTGCTCCAGCGCGCCACGGGCGCGGCCACCGCCACCTGCACCGAGGCACTGCCGGAGCAACCGTCCGAGGCGACCGGCGACAGCCCGGCCTGCTGAGGCCGGGGCGGCCGCCACGGGACTCTGGGTCCGCCGACGAACCCGACTTCCCCGGCCGGCGGTCGTGGCCGTCAGCCGCGGTCGATGCCGCGGAGCCGGCCGACGAGCTCGCAAACGGCGGCGGCGAACCGTTCGTCGGACTCGCACGGCCAGTGCCCCTGCAGAGGTGGGGGGACGCTGTCGCTCGGCGGCGTCACCACGTTCACCGGGTCCCGTAGCCGGCGGTCCACCCGGGCACTGGGGTCGTCCCCCGGTGGCGGGTCGCCGGGTCGGTGGGGCGCGAACATCCAGCCGCCGATCGGGTCGGTGTCCCGCCACAGGTTCAGCCACCGCCAGTCGAGCCGGGCGCCCACCTCGTGCAGCACGTCCCGGCCCAGGTAGGCCGGGAAGAGCCGGGCGTACAGGCGGTCCAGGGGGGACCCGTAGGTGAGCAGCGCCACCCGGCGGCGTACCGGGGGCGGCAGTTGCAGCACGGCGGCGGCGAGCAGGACCGAGCCGTGGCTGTGGCCGGTGAGCAGGACGGCGTCGTGCTGGCTCGCCAGGTAGCAGATCCGCTTGGCCAGCTCGGGTACGGCCCGCTCGGCGTAGCAGGGCGGCGCGAAGGGGTGGGCCGCCCGGGGCCAGAAGGTGCCCAGATCCCACACCACGCCCACGTACCGGCGGAACTCCGCCGTGCGGTAGGCGAAAAGGCCGCCCACCACCAGTCCGACGATGATCCCGGCGATGAGGTAGCTGCCGACGGTCAGCCCGAAGTTCACGAATCCGCCCGGCACGGCGAGGAACCGCTCCACGAACGGGCCGGGCTGGAGCTCGAACACCCCCAGCACGCTCGTGGCCAGGCCGAACGCGGCGAGGCAGGCGTAGACCGTGGCCAGCGGCCCGAGCCGCTCGGTGAACCGGGCCCGGGCGATGGTCCTCGCCACCCGGTCCAGCCGGCCGGCCGCCTCCGGCGGGGCGTCCGGGAAGTCCCGGGCGACGATGGCCGCCGCGGCGCGCCGCCGGCCCGGCCGGGTGAGCAGGGTGACCGCGCCGCCCGCGGCCACCGCGACGATCGAGGTCAGGAAGAACGTGAAGATCGCCCACTTGTATGCCAGCGGCGGCGGCACCAGGTCACCGGCGCTCCCCGTGATCGCCCGCCGGTTGAGGAAGTACGCCGTCCGGTAGACCAGCTCGGCGGAGAGGGCGCCGGCCAGGCCCACCCCGGCGGCTGCGATGACCGGCGCGCCGAGGCCGCGCAGCAGCACCGGTCGGGGGTCCCGGCCCCGACGCCGCCAGAGCGCCAGCACGGCCAGCGCGAGGAGCAACCCCATCTGGGCGACGAACGCCCAGGCGACGATCCGCATGTACCCGGGCAGTCCGGTGGAGGTCGCCCAGGGGGTGCCGTCCAGCGCGACGACGCCGAGGGTCGGCGCGGTCAGGGCGCACGCGACGACGCGCGCGGTGGCGGCGAGCCGATCCGTCGGGCTGGTCGACGCCCGTTCCAGCGACGCGGGGGCACAGAGCAGCGCCATGCAGGCCACGAGCACCGCGCCGGCGACCGTGGCCAGGGCGATCACGACGGGCGCTGGTCCGCCGGCGCCCCGCGCGGCGAGGAGGGTGAAGTTCAGCGCCGCGAACGCCGCGGCGACGTGGATCGCCCGCAACCGGCCCACCATCGGCATGGCGTCCCACTGGCCGACGGCGCTGAGCCGGTCGCCCTCCGGGCCGCCCCCCGGCACCCGGAAGGCCTCGTACGAGCGGCCGGGCCGGACGCTGAGTAGCCAGAGCAGCCCCAGGGCGGCGACCGGTAGCACGGTCAGTACCACCAGGCGGAGTCCGACCGGGCGGTCGCCCAGCCAGGACAGCCAGGTACGCCCCGCCAGGCAGCGCGACGAGCCCATGCACTTCCAGGCGATGAGGTCGAGGGCGACGCCGGCGGCGGAGAGCACGTACACCAGGGTGAGGTTGAGCGCGATGAGGCGGCACAGCACCTTGACTCCCGAGCCGGATCCCCGCCCCGACGGGCGCATCCAGATCGCCACGTTGCTGAGCATGAACGGCAGCAGGAAGACGAGGGAGAGCGTCCGCGCGGCCGTGCCCGACGGCAGGTCGCTCCACCGGTACGCCTCAAGCACCACGCCGCCCGGTCCCGTGCTGTCCGGGTAGCCCGGCCGGGGTCGGTAGAAGCCGCCGCTGCGGTCGCCGGCCACCTGGTGGACATGCGGCCGGTCGAGCACCTGCCCGGCCCCGGCGCCCGAGACGCCGTGCACCCGCAGCTCGATGACCTTGCCCGGGACGTCCTCGCGTCCGGGCGGCGGTGACTCCTTCGACATCGGCCCGCGACCCCCGCTGCCGGGCCAGCAGCTCGTGACGGGTCGCGGACCGACGACGAGCTGCGCCGCACACCCGGCTGGCCGGGCTGACTACCCGCCCGACGACCGGCCAACCCCGGTCCCGCTCGGGGCGTTTCCGGTCGGCTCAGGCGACCGTGGTCACAGTACTGGCATTCCGAGACGACCGGTCATAGTGTTACTGCTCAGCGCGGGCCGGCCGGCCCGCGGAGCGGCCGGAAGGAGTGGTCAACCGATGGGACGACCCAGATCGCCGGCCTCCGCCGGGACCCGGCAGCGGCTCTCCGAGGCGGCGCTGGAACTGTTCCACGCGCGGGGCTACAACGGCACCAGCGTCCAGGACATCGTCTCGGCGGCCGGCGCCCCGAAGGGCACCTTCTACAACCACTTCGCCAGCAAGGAGGCGCTGGCCCTCGACTCGGTCGCGCGGTACGCGGCCGCGATGCCGCTGGACCTGCTCGATGAGAAGCACGGCGGCTCCCCGCTGGAACGCATCACCGCCCACCTGCGGTACCTCGTCGGGCTCACCGACACCAGCGAGGACCGCGGTTGCCTGCTCGGTAACCTCGCCACCGAGATCCCCGCGCACAGCGGAGCGCTCCGGGACGCCGTGGACGCCGGGTTCGCCCGCTGGGTCGACGCGTTGGCCGCGGCCATCACGCAGGCCCGGGCGGCGGGGGAACTGCACGGCAACGAGCCGGCGGGGGCGCTCGCCGGGTTCATCATCAGCAGCTACGAGGGCGCCGTGGCGCGGGCGAAGGCCGCCGGCAGCCGGCAGCCCGTCGAGGAGTTCCTCGCTCTCACCGTGGCGCGGATCCTCACCTGAGCCGCCGGCCCTCCGGACGCGTCGACCCTCGTCGGCGGCGCCCCCCTTTTTGTCTCCCTTCCGAGACGACCGGTCATACGCCCCGACCGGCGTGCTTCCATCGAACGTGAGGATCATGATGACCACCTACCGTGCCTTCGAGGTGACCGGTGCGGGGCAGTTCGCCCTGGTTGAGCGCGAGTTGACCGATCCGACGCCCGGCCAGGTGCGGCTGCGGGTACAGGCCTGCGGGGTCTGTCACACCGACACCCTCGCCGTCAACGGACTGCTCCGCGACCCGTCGACGCCGATCGTGCCCGGCCACGAGATCGTCGGCGTCATCGACGCGGTCGGCGCCGGCGTGACCGCGTGGCGCCCCGGCGACCGGGTCGGCGTCGGCTTTCTCAACGGCCACTGCGGCGAGTGCGACTCCTGCCGCCGCGGCGACTTCGTGAACTGCGCCGCCCAGCCGCTGACCGGCACTACCGTGGACGGTGGATACACCGAGGTCGCGTACGCCCGAGCCAGCGGCCTCGTGCGGATCCCGGACCGCCTCGCCGCGACCGACGCCGCTCCGCTGCTCTGCGCCGGACTGACCATGTACCAGGCGCTCCAGGGGCTCGACGCCCGTCCCGGCACCCTGGTGGCCGTCCAGGGCATCGGCGGGCTCGGCCACCTCGGCGTGCAGTACGCCCGCGAGCTGGGCTACCGCGTCGTCGCCATCGCGCGCGGCACGGAGAAGGCGCGACTCGCGACGGAGCTGGGCGCCGAGACCTACCTCGACAGCACCACCGAGGACGTCGGCGCCGCCCTGCAGAAACTCGGCGGCGCGGCGGCGATCGTCGCCACCGCGGCGAGCGGCGCGTCGATGTCCGCGCTGGTCCCGGGGCTGGCACCGCGCGGCCGGCTGGTCGTGGTCGGCGCCGGCTTCGACCCGATCTCGGTGCAGCCCGCCGACCTGATCTTCGGCACCCGGGCCATCGCCGGGAGCCTGACCGGCAGCTCCATCGAGAACGAGGACAACCTCCACTTCAGCGTGCGACGGGGGGTGCGGTCGAGGAATGAGGTCCGCCCGTTCGCCGAGGCGCCCGAGGCGTACGCCCACATGCTCACCGGCCAGGCCCGCTTCCGCGTCGTGCTCGACGTGGCCGCCTGAATCCGACATCCGGCACGAGGAACAGGAGCACCATCATGAACGACCTGTTGGCGAAGGTCATCGCCGTGCACGGCGGCATGGACCGCTGGAACGAGCTGACCTCGGTCAGCGCCCGGGTGCTCGGTGGCGGTGGCCTGTGGGCGCTCAAGGGACAGGAGGGCGTGCTGAACGACGTGGTCACCCGCGCCGAACTGCACCGGCAGTCCGCCCGCACCACCCCGTTCGGCGCGCCCGGACTGCGCAGCTCCGTCACCCCGGACCGCGCCGCCATCGAGACCGAGGCGGGCGAAGTGGTCGAGGAGCGCACCCGCCCCCGGGACGCCTTCGCCGGCCACGAGGTCGGCACGCCCTGGGACCGGCTGCATCTGGCCTACTTCAACGGGTACGCCATGTGGAACTACCTGACCGAGCCGTTCCTGCTGGCCGGGCCCGGGTTCCGGATCGAGGAGCTGGCGCCGCACCACGAGTACGGTGAGGTGTGGCGGCCGCTGCGGGTGGTCTTCCCAGACGGGGTGGCGACGCACAGCCGGGAGCAGACCTACTACGTCGACGAGGCCGGACACATCCGGCGGCACGACTACGTCACCGAGGTGTTCGGCCCGCGCGCGCCCGTGGCCGCGAACTACAGCTTCGACGCCCGGATGGTCGACGGCATCCTGGTCCCGACCCGCCGCCTGGTCTACCTGACCGACGACAACGGCAACCCGGTCAAGGACACGGTGATCGTCTCGATCGAGCTGCAGGACATCCGGTTCGAGTAGGGCCCGACAGATCGAGAGGTCCCGGCTCGGTGGTGCTGACCACCGCGGTCGTCCGTCCGGCCACTCCGGGCGGACGACCGCGGCGCGGCGGTCGGCAGCGGCCGGACGCTGTTAGGGTTGGCGGCGAGTGATCGGAACAGGGAGACCAGACATGGCGGGCGACGACGACATCTCCGGGTGACACCGGACAGGCCCTCGGCAGGCGCGCGCACGCGCAGCCGTCGTGGCGCCATGCCGTCGTTCCACGAGCCCTGTTCCCCGCCGGGCCGCCCTGCCGCGCGCGCCCGCATCACCACGAGGACGCCACATGTCCGACGCGTACATCGTCTGCTCGAACCTCTCCTTCTCCTGGCCCGACGACACGCCCGTCCTCACGGACCTCTCCTTCTCCGTCGGCGCGGGCCGCACCGGCCTGGTCGCGCCCAACGGCGCCGGCAAGAGCACGCTGCTCAAGCTGATCGCGGGCGAGCGCCGCCCCACCGGCGGCACCGTGACCGTCGAGGGGATGCTCGGCTACCTGCCGCAGGACCTGCCGCTCGAGGGCGGCCGGACCGTCGCCGAGGTGCTGGGGATCGCGGCCAAGCTGGCGGCGCTGCACGCCATCGAGTCGGGGGACGCGGGCGAGGAGCACTTCACCACCCTCGGCGACGACTGGAACGTCGAGGAGCGCAGCCGCGCCGAGCTGGACCGGCTCGGTCTCGGCGACGTGCCGCTCGACCGTCGGCTGCACACCCTCAGCGGTGGCCAGGTGGTCTCCCTCGGTCTGGCCGCGCAGTTGCTGAAGCGGCCCGACGTGCTGCTGCTCGACGAGCCGACCAACAATCTCGACCTCGACGCCCGCCGCCGGCTCTACGCCGTGCTCGAGGAGTGGACCGGCTGCCTGCTGCTGGTCAGCCACGACCGGGCGCTGCTCGACCGAATGGACCGCATCCTCGAACTCGACCGGGGCGAGGTCCGCTCGTACGGCGGGAACTTCACCGCGTACGAGGAAGCCGTGCGCGCCGCGCAGGACGCCGCGGAGCGCAACGTCCGTAACGCGGCGCAGGAGGTCAAACGGGAGAAGCGGGAGCTGCAGCAGGCCCGCGAGCGGGCCGAGCGCCGGGCCGGCAACGCCGCGCGAAATCTGAAGAGCGCCGGCCTACCGAAGATCTTCGCCGGGACGATGAAGCGGGGCGCGCAGGAGTCGGCGGGGAAGTCGAACGAGACCCACGCCGCGCGGGTCAGCGAGGCCCGGGTTCGGCTCGACGAGGCGGGCCGCGCCCTGCGCGACGAGCAGAAGATGGCGCTGGAACTGCCCGGCACCGCCGTTCCGGCGGGCCGGACGGTGTTCCTCGGCGAGCGGATGCAGGTCCACTACGGCGACCGGGCGCTGTTCGCCGGCGACGGTGCCGACCTGGTGATCCGGGGACCGGAGCGGATCGCGTTGACCGGCCCGAACGGCGTCGGCAAGTCGAGCCTGTTGCGCCTGGTCCACGGCGACCTGACCGCGGAGGGCGGTCGGGTCCAGCGGGCCGACGGCCGGGTCGCGTACCTGTCGCAGCGGCTGGACCTGCTGGATCCGGACCGGACGGTGGCGGAGAACCTGGCCGCGTTCGCGCCCGGGCTGCCCGAGGCGCAGCGGATGAACCTGCTGGCCCGGTTCCTGTTCCGCGGGTCCCGCATGCACCTGCCGGTGGGGGCGTTGTCCGGGGGCGAGCGGCTGAGGGCCACGCTGGCCTGCGTCCTGTGCGCGGAACCGGCGCCCCAGTTGCTGCTGCTCGACGAGCCGACCAACAACCTGGACCTGGTCAGCGTCGGCCAGTTGGAGAGCGCGCTCGGGGCGTACCAGGGCGCGTTCGTGGTGGTCAGCCACGACGAACGGTTCCTCGCGGAGATCGGGGTGCGGCGCTGGCTGCGGCTCGACGAGGGCGGGCTGCGGGAGACCGGGGCGCCCGAGGGAGACTAGTGTCCTGAGTCGTTAATTCGCCGGCAGTAGGTGGCGAGGCTGTTGAGGATGTCGTCGGCGGTTCTGGTCCACACGAAGGGCTTCGGGTCGGCGTTCCAGGCGTCGATCCAGGCGCGGACGTCGGCTTCGAGTTCGGCGAGGCTGCGGTGGCTTGACCTGCGGAGTTTCCGGTTGGTCAGCTCGGCGAACCAGCGTTCGACGAGGTTGAGCCAGGACGCCGAGGTCGGCGTGAAGTGCAGGTGGAAGCGGGGATGCGCGGCCAGCCACCGCTGCACCGCTGGGGTCTTGTGGGTGGCGTAGTTGTCCAGGACCAGGTGGAGGTCCAACTCGGCGGGAGTGTTCGCGTCGATGGTCTTCAGGAACTTGAGGAATTCCTGGTGGCGGTGCTTGCGGTGGACCTGCCCGATGACCGCGCCGGTGGCGACGTCGAACGCGGCGAACAGGCTGGCTACGCCGTGGCGGACGTAGTCGTGGGTCTGCCGGGCCGGGACGGTGGGCATCATCGGCAGCATTGGCCGGGTTCGTTCGAGTGCCTGCATCTGCGATTTCTCGTCCACGCACAGCACCATCGCCTTGACCGGCGGATCGAGATACAGACCCACCACATCGCGGACCTTCTCCACGAACAACGGGTCAGCCGACAACTTCCACGTGTCCACCAGATGCGGCTTGAGGCCGAACGCCCGCCAGATCCGCGACACCGCCGTCTGCGACAGGCCGGTGGCCTTGGCCATCGACCGCGTCGACCAGTGACTGTCCTCGTTGGCCGGCTGCTGCTCCAACGTCTTGACGATCACTTCCTCGACCCGGTCGTCAGTGACCCGGCGAGGCGCCCCAGGTCGCGGCTCATCGACCAGGCCCTCCAGCCGGCGCGCCAGGAACCGGCTACGCCATTTGCCCACCATGTCCCGCGAGACACCCAACCGCTGCGCGACGTGCGTGTTGACCAGGCCATCGGCGCACAGCAGCACAATCTTCGACCGCAACGCCAACGCCTGCGACGACTTACCCCGCCGCGCCCACCGGGTCAGACACGCACGCTCGTCATCAGTCAGCTCCACCACACCACGCGGACGACCAGCCACCCTGACAGCCTACTATCTGCCGGCGAATTAACGACTCAGGACA
>NZ_JAEMUW010000050.1 GCF_016598485.1 Micromonospora coerulea | reverse complement strand
CTGACTCCCGGCTGCGACAGGGCAGGGTTCGCAGCGGTCGGAGGGATTCCGTCCCGACGATTCGGCGGGAGACCGTATCGGGGTCGGCGGCCAGCCAGAACACACCCTCGCCGCAGGGGATGCGGGTGGCGTCTGTGATCCAGAACCGATTGCGCCCGGTGGCGGTGAACTGGCGGTTGACCAGAGCCAGCGCAGACCACCCAGGCGTGGCAATCGGGTCAGCATGCTGTAAACATTCATCGGGCCAGCCCCGGCCTGGTCGGTTGGCAGGTCAATGGACTCCGGACGGGGTGGTCTGGTTGCCGGGCACTTCAAGCATCACTACATGACGTTCGACCCCAGGGTCTTTGCGTAGTCGATTCAGGTGCGTCTGACCTGGGCGTATGCGGTGTCACGGCCTGTGTGGAGGGTGACGTGGGACGGGTGCGGCCCGTCGGTGATCATGGAGTTGCTGAGACAACATGACACCGATAAGGACCACACCCGCGCATGTCATCATCGCTGATCGACGTGATCCGTCAGCACGCCCCTGCCCCGTCCGGCACCACGCCCGCCGGCCGGGAGTCGTATGGCCTGTTGGAGGCCTTGGCGCGGGTTCCTGACCCGCGTGACCCGCGAGGGGTCCGGTACCCCTTGGCGAGTGTGCTCGCGGTGACGGTGTGCGCGGTGATGGCCGGGGCGAGCACGTTCGCCGCGATCGGCGACTGGGTTGATGATCTCGATGCGTCGGCGTGGGGTCGGCTCGGGTTCACCGGTCGGGTGCCGGTGCTGACCACGGTGTGGCGGTTGCTGGTCCGCGTCGACGCGCAGACGTTGATGGCGGTCCTGGCCGACTGGCTGTGTTCCCGGCTGTCGGCGCCGCCGCCGACCAGGCGGGTCATCGCCGTTGACGGCAAGGTGGTGCGGGGCGCTGTCCTGCCCGAGGGGCGGGTCCATCTGATGTCGGCCTACGACACGTCGACCGGTGTGGTCCTGGCGCAGGTCCAGGTTGCGGCGAAGTCGAACGAGATTCCTGCGTTCGCTCCGCTGCTGGAGCAGGTCAAGGCGCGGCTGGGCGGCCTGGCGGGCGTGGTGATCGTCGCGGACGCGCTGCATACGCAGGTCGCCCACGGCCGGGCCGTCGCCGCTGCCGGCGGGCACCTGTACGCGTCGGTCAAGGCCAACCAGCCGACCTTGTTCGCCCAGCTCAAGCAGCTGCCCTGGGCGCAGGTGCCGGTCGGGGACCAACACCGCGACACCGGACACGGCCGCCGCGAGACCCGGACGGTCAAGGCGTTGACCGTGCAGACTCCCGGTGGCATCGGCCTTCCCCACGCCCAGCAGGCCGTCCGGATCACCCGCACCCGCGCCGTGGCCGGCAAGCGCACACGAGAGACCGTCTATCTGGTGGCGTCACTGCCCGCCGCCCACGCCCAACCTGCTGACCTGCAGGAATGGGCCCGCCTGGAAGGGCACATCGAGAACCGGATGCACTGGGTCCGCGACGTGACCTTCCACGAAGACGCCCACCGAGCCCGAACCGGCAACGGACCCGCCGTCGCAGCGGTCCTCCGCAACACCGCCATCGGATTCCACTGCGGCAACGGCCAGACCAACATCGCCAGAGCCACCCGACGCGCCAACCGCCGCCCCCACGACCTCATCACCACCGTGACCAGCAGTTACCCAACTACGCAATGACCCTGGGTCCGAACGCCCACGGCACTCGACCCTGTCAAGGTCTCCTCGAGGTAGCCGCGCAGCCGCCGCGCGTAGGGAATCTGCTCGTCGAGCGGCGCGTAGCCGGGCCGGGGCAGTGTGGCGTAGAGCCTGTCCTTGTTGTACCGGGGAAAAACGTGTTGGTGGAAGTGCCATACGTCCTGGTGACCGTCGGGTTCGTTGTGCTGCCGGGTCGACGTGCCTGTGCACCCGGGATACGTTTCCCGGATGGCTCGGGCAATCTGCTGGGACAGGTCGAATACCGCGTGACCCTGCGCTCGTGGGAGGTCGTACAGATTCTCGTGATGCTCGGTCGGCACAACCAGGACGTGGCCCAGGTTCGCGGGCCACATGCGCGGCGAGATGAAGGCGACCGCCTCGGACGAGCGCCACACCACGGTCGCCGGGCTGGACAGGTTGTTGTATCGCCCGACCACGATTCCACAACAGGGGCAGTCGTATCCGGCTGGCTCGTGATTGTGCACCGAGGAATGATACCCGCGGGATTGACCATTTGTCAGCCGCCGCCGTCGCCGCGCGCCGGCGGCACATCACCGACGGGCTGCGGCGGGCCGCGACGGATTCGGCCCCGCCATTTTCCGGGTGCTCCGGGATCCGAATCGTCACCACACCGCGCAGCCGCCCGCGCGTCGGTCGACTGGTTGCCCCCACGGCTGGCGGTGACAATGATGTGACGCATGACGATCATCGCCCATCTGAGCGACACCCACTTCGACGGCACAGAGCGCGCGCTGGCCCGCTCGCGGCAGGTCATGGCCTGCCTGCGTGGTTGCGGCGTCGACGTCATCCTGGTCACCGGCGACCTCACCGACCACGGCGATGTCAAGGAATACGAGCAGGCCAGGGCCGAGCTGGTGGCGGACGTCCCGGTCCTGCTGCTGCCCGGCAACCACGACGACCGGGCCGCCTACCGCAAGGTGCTGCTGGGCGGTGACGGGACGGCGCCGATCAATCAGGTGCACCGGGTCGGTGGCCTGCTGTTCGCCCTGTGCGACTCCACGATTCCCGGCGAGGACGAGGGCCTGCTCGCGGCCGAGACCCTCGACTGGCTGGAAGGAGTGCTCGCCGGGGCCGAGGAACCGGTCCTCGTCTGCCTGCACCACCATCCGGTCCGGTTGAACCACCCGCTCCTCGACAGCATCCGGCTGCGCAACCCCGATGACCTCGCGGCGGTGCTCAGGGCGTCGTCCAGCGCCCTCGCGGTCCTCTGCGGACACGCCCACGCCGCCGCGGCGACGACCTTCGCCGGCCTGCCGATGATCGCCGCACCCGGCGTCTTCTCCACGACCCGCCTGCCGTGGACCACGACGGACGAGCTCGTCTGGTCGAACACCTTCGACCGCGACGACGTGCCCGGCGTGGTGTTCCACGTGGTAGATGACGGCCAATTGACGAGTCACTTCCGCAGCACCGCCGCGTGATCTCATTGCCGGCGATCCACGGGGTCCCCAGAATCCGACGACACCGGTAGAGTGTCGGCCGGTGCGCACAACCGACCCGCCAGTCGTGCTTCAAATCGGGGGATGTACGTGATTCTGACCGGCAGCGAAATCGAAAAGGAATGGGCGAACGGCCGAATTACCATTGAGCCGTTCGTGCCCGAGCAGGTCAATCCGAACAGCTACAATTTCAGGCTCGGCAGGACGTTGCGGGTCTACTCCGGCGAGACGTTGAGTCCCCGAAGCCCCAACGAATTCGTCGAGATCGAGATTCCGGACGATGGCTACGTGCTCGAGCCGGGGAAACTCTATCTCGCACACACGATCGAGGTGCTCGGCAGCGACCACTACGCGCCCACCTTCGCCGCCCGGTCCTCCGTGGCCCGGCTCGGCATGTTCATCAACCTTTCCGCGAGCCTCGGTGACATCGGCTACAAGGGTCAATGGACCCTCCAGCTCTACACGCTGAACCGGATTCGCGTCTACGTCGGCCTCACCATCGGCCAGATGATGTGGTGGAGGCCCCAGGGCGACGTCGAGCTCTATCACGGGAAATACCAGGGTGCGACGGGGCCCCGGTCCAGCGACATCCATATCGACTACGACAAGCAGATCGCCCGGCAGCGCTTCCCGGGCCTCGGCGCGAGCATCTCCGTCGCCCAGGTCGGCCCGAAGTTCGCCGCGCTCGCGTCCAGCAGCCGGGAATTCTCCGTGCCGCCCGCGTTCTGCATACCGGCGGACGAATTCGCGAACGCGCTCTCCGCCGAGCAGTCCGCGGCCCTGGATGAGGCATTCGCCGATCTGCGCGCCACCGTGGGGGCGTTCTACACGGAGTCGCTCGCGCGGATCCAGGAGATCGGCGCCCAGATCCACTTCCCGCAGTCAGCGCACTCCCTGCTCAGGGCGCGGCTGAAGGAGTCCTTCGGCGACGCCGCCGAGCTCCGCGTCGCGGTCAGGTCCTCGGGGCTGGACGAGGACGCCAAGGCCGGCAGCCTCGCCGGCGTGCATCACAGTGTGCTCAACGCGAGCACCCTCGACGAGGTCGTCGCCGCCATCGAGCAGTGCTGGGCGTCCTACTACGACGCTCCCGCCGTCGCCGCGCGACTCCGCGCGGGCAATCACGACGCCTCGCCGAGGCTGGCGGTCATCGTGCAGTCCATGGTGCAGCCCACCGTCGCCGGTGTGGCGTTCACCGGACTGGACGCCGACGCGCCGGACCGGGTGGTGATCGAACATGTCGAAGGCCTGGCGGACCGGCTTGTCGCCGGCGTCGTCACACCGGTCAGGACGACCTCCGACGCGCTCGCCGATGCGCCCGACTCCGTTCTGTCACAGGTGGTCACGCTCACCCGGGCGCTGCGGCACCGGCGCGAGCACCATGTCGACGTCGAGTGGGCGGCCGACGATCGAGGAGTGCACCTGATCCAGGTGCGTCCGCTCACCGCGACCCTGGACCGCACGCGCGCCACGGCGACGCCCGTGGTCCAAGCGGTCCGGATGTATCTGGAGGACGTACCGCCCACGTTCCATCTCGGCGACGTGGCCCGGGTCTACGGCCGTTACGTGGCCAAGCGGGGGCACGCCTACCGGATGGCGGCCGCCAACGGTGCCAGCACCGGAGCCGGCTGGGTGGTGCAGTTCAACGGGCGTGGCCTGAACGACGAGGTGACCGCCACCGAACTGCGAGGGGTGCTGGAGACCGGTCGCGCCACCGAATGCGTGCTGGATCTCGGCGACCAGCTGCGGCAGATCGTGTTGCCCAAGCATGAAGTCGTGCGCCGGCTGGCCGAGCTGTCCGGTGCGCGGCCTGGTGACACCGAGTTGCGGGCCGCCATCATCCGCGACTACTTCCGCGGCGAGTTGGGGATGATCTCTCGTCTGTCCGGGTCCGCACTGGTGGTGGAGTTCACGGCCGACGGCCTCATGGCGCTCAACCGCGGGACCGCCGGCGGCCGGACCATCGTCGTCCGCGATCAGGAGCAGTCGTTCGACGCACCCGGCGATGTGACGGCAGTTCCCGGCGCCGAGCCTCTGCTGCCGCACCTGCCGACACTGGCTCGGCTGACCCGCGCGCTGCACGCCAAACACGGCCCGGTCACCGTGGAGTGGGTGCTCCACGCCGGTGAGCCCTACTTTGTCGACTACTCGGTGATCGGGGACGACCAGGTTATGGCGCCCTCGGGGGACGCGGTGATGATCTCGCCGGGCACCGCCCGTGGCCTGCTGCTCCGTCTAAAGGACGATGAGCTCCTGAGCAGGCTGTCGATCGGTCCCGCGGTCAGCATCGAACGATCCGCCAGCGAGGCGGTCAGTGACGGCATGGCCAAGATCGTGGACAAGGTCCTGGGGCTTCCCGAACCCCCGATCATCCATGCCAGCAGGCCGTACGCCATCCTGTCCGTCCTGATCGGGCACGTCGCGGGCTTCGTGTTCGAGCAGGGGTCGATCCTCGGTCACCTGCCCATACTGTTGCGGGAGTCCGGCGTCCCGGCGGTGGCGGTGGCCCGGCTCGCCGCCGAGGGTGAAGTGATCATCAGCGACGGCACCGTCGCCGGCGTTCCGCGTGGGATCGCCGCCGACACCGACGAATAGGCCCGGTCCCGGAGAGCGGGGCCGGTCGAGGGTGTCGAGGTCGCTTCGCGAGGAGCGACCTCGACCCCCTCGCCCGGTTCCGTCACCACCCTCAGGAGCCGGGCTGTCCGAGCCGGGGTGGGCCAGCGACCAGGTGGACGGTTGCGCCTCAGCGTCGCGGCGACTGAGTCTCGATCGCGCGCGGCACGGCGTCCAGGCTCAGCCGGGAGGGCACAGCGGAGGCCGAGCCGCTGTACTTGCCCGAGTACTCCGAGCGGTCACCCTGCATGGCCCAGAACGCCAGCTTGCCGATGATCATGCCAGGAGAGAGTCGGACCGGCGCGGCGACCGCGATCTCCAACGTCCAGGGGAAGATGGCGCCGCTGTGTCCCAACGGCGCCGAGAACTGGATCCAGACACCGAGCGTCGACACCGACCGGCATGCGTACAGCGTCGTCGCGTAGTGCGGGCTTCCCATCGCTTCCATGGTGCCGCCGAGGTAGAACCGCCCCGGCATGAGCACCATCCCGGCGTCGTCCATGATCGTGGTCTGCGAGGGGATCGGCGACCGCGAATCGATCACCTCCGGCTCGTAGGAGATGATCTCCCGGGCTAGCCGGAACCCGTAGCTGTTGGGCTCCAGACGCTCGGCGTCGAAGTCATCGATGTGGATGCGTCCCGCGAGGACCTCGCGGTGGATCTCCCGGCCGGTGAGGATCACAGCCAGCTCCGCACGACGCGGCGAAGAGCCTCGCGGTGCTCTTCGAGACGACCACTGTTGTCGAGCACGACGTCTGGCTCGATCAGGTCGAGATTGCCCGTCGAGCGGTCCGCCCGGCTCGGGTCGCCCCGCCCGGCCAGTCTCTTCTCCCGCACTTCCGGTGTCGCGGTCACCCGGAGCACCCGGAAGACGTTCGCCCGCAGGATCCTGGCATCGACGAACGGATCGCGAAGGTCGTCGTTGACGACGACGTCGGCTTCCGTGGCGGCCAGCCGGACGAGGAAGTCGTCGGCCAGGGATTCGGGCCTGATCCGGCGCATCGCGTCTGCCAGCGCCTCCATCAGGACCTGGTCCTGCGCCCCGGCCGGCAGGTCCACCCCGGCCGCCCGGTAGACCTGAGTCTGGAGGTCGTACAGCGGTTTGGCGAGTTTGACGGTGGCGCACGTCAGGCCGAGTTCGTCCGCGAACTCCTTGACCAGGGCCGCCGACGTCGACTTGCCGCACCCTGCCAGACCGATGATGGAAATGCGCATTGCTTCGATCTCCCCGTGAATGTCCTGCCTGCCGGTCAACTGCCCTGGATGGCCCCGGCTCCGCTCAGGTTGTCGATGTCACGCAGGAACGACAGCTTCGAATAGAACGTCCGCTCGCGCTCCACGTGGTTGTCAGCGAGGTAGCCGTCGACCAGGCGCGTGAGGCGCTCGAGTTCCGGTTCGATGGTCGCGGCGTCGAGCCCGCTGTGGATCCGGGACCGGTGATAGGCGACCTCGGCCTGCCGCAGGACGTGCTCATCACCCGTCGTGCGCACCTCGTCGATCTCGATGCCGAAGAAGTGGCCGGTCGCGCTCGACTCCAGGTTGACGTCGAATCGGGTCCGGCTGAAGGTGCGCAGCTCTCGCACGGTGAGGTGCGGGTACTCGGCGGCGAGGAAGGCGGCGAAGTCCCTGCCCGGCACCGTGAGGTTGTGCCGGAACGTCTCCACACGCTGCTGCGTGTCTTCGGCGAACGTCTTGTGCTTGAGCATGAAGGCCCCGGAGGGCTGCTCCTGGAAGGCGATGTAGCCGACCTCGTCCGACGGGCTCAGCACCTCGAAGGTGTGCTGGAAGACCTCCCAGCGCTGCACCTCGTTGCCGACGTCCGGAATGAAGCCCGGGAACGCAGGGCTGCCGACCAGGGCGGCGATTTCCGAGGCCATCCGCCAGATCGACACGTCCCCGTGCATGGTGATCTTGTTCTCGATCTCGATACCGGGTACGAGATTGCGGAAGACGTGGTTCTCGACGGCCACGTGTTCACGCAGCTGCCGAGCCGACTCCAGCCCGGCCGCCACCACCTCGTCCTTTGGGGTCGTCGCGGGAACCGTCCACTCGGCCACCTTCCCGAACACCGCACCGACCTCGCGGAGTCGGGTACAGGCCAGCACCTCGACCCTCGTCCGCTCCTGGGCGTCGTGGAGCCGGAGCACCACCACCGGCGACAGGGATCCGATGTGTTCGTGGGCCGCGCCGTCCGGCCACAGTGGTGCGAGCCGCGCCGCCAGCGGCGCCGAGATCGAGCATCCCTGCCAGGTCGGCAGTGCGGCATCGCCGCCGACCCTGATCGGGGCGGCGCCCGCGGCCGACATCCTGACCGACGCGGACGCCGTGTCCGCCGGCCGAAGGTATTCGACGGCCCGGTCGCCACCGTCGTCGTCGACCGGCAGGCCGATCACGACGACCGGCAACAGCCTGCGAGGCACCAGTGAGTACTGGAACGCCGGATCCGCCAGGACGAGCAGCCGGCGCACCGGCAGCCGTTCCCGCTCAACTGAGTGCTGATTCAACGCGTCTCCCGACAGCCCCGTGAAAGAGCCGGTCGCGACACTCCTGGGCCGGCTCGAAGCGCGGCCAGCATAACTGTTGGCCGCAGTGTGGGTGGTCCCTCGCATCGCCGCCAGCGGATACGTCGCCCAATGCCGGGCGCGATCAGGACGCCGACGCCCGGCCGACCCGAAACCGAAATGCGTGGTTGACTCAGGTCCGCGTCGGATGTCATCATCATCGATGATCCACGGGGGTCTGCTCGCGATGCACCGCGTCCATTGCCGGGGCTTCGTCCAGAGCGCCGTTGTGCCGCACTTGCGCCGCCTCACGGGGGTGGGGTTGACGCTCGCTGTTGTCATGCGGGCGAAGCTACGAAGGCTGGGGGTAAGCGGTGGTCCATGCCTCAACCAAACTTGGAGTGTTCGACTCCTGGCACGAGAAGTCGGGGGTACGCGCGAGTCCGCGCCGGACGATCCCCGAGGACGACGACATCCTCAAGGACTTCTTTCCCCGACATCTGGTGGCGCACCTGGCCCATCCCGCCGTGGCCGAGACCGACGAGGTGCTCAAGCGGTACCTGCTGGCCCAGCACATGTACCATTGGATGGGCTTCACGACGGCGTTCGAACTGGCAGTCGTCTGCCGGGCGTCCAAGCTGATCGCCGAGCGCGAGAGTGGCATCGAGGTGCCCGGCGGCGTACGCATGGACGCCTACAAGATCCTCGTCGACGAGAGCTACCACGCGCTCTACAGCTTCGACGCAGTCGAGCAGATCCAGGCACGTTCCGGGATCGAGGCGTTGCCTTACGACTTCCAGCCATTCCTCGTCAACCTCGACCGAATCGGTGACGACCATCCGCAGCATCGGCGGCTGGTCCAGTTGATCCAGGTCTTCGTCTTCGAAACGCTCATCACCGGCCTGCTCGTCGACATTCCGAAGGATCCCAACGTCGTTTCGCTGGTGCGGGAGATCGCTCGTGACCATGCCATAGACGAGGGGCGGCACCACGTCTACTTCGCGGAGTTCTTCGGCCACCTCTGGGGCCAACTCGAGCTGAGTGACAGGCGGCTGGTCGCCGCGTTCCTGCCCGATCTCATCGTCAGGTCACTGCAACCAGCGACGCTTTCCGCATCGACCGCGCTCAACGCGGCCGGCTTCTCGTCGACGGTCACCAGGTCGATCATCGCCGAGTCCTACGACCGCGAGTCGGTGAGCGCCGGCATCAGGTCGGCAGCCGGACGGACCATCGGAATTCTGGAGAATCACGGCGTGCTGGACCTGCCAGGAGCACGAGAGGGCTTCGCGGCAGCAGGACTTCTGCACCCCTGACATCCCCTTGGGAGACGCATGACGGCGAGCGTCATGCGTGACTGCGATTGGAATCCGCTGAATGTCGAAGCCTCCTCACGACCGGCAACTCGTCGTGCTGGGTACGAGTGGGCAGACCGCTGCTCTCGCAAGGCAACTCGGATGCCGGCTCATCCACGTCCAGCAGCCGGGCGGAGCCGTGGAGCAGTACGTCGAGCCGAACTCACTGCGATCGACCTACTACACCGCCGACTACACGGCAGACTCCTTCCTGGACTTCGTCAACCAGGTGCTCCGTCCACTGCGGCCCGACGCCGTGGTCAGCATGCGCGAGGACGGACTCGTACCGGCGGCCGTGGCCGGCCGGCACCTGGGACTGGTCGGAACCCCGCCGGAGGTCGCGGAGACCCTCCGGGACAAGGCGAGGATGCGGGAGCTGCTCGAACTCAAGGCGCCGCACCTCACGGTCCGAGCGGCCGCACCCGCGAGCGTCGACCAGGCCGTTGAGGTCTTCTCCCGGTGGGGCGGTGGCGCGGCGATCCTCAAGCCCCGAGCCAGTTCGGGCAGCCGAGGCGTCGTCCTGGTGGAGAGTGTTGACGACCTCCGCGAGCAGGGGGATCCCGCCCGCCGGATACTGGAGGAGTATCTCCCGGGCCAGGAATACAGCGCGGAGAGCTTCAGTGTCGACGGCACGCATCAGATCGTCGCGATCGTCGAAAAGCACACCACCGCGTCGTTCGTCGAGGTGGCACATGTCGTGCCCGCGCCCTCGCTGGACATCTCGACGAATCCGGTCGTTCGCGATCAGCTGATCGAGTTCCTCGACGTCGTCGGCCTCGCCAACGGGCCCGCGCACACCGAGTTCAAGTTGGCCCCCGGCGGCATCAAGATCATCGAGTCGCACAACCGGATCGGCGGTGACGGCATCGCCGACCTCGTCCGCCTCACCACCGGAATCGACCTGCTGCGCTGGGGCCTGGGCTGGCAGGTCGGTCTCGGCGGACCTGATCCCCGGCCGCGCCCTGCCGCGGCTGCCGCCGCGGTCGCCTTCGCGACCGCGCCGGAGGGCGTGGTGGAATCGGTCGCCCTGCCGGAGCTGACGTTCCCGGACGCGACCGTGGAGGCGGTATGCGCGCTCGTGGGGGTGGGCGACAGCGTCACCGCCTTGACGAGTTCGTCGGCGCGGGTGGGCAGCGCGAGTGCCTCCGGCGCCGATGCGTCGCGGGTCCTCGCCGCCGCGCGCACGCTGGCCGCTGGCATCCAGGTCGTCACCCGGCCGGTCGGGGGGTCACGATGAGGCGTCCGCTGCTGATCATCAACCGCAATCCCCACCGCACGCTCTTCGACGGGGAACGCTGCCTGGTGCCGCTCGCCGAGGTGGAGCCGCATCTGGTCACCAATCCGTGGCTGGTGGAACGGCTCGACTCCCGCACCTTCCGGCACACCACCGTGTGCGACTTCGCCATCGACGAGCGCGTGGAGAGCACCTGCGACTGGATCGTCAGAACGAACGGCATCCAGGGCATCGTGGCGCTGCACGAGAAGATGGTCATGATGGCGGCACGGCTGCGGACCGCCCATGGGCTGCCCGGACTCCAGCTCGACACCGCGCTGCTCTTCCGGGACAAGATCCGGATGAAGACCGCGGTGCGCGCTCACGGCGTGACCGTCCCCGACTTCCGGGCGCTCGACGGCGAGGATGACCTGGCCGCGGTCGACTGGAGCGTGGGCCGCCACGTCATCAAGCCGCGCGCCGGACTCGGCTCGCGGCAGGCGCACGTCGTCGACTCCCTGGCCGCCGCGCGGGAGGTGTGGCACGCCCTCGGAACGGGCGCCGGCGAGTACCAGATCGAACAGTTCATCACCGGGGACATGTACCACTGTGACGGTGTCGTCCAGGATGGCGCGCTGCTCCATGCCAGTGTCGGTCGATATCTCGTACGGCCGGGCCACTTCGCTCCCGGCGCGACCGCGGGGAGCTACCTGCTACCGGCCGGCGAACTGGCCCAGCGGATCGTCGACCTGCACGGCCGGGTGGTCGCCGCCCTCGGGCTGAGGTCCGGCGTGACCCACCTGGAGGTCTTCCACACGTCCGAGGGGGGTGAGCTGGTGTTCTGCGAGATCGCGGCGCGCCCCGGTGGCGGCGGGATCGACCGCATGATCCTGCACAGGGACGGCGTGCACATCAGGGAGGCGGCGATCCGCATCGAGGCCGGCCTCGCGGTGCCGACCGCCCATCGGCCGGTGCCGGCGGCGCAGAAGTCCGTGTGGGGCCGGGTCGGGATCTATCCCGGCGGCCCGGAGCCGGTGGAGCTGACGGCACAGGAGTGCGCCGAGCTCGGAGTCGTGGAGCAGGAGCACTGTCCGGACGCCGGCGGTAAGGACCGTGTGCCACAGCACAGCACGGACTACGCCCACCGGTTCATCGTGCATGCCGACAGTCCGGCCGACTTCGTGGCGAAGGCCGCCCGGCTGAAGGCTGCCGTCGCGGCGGGATCGCCCGCCGGGTGAGCGGTTGCGGCCCGGAGCGGTCGATCCGGCCGGGATCTGGTGCAGAAGCTGACATACGACAGGCGTCACGGGCCCGTTAGCGAACAAAGGTGCAGAGGCATGAAGTTGTCGGCATCGAGGTACGAGATCTCGTCCGGGTCCATGGCCGCGGCGATCGCGCCCGGCGAGCTGTCGACGGAATCTCGTTCGACGTCGCCCGAGGCGAGTTCTCCGGGATCCTCGGCCCTAACGGGGCGGGGAGGACGACCACGATCAAGATGATGCTGACCACGCTGCTACCAGGCACCCAAGCGGGACCACGGGGTGTAAAACGGTCTGTTAAGGTCCCTCGCATGCCACAGCCCAGGACCCCTAGGCGTGATGCCTGTTCCGGGTCGCGTCTCGTCCATGGTGGAGGTGCCGCGACGGAGGGGCCACTGATGTGCATTCCTGAGCGCCTGACACTGCCACGGTCCGCGATGGACCGGCCACATTACGCCATCGGCGTCTAGGGTCTTTATCCGACTTGCCACCGCTTCGCGGATATACGAGTAAGAGGTAACCAAGCAGCCTTTCCCGTGCGGCTTTCCTCCAGCCCCCGGGAAGGATGCACCTGCAGGAGGCAGACATTGCGGCTCGCACTGGTTGGATTTGGTGAAGGCCGAGCCAAGGCACTCGCGCGATCGGCTGCCGAACTGGGCCTGGAAGTTGTCGTCTTCGAGGACCCGGACGTCTGCCGCAAGAGGCGAGTGGACGAGCGCGCGGCCGACTATCCGATGATCACCAAAGTCGTCGCGGCGCGCTATGTCTCGTCCGACGACATGGTCGAAGCCATCGTCGCGGAGCACAAGAACGACCCGTTCGACGCCGTGTCTCCAGGGCTTGAGTACACGGTGGTCGAGGCAGCCCGGGCGGCCGAGCGGCTGGGCCTGCGCGGCGCCGGAACCGACGCCGCCCGGCTGTTGCGCGACAAACTGCTCCTGCGTGCCCGCGCGCAGGAGGATGGCATCGCCAATCCGCGCTGGCAGGAGGTCCACGATGCCCGGCAGATTGCGGCGTTCGCGGCCGGAGCGGACCGGATCGTGCTCAAACCGGCGAACAGGCAGGCCAGCCTGGGCGTACAGATCCTCTCCGCCGGCGACGACCTGGACAGCGCGTGGGCAGAGACCGTCGCCGCAGACGAGCAGACGCTGATCCCCGACGAGCCGCCCCGTTGGCGGTTCATGGTCGAGGACCTGGTGGTCGGCGAGGAATTCAGCGTGGAACTGCTCGTGGACCGGGGACGGACGGTCTTCGGCAACACCACCGGCAAGGCGGTTCAGGCCGGGCGGTACCCGGTGGAGCTCGGCCACACCGTGCCCGCCCCGATCAGCGACACCCTCGGGGCGAAGCTGGTCGCCGCGACGGAGGCCCTGGCCGAGGCGATCGGCTACGACACGGGAGTTCTGCACGCCGAGTGGATCGTCGCCGACGGCGAGCCGGTGCTCGTCGAGTGCGCGGGGCGCCTACCGGGCGACTCGATCGTAGATCTGATCGACCATGCCTACGGTACCGATCTCTCGGCTGCGCTCCTGCGACTGCTGGCCGGGCAGGAGCTGTGTCTGCCGCGCCGAGCACAGGCCGCCGCGGCCATCCGGTTCCTGTCAGTGCCACCTGGCGTCGTCTACGCGGTGGAAGGCGCAGGCCTTGCTGAGGGTTCGGCTGGAGTCGTCCGGTGCATCGTGAAGGTGAAACCGGGCGACCGGGTGACTCCGGCGCGCAGCTCATGGGAACGATCCGGGCACGTCATAGCGCTCGGGGGGACCCCGTCGGAGGCCTCGTCGCGGGCCGAAGCAGCCGCCAATCTCGTACGGATCCGAACGACCTGAGCGACTCCGGTAGCACCAGCCCGTACCAACGAGGAGACGGCGTGGGCTCTGCAGATTTACGTCTCATTGAAACCGACCAGGCCGGCGGTGACATGCTGGCGTCACCTACGGCGACCGCCCACATGTGGTTGGTTCGACGTAGGCCGTCGGGCTCATGACCGCTCACTTCAACGGCCGCCGCTCGCCGCAGCTGGACAGCGAGCCCGACGCCCACCAGTCGCAGGCCGGGAACACCGCGCTGATCGGCAGCGGGCGTGACTCCGTGGACGAACCACCGACCACTCCCGGCCGTAGACGGAGGTGGCAGCGGCTGGCCGACACGCTGCCGACCGGGCGCGTCGGGCGGCAGCTGGCGCTCATGGCGCTCATCGACTCCACCGGTACGGGTGCCTTTCTTGCGGTGTCGGTCATCTTCCTCACCCGGGCCGTCGGCCTGTCGGTGAGTGTCGTCTCGCTGGGCCTGGCGCTCAGCGGTGCGATCGCCCTGCTGACCACGATCCCCATCGGCGGCATCGCAGACCGGTTCGGGCCGCGCCGGGTGCTGGTGGTGCTCACCATCTGGCGGGCGTTGTGCTACACCGCGTACGCATGGGTGACCGGGGCCACGAGCTTCCTGGCCGTGGTATGCATCCTGGCCCTGGTCGACAGGCCTTCGGGGCCCATCGTGCAGGCGCTCGTCGGTCAGGTGGTAGCCGACAATGATCGCGTGCGCGCCATGGCGGTGATGCGCTCGCTGCGCAATGTCGGCTTCACGCTCGGTGCGATGCTGGGTAGCGTCGCCTTGGCCGTCGACAGCCGTTGGGCGTACACCGCGGTCCTGATGGTCAATGGCCTCTCCTTCGCCGGCATGGCCGTCATCGTGATGCGCCTACCGCGGAAGGCGCGGGCCACCACTTCGGCCGTGAAGCGCACCATCTTCTTCCGAGTGCTGCGCGACCTGCCGTACGCGACCCTCGCCGCCATGAACTCCGTGATGACGCTCCACATGCCGCTGCTCAGCATCGGCATCCCGCTGTGGATCACGACCAACACCAACGCACCCAGGGCGGTCGTCGCTCCTCTGCTCGCGGTCAACACGATCCTGGCCGTCGTTCTCCAGGTTCGCTTCAGCCGAGGCTCGGAGACACCCACAGGGGCGGCCATGTCCATGCGCCGTGCCGGCATCGCGTTGGCGGTCTGCTGCGTACTGCTGGCGACTCTTCCCCCGCTCCCCACCTGGGTCGCGGTGGCGGTGCTGGTCGTTGCCATGGTGGCCCTGACCGCGGGCGAGCTGTACCAGTCAGCGGCCGGGTGGGGACTGTCCTTCGAGCTTGCCAGGGAGAATCAGCACAGCGCCTACCTCTCTGTCTTCTGGCTGGGCCTCAGCATTCAACAGATCGCAGCTCCCCTGCTCATGGGCGCGATTGTCTCGCACGGCCCAACGGCCTGGATCCTGCTCGGCCTCGGCATCACCGTGACGGGACTGGCCGTTCCACGTGCCACCCGCTGGGCGATCGCGGTCCGAGCTCGCGAGACAACGCCAGCGGTCCCGTGATTTCCGGGCGGTCGCTCGGCCCGTCCGCCTGGCCGCGCGGACCTCGGCCCGCAAGGGCCGGTCGCCGGCGCCTCGCTGGTCTCCGCCTCGTGCAGCGCGCTGCGGCTCGATCGACCTCTATCTGCGTTACGCCTTCTTCCTGCCCAACATCCTGGTCTTCGCGATGCTGCTGTTCTGCGGTATCAACCTGTCCACCGCGGAGACCCCGGCCGCGACGCGCGTGGTCGGCGATTTCATGCCGCTGACCCACGGCCTACGCGCGGTGCGGGACGTCCTTGCCGGCCGGAGCGTCGCGACCGGCGACTGGCTGCGGGAGCTGGCGATCGGCGTGGCCTGTACCGTCATCGCCTGCGTGCTGTTGCAGGTGTTCGCCCGCCAAGCAAGGGCTGACGCGAGCCTGGACATCAGCGCGTGAGGTGCCACGTCCCGGTCGGTGCCGGCCCCTCCCGGAGTGCCGCTGCACCGACCCCCCAGGGCCGTCGCGGCGGGTGACGCAGGCTCGCTTCCACCAGTAGTTGAGCGAGCCTGCGACTCGGTACGGCCACAGGGTCCTGAGCGCTTCCCGTCGGCCAGCAGGGATCAACGGGGGCGACGGGCAGGTCCCGCTCCCGGAACCGATCGACGCCCTTCGGTTCCTGCCGCCGCTCGCTCGGCCGCCGGCACACCTCGCCGGCCGCCGGGAGCGGCACGGGGCGGGGGAAAGACCGGCCGTCGGCGGCGTACCCCGACCACCAGTTTCCCCCCGACGCGACTCGCCCCATGGGCGGGACGACCCCGCTCCACCACCCAGCGGTGCGCCCGTGTCACCCCTGCTTCGTCGGCTGGCCGAAATACTTGACCGTCACCACGCCAACCGGCAAGTGGCTACCCATCAACGCGGACGGGACCGAGTACCGACCGATAGCGGCCATCCCCGTGACCCGCCACCGCCGGCGCATGATCCCCAGCCCCTGGCCCGCGACCGACCACGCCTGACGACAGCAACCGTGGAGAGCCCGTTGCGCGGAGACGCGCACGGCGGGTTCGGCGAGCGGCCTGGAGAAACGGACCAGCAGCAATGCCGGCACCGCGCTCCAGGCCGACTCAACTAAGGCGTGTTTCGTAAGTCAGGCTGGCAGCGTCGAGGTCACGGCGTGGCGGTGGTGGATAACTGAAGAGGTCTCCGGTAACTGGTTCTGCGACCAAGCAAGAACTTCATACCGGAGACCTCGTGCCCAGCGTAGCGGTGACGAGGCGGCATGACCTGACCGACGGGCAGTGGGCTGTTCTGGCTCCGTTGCTGCCTGCCGCGCCGATGACGGGTCGTCCGCCGAAGTGGGAGAAGCGACAGCTCATCGACGGGATCCGGTGGCGGATCCGGATTGGTGCCCCGTGGCGTGACGTCCCGGCTGAGTACGCGCCCTGGCCCACCGTCTACGGCCTGTTCCGCCGCTGGCAACGTGACGGGACCTGGGACAAGATACTGTCCGCGTTGCAAGCCGCCGGCGACGCGACCGGCCGGATCGGCTGGACGGTGAGCGTGGACTCGATGACCAGCCGCGCCCACCAGCACGCCGCGGGCGCCCGTACCGATGGGCATCTGCAGAAGGAACCACCCGGCGGCGTGCACGACGAGCCAGCCGACCACGCGCTGGGTCGATCACGTGGCGGGCTGACCACCAAGACTCACCTGGCCTGCGAGCAGGGTCAGAAGGTCCTCTCGATGATCGTGACCGCCGGGCACCGTGGTGACAGCCCGCAGTTCATCCCCGTCCTGCGCCGCATCCGCGTGACCCGCCTCGGTGTGGGCCGGCCCCGCACCTGCCCCGACCTGGTCCTGGCCGACAAGGCCTACACCAGCCGCGGCAACCGCGCCCACCTCCGCTCACGCGGGATCAAGGCCTGCATCCCCAGCAAGACCGACCAGAACGCCCACCGCAAAGCCAAAGGCTCCAAAGGCGGCCGCCCACCCGCCTTCGACCCGCAGCTCTACCGGCTACGCCACGCCGTCGAGAACGGCATCAACCGCCTCAAACGCCACCGCGGAGTCGCCACCCGCTACGACAAGCTCGCCGTCCGCTTCCAAGCCGTCCTGACCATCACCATCATCACCGAGTGGCTCTGACCGGCTTATGAAACACGCCTTAGTCCGATGCTCCCTATCTGCTGGCAGCAGCGTGACGGGCACCGGACCGATGCCGCGCCAGCCCCACGATTGCCGCCGCCCTCTCAGCATGACCAGGTCTGCCGCGATCGCCCGCTCGATGACTGCATCGGCCGGCAAGATCACGCCAGCACGGATTCACCTTCAGGGCTGGGCGCGCGTTCCAGATTGAACCAGAAAACCGGAGCATTTCGGCGCGACCGACCCATGCCGGTCCCCGGCCCGGGCCACCGCCTCATCGTCAGCGCCACCGGGCGGGGCATCGGCGCCACCAACGTCGCGACAAGGTCCAATGTAGCCACGGATGAAGGAAAGGCGCAGCGCCGGTTCAGCGGCGGCATCTTGGACGATCTCCACGACGCAGCAGTCCAGACTCGACGAGTGGGGGACCACCACCGTAGGCGCCACCTTCCCGATCTTGCTTCTCCCCTACCAGCCCGGACCCCACCGGACCCACACCCAACCCTGCTCGGAAGGTCGCTGGGTACGGCCGGTCGGCATCACTCGGCACCCTGCTCCCAAACTGCTCCCAAAGTAAGGGGCGATATCAGAAAAGCTCGTTACCGGCGACTCCCGGCAACGAGCTTCCTACCTGCGGATATTGATGGTGGGCGATACTGGGATCGAACCAGTGACCTCTTCGGTGTGAAACGGGACGCTGCACCGCCCGTGACCTGCGAAAACGTAAACCCGCAGGTTAG
>NZ_JAEMUW010000004.1 GCF_016598485.1 Micromonospora coerulea | reverse complement strand
ATCCACGGACCGCGACTGTCAGGCGGGGCGGAGGATGAGCGTCCAGGTCGTGGTGGTGGTGCTGGCGGCGGCGCCGGTGGCGGTCAGGCCGCCATAGCTGCCGGTCGGCACGGTGCTGCCGGAGTCGGCGAGCAGGCCGGTCACCCGGCCGCCGCCGGTCTGCGAGCTGTTGCTGCGTACCTGCACCCCGGCCGGGGGAACCAGGCCGGTGGAGAGGCCGTCCCCGTGCATCCAGTACGACACCCCCCAGCTCTGGGCCGCCGTCACCGTCGCGTACGGGGTGATCCGGGTGGCGGAGCTGGCGGTGTCGGTGGCCGGGACGAACGTCGGCGCCGTCGGCTCGACGCCCCGGTACGCGGCCACCACGAGGTTGCCCTTGGACTGCGCGTCGAGCGTCACCCGTACGGTCGAGCCGGCGTCCCCGGCGGCGGCGGTCTTCCACCAGGCGGTGGTGGTGGCGTAGCCGCCGTCGAGCCGGTCCAGCTGGGTCCAGCCGGTGACTCCGGTGGGCTGGCCGGTGCCGGTGTGGGTGTTCTGGCTGAGCAGGAGCAGCAGGGTGTCGCCGGGTTGGACGGTGGACGGCACCACCACCGCGTGGCTGGTCCAGTTGGCGTTCGCGGTGGCCTGCCCGACGAAGGAGATCCGCTCGGCGACGGGTGCCACCGTTACGTCCACGGTGGCGGTGTCGGTGGCGCCGCGGTCGTCGGTGACCGTGAGCGTGACCGGGTAGGTGCCCGCCGCCACGTACGTGTGGGAGGTGGTCGGCACGGAGGCGGTGTCGGCGGTGGCGCCGTCGCCGAAGTCCCACCGGTGGTCCTGGACGGCGCCGTCGGCGTCGGTGGAGCCGGCGGCGGAGAAGGTGCAGACCAGCCCGGAGCAGGACGGCGCCAGGTCCGCCACCGGTGCCTGGTTGGTGGTGCCGCCGGCGCCCTTGAGGATCTTGACGTAGTCGATGTCGCCGGCGAAGTAGTCGCAGGTGACGTTCACCCCGTCGCAGGAGCTCTTGCCGCCGATGGAGAGCTGCCGGCTGTTGGCGATGGTGCCGGTCGGCCCGGTCAGCCGGCTGGTCCGCACCCCGTCGACGTACATCTCCACATAGGTGGAGGTGCGGTTGCAGGTGACCGTGTGCCACTGCCCGTCGGCGATCGGCACGTCGGTGTAGCCGGTACGCGAGGCGCCGTCGCCGCCGCGGAACAGGCACTTCGGCTTGCCGCCGGGGGCCTCGAACTTCCAGTAACCGCCCGCCGTGGCGCCCTGCCCCTTCTGGAGGATGTTGCCGAAGGAGTACGTCGTCCGGTAGCGGATGGTGAACGAGAAGTCCCCGGCGTCCGGGTTCAACTCGGTGCTGTGCGGGACCAGGTTGACGTGCCCGGGGACGTACTCCATGTCGGTGGGCAGGTGGGTGGCGAACCGGTGCCCGGTCGCCCCGGCGTACAACGCGCCGGTCACCACCTCGGTGCCGATGGTGCCGTCGCGGCCGTTGCCGCTGCTGTCGCGCAGTACGCTGGCCCCGGCCGGCTCGTCCATGCTCCAGAACGCCACCGTCCGGGTGGCGGTCGCCTGCGCCGGCGAGGCAGCCAGCCCCACTCCCGCCCCGGACAGCAGGGCGGCGACGCCGAGCCGACCCACCACACGCTGCCAACGTCGTCCGGTGCCTGACCGCATGCGATCGCCTCCCAGGGGTCTGCGGGCCCTCACCCTGTCACGCCGGGACAGGCGGTTCCATGGCCAGTTGGGCGGATCCGGTGCCCGCTGCGGGCAGCGGCCGGTGACCGATGTGGTCGGTGCCGGCGACCGGCTCGCGGTGCACCACGGCCGAGTGACGGGTGACTCCCGGCGGTCGGCCCGACGCGCGGGACGAGCGGCCGGGACCGTCTCGACCGGCCCGGTCCCGGACGACGGACGGCTCGTCACCGAGGTGCGGTAACGAGCCGTCCGGCGTGCCAATGCAGCTGGTGGGCGATACTGGGTTTGAACCAGTGACCTCTTCCGTGTCAAGGAAGCGCGCTCCCACTGCGCCAATCGCCCGGGCGCTCGCCGGGGCGGGTCACACCGGCGCCGGCGACGGTCGGCCCCGTGAGGGGGCGGATCGCGAGCGGACGACGGGATTCGAACCCGCGACCCTCACCTTGGCAAGGTGATGCGCTACCAGCTGCGCTACGTCCGCGTGCCGCCGGCTTGCGTCGGCGACGGGGAGAACTCTACCCGATCGCAAGATCGCCACGACCACAGGCCCGAGGACCCGGGATTGCGCTGCTCACCGGCTGGGTACTGATCCCCTCGACAGCACACCACGTCCCCCTGAAGGAGGCTGTCGTGGGAATCGGTACCAGCATCTTCCTGATCGCGGTCGGCGCGATCCTCACGTTCGCGTTGGACGCCAGCATCGGCGGGATCAACCTCGACGTCGTGGGCTGGATCCTGATGGCGGTCGGCGTGCTCGGCCTCATCATGACCACCCTGGTCTGGGGTCGCCGCCGCGAGGTGGTCACCACGGCCGAGCCGGTGGAGTACCGGCGGGTCGAGGAGCGCCGGGACGTCGGCCCGCCGCTGTGACCCGACCGACCCGGGGCCGACGAAGCTGATCGGTAACGGGGTGCCAGGAACGCGTACGAGGGGTGCCGGCCGACGCGGCCGGCACCCCTCGTGTGCGGCTCAGCCGCGCATCAGGGCGTTCAACGCGCCGTAGTCGAAGGCGCTGGCGAGCGCGTCGTACGTCCCCGCGCCGAACGCCTCCTCGGCGGCCCGGCGGGCCACCCCGTACGCGGCCTCGGCGACCGCGGAGCCGAGGCTGACCCGGGCCACGCCGAGGCAGGCCAGCTCCGGCACGGGCGGGGCGCCCGGCCCCGCCAGCACATTCAGCGGGGCCGGGATCGCCGCGACCAGGGCGGCCAACGTCGCCGGGTCGACCGTGCCGGGCACGAACACCCCGTCCGCGCCCGCCGCCAGGTAGGCGTGGGCCCGGGACACCGTCTCCTCGACGCCGCCGACGCCGCGCAGGAACGTGTCGATCCGGGCGTTGACGTAGAGCGGCACGCCGGCGTGGTCCGCCGCCTTGCGGACGGCGGACAGCCGAGCGCACTGCTCGTCGACCGCGCGCAGCGGCGTTCCCCCGTCGTGCCGGGCGTCCTCGACGTTGACGCCGACCGCCCCCGCCGCCACCACCGCCCGTACGGTCGTGGCGACCTCGTCGGGGGTGTGGCCGTACCCGGACTCGATGTCGGCGGTGACCGGCAGCGGCACGGCGGCGACGACCCGGCCGACCAGGTCGATGGCCGCGTCCCGGCCGAGGGCGTCGCCGTCCGGCGCGCCCAGGCTCCAGGCGACGCCGGCGCTGGTGGTGGCGACCGCGCGGGCGCCGGCGGCCGCGACGATCCGGGCGCTCGCCGCGTCCCAGGCGTTCACCAGGATCAGCGGCTCGCCGGGTACGTGCAGGGAACGGAAGTGCAGGGCTCGAGTGTGGTGATCGTTCACCGGCCCAGTCTGGGCCTCCGGCAGCATCGCCGCCGGGGACGTGTCGCAGCTGGCGTACCCGGTGCGGGGCCTCGGCACGCTGTGGGAGTGCCCGCCGGCGGCGCCGGACGCCCTGGGCGCCGTGCTCGGCCGGGGGCGGGCCCGGCTGCTCGCCGAGCTGGACGCGCCGCGGTCCACCACCGAGCTGGCCCGGCGCACCGGCCTCTCCCTCGCCGGGGTGTCGCAGCACCTCACCACGCTGCGCGCGGCGGGCCTGGTGGTGACGCACCGGGCGGGCCGGTCGCTGCTGAGCAGCCGCACCCCCGTGGCGGAGGCGCTGCTAACCGCATCGGTATGACCGGGCCCGGGCCGCCGGAGATACAGAACGGCTCGTCACCGTCGTCCGGTGACGAGCCATCTGCTCATCCAACTGGTGGGCGATACTGGGTTTGAACCAGTGACCTCTTCCGTGTCAAGGAAGCGCGCTCCCACTGCGCCAATCGCCCTCGTCAACTGCCGAGGTGGAGACGGGATTTGAACCCGTGTACACGGCTTTGCAGGCCGTTGCCTCGCCTCTCGGCCACTCCACCGAGGTTGCCCCCGACATGCGTGGCGGCAGCTCCGAGCGGACGACGGGATTCGAACCCGCGACCCTCACCTTGGCAAGGTGATGCGCTACCAGCTGCGCTACGTCCGCACGCCCCCGGCGTTTACCGGTGACGGATGAGAACTTTAGCCGAGGTCCGGAACGGTTGCCAAATCGGGGTCCCGCCGGCGCGTCCCGCGTGATGGCGACCCCGGCGCTGCCGCCTGAACTGCTGTCGGGTTTCCGACTTGATGTCCGATTAGACCGGCGGGGTTGGTTACTCCTTGTGCTCACATCAGTGGGTTACGGTAGCGGCGTGACGAGACGTGCCGCCGAGATCCGCCTGGATGCCCTGTTGCGCACGGCGTGTGACGTGATCGTGGAACGAGGACTCGCGAACACCCGCACCGCCGACGTGGCGGCCGCCGCCGGGGTCAGCCAGGCCCTCGTCTTCTACCACTTCGCCACCAAGGAACGGCTGCTCGCGCAGGCGTTCGCCTACGCCGTCGAGCAGGACCTGGCCCGGCTCGACGCGGTGGTCCGCTCCTCCGCCCCACCCCTGACCAAGCTGCGGCGGATGCTGCGCCTCTACACCCCGGCCGGCCGGTCGACCTCCTGGTCGATGTGGATCGACGGCTGGGCCGAGTCGCTGCGCACCCCCGAGCTGGAGAAGGCGTCCCGCCGGCTCGACCTGCGGTGGCGCCAGGACCTGACCCAGGTGATCTCGGACGGGGTGGCCGACGGCACCTTCGACTGCGCGGACCCGGCCGGCGCGGCGTGGCGGATCAACGCGGTGATGGACGGCTTGGCGGTCCAGCTCGCGGTGCACGACCGGGTGCTCACCCGCCGCCAGTTCACCGAGTGGGTCCGGCTGGTCGCCGCCCGCGAGCTGGGCCTGGAGCCTGCCCAACTGGTCTGAACCCCGACCCGCGCTGGCGCTCCCGCAGCCGGCGCAGGGCCGGCGGGTGCACGTTGGCCTGCTCCAGGTCGCCGCCGTAGTGGGCGAGCACCCGGTGGTCCATCACCCGCCGCCAGACCGGCGGGACCAGCGCGGCGACCACCATGGTGGCGTAGCCGGCCGGCAACTGCGGCGACGCGTCGAAACTGCGCAGGGTCTGGTAGCGGCGCAGCGGGTTGGCGTGGTGGTCGCTGTGCCGCTGGAGCTGGAAGAGGAAGATGTTGGTGACCGTGCGGTCGCTGTTCCAGCTGTGCCCGGGACCGACCTTCTCGTACCGGCCCGCAGCGGTGCGCCGGCGGGCCAGCCCGTAGTGCTCCAGGTAGTTCACCACCTCCAGCAGCGAGAAGCCGACCACCGCCTGGAGCGCCAGGAAGAGCAGCACCCCGGGACCGAAGGCGAGCACCAGCACCGCGTACAGCACGAGGGTCATCGCCCATGCGTTCAGGATGTCATTGTGCCAGGTCCACGGATTGCGACCGCGGAGGCGGAACCGGCTGGTCTCCAGCCGCCAGGCCGAGCGGAGGCTGCCAGAGACCGTGCGCGGCCAGAAGGCCCAGAAGCTCTCGCCGAGCCGGGAGCTGGCCGGGTCCTCCGGGGTGGCGACCCGGGTGTGGTGGCCGCGGTTGTGCTCGACGTAGAAGTGCCCGTACCCGGTCGGCGCGAGAGCGACCTTGGACAGCCAGCGCTCCGCGGACTCCCGCTTGTGGCCCAGCTCATGGGCGGTGTTGATGGCGATGCCGTTGACCACACCGACGGTGGCGACCAGGCCGGCCGCACTCAGCCAGGACAACGCACCCCGGGCCCAGACCGCGCAGCAGAGGACCAGCGCGGCGTACTGGGCCGGCAGGTAGAGGTAGGTGAGCCAGCGGTAGTAGCCGTCGGCCTGCAGGCGCGGGACGACCTCGTCGGGCGGGTTGCGCCGGTCGTCGCCGATCAGCAGGTCGATCACCGGGATCAGCCCGAAGACGACCACCGGGGTGAGCCACCACGCCCAGGCACCGCCGGTGGATCGCCACCCCAGCCAGCCGACGAAGGGCAGCACCGGGACGAGCAGGGCGAGCGGCCAGAGCGGCTTGCGGGTGTCGCGCCAGGCGAGGGGCGTCGCGTCGGTGCCGGTGCTCATCGTCAGCCTCCGATCTGTTGACTCCTCTCCAGACTGTGGCAGCCGTCACGCAGTTTTACAAGTAGGAACTTTTTGTAAAGCGGCTGGGGTCGCGCCGGTCGTCCGCCCCCGCACCCCCGGCCGGGCGCAAGAGGTGACGCAGCCGCAGCAGCAGACCCGCACCGAGGAACAGGAGCAGACCGCCGAGCAGGAAGGCGGCCTGTACCGCCCCGAACCCGCCCGACTGCGCCACCGGCCGGCCCGCCGCCCCGGGCGGCGGCAGCTCGGCCACCGCCTCGTCGCTGGGCGTCGGCTCCTCCACCGGGTCGTCGGCGGCCGGCTCACCGGCCGGATCGCTGGGCGCGGCCGAGCTCTCCGTCGGCTCCGCCGCCCCGCTCGGCGACGCCTCCGCGTCCTCCCCTACCACCTGCCGGGTCGCCGTCCGCCGGGCCAGCAGGCGCAGGTTCTCGTCGTACGCCTCGGCGGCGAAGCTCACCCGCCCCCGCGTGACGTCGTCGGCGAAGGCCACCCGGTAGCGGGCCGTGACCGTCCGCCCCGGGCAGAGGATCCCCGGGTCCAGCTGGCGGTCGGTCAGCCGGGCCACGTCCCCCTCGGTCCGGATCTCCAGCGGGAAGGAGCCGCTGTCCTCGACCCGGTCCATCTTCACCTGGTCCAACCGCAGGCCCTGCACACCGAGCACCATCGACCAGCGCACCTTGACGCAGCCGCCGCCGTCGGAGCGGGAGACCACCGCGGAGACCGTCTCCACCCCGTCGCCGGCCGTGAACTCGTCCGGCAGGCCGCTCAGCTCGGTGGCGAAGCCGACCGCCGCGCGCACCGGCGCGGCCGCGCCCAGACCAAGCCCCGACAGACAGGCCAGCACCATCCCGATCCGCAGCGCGTTGCGCCACATGCTCACCACCGCCTCGTCCTCCCGTCGGTCGCGTCCACCTGGCAACGCTAGGAGCGGCCCGGGCAAGCCGGTAGACGGGCGTGTTCGCACCGATCGCCAAGCGCGGGTGGCGATTTCACGCACAGTGGTGAACCGGTCACCGGCCCGCCGCGACACGCCGGGGATCCTGTTCGGCCGCTGGTCCCGGGGCCCGCCCGGCGGCCGGACCGGCGCCGGGGGCAGAATCACCGGGTGTCCGACCTGTCCGCGGCCTTCGTCCGGCTGCACGCCCGGCTCGCCCCGGTCGCCTTCGTTCCCGAGGTGCGGCTGCACCAGGCCGACGAGCCGATCGGGCTGTGGGAGCTGACCGAGGGCGAGTTCCGCAGCGCCCAACCCCCGCCGTTCTGGGCCTTCGCCTGGGCCGGCGGGCAGGGCCTGGCCCGCTACGTCACCGACCATCCGGACCTGGTCGCCGGCCGCCGGGTGCTGGACCTCGCCGCCGGCTCCGGTCTGGTCGCCATCGCGGCCGCCCGCGCCGGCGCGGCGTCCGTTCGCGCCGTCGAGGTCGACGAGCGGGCCGTCGCGGCCGTCGCGCTCAACGCCGCGGCCAACGGGGTACGCGTCGACGCCGAGCTCGGCGACATCCTCGACGGCGACGCCGGGGCCGCCGAGGTGGTGCTGGCCGGCGACGTCTTCTACAGCGAGGCGATGGCCCGGCGGATGCTGCGTTTCCTGCTCCGCGCCGCCCGGTCCGGCGCCCGCGTTCTGGTCGGCGACCCGGGGCGGGCCTTCCTGCCCCGGGAGCGTTTCCGCCAGCTGGCCGCGTACGACGTGCCGGTGCCGGAGGCGCTGGAGAGCGTACGGGTGAAGCGCACCACCGTATGGGAGCTGGATCCCGCGCCCCCGGGGGCCGCCCGCTAGCGTGTCGGCGTGCTGTTCCGGGGCTGGGGCGAGTCCGTCGACCGGCGGTGGCCGGACCTGGCGACCGTCGTCGACCACGTCGGCGTCGGGCACCTGGTGGTCACCCGGCACGCGCTGGTCAAGCAGGTGCTCACCGACCCGGTCACCTTCCGGCCGGACAACGCCCTCGACGCGGTGACGCCGATGCCGGTGGCCGCCCTGCGGGTGCTCGCCGGGCACCGCTTCCGGCTGCCGCCGACCCTGGCCAACAACTCCGGCGCCAGCCACCCGGAGATCCGCGGCATCGTCGCCGACGCCCTGCACCCCACCCGCGTCGCGGCACAGCAGCCCTGGCTGACCGCGCTGGTCCGGGACCGGGTGGCCCGGCTCACCGCCGACCTCGACGCGGGAGCCGCCGTCGACCTGTACGCCGAACTCGCCGCCGACCTGCCATTGCTGGTGCTGGCCCGCCTCGTGGAACTCCCGGACGCCCCGGTCGGCGCGGTCAAGGACTTCGCCCGGGCCGCGCTGGAGCTGTTCTGGGCGCCGCTGGACGCCGAGCGTCAGCTCGCGCTCGCCACCGAGGTCGGCCGGTTCCACACCGTGCTGCGCGGGTTCGCCGCCACCGGCGGCGGGCTGGCCGCCCGGCTGCGGGCCGCCGGGCACTCCCCCGACGTGGTGGTGGGCGCGCTGTTCTTCCTGCTGGTCGCCGGCCAGGAGACCACCTCGCAGTTCCTCACCCTGCTGCTGCACCGGCTGACCGGCGAGCCTGAGGTGCGGGCGGGGCTGCGCGCCGGCGAGGTTGCCGTCGGCGACGTGGTCGAGGAGGGGCTGCGGCTGGAGCCGCCGATCGTCACCTGGCGGCGGGTGGCCGCGGTGGACACCACGCTGGGCGGTACGACGGTGCCGGCCGGCACCAGCATCGTGGCGTGGCTGGCCCGGGCCGGGCGGGACCCCGAGGTGGTGGCCGCCCCGGCCGACTTCCGGCCCGGGCAGCCCGGTTCCCGCCGACACCTGGCCTTCGGGGCGGGCGCGCACCGCTGCGTGGGCGCGCAGCTGGCCCGGATGGAGGCGGCGGTGGTGGTCGCCGAGGCGGCCGCGCTGCTCGACGGGGTGACCGTGGTCCGCCCGCCGTGGTGCCCGGACAACCTGACCTTCCGGATGCCGGACGCCTTCGTCATCCGCCGCGCCTGACCACGTCGACACCGCGCCCGGCCGCCGCGCCGTCGGCGGCGCCCCTGGTCACCCGGGCGGCCCGGGCGGCCCGGGCCTGTCCCCGCAGTGCCTTTGGAGCTGATGTCGCAGACGAATCACCGGGCGAGCGGACGCGGCCACGCCACCCGGCGCAGCCCGATGTCGCAGACGAATCACCGGGCGAGCGGACGCCGCCACGCCACCCGGCGCAGCGTGATGTCGCAAGCGGTTCAGCTCCAAAGGACGGTGGCGGTACCTCTGGCGCGACGCGGACCCGGTGGCGCGAGCGGCCAGACGCCGGGCGACCCGGCGCGGGGCGGGGGCAGGGGCAGCGCGGGGGCACGGGCCGCCGGCCCGGACACCGACGAAAGTCAGGTGCGGAGCCGGGGCGCGCCGGTCAGCCGGGACTGGCGGTCGCCACCGGAGCCGCCGGGGCGTAGTGGCGGGGCGGGTAGAGCAGCCGCAGCAGTGGCCCGGCCATCGCGGTGGTGAGCACCGCCATCACCACCATCAGCGAGTACAGCCGGGTGTCCAGCAGGGTCAGTTGCAGGCCGATGTTGAGGATGACCAGCTCGGTCAGGCCGCGGGTGTTCATCAACGTGGCCAGCGCGCCCGACTCCCGGGCCGGTAGCCCGTTGGCCCGGGCCGCCAGGTAGGCGCCGACGAACTTGCCGCCGATCGCCACCAGCAGGATCAGCGCCAGCTCGGCCAGTCCGGTGGAGCCGACGGCGGAGAGGTCGACGCGCAGGCCGGCGACGATGAAGAAGACCGGCAGCAGCAGCACCGAGCTGACCTGGCCGACCCGCTCCAGCAGCTCGGCGCGGAGCGCGGCACCGCCCTCCCGGGGCATCACCACGCCGAACAGGAACGCGCCGAAGATGAAGTGCAGCCCGACCGCCTCGGTGGCCGCCGCCGACAGCAGCACCCCGGCCAGCACCACGGCGAGCGTGCTGCTGGTCAGCCGGCCCGCGGCCCGCTGCGCCGCGGCCACCCGGCGCAGCAGCGGGCGGACCACCAGGAACATCGCCGCGAGATAGGGCAGCACCAACAGCAGCAGCCGGGCCTGGTCGGCGGCGGCGCCGGCCACGGTCACCACCGTCGCCAGCATCGTCCAGGCGAGGACGTCGTCGACCGCCGCGCAGGTCAATGCCACCTGGCCGACCAGGGTGTGGCTCATCTCCCGGTCGGTGAGGATCCGGGCCAGCACCGGGAACGCGGTCACCGACATCGCCGCGCCCATGAACAGGGCGAAGCCCAGCGGATCCCGACTCGGGTGGTTGCCGATCAGGTACAGCGACAGCAGGGCGCCCAGTCCGAACGGCAGCACGATCGAACTGATGGAGACGCTGCTGGCGAGTCGGCCCCGGCCCCGGACCAGCGCGTGGTCGAGCTCCAGGCCGACGATGAACATGAACAGCGCGACCCCCAGGTTGGCCAGCGCGGCGAGGAACGGCCGGATGTCCGTGGGGAAGACCGCCTCGGAGACGGTCCCGTGCAGCAGCGTGGGGCCGAGCGCGATCCCGGCCAGTACCTCGCCGATCACCGGCGGCTGGTCCAGCCGGCGGGCCAGCGCGCCGAGCAGGCGGGCGGCCACGATGATGATCGCGAGGGCGAGCAGGAGACGGGTCGCCTGCGTGGTTGACATGGGTCCTCCGACCGGACGTCCGACGGTTGACCGGGCGATCGTCACGTCGCCGGCTCGGGCCCGGCTCGACCACCGGTCCAGCGGCGGGGCCGCCGAGCCGGGTTCGAGTAGGGCTCCAGCCGGCGCTGTGAGCATGTGCGGGCCCATCGGAGCGGACGCCAGGAGGATCACCGTGCACCGCACCTTGATCATCGCGAAGTTGAAGACCGACGAACCACAGCGCATCGGCGACGTCTTCGCCGAATCGGACGCCACCGACCTGCCTCACATGATCGGTGTCTCGCGGCGGCTGCTGTTCACCTTCCACGACCTGTACCTGCACCTGGTGGAGGCCGACGACGACATCTCGCCCAACCTGTACAAGGCCCGCAGCCACCCGCTGTACCAGGACATCAACACCCGGCTGACGGAGTTCGTGTCGCCGTACGACCCGAACTGGAAGGAACCGAAGGACGCGATGGCCGCCCCGTTCTACGTGTGGACGGCGAAGGACGGGAGGACCCGGTGACCACGACCCGCGAACTGCGTGTGCACGTCGACCAGGTGGCGCCGAACCGCCGCCGCGGCGGCGACATCCGGCTCACCCTGAGCCCGAAGACGGTGGGCTGCACCTCCGGATTCGGCGGGGTGCTCACCCTCGCCCCCGGCGAGTACGTCACCGAGCACTACCACCCGTACTCGGAGGAGTTCCTGCACGTCGTCGACGGCGACCTGGAGATCCGGCTGGACGGCGAGCCGGTCCGGCTCGGCCCCGGCGACTCGCTGCTGGTGCCGATCGGGGTGAAGCACCGGCTGGTCAACACCGGTGGCACGGCCGCCCGGGTGGTCTTCCACCTCTCCCCGCTGGCACCCCGGCCCGAGCTGGGCCACGTGGACACCGAGGAGCCGACCCGGCCCGAGGCGGCGAACCCGGACGTGGGGGGTCCGGCATGACCCGGTCGGTGGTGATCACCGGGATCGGCGCGGTCGCGCCGGGGGCGGTGGGCCGGGAGGCGTACTGGGAGCTGCTCGCCGCCGGGCGGACGGCGACCCGGCGGATCAGTCTCTTCGACGCCGCCGCCTTCCGGTCCCGGATCGCCGCGGAGGTGGATTTCGACCCCCGGGCGTGCGGCCTGACCTCGGCGGAGATCCGGCGGATGGACCGGGCCGCCCAGTTCGCGGTGGTCAGCGCCCGGGAGGCGGTCGCGGACAGCGGCCTGGACCTGGCCGCCGGAGACCCAGCCCGGGTCGGGGTGAGCATCGGCAGCGCGGTCGGCTGCACGATGGGCCTGGAGCAGGAGTACGCGGTGCTCTCGGACGACGGCCGCAACTGGCTGGTCGACCACACCTACGGGGTGCCGCACCTGTACGGGTACATGGTGCCGAGCACGCTCGCGGTGGAGGTGGCCTGGACGGCCGGCGCGGAGGGGCCGACGGCGCTGATCTCGACCGGCTGCACCTCCGGTCTGGACGCGGTCGGGCACGCGGTGGAGCTGATCCGCGAGGGCAGCACCGACGTGATGGTGGCCGGCGCGACGGACGCCCCGCTCTCCCCGATCACCTCCGCCTGCTTCGACGCGATCAAGGCGACCTCGCCGAACAACGACGACCCGGAGCACGCCTCCCGCCCGTTCGACGCCACCCGGGACGGCTTCGTCCTCGGCGAGGGGGCGGCGGTGCTGGTGCTGGAGGAGAAGGAGGCGGCCCGGCGCCGCGGGGCGCGCATCTACGCCGAGATCACCGGCTTCGCCAGCCGCAGCAACGCCTTCCACATGACCGGCCTGAAGCCGGACGGCCGGGAGATGGCCGAGGCCATCCGGGTCGCCATGGACCAGGCGCGCATCGCTCCGTCCGAGGTGGACTACATCAACGCGCACGGCTCGGGGACCAAGCAGAACGACCGGCACGAGACGGCCGCGTTCATCCGGGCGCTCGGCGAGCGGGCGTACCAGGTGCCGGTCAGCTCGATCAAGTCGATGATCGGGCACTCGCTGGGGGCGATCGGGTCCCTGGAGGTGGCAGCCTGCGCGCTGGCCCTGCAACACCAGGTGGTGCCCCCCACCGCGAACCTGCACCAGCGCGATCCGGAGTGCGACCTGGACTACGTGCCGCTGACCGCCCGGGAGCACCGGATGGACCGCGTGCTCAGCGTGGGCAGCGGATTCGGCGGCTTCCAGAGCGCCATGCTGCTCGCCCGCGTCTGACCCCGTACGAACGAACCGGCCGCCCACGTTGCCGTGGGCGGCCGGTCGTCGTCGGTCGGTCGGTCAGCGGGCAGTCCGGGCCGGATCGGCCGGGTCGGCAGGCCGGACCGGGGGCGGCGGGAAGCCCAGCAGGAACAGCCCCTGGATCTGGGCGCCCGCCCAGAGCAGCCGACCGATCCGCACCAGTCTCGACGGGTACCCCGCCCCGTTGCCGTCGTCCGCCACCATCGCCCGCCCCTTCCCTGGCCCCCTGCCCGCCGCGGCAGCGGCCGGCCGCCGGCCAGCGTGGCGCGTACCCCTCGAACCCAGCTCGACCGGCGAGCGAGCCGGCGGATGCGCGCGCACGCCGGCCCGGCGCGGGCCCGGGCACCCTGAGCGACGCTCCAGCGGGGCTCGAGCCGATCTGCGCACAGTGGCCGTGGCCGGGTCGGTCCCGGCCGGCGGCGCCGGCGCCGACGGGCCCGGCCACCCTCGCGGCACCCCGCCCCGCCCGGACGGAGCTGGCGGGGCCATCCATCCAACGACGGTCGGGAGTGCGAAATGTACGGAAACATGGGCGGCTTCGGCGGCCCCACCACCAGGACCCAGCTGGACACCCTGGTCGAGAGCCTCACCGAGTCCGACGCTGACGCGGTACGGGACTGGCTGGGCGGCGCGAACGGTCAGGGCATGCCGGGTGTGCTCAACCCGCGGGCGCTCACCCAGCACCACGAGGCGGTGGCGAGCGACCGGCGGCGCCCGGCCGACGACGACCCGCAGGGGGTCCGCTCGGTCGGCGTCATCGGCGGCGGCACCGCGGGCTACATGGCGGCGCTGGCGCTGAAGGCGAAGCGGCCGTGGCTGAACGTCACCCTGGTGCAGTCGAAGGAGATCCCGATCATCGGCGTCGGCGAGGCGACGGTGACCTACATGGTGATGTTCCTGCACCACTACCTGGGCATCGACGCCAACGAGCTGTACCGGAAGGTGATGCCGACCTGGAAGCTCGGCATCAAGTTCGACTGGGGGCCGGCGGAGGACGAGCCGTTCATGGCCACCTTCGACTGGCACCACCACTCAATCGGCGGCCTGGGTGCGCTCGACGCCACCGGCAGCGTGAACGGCTTCACCCTCCAGTCGCTGATGATGATGGCCGACCGCTCGGCGGTCTTCGAGGTCGACGGCAAGCCCGTCTCGCTGATGAAGTACCTGCCGTTCGCGTACCACCTGGACAACGCCCGGTTCGTCGGCTACCTCACCGAGCTGGCCGAGCAGCGCGGCATCACGCACGTCGAGGCGCGGTTGGCCGACGTGGTGCTCGGCGGCGAGGAATGGGTCGACCACCTGACCACCACCGACGGGCGGGAGCTGACGTTCGACTTCTACGTCGACTGCACCGGCTTCCGCTCGATGCTGCTGGGCAAGACCCTCGGCACGCCGTTCCACAGCTACTCCGACACGCTCTTCACCAACTCGGCGGTCACCGGCAACATGCCGCACGACGGGGTGCTCAAGCCGTACACCACGGCGACCACCATGCAGGCCGGGTGGACCTGGAACATCCCCACCCCGGAGAGCGACCACATCGGCTACGTCTACTCGACCGACCACATCAGCGACGAGCAGGCCGCCGACGAGATCAAGGAGCGCTTCCCCACCGTTGACGGGCTGCGCCAGGTGCGCTTCCGCAGTGGCCGGCACGACAAGGCCTGGCGGGGCAACGTCTACGCGATCGGCAACTCGTACGCCTTCGTCGAGCCGCTGGAGTCCACCGGCCTGCTGATGAGCGCGCTGTCCATCCAGGCGATGGTGGCCACCCTGCCCACCTCCTGGTCCGAGACCCCGGCCCGGGACGTGGTCAACCTCGGCCTCGGCCAGCGCTGGGACGCGATCCGCTGGTTCCTCGGCATCCACTACAAGTTCAACACCAAGGTGGACACCCCGTTCTGGAAGGACGTCCGGGACCGCTGCGACGTCTCCGGCTTCAAGCCCCTGCTGGACCTGTACGCCAACGGGGCGCCGCTGACCCGGCGGGACCCGTTCCTGCTGGACCTGGCGCTCGGCGCCGCGCCGACCTTCTTCGGCCTGGCCGGCATCGACAACCTGCTGCTCGGGCAGAAGGTGCCGGCGACCAAGCTGGAGCGGACGGAGACCAACGACGACTGGTGGCAGCGGCGCAAGGCGGCCGACGCACTGGTGGCGAAGGCGATGAGCCAGGCGGACGCGCTGCAGGCCTTCGCCGAGCACCCGGAGCTCAACAAGCAGTTGCTGGAGGACTTCGACAGCTGGGCCGGCCGGCACATCGCCCCGTACATCGGGATGAACTGACCGACGCCGGGGGTCCGGTCCGGCTCGCCGGCGGACCCCCGCCCGATCCCTGAGGTGGTGCGACGTGACAGATTCCCTCGCCGAGCGGGCCGCCGGGCCCACCTCGACCGACTTCCGGGGCCTGATGGCCGACTTCCCCACCGGCGTGGCCGTGCTGACCGCGTTCGGGCCGGACGGCCGGCCGCACGGCATGACGTGCTCGTCCGTGTGCAGCGTGACCCTCGCCCCGCCGACGCTGCTGGTCTGCGTGTGGAGCGGCAGCCCGACCCTGGCCGCGATCGTCGCCGGCTCCCGGTTCGCGGTGAACCTGCTGCACGAGGATGCATCGGCGACCGCACGGCTGTTCGCCTCCGGCGATCCGGAGCGGTTCTTGCGGGTGCGCTGGGCCGCCGGGCCGGACGCGGCCGGGCCGTACCTGGCCGACGACGCGCTCGCCGTGGCGCACTGCGCCGTGGCGCGCACCGAGCCGGTCGGCGACCACATGGTGGTCTTCGGCGAGGTGCGGCAGATCGTCCGCGAGCCGGGCCGGGAGCCGCTGCTGTACGGGCAGCGCCGGTTCGCGGCCTGGCCGGCGGGCTGACCGCCGGTCGTCCAGACCGATCCCCGGGCCCCCGGGACCGTTCGCCGTCGCGTCCCGCGCCGGCCCGGTCCCCGGGCCCGGGGATCGTTGGTCTCCGGCCCGCGCGGTCCCCGGCGCGGGAATCGTGCCGGGCGCGGACGGGCCCGCGTCGCGGGTACGGGAATTGTGTCCTTCGGGGGTCGAACCCACGTCGTGGACACCGCGGCGATTGCAACCGTGGCAAATCCCACCTCAAGCGATCACTGTCGGTGATACCCCTGCCGGACGGCGAGCCGCCGCGGCACCCCCGGGTGCACCGCGCGGTTCGCGCGACGCCGGGTGCCGGACGAGCCGCGCGCAACGCCGCCACCACGGCCGACGGGCGATCCGGGCGAGGTCCGGGCGGCTTTGTCCAGATTCCCATTAATGCGTCGCTTGGCAATGTTTTCTCCGCCGGCCCGGCCAATAGCGGAGACTTTCCGACAGGTGCCCGACCGCCAATTGTTACCGATTGTTTCGGGCACTCTCGGTAAGGAAAGAGCCGAGCCCGGCGGAAAGCCGGAGATCCGACATTGCGCGGACGCTCGGAATGACGGATTGTCGAACGCCGTGGGATCCGTATGGAGTTTTCCGGCGAGGACGGCCACACCCGACCACGGTCGGAGCGGGCGCACAAGTTTCGGGGATATGCCCCGACTGTCCGGGTTTGATCGACCCCCACCCTCTCGGCGGACCGTCCGAGGCAGGGGTCAACCGATTGGTGGATATTAATGCATTGCGCATCCACTCCACGTGTGCATTCGACCGGCGATTCCCGCGAAAAGGGACGACAGGAGGATGTCGAGAAAGGGGGCTCTATCCGCGCTCCAGCGCTTTTCGAGCGCTGAAAGATGGCATCGACCCAGCCTGATCCCAGGCACTCTCGAAGTCGACGTTCCACCCGGTGCGGGGCGGGACAGCGGCGACTTCGACCACAAGGGGGAAGTGGTTGTCGTGCAGATTTCGATCCTAGGACCGCTGGAGGTGGTACGCGACCGCGCGGTCGTGACACCTTCGGCGCCCAAACTCCGCCGGGCGCTCAGCCTTCTCGCGCTCAACGGCAACGTCGTCGTGCGGACCGACCAGATCATCGAGGAACTGTGGGAGGACAACCCTCCCGCCAGCGTCACCACCACACTCCAGACGTACGTCTACCAGCTGCGCAAGCTGCTGCGGCTCGGCGTACCCAACGCCCGCGGGCAGCTACCGCCCACGGCGGGCGCGCCGTCGCTGCGGACCTCCGCCTACGGGTACGTCCTCTCGCTCGCGCCGGACGCCCTCGACGCCCGCCGCTTCGGCCGGCTGGCCGCCCTGGGGCGGGCCCAACTGGAGGCGGGCGACCCGACCACCGCGGCGGGCACGCTGGCGGAGGCGCTGCGGCTGTGGCGCGGTCCGTCCCTGGTGGACGTCAGCCTCGGCCCGCTGCTCCAGGTCGAGGCGCTGCGGCTGGAGGAGATGCACAAGAGCGCGCTGGAGTCGCGGATCCAGGCCGACCTCCAGCTCGGCCGGCACCACGAGGTGCTGGGCGAGCTGACCGCGCTGGTGGCCAAGCAGCCCACCCACGAGGGCTTCCACGCCAAGCTGATGCTCGCCCTCTACCGGGCCGGCCGGCGACCCGACGCGCTCGCCGTCTACCAGAACCTGCGCACCGCGCTGGCCCGGGAGCTGGGCCTGGACCCGTCCCTGGACACCCAACGGCTGCACCGCTCGATGCTGGAGGGCGACCTCGCCCTGGAGCCGCCGCCGGCGCCGCCCGAGCCGGCCACCGTCGTCGTCCGCGCCGCGCCGCCGAGCCAGCTGCCGCCGAAGGGGCCGGCGCTGGTCGGCCGGGACACCGAGCTGGCAGTGGTGCTGGCCGCGCTGGGCCGGACCCCCCGCAGCGCCCCGGCGGTGGTGGTCGTCGCCGGACCGCCCGGCTGCGGCGCCACGGCGCTCAGCGTGCACGCCGCCCACCAGGTCCGCGACCACCACCCGGACGGTCAGCTCTACGCCCGGCTGCTCGACGGCGACGGCGGGCGCGCCGACCTGGGCGAGGTACTCGGCGGCTTCCTGCGGGCGCTGGGGGTGCCCGACGAGGCGCTGCCCACCACACTCGAGGAGCGCAGCCGGATGTTCCGCTCGGTGACCGCGGACCGCAACGTGCTCGTCCTCCTCGACGACGTGGCCGACAGCGACCAGCTCGCGCCGCTGCTGCCGTCGAGCCGGGCCAGCGCGGTGCTGGTGACCAGCCGGCGTCGGCTCTCGACGCCGTCGATCAGCGAGACGCTGCACCTACCTCCGCTGGACGTCGACGGCAGCCTGCAACTGCTGGCCGGCGCGCTCGGTCGACGGCGCATCGAACGGGAACCGCTGATCGCGCGGGAGCTGGTCTACCTCTGCGACGGGCTCCCGTCGGCGCTGCACGTCGCCGCGTCGATGCTGCTCTCCCGGCCACACTGGAGCATCGCCCGGCTGATCGCCTGGAAACGGCGGGAGATGGACCGGCCCAGCGGCGACCCGCTGCGGCTGCGGGCCAGCGTGGAACGCACCTACCGGCTGGCACCGCGGGCGGTGCAGACCGCGCTCGGCCAGCTGGCCGGGCTGGTGCAGCAGCCGGTCTCGCTCGGCACCGCCGCCAGCGTGCTCGGCGTCGACGAGCACGCCGCCGAGTCGGTCCTGGAGGAACTGGTCGAGCTGCACCTGATCGGCGCCGAGCCGCCGGACGACCAGCTCGTCGGTTACAACTACCGCTTCCTGCCGACGGTGCGCAGCATCAGCCAGCAGCTCGCGGTGGGACGCTGAACCACCCCCGGGTCGGCCCCACCGGCCCGGGGGACACCGGCCCGCAACGCCGACGGCCGCGACGGTCACACACCGTCGCGGCCGTCGCCGCACCCGCTCCCCGGGATCGAGCCACCGGGACCGACCGGTCACCCGGCCAGGCGTACGCCCTGCGCCGCCGCCATCTCGTCCAGCAACGCCGTGGAGTGCTCCGCGGCCCGGAACACCGGGTCGGCCAGCACCTCGCGCAGCCGGGGCACGGTGGTGCGGACGCCCCGCCCGGCGATCCGGAACTCGGCCAGCGCCCGGTCCATCCGGTCCAGCGCCTGGTCCCGGTCCGGCCCCCAGGCGATCACCTTGGCCAGCAGCGAGTCGTAGTACGGCGAGATCCGCCAGCCGGGGTAGGCGTGGGTGTCCACCCGGACGAACGGTCCGCCGGGCGGGACGAACTCGGTGAGCTCACCCGGGCAGGGGGCGTAGTCCCGGGCCGGGTCCTCGGCGTTGACCCGGCACTCCACCGCCACCCCGCGCGGCCGGACGTCGTCCTGGGTCACCGGCAGCGGCAGGCCGGCGGCCACCCGGATCTGTTCGCGGACCAGGTCGATGCCGGTGACCGCCTCGGTGACCGGGTGCTCCACCTGGATCCGGGAGTTCACCTCGATGAACGCGGTCTCCTCCCCGGCGACCAGGAACTCGAAGGTGCCCGCCCCGGTGAAGCCGACCGCCCGCGCACCGCGCACCGCCGCCTCGGCCAGCGCCTCGGCGATCCGCCGGGGCAGGCCCGGAGCCGGGCTCTCCTCGACGAGCTTCTGGTGCCGGCGCTGTACCGAGCAGTCCCGCTCACCGAGGTGCACCACGTTCCCGTGCCCGTCGGCGAGCACCTGAATCTCCACGTGCCGGGCGCGCTCCAGGAAGCGCTCCAGGTAGACCCGGTCGTCGCCGAAGACCGACCGGGCCGCGGCCCGGGTGGCCCGGAACGCGGGCAGCAGCTCCTCGGCGCGCCGTACCACGCTCATTCCCCGGCCGCCCCCGCCCGCCGCGGCCTTGATGATCACCGGGAACCCGACCCGGTGCCCGGCGGCGAGGATCTCGCTGGCGCTGCCGACCGGCTCCAGGGTGCCCGGCAGCACCGGCAGTCCGGCGTCCGTCATCAGCCGCCGCGCCAGCGCCTTGTCGCCGAGGCGGGCCATCACCTCCGGCCGGGGCCCGATGAAGACCAGACCGTTGCGGGCGCAGATCTCGGCGAAGTCGGGGTCCTCGGAGAGGAAGCCGTAGCCGGGGTGGACGGCCTGCGCGCCGGTACGCAGGGCCGCCTCGATCAACGCCGGCGGGTACAGATAGCTCTGCTTGGCCGGGCCGGGCCCGATCTGGACCGCCTCGTCGGCGGCGCGCACCGCCGCCGACTCGCGGTCCGCCGTGGAGTACGCGACCACGCTGCGGATCCCCATCTCCCGACAGGTACGCACCACCCGCAGCGCGATCTCGCCGCGGTTGGCCACCAGCACCGTGTCGAAGGTGACCTCCCGCCCGCTCACTCGCCCTCCCAGGGCTCGATCACCAGCAGCGGCTGCTCGTACTCGACCGGCTCGCCGTTGGCCACCGGGATGTCGACCACCCGCCCGGCCAGGTCGGCCACCAGCGGGTTCATCAGCTTCATCGCCTCCACGATGCCGACCTGCTGGCCGACCTCGACGATGTCGCCGACCTCGACGAACGGCTTGGCGCCCGGCTCGATCGACCGGTAGAAGGTGCCCACCAGCGGCGAGCGTAGCTCGTGCCGGTCGGCCTCCGCCTCGGCGTCGACCTGCGTCGCCGGCGTCTCGGCGAGCACCGTGACGGGCGCCGCGCCGCCGGCGGCGGTGGCGTCCGGCCACTCGACGTCGATGCTGGCGCAGCCGAAGCGGACGCTGATCCGGCTCGGCGCGCCGCTGACCGAGCGGGCCACCCCGAGGACGCTGCGGTGCAGCACCTCCATCGCGGCCTCGGCGTGCAGCACCGCCACCGCTGCGTCCAGCCCGCCCGGGTCGGCGGGCACCGGGGTCGGGGTGGTGGGAGCAGGAGTGATGGTCATGTCAGGGCCTCCTATCGTTGGTCAGACCGAACCGCCGGAACCGGGCCCGCCGCGTCGCGACCAGGGCGGGCCCCTCACTGGTCCGCAGCTCGCGCAGGGCGACGACCACGGCGTCACGGACCAGCCGGGACGCGCGCGCCGGGTCGAGGTGGGCACCGCCCGGCGGCTCCGGCACCACCCCGTCGACCACGCCGAGCCGCAGCAGGGACCCGGCGTCCACGCCCAGCGCGGCCGCCGCGTCGCCGGCCCGCTCCGGGCTGCGCCAGAGGATCGCCGCGCAGCCCTCCGGGCTGATCACCGAGTACGTGCCGTGCTCGGTCAGCAGCACCCGGTCGGCCACCCCCAACGCCAGCGCGCCGCCGCTGCCACCCTCCCCGGTGATCACCGTGACCACCGGCACCGGCAGGCTGCCCATCAGCGCGATGGACTCGGCGATGGCGACCGCCTGGCCCTGCTCCTCCGCCTCCAGCCCGGGGTGGGCGCCGGCCGTGTCGACCAGCGTCACGACCGGTACCCGCAGCTTCGCGGCGAGCCGCATCAGCCGGGCGGCCTTGCGGTAGCCGGCGGGCGAGGGCATGCCGAAGGAGTGCCGCACCAGTTCCTCGGTGCTGTGCCCCTTCTGGTGCCCGATCACCATCACCGGCAGCCCGTCCAGCACGCCCAGGCCGCCGAGCACGGCTCGGCAGTCCCCCGCGCCGTCCCGGGCGCCGCGCAGCTCGACGAAGCCGTCCAGCCACTCGGTGAGGTGGTCGGTGAGGGTGGGCCGGTCGAGGTGCCGGGCCAGCCGGACCACCTCGGCGGGCGGGCGGCGGACCAGGGTGGCCGGGTCGCGCAGCACGGCGTCGACCACCCCGCCGCCCCAGTCGGCGGGCGCCGGGGCGGCCGCCGCCAGCAGCTGGCCCAGCACCCAGGGCAGCTCGCCGCGCGCCCGCACGCCGTCCACCAGCCCCCGCGCCAACAGGAACTCCGCGGTCTGGAAGCCCGGGGGCAGCTCCTGCCGGATGGTCTGGGCGATGACGCGTGGGCCGGCGAAGCCCATCCGGGCGCCGGGCTCGGCGATGATGACGTCGGTGAGGGTGGCGAACGAGGCCGCCACCCCGCCGTAGGTCGGGTCGGTCACCAGGGTGACGGTGAGCAGTCCCGCCTCGTCCAGGGCGCGCAGCGCGTTGGCCGTCTTGGCCATCTGCATCAGCGCCAGCGCGCCCTCCTGCATCCGGGCCCCGCCGGAGGCGGTGACGATCAGCAGGGCGCAGGAGTCGGCCAGGGCCGCCTCCGCGGCGGCGGTCACCGCCTCCCCGGCGGCCACCCCCAGGCTGCCGCCCAGGAAGCGGAAGTCCATCACGGCCACCACCACCGGGTGACCCTGGATCCGGCCCCGGACCACCCGGACCGCGTCGGCGAGGCCGGTGCTGTCCCGGGCCCGGGACAGCCGGCCCGGGTAGTCGACCAGGTCCGTGAAGCCCAGCGGGTCGTGCACCGACTCCGCCGGCGTCACCGCCCGCGCCGAACCGGGATCGAGCAGGCCGTCCAGCCGCTGGCCCGCCGTCAGCCGGCTGTGCCACCCGCACTCCGGGCACACCCCGAGCAGCCGGTCGAACCGCTTGCGGTACAGCAGCACCCGGCAGCCACCGCAGGTCAGCCACTCCGCGTCGGCCGCGGCGGCCGGGACCGCCGGCGCGGCGGTGGCGCCCCGCACCGGCGCAGGAACCGTACTGGTCATGTTCCGCTCCGATCGTCCGTGCCCTGCCTCGCGCGGGGCGCGGGATTACCGCCGTCGGTTGCCGGTCGTGCGGTGCGGCCGGCCGCCCGTCCTGCGCCCGGTCCCCCGGCCCGCCGGACGGGCGGCCGGCGCGTCACCGGACGCCGGCCCATTCCCCGTGGCTCCCGGCGCTCGCCGCGCCGGTGAGGTGGGCGACCACCCGCATCGTGGTCATCGAGCCGCCCGAGCGGTACGGGTGCAGCCTGGTCCGATGCTCCAGGTGCCGGTCGCTGTGCTCGAACTCGCGGAACCGGGGCTCGTTTACCCAGTCGCTGACGATCCAGTAGACGCCCTCGTCCTCGTCGTCGCGGGAGAGCCACTGCCCCAGGTTCGCCGGGTGGCTGGTGACGGAGTCGCCGACCTCCAGCCAGACCCGCTCGAACTCCTCCTGCATGCCGGGCTTGATCTGCATCCGCAGCATCACCCGGAACGGTCCCCGCGCCATCAGGAGATCCCCCCGTCGACGTGCACGGTCGCGCCGGTGACGTACCGGGACAGGTCGCTGGCCAACCAGAGCACGGCGCCGGCCACCTCGTCCGGCTCGCCCAGCCGGCCCAGCGCGGTCTTGTCCTGGTAGCGCTTGGTCAGCAGCTCACGCTGCTCGGCCGGCATCGCGTCCATCGCCTCGGTGCGGATGACGCCGAGGGCGAGGACGTTGAACCGCAGCCCCTTCACCCCGTACTCCTTGGCCAGCGAGCGGGTCAGGCCGCGCAGCGCCGCCTTGGTGGCGGTGTAGTGGGCCCGCAGCGGGATGCCCACCTCGGAGGACTTCGAGCCGATGCTCACCACCGAGCCGCCGGCCGTCATCATCGGGATCGCGGCCTGGGTGACCAGGTGCACCGCGGTCAGGTTGGTGTCGATCACCTGCTGCCACTGGGCCAGGGTGAGCTGCTCGTACGGCACGTGGCTGATCGCGCCGGCGTTGTTGACCACCAGGTCGAGCCGGCCGAACCGGCTGCGCGCCTCGGCCATCAGCGCGGCGACCTGCTCGGGGTCGGCCAGGTCGGCGCGGACCAGGTGGTGCTGGCCGCCGATCTCCTTGAGCTCGCGCTCCAGCGAGCTGACCGCCTCGCTCTCCTGCCGGTAGCAGGTGAGCACGTCGACGCCGTGCCGGGCCAGGGCCAGGACGATGCCCCGCCCGACGCCCCGGGTGCCGCCGGTGACCAGTGCCTTCTTTCCGGCCAGTTCCAGATCCATCGTGGTTCCTCCATGTCGGTTCGCCGCGCCCGGTGCGCCGGGCCGGGCGCTCAGCTGACCGGTACGCCCCGGCGGGCGGCCGCCTCGACCTTCTCCTTGATCAGCTGCTGCTGGACGACGGTGTTGCGGTTGAGCCGCTCCTGCATCCCCGCGTCGTCGAGCGGGGCGCCGGGCTTCATCTCGAAGTCCTGCACCCAGCGCAGCCGCACCCCGCCCTCGACCGGCGTGTACTCCCAGAACAGCGACATGTACTTGAAGACCCCGGTCTCCACCCGGTGCGAGCGGACCGTCCAGGTGTCCTTGTCCGCCGCCCGCGCCGACACCCAGGACCAGACCTTGCCGTTCTCGTCCGGGTGCAGGGCGAGCCGGAACAGCACCGAGCCGTCGGGCCGGTGCTCCAGCACGGTCGCCTCGGCGTACTCGCTGAACAGCCGCGGCCACGACGCGATGTCGTTGGTCAGCTCCCAGACCAGTTCGAGCGGGGCGTCGATGACCACCGCGTTGTCGGTGTGCCCGGCCATCTCAGCCCACCGTCGCGAACTGGGCGTTGATGTACTCGACGGTGCTGCGCGGGGTGGTCATCCGCTCCACGGCCTCGTCCGGGATCGGCACCCCGTAGCGACGCTGCACGTGGCCGGCCAGCTCCAGCATGGCCAGCGAGTCGTAGCCCAGGTCGGCCAGCGGGACGTCGGCGATGTCGCCGGAGAGGTCGGTGGATTCGTCGACCCCGGCGATGCTGCCCAGCAGCTCGCGAAGGTCGTCCAGAGTGAAGCTCGTCATCGGTTGCGCTCCGTTCGTCGTGGATTCGGCCGGTATCGGTGCTCGATCCGGCGGGTGTCGAGGTGGATCCGGCAGGTGCCGGTCAGCGGTGGGACGTGCCGACCACCAGGGCGGCGGTGAAGCCGCCGTGGCCCCGGGCGAGCACCAGGGCCCGCCGCAGCGGCAGCTCCCGCGGCTCGCCGAGGACCAGGTCCAGGTCCGGGTCGGGTTCGGTCACCCCGACGGTGTGCGGGACGACCCCGTCCCGGACGGCGAGCAGCGCGGTGGCGACGTCCAGTGGCGCGCCACCGCCGTACAGCCGGCCGGTGAGGGTCTTGGGGGCGGTGACCGGCACCCCGCGCCGGCCGAACACCGCGCCGATCGCCGCGGATTCGGCCCGGTCCAGGTCGGGGCTGCCGGCGGCGTCGGCGAAGACCACGTCGACGCCGTCCGCGTCGACCCGGGCGTCGGCCAGCGCGGCGGTGATGGTGCGGCGCAGCGCCGGGGGCCGGCCGGAGCCGGGCGGCGGGTCGAAGCCCGCCGCGTAGCCCAGGATGCTGCCGTACCCTTCGCCGGCGCCCCGCTCGCGGGCGTGCCGGGCGCTCTCCACGATCAGGATGGCCCCGCCCTCGCCGGGCAGGTACCCGCTCGCCCCCGCGTCGAAGGGCAGGTACGCCCGGAGCGGGTCGTCCACCGTGGAGAGCCGGCCGGTGGCCAGCTGCGCGGCGAGTCCGTACGGGCACAGCGACGAATCCGTGCCGCCGCTGACCACCAGCCGGTAGCCGGAGCGGGCCAGCCGGCGGGCCTGCCCCAGGGCGTCCAGCCCACCGGCCTGCTCGGCGCAGATCACCCCGCAGGGGCCCCGCATGCCGTGCCGGATGGACACCTGACCGGTGGTCGCCGCGTAGAACCAGGCGATCGACTGGTACGCCCCGACCCAGGACGGGCCGTTGCGGTACAGCCGCTCCATCTCGTGCTGGCCGAACTCGGTCCCCCCGGAGGAACTGGAGGTGACGACGGCCATCTCGTACTCCGGCAGGCCGGCCGGGTCGACCCCGGCGTCGCCGAGGGCGTCGTCGGCGGCGGCCAGGGCCAGGTGCGTCCAGTGGTCGGTCTGCGGGATCAGCCGCCCGGGCACCCGTTCCCGCGCGGCGAAGCCGGGGACCTGCCCGGCGTACCGGACGGGGTAGCTCTCCGGATCGAAGCGGGTGATCCGGCCGATCCCGGTCTTGCCGTCCAGCACCGACTGCCAGTGCGCCTGGATCCCGATGCCGGTCGGCGCGGTGACCCCGATGCCGGTGACGACCGCGCCGACGTCGGCGTCCGATGCGCTCATCAGCACCACCTTCCCGTTGTGTGGCCACGGGCCTCTCCTCGGGCCGCTGCCAGTGCACCCGGGAGCTGTCCAGTTCCTCTCAAGGCCGGCTCGACGCTCCCCGCCGAGCCGGCAGCGCCACGGGCGACGGCCGCCATCCCCCGCCCTGGTGGACGGGGGTGGCGGCCGTGCGGGACGGGGCGGCCTTACTCGGGGGTGTTGCCGGTGGCCCGGCCGGCGTGGAACGGGGTGCTGATCCCCTCGTAGCCGAGGTGCATGGTCATGCCCATGGCGGCGTGGGTGAGGTTGTGGCAGTGGTCCATCCACAGCCCGGGGTTGTCGGCCCGGAAGGCCAGCTCGTACGACTCCCCGGAGAGCAGGGTGACGGTGTCCAGCCAGAGTGGGCTGCCGGTGGCCCGGTGGCCGTTGCGGCTCAGCACCAGAACGTGGTGACCATGCAGGTGCATGGGGTGTTCCAGGAAGCTGCGGTTGCTGATCGTCACCTTGACCAGCTCGCCCTCGCGCACCATCAGCATCGGCACGTGCGGTGACACGTGCCCGTTGATCGTCCACAGGTAGTAGGGCTGGCCGTCGTAGAACCCGGGCCGGTTGTCCAGCACCAGGTCGAAGCTGCGGTCGAAGTCGCTGTCCGGTCCGAACGGGGTGGCCGCCGGGCTGCCGTACCGGGTGGGGTCGAACTCCGGCCCGTCGGTCAGTGGCGCCAGGTCGCCCTGCCTGTCGGGGCTGAGCAGCAGGCCGGCGCCGACCGCGGCCAGGTCGGTCAGCCGGACCGGCGCGGACGGCATGGTGAACTCCAGGTCGTACCGGCCGCCGCCGCCGAGCATGAGCTTGGTCCGGTGCAGGTCGGTCGGGGCGTTGACCGGGCCGCCGTCGGCCGCGCTGACCCGGAACGGCGTGCCGGCCAGGGTGAAGTACTTGCGGAAGTTGTCCGCGTTGATCAGCCGGATCCGGACCGGGGTGCCGGGGGCGACCGCCTCCGGCCGGAGCGTGTCGGCGGCGTTGAGGGTGCTGGTGTCGCCCTTGTCGGTGTCGAAGACGTGGGCGGCGACCACGAACTCCCGCACCCCGGCCGGGCCGGGCTGCGCCGGGTCGATCACCAGCGGTCCGAACAGGCCGCGCCGGACCTGGGTGGAGGACGCCTGGTGCGAGTGGTACCAGTAGGTGCCGACCTGCTCGGCGCGCCACCGGTAGACGTGGCTGCCGCCGGGCGGCACGGCGTTCTGGGTGAGACCGGCGACGCCGTCCTCGGCGTTGGGCACGTCGAGCCCGTGCCAGTGCACCGTGGTCGGGGTGTCCGCCGTCCGGTTCACCAGGGTCACCTCGACCAGCTCACCCTGGCGGACCCGCAGCTCGGGGCCGGGAATCTGGCCGTTGAAGGCGGTCGCGTCCACCGTGGCGCCGGAGCTGAGCTTCAGCTTGGCGTCGGTGGCGATGAGGGTGTACCGCTTGTCGGGCTTGCCCGCCGGGCCGGTGAACTCGGTCAGCGGGCGGTCCGGCAGCCCGGCGCGGTGCGTGTGCGCCGCGTGGTCGACCGGTCCGGGGCCTGTGCCATAGGTCATCGCGTGCTCCGTCATGCGGTAGTCGTCGGGCAGTTTGCTGGTCTGCCAGTCCCAGCCGGCGTAGCCGCCGATCAGGACGAGGACGGCCCCGGTGGCCACCGCGGCCCGCCGCACCCGGGCCGCACCGCGCGGCAGCGGCCGCACCACCCCGGCGCGCACCCGGTCGGCGTGCCGGCGCCAGATCACCACCAGGACCAGCGCCAGGACGGCGTAGCTGACGAGCGCCGGCAGCAGCAGCGGCGGGGCCGGCGCGAAGAGGATCATGACGAAGGAGACCAGCCCGGCCACGGCGACCGCGCGGGCCGGGAACGAGACCCGGGGCGCGGCGGCCGCGGCGCGGGTCGCCGGTGCGGGTTCGGTCTCCGCCGCGCCCTGCGGCGCCGGCGCGCCGAGCCGCCGCAGCGCCGGCACAGTGAGCACGAGGGTGGCCAGCACCGGCAGCGCCACCACGGGTACGCCGATCAGCAGCCGGTCGGCGGCGAAGTGCCAGCCGTACCCGTAGAGCACCAGCGAGGTGACCAGCCGGGCCGGCACGAACAGCGCGCCGATCACGGCGGCGAGCGCCAGGCGGCGGCTGGAGCGCCGCAGCCGGGCGGCGGTCGGCGCGTGCGGCAGCCGGTGCAGCCGCCGGGCCAGCACGGCCCAGTAGCCGAGCAGTACGAGGGCGACCAGGAAGTCGTAGTTGAAGTTGTCGTCGTACGCGGGGATCGACGGCTCGAACACAGCTGTCCTCTCTCCGTTAGGCGGGGGCGGGCGGCCGGTGTCGGGGACCCGGGGGGGACCGCGCGGGGGCGCGCCAGCCCCCGACACCGGCCTGTCTGGACGGCCGCCACCTACGGCGGCGCGGGCGGCCTAGTGGACGCGGGTGGAGTCGGCCGGCGTCTCCTCGTCGAGGCCGGCCTCCGCCTCGGCGTGCACGTTGATCCGGCGCGGCAGCCGGAAGACCAGCAGGAAGGCGAGGAGGAAGACGCCGGCGTTGTACCAGGCGGTCCACTTCATGGCGTCGCTGAACAGCTCGCGACGGGCGTCGGTGGCCGCGTCGGTGTATGCGCGGGTGACCGCGGCCGGCGCCGCCTGGTCGGTGTCGCGGCAGCTCACCGGGACGGCGGTCGGGTCCTCTTCCGCGGACCGGTCGACGAAGCACTGGACGAAGCCGGCCACCGCCTGGCGCTGGGCGTCCACCGGTGCGCCGGCGGACTGCAGCGCCGCGCGGATCGGCGCGGTGTTGGCCTCCGCGACGCCCTGGGCGCGGTCAGCGAGGAGGCCGAAAAAGATCACGCCGATCAGCGCTATCCCCAGCGCGCCGCCGACCTGTTGGACGGCGCTGAGCACGCCGGACGCGGAGCCGGCCTCGTGGTGCGGGACGCCGGAGATGACGGCGTCGACCAGCAGCGGGGCCACCAGGCCCATGCCGACGCCGCCGACGAACATGCTGGGCACGAAGTGCCACACCGAGACGTCGGTGCCGACGAACTGGATGGTCAGGATGATCGCGACCATCGACGCGGTCATCAGCGCGGTGCCGATGTGCAGCACGGTCCGGCCAAGCTTCGGGGCGAGCTGGAACGACGCCCCGCTGGCCAGCGCGATGCCGACCGACCAGGGCAGGTTGGCCATCGCGGCGGCGAGCACCGACTTGTCGAGGCCGGCCTGGAGATAGATGATGAAGACCAGGAAGAAGGAGACAATCCCGGCGAAGAACACCAGGTTCACCAGCAGTCCGCCGACGAACGCCTTCTCCTTGAACAGCTCCATCGGCACCAGCGGCGAGCCGCCCCGGGCGGAGCGCCGGCGCTGGTGGACGGCGAACACGACCAACCCGACCGCAGACGCGGCCATCATCGCGAAGATCCAGGTCGGCCAGTCCTTCTCGCGCCCCTGCATCAGCGGGTAGACCAGCAGCAGCATGGTGACGGTGATGATGCCGACGCCGGCGAGGTCCAGCCGCAGGGCGTGCGGCGTGCGCAGCTCCTTCATCAGCACCAGCGCGCCGACCAGGGCGGCGAGGCCGATCGGGACGTTGATCAGGAAGATGGTCCGCCAGCCGAGGTCGAAGATGTCCGCCTTGATCAGCAGCCCGCCGAGCAGCGGCCCACTGACCGTGGCGAGACCGGCGACGCCGCCGTAGACGCTGAACGCGGCGACCCGCTCCTTCGGCGAGAACATCACCTGGATCGAGGAGATGACCTGCGGCACCATCATCGCCGCCATGGCCCCCTGGAGCACCCGCGAGGTGATCAGCAGTTCCGGGTTGGGCGCCAGGCCGCACAGCGCCGAGGCGAGCGTGAAGCCGCCCATGCCGAGCAGGAACATCCGCTTGCGGCCGACGATGTCGCCGAGCCGGCCACCGGTGATGAGCAGCAGCGCGAAGGCGAGCGAGTAACCGGCCAGCACCCACTGGGCGGCGGTGTAGGTCGCGCTGATGTCCTGCTGGATCGACGGCACGGCGATCGCCACGATCGTCACGTCCAGGAGGTCCATGAAGGTGGCGACGAGCAGGATGACCAGCACCATCCACCGCCGACGGTCGGGCGGGTCGGGCGACTCGGGCCGCGTGCCGGCCAGGGGTGGGGCGGTGTTGTCGGTCATGACGACTCCTTTGACGGGGATATCGCGATACAACTCTCGGCCAGTCACGCTATATCGCAACTACGCAAACGGTCAAGGCGGTTCCGCAGAGTGCCGACAAGACGACTGCCACCAGCGAAAACACGTCCGCTGCGGATCGGTCGCGAGTGTCGCGAGACAGTCGCGACTGTTCCAGTCCACCCTGAAGCGTCGGTCGACGGCCGCTCGAGCGCCCCCTGGATCCCGGGCCCAGCGGGACTCGAGCGACGGGCCCGAGGATCGGCCGGTCGGCGGCGGGGCGACGCCACCCGCCGGCCCGCGCCCGCCGGGCGTCCGGCGTCCGGGTCACCACCCGGGCGGCCCAACGAACTCAGGGGGAGCACGCGCATGTGTGGCATCGCCGGTCTCGTCGACTTCGAACGCACCCTGCCCACCGACCGGTCACCGGTGACCGCGATGTCCGGCACCCTCGCCTGCCGCGGCCCGGACGCCGACGGACTGTGGACCGCACCGCACGCGCACCTGGCCCACCGCCGGCTGGCGGTCATCGACCTGGCGGCCAGCACCCAGCCGATGACGGCCCACGCCGACGGCCGGGAGCTCGCCGTGCTCAGCTACAACGGTGAGCTCTACAACTACCGGCAGCTGCGCGCGGAGCTGACCGGGCGGGGCCACCGGTTCCACACCGACGGCGACACCGAGGTGGTGCTCCGGGCCTACCTGGAATGGGGTGCGGACCTGGGCACCCACCTCAACGGCATCTTCGCCTTCGCCATCTGGGACGTCCGCGCCGAGAAGCTCGTCCTGGTCCGCGACCACCTCGGCGTCAAGCCGCTCTTCTACCACCGCACCCCGGACCGGCGGGTGCTCTTCGCCTCCGAGATCAAGGCGATCCTCGCCACCGGGTTGCTGGCGCCCCGCGCCGACACGGACAACCTGCGGGAGATCCTCACCCAGGTCTGGACCCCCGGACGCACCGTCTTCGCCGGGGTCGAGGAGGTCCGCCCCGGGCACGTGGTCACCGTGGACGCCACCGGCATCCGGCACCGCTGCTACTGGCGGCTGGCCTCGCGGCCGCACACCGACGACCTGCCGACCACCGTGGACACCATCCGCGGCAAGCTGGAGGAGGTCGTCGACGCCCAGCTCGTCGCCGACGTACCGGTCGGCTCGCTGCTCTCCGGCGGCCTGGACTCCAGCGTGATGACCGCGCTGGCGGCGCAGGCCCGGGCCCGGCGCGGCGCCGAACCGATCCAGACCTTCTCGGTCACCTTCACCCGCTACACCGAGCGGTTCCGCGCCGACGAGGTCCGCGACACCCCGGACGCGCCGTTCGCCCGGATGGTGGCCGAGCACGTCGGCTCCCGGCACACCCCGGTGGTGATCACGCCGGAACGGCTCGCCGATCCGGAGATCCGCCGGCGCACCATCGCCGCCCAGGACCGCCCCACCCCGCTCGGCGACATGGACGCCTCGCTCTGGGTGCTCTTCGACCAGGTCCGCCGGCACGCCACCGTGGCGCTCTGCGGGGAGGCCGCCGACGAGGTCTTCGGTGGCTATCACTGGGCCTGGGTGCCCGAGCTGATCCACCGGGAGGCGTTCCCGTGGATCGCGTTCTACCAGCACTTCTGCGAGGGGCCGGGGCTGGGCAGCGGGCTGTTCGACCCGGGGCTGCTCAAGCTGCTCGACCTGGAGACCTACAGCGTCGACCGGTACCGGGAGGCGCTGGCCGAGGTGCCGCAGCTGCCCGGCGAGACGGGCACCGAGAAGCGGATGCGGGAGATCACCCACCTGCACCTGTCCCGCTGGCTGCAGCACCTGCTCACCCGGGACGACCGGCTGAGCATGTCGGTCGGGCTCGAGGTGCGCGTCCCGTACACCGACCCGGACCTGGTGGAGTACGTCTTCAACGCGCCGTGGGCGTTCAAGAGCCACGACGGCCGGGAGAAGGCCCTGCTGCGCGCGGCCGGGCTGGACCTGCTCCCCGCCGAGGTGTTGGACCGGCAGAAGAGCCCGTTCCCGGTCACCCAGGACCCGCTGTACACCCGCTACCTGAGCGAGTCCCTGCGGGAGATCCTGGACGACCCCGACCAGCCCGCGCACGCCCTGGTCGACATCGCGGCCGCCCGGCGGCTGCTGGACACCCCGGCCAAGTTGGCGAACGGCCCGATCGCCTGGGTCAACCGCACCCACATCGAGCAGGTGCTGACCCTCAACTCGTGGCTCGACATGTACCAGGTCCGGCTCGACCTGGACAACTGACCGCGTACCCGACCCGCCGGCCGGGCGAGCGCCGGCCGCCACCCGTACCGCTGTGGAAGGAACGAGATGTCATTTCGCAAGGAACTCTGGGCCGCCGGCGAGGCCAGCTTCGACGCCCTGCTGGCCCACCCCGTACCGGTCGGCATCTGCGACGGCACCCTGCCCAAGGCGGACCTGGCCCGGCTGATCCGGGCCGACATCGTCCACCTGGGCACCTTCGCCAGGGCCCAGGCCCTGCTCGCCGCCCGGGCGCCGGAGCTGGCAGACCTGTCGCACTTCGCCGGCATCGCCATCGGCTCCAGCTACTCGGCGACCGGCAAGAGCGTGGCGGTGCTGCGCATGCTCGGCGGCAAGGCGGCCGAGCCCGGCGAGACCGTCGATCCCGCGTACGACGACTTCATCACCGCCGTCGCGCACACCGGCACGTACGCCGACGTGGTGGTGGCGACGCTGCCGCGGATGTGGTTCCACGCCGAGTTCAGCAAGGAGCTGCGCCGGCGCGGCTCGCCCGACAAGGCCTACCGCAAGTTCATCGACACCCTCCTGCACGACGCGTACCTGCCGATCGTGGAGGCCACCCTGGAACGGGCGGACGCCGTTGGCGCGGACGCCGCGCCGGACGAGCGGGAGCGGCTGGCCGCGCTGTTCGCCCGGGCGGCCGAGTTCGAGCTGCGACTCTGGGACGCCGGGCTGCCCCGGACCGCCTGAGCCGCCGGCGCGGGGGTGCGCGGCGATCGGGGCGCACCCCCGCGCCGGCGCCGATGAGATATAGCGCGTCACACTATCGCGATAGTGGGTATGCTGGTCCGGACAGGCGGTCGGCCCGAAGGAGTGTGGCGTGCGAGAGTGGCAGGTACGCGAGGGCGAGCGGCTGGACCTGCCGCCCGCCCGGCGGGTCCGGGTCCGGGTCGTCGGCGGCGAGGTCGACCTGACCAGCGGCCCGCCGCTGCTGGAAGTGACCGACGTCGCCGGCCCGCCGCTGCGCGCGAGCCTCACCGGTGACCTGCTCGAACTGCGCCACGACCACGGGCTGCACCGCCCCTGGTGGCGAGACTTCCCGCCGGCCTTCCGGCGCCGGTGCCGCCTGGCGCTGGCCCTGCCCGCCGGCACCGAGGTCGAGGTGGAGACCGTCGGCGCCGGCATCGTCGCCGTCGGGCTCTCCGGCAGCACCCGGCTGACCAGCCTCACCGGCGAGATCGTGGTGGACCGGGGCGGTCCCGAGCTGCGCGCCCGGACGGTCTCCGCCCGGATCCTCGCCCGCGGCTGCACCGGCCGCGCCCACCTGGAGACGGTCTCCGGCGAGGTGACCGTGGTGACCGGGCGGGAGCCCGTCGCGCTGGACCTGGCCGCGGTCTCCGGCCCGCTGCTGGTCGGCGTGCCCGACGACGCGGCCAGCCTGGACGTCGAGCTGACCACCGAGGGCGGCCGGGTCGTCACCCAGCTGCCGGACGGCACGCCGGGCCTGGAGAGTCGCACCTCCGGCGGCGCGACGGTCGGGCTGCGCCTGCGCCGCGGTCGGGCCCCACAGGCGGTCCAGGTGCGCGGCACCACCGTCTCCGGCCAGGTGGCGCTGGTCCGGCAGGCCGGGCCCGGCACGCCCACCCCGCCACCGGCGGCGCCCGCGCCGGCCATCGGGACCGAGGAGCAGCGATGAGAGCACCCTCGTCCCCGTTCGGCCACGGCCAGTTCAAGCTCTACCTCCTCGCCCTGCTCCGGGACCAGCCCCGGCACGGCTACGAGGTGATCAAGCTGATCGAGGAGACCTTCGCCGGCGCGTACGCCCCCTCGGCGGGCGCCGTCTACCCGCGACTGTCCCGGTTGGAGACCGAGGGTCTGGTCTCCCGGGAGGTCGACGAGAGCGGCCGGAAGATCTACCGGATCACCTCCGGCGGGGAGGAGGAGCTGCGCCGGCGCGCCCCGGAGCTGGACCAGCTGTCCCGCGAGATCGACCGGTCGATCGCCGACATCACCCGGGAGGCCGACGCCGACGTCCGCGCCGAGGCGGCCGGGCTGCGCGCCGAGGCCCGGCGCGGCCGGCGGGTACGCGCCCCGGAGAACCGGCGCGGCTGGTTCCGGCGCGGCGACGAGCCGGAGCCGGCCGCCGGCGGGCCGGAGGGCGCCGCCGAGGAAGCCGCGACGCCGGAGCACGCGGTGGAGGAACGGCGCGCCGAGCCGACACCGACCGGCCGGGCGGACGCGCAGCGCGGGCCGGTGCCGGCGGAGCCGGACCGGACTGCGACCGGGCCGGAGAACTGGGGCCCCCGGGAGTGGCGCGAGGCGCTCTCCTGGGGCGCCGAGTGGCGTCACGAGTGGAGCGACTACTTCGCCTTCGGGAACAACGCCCGGCAGGTCGAGAAGATGGTGGACCGGTTCCGCGAGGACGCCCGCCGGGCCCTCCAGGAGGGCAACGCCGCCGACGCGCACGCCATCGAGGAGTGCCGGCAAGCGCTGGGCGAGGCCCTGGTCCGGATCCGCCGGGCGGTCGGCATCTGACCCGTCCCCCCGTGACCGGAGCGGGCCCGGCCCATCGCCGCACCCCGGGGCGTCGAGCGGTCGTCCAGCCCCCGTCGAGTAGCCGGTGCGAGCCTGCCGCGGACAGGGGCGCGGGACGCCTCCCGCGCCGGACCGGGAGGACGCAATGACACGGATCCAACTGGCGCCGCCCGCGCCGACGACCGCGCCGGGCCGCCTCGCCGGCATGCCGCGCTGGTTCGTCACCCTCTTCCTCACCGACATGTGGGAACGCTTCAGCTTCTACGGCATGCAGGCGATCCTGTTCCTGTACGCGGTGGCGCCCCGGGCCGACGGCGGCCTCGGGCTGGGCGTGGGCACCGCGACCGCGCTCTTCGGGCTCTACATGGCGATGGTCTTCCTCGCCGCCGTGCCGGGCGCCTGGGTCGGCGACCGGCTGCTCGGCGCCCGGCGGGCCACCCTGTCCGGCGGCCTGGTCATCGCCGCCGGGCACACCTGCATGGCGCTGCCCGGTGCCTGGTCGATCTGGGCCGGGCTCGGGCTGCTGGTCGCCGGCACCGGCCTGCTCAAGCCCAACATGGGCGTCCTGCTGAGCGACTTCTACGGCGACGGCGAGGTGACCCGCCGGGAGGCGGCGTTCTCCATCTTCTACATGAGCATCCAGGTCAGCGCGCTGATCGCCCCGGTGGTCACCGGCTTCCTCGGCGAGACCGTGGACTGGCACCTCGGCTTCGCCGCCGCGGCCGTCGGCATGTACGCCGGAGTGCTCCAGTTCGCCCTCGGCCGCCGGCACTTCGGGACGGTCGGTGCCCAGCCGGCGCACCCGATCGCGCCGGCCGCCCGCCGGCGGCTGTTCCGCCGCACCGGGTACCTGGTGGCCGTGGTGGCCGCCCTGCTCGGCGTTGACGCGCTGGCCGGCACGCTGCGCATCGAGCACGCCCTGATCCCACTCGGGCTGACCGTGCTGACCGTCCCGGTGGTGCTGTTCCGGCGGCTGCTGCGGCACCCGGCGATCACCGCCGTGGAGCGGCTGCGGGTGTCCGGCTTCATCCGGCTCTTCCTCAGCTCGGCCGTGTTCTGGATGATCTTCACGCAGTCCGGCTCGGTGCTCAGCCAGTTCGCCCGGGAGTCGGTCGACCGGGAGGTCTTCGGCTTCCTGGTGCCGGCCAGCTGGTTCCAGTCCCTGCACCCGCTGTTCATCCTCGCCGTGGCGCCGCTGGCCGCCTGGCTCTGGGTCCGCCTCGGCGACCGGCTGGGCGTACCGGTCAAGTTCGCGCTCGGCCTCGGCCTGGTGGCCGCCAGCTACCTGCTGATGGCGGCGGTGGCGGTGCTGGCCGCCGACGGACCGGTGTCGCCGGTCTGGCTGCTGCTGGTCTTCCTGCTTCAGGCCGCTGGGGAGCTGGCGCTCGCCCCGGTCGGCATCAGCGCCGCCGGCACCGCCGCGCCCGCCTTCTACCGCAGCCAGATGATGGGGCTGTGGTGGCTGTCGGCCGCGGTCGGCGCGGCCGTCGGTGGCCGGATCGGGCAGCTCGCCCCCACCCTGCCGCAACCGCCCTACTACGCGGCGCTGGCCGTCGTCGCGCTCGCCGTCGGCCTGCTCCTGGTCGCCCGCCGGGTCCGCATCCGCCGCCTGCTCACCGCCGGCATCCCGGCGGCCTGACCCCCTTCCACTCCCGTGCCGGCGCCCGCGCGACCTCGCGCGGGCGCCGGACCGCGCCCGGTCACCCTGCGCGGGACGCCACCATCGGCTCCGGGTCGCCGAGGTGGCGGCATCCGTCACAGCCGGACACCGCCACGTCGGGGATCCGCGACCGGCGGGAGAGCCGGCGCCGACGCGCCGGGCCGGCGTCGGGGCCGGAACGGCAGGTCGCCCCGGCACCGGAAAGCGGTGCCGGGGCGACCGGAGCGGGGCGACGGGAGGCGGTCAGGCGCCGCGGGCGGCGGCCGGCAGGCTAAGCACGGAGAGCTGGGAGATGCACCGCATCGGGGCCGGCAGGGCCACCACCGGGCCCAGCACGTACGGCCGCAGCCGCTCCCACTCCAGCGCCCGCCCCGACCAGCCGGTGAGGTGGTCCAGCGCCGCCGCCAGCTCGCCCTCGTACTGGTAGATCCGGACCAGCGTGCGGTCCCGGACGAAGGCCGCGGTGGCCAGCACGGGACCGTCCTCGGCGGAGATCGGCGGGGTGGCGGCCAGCGCGCCGCCGATCTCCGGCGCGGCGTCCGGCACCACCGGCCAGCGCAGCGCCAGCATCGCCGTGGCCACGTCGTCGCGGCGCACGTGCTGCTGCACGGGGCGCATCGCGGCGCGGCTGAAGTGGGCGGAGAAGCCCTCGACGGTGCCGGTGTCCCGGGCCTCGGCGAGGTACGGCGCGATCTGCTGCTCGGCCCGGTGCACGCCGGGCTGGGAGCCCATGTGGCGCGCGATGGCCGCGCCATTGCCCTCGAACTGGATAACCCGCACCATGTCGGTCTCCTGGATGAACAGGCCGGTGGCGAGGAGGCGACCGACCACCGCGCCGGAGGGGTCGCGCAGGGTGGGCGAGGAGGCGCGCTGGAAGCTGCCGGCCGCGAAGATGTCCGCGATCTCGTCCTCGTGGCCGGGTCGTACCCCGTAGCTGATGGCACCGAACGGCATGGTCACTCCTTGAGGTGTCGTGGGACTGGTCAGATGCCGCCGTCGACGTGGACGACGGTGCCCGTCACGTAGCCGGAGAGCCGGCCGGCGAGGAAGAGCACCACGTCGGCGACCTCGTCCGGGGTGGCCTGCCGGCCGAGCGCGGCCATCGCCCGCAGCCGGGCGGCGAGCGGCGGAGGTGGTTCCTCGCCGGGCGACGCGACCGGGCCGGGCGCGACGGTGTTCACCCGGATCCCGGTCGGTCCCAGCTCCTTGGTCAGCGCGCGGGCGAACCCGAGCAGCCCGGCCTTCGCGGCGGCGTAGTGGCTGCGGCCGGGGGCACCCCGCAGGGCCAGCGCCGCGCCGACGGTGACCACCGACGCGCCGGGGCCGAGCAGCGGCAGCACCGCCCGGGTGGTCGCGGCGACCGCGGTGAGGTCCGCGTCGACCACCCGCCGCCACTCCGCGTCGGACATCCCCGCGAACGGCGTCCCGCCGTCGACCGCGGCGTTGTTCACCAGCACGTCCAGGCCACCAAACTCCTCGCGGCAGGCGGCGGCGAGCAGCTCCCGGTCCGCCGGCACGGTCAGGTCCGCCCGCACCACCCGCAACCGCTGCGGTACGTCGGTCGACTCGGCCAGGGCGACCGCCGCCGCGGCGTCCCCCCGGTGGCAGGTGAGCACCGAGGCGCCCGCGTCGAGCAGGGCGTGGACCACGGCCCGGCCGATCCCCCGGGTGCCCCCGGTGACCAGGCACCGCCGGCCGGCCAGGCCCAGCAGGTCGACCGCCGGGGCGGGGGCGCTCACAGCGTCACCACGGCGATCGCGTTGAGCACCAGCGCGCCCACCGCCAGCGAGGTGCGGGTCCGGTGCAGCGCCTGCCACTTCGGGCGCGGATCCCACCAGTCGGCCGGTACGGCGTCCGGGTCGACCCGCTTGACCTGCCGGTTGATCGGCACGTTGCCGAGGTGCGAGACGAACTGGCTGGCGGCCAGCAGCAGCCCGGCGACCAGGAACAGCAGCCAGCTGCCGTGGTCGGCGTCCAGCGCGACCGGGACCAGCAGGAAGTCCGCGACCATCCCGACGTTCACCACGATCGGCATCACCGGGTGGTAGCCCTTGCCCAGCAGCCGGTGCACCCGGATGTAGGTGCCCGCGGGAAGCGCGAAGAGCGTGGGCAACACGCTCACCGCGACGGCGAAGAGCACCCCGGCGGTGATCCCGCTGGCCACCAGCGCGGAGACCCCGAGCAGCCCGGATATCCAGGTCATCATCGTCCTTTCCTCCCCGCCACGGCGGCCCGAGGCGGCTGCCGGCCACCCGGACGTTCCGGCCGGGCGGATCGGCGCCCATGCTCGGCCAGCCCGGTGGAGCCGATCTGGAGGGCGACTGGAGCGCCGGACACCACCGCGTCCTGACCGGTTCTCGAGCGCCCGGCGGCACCGTCGCCGGTGGCGGTCGGTGGCCGGGGCACCGGTCGGTCCGCCGGCACACACCCGGCGAGAACGGAGAACCCATGGACAGCAACCGGCGAGGGGCCCAGGCGGTGGCCGGGCTCGGCGACGCGCCGTTGCCGGCACACGCCCGGCTCCTCCTGCTCACCAGCGGAAAGCGGATCTCCCAGGTCATCTACGCGCTGGCGGAGGTGGGAGTCGCGGACGCGCTGGCCGACGGCCCGCTGCCGGTCGACGAGCTGGCCCGGCGTACCGACACGGAACCTGGAGCGCTGTACCGGCTGCTGCGCTGCGCCGCCGCCGTCGGCGTCTTCGCCGAGCGGGAGGGCCGCCAGTTCGCGCTCACCGAGCTGGCCGAGGCGCTGCGCGCGGACGTGCCGCAGAGCCAGCGCGACATGATCCTGTTCAACGGCGCCGAGGAGATGTGGGCGCCGTACGGACGGATCGTGGACAGCCTGCGTACCGGCAAGCCGGTGTTCCCGGAGCTGTTCGGCGCCGACTTCTTCGACCACCTGCGGGCGCACCCCGAGGTGAGCGCGGTCTTCGACCGGGCGATGACCCGGATGAGCGCGACCACCACCCGGCAGTTCCTCGACGCGTACGACTTCGCGCGTTTCGCGCGGGTGGCCGACGTGGGCGGCGGCCGCGGCCACTTCCTGGCCGAGCTGCTCCACCGGCACCCCTCGGTACGCGGCACGCTGGTCGACCAGCCGCACGTGGCGGAGGTGGCGGCCGGGGTGTTCGCCGCCCGGGGCGTGGCGGACCGGGCCGAGGTGCGGCCCGGGGACTTCTTCGGTGAGCTGCCCGGCGGCTTCGACGCGTACGTGCTCAAGGCGGTGCTGCACGACTGGGACGACGAGGACGCGCTGGCCATCCTGCGCCGGATCCGGGCCGCCATCGGCGAAGACGCCCAGGCCCGCCTGCTGGTGCTGGAACACGTGCTGGCCCCGCTGAACGCGTGGGACCACGGCAAGTTCCTCGACATCGACATGCTGCTGCGCTTCGGCGGCCGGGAACGGGACGCGGCGCAGTGGCGGGAGCTGCTGCGCGCTGGCGGCTTCGAGCTGGTCGGCGAGCCGACGGCCGGGCGGTGGGCGGTGCTCGAATGCCGGCCGGCGTGAGCGCGGGCGGGCGGGCCGGTGCCCGGCTGGACGGCCGGCGCGCCCTGGTCACCGGCGTGGATCGGGGGGTGGGCCGGGCCGCCGCGCTGGCCTTGGCCGACGCCGGGGCGACGGTGGTGGCCGCGTACCGCGCGGAGGGCGCGAGCGTCGAGGATCTGCGGGTCCGGCTCAAGGAGCGGGGCGGCATGCATCACCTGGTCCGGGCCGACGTCACCGACCCGGACGAGGTGACCCAGCTGCTCGACCTGTGCCGGCGGCAGCTCTCCGGACTGGACGTGCTGGTCAACGCGGACACCGCCAGCGGGTCGGCCCGGTTGGCGGCGCTGACCGTGGCCGAGTGGCGCCGGGTGCTCGACGGCACGCTGACCGGGATGTTCCTGGTCACCCGGGAGGCGCTGCCGCTGCTCGGGACGGGCGCCTCGGTGGTCAACCTGACCTCGGCGGCGGCCCTGCGCGGCCGGCCGGCCCGGGCGCACGACCTGGCCGCGAAGGCGGGCGTGCTCGGGCTGACCCGGGCGCTGGCCCGGGAGCTGGGCCCGGACGGCATCCGGGTCAACGCGGTGGCCACCGGGCGCATCGCCCTCGACCCGGCGGACGCCGCCGGCGCGGGCCCCGGCGGCCCGGCGGACGCCGCGACGGGCGGGCGGGCGGACGCCACCCCGGGACCGGAGTCGGCCGCCCCGCCGACGCGGCCGGGCCCGGCGAACGCGCCGCAGGTCCCGGCGAGCGCACCGCAGGGCCACTGGCTGGGCAGTGCCACGCAGGGGCACTGGGTGGGCACCGCCATGCAGGGCTTCGGCCCGGCCGTCGCCCCGCCCGCCGCGCTGGCGCCGGCACCCGGGTCGACCCCGGAGCGCGGACCGGCGCCAGGGGCAGCCGACGCTCACCCGCCGGTCGCGCTCGGCCGACCGGGTACCCCCGAGGAGGTCGCCGCCGCGGTGCTCTTCCTCGCCGGTGACCTCGCCCGGTGCGTGACCGGGGAGACGCTCACCGTGGACGGGGGGATGTGATGAGCGTCCGGATCCTGCTCTGGCACCGGGTGGACGGCGACGGCGCGGCGGTGCGGGACGCGTACCACCGGGTGAGCAGGGCGCTGGCCGGCACCCCCGGGCTGCTGGGCAACCAACTGCTGCGCTCCGCCGTCGACCCGGCCTGCTTCGTGGTGATGAGCGAGTGGAGCAGCCTGACCGCGTTCCAGGACTGGGAGGGCGGCGCCACCCACCGGGGCACCACCGCGCCGCTGCGCCCCTACCAGGACCCGCGCCGGCAGCCGCCGTACGAGATCCTGGAGACCGTGGCGGCGTACCCTAGCTGATCTCCTCGGCCCAGGTACGCCAGTCGTCCAGCACCCCGTGCAGCGCCGGGGTGAGCCAGCCCGGGGCGGAGCGGCGGAAGACCCCCGGGTCCATGCCGCCCGCCCCGTCGGGCAGCGCGCCGAGCAGGTTCGGCACCAGGTCGGTCAGGTTCGTCCAGTGCACCAGCTCCGGGGCCGCCGGCCAGGCGCCGATGACCACCCCGGCCGGGACGGCCCGGCGCTCCAGCGCCTCCAGGGTGAGCGCGGTGTGGTTCAGCGTGCCGAGCCCCGCGCGGGCCACCACCACCGCCGGGGCACCCAGCGACACCGCCAGGTCGGCCACCGTCCAGGGTTCCCCCGACGGCCGCAGCCCCATCGGTACGAGCAGCCCACCGGCCCCCTCGATGAGCACCAGGTCGTGCTTGTCGGCCTCGGCGCGGACCGCGTCGACCGCCGTGTAGAGCTCCAGCGGCGCCAGCTCGGCGACCCGGGCGGCGGCCAGCGGGGCGAGCGGGTCCGGGTAGCTGGCCAGGGTCCGGGCGGTCAGCGGGGCGGCCAGCCGGGTCACCGAGTCCGCGTCGCCGGGCTCGCCGGTGGCCGTACCGGTCTGGCCCGGCTTCACCACGGCGACCCGGAGGCCGGCGGCCTGCGCCGCCGCGGCGATCGCCGCGGTCACCACGGTCTTGCCCACCCCGGTGTCCGTGCCGGTCACCAGCACCGGCCCGGCCCACGCACCATCGCTCACGGCGCCACCTCGGTTCGCGACTGCGGGGCTCGCAAACCCGGCTCACTCCGCGCGCTCACGGGTGCACAGTCCACGATGACCTCCAGCGCCCGCTCGTAATCCACCCGGGACACCCCGGCGCTGATGGTGAGCCGGAGCCGGGAACGGCTGTCCGGGGTGGACGGCGGCCGGAAGCAGCCGACCGCGACGCCGCGGTCCCGGCAGTCCGCCGCCCACGCGGTCGCCGCCTCCGGGTTCGGCGCGGTCACCGAGACCACCGCGGCGTCGGGGGCCGAGACGGGCAGCCCGGCCGCGCCGAGCCGGCGCACCGTGAGGGCGGCCCGGTCGGCCAGCTCGGCGCGCAGGTCGTCGCCGGCGCGGGCGAGCCGGGCGGCGGCCGCGACCCCGGCGGCCACCGCCGGGGGCAACGCGGTGTCGAAGATGAACGTCCGGCCCGTCTCCACCAGGTACCGGACGAACTCGGCCGGTCCGGCGACCACCCCGCCGGCGCCGCCGAGTGCCTTGGAGAGGGTGGCGGTGACCACCACGTCCGGCTCGCCGGACAGACCCGCGGCGGCGACCCCGCCCGCGCCGGCCGGGCCGGTCACACCGAGCGCGTGCGCATCGTCGACCAGCAGCAGCGCGCCGTGCCGCCGGGCGACCGCGTGCAGCGCGGCCAGCGGGGCCAGGTCACCGTCGACGGAGAAGACCGACTCGGTCACCACCACCGCCGGCCGGCCGGGCGCGGCGGCCAGCGCGGCGGCCACCGCGTCGACGTCGGCGTGCGGGGTGACCACCGTCTCGGCGCCGGAGATCCGGCAGCCGTCGATCAGCGAGGCGTGGTTGTGGGCGTCGGAGACGAGCAGCGTACGCGGCCGGACGACGCCCCGGACGGCGGCGAGGTTGGCCAGGTAGCCGGAGGAGAAGACCAGCGCCCGGTCGGTGCCGAGCCAGCCGGCGAGGGTGTCCTCGAGGGCGTGGTGGGCGTCGGTGGAGCCGCGCACCAGGCGCGAACCGGTGGCCCCCAACCCGTACGCGGACAGCGCCCGCGCGGCGGCGGCGGTGACCTCGGGGTGGGTGGCGAGGCCGAGGTAGTCGTTGCCGGCCAGGTCGACCACGGCGTCGCCGGCGGCCCGTGGGCGCAGGGTGCGGGTGAGCCCCGCCCGGGCCCGCAGCTCGGCGCGGCGGTCGAGCGCTGCCAGCCAGTCCGCCACCCCTACTCCCCTCGTCCGCGGCGCCCACCGGCGCTCCCGCCGGGCGAAGTTACCACCCGGCCGGCCGGCACCGGCGTGGCGCGGACCACCCCGCCCGGGCTGCTCGGACGTCGCTGGTGCGCCGATCGAGCGTCGGGCCTCGGCCGTTTCTCCACCCCGGAGCGGCCTTGTAGGGTACGAGCCATGCCAGAGATCCTCGACCAGGCCCGAACCCAGGTGCTGGAGAACGGCGTCGGCCTCGACGAGGCCGGTGTCCTCGCCGTGCTCAACCTGCCCGACGAAGACGTCCCCGCCGCTCTCCAGCTCGCTCACGAGGTGCGGATGCGCTGGTGCGGCCCGGAGGTCGAGGTCGAGGGCATCGTGTCGCTGAAGACCGGCGGCTGCCCGGAGGACTGCCACTTCTGCTCGCAGTCCGGGCTGTTCACCTCGCCGGTCCGTTCGGTCTGGCTGGACATCCCGTCCCTGGTGGAGGCGGCGAAGCAGACCGCGAAGACCGGGGCGACGGAGTTCTGCATCGTGGCCGCCGTGCGCGGCCCGGACGCCCGGCTGATGAAGCAGATGCGCGAGGGCGTGGCCGCCATCAAGGCGGAGGTCGACATCCAGGTCGCCGCGTCGCTGGGCATGCTCAGCCAGGAGCAGGTCGACGAGCTGGTCGACATGGGCGTGCACCGCTACAACCACAACCTGGAGACCTGCCGCTCGTACTTCCCGAACGTGGTCACCACGCACTCCTGGGAGGAGCGCTGGGACACGCTGCGGATGGTCCGGGAGTCCGGCATGGAGGTCTGCTGCGGCGGCATCCTCGGCCTCGGCGAGACCGTCGAGCAGCGCGCCGAGTTCGCCGCGCAGCTCGCCGAGCTGGACCCGCACGAGGTGCCGCTGAACTTCCTCAACCCCCGGCCGGGCACGCCGCTCGGCGACCGCCCGGTGGTGGAGGGCAAGGACGCGCTGCGGGCCATCGCCGCGTTCCGGCTGGCCATGCCGCGCACCATCCTCCGGTACGCGGGCGGCCGCGAGATCACCCTCGGCGACCTGGGCACCCGGGACGGCCTGCTGGGCGGCATCAACGCGGTGATCGTCGGCAACTACCTGACCACCCTGGGCCGGCCGGCGACCGCCGATCTCGCCCTGCTGGACGACCTGAAGATGCCGGTCAAGGCGCTCTCCGAAACGCTGTGAGGCCGACGGTGACCGAGCTGTGGTGCGACCGCTGCGGTGAATCCGCCGCGGCGGGTCCGCACCCGGGGTGCGCGGCGGCCCGGGCGCTGGAGCCACCGCGCTACTGCGCGCGCTGCCGCCGCCGGATGAAGGTGCAGGTGCTGCCGGTCGGCTGGTCGGCGGTCTGCGTCGAGCACGGCGAGATCCGGGGCTGAGGCCGTGCTGCGGGGGCGGGCGGTGACGCTGCGACCGGCGACGGACGCGGACGTGTCGGCCCTCGCCGCCATCCGGGCCACCCCGGAGGTCCGGCACTGGTGGCGCGGCGGCGACGACCTGGCCGAGGCCGTCCGCGCCGACCTGGTCGACGACGACCTGACCGTGTACGCCATCGAGCACGACGGCCGGGTGGTCGGCGCGATCCAGTGGTACGCCGAGCCCGACCCGGACTACCGCCATGCCGCGATGGACATCTTCCTGGACCCGGCGGTACGCGGCGCCGGCCTCGGCGGGGACGCGATCCGCACGCTGGCCCGGCACCTGATCGACGAGCACGGCCATCACCGGTTCACCATCGACCCGGCGGCGGCGAACACCGCGGCGATCCGCGCGTACGCGAAGGTGGGCTTCCGCCCGGTCGGCATCATGCGCCGCTACGAGCGGGGCGCCGACGGCCGCTGGCACGACGCGCTCCTGATGGACCTCCTCGCCGACGAACTGCCCGACTGACGCCCGTTCGCCGACCAGCTACCCGACCGACGCGGTGCGGATCCAGTACCGGCGCACCCGCCCCAACTCGGTGTCCCGCATGTCCTCCAGTTTTCCGCCGTGCCGCTCGATCGTGCGGGCGGACGCCACGTTGTCCACGTCGCAGGTCACCAGGACCGGGTCCAGGCCGCGTCGGCCCGCCTCGGTCAGTGCCCCGCCCAGGGCGAAGGTGGCCACGCCGCGGCGCCGCGCCGACGGTCGGACGCCGTAGCCGATGTGCCCGCCGGCGCGCCGCAGGAAATCGTTGAGGCGCAGCCGCAGGGACATCGCGCCGAGCACCTCGTCGCCGTCGACGATCCACCAGTACAGGGCGTGGACGCGCCCCTCCGGCGCCGGCCGGGATTCGTCCGCCTGCTCGCGCAGCCCCCGTACCCAGGTCGCGAAGCCCGCCGGCGAGTCGACGTCGTCGTCCGGCCGCAGCCCGCTGCCGTCCTGGTGGACGCCGCGGCCCCAGTCGTCGCGGGCGGCCAGCCAGGCGATGTGCAGGCGGGCGGTGGGCGCGATCAGCTCCAGCATGCGGGGAGGCTACCGGGGCGGGCGCCCGGCGGACCACCGCGTTCCCCGCCTCACCGGTCCCAGAGCAGGTGGCCGTCGGGCCGGCGGCGGGCGCCCTCGGCCGGGCGGTGTGGGCTGAGCCGGCCATCGGGCATGAGGTGGGTCACCGGGGCACCGCGGCCGAGCACCGCGACGTCGGCGATCAGCCGGCGGTGGCAGCGCCACCACACGCTCTCGCTGCACATCACCGCCGTGGTCCGGGCCGCCGCGTCGGCGAGCACCTCGTCCAACGCGGCGTCGAACCCGGCGGTACGGGTGTAGGCGGCGTACGCCCGGAAGGCCGGTACGGTCCACCAGGTGTCCAGCTCCGGCTCCCCGGCCGGGACGTGCCGGCGTCCGCCGAGCCGCGCCTCCCAGCGGTAGCCGATGCCCCGCTCCGGCAGCCAGCGGGCCAGTTCCTCGCGCCGGACGTCGGGATTGGTGCGGCTGGCCGGGTAGCGCCGCACGTCCACCACTAGAGCGATCTTTGCCGCGGCCAGCAACGCCCCCAGCCGCTCGCGGTCGGCCGCGCCGTGCCCCACCGTCAGCAGTTCCGCCACGACGGTGCATTGCCCCGAATCCGGGCGACCTACCCGCGCGTGGGGCGGCGGACGATCGCGACCAAACCTCCCGGTGGGGACGAAAGCCCGCGCAGGTCGGTGTCCCGATCCGAGGGTGACCTGTCCGTCCGGACGGCCATCGCGGCCCCACCCGTGCCGGTTCCACCTGACAGCGGGCCGACGAGCCCGCCGACCGAGGAGGAACCATGTCCCCGAATCCACGCCGGCGCGAGACGTTGATCGCGCTCGGCCTGGCCGCCGGGCCCGTCGTCGCGCTCGGCTTCACCCGCTTCGCGTACGCCCTGCTGCTGCCCGCCATGCGCGGCGACCTGCACTGGACGTACGCCCAGGCCGGCGGCCTGAACACCGCGAACGCCGCCGGTTACGTGATCGGCGCCGGGACGGCGGTGTTCTGGGCCCGCCGGCTCGGCGACCGGGCCGCCTTCGCGGGCGCCCTCGCCGTCAGCGCGCTCGCGCTGCTGCTCACCGCGACCACCGCCGGGTACCCGGCGCTGAGCCTGCTGCGATTCGTCGGTGGGCTGGCCACGGCCGTCTCCTTCGTGCTCGGTTCGGCGCTTGCCGCCCGGGTGGCCGGCGGCGGCGGACAGCGCCGGGCCGCGCTGCTGGTCGGGCTCTACATGGCCGGGGTGGGCGTCGGCGTGGTGCTCTCCGGACTGCTGGTGCCGGCGGCGCTCGCGGTGGCCGGGGACGCCGGATGGCGGGCCGGCTGGCTGCTGCTCGGTCTGGTGGCGGTGCTCGCGGTCGGGCCGGCCCTGCTCGCCGTCCGGCGGGTCCCACCGGCGGTCGGGACGACCGGCCCCGGCCTGGCCCGGGCGGACCTGGCCCGGCTCGGCCCGACCATCGCCTGGTACGTGCTCTTCGGCGCCGGCTACGTCAGCTACATGACCTTCGTCATCGCGCTCCTGCGTGACCAGGGTCTCGGCATCCCGGGCATCGCCACCTTCTTCGTGGTGCTCGGTCTCGCCTCGGCGGTGGCCACGCTGGCCGTGTGGGGGCGGGTGGTGGGGCGGCTGCCCGGCGGCCGGGCGCCCGCGCTGGTCTCGGCGCTGGTGCTGGTCGGCGTGCTGCCGGTGCTGCTGCTGCCGGCCGGGCTGCCCGCGGCGCTGCTGTCGGCGGCGATCTTCGGCAGCTCGTTCATGGCCGGCCCGACGGCGGCCACCGTGCTCGCCCGCCGGGCCCTGCCCGCCGGCGGCTGGACCGCCGGCATCGCCCTGCTGACCGTGGCCTTCTCCGTCGGTCAGGCGGTCGGGCCGCTGATCTCGGGCGCGCTGTCGGACTCCGGTGGCGTCGCGGTGGGGCTCTGGCTCTCCGTCGCCCTCCTGGCCGCCGCCGGTCTGGTCGCGCTGCGCCAGCGCGACACGGTCGCGGCCGAGGCTGGGGAACCGGTCGCCGCCCGGGCCTGAACCGCCGCCGACCCCGTCGATGCCGGGCCTGTCGTCCTGCCCACGGACGGCAGGCCCGGTCGTGCCGGGGTCACGGGTTGGGGTTGATACCCGTGGTGCGGAAGCGGGAGCGGTAGGCGCCGGGGGTGACGCCGAGTTCGCGGAGGAAGGCCCGGCGCATCGTCTCCGGGGAGCCGAAGCCGACCCGGCGGGCCACCACGTCGAGGGTGTCGTCGCCCCGCTCCAGCCGGTCCTGCGCCGCCTCGACCCGGACCCGGTCGAGGTAGACCGCCGGGGTGATGCCCAGCTCGGTGCGGAACAACCGGCCCAGGTGCCGCGCGCTCACCCCGGCCAGCGCCGCCAGACCGGCCAGGTCATACGGCCCGGCCGGGTCGGCGGCGACCGTGTCCAGCACCCGGCGCAGCAGGTCGTTGCGGGTGCTCGGGGTGCTGGTCCGGACGCTGAACTGGGACTGCCCGCCGGGGCGCTGCATGAAGACCACCAGGTGCCGGGCCACCGCGCGGGCCGTCTCCGGGCCGAGGTCCGCCTCGACCAGCGCGAGGGTCAGGTCGATGCCGGCGGTGATCCCGGCCGAGGTGATGATCCGGCCGTCGGCGATGAAGATCGGGTCCGGGTCGACGGTCAGCTTCGGGAACTGCGCGGCGAGCTGGTCGGCGAGGTCCCAGTGCGTGGTCACCCGGCGGCCGTCCAGTAGGCCGGTGGCGGCGAGGGGGAAGGCCCCGGCGCAGACCGAGGCGGTCCGGGCGGACCCGGCGGCGAGCCGGCGGATCTGGTCGAGCAGCGCCCGGTCCCCGGCGGCGGCCTGCCAGTCCGGCGCGCCGGGCACGACCAGGGTGCCGACCGGGCCGGTCACGTCGGGCAGCGCCAGGTCGACCCCGAGCCGGGCGCCGGCGCTGCTCACCACGTCCCGCCCGTCGGGCGAGGCGAGCAGCGGCCGGTACGAGCCGCCGTGTTCGTTGGCCACGGCGAGCACCTCCAACGGCCCGGTGACGTCGAGCAGCCGCACCCCGTCGTAGACGACGAAGAGCACGGTGTCACTGCGCCCCTGGGCCCGCACGGGTCGAGCCTAGTCAGCCGGATGGGGGCCGGGTGCCGGTCGGCACGACCGGTAACCGGCCGACGACGGATCGGGCGACGCGGGCAGGGGACGCCGTCGAGCGTGAAGGCGGTCGGCCCGGGGGTTGCTGCCGGTGTGGGCGCAGGATCGCCAAGGCAATGCGGGTTCGCCGGTTGATTGAGACGGCCGCCCTCGCACCCTCCCGGTAGGAGGGTCCCGGCGATGGGCGCTGCGCAGCGTCGGAGACCGGCGGGGCGTTACACCGACACGCGCTGGATTCGACCTCAGCTCGTCACGAATTTTTTTTCTTCCGACGGCATGTCGGCGCAGCTCAGACCGATCGTCCGATGTCACCATCGACGGGCCGGCATGGGATCATGTGCCGTCCCCTATCGCATCTCGGAGGAATACTCATGCCACAGCGTCGGCACGTGGCGCGCGCGGCCTTCACCGCAGCCGCGGCCACGGCCTGCCTCGCCTTCGCCGCTCCGGCCTGGGCGGCCGCCCCGCTCGCCGGGCCGCACAACCCGCCGGGTGACAACGGCACGGTGAAGATCGACGGCACCCCGTTCGAGGACCATGTCGACAACCAGCCGCACGTGGGCTGCGAGTTCGAGCTCGAGTTCTTCAACTTCGACGAGGGCGACACGGCGGACATCACGCTCGCCGCCCAGCCCCCGTCGGGCAAGTTCCAGCAGGTCAAGTTCCTCGACAACTACATCATCAGCAACGACCCGGCCAGCGGCGCGAACGACGACCACGACGAGGTCATCAAGTTCTCCGCCAATGACCTGGCGCTGGCCGGCGTGGAGGCCCACCCGGAGCAGGGCTACCACGTCAAGCTGACTGTCGACCTGACCGACGGCCACGGCAAGGCCAAGCACAAGGTGTTCTGGATCCAGCCGTGCGAGTCGAGCGAGTCGCCGTCGCCGACCCCGTCCACTCCGGGCGAGGAGTCGCCGACCCCGACGCCGGGCGGATCCGACAACCCGTCGGCGAACCCGTCGGGCTCGGCGGGCGGCGGCAACGGCGGCGGGAACGGCACCGGCGGCAGCCTGCCGCTCACCGGTGTGGCCGCGACCAGCACCGCGCTGACCGGCCTCGCGCTGATCGGTGGCGGTGTCGCGCTGATGGTGCTCCGGCGCCGTCGCGACAAGATCACCTTCACCAGCTGACACCAGCCGGTGAACTGAACCGGCCGTCGGACATCCGTCCGGCGGCCGGTTCCGTCTGTCCCGGACGGCACACCGAGGACAGCACGAGTTCGCCGTCGACTACAGCTTCCGCCGGCTCGGCACGGTCTGCTCGACAAACGAGGCGGTCGCGGCGCTGCGCGACTCCTGAGCGGCCGTTGAACCGCATCCGGTATTGATCCGTACTGACGGGTAACCCGGTCAACGTCGCCCGGGCATGGATCACATCATCGGTGCAGATCGATAAGATTGGAACGTACGTCCAGGTCAGAGCCGATGGCCGACGGCCGCGTGATTCCGCAGCCGACGCCGGACGGCGGGCCTGGTGTCCTGGCATACGAGCGTACGGTTGCCGTCGCGCTCGACGGCGCGGGACAGTACGCGACACCAGCGGTGCCATCGACGCCGCCGCTTTCCCGGTCCACGCTGAGGAGAACGCGATGGCTCTCAGACTCGCCGACGGCACCGCCTGGTCCGACACCCTCGCCCGCGCGGTGGCCGCCGCCCCGGAGGCCTTCGGGGCCGCGGCCCACGGCGTCACCACCCTGCACAACCTCGTCGAGGGCGACTGGCGGGCGGTCGGGGTACCCACCCCGGTCCGCACCCCGGTCGACAACACCGTCCTGGTCAACCTGGCCCGGCTCGACGCCGACTCGGCCCGCGCGGCCGTCGCCCACGCCGCCGCCGCGCACCGGGACTGGGCCCAGACCCCGCTGGCCGAGCGCAAGGCCCGGGTCACCGACGCCCTGGACGCGCTCACCGCGCACCGCGACCTGCTGGCCCTGCTGCTGGTCTGGGAGATCGGCAAGCCGTGGCGGCTGGCCTGCGCCGACGTCGACCGCGCCCTGGACGGCGTGCGCTGGTACGTCGGCGAGATCGACCGGATGCTCGCCGACGGCCGGGAGCCGCTGCCCGGCCCGGTCAGCAACATCGCCTCCTGGAACTACCCGATGAGTGTGCTGGTCCACGCCGAACTGGTGCAGTTGCTCGCCGGCAACGCGGTGATCGCCAAGACCCCGTCCCAGGGCGGCGCGGTCTGCCTCACCGTCGCGCACGCCCTGATGCGCCGCGCCGGCCTGCCCGCCACGCTCGTCTCCGGCGCCGGCGAGGAGCTGTCCGAGGTCCTCGTCCGGGCGCCGGAGATCGGCGCGGTCGCCTTCGTCGGCGGCCGCTCCAACGGCGGCAAGGTCGCCGCCGCGCTGCTCGACTCCGACAAGCGGCACTTCATCGAGCAGGAGGGCCTCAACGCCTGGGGCATCTGGAACTTCTCCCAGTGGGACCTGCTCGCCGCCCACCTGAAGAAGGGCTTCGAGTACGGCAAGCAGCGCTGCACCGCGTACCCGCGGTTCGTGGTCCAGCGCGACCTGGTCGACGAGTTCCTCGACATGTACCTGCCGGTGGTCCGCTCCGTCCGGTTCGGACACCCGCTCGCCGTCGACGCCGACTGGGCGGCCGGCGACCCGCTGCCCGAGCTGGACTTCGGCCCGTTGATCAGCGCCGCCAAGGCCGAGGAGCTGCGCCGCAAGGTCGACGAGGCGGTACGCGGCGGCGCGGTGCCGCTGCACCGGGGCAAGCTGGACGGGGCGCCCTTCCTCGACGGGCAGGACACCTCGGCGTACGTGGCCCCGGCGGTGCTGCTCGCCCCGCCCGGCCGGTCGAGGCTGATGCACGCCGAGCCGTTCGGCCCGGTCGACACCATCGTGGTGGTGGACACCACCGACGAGCTGCTGGCCGCGATGAACGCCTCCAACGGCGCGCTCGTGGCGTCGCTGGCCTGCGACGACACCGACGAGGCGGCGAAGCTCGCGGTCGACCTCCAGGCGTTCAAGGTGGGCATCAACAAGCCCCGGTCCCGGGGCGACCGGGATGAGCCGTTCGGCGGCCGGGGCGCCTCGTGGAAGGGCGCCTTCGTCGGCGGTGACCTGCTGGTGCAGGCGGTCACCGTCGGCGGGGACGGCCGGCTCTACGGCAACTTTCAAGACTGGACAGCGCTACCGCCGAACCTCTGACCGCGCGGGGGCCGAGAGACGCCCTAGGAACGACGAGAGGCCCGCACGCTATGTAGGACTAGGGGCGGGCCTTTCGTCGAGGAGCGCAGGCTCGCGGAGATCGCGGCCGCGGAGCCCGTTGCTAGGGACCGGCGCGGACGGGGGCGCGCGATGTGGGCTCCCAGGGGGCCAAACGGGGGCGGCACGGGTCAGCCGTGACGGCGGCGGCTCGTCGGCATGGGCCGACAGACCGGGTGCCGCGTGGGGTGCGGCTCGCCCAACTGGTCGGCGACCCATGCGGCCAGCTCGTCAATGAAGTCGGCGGGCCAGCCGAGCGGCGTCGGGTCGTCTCCTTCGTGGGCGCTCATAGGGCCTGAGATTACGCCGAGGGTGCGGGCCCGCGACGACGTCCGGCGTCGAGGGAGCAGAGGCGCCAGGAGGGGCCGGGGCGTCGGTGCCCCTCGCTACCGTGACCGGCATGGCTATGTGGCGTTGTCCTGAGTGTGGGTTGATCGTCCCTGAGGAGGAGCGCGAGGCCCGGCGCGCGGCCGGGCTGGGAATCACGGTCGAAGACTCGGTCGTCGTCAAGGGGCGCGTCGAGATCCTGGCGGGCGAGCCGGTGACGCTGGACCAGGACAAACTCCAGGGCTGGCATGGCACCTGTCTGGACGCGCACGCGGCCCGGATCAACGAGGAGTTGCGGGCGGCGACGAGGCGGCGAGGGCGGATGTCGTGGCGCAGGCCGAGGCAGTCCTGGCGGCGGCCAGGGACGGTCGCGATGGCGGCGCGTCGGCAGGCGTGTAAACGCCGAAAGGCCCCGCACCGGAGAGCATCCGGGCGGGGCCGTGGACGTTGCGCTACTTGAAGAGGGCGATGATCGCGGCGACGGCGGCGACAGCCGCGAGGATGGCGTTGGACCACGCGAGCCGGTAGGCGCGGCGTGCCAGCCGGTCCGAGGCTTCAAGCGCTCGGCGGCGCTCGTGGCGCTCCAATTGTTCACGTAGTACTGCGTCCCGACGCCGGTGTTCCTGGCGGGGTGGTCATGCTCGGCGATGAGTTGCTCATCGGTTGCGGCGCGGAGGTCTGCGATTTTTCGAACCACGGCCCCAGGTTAGGCCGGGCGCGCCATTAGCTGGGGGCGGCGCCAGCCGTGCGCGGCGGCGTGCGCGAGCCAGGCCGGCTCGGCGTCGGCGAGGGTGTAGCGGACCCAGGCGGCTAGGGCGCGGCGCTCCTCCGGCGTCCTCGCGCGGTTGCGGGCGGCGTCGTAGACGGTCCGGCGGAGTTCCCAGAGGAGGGCCTCGCGGCCAGCGTCCTCGTAGGCGGCGCGTAGACGCGCGGCCAGGGCGCCGGCGCGCCATGCATGGCGCTGACGGTCTGGTCTTCGTGTACGTCATCACTGGCCATAGAAGCGCCATCGTACGAGGCCATCGCGAGGGATCATGCGCTCCAGTTCCGTCACGGCGTCACCCGCCACGAGAGCGGGCGACGCGACGACCGGGCGGGGCCAGTGACGTTGGGCGGTGCGGACGCTGACGCCTAGGGCGGCGCCGACGCTGGCAGGCGTCGCGCCCGGCTTGGCGGCGGCGGCCCGGATGGCGTCGGCCGACGACTGACGCGAGGGTCGGGCCTCGCGACGCGAACGGCGGGCCGGCGTCACGTTGGGGGTGCCTCGTCGGCGACAACCTGGGCGACAGGCTCGACCGTGTCGGCGACAGGCGCCGCCGACGACGCGAAGACGAGTTTTACGAGCGCCATGAACGCCAGGGCCGGGACGGCCGACAGTACGGCGCCAGAAAGGCCAGGCTTGGCAACGGCCAATTGCGCCGCCAGCGACAGGCACGCGGCGGCGATCAGGAGCGACGGCGGGTACCCGGCGGGACGGTCCGCGCGGCGGCGACGGCGGATATCGAGCAACGCGGCGACAGGCACAAGCTCGGAAATGCACGCGTTGGCCCAGCCAAACCAGTCCGGCGTACCGGCGGGGCTGTTGGTCCTGGTCCAGTGGTGGACGTGTGTAAACGAGGCCGCACCGGCGGCCAAGCCGACCACAAGCAGGATCGCAACCAGGACGACGGACTCGGCGCGCTGGGCGCGGGTCGGTCGGTAGGTAGGCTCGGGCATAGCGGAAACATCCAAAGTTCCGTTAGGGCCTCGGTCGGCGCTGCAATCGCTCGGCCGGCGCCTGCTTATGGAGGGGGCGGGCGCTTACACGTCGGCGGGCTCGTCCTCGCCCGCCCAGTGGACGCGGAAGCGCGCCTCCGGCGGTAGTGCCCGGTCGCGCATGATCGTCACGGTGTCGAAGGTGAGCCGGTAAAGCGCTCGTCGCTCCTCGGCGGTGCCGCCGTCGAGCGATTCGAATAGCTCGAAGGCGTCGAGCAACCCGCCGACGTCGGTAACCTGGTTGTCCTCGGGAACGGCGGCGGTCGCTGCTGCGAGACGGGATGCGGCGCGCTCGTAAAGCGCCGTCCAGCGCGCGATGCCGTTCTCTCCGACGAACTCGCCGCGCTCGTACCGGGCGGCTTCCAAGTCCGCTACGGCGGCCTCGGCGTTGGCTACTGCCGCGATGGCGGCGCGACGCTCAGCATCGTCTACCGGGTCCTGCTCGCGGAGCCAGCGCGCGGCGACAGCCTCGAACGCAGGGGAGCCGGGCTCCAGCGCGGCGACGCGCTTGGCGACGCGGATCGTCACCTCGGCCGTGATCGCAGGGGCGTTGACGTAGTTACCGGGGCACGGGCTCGCGCCCTGCGAGCTACGGACGCACTTGAACGCGTCCGCGCCCTTCTGCCGCTTGCCTCGGCCGCCTCGCTGAAAGGTCATCGCGCCGCCGCACTCGCAACGCAGAAGCCGGCTCAGCTCGTGCGCCACTGCCCCGGGCAGCGCCTACGGCCGGACTGCGGCGGCCGTCCGCGTTGAGCGCTGAGCGGGCGTCGAGCGCCGTTTGTAGGAGGTGCCACTCGCCGGGGCTGAGGATCGGCTCGTCCGCGACGACGACCAACTCGCCATTCTCGCCGCGCACGGGCCGGCCTTCGTTCGGCAGCCAGCCCGCCAGGGCCGGGTTGCGCAGGATGACGCGGACGGACTGAAGCTGCCATGTGAGCGGGCCGTCGTAGGTACGGCCGTTGCGGGCGGGCTTGTCGGGCCGCTTGTGCCCCTTGGCGGCCTTCGGCGTGGGCACGCCCTCTTCGTCGAGCCACCGCGCCAGGGCGCGCAGCGACTCGCCCGCCTCGGCGCGGCGCGCAAGCTCGCGGACGATCGGTGCCTCGTCGGGGTGCTGAACGAGGCGGTGGTCTTGGACGACGTAGCCGAACGGCCGTTCGCGGGTCCACCAACCCTTGCGGCGGTCGTTGGCCTGGCGGGATAGGACCCGGGCCTTCAGCGTCTCGCGCTCGGTGTAGGCGACTTCGGAAAGCACGGCCGCCGTGATGCGGAAGGCGTGCGAGTCGCTGTCCATCCGGTCGCCGTATGTCAACATCCGGGCGCCGGACGCTTTGAGCACTTCCAGCAACCGGGCCACAGCGGGCAGGCCCTCGCGCGAGATGCGGTCAAAGCGCCACGCGAGTAGCGCACCGGCTCGGCCGGACGCGGCGTCGTCGAGCCACGCGAGGAAGGCCGGACGCGCGGCGAGCGCGCCGGACAGGCCGTCGTCAACATGGGTAGCGACTACGCGGTAGCCCTCGTCGAGCGCGAGGCGGCGGAGGTCGCGCTCCTGGCGCTCCAGGGAGTCGGACTCATCTTTGGAGACCGATATCCGCAGGTAGAGTGAGCAGGTTTTCGGGGGTGTTGGCATGGCGCGGACGGTATCGCTGTGCTGGGACAATTCCCGGGCTACAGCAGCTACCCGGCCACCTGAGCCCGGACATGGGCAGGGCCCCCGTACCGGGGGCCCTGCCGTTTCACCGCCTCCGCACCGGAGGTCGGCCATCCCGCCGGCGCCGGGCGCACCACCCGACGCCGACGCTCCCTTCAGCTCACCCGGACCGGGCCGGGATGGTCACGCCGGCCACCAGCGGCACCGTCGCGGTCAGCAGGGACCCGTCCCGCTCCACCGGGGCCGGGCGGCCCAGCCGGGCCAGGGTCCGCAGCATCGGCGCGTTCTCCGCCAGGACGTGCAGCACCATGGCCGCGTACCCGGCCCGCTCGGCGTGCCCGACCAGGCGGTAAAGCAGCGCGGTGCCGATGCCCCGCCGCTGCCAGTCGTCCCGGACCAGCAGCGCCACCTCCGCCTCGTCCCCCTCGGCGAGCAGGTTCGCCATCGCGACGACGGACTCCGCCGCCCCGCCGGAGCCGGACCGGGTCACCACGAGGCTGATCCCCCGCGCCGGTTCGAGCAGTCGGCGCAGCCGGGACGGCGACGGGCATCCCGCCCCACCCAGGTAGCGGCGCTGCCGGCTGCGCGCCGAGCAGCCCTCGTGCAGCTCCACCACGCCCGCCAGGTCGTCCGCCGTCGCCGGCCGGACCAGCAGCTCCGCCCCGTCGGGCAGCAGCAGGGTGACCTGGTCCGCCGCCCGACGCGCCGCGGTGGCCGCCAGCTCCACCAGCGCCTGCGCCCGCGCGTACTCGGCGGGCGTGAAGCTGGGGGCGGCCCGGCGCAGCTCGAACGACCCGCCGGTCGGGTCGGCGAGCCGCATCGTCGCCGCGCCGATCCCCGGCCGGCCGCCGACCGGCACCGGCCGCCAGGTCACCGCGTCCGCGCCGAGCAGGGCGCGCAGCGCCTCCCCGGTCGAGTCCGGGTCACGGACCAGCCGGCCGGCCAGGCCGAGCACCCGGGTGGGCTGGTCGGCCAGGCCGCGCGCCTCGCTGCGCGCCACCCAGCAGTCCCGTCCCCGCCCCCGCTCCACGGCGGTCAGCAGGTCCGCCTCGGTCAGCTCGTCGGGCGCGTCGACGAGAAAGTCGTCGACGGCGCCCACCTCGGTGGTGTGCACCTGCACGGTGAGGATGTTGACCCCGCGCAACGCGAGGCTCGCCGTGAGCACCGACAGGTAGCCGGGCCGGTCGTCCACGGTGGCTCGGATCCGCCATAGCGTCATGTCTGCTCCCTCCCTCACCACAAGACCCTGCCGGGTGGCTGTTGCGCCGCCGTTGCCCGACGGTGACACGCACCGACCGGTCAGGTGACGCTTGTCACGGGCGGGGCACCGACCAGGTCGAGGCGGTCACCGAGGATCACGGCGCTGGCCCGCACCAGCTGGGCCAGCCGGTCCACCTCGGTGGCGTGGAACGCGGCGGCCGCGAGGGGCTCGCTGCGGTCGCGCGCCACCACCAGCACCAGGCCGGCGCGGCCGAACGGCGCGACCGCGTAGTGGTCGCCGTCCGCGGTGGTCATCGCGCGGGCCCGCAGCGGGGTCACCTCCGGCAGCCGCGGCGGTTCCGGCGCCCGCCAGCTCGCGTGCCCGACCGTCGCCGCATCGCCCTCGCCGGTGCGCGAGGCCCAGTCCAGCGGTACGACGGCGGCCACCGCCCAGTCGGCGGCGAGCAGCCCGGGCACCGCGTCGACCAGGGTGGCCACCCCGTCGGTCGGGTTCGCGGCGACCTGGGCGAGCAGTTCGGCGTCCTGGCCGGTGGTGGTCGGCGCGCCGATCGCCCGCCACACCCCGTCCACCTTGACGCCGGGGATCGCGGCCAGCCCGGCGAGCAGCCGCTCCACCCGGGCCGCCCCCGGCCAGACCACGGTGAAGTCGTCGACCGCCCGGCCGCCGAGCCGCTCCAGCACCACCACCTGCACGATGTCGGCGCCGGAGACGCCGAGGGTGCGGGCCACCTGGCCGAGCGTCCCGGGTCGGTCCGGCAGGGTCACCCGAACTCTCAGCAACATGTCTGGTCCCTCCGCTCGGCGGGCCGGCCGTGGCGGCCGGCAGGCTGGGCACCAGCCTGCCGGTTGACCATTTCGCCCCTGTTGCAGCGGCATGTCCCGGCGGGAAAACCGACCTTGACAACAAAGCTGAGGTGCCATCAACTATTCGGATGACCGAACCGGCCGTCGATCCCGCCCCGCTCCCGACCGGCTCGGCCGCCGACCGGCCTCCCCGGGGGCTCGACCTCGACCGGCTCGCCGCGTACCTGGCGGAGCACCGGCCCGAGCTGGCCACCGGGCCGCTGTCGGCGCGGCTGATCGCCGGCGGCAAGTCCAACCTGACGTACCTGGTGCGCGCCGGCGGGCGCGAGCTGGTGCTGCGCCGCCCCCCGCTCGGGCACGTGCTGGCCACCGCGCACGACATGGCCCGCGAGCACCGGGTGATCTCGGCGCTCGCGCCGACCGACGTCCCGGTCCCGGAGGTGCTGCTGCTCTGCGCCGACGCCGAGGTGATCGGCGCGCCGTTCTACCTGATGGAGAAGGTCGAGGGCGAGGTCTACCGGACCCGGGCGCAGACCGACCCGCTCACCGACGGGCAGCGGCACGACCTGGCCATGGCGATGATGGACACTCTCGCCGCGCTGCACATGGTCGAGCCGGCCGCCGTGGGACTGGCCGACTTCGGCCGCCCCGAGGGCTACCTGGGCCGGCAGGTGCGCCGCTGGGCCGGCCAGCTCGACCGCTCCCGCAGCCGGGAACTGCCCGGCATCGACGAGCTCCGCGACGCGCTCGCCGACACCGTGCCCGAGGGCGCCAACGCGGGCCGGATCGTGCACGGCGACTACCGGCTGGACAACCTCCTCGCCGCCGTCGACCCGGTCGAGGTGCGGGCGGTGCTGGACTGGGAGATGGCCACCCTCGGTGATCCCCTCGCCGACCTGGGGCTGCTGCTGACGTACTGGAGCGTGCTCGGCGACAGCGAACTCGCCGAGGGCAACCCCGTCGCCGACGGGATCGGCCCGCGCGCCGGCTTCCCCAGCGGCGACGAGCTGATCGACCGGTACGCCGGCCGCAGCGACGTCGACGTGGGCCCGCTGCACTGGCACGTGGCGCTCGGCTGCTTCAAGCTCGCGGTGATCTGCGAGGGGATCCACTACCGGCACACCCTCGGGCAGACCCTCGGCGGCGGCTTCGACCGGATTGGCGACATGGTGGCGCCGCTGGTCGCGCACGGCCTGCGCGCGGTCCGGGGGAAGTGACGGAACTTCGTCCCGTCCGGCCCGGTAGTTGCCGTCGCGACGCCGGCGGGCGGGCCACCTCCCGACACGAGCCGGCGGCGGCACCCTCCCCCGCGGCGGAGGTCAGGCGGAGGTGCGGTGGATGAGTTTGGTGTCGAGGAGGACGTGGGGGGTCGGGACCTCGTCGCCGCGGATGCGGGAGACCAGCAGGCGGGCCATCTGGCGGCCCATCTCCTCCACCGGCTGGAAGACCGTGGTCAGCGGGGGCTCGGCCTGCCGGGCGATCGGGGCGTCGTCGAAGCCGACCACCGCCACGTCCTCGGGCACCCGGCGGCCGGCCTCGCGGAGCGTACGCAGGGCGCCGAAGGCCATCAGGTCGGAGGCGGCGAAGACCGCGTCCAGGTCGGGGCAGACCGCCAACAGCCGCCGCATGCACGCGGTACCGCTGCCCTCGCTGAAGTCGCCGTACGCGATCAGGTCCGGGTTGACGCTGGCGCCCGCGGCCCGGACCGCCTCCCGGTAGCCGGCCAACCGGGCCAGGCCGGCGCCCATGTCCTGCGGCCCGGCGATGGTGGCGATGCGCCGCCGCCCCCGCGCGAAGAGGTGCTCCACCGCCTGCCGGGCGCCGCCGACGTTGTCCACGTCGACGAACCAGGCCGGCGGGGCGTCGGGGTGCAGCATCCGGGCCGGCCGGCCGCCGAGCACGGCGGGCAGGCCGCGCTCCTCCAACAGGGTGGGCAGCGGGTCGGAGTCGTGCAGCGAGAGCAACAGAACCCCGTCGACGTGCTGGTTGGTCAGGTGGTGCTCGACCCGCTCCCGCTCGATCGGCGACTGCACCATCGCCAACCAGAGCTGCATCGGCGTCTCCAGCAGCCCGGAGCTGACGCCGCGGACGATGCTGGCGAAGAACGGCTCGGTGAAGACCCGCTCGCCGGACTCGGAGACCACCAGCGCCACCGAGTCGGTCCGCTGGGTCACCAGCGCCCGGGCGGCCCGGTTCGGCACGTACCCCAGCTCGGCGATCGCCTGCTGGACGGCGGCCCGGGCCTCCGGGCTGACCTGGGGCGAGCCGTTGACCACGCGGGAGACCGTGCCGCGTCCCACGCCGGCGCGGGCCGCGACCGCGTCGAGGGTCGGGCGCCCGAGCGAACGCGTGCGCTGCGTTGTCATGGTCTGCTCCTCCGACGTCGGACGGGCCGGCACCGGTTGAGGCGTCGGTGCCGGGCCGCCCGTTACTGGCTGGCCTGGAGCCTACTGCGCGGCCAGACCGTTCCGTCGGATCACCTCGGCGTACCACCTGGCGCTGGACTTGGGGATCCGCACCTGGCTGTCATAGTCGACGTGGACCATGCCGAAGCGCTTGGTGTAACCCCAGGCCCATTCAAAGTTGTCCATCAGTGACCAGGCGAAGTAGCCCTTCAGCGGCACTCCGGCGCTGATCGCCGCGTGCGCCGCGCGCAGGTGCGCGTCGAAGTACGCCAGCCGGTCCGGGTCGTCGACCTGGCCGTCGACCACCGCGTCGACGAAGGCCGAGCCGTTCTCGGTGACGTAGAGCGGCAGGTCGGTGTAGTCCCGGTGCACCCGCTCCAGCGTCTCCACCAGGCCGGGGGCGTCAATCTCCCAGTCCATGTCGGTGACCGGAACGCCCCGGGTGACGAACCGGACGTCCTCGCTCCCCGGCCAGCACGACGGCGCCCGCCAGTACGCCTCCGGCTCCGCCCCCTCGACCGGGGCGGCGACCACGTGGCGGCTGTAGTAGTTGATGCCCACCACGTCCAGCGGGCTGGAGATGATCGCCAGGTCGCCGTCCCGGACGTGCCCGAAGTCGCTGACCTCGCGCAGGTCGGTCCGCAGGTCGGCCGGGTAGGACCCGCGCAGCACCGGGTCGAGGAAGAACCGGTTCGCCAGCCCGTCGATCCGCCGGGCGGCGTCGACGTCCCCGGCCGCGTCGCTGGCCGGGGTGACCGGGTACAGGTTGAGCGTGATGCCGAGCTGCGCCTGCGGCCGGGACGCCCGCAGCGCCTGCACCGCGAGGCCGTGGCCGAGCATCAGGTGGTGCCCGGCCCGGACCGCGTCGCCGCCGTCGGAGCGGCCCGGCGCGTGCACGCCGGAGCCGTAGCCGAGGAACGCCGAGCACCACGGCTCGTTGAGCGTCGTCCAGTACGTCACCCGGTCGCCGAGGGCGTCCGCGACGAGCTGGGCGTAGTCGGCGAACCGGGCGGCGGTGTCGCGCGCCGGCCAGCCGCCGGCGTCCTCCAGCGGCTGCGGCACGTCCCAGTGGTAGAGGGTCAGCCACGGCTCGATGTCGTGCGCCAGCAGCTCGTCGACCAGCCGGCGGTAGAAGTCGTCGACCAGCCGGCGGTAGAAGTCCAAGCCCTCCTGGTTCGCCGCGCCGGTGCCGCCGGGCTGCACCCGCGGCCAGGACACCGAGAACCGGTACGACTTCAGCCCCAGCTCGGCCATCAGCCGGACGTCCTCGGGCATCCGGTGGTAGTGGTCGCAGGCCACGTCCCCGGTGTGCCCGGCCACCGTCCGGCCCTCGGTGTGGCTGAAGGTGTCCCAGATCGAGGGGGTACGGCCACCCTCGGCCGCCGCGCCCTCGATCTGGTACGCGGCGGTGGCCGCGCCCCAGAGGAAACCGGGCGGGAAGGTGAGTTCCGGGCCCTGGTCGAGGACGCCGACGGCGGGCGGGCTGGCTGGGTTGCTCACGACTTGACGGCGCCTTCCATGATGCCGCCGATGATCTGGCGGCCGAACAGTACGAACACGATGAACAGGGGCAGGGTGGCGATCAACGTACCGGCAAAGATCTGGGAGTTGTCGGCGAAGTAGGCGGTGTTGAGGCTGCGCAGGGAGATCTGGACGGTCGGGTTGGCCGGGTCGGCCAGCACCACGAAGGGCCAGAAGAACTGGTTCCACTGTTCCATGAAGGTGAGCAGGCCGAGCACCGCGGCGGCGGGGCGCAGGGCCGGCACCACCACGTGCCAGTACACCTTCCAGGTGGAGCAGCCGTCCACCCGGGCGGCCTCGATCAGCTCGTTCGGTACCGCCTGTTCGGCGTACTGGCGCATCATGAAGATCCCGAAGCCGCCGATGAGGAGCGGGACGGTCACCGACGGCATGGTGTTCAGCCAGTCGAGCTTCGCCATCAGGATGTACAGCGGCAGCACGCCGAGCTGGATCGGCACCATCATCGAGGCGAGGATGATCAGCAGCAACGCGTTCTTGCCCCGGAACCGCAGCTTGGCGAAGGCGAAGCCGGCCAGCGAGCCGAAGAAGACCGTGGCCACGGTGATCGTGCCGGCGACCAGGAACGAGTTCAGCAGGCCCTTGACGATGTTGGCGTCGCCGTTGGCGAGCACCCGCTGGATGTTGTCGCCGAGCTTGCCCCCGGGCAAAAACGGCGGCGGCCAGGAGTTCGCCGCGTCGTTGGTGCGCGAGGCGATCACGATCATCCAGTAGAACGGGAACAGCGAGAGGATCACCCCGAGGACCAGGCCGAACCAGGTCAGCGGGCTGGCCTTCCAGAGGCGCTCGGCGGAGTGACCGGCGGCGCGGGCCTTCCCGGTGGGGCGTACGGGTGGGCGGAGCGTGGTGGTCGTCATCTCGTCACCTCACGTGTCGGAGCTGATCCGGCGGGCCAGCAGGTAGTTCACCGTCGACATCAGCGCGATGAGCAGGAAGAGCACGAGCGCGACCGCGCCGGCGTACCCCCAGCGGAACCGCTGGTTCATCACGTCGAGCAGGTACATGGTGATGGTCTGGAACTGCCCCTCCGAGCCGCCGGAGAGGCCGCCGGAGCCGCTGGTGAACAGCAGCGGCTCGGTGAAGAGCTGCAACCCGCCGATGGTCGAGATGATCAGCGTGAAGATGATCGTCGGGCGGAGCTGCGGGATGGTGATCGACCAGAACTGCCGCCGCCGGGAGGCGCCGTCCAGCGACGCGGCCTCGTACAGGTCCTTGTTGATGGACTGCATGGCGGCCAGGTAGATCAGGGCGTTGTAACCGACCCACCGCCAGTCGACCATCGTCGAGATGGCGAACCAGGAGGCGTACCGGTTGGCCCGCCAGTCGATCGGGCCGAGGCCGACGCTGTCGAGCAGCCAGTTGACCAGGCCGAAGTCCTTGGCGTAGATCATCGAGAAGATCAGCGCGACCACCGCGGTGGAGGTGATGACCGGCATCGCGATGGCCATCCGGAAGAAGGTCTGCGCGCGCAGCTTCCGGTTCAGGGCGTTGGCCAGCACCAGCGCCAGCAGCAGCTGGGGCACGGTGGAGAGCAGGAACATGCCGAAGGTGTTCACCACGGCGTTCCAGAACTGCGGGTCGTCGGTGATCAGTTCGACGAAGTTGTCCAGCCCGACGAAGGAGATCGTCGGGTTCAGCGGCGACCGGTCGGTCAGCGCGATCCAGACCGTGTACGCGATCGGGTACGCGCTGAACACGACGAGGATCACGAAGAACGGCAGGACGTAGAGGTAGGGCGAGTACGTCAGGTCCAGCCGGGTCAGCGAGGCGGTACGGCGGTGCGTTGGCCGGGCGGCGCGGGACGGTCCAGGGTCGGGGGGCGCCGCGGCGTGCAGGTCGAGGCTCATTGACGGTCCTTGTCCTCGGCCGGCGTCACCCGCCCACACGGGCGACGCCGGGGGGTGGGCACCGCGGGTGGCGCCGACAGCCGGCGGTGTCGACGCCACCCGCGGTGGCTCCGGCCGGGTCACTTACCGGCGGCCGCGCCGTTCTTCAGCGCTGCCTGCCACTGCTCCTCCGCGGACTTGCCCTGCTCGACGGCGCGCAGGCTGTTCTCCACGGCGGTTCGCACGGCGTTGTTCTTCGGGCCGAGGTAGACCGGCTTCAGCTCGCTGGCGCCGGCACCGAAGATCTTGCCGATCGGCGCCTTGCTGAAGTAGTCGTTGGTCGCGTCGACGACGGCCGGGTCGGCCAGCGCCTGCGGCGACGAGGGCAGGTTGCCGAGCTTCTTGAACGCCTCGATCTGGCCCTTGCTGCTGGTCAGGAACTTCGCCAGCTCGGCGGCCTCCTTGGCGTGCTTGCTGGACTTCGGCACGGCCAGGAAGGAGCCGCCCCAGTTGCCGCCGTTGCCGGGGGCCTTGGCGATGTCCCACTTGCCGGCGGCCGCGTCACCGGCCTGGCCCTTGATGACACCGGTCATCCAGGCCGGGCAGGCGATGGTGGCGAAGGTGCCGTTCTTGAAACCGGCGTTCCACTCGTTGGAGAACGACTGGAGGTTGTTGGACAGGCCGGCCGCGATCATCGTGGTGGTGAGGTCGTAGGACGCCTTGACATCCGGGTTCTCGCCGATGACCAGCTTGTTGCTCTTGTCGTAGTAGGTGTAGCCGGTGCCGGCGCCGGCGGTCTGCATCAGCACCACGTTGTAGAAGTTGGTCGCCGAGTCGACGAACTTGTGCTTCCTGTCGGCGGCGGCGAACTTCCGGCCGGTGGCGATGAACTGGTCCCAGGTCGGCCAGAGCGCCCCGACCTGCTCGCGGTCGCTGGGCAGGCCGGCGGCGGAGAACAGGTCGCTGCGGTAGCACAGGGCCATCGAGCCGACGTCGGTGCCGAGGCCCAGCACCTTGCCGTCGGGGGTGGTTCCCTGCTCCCACTTCCAGGGCAGGAAGTTGCCCTTGAGGTCGTTCGCGCCGTGGTCGGCCAGGTTCACGAACTTGTCGGCCTGGGCGTAGAACTGCACGATCGTGCCCTCTTCGAGGGCGACGATGTCGCCGGCGCCCGACCCGGCGGTGATCTGCTGGGTCAGCCGGGTGTTGTAGTCGCCCAGGCCCAGGCCCTTGCCGCGCTCCTGGATCTTGACGTTCGGGTGGTCGGCTTCGTACTGCCGGTAGAGCTCGTCGTAGCCGAAGCCCTGGTCGCCGAAGACGTCGACGACCAGGGTGACCGGGCCGTCACTGCTGCCGCTGTCAGACGAGTCATCGCCGCAGGCGGTGGCGGTGGCGAGCAGCGCGACGGAGGCGAGCGCGATCGCCGCGAACCGGCGGCGACGGGTTGGGACGCTCATCCGAGACCCCTCTTTCGATGGTGAGGCGGGTGTCTGTGTGGTGGGGGGTGCTGTTGCAGCGCCGGGCCGCCGGCCGACGGCGTCGGCAGGCGGGGGCCCGGAACGGTCGCGGATGAGATCCGCGCCACACCGGGAGCGCTCCCATGACATTGCCGGGAGGCGTCAGGGGTGTCAATAGGTGGATGGGAGCGTTCCCATATCGTTACCGCGTCGATCGATGCGTGGCGAACTCAGCGGGGTGGGAGAGCCCGGATCAGCAGAGCCGGCGCAGCAGGGTGCTGGTCCGGGCGGCGTCGAAGGCGTCCGGGTCGAAGCCGGCGCCGACCCACTCCCCCATCGCGCGGTGCTCCGGATGGGCCGGATCGGCGAGGGCGGCCAGCAGTGCGGCGTACCCGGCCGGGCCGCCGACGTCCTCCGGCGGGCAGGCCCGCTCACCGTCGAGGCAGGCCGGGTACCGCTCGTCCGGGTCGGCCGTGCAGACGTCCTCCACCAGCAGGGCGTGCTCCCACCAGTCACCGAAGTCGTAGGTGTAGTGGAACCGGCTGCCCTTGCCGACCACCGCGTCGAGGCGGACGTCCAGCTCGTCGCGGACCGCCAGCTCGCCGTCCGGGTCCGGCTCGCCGTACTGGCGCCCGTCGATCTCGAACGAGTGCAGGTGACAGTCCCGCCAGCCCATCGCGTGCTGCACCACCCGGTGTACCCGGTCCAGGGTGTAACCGGCCGGGACGAGCACCCGCCGCCACACCGGGGGTCGGACCCCGGCCAGTGCGACCGTGAGCTGCAAGATCTGACGCGGCATGGGTGTCCCATCCTCCCTCGGCATAGGCTGCCAGCATGATCTGCCGAGCGTGCCGCGAGCGACGGCACGACGACTGTCCGGGCCGGAAGTGGTGCGACTGCCAGCACCGTACCCCCGAACCCACCCCTCCGGTCACGGGTCCGGCCGGCGAATGAGCGTCGAAAGTCCGATTTCCCGGGTCTGGCCCGCGCCCGCGACCGGGCCGCTGACCGACCCGGAGCTGGCCGCGCTCTACGGCCGCGCCGAGCGCCCCCACCTGCGGGTCAACTTCGTGTCCAGCGTCGACGGTGCGGTCACCCTGGACGGCTACTCCGCGGGCCTGTCCGGAGAGCCGGACAAGCGGGTCTTCGGCCTGCTCCGGATGCTCTGCGACGGCCTGGTCGTGGCCGCCGGCACGCTGCGGCACGAGGGCTACCGGGCGGTCCGGCTCAGCGAGCCGCGCCGGGCGTGGCGCCGGGCGAACGGCCTGACCGACTACCCCACGCTGGTGGTGGTCTCCGGATCCCTCGACCTCGACCCCGCGCAGGGCGCCTTCGCCGACGCGCCGGTGCGGCCGGTCGTGCTCACCCGGGACGACGCCACCCCGCCGCCGGGGCTCACCGACGTCGCGGACCTGGTCCGCTGCGGCCCGGACCGGGTGGACCTCGCCGCCGGCCTGGCCGAGCTGCGCCGGGGCGGCCTGGGCCAGGTGCTCTGCGAGGGCGGCCCGCACCTGTTCGGCGCGCTCACCGCGGCCGACCTGGTCGACGAGCTCTGCCTGACCGTCGCGCCGCTGCTGGCCGGGGGCGGCCCGGGGCGGATCAGCGCCGGGGACGCCAGCGCGCCCCGGCGGCTGCCGCTGCGCCACGTGCTGGCCGCCGAGGACGGGGCCCTCATGCTGCGGTACGCCCGGAACGCGGACGACGCCCCGCCGGCCGGCGCCGCGCCCGCCGCCTAGGGACGTACCCGGGTCGGGCGGGCGCCCGGTCTCGACGGCGGCGCAGCTCAGGCGATCCCGGGCGGGGCGACCACGTGCCGACCCGCTCCCCGAGTCGCCGGTAGCGCGTCCGGCAGCCCGAACGCCGGGAAGTGCGTCACCTCCAGGAACGAGGTGATCTCCGCGATCCGGGCGCCCCGCAGCGTCAGCACGTTGATCGACCAGGGCAGGTACGGCCCGGTCGCGCCCCGGCGCAGGTAGGACGCGACGGCGGGCTGGCCGTTCGCGCTGGTCGGCAGGTGTCGCCAACTCCCGCAGCGGGTCAGGGGCGCCTGACGGGCGAAGTCCATGACCGCGGCGAGGCCCCGGTACCACTGCGGCATCGGCGGCATCGACCAGGTGACGTCCTCGGTGAGCAGGGCGATCAGGGCGTCGGCGTCACCGTTCTCCAGCGCGGTGGCGTACCCGGTGACGATCTCCCGCAGGCGGGCGTCGTCGAGCGTGCGCAGCGTCCGCTGCTGGCTCGCGGCGGGGACCCGCTCGGCGACCATCCGCCGGGCCCGCGCGAGCGCCGAGTTCACCGACGTCGTGGAGGTGCGCATCATCGCCGCGATCTCCGCGGCGGAGAAGCCGAGGACGTCGAAGAGCAGCAGCGCCGCCCGCTGGTTGCCGGGCAGGTGCTGCAACGAGGCGACAAAGGCCAGCTCGACGGCCTCGCGCCGCTCGTAGCGCACGTCTGGGGCGGCCGGACCGGCGGCGAGGTCGGCATCGGGGTAGGGACCGAGCCAGGCGATGTGGTCGGCCGGGCGGTTGTCCGGCACCGCCCGCTCACTGGCCGGACCGAGGTCGACGGGCAGGGCCCGGCGGCGGCGGCCGGCAACGAGGTCCAGGCAGGTCCGGGTGGCCACGGTGTACAGCCACGAGCGCAGCGAACCGCGGCCCGCGAAGCCCGGCAGTCCCCGCCAGGCCCGCAGCAGGGCCTCCTGGAGGGCGTCGTCCGCGTCATGGGTGGAGCCGAGCATCCGGTAGCAGTGCGCGTGCAGTTCCCGGCGCAGCGGTGCGACGAGCGCGGTGAAGGCGGCCCCGTCGACCGGGTCCGACCCGCGACCCGGCGCGTCTTTCGGCGAAGTCACGCTCACAAGCGACGATTCTGCCGCAGGACGGGAGTCTGCATGGTGAACCGCGATTCGCCACGACCCGGGAGGACCCGATGAGCAGCATCTCCGCCGAGCATGTCACCGCCGCGACCCTGGAGGTCCCGGACGGGCGGCTGTACTACGAGGTACGCGGGCGGGGCCCGCTGGTGGCGCTGGTCGCCGCCCCGATGGACGCCGGGGCCTTCGCCCCGCTGGCCGACCTGCTGGCCGCGGAACACACCGTGCTGACCACCGACCCGCGCGGCATCAACCGCAGCGTCCTGCACGATCCGCACCAGGACTCGACCCCGCAACTGCGCGCCGACGACATGTCCCGGCTCCTCGCCCACCTCGACGCCGGCCCGGCCGCCGTGCTCGGCTCCAGCGGCGGCGCGGTGACCGTCCTCGCCCTCGCCCAGGCCCACCCGGATCAGGTGCACACGGTCATCGCGCACGAGCCGCCGCTGCTCGGGCTGCTGGACGACCGGGCGGAACTCCTGGCCCGGGAGGACGACATGATCGCCACCTACCGTTCCGGGGACCGGCTGGGCGCCGGGCGCCAGTTCCTGGCCAACGCGAACATCCAACTGCCGGAGGAGCTGGTCCAGGGCATGTTCGGCGGTGAGCCCGAACCGCAGGCGGCCGCCGACGAGCACTTCCAGTACCTCCACATGATCCGCGGGACGACCCGGTTCCAGCCCGACGTCGCCGCCCTCCGCGACGGTGCGACCCGCGTCGTCGTCGGCCTCGGTGCGCGGTCGACCGGCCAGATCTGCGACCGCACCGCACGGGCGCTCGCCGCGGCGCTGGGCGGCGCCCCCACGATGTTCCCCGGCGGGCACCTCGGCTTCGTCGAGGACCCGCCGGCCTTCGCCGCCCGGCTGCGCGAGGTGCTCGCGCAGGGCTGAGACCCACCGCCGGCGCAAGGCCGCCGGCCGGCGCGCTCTGCCGGGGGTACGCGGACAGCCCCGCCCGCGGCCCGGTCCTCGAGGTGCCGGCCGGCTCAGCGCGCCTCGCAGATCTTGCCGGTGAAGGCCGGGTCGGCCTCCCGCGTGGCCGACCAGACCGGATTGACGGACACGGCGAGCGGGGGTGGCTGCCACGCCGCGCCCAACCGCTGCAGCAGGCGGTACTCCCGTCTCGGCCGGTCGACCTCATCGCCGGCCAGGAAGCTCACGACCCGTGTCTCCGCCGCCTGCCGGTCGAGCAGGCCGCCGTGGAAGGCGGGCAACTGGAAGACCGGGACCCGGCTGTACTCGCCGGGCGGGGCCTCCACCGCGCTGACCGTCGGCAGGAAGGCGATCATGCGTACGCCGGCCACCGGGCAGAGCGTGCGGTTGCGGAGGAACGGCGCATTGACGAGGACCGAGCGGAGGAACGGCTGGTCCGGGTCGTTCTTCACCTCCTGCGGAAGGTTCGCCAGGGCGAAGATCCCCCGCAGCTCCCAGCCCGCGGCCAATCCCCAGCCGCTGTGTCCCGGGGGCGGATAGTAGGCGCGCCCCGGCTGCACCAGCGGGCTGAACAGCATCACCGCCTCCACCGGGGTCGGCTTCGACCACTTGTCCAGGTACATGCGCGCCACCATGGCCCCCTCGCTGGACCCGAGCAGTGCCACCGGCCGGCCGGTCCGCCGGTGCAGCGCGTCGACGTGCGCCGCGAGCAGGACGCCGCTGGCGTCCAACGACTGGTGGGTCTCCATCGGCCCGTACGGCAGCGGTCGGCCCTGGCCGTCCAGCCCTCGGTAGGAGAAACGCTCGACCCGCGGATCCGCCGGCGGCCGCCCGTCCCAGCGGGAATCGTGCCCGGCGATGACGATCACCGCGTGCGGGACCCGGTCGGGCAACCGCTCGGAGATGACCGGGGGACGCCACTCCTCCGGCCTGCCCATCGAAAGGTTGATCAGTGGCTGGGCGCCCACCGCCGCGGCCATGGTGAGCACGATGGCGACCGGCGCCACCGGCACCCGCAGCCAGCGGATGCGCCCGGGCAGCGCCGCGGCGGCCACGGTCCGCCGCCAGAGCAGCCCGTTCGCCACGCCGCAGAGGGCGGCCACCGCGACCGGCCACCAGCCCGGGACGCTCGTGATGAGGGCGGCCCCGAGGGTGAGGAGCGCGAAGTTGACCAGGGACCAGCCGAGCAGTCTGAGCGTGGGCAGCCCTCGCCACCAGTGCGCGACCACCCCCGCCCGCTGGAGGAACGGGGCCAGCACCAGCATCGGGACGAGCGAGGCGAGCAGGTACCAGGAGAGCGCGACGGCGGAGAAGGCGACGGAGAGCGCGGCCCACGGGGAGATGATCACCGCGGCGAGCGCGGCGACCTCCACGTTCCGCCTGACCAGCCACCCGAACGCGGGGCGGTCCACGGTCCCGGGCCAGGCCAACGCGGTGAGCCCGGCCGACACCAGGCCACGGAACACGGTGAGGGCCAGCAGACCGAGCAGGAACGACCACCAGGAGTCGTGGTAGACCAGCAGCCACCGCAGGTCGTGGTACGAGTCGTACGGCCAGACGGCGGTGACCTGGGGAGCGAGGCCGCGGGCGGCGTGGAAGCCGATCCCGACCAGTAGAGCCGCCTCCAGCACCGGGGGCAGCACGGCGAGGGCCAGCAGCGCGGCCCATCGGCTACCTGAGGGAGTCACGGTCGCTCCTCGCGCCCGGGATCTTGGGCTACCTGCATGTTCTCGCGGATGGCGGCGGGCCGGGCGGAAACCGGGTTGATCCGGTGACGGACCGCACCCGCGCGGTTCCGCTGTGCCAGGGTCCGGAGGCGCTGGCGTGGCGTCCGCCGCGTCGCGTGGCAACCTGTCGCATCCCTCGGGCAGGATGCACCACGTGCCCCGCGACCGAGACGACCAGCTGACCGGAGTCCGCCGATGACCGACGATCTGCTCGACGGCCCCGGCGACGGGGTCGGCCGGGTGCTCGGCACCGCCGACGCCACCCCGCTGACGTTCTGGACCGCCGTCGCCCCCGGCAGCTACCTCCAGCTCGACGACGTGGTGGTCACCAGGCGCGAGCTGCCCGGCCGGGAGCCGGTGACCATCGCGGGCGTGGTCACCCAGGTCCGTGCCCGGCACGAGGGCGCGCAGTTCGACTCCGACGTCTTCGCCATCGCCGACGGGACCCTGCCCGCCCAGGTGCAGGAGGCCGCGGAGATCACCACCACCCGGGTCGACCCCGAGTTCTACGTGCCGCCCACCCCGGGCGCCGTGGTGCACCGGGCCGAGGGCGACGCCCGGGCCCGGGCGCTGCACTTCGACCGGATGGAACGCCGCATCCCGATGGGCATGGGCCGCGACGGCGTTCCGGTCTACCTCAACGCCGACTTCCTCGACGGCACCCGGGGCGCGCACGTCTCCATCTCCGGCATCTCCGGGGTGGCCACCAAGACCAGCTTCGCCACCTTCCTGCTCTACTCGGTCTTCCGCTCCGGCGTGCTCGGCGGCGACGCGGTCAACGCCAAGGCGCTGATCTTCAACGTCAAGGGCGAGGACCTGCTCTTCCTCGACCACCCCAACACCCGGCTCGACGACGCCACCCGGGCCGGGTACGCGAAGCTCGGGCTCGACGCCGGCGCCTTTCCCGACGTGCGGGTCTACGCCCCGCCCCGGGTCGGCGACTCCTCAGGCACGCCGGACGTGAGCAGCCGGCTCACCGGCGTGGACAGCTTCTACTGGACGCTCGCCGAGTTCTGCGCCGACCGGCTGCTGCCCTACGTCTTCGCCGACGCCGACGACGAGCGCCAGCAGTACACGATGGTGGTCCACTCGGTCGCCGCCCACCTGGCCCGGTACGCCCAGCCGGCCGACGGCGGGGTCAGCCTCGACGGGGTCCGGCTGGGGTCGTACGGCGACCTGGTCGACCACATCGTCGAGCAGCTCAACGACGACGAGACCCGATCGGCGTGGGCGGGCAGCGCGGTCGGCCTCGGGACGGTCAACGCGTTCGCCCGCCGGCTGATCGGCAGCAAGAAGGACCTGGCTCGGCTGATCCGCGGCGACCTGGCCACCCGCCGCCCGCACTCGATCAACACCGCCGAGAGCGCCCAGGTCACCGTCGTCGACCTGCACAACCTCCCCGACCGGGCGCAGCGCTTCGTGGTCGGCGTGACGCTGAAGAGCGAGTTCGAGCGCAAGGAGAAGGCCGGCACGGCCAAGCCGCTGCTCTTCGTCGTCCTCGACGAGCTGAACAAGTACGCCCCCCGCGAGGGCTCCTCCCCGATCAAGGAGGTGCTGCTGGACATCGCCGAGCGGGGCCGCTCGCTCGGGGTGATCCTGGTCGGTGCGCAGCAGACGGCGAGCGAGGTGGAGCGTCGGATCGTCACCAACTCGGCGATCCGGGTGGTCGGCCGGCTCGACCCGGCCGAGGCGTCCCGCCCCGAGTACGGCTTCCTCCCGCCGGCCCAGCGGCAGCGGGCCCTGCTGGCCAAGCCGGGCACCATGTTCGTCAACCAGCCGGACATCCCGGTCCCGCTCTGCCTGGAATTCCCCTTCCCGGCCTGGGCGACCCGGGTCTCCGAGGCCGGCCGGGCCCCGTCGGAGACGCTCCGCTCGATCACCCAGTCGGCCGACCCGTTCGCGGTGGTCGGCGCCGGCGACGACGACATCCCGTTCTGAGGTGGTCCAGCCATGAAGATCCTGCACACCTCCGACTGGCACGTGGGCAAGGTGCTCAAGGGGCAGTCCCGCGCCGAGGAGCACACGCAGGTGCTCGCCGGGGTGATCGAGATCGCCCGGCAAGAGCGGCCGGACCTGGTCATCGTGGCCGGCGACCTGTACGACACCGCGGCGCCCACCCCGGAGGCGACCCGGCTGGTCACCCGGGCGCTGACCGCGCTGCGGCGCACCGGCGCCGACGTGGTGGCGATCGGCGGCAACCACGACAACGGCCAGGCCCTCGACGCGCTGCGCCCCTGGGCCGAGGCGGCCGGCATCACCCTGCGCGGCGGCGTTCGGGACAATCCGGCCGAGCACGTCATCGACGGGGTCACCGCCGACGGGGAGCGCTGGCAGCTCGCCGCGCTGCCGTTCCTGTCCCAGCGGTACGCCGTCCGCGCGGTGGAGATGTACGACCTCACCGCCGCCGAGGCCAACCAGACGTACGCCGACCACCTCGGCCGGGTCCTCGCCCGGCTCTGCGCGGACTTCACCGAGCCCGACCGGGTGCACCTGGTCACCGCCCACCTGACCGTGGTCGGGGCGAGCACCGGCGGCGGCGAGCGGGACGCGCACACCGTCCTCGGCTACGCCGTGCCGGCCACCGTCTTCCCCGGCAACGCGCACTACGTGGCGCTCGGCCACCTGCACCGCTCCCAGCGGGTCATCGGCCCCTGCCCGGTGCGCTACAGCGGCAGCCCGCTGGCCGTCGACTTCGGCGAGCAGGAGAACGTCGGCTCGGTGACCCTCGTCGAGGTGACCGCCCGGACCGCCGCCCAGATCCGCGAGGTGCCGGTGCCGGGGACGACCCCGCTACGCACCGTGCGGGGCACGCTGGCCCAGTTGGCCGAGCTGGACGCCCCGGAGGGCTGGCTGCGGGTGTACGTCCGCGAGCAGCCCCGCGCCGGGCTGCGCGAGGAGGTGCAGGACCTGCTTCCCCGCGCACTGGAGATCCGGATCGACCCGGAGCTGGTCCCGGCCCCCGGCAGCGGCACCCGCACCGCGCAGCGGGCCGGCCGGTCGCCGCGCGAGCTCTTCGCCGACTACCTGGGCAGCCGTGGACACGCCGACGAGGGCGTCCAGGAGCTCTTCGACGAACTCCTCGAGGAGGCCGAACGCTGATGCGACCGATCCGGCTGGACATGGCGGGCTTCACCGTCTTCCGCGAGGAGACCACCGTCGACTTCACCGACGCGGACTTCTTCGCCCTCGTCGGGCCGACCGGCTCCGGCAAGTCCACCGTCCTCGACGCGATCTGCTTCGCCCTCTACGGCATGGTGCCCCGCTGGGGCGGCGCCCGGGGCCTGGCCAACGCGCTCGCCCCGTCGGCCACCGAGGCCCGGGTCCGGCTGGTCTTCGAGTCCGCCGGCGACCGGTACGTGGCCACCCGGGTGGTCCGCCGGGACGGCCGGGGCGCGGTCAAGACCGCCAACGCCGGGCTCCAGCTCATGCCGGCCGGCTTCGACGTGACCAAGCTCGACACCGGGCTCAGCCCGGACGACCTCGGCGAGGTGATCGCCGGCACCCCGGCCGAGATGGAGGACGCGGTCGGGGAGGCGGTCGGCCTGCCGTACGAGCAGTTCACCTCCTGCGTGGTGCTGCCGCAGGGGCAGTTCGCGGACTTCCTGCACGCCAAGCCGGCCACCCGGCAGCAGATCCTGGTCAACCTGCTCGGCCTCGGCGTCTACGAGGCGGTGCAGAAGCGGGCCACCGAACGCGCCGGGCAGGCCGAGGCGAAGCTGCAGGCCGTGGACCGGATGCTCGGCGGGCTCGCCGCCGTGGACGACGAGACGTTGGCCGGCGCCGAGGAGCGGGTCGGGCGGATGCGCGAGCTGGCCGGGGCGGTGGCGGTCGCCGTACCGGAGCTGGAACGGGCCCGGGCCACGGCGCGGGAGGTGGCGGCGACGCTGGCCGCGCTCGACGCGGAGCTGGCGGTGCTGGCCGGGGTGCGGACACCGGACGGGATCGCCGAGCTGGCCCGGGCGGTGACCACGGCGCGGGCCGCCGCCGGCGACGCCGCCGCCACGGTGGCGCTCGCTGAGGAGCGGGAGGAGAAGCTGCGCGGCGAGCTGGCCGCGGCCGGCGACGAGAGCGCGCTGCGCCTGCTGCTGAAGGCGCACGCCGACCGGGAGCGGCTGACCGCCGAGGCGGACACGGTGCACGCGGCGGTGGCCGCGGCCCAGACCGAGCACGACGCGGCGGCGCGGGCCCTCGCCGAGGCGCGGGCGGCGGCCGAGGGGGCGGACGCGGAGCTGGAGGCGGCGTTCCGGGCGCACGAGGCGGCGAAGGCCACCGATCAGGCCGTGGCGCTGCGGGCGCACCTGGTCGACGGCGCGCCCTGCCCGGTCTGCGAGCAGGTGGTGCCCCGGGTGCCGGCGATGCCGGCCGGGTCGGCGGTGGCCCGGGCCACCGCCGCCGGGAAGGCGGCCCGGGCCGCCAGCGAGGCCGCGAAGCGGGCTGTGCAGGAGCGCGACGCCGCCGCCCGCGAGCTGGACCGGGTGCTGCTGCGCGCCCGCGCCGAACACGACCAGTTGCGGGCCCGGCTGGTCGAGCTGGACGACCAGCTCGCCGACGCGGCCACGCCGGCCGCGCTGCGGGCGGGCCTGGACGAGCACGCCCGGCTGCGCCGGGCGCTGGAGGAGGCGGCGACCGCGGTGCGCGCCGGCCGGGACGCCGCCCGGCGGGCTCGGGGCGCGCTGGACGGCGCCGAGGAACGGCTGCGCCGGGCGTGGCGCGACTTCGACACGGCCCGCGACCGGCTCGCCCGGTTCGGCCCGCCGGCCGCCGAGCGCGACGACGTCGCCGCGGCCTGGGCCACGCTGGCCGAGTGGGCCGGCGGGCAGGCCGACCGGCGCCGGACCGACCGGGCCGGGCTGGTGGCCTCGGTCGCCGCGGCGGAGGCGGCGGCCGGCGACGTCGAGGAGCGGATCGCCGCCCTGTTCGCCGCCGCCGGGCTGGACGTCGCCGACGACCCGGGCCGGGCCGTCGCGGTGGCGGTGGAACGCGCCGAGGCCGAGCTGCGCCGCCTGGTCGAACGGCGCGAGCACGCCGCCGAGCTCCGCGAGCAGCGGGCCGCCCACGAGCGGGAGGCCCGGGTCGCCCGGGCCCTGGCCGGGCACCTGCGGGCCAACAACTTCGAGCGGTGGCTGCTGACCGAGGCGTTGGACCTGCTGGTCGACGGCGCGTCGGGGATCCTGCGGGAGCTGTCCGGCGGCCAGTACGACCTGGTGCACCACAAGGGCGAGTTCTTCGTGGTCGACCACCACGACGCCGGGCTGCGCCGGGGCGTGCGCACCCTTTCCGGCGGGGAGACGTTCCAGGCGTCGCTGGCGTTGGCGCTGGCGCTCTCCGAGCAGCTGGCCGGGATGTCGACCACCGCGGCCAGCCTGGAGTCGATCGTGCTCGACGAGGGCTTCGGCACGTTGGACGCGGCGACGCTGGACACCGTGGCCGCCACGCTGGAGAGCCTGGCCGCCCGGGGTGACCGGATGGTCGGCGTGGTCACCCATGTGCCGGCCCTCGCGGAGCGGATCCCGGTCCGCTACGAGGTCCGCAAGGACGCCCGTACGGCCCGCATCGAACGGACCGGCCTGTGAGCGGGGCGGGGGCGGGCGGCGTGAGCGCGGCCCGGTTCTTCGTCGACGCGTGGGACCCGGCGTACGGGGCGTCGTTCGAGGCGTCGGCCGGCGGCCCGGCGGCGCCGAGCAGCGCTCAGGTCGACCCGGACGTGGAGCTGCCGGCGGCGGACTGGCGGGCGATCGGGGCCCGGCGCGACGTGCCCGCCCCGGCGGTGGTGCTGCTGGTCGACGGGGTACGCCGGATCGACGCCAGCGTCTGGACGGCCGAGGAGGACGGCGGGTCGTTCCCCGGCATCGCCGCCTCGTACGCGGCCGGGGTGGTCCGCTGCGACCTGGAGCGGGGCGCGGCGGAACTGGCCGGTGCCCGGGTGGGCCGGGGTCTGTTCACCGCCAGCCCGTCCGCGCAGGACGTGGTGGCCGGACGGATCCACTACCCGGTGCACCGGGTCGGCGGCACCGGCGAGCTGAGCAAGCTCCCGGCGGCGGTGCAGGGCCCGCTGACCGCGCTGGAGGTGGCGGTCTCCGACGCCGCCCGGGTCGACGGCGACCTGTTGGTGGTCGACGGTCCACTGCGCAGCCGCCGGCAGCTGCCGCGCACGCTGGGCTACATCAAGACGCAGCACAGCCAGTACCTGGACGCCCGGCTGACCGCGGTGGTGACCGGGTTGGCTTCGGGCGAGCGCTCCCCCGTCTTCCGGCTCGGCACCGCCTGGGGCGGGTACTCGTGGTACCTGCGGCTACCGGTGGCGCCCGGCGCGCCGTGGGCCGGCATCGTGCGGATGGAGTGCTCCGCCGACCTGACCGAGGCGGAGGCGATCGGCCTGGCCGATCTCTCGCTGGTCACCCTGCCCCGGTTCGCCTCCACCCCGTACAAGGACCCGCGCGCCCCGCAGAACCTCGTCCCCATCGCCGGGCTGGAACGCAAGCTGCGCGGGCTGCTCGGCGACGCGCGCCTGCTGCACCGGGTGCTGATCGCGGCGGCGCGCGGGATCCGGCGCTGATGGGCCGCCGACGCGACGCCGACCGGGTGACCGAGCAGGTCGACACCGGGCTGGCCGAGCTGGTGCCGGATCCGGACCGGCCGGGTTCCTGGACGCTGCTGCTCGACGGCGCCCCGCAGTCCCATGTGGACCTCACCGATCCCACGCACCTGGAGTTCGAGTACGTCCGGCGGTTGGCCGCCGCGGTGGACCTGATCGCCCCGGCCGGCGCCCCGCTGCGGGTGCTGCACCTCGGCGGCGGCGCGCTGACCCTGCCCCGGTACGTCAGCGCCACCCGGCCCGGCTCGACCCAGCGGGTGTCCGAGCTGGACGGCGCGCTGGTGGAGCTGGTCCGGCGGGCGCTGCCCTGGCCCACCGACCCCCGGCTGCGGGTGCGGGTGGCCGACGCCCGGGCCACCCTGACCAGCAGCCGGGACGCCAGCTACGACGTGGTGGTCGCGGACGTCTTCGCCGGCGCCCGCACCCCGGCCCACCTGACCTCGGTGGAGTACGCCGCCGAGGTGGCCCGGGTGCTCCGGCCGGGCGGCTGGTACCTGGCCAACGTCGCCGACGGCCCACCGCTGCGGCACGCCCGCGCCCAGGTCGCCACGGTCCGCTCGGTGCTGCCCCGGGCCTGCCTGGTCGGCGACGCGGCGGTGCTGCGCGGCCGGCGGTACGGCAACCTGGTGCTGGTGGCCGGCCGGACCGAGCCGCCGGTGCCGGCGCTGACCCGACGGGCGGCCGGCGACTGGTTCCCGGGCCGGGTGCTGGCCGGCGACGAACTGGACCGGTTCGCCTCCGGCGCGCCGGTGGTCCGGGACGCCGACGCCACCGACTCCACCCCACCCCCGCCCGGAATTTTTTCCGTGCGTCGTTGATCCGCTGAGCGGACCGCTCCGTACCACCGGGCGGCCATGCCCGTGGGGGCCGGCTGATGTCATCGGACACCCGGAGGTCTGCATGCATGCGGTGGCGGCCGGCTGGCACGGCGATATGGCGCGGCCCGAGTGGATGTTCGCCCGGGCACAGCCCCAGTCGCGTGCGTCGAGGGCGGGCCGCGGGGTCGACGTGCGACCCGCCGATCGCCAGAATGACCCGGTGACGCCGCGACCGGCGCCCGGACGTCACCAGGCGACGCCCACCGAGGCCAGTCATTCCGACCAGTTGATCCGGCTGCTGTACGCGGAGCACGCCGGTCCACTGTTGATGTTCGTGATGCGGTTGACCGGCGGCGACCGGCAGCGCGCCGAGGACATCGTGCAGGAGACGCTGCTGCGGGCCTGGCGCAACGCGCACCGGCTGGGCGTGCAGGGGCAGGGGTCGCTGCGGCCGTGGCTGGTCACGGTGGCCCGGCGGATCGCCATCGACGAGCACCGCAGCGAGCAGGCCCGCCCGGCGGAGACGTACGACCGGGACCTCACCGCGTTCGCCGAGGCGGACAGCACGGACCGGGTGCTGCGCACGATGACGGTCGCCGACGCACTGCGTACCCTGAGCCAGTCGCACCGGGAGATCCTGGTGGCGACGTACTTCCGGGGCCGTACGGTGCCGGAGGCGGCCGAGGAGCTGGGCCTTCCGCTCGGCACCGCCAAGTCGCGCGTCTACTACGCGCTGCGCGCGCTGCGCACGGCTCTGCAGGAACGGGGGGTGACGGAATGAGCCGGGCAGACCACATGGACGTGGCCGCGTACGCGCTCGGCGTGCTGGACCAGCAGGACGCCGAACGGTTCGAGGAGCACCTCGCCACCTGCTGGGCGTGCGCCGCGGAGCTGGAGACGATGGTCCCCGTGGTGGGGATGCTCGCCGGCATCGACGGCGAGTCGATGACCGCGCTGGAACAGACCCAGACCGACCCGGCCCTGCTGGACCGGACGCTGGTGGCGGTGCGGCAGCACCGCCGGCGGACCCGGTTCAAGCAGCTGCTCGCCACGGCGGCGGCCGTGGTGGTCTTCGGCGGCCTGAGCGGCGTCGGCATCGCCGGCTTCGTGGACAACGGCGACGATCGCATCCCGCAGGCCGAACCGACCCTGACCGCCCCGGTCACCGGCCCGCCGTCGCCCGGCCCGACCAGGTCGGGGAACGGATTCGGCGGCGACAGGGAGCCGGTCGAGGGCGTGGCGCACGACGCCACCGACCCGGGCACCGGTGTGCAGACCATGATGTGGCTGGCCGAAAAGGAGTACGGCACGCAGATCAGCGTCCAGCTGACCAGGCTGCCCGGGCCGCGGACCTGCCGGCTGGTGGTGGTCCGGAAGAACAAGACCAGCGAGGTGGTGTCCACCTGGTCGGTGCCGGGGGGCGGCTACGGGACCAACCTCAACCAGCTGCCGCTGGAACTGAGCGCCTCCACCTCGGCCAGCCAGGGTGACATCGCGAAGATCCAGGTGCAGTCGGTGGACGTCAACGGAATCGCCAGCCCGCTGGTGACGGTGGCCGACTTCTGATCCGCTCCGACAGCGGCGCCGGGCAGCGACATCGCCCGGCGCCGCTTCGACGTGCCCGCCCGCGGTGGTCCCGACGTGCTCCCCCACGCGCCCGCGCGCGGAGCGGTTCAATCCATCCACTGTGAAATGGAGCACCTTCTCCTCTTCAACCTTGACAGCGAACCACCCGTACTACCCGGTGAACTGCCAAGAATGAGGAGGGCACGTGGCACACCTGAAGCGGACGACCGTCATCGTCGCGAGCGCGATGGTCGCACTAACGGCCTGCGCTCCCGCGGGTTACGACGGGGCGAACTCGAGCGCGGCCGAGCCGGTCGCCGTCGCCGCGGCCGAGCCCACCGCGGCGGCCGAACCGGAGGCCTCCGCCACCGCGGACGCCCCCACCGACGACCAGGCGCCCCCCGCGGACGTCCGGCTCACCGACCAGCTGGTCGGCAAGAAGCTGCCCCGGATGGGTCAGGTGGTGACCGACCAGGACGGCTGGGTCCTCTACCGCTTCGACAAGGACTCCGCTGACCCGCCGTCGTCCAACTGCGTGGACAAGTGCGCCCAGGTCTGGCCGCCCGCGCTGACCGACGGCAACCCGCAGCTGCAGGGCGTCTCCGACGACAAGGTCGGTACCGTCACCCGCCAGGACGGCACCCGGCAGATCACCATCGGCGGCTGGCCGGTCTACCGATACATCGGCGACAAGAAGCCCGGTCAGTGGAAGGGCCAGGGGGTCGGCGGCACCTGGTTCGTGGTCGACCCGAACGGCAAGAAGAACCTGACCTGCCTGCCCACCGGCACCCCGAAGGCGGTCGCCCCGCCCGCGTCGGGCGACTCGGGCGGCTCCGACGGCGGCAGCTCGGGGTACTCGTACTGATCCCGCGCCGCACGGACACGGTGGCCGGTCGCAGCCGGGGAGGGCGCGGCCGGCCACCGTCATGGACCCGGACGCCGGGCGTACCGGCAACGCCCCGCGTTCCGGCTGCGGCGCCGGCCCCACCGGGCCGGCGCCGCGGTGGCGCGTACCGCCTGACCGTCAGCCCTTCTCCCACGGACTGGGCACCGGAAAGTAGGTGTCCAGGAAGGGGACCAGCACCGCCACCTGGGCGGCCAGATCCTCCTGCGTGGAGTACGCGTCGTTGAGGCAGAAGACGTGCCGGTCCCGGCGCGCGAGCAGGTGCGCGAGGCGCGCCGGCGTGTCGGGATGGGACAGCTCGGCGATGCTGTATTCCAACTCCCCCGGGACCGCCCGACCGGTGTGGAACGCGTAGTAATGGTGCAGCGACGAGGCGACCGAGATGTCCGCCACGCTGCGGAAGCGGTTGCCGGCGGTGGCGTGGTGCTCGGCCGCGAACTCCTCCTCGATCTCGGCCAGCACGCTGCGCCGCAGCGCGTGCGGCATGTGCTTCATCTTCTGGGTGAGGACCGTGCCGAACCGCTCCGCGATCAACCGCCGGTTGTTCTTGCCGGCCGCCGACGCCGGGATGTCGTCCACCGACGGCAGACCCGGCGGCACCAGCGCCGGCGAGGGGAAGAACTTCGTGATGCCGTTGGCCAGGAAGAAGTCCTTCGGGGTGACCTCGCGGCCGAGGAAGACGTCGTCGTTGAAGTAGAGGAAGTTCTCCGACAGTCCGTCGATGTGGTGCAGCTGGCTCTCAATGGCGTGCGAGTTGAAGGTCGGCAGCAGAGACGGATCGCGGAAGATCTCCCGGTGGCTGACGACCCGCAGCCCCGGGGCGTCCACGTCCAACCAGGCCGGGACCTGGTCGTCGGTGACCAGATGGACGGTACGCACCCACGGGGCGTACGTGTGCAGCGAGCGCAGCGAGTAGCGCAGCTCGTCCCGGCTGAGGAACCGGGCGGCGCTCGCCGACTCGGCGTGGTACGGGACGCCGGCAACCTCGGCGCGCCGGCGCAGCCACGCCGGGTCTGCGCCGTCCACCCAGGTGTAGACCACGTCGACCGGGAACGTCACGTCGTCGGGGCGCCGGATCGCGAACTCCGGACGGGTCCGGACCCGCACCGTCGGGACGGCCGGCCCGAGCGCGGTGAACAGCTCCGCGGGCGCATCGACCCCCGCCGCAACCGCCGGCACCTGCTCCGCCACCAGGTTCCGCCGCGGCGCGACCAGCCGGTCCTCGTGCCGCGTCCAGAACTCGATTTCGCAGCCGTACGCCGCGCCGAGCACCAGCCGTTGCCGCGGGTCCGTCCAGTACCAGGTCAACCGCAGCACATCGGCGTCCCGCAGCCGACGCCACACCTGCGGCTCGAACCCCGGCGCGGAGCGTGACTCCCCGCCCCCGGCCACCGCGGCGACGTACCCGGGCACCCGGCGGCACGCCGCGGCGAGGGCGGCGTACACCCGGTCCCGGTCCGCCGCGTCGACGGCCACCACCGACGACCGGTCGGAACGCCCGCGTACGCAGAAATGGTCGACGCCCGCCTCGTCGAGCGCCGCGGTCACCGCGGCGAGGTTGGCGGCCCGCGCCGACCAGGGCGACACGTCCGGGCGGACCAGCGCGACCCGCGTCCGCCGGTCCACCACCACCACGGCGCGGTCCCCGCCGGCCAGCAGTTCCGGTTGGCGGCGGGCCAGCCGCTCCCCGCGGCGCGCCGCCGCCTGGTTGTCGCCGGACACCTGCGCCACCCACTGCTTCACCTGGTGGCGGGCGCGGGGGCTCACCCGGGCCGCGATGGCGCGGCGCGCCCGCGGGCTGAGCACCCGCCGGTACGTCTCGACGAACCTGGACGGCTCGGCGATGGACCGTGCGGGGTCCGCGGGGCCCCGCCCCGCCGTCGTCTCCTCCGCGGTCACGGCTACGGCCGATCGATGACCACGACCGACAGCTCGCTGTCGATCGTGTAGTAGGGGCGCAGGCGCAGTCTCGGGGCCGGATCCTCCTCGACCAGGTCCAGGTCGACCTCCCGGGTCAGCTGGATCTCCGGGTAGTTGTAGGTGCGCTTCTTGTCGACGACGTCGTCGAGGAACCGACCCAGCCGGACCTCGGCCCCGCCGGCGGGCTGGCGGAGGAAGAAGTCCCAGTCCTCGTACCGGCCCAGCCGGAGGTCGGTCAGCGCGTCCAGGGGCACCACGATCGTCACCGTGCCGTCGGTCGCCGGCACGGCCGACAGGGCCAACGACTCCGCTCGGTCACCCCGACGCCGGAGCACCGCGCCGTCCGGGGCCCCCGGCCCGTGCCAGGTGGCGGCGACGGTGATCGCCTCGCCATCCAGCTCCACCCGGCGCACCTCGGCGTGCGCCGGGCGCGCCCAGCTCCGCACCGCGAGGAAGCCGTCGGTGGTGCGGTAGGGCACGTGCACCCGCAGCCCGGGCCGGTCGGCGACCACGCCGTCGTCCGGGCCGCCGGCGAGGATCCGGCTGTCCAGCCGCTGCGGACGCATCCGGCGCCGGACGCCCTTGCCGTCCAGCAGGTGGACGTTCCACCGGCCCTCGGAGAGCGCGTCCGCGTCGAGCGTGGCGAGCTGCCGCGGACCGTCGGCGGAGGGGACGAGGGGCACCTGGACGACCTCGCGGGTGTCGCGGTTGCGCAGCACCAGCGCACCGCCGGGCGGGCAGTTCGCCGCGTCGACGGACCAGCGCAGCCCCAGGTCGGGCAGCACCAGGCAGTCCGCTACCGGGCCGTCGGCGGCGAGGGAGGCCCGCCGTCGGATCGCCTTCTGCAGCCGGGTGCTCGCACCGCGGACCCGGCGAACCCGGGCCAGCCGCGCGAGCGCGCCGATGCTCACCCGTCGGGTGAGCTCGTTCCGGGCGATTGCGCCCAGCAGCGGATCCGCCACTGCCCGCAGCAGGTCCGGCTCCGGCAGCAGCCCGCCGCCCCGGGCGAGGACCGACCGGGTCAGCCCACCGCGAAGCGTCCGGCGCGCCGTCCGGCGTGGCCGGGGCGTCCCGGCCCGCCGGGTGGCCAGCAGCTCCGCGCAGTCCGCGGCGAACCGGCCGGCGAGGTGGGCGGGGTCGAAGCGGGCGGAGTTCGCCACGGCCATCTTGGCCATCCGGGCGCGCAGGTCGTCGTCGCGCATCACCGTCCGCAGCGCCGCCGCGTACCCGTCGAGGTCGTCGCCGGGCACCAGCAGGCCGTCCGCACCGTCCTCGATGATCTCCCGCGGGCCGACCGGACAGTCGGTGCTGACCACCGGCAACCCGAGCCGCATCGCCTCGACGATCGTCATGCCGAACGACTCCCGCTCGGAGGAGACGGCGGCGACGGCGCCCTTCACCCACTCCGTCGACATGTCGTCCCGGCGCCCCATCAGCCGGACCTGGTCGTAGAGGCCCAGCTCCCGGATCAGCGCGGCGAGCGCCTGCCGCTGCTCGCCGTCACCGTAGATCCGCAACGTCCAGCCGGGGCAGTCCACCGCCGCCCGGGCGAAGGCGCTGATCAGCCGGTCGTACCGCTTGATCGGGTCGAGCCGGCCGGCCGCCACCACGATCCGACTGTCGCCCTCGGCGGGCGGGACCCCCGGTGGGGGCGAGCTGTTCGGCAGCACCTCGATCCGGGTGCCCGGCACCGGGTTGTCGGAGCGGAAGGCCGCCGCGTCCGCGCCGGTCACCGTGTACGCGAGGTCGATCCGCGGGTAGTGCCGGCGGATCTCGGCCTTCACCGCGTCGTCGATCAGGTCCTGGGTCATGTGTTCCTGGGCCACCCGCACGGCGTGCTCCGGGGCGTACCGGGCCACGGCGAGGTTGAGCCCCGGCCGGGTACCCACCACCACGTCGGCGTCGGTGGACCGCAGGTAGCCGATGATCCGCTCGTCCGTCAGCCGGCTGTACGCGAGGTGCAGCTCCTCGGTCTCCGGGATCAGCGTCGACGGTTCCCGGTGCCGCGGGTTGGTCCGGTCCGGCCGGCGGGGCCGGGTGTCGACCAGCGGCACCACCGCGATGCGCCGGTCGACGTCGAACATGGTCCGGTCCAGCCGGCGGAACACCGACGCGACCTCGACCTGGTGGCCGGCCTCGACCAGCGCGGTGGCCAGGTTCAGCAGGGCCCGGTTGGTGCCACCCACCCCGTAGAAGTTGTGGATGAGGAAGGAGAACTTCACCGTGGGCCCGCCAACTCGTACGGGCTGGGCACCGGGAAGTACGCCTCGAGGAACGGCTCCAGGACGGCCATCTGCTGCTGGAGCTGCGCGTACGTGGAGAACGCGTCGTTGATGCAGAAGGTGTCCCAGTCCCGCCGGGCCTCGGCCCGCTTCAGCCGGGCGACGAGATCCGGCACCGCGAGTTGCACGTAGCCGTAGTTGACGTGCCCGGGCAGGGCCCGCCCGGTCAGGAACGCGTAGTAGTGGTGCAGGGAGTAGGTGATGGTGAGGTCGGTGGCGCTGCGGAACCGGCTGCGCACCGTCGCGGCGTGCTCCGCCGGGAACTCCCGCTCGATCTCGGCGAGGATGCTGCGGCGCAGCGGGTAGGGCACGTGCTGGCTGCCCTGGGTGAGGGTACGGCCGAACCGCTCCTCGACCAGCCGCCGGTTGTTCTTGATCATCGCGTCGACCGGGCTGTCGAGGCTGGTGATCGGGCCGAGCGGGATCCGGTTCTGGGACAGGAAGAACTTGGTGTTCCCGTTGGCCAGGAAGAACGTCTGGGGCGCCAGCGGCCGGCCGAAGAACATGTCGTCGTTCAGGTAGAGGAAGTGCTCGGCCAGGCCGTCGATGTTGTGCAGCTGACTCTCGATCGCGCACGAGTTGAACGTCGGCAGCGCATCCCGATCGGTGAAGATCTCGTCGTGGTTGACGAGGAAGACGTTCCCCGCGCTCAGGTCCAGCCACGCCGGCCGCTGCCGGTCGGTCACGAGGTAGACGTTACGGACCCAGGGCGCGTTGAGGTGCAGCGAGCGCAGGGAGTACTTCAACTCGTCCCGGTTGATGTACCGCGACTCGCTGTCGGCCTCGGCGTGGAACGCCTCGCCCTTCAGGTCGGCCCGGCGGCGCTGCCACTCCTGGTCGGCGCCGTCCACCCAGGTGTAGACCACGTCGATCGGGAAGTCGATGTCGTCCGGGAGCAGATGGTCGAACTCCGGCCTCGTCCGGAAGCTCCGCCCCGGTTTCGCCGCCGAGGCCAGCCGGGTGAACCGGTGCTCGCTGGCTTCCACCGGCACGCCGGCCATCGAGACCGCGGGCATCATCCGGTTGCGCCGCGGCGCGCGGAGCACGTCGGCCTTACGGTCCGGCCGCCAGAACTCGACCTCGCACCCGTACGCGGCGCCGAGGACCAGCCGCGCCGTCGGGTCGACCCGGAACCAGGTCAGCTTGAGTGCCCGGGCCCGCTGCAGGTCCGCCCAGGCCGCCGGGTCGGCGGCATCCCGCAGCGCGCTGATGATCGGCGGCTTGGGCAGCACCTGGCTGACGTAACAGGTGGCCGCCGTGCCGAGCTTCTCCAGGGCGCCGAGCGCGGCGACCCGGTCCTCCTCCCCGACCCCCACCACCGGCGTCCGGTCATCCATGCCACGGACCACGAAGTGGTCGACGCCGTGCGCCTCCAACGCCCCCGTCACCGCGGTGAGGTTGAGCTGGCGGGCCAGCAGCGGGGTGAGGGCGGCGTGCACGTGGGCGCGGCGGCGTCCGCCGTCCACCAGCACCTCGCGGACGTCGTCCGGCTCACCGGCCGCGGTGGACGGGCCGGTCCCGCCGCCCGGTCCGGGCACCGGAGGGGCCGCGATCGTCTCCGGGGCGGGGGATGCGTGGTTCACGGTACTTCCTTCGTCGAGGTCAGCGACGACGCCGAGCGCGTCACCGGCAGGGCGAGCAGGCCGCCGGCGGCGGAGACCGCCAGCACTAGCGACCGGCCGGCCGAGTCGACCGACACGGCGTGGCTGCCGGCGATCGGGGTGGGCTCCCGCAGCCACGGGCCGCGCGGCCGACCGTCGGGCCGCACCCAGATCAGGCTCGTGGCCGAGTCGTCGTTTCGGACGGCGAGCAGCACCGCGCCGGCGTCCGGCACGTAGCGGGCGGCCATCGGGCCCGGCCCGCCGTGCCCGCCCAGGTCGGTGAGGCTGGCGGGATCCCAGGTGCGGCCGTCGTCCCGGGTGCGGAACGACACCGTCGACGCCGAGTCCCGGCACCGGCAGAACATCATCCGGCCGCCGTCGGGAAGCCGCACCACGGTGGGTGGGCCCGCGGGCGCCTCGGTGCGCACCACCGAGAAGTCGGCGGTGAGTTCCGTGGTGTCGACCAGCCAGCGGGCGATGCCGTGGCGCCCCGCGGCGAGCACCTCGACCGAGCCGTCGTCCAGGGCCACCGCGGTCAGGCCGTCCTGGGTCTCCCGGCCGCCGAGGTCGTGCCACGGCGTCCAGGCCGCACCGTCGTGCAGCCGCCCGCTCAGGCCCTTGCCCGCGTTCCTGGTGACCACCAGCAGCCGGCCGCCGGGCAGCGGGACGGCCTGCGGCATCCCGATGTTCCGCCGCTTCGCCGGTGCACTGCCCTCGTTCGGGTTGCCCAGCGACTCCCAGCGCACCTCGCGGTAGTCGCCGGAGGCCGGCAGCAGGATGGTCCACAGGTCCCGCCGGTGCCGGTCCGGGTCGGCGGTCAGCCCCTGCCGCACCGCGAAGAGGCGCCAGCCGCCGTCGGCGGTCGGCACGGCGCTGACGTGCGGCAGCAGCTTGCGCCCGGGCACCCGCCGGCTCTCGGCCAGCTCGCCGGGGCGACCCTCCCGCCAGTGCACGACCTGGCCGCCCCGCACGGCGAAGGCGGAGAGCCGCCCGTCGGCCCCCGGAGCGGCCCAGGACCGCGAGCCGGGATAGCGCAGCGTGGTGCCGGAGGCGTTGCCCTGGGCGATCAGGTCGCCGCTGACCTTCCGGTCGCCCAGACCGGCGGGATCGTCGCTCGGGCGGCGGTCCGCCCAGCCGTACACGTCCTTGTACCGCTGCTTGCCGGCGCGGGCCTCCGGGCTGAGGTTGGACGGCCAGCGCCGGACGTAGTAGCCACGGAACGCCTCGACCGACGTCCGGCGGCCGCCCCCGGCCGCGAACCAACGGGTGAGGGCCTCGTGGGTGAACAGGCCGGTGGCCGTGTGGAAGCTGTGGTCGGAGTAGCCCTCGGCGTCCGCGTGCCGAGGGTTGGCGCGGTCGTGGACCTGCGGGTCCGGGTCCGGGTCCATCGTCCAGACCAGCGTCGGGGCGAACCGCTCCAGCAGCAGCACCAGCGACTCGATCAGGCTCTCCCGGGTGTAGCTGTGCACCTCCGGCACCGGCGAGCCGAGCGGGATCATCGTCGGGTTCGACTCCGCCCGGCCGGTCCACAGCCCGGGCAGCGACCCGGCGCCCGGAGCCGAACCGGCCGGGGCCGTGGCCCACAGGTTGAGCGCGACCAGCCGGATGTGCGGCGCGTCGACCAGGATCGACACGTCCGCCTCGGCGCCACCGGCCAGGGTGGTCACCTCGCGGCGCCACTTGGCGTCCCGGTCACCCAGGACCATGTCGGCGTACGCGCAGCGCAGCCCGTTGTACCGGGCGGCGGCGAAGGACTCGAAGTCGACCGGGGTGGCGGCGTTCTCCGGGGTGCCGTCCGGCGCGTTGCGGCCGTCGGCCTCACCGGCGGTCAGGCAGACCGTCAGGTGTTCCTCGCTGCTGCGCAACTGGTTGACCAGCAGCGGATTGAGGAAGTAGAGGTCGTCGTCCTGGTGCGCCATGATCGCCATCGACCGCGGCGAGCCGACCGGGGTGGACTTACGGGCGCCGCGTGGCCGGCCGGCGGCCCGGCGACCGAGGGCGAGCAGCGGTGCCGCCCATTCCAGGCGATCAGGCATCTCGTCGCTCTCCCAGTCTGATGGCGGGTTCCGCGCCGGACGGCGCGCTGGTTCCGTGGTCGGCGGCGAGTGGCACACCGAGGCGGCGGGATGGCACGGTGGGCGCGTCCACCTGCGGGCCGACCCGGAGCGTGGGCACGGTCGGCGCGTCCACCTGCGACCCCAGCCCGGCGGTGCCCCGGGCCTGCCGCCACAACGCGGTCGCGCCGACGGTGCGGCGCTCGGCCACCATCTCCTCCGGCAGCTCGAACGGCGCCGGGAAGGGCAGGTAGCGCGGGAGGAAGTCGGCCAGCATCTGCTCCTGCTCCGCCACCGCCCGGGGGTCGGAGTCAGTGTCGTTGAGGCAGAACACGTCGCGGTGCCGGTGGCGGAGCAGTTCGGTGAGCCGGGCCGGCGTGGACGGGTGCCCGAGGTCGGCGTACTCGTAGTCGATCGTGCCCGGCACGGCCTGACCGATCGAGTAGGCCCAGTAGTGGTGCAGCGAGGACGGCACGGCGAGGTCGTCGCGGTGCCGGAACTGGTGGCCGATGGTAGCGGCGATCTGCTCGGGCAGCACCGACTCGATGTGCTCCAGGACGCTGCGCCGCAGCGAGAACGGGGTGTGCTTCATCTTCTGCAGGACCGTCACCCCGAACATCCGGTTGATCTGCCGCCGGTTGTTCTTCCCGGCGGCGTTGACCGGGGCGTCGTCGGCCGTGGGATCGCCGAGACCGTACTGGGCGGGTGACATGAAGAACTTCGCGATGCCGTTGGCGTGGAAGAAGGTCTGTGGCAGCAGCGGCCGGCCGAGGAACACGTCGTCGTTGAAGTAGAGGAAGTGCTCCGCCAGGCCGGGGATCCGGTGCAGCCGCGCCTCGATGGCGTGCGAGTTGAACGACGGGAGCTGGCCGACCGGGCCGAGGATGTCGGCGTGGGAGACCACGGTGATCATCGGGTGGTCGGGGTCGAGCCAGGCGGGGAGCTGGTTGTCCGTCACCAGGAAGATGCGGCGCAGCCAGGGCGCGTAGCTGACCAGTGAGCGCAGCGAGTACCGCAGCTCGTCGCGGCTGACGTACCGGCTGTCGTTCGCGGCGACCGGGTGCACCGGCCCGGCCTGCCGGCCGAGCGCGGCGGCCTTCCGGGACCGCCACTCCGGGTCCGCACCGTCCACCCAGGTGTAGACCGCGTCGATGGGGAACCGCACCCGGTCCGGCGCGACCACGGTGAAGTCCCGGCGGGTGCGGTAGCGGCGGGAGTCGCGCAGCGGGATGAAGTCGCTGAGCTGGCTGGCGGAGGCGTTGACCAGCACGGCCCGGGCAGGCGCCTCGTGGGTCACCGGGTTGTGGCGGGGGGCGCGCAGCATGTCGCCGTCCCGGTGCCAGAACTCGATCTCGCAGGCGAATCCGCTGCCCAGCACCACCGACCCCCGGGGGTCGGTGACCGGGAAGAAGACGCGTAGCACCTCCTCGTCGCGCGGCGGGTCGCCGTCGACCGGGACCCGGACCCGGACGACCCGGGCGCCCCGCAGGGCCGGGGCGCAGCGCAGCGCCGCCCGGACCGCGGCGCGCCGGTCGGCGGGCACGGCGACGCTGCTGCGCAACGCGTCGGTGTTGGGCAGGCAGAAGTGGTCGATCCCCGCCGCCAGGAGGGCGGCGGTCACCGCGCCGAGGTTGCAGTGCCACAGCTCCGCCGGTGTCGCGTCGTCGACCACCATCGCGGACAGGCGCTCGTCGCCGTCGCGGACGGCGATGCGGGTGCCGACCGGCCGGGGCGCCGGGGCGCCGGCCAGCCCGGTGAGGGAGCGGATCAGGCGCAGCCGACGGTCCGCCGGCAGCAGGTTGAGCATCCGGTGCCGCACGGTCCGTGGCAGGCTGCGGTAGATCCGGAGAGCGATCATGGGAGCGGTCCGTCAGCCGTGACGACCGCTGGCGTCACCACCATCGGTCAGGGCCGGCAGAGCGATGCCGACCGAGCCGGATCCGGAACCTGGACACACACAGAACCAGCACACATCGCTGATCGCCCTCTCATTACTCCCCCGTGGGCCGCCCCGCGATCTCTCCCCACCGGGCGGACGGTGTGCGTCTACGCGGCGAAGCCTCCACACGGGTAGCGGCGGAGGCAGACGTTAACAGCGGTTTCACCGAGACAACATCACCTGTTCACCCTCTTAACAACGACGGCCGGGCCGATATGAAGCTTTATCTGCGAGGCAGATGCCTTTCACGTCCGGAAAGACGATCCGTCCGGATGAGCCGCGGGTACCAGTTCGGCCGAGCATCGCCAGCCGTGACGACTGTCTCCCGGCTCACCCGCACCGACGGTCCGGTGGCCCGCGCGCCCCGACCTGGCACAGTGTCGGGGTGACCGAACCCGGACCCGCCGCCCGCCGGACGCTGCGCCCACCGGCCGGCTACCGACTGGCCGCCTCGGTGCGGTCGCTCACCTTCAGCCCGTACGACCCGTGCGCCCGGATCGCCGCCGGCAGCTTCTGGTGGGCCACCCGCACCCCGGCCGGACCGGCCACCCTCGCACTGCGGCCGGCAGCCGGCGAGCTGGTCGCCGAGGGGTACGGACCGGGCGCCGACTGGGTGGTCGAGCGGGCCGACAGGATCGCCGGGCTCCGCGACGACGTCACCGGCTTCGCCGAGCTCGCCGCCGCGCACCCGGTGGTGGCCCGGCTGGCCGCCCAGCACCGCGGGCTGCGGATGCCCGCCACCGGCCAGGTCTTCCCCCGGCTGCTGCGGGCCGTTTTCGAGCAGAAGGTCACCGGCAAGGAGGCCTACCGGGCGTACGCGGCCACCGTCCGACACTTCCGCGAGCCGGCGCCGGGACCGGTGCAGCCGCTGCTGCTGCCGCCCGAGCCGGCGGCGGTGGCCGCCGCCCCGTACTGGGTCTTCCACCCGTTCGGAGTGGAGCAGCGGCGGGCCGAGACGCTGCGCCGCGCGGCCGCCGCCGCCGACCGGCTGGAACGCTGCGCGGACGCCGAGGAGGCCACCCGCCGGCTCACCGCGATCCTCGGCATCGGCCCGTGGACCGCCGCCGAGGTGGTGCGGATCGCGTACGGCGACCCGGACGCGGTCAGCGTCGGGGACTACCACATCCCGAACACCGTGGCCTGGGCCCTCGCCGGCGAGCCGCGCGGCGACGACGCCCGGATGCTCGCACTGCTGGAGCCGTTCCGCGGCCATCGGGGCCGGGTCTGCCTGCTGCTGGAGGCGGGCGGCGTGCACGCCCCGCGCTACGGCCCGCGCGCCCCGATCCGCTCCTTCGCCCGCTTCTGACCCCCCGACCGCTCCCGCCCGCCTACCCGGCGGGCACGCCAGGCGGGACGGCGGGTCAGGGACGCGCGCAGAGGCGGCGCAGCGTGCGGCCGAGCCACCAGGCGTACCCGTGCTGGAAGGCCCGGCCGACCGGACCCGCGGCGCGCATGGACCAGCGGTCCGGGCGACTGAAGGCGCGCACCTCGAACCAGACCGCGCCGGCGTCGTCCCGGGTGACCACGAAGGCCTCCTCGCCGCGTGCCGGGTGACCGGGCAGCGTGCCGTATCCGAAGCCGGCCCGCCGGTCGTCGTCCTCGGCCCAGACCACCACGCAGGGCGCGGCGAGCCGCAGCGGCCCGACGCCCAGGTTGGACACCACCCGCACGCCGGGGGCGGCCCGCGGCGCGTCGGCCTCGATCCGGATGCCGGCTGCCCGGTGCAACCGCCACCCGAGGACCGCGTCCGACGCCGCCGGGAAGCACCCGTCCGGCAGCCGGAGCCGGTGCCGGACGTGCCGCCAGCCGGGCGGCAGCGGCCCCGCGCGGGTGGCGCCCACGTCCGGGTAGGTCGGCTCCGGCACGGTACGCACCCCCATGGTCGAGTCGGACCCCGCCAGCGTACGGCCGGCGTGGGCGGGCCGCCCGCCGCGGGCGCGGGCCGCTGTGGTGAGCTGGGCGGGTGACCGAGCGGGTGGCGATCGTCCCGGCCAGCGTCGCGGACGCCGGCGAGATCCTGACCGTGCAGCGCGCCGCGTACCTGGTCGAGGCGCGGCGCTACGGCGACCTGTTCCTGCCGCCGCTGACCGAGACCCTCGACGAGGTACGCGCCGCGCTGGCCGGGCCGGCGACGGTGCTGGCGGCCCGGGTCGGTGGACGGCTGGTCGGCTCGGTGCGGGCTGAGCTCGACGGGGGCACCGCGCACGTCGGCCGGCTCTCGGTGGCCCCCGACCAGCAGGGCCGGGGCGTCGGCGGGCGGCTGCTCGCCGCGATCGAGGCGGCCTGCGCGGGGCGGGCGGACCGGTGCGCGCTGTTCACCGGCGCGGAGAGCGCGGAGAACCTGCGGCTGTACCACCGGCACGGCTACCGGATCGTGGCACACCGGGCGGACCCGCACGGCATCCGGTTGGCCGTACTGGAGAAGTCGCTGGTCAGTCCCGCGCGCAGCGACGCCTGAGCCCGCAGACAGCGGGTCCGAGCGGCCGGCCGGCGCGGAGCCGACCCTGGCTCAGGCGGCCTCGCGCAGGTCGGCCAGGTCGACCGGGGCGTGCCGGCGCAGCAGCTCCGCCAGCTCGGCCACGGTGGCGACCTCGCCGACGACGTTGGTGCCGCCGCCGAACTCCGGCCGGTAGCGGTGCGCCAGCCGGTAGCGGTACCGGCCACGGATCAGTTCCACGCTGACCCGCCACCGCCCGCAGCAGCCACACACCCACTCCCGCACCCGGCGAAGGTAGCTCTGACCTGCGGTTTCATCATCCGCGCGCGGGTGACGAACGGGCCCGAGCGGGGACACGCCGCCCCGCACCGGCGGTGATCTGCCTCACGACTGTCAGCCCCGTCTGATTGACTGGTCGCCGTGGACCTGCCGATCAACCCCCCGGTCGAACCGATGCTGGCCAAGAGCGTGCCCCAGCTCCCCACCGCCCCCGGCATGACCTACGAGCCGAAGTGGGACGGCTTCCGCTGCATCATCTTCCGCGATGGTGACTCCGTCGAGCTGGCCAGCCGGGGCGGCAAGACGATGACCCGCTACTTCCCCGAGGTGGTCGAGCAGGCCCGCGCGCAGCTGCCGGCCCGGTGCGCGGTCGACGGCGAGCTGATCGTGATCCGCCGGGACGGCCCCGGGGGCCAGCCTCGACTCGACTTCGAGCTGCTCGCCCAGCGCATCCACCCGGCGGCCTCCCGGGTGAAGCTGCTCGCCGAGACCACCCCCGCCGACTTCGTCGCCTTCGACCTGCTCGCCATCGACGACGAGTCGCTGCTCGACCAGCCCTATCCCGCGCGCCGGGCGCGGTTGGAGCAGGCGCTGGCCAAGGTCCGCCCGCCCGTGCACGTCACCCAGGTGACCACCGACCCGGAGACGGCGCGGCGCTGGTTCGACGTCTTCGAGGGCGCCGGGCTGGACGGCCTGATCGTCAAGCCGGCCGACCTGCCGTACGAGCCGGGCAAGCGGCTGATGTTCAAGGTCAAGCATGCCCGCACCGCCGACGCCGTGGTGGCCGGCTTCCGCTGGCACAAGTCCGGCCCGGTGGTCGGCTCGCTGCTGCTCGGCCTCTACGACGACGCCGGCGTGCTGCACCACATCGGGGTCAGCTCGTCGTTCACCGCCGCCCGCCGCAAGGAACTGCTGACGGAGCTGGAGCCGTACCGGGACGTCGGCGGCGACCACCCGTGGGTGCACGGCGACCACGAGCGGGGCCAGCGCATCCCGGGCGGGGTGAGCCGGTGGACCGGCACCAAGAACCTCGAATGGGAGCCGCTGCGCCCCGAGCTGGTGGTCGAGGTCGGCTACGACGCGATGGAGGGCGACCGGCTGCGGCACACCGCCCAGTTCGTCCGCTGGCGGCCCGACCGCGACCCCCGCTCCTGCCGGTACGACCAGCTGGAGCGCCCGATCCGCTACGACGTGGACCAGGTGCTGCGCGGCGATCCGGCGGCAACCGTCGGCAGCGCCCCGGGCCCGGCGTAGCCTGGCCGTCGACCCGATCACGGAAGGCTCCCACGTGACCCGCTTCTCCGACCGGATCCGCCGGGTCCGCCCGACCCTGGCCGGGTTCGCCGCGGCCGTGGTGCTCACCGCCGGCTGCACGCTGCCGGCGTTCGCCCCGCGGACCGAGAGCCAGGGCGAGGCGGCCGCCCCCGGCAGCGCGCCGACCTGGCGGGCCTGCCCGGAGGTGCCCGACGAGCTGGTCGGCCGGGGCGCATCGGGGATGCGCTACGAGTGCGCCCGGATCGCCGTACCCCGGAACTGGGGCAGCGGCGCCGCGACCGGCGCGACGGCAGGACCCGGCGCCGGGGAGACGTTCGAGATCGCGCTGCTGCGCATCCGGTCGGACAAGCAGCGCGACCGGATCGGCTCGCTGGTGATCAACCCGGGTGGTCCCGGCGCGTCCGGGGTGGACACCGCCGTCTACCTCTCCTTCGGCCCGGCGTTCGGCGGGCTGCCGGCCGCCATCACCGACCGCTTCGACATCGTCGGCTTCGACCCGCGCGGGGTGTCCCGGTCCAGCCCGGTCAAGTGCATCCCCGACGCCGACCTGGACGCCAGCTTCGGCTACGACCCGGATCCGGAGAGCCAGGCCGCCTTCGACGGCTTCGTCGGGCTGAACAGGCGGATCGGTCAGCGCTGCGGCGACAAGTACGGCGAGCAGCTCCCGCTCTACGGCACCGAGCAGGCGGCCCGGGACATCGACGCGGTGCGCGCGGCGGTCGGCGACGAGAAGCTGACCTACCTCGGCTACTCGTACGGCACCCTGCTCGGCGCGACCTACGCGCAGCTCTATCCCGAGCGGGTACGGGCGCTGGTGCTCGACGGCGCGGTGGACCCGCAGCAGCAGCTGATCGCCGGGTCGGAGAGCCAGGCGAAGGGCTTCGAGCGGGCGTTCGACAACTTCACCCGGTGGTGCGCCGCGAACGCCGGCCGCTGCCCGATCGCTCCCGACGCCCGGGGCGCCGTCACCGCCGCCATCGACAAGGCGACGGTCTCCCCGGTCCGGGGCGGGGACGGGCGGGAGGCCACCGCCGGCTGGGTCTTCTACGCGGTGATCTCCTCGCTCTACACCGAGCCGGGGTGGCAGGAGCTGGCCCAGGCCATCGACCGGCTCCAGGGCGGCGACCCGACCGGGGTGTTCAAGCTGGCCGACGCGTACGCCGGCCGCGAGGACGACGGCCACTACTCCAACCTCTTCGACGCCAACCTGGCGGTGAACTGCGCCGACGAGACGGAGAAGCCGACCCGGGAACGGATCCGCGAGCTCCAGTCCCAGTGGCGGCAGAAGTACCCGCTCTTCGGCCCGGCGCTCGCCGTGGGCATGCTCGCCTGCGTGGAGTGGCCCGGCGCGCGCGACCCGTACCCGACCGGCAGGGCGGCCGGCGCGCCGCCGATCGTGGTGGTCGGCACCACCGGCGACCCGGCCACGCCCTACGAGCAGACCGCCGCGCTGGCCTCGATGCTCGGTGTCGGCCGGGTGCTGACCTGGGAGGGCGAGGGGCACACGGCGTACCCGCAGACCGCCTGCATCAGCGCCGCCGTCGACGCCTATTTGATCTCGTTGACCGTTCCCAGAGAGGGGCTTCGCTGTCCGGCGCGTTGAGCGGCGGCCGGCCCTGCGGCTGTGGCACCTCGATGCCCTGCCGGGCGGCCAACTCCTCCACCAGCGCGCGCATCCGCCGGATGTCGGCCTTGAGCTCCTCCTGCTCGGAGTGCTCGAAGGCGTCGTCGTCGACGATCAGCCGGCTGGCGAAGTGCGCGGTGATCAGCGGGATGACCAGCAGCACCATGGTGGAGATGAGCAGGGCGGCGAGGAACCGCCCCTCGAAGGTGGTCGGCGAAATGTCGCCGTACCCGACCGTGGAGGCGGTGACCACCGCCCACCAGACGGAGTCGGCGGCGCTCTTGCGCTCGGCGTGGCTGTACAGGATGCCCGCCACCACGATCATCAACAGGTACGACGTGATGAGCGTGCGCGGCGAGTTGGCGAACCAGACGAGACCCCGGTAGATCCAGCGGAACGGCAGCAGCAGGAGCTCCATGGCGCACATGCTGCCCCGTGCCGGCAAGGGACGCCCGCACATCGCCCGGTGTCGCTGTGTCAGGCTGCCGGGATGACCGACGTGATCTTCCGGGACGCCGTCCGCGCCGATCTGCCCGCCATCATCGCCCTGCTCGCCGACGACGTGCTGGGCAAGGCCCGCGACTTCACCGAGGTCGACGAGGCGTACGAGAAGGCGTTCGCCGACATCGCCGCCGACCCGCGCAACCACCTGGTCGTCGCCGACGTCGGCGGCGAGCTGGTCGGCTGCATGCAGATCACGTACATCCCGGGCCTGGGCCGGCACGGCGCGGAGCGTTCGCTGATCGAGTCGGTCCGGGTGCGGTCGGACGTGCGGGGCCGGGGGCTCGGCCGGGAGATGATGGCCTGGGCCATCGACCAGGCCCGGCAGCGCGGCTGCGCGCTGGTGCAGCTCACCACGGACAAGACCCGCGCGGACGCGCACCGCTTCTATCGCAACCTGGGCTTCGTCGCCAGCCACGAGGGGATGAAGCTGGCGCTCTGAACGGCGCCCCGGTGCACGCCCGCGCCCGGCGAGGTGTCAGTCGTCGACCAGGCGGCCGTCGCGCAGGGTCAGGGTGCGGTCGGCCAGCTCGATCAACGCCGGGTCGTGGGTGGCGACCAGCGCCGTCATGCCGCGGGCGTGCACCACCGCCCGGAGCAGGTCCATGATCGACCGGCCGGTCTCCGAGTCGAGCTGACCGGTGGGCTCGTCGGCGATCAGCAGGTCCGGCTCGTTCGCCAGGGCGCGGGCCACCGCCACCCGCTGCTGCTGGCCGCCGGAGAGCTCGTACGGGCGCTGCGCGGCGTGCCCGCCCAGCCCGACCAGCTCCAGCAGGACGGCGACCCGCTGCTCCCGCTCGGCCGCCGGCACCCGGGCCAGCCGCAGCGGCACCCCGACGTTCTCCGCCGCAGACAGGATCGGCACGAGGCCGAAGGTCTGGAACACGAAACCGACCGTGCCCCGGCGCAGCCGCAGCAGTTCCCGCTCACCGGCGGCCGTCACGTCGTGCCCGGCCACCCGCACCCGACCCGAGTCCGGCCGGTCCAGCCCGCCGACCAGGTTGAGCAGGGTGGTCTTGCCGGCACCGGAGCGGCCGCGCACCGCGACCAGCTCACCCCGCCCGGCGGAGAACGACACGTCCCGGACGGCGTGCACCGCGTGCTCGCCCCGGCCGAAGGTACGGCTCACCCCGTCGACCCGGACCACCTCGTCGGTGGTGGCCGCGCGCGCGGGGGTCGCGGACAGCTGCTCGGTCATACCTCACTCCGTTCGCCGTGCGCCCGGTCACCGGGCCGCACCTCGACGTGGTCGGGTTCCAGGTTGAGCCGGACCCGGTCGCGCAGGGCCAGCGCGTCGACGAAGGGCGCCGGCAGCTGCATCCGGCCGGTCCGGTCCAGCACCGCGTACTCCTCGCTGACCAGCTCGGTGCTGCCGTCCGCGGTGATCCGGGCGGTGCGGCGTACCTCGGAGGCGGTCCGGCCGTCGCGGATCGCGACCGTCCGGCGGACCTGGCTGGCCACGGCGTGGTCGTGGGTGACCACCACGATGGTCACGCCCAGCTCGGCGTTGATGGTGCGCAGCGCGGCGAAGACCTCGGCGCCGGTGGCCTCGTCCAGCTCACCGGTCGGTTCGTCGGCGAAGAGCACCTCCGGGTCGTTGGCCACCGCCACCGCCACGGCGCAGCGCTGCTGCTCGCCGCCGCTCAGCTGACCCGGCCGCCGGTCCGCGCAGTGGCCGACGCCGACCAGTTCGAGCAGCTCGCGGGCCCGCTCCCGGCGGGCCCGGCGGGACCGGCCGCCAGCCAGCTTCATCGGCAGCTCCACGTTCTCCCGCGCGGTCAGGTACGGCAGCAGGTTGCGGCCGGTCTGCTGCCAGACGAAGCCGACCATCCGCCGCCGGTAGCTGAGCCGACGCCGGTTCGACAGGGCGAGCAGGTCGTACTCGGCGACCCGGGCGATGCCGGCGGTGGGCGTGTCCAGCCCGGAGAGGATGTTCAGCAGGGTCGACTTGCCCGAGCCGGAGGCGCCCACGATCGCGACCAGCTCGCCCCGGTCGATGACCAGGTCGAGCCCCTGCAGGGCGACCACCTCCACCCCCTCGGTCTTGAAGATCCGGACCAGGCCGTCGCAGACGATGTGTCCGCGCAGCCGGTCCTGCCCGCCCGCTCGCTCGGCCGCGCGCTGCGCGGCCCGCTGTTGCAGGGTGGCCAGGTCCGGTACGGCGGACGCCTCGGCGGTGGCTGTCATCTCAGCTCTCCTCTCCGAGCCGGAGCACCTCACCGAGGCGCATCCGACGGTTGTTCAGGGCCTCCACGGCGACCGCGAAACCGAGGGCCAGCACCGCCAGCCCGAGCACGCCGGCGACCAGACCGGGTTCGAAACGCACCCGCACCGCCGCGCCCCCGGTGAAGGCGGGCAGGCCGAGCACGGGCGTCAACAGCAGCGGCAGCAGCGCGCCGACCAGCGCGCCGGTGAGCACCGAGACCAGCACCAGCGGGGTCAGCTCGACCAGCAGCAGCCCTCGCCACTGCCGGCGGGACAACCCCATGGTCCGCAGCCGGGACAGCACCTGGCCTCGGCCACGCGCCCCGGCCAGCACCGCGAACGCCAGCGCGAGCAGGCCCAGCGCGGCGCCGCCGACGGCGCCGATGGTGAAGCCGAAGACCAGCAGCCCGTTCACCCCGCTGCCGCCCAGCTCCGCCCGCACCGCCGACCAGGTGCGCACCTCCGGCGCGCGGGGCCGTTCCCCGCCGGTGACTACCCCCTCGCGCTGGTAGCGCCGCTGCCCCTCGTCGACCACCCGGCTCACCTCGGCGGCGTCGACGCCGTCACCGGCCAGCACGAAACCGGTGGGGACCAGGGGATGCGGGCTGCCCGCGGGCAGCGCCGGCCAGGGCACCACCACGAAACGTTCGGTGGCCCGGTCGATCAGCGGGAACTCGTCGACGGTACGCGCCATCCGCACCGGCAGCCGGTTGCCCTGGACGTCGAGCCAGGCCGGTCGCCGGCCCGCGGCGTCGGCGAGCCCGGCATCGGCGAGGTCCGCGGCGAGCGCCGGGGAGACCAGCGCCGGCAGCGGCGTCGAGCCGTCACCGACGGCGGCCGGCACGTCGGGGACGGTGATCCCGGGGCGGCGGGCGACCGACGCGAAGGTGGCGCTGTCGACCAGCAGGACCTGGGTCTCGCCGACCCCGCCGAACCGGCCCGTGGCGTCGGCGTACGGCCGCTGCCCCGGCTCGACCAGCAGCGGGGCGACCGCCCGGACGCCGGGCAGCGCGGCCAGCGCGGTGGTGGTGTCCGGCGCGAACCGCTCCCCGTCCACCAGCACGTCCCCTGGGACGGCCCGGGAGGCGGCCCGGTCCCGGCCCGCCTCGATACCGGCGGCCACCACGGCGCAGAACGCGGCCGTCGCGACGGCCAGCACGACCACCACCAGCGGCGCGGTCGCGGCGGCCCGGCCGGCTCGGGCGGTACCGAGGAAGGCGACGCTGCCCCGCGCCCGGGCGGCGGCCCGGCTGAGCAGCCGCAACGGCAACGGGTACGCGCGCAGCGCGAGCAGTGCCGCGGCGATCGCCAGCAGCACCGGCACGGACACCAGCAGCGGATCCACCGAGCCGCCGAGGGCCAGCCCCCGGCGGCGCAGCAGGAACGCCCCGAGCACGGCCACGCCGAGCACGCTGACCTCCGCGGTGAGCCGCACCGCGGTGGAGCGGGCGCCGATCAGGTCGGCGCGACCGGCGGCCCGCTGCCCGGTCAGCGCGAAGACCGGCAGGGCCAGCGTCGCCAGCGCGGCGGCCAGCAGCACCCCGCGCAGCTGCGAACCGCCGCCGGGGAGCAGGCCGCCGAGCAGCCAGCCGGCGCCGGCCGCGGCCGGCAGTACCAGCGCCGACTCGGCCAGCCCGCGGCGCAGCACCGCCCCGGTCGATCCGCCCCGGGCGCGCAACAGCACGTATTCGTCGCGGCGCCGGCGCGCCGCCAGCCGGGCGGCGAGAATGGTCAGGCCGGCCAGGGTGGCGAGCAGCCCGGCGGCGATGACGGCGAGCAGCGTACGGGCGGCGGCGAGCGACGCGGCGAAGCGTCGTAGCGGGATGTCCGCCCCCTGGGTGAGGGAGAGGCCCGCCGGCCGGGTGCGCTCCAGGGTGCTCAACCCGGCGATCAGCGCGTCGAGCTGGCCGGGGGTGAGCCGGTCCGGCGCGATCCGGTACCGCCAGGCGAAGCCGACCGGCCAACCGGCGGCGGCCATCGCGTCGATGCCGGGGTCGGCGGTCACCCCGACGATCAGGAACGGCTGACCCTCCCCCACCGGCGGGGTGAGCCGCAGCAGCGACGGCAACGCGTCCCAGACCCCAGCGCTCGGGTCGGCCGGCCGGAACACGCCCACCAGGCTGATCTTCTTCCGGTTCAGCGGCTTGCCAGAGGAGTCCAGGATGGATACCCGGAGCTGATTGCCGGGCCGCAGCCCGAGCGGGCGGGTGACCGTCTCGGCGAGGGCCAGCTCGACCGACCCGTCGTCGGTCACACCCGCCTCCGGCCAGCGGCCCTCGACCAGGCTGGCCGCCTCCCGGACCCCGCCCGTCGTGCGCAGGCTCAGGTCGACCAGTCCCTTGTCGGCGCTCAGGTCGGGCCCCGTGAGCCGCCCGAAGGCGGTGCGCGCCGCGTACCACCGCTCACCGATCGACCCCTGCACGGCCGGCGGCATCCGCTGCTGGAGCGAGTTCAGCTCGCCGGCCCGGGTGCCGGCGACCGCCGCGTTCGGCCCCGTGACCGGCTCCTCCGTCGTGGTGTAGAGCAGTTCCCGGTGGGCCATCGGCTGGCCGGCCATGTGTTCCCGCAGCCCCTGGCCGGTCAGCCGGTCCGCGACCCGGGGCACCGCCGTGATCAGCAGCGCGGTAACCAGGGTCAGCACCGCGAGCAGCAGGAAGTGGCCCCCGTACGCGCGCACCCGCCGCGCCACCTCGACCACACTCATCGCTCTCCCCCGATCCGCAGCTGCAAGGCGGCCACCCGCTGCCGGAGGCCGGTGGTGATCACGGCGCTGAAGGCGAGGGCCGCCACCAGCAGGCCGAGCGCGGTCAGCCCGATCGGTGTCCAGGGCAACAGGAAGGCCGCGTCGGGCACCGGCCGGCCGGCGGCCGGGGTGAGGATCACCAGGGGCACCATGGTCGCCGCGACGCCCGCCCCCACCAGCAGCCCGACGCCGACGCCGATGCCGGCCAGGAAGGCCTGCTCGGCCAGGAGCGCCCGGGCCAGCAGCCGGGGCGTGGCCCCGAGCGTGTGCAGCACGGCGAACTCCGTCAGCCGGTGCCGGGCGGTGGCCCAGACGTCGACCGCGAGGCCGACCAGGGCCAGCAGCACCGACCCGAGCGCGGCCGCGAGCAGCCCGGTCCGCGCCCCCAGCCAGTACGGGTCCCGCGCGGCCTCGGCCGCGACGGCGTTCCGGTCGAGCAGCGTCACCCCGGGCAGCGCGGCGAGCGTGGTCGCCGCGCCGGCGTGCCCGGCCGCGTCGGTGCGCAGCCACCACTCGGGCACCGCACGGACCCCGCCCTGCTGGCGGAGCAGCCAGTCGGTGGCCGCGGGCAGGTCGACGAGCACCCCACCGCCGCTCTCCGCCGTCGCGGGGACGGCCTCGACCTCGCCGGCCACCCGGATCGGCAGGCTCACGCCGGCCAGCGAGAGGGTGACGGTGTCGCCGATGCGGACGTTCAGCGCGGCCCGGGCAGCGGGGGTCAGCAGCGCCGGCGCCGGCGTGTTGTCGCCGGCGGGCACCACGGCGAAGCGGGACGGCGGCAGGTCGGCGAACCGGCCGCCCTCTGGAATCACCACACCGTACGTGACGTCGACGCTGTCACCCTCGACCCGCGCTGCCGAGATCGGCCCCTGTCCGCTGTCGGCGAGGTTCCACCCGCCGGTCAGCGCCAGCGGCAGCCGGGCGCCCGCCGCGTCGATCAGCCCGAGCCCGTCGAGGCGCAGCCGGTACCTGCCACCGGTCGCGTCGCCGGCGTCGGACTCGAAGCCGGCCAGGCGCAGCGGAGCGCCGCCGGTGTCGGGCAGCCGCACGGTGAAGGACACCGGACGACCGTCTCCCAGCGCGGTGGCCAGCGGCAGCCGCCAGGCCGTACCGCGGTCGCCGGTGAGCAGCGCGGCCACCTCGACGCGGGGCGTCCCGTACCCCTCCACCGGGGTGCGGACCGTGCCGGTGAGCTGCCGCGCGGTCGCCGGCAGGGCGGTCCCGGCCGGGGCGGCGCGGCCCCGGACCAGCCGGCCGAGCAGCTCGGCGGAGGACGCGCCGCCGGTGGCGTCGTCCAGCTGGACGGCGCCGACCGCGCCGGCCGCGTCCAGGCCGACCACCGTCACCGGCAGGTCGTCGCGGCCGACCCGGACGTCGTCCCGCCAGGCCGGCAGCGCCCGGTCCACGCCGGGCATGGCGGCCAGCGCGGCGGCCCGGTCGGCCGGCGCGGCGCCGTCGCGTTCGACCAGCCGGAGGTCCGCCCCGACCCGGTGCCGGGCCTGCTCCCGCTGCGAACCCTCCCAGGAGGCCACCAGCGACCAGGCCAGGGTGCTGGCGCCGACGGCGAGGGCGAGCAGCAGCACCGGCCCGGCGTGCGGGCGGCGGCCCGCCTGCCACATCCCGAACATGGTGGCCGTCCAGGGCCGCCGGTCGACGAACCGCTCGGCGAACCGGGTCGCCGGGGGCAGCAGCCGCAGCGCGACGACGGCTCCGGCCAGCACGCCGAGGGTCGGCGCGGCGGCCAGCAGCGGGTCGATGCCGAGCCGCCCCCCGGCCCCGGCCAGCGGCGAGGAGTACTGCCGCAGCTGGGTCCAGGCGAGCACGGCGAGCGCCACCAGGGCGAGGTCCACGCTGGCCCGCTGCACGGCGGCGCCCCGGGTCGGGCGGGACCGGGCCGCCATGTCGGCGACGTAGGTGCCGGCCCGGCGCAGCGCCGGCAGCACCATGGCGAGCAGGCAACCGACCGCGGTGGCGACCGCCACCGCCCAGACCGGTCCCGCGCCGCCGTCGGGCAGTCGCAGGTCGGTCACCGTTGAGTCCGCGCCGAACCGTCGCAACGCCGCGCCGGCCAACGCGGGCGCGAGCAGCACGGCCGGCGCGACCACCAGCGTCGCCTCCCGTACGGCGAGACCGGCGAGCTGGCCGCGGGCCGCACCCCGGGCGCGCAGCAGCGCGGTCTGCCCCCGCCGGTCCTCGTTGAGCAGCGCGGCGACCAGCACCAGCGCGTACCCGCCGAGCACCATGATCAGCAGGAGCGGGGTGAGCAGCGCGGACCGGCCGACCAGGTCCGCTCGGCTGAGCCGGTCGGCCAGCCGGTTCATCGTGGTGACGCTCTGCGCGGAGGAGCCCAGTCCGGTGACCTCCGGGATCTCCGCCGAGATCGCGGCGACGGCCTGCGTGACGGCGGGCATCCCGCTCGGCTCGACCAGGGCGAGGTCCGGCTGGACCAGCCACGCGCCGGAGGTCGATCCGGGGAAGGTGCGGGCGAAGTCGGCCGGGTCCAGCGCGAACGGCCCGTACGAGGTGACCGCGCCCGCCTCGCCCTCGCCCACCCCCGGGGCCAGCCGCCAGTACGCCTCGGTCGGGTCGCGCGGCCGCCAGGTGCCGGCCAGCACCACCTCGCCGGCCCGCTCGGTGCTGCGGTCGTACAGCGGCACCCGGTCACCGGTGCGCAGGCCGAGCTGACCGGCGACCTTCTCCGGCAGGGTGACCTGCAGCGGGGTCGCCCCCGGGGTGGGCCAGGTGCCGGCGGTCAGCTCGGCGTGCCCGGCCAGGTCGCCGAGGGTGGCGAGGTTGGCGAAGAGCGGGTCGTCGCCGACGCGGGCCGCGCCGATGTCGCCGGTCAGCTCCCGCCCGGTGCCGTAGCGGGCGGCCGCGACGGTGACCGGCACCCCGCCCAGCCCGTCGGCGAACTGGGCGCGGACCGCCCGGTCCCGGTCGGCGTAGGCGGCGGTGTCCCGGCCGCCCGAGCCGCTCACCAGCAGGCTGCGCTCCGCGGCGGGCGCGGTCTGGAGCATCGCCCGCTGCCCGGCGGCGACCGCGCGGCGGTTGTAGTCGGACAGGCCGGTTACCAGGGCGACCGCCACCAGGGTCGCGATCGCGGCGGCGAGCAGCAGCCCCCGCGCCTCGACGGCCCGCCTCCACACCAGTTTCATCCGACGCCTCCCCGGGCCCTGACGGGCCGACGACCAGGAAGACCAGTCAGGTAGCGGGAAAGGTTCGCGCCCGTTACATGATCGTTATCCGGGGCGGCGGCGGCTGGTCACTGCCGGGGCCGGTCGCGATCCTTGGACGGCTGCACCCGCTTGGGCTCGCCGGGCATCTTGGGGTGGTCCGGCGGGTACGGCAGGTCGCCCTGGCCGGCGGCGGCGTCCCGTTCCGCCCACTCCAGCAGCGGGGTGATGTCCCACGGGTCGTCGTCGATGCCGGCGTGCGGGTCGCCCCGCTCGGCGAGCCGGGCCGGCACGCTGCCCAGGTGGAAGTCGTCCGGGTCGACCTGCGGCAGCTCGTCCCAGTCGACCGGGGTGGAGACGGTGGCCCGCGCGTTGGCCCGCAGCGAGTACGCGCAGGCGATCGTCCGGTCCCGGGCCATCTGGTTGAAGTCCACGAAGACCCGGCTGCCCCGCTGCTCCTTCCACCAGGCGGTGGTGACCAGCTCGGGGCGGCGGCGTTCCAGCTCCCGGGCCAGCGCGATGGTGGCCCGGCGCACCTCGGTGAACGTCCACCGCGGGTGGATCCGCAGGTAGACGTGCACGCCCCGGCCGCCGGAGGTCTTCGGCCAACCGGTGGCGCCCAGCTCGTCCAGCAGCGCCCGCAGCTCGCCGGCGGCGGTCGCCGCGTCGGCGAAGTCGGTGCCGGGCTGCGGGTCCAGGTCGATCCGCAGCTCGTCGGGGAGGTCCACGTCGGCCGCGCGCACCGGCCAGGGGTGGAACACCACGGTGCCCATCTGGGCGGCCCAGGCGACGTGGGCCAGGTCCGCGGGGCAGAGCTCCGCGGCCGTCCGGCCGCTGGGGAAGCTGATCTCCGCGGTGCGCACCCACGGCGGTACGCCACGAGTGGGCACCCGCTTCTGGAAGAACATCTCCCCCTCGATGCCCTCGGGGAAGCGTTGCAGCGTGGTCGGCCGGTCCCGCAGGGCCCGCATGATTCCCTCGCCGACCGAGACGTAGTAGTGGAAGACGTCCGCCTTGGTGAAGCCACGCTGCGGGAAGATCACCCGGTCCGGGCTGCTCAACCGGACGGTGTGCCCGGCGATCTCGATCTCCGCGGCCGCGGCTCTGCTGCCACCCATTGCGCGACCATATGCGATGGCACCGACACCCGACGTACCGTTGAGCGGTGAGTCTTGACGAGAACGAACTGCCCCGTACCGAGGAAGAGTGGCGGGTCCGGCTGAGCCCCCAGGAGTTCCGGGTGCTCCGCGAGGCCGGCACCGAGCCGCCGTGGACCGGCGAGTACGTCGACACCAAGACCCCCGGCGTCTACCACTGCCGGGCCTGCGGTCTGGAGCTGTTCCGCAGCGACGCCAAGTTCGATTCGCACTGCGGCTGGCCGAGCTTCGACGATGCCATCCCGGGCGCGGTGAAGGAGATCCCGGACCGCACGCTCGGCACGCTCCGTACGGAGATCCGCTGCGCCCGCTGCGACAGCCACCTGGGCCACGTGTTCGAGGGTGAGGGCTTCACCCCGAAGGACACCCGGCACTGCGTGAACTCGCTCTCCATCCGGCTGGAGCCGAAGTAGGCCTGACCCTCCTGGCCGGCGTCGCCCGCCGCGGTGGCGCCGGCCGTCAGAGCAGCAGTCGGCTGCCCCGGTCGTCGACCTGGTCGGCGGATTCGTCGTCGAGCCAGACGCCCCCGGTGGCGAGGTAGCGGAAGCGGTACTCGCCCGGGCCGAGCCGGACGGTCACCGTCCGGGTGCCGTCACGGCGGGCCACCAGCTCGTGCCGGCCGGGCTGCCAGTCGTTGAAGCAGCCGACGACGCTGACGGTGCCGGGCGGGGTGTCCCGGGGCAGGCAGAAGGTGACCCGGGTCTGGTTGCCGAAGAGCTTGTTGCGCTTGATCACATGGTCCTCCGGGGTTCGAGGCTGTCACCAGGGCCTAACGCGCGACACGCCGGGAGCGACTCGCCGTCGAGCCGGATCAGGTTCGCCCGTTTCGGTTGCCCCGATGTGTCCGTTGCCCGACGCTGATGTGACGTGTCCGTAACGGGGGGTTTTGCAATGGCTACCTGCGAGGTTTGCGGTAACGACTACTGGATGGCGTTCGAGGTGCACACGGTCAGCGGGGACGTGCACACCTTCGACTCCTTCGAGTGCGCGATCCACAAGATGGCGCCGATCTGCGAGCACTGCCAGATCAAGATCGTCGGTCACGGCGTCGAGGTCTCCGGCCGCTTCTTCTGCTCCGCGCACTGCGCCCGGGCCGAGGAGGGTGCGCAGGGCGCCGAGATCCGCGACGCGGTGGGCGCCCGCCCCGCCTGAGTCGCGGTCTCCGGCCCCGCCGTCGTCCCGCGCCCGACTCGACGGCACCGGCACCGGCACCTACCCGGAGCGATATACCTGAGCGTCATATTCATGCCGCTCAGGTATATCGCTCGCCCATGGTTGCCCCCTCCGGACGCGACCCCGCTCGCACCCGGGTGGCCAGCCCTGCCGGCTTCCGTGACGCGGAGTCGGCCTACCATCGCGGGATGCCGTCGCAGACCCTCGCGGTCCGGGTCGCCGCCTTCGCCGACCTGGACGCCCGCACCTTCCACGACCTGCTCCGGCTGCGCATCGACGTGTTCGTCGTCGAGCAGACGTGCCCCTACCCCGAGCTGGACGGCCGCGACGTCGAGCCGGGCACCCGGCACCTGTGGCTGACCCGGGACGGCGACGTCGTGGCGTACCTGCGGATCCTGGCCGATCCGGACGGCGTGGCGCGGATCGGCCGGGTCGTGGTGGCGCCCGCGGCCCGCGGCGGTGGCCTGGCCGGCCGGCTGATGACCGAGGCGCTCGCCGTGGTGGGCGACCGGCCGTGCGTCCTGGAGGCGCAGACCCACCTGGTCGACTTCTACGCCGGGCACGGGTTCACGGTCAGCGGCCCCGGCTACGTCGAGGACGGCATCCCGCACACCCCGATGCGCCGGCCCGCCTGACCGCATCCGACCAGCGTGGGCGGTGCCGTCGCGCCGCACCCGCCACCCGGCGAGGTAACGCCATCGACCGCGATTACGCTGAGCCCTCCAGTGAGATCATTTGGAGGGACTCAGACTGTGAAAGCAACGGGGATCCGCTGGAACCGCCGAACGGCCGGCATCGGCGCGGCGATAGTGGCCACCGCGGTGGCCGGGACGGCGAGCCTCGCCGCGGCGGGCTTCGGTGACGACCTCGCCGTGTGGGGCGCGTCGGACGGGCCCGTCACCACCGCGCTGCACACGGTGGCGTTCCCGGCCGCCAACGGCCGCGAGGTGACCATCCCCAGGCGGGACACCGAGCGGTTCGCCATGGTCGGCGTGACCTGGACGGACCCGAAGGTCGACTTCACCGGCTCGATCGCCGTCCGCACCCACGCAGTGGACGGCAAGTGGTCCGACTGGCGGCCGTTGGAGACCGACAACCACTTCGGGCCGGAGCCCGGCGCCGAGAGGACCGCCGGCAAGGCGCGCGGCAGCACGGACCCGCTCTGGGTCGGCCCGTCGGACGGGGTCGAGGTGCGGGCCACGGCGGCCGGCGGCGCCAGCAGCGACCACCTCCCCGCCGGGCTGCGCCTCGAACTGGTCGACCCGGGGCAGACGAAGCGCCGCAAGGCCGGCGCGGCCGGTGTCGGACCGGTCGGGCCGGCACGCCTCCAGCCGGTCGCCGAGGTGCGGGCGCTCGAACCCACCGCGACCGAGCCGACGCCCACCGACCCCGCGCCGACCGAGCCGGCCCCCGCCGATCCGCCCACCACGACCGCGCCGGCGGAGACCACCGCCCCGGCGCCGACCGAGACCACCGCGCCGCCGGCGGCGACCACCGCGCCCGCGCCGACCACCACCACGGCCCCGGCACCCACCACCACCGCCCCCACCGTGGCGCCCACCACCGCCACGCCCGCGAACCCGGTACCCACGCCGAAGGTGGTCACCCGCGCCGAGTGGAAGGCCGACGAGTCGATCGTCACCGACCCGCCCACGTACGGGACCACGGTCAAGGCGTTCTTCGTGCACCACACCGCCGGCACCAACGACTACAGCTGCGCCGACTCGGCCGCCATCGTCCGGGGCATCGAGGTCTACCACGTCAAGAGCAACGGCTGGAACGACATCGGTTACAACTTCCTCGTCGACCGGTGCGGGGTCGTCTTCGAGGGTCGCAAGGGCGGCATCGACAAGCCGGTGACCGGGGCGCACACCTACGGCTTCAACACGGACAACGCCGCTATCGCCGTGCTCGGCACGTACATCAGCAGCGGCATCCCCACCGTGGTGCAGGACGCCGTCGCGCACGTCGCCGCGTACAAGCTCGGCCAGTACGGCAACGACCCGTACGGCAAGGTCACCCTGACCTCCGGGGTGGAGGACAAGTTCCACCTGGGCGAGCAGGTGGTCTTCAACCGGATCTCCGGGCACCGGGACGCCGTGGCCACCGAGTGCCCCGGCGACGCGCTCTACGGCCAGCTCGCCACCATCCGCGCCAAGGCGGCCACCGTCGGCGGCCTGCGGCTGACCGGCCTGACCGGCACCCTGAACGGCACGACGTACTACACGAAGGGCACGTTCACCGCGTCCTGGACGACGACCACGCCGAGCACGCTGATCTCCCGCTTCGACGTGGTGGTGGACGGCGTGGTCGTGGCCACCGCCGCCGGCACCGCCCGCTCCGCCGCGGTCACCGTCCCGGCGGGTACGCACAGCGTCCTGGTGCGCGGCGTGCACCGGATCGGCCGGGTCAACGCCAGCCCCGCCCAGGCGGTCGTCGCCGACACCACCGTGCCGACCTTCCCGCAGGGACCCACCCTGGCGCTGCGGACCGGGCAGGTCAGCGGCACCGTGGTGCCGGTGACGGTGAACTGGCGGGCGGCCGACAACACCGGCGTCGGCTCCGTGCAGCTCACCACCCCGCTCAGCCGCACCTTCGCCGCGAGCGGCAGCTACGGCACCACCACCAAGCCGAGCGTCGCGACGACCTGGTCGATGCGCGCCCAGGACTGGGCCGGCAACACCGCCACCGCCTCGGCGAGCTGGACCCCGGTCTTCCTCCCCGAGACCAAGGCCACCCGCACCGGCACCTGGTCGACCACGTCCAGCAGCTCGTACCTGGGCGGCTCAGCGCTGACCGCGACGGCCGCCAAGGCCTCGCTGACGTGGACCGTCACCGGCCGCTCGGTCGCCTTCATCGCGACCCGGACGTCGACCTCCGGGCAGGCGGAGATCTGGGTGGACGGCGTCAAGCAGACCACGGTGGACCTGCGTTACAGCACCACCGACTACCGCCGGGTGATGTGGACCAAGAGCTGGTCCAGCAGCGCCCGGCACACCGTGAAGATCGTCGTGGTGGGCACCTCGGGTCGGCCCCGGGTGATCACCGACGGTCTGGCCTACATCGGCTGAGCCGGGAACGCCGACGGGCCCCGGAGGAGACTCCGGGGCCCGTCGCGTTCGTGCCGGCGCTCAGACCAGGCAGGTGACGATGTCGGCGATCGAGCGTCGTCGGCCGGTGTAGAAGGGGATCTCCTCCCGGACGTGCCGCCGCGCGCCGGAGGCCCGCAGGTCGCGCATCAGGTCGACCATCCGGTGCAGCTCGTCGGCCTCGAAGGCGAGCATCCACTCGTAGTCACCGAGGGCGAACGAGGCCACCGTGTTGGCCCGCACGTCCGGGTAGCCGCGGGCCAGCCGGCCGTGCTCGGCGAGCATCTCCCGCCGCTCGGCGTCCGGCAGCAGGTACCACTCATAGGAGCGGACGAACGGGTAGACGCAGAGGTAGGCGCGGGCCTCCTCGCCGGCCAGGAACGCCGGGATGTGGCTCTTGTTGAACTCCGCCGGCCGGTGCAGCGCCATCTGCGACCAGACCGGAGTGAGCGCCCGGCCCAGCGTGGTGCGCCGGAACCGCAGGTAGGCGTCCTGCAGGGCGTCGCTGGTGGCGGAGTGCCACCAGATCAACAGGTCGGCGTCGGCGCGCAGGCCGGCCACGTCGTACGTGCCCCGGATCGTGACGTCCTTGCCGGCCAGCTCCTCGAAGAGGGACTCGACCTCGTCGACGACGTTCTCGCGCAGCGACGGGAGCGGGCTGGTCGCCCGGTACACCGACCACATGGTGTAGCGGACGGTGGCGTTCAGCTCCTTGAGCCGCGCCGCGTTGGTCTGCTCGGTCATGATCCCGATCCTCCCAGTGCTGTGATGATCTCCTCGGCCGCCGTCTCGCCGGAGCGGACGCAGACCGGGATGCCGACGCCGTCATAGCCCGCACCGGCCAGGGCCAGCGTGGGGTGGGCGGCGCGCAGCGCCGCCCGGGCCACCGCCACCCGGTCGAGGTGGCCGGGGGTGTACTGCGGCAGCGCCCCACCCCAGCGCTGCACGTGACTGGCGACCGGGGCGGGCAGCGGCGTGCCCAGCACCGTCGACAGCTCCCGGTGCACGGTGGCGACCAGGTCGTCGTCGGTGAGCTGGAGCGACGTCTCGTCGCCGTACCGGCCGACGGAGGCGCGGACCAGGGCCAGCCCGTCGGCCCGGCGCAGGTGCCTCCACTTCGTGGTGAAGAAGGTGGATGCCTTGATCAGCAGCCCCTCGGTGGCCGGCACCAGGAACCCGGACAGCTCCGGCAGCTCCGGCTCGGGCAGCGCCATGGTGACCAGCGCGACGCTGGCGTAGTCGAGACCGCCGACGGCCGTGGCCACCTCGGGGGCGGGCCCGGCGAGCAGCCGGGCGGCCGGGCGGGCCGGCACCGCGAGCAGCACCGCGTCGGCCTCGACCAGCTCCGGGTCGCGGGTGGGGCCGATGGTCAGCGCCCAGCCGGTGGCCGTGCGGCGCAGCTCGCGCACCGCCGAGTCCCGGCGGATCGTCGCGCCGCTGGCGGTCGCCGCCGCCTCGACCAGGGTGCTCAGCCCGCCGGCCAGGGTGCCGAAGACCGGCGCGCCGGGGGCGCGCGGCGCGGCGGCCTGCGCCGCGCGGACCGCGCCGACCAGGGTGTGCGCCGTGCGGGCCGCCCGGGCCAGCGCCGGCATGGTGGTGACCAGCGACAGGTCGTCGGCCCGGCCGGCGTAGACCCCACCGAGCATCGGGTCGACCAGCCGGTCCACCACCGGGTCGCCGAGGCGGTCGCGGACCAGCGCGCCGACCGCCACGTCCTCGTCCGGGCCGAGCAACGGCCGGCCACCGTCGCGGTCGGCGTCCGCGGCCGGTTCCGCCACCGCCGCCACCCGGTCCAGATCCCCGGGTACGCCCACCAGCGTCCCGCCCGGGATCGGGCGCAGCCCGCCGTCGACGGCGAGGGCGGCCTGCCCGACGGTGGGGTGCACGATCGCGTCGGCCAGCCCGAGCCGGCGGACCAGGGCCACCGCGGCGGACTCCGCCCCGACCGGGTCACGCATCAGGAACGACTCGGCACCGAACTCGACGGCCTGCCCGGCCAGTTCACCGGTACGGAGCTTGCCGCCGAGGCGGCCGGCCTGCTCGTACACCGTGATCTCGGTGCCGGCGGGGGCGCGGTCGCGCAACCGGACGGCGGCGGCCAGCCCGGTGATCCCGCCACCGATGATCGCCACCCGCCACGGCTGCCGCACGGTCACTCCCTACTCGCCGGGTCGCGCGGACACCTCGTGCACCAGCGCGACCACCCGGGTCAGCACGTCGGGGTCGGTCTCCGGCAGCACGCCGTGGCCGAGGTTGAACACGTGACCGGGGGCGGCCCGCCCCTGGTCGAGGATCCGCCGCACCTCGGCCTCCACCACCGGCCAAGGGGCGAGCAGCACGGTGGGGTCGAGGTTGCCCTGCACGGCCTTGTCGGGTCCGATCCGGTGGGTCGCCACGTCCAGCGGGGTACGCCAGTCCACGCCGACCACGTCGGCGCCGGCCTCGCCCATCGCGCCGAGCAGCTCGCCGGTGCCCACCCCGAAGTGGATCCGCGGCACGCCCGCGGCGGCCAGCCCGGCGAGCACGGACGCCGAGTGCGGCAGCACGTAGCGGCGGTAGTCGGCCTCGGACAGCGCGCCGGCCCAGGAGTCGAAGAGCTGCACCGCGGCGACGCCCGCGTCGACCTGCACCGTCAGGAAGGACAGGGTGACCTCGGCGAGCCGGGCGCAGAGCGCGTGCCACAGGTCGGGCTCGCCGTACATCAGGGCCTTGGTCTTCGCGTGGGTCCGCGACGGTCCGCCCTCGACCAGGTAGCTGGCCAGGGTGAACGGGGCGCCGGCGAAGCCGATCAGCGGGGTGTCGCCCAGCTCCGCGACGAGCAGCCGGACCGCTTCGTCCACGTAGGACACGTCCTCGCGGATGATCGGGCGGATCCGCTCGACGTCCTCGGCGGTGCGTACCGGCTCGGCGACCACCGGCCCGGTCCCGGCCACGATGTCCAGGTCGACGCCGGCGGCGGCCACCGGGACCACGATGTCGCTGAACAGGATGGCCGCGTCCACCCCGTGCCGGCGGACCGGCTGGAGGGTGATCTCGGCGACCAGCTCGGGACGGCGGCAGGACTCCAGCATCCCCACGTTGGCGCGGATCTCGCGGTACTCCGGCAGCGACCGGCCGGCCTGGCGCATGAACCAGACCGGGGTGCGCGGGCCGGGCTCGCGGCGGCAGGCCCGGAGGAAGGGCGAGTCGGCCGGCCCGCCGCGGCGGGTTTCTCCGTCTCGGGCGGCAGTGCCCGTGGTGTCGGTGGTCATCGCGGCAATCGTGCCACGCCGCCGGGTGCCGCCAGCGGGCACCGCCGCCTTTTGTGACGGGGCCCGCGACGCCGGCCGCGACCCGTGGCGGCGCACCCGGCCCCGCTCGGATGATCGTGATCGGGAACCCCGGCGCGCCCTACCGCCGACCGGGCGGACGGCGGCATAGGCTGCCGGCATGGCCCCCCCGATCGCGCTCCCGGAAACCTTCGCCCGCGCGGTCGCCGGCCTGCGGTCGGCCACCCCCCGCCCGGAGATCGTGCTGGAGGAGGTCGGCGCGCCCCAGCGCCTGGCCCCCTACGCGTTCGCGCTCTCCGCCGCGGTGCTGCGCGACGGCGACGAGGTGGCCACCGGGCGGCTGATCCTGCTGCACGACCCGGCGGGGCACGAGGCGTGGCAGGGCACCCTGCGGCTGGTCACCTACGTGACCGCCGAACTCGAGGTGGATCTCGCGGCCGACCCGCTGCTGCCCGGCGTGGGCTGGACGTGGCTGACCGACGCGCTGGACGCGCAGCACGCTCTGCACCGGGCGATCGGCGGCACGGTCACCCAGACCCTGTCGACCCGGTTCGGGGAGCTGGCCGGCCCACCCACGGCCGGCGACATCGAGATCCGCGCCTCCTGGACCCCGCTCGGCGTCGACCTGGCCCCGCACCTGCTCGGTTGGTGCGCCCTGCTCGCCTCGACCGCCGGCCTTCCGCCACCCGGCGTGACGCCCCTGGCTTCCCGCCGCCCCGCCGGCGCCGCCTGACCCCTCCCCGGGGTCGATCATGGAGTGGTGGCGCCTCGTTCGTGGCGCTCCGCCCCTTTCGGCGGGTACCACAACCCCATGATCGACGCCCGGTCCGCGGATCAGAGGTAGTTCTCGGCCTCGTCGCAGACCTTCTCCAGGCCCTTGCTGGCCTTGTCGAAGGCGGCCCGGTTGCCGGCCGACGCCGCGGCCATCGCCTGGGTCAGCTTGTCCAGGCAGGTGGCGATGACCTTCTTCTGCCGGGCCTGCTCGTCCCGGTCGTTCTTGGTGCCGGTCAGGTCCTGCTCGGTGTCGGCCAGCTTGTCCCGCATCGCCTGGAGGTCGGTCTTGAGCTTGTCGATCTCCTGCTTGTTCGCCGCGATGGTGCCGTCCCGCTCGCTGACCTGGGCGGAGAGCTTCTTTTCGGTACGGTCCAGCTCGCCGCTCTTGGTGACGAACAGGCCGGTCATCACGCCGCCGAGGACGAAGAGCAGTCCCGCGACGATGGCGAGGATCAGCGTGGTGCGCCCCTTGCCGGCTCCCCCGGCGGGGGCACCGTACGGCGGCACCGAGTCGGGCGGCGCGGACATCGGCTGCCCGTAGCCCGGACCGGAGACCGGCGGCGCGGACATCGGCGGGGCCGAGAACGGCTGGGGGTACGCCGGGCCCGGCACCGGGGCGGCGCCCGGCGCGTACTGGCCGGGCACCGGCGGGGCGGACCCGGGCACGCCGGGCTGCACCAGGGTCGGGTCCGGCTGGGCCGGGGAACCGTACTGCTGGGGGGCGGGCTGGCCGGCGCCGTACGGGTTGCCGTAGACGCCGCCGGCCGGCGGCTGGGGCGGGTACGCGGGCGGGTGGCCCTCCGGCCCGTTCGGTGGCTGGGACATGTCTCTTTCCTCCGGATTGCTGGTTCCCCGTGGGGTGGCCTGACGGGCCGGGATCTGGGTCGAGGGGCCGATGCCCTCGGCCGTACTGGTTCGACGGTGGGGGATGCGGTCAAGGCCCGCCGGTCAACCGCCCCTCCGCTCGGCCGGTCAGCAGAGCTTGAAGGTGTCGCAGGCGGTCTTGATCGGGACGGCGAGGCCGATGCCCTCGGCGTCCCGGGCCTTGGCGGTGGCGATGCCGACGACCTCCTTCGAGCCGTTGATCACCGGGCCACCCGAGTTGCCGGGGTTGATCGGCGCGTCGAACTGGATGACCGGACCGGAACCGTCCTCGTCCTTACGGAACGCGCTGACCACGCCGGTGGTGACGCTGTCCTGCAGGCCGAGCGGGGCGCCGACCACGACGATCTGCTGCCCGGACTTGACCGGCGTGCCGGCGGCGACCAGGCCGGTGAACTTCGCGGTGGTCCGCAGCTGGGCGATGTCCTTGGCCTTGTCGACCTTGACGATGGTGGCCTCGAAGCGCTGGTCGGTGCGCTCCAGGAAGACCTTCCGGCCACCGCCGTCGAACACCGCCTCCACCACGTGGAAGTTGGTGAGCAGGGTGGTGCCGCCACCGGCGGGCGGCTTGCCGATCGCGAACGCGGTACCGGTGAACTGCCCGGCCCGGACCCGGAACACGCTGGGCAGCACGGCGCTCGCCACGGCCTCCGGATTGAACGCGGCGCCCACCTGCTTCTCGATGGCCTCCGCGCGCTGGTCGAGGTCGTCGAGCCGGGTGCCGTCGGCGCGCTGCGCGTCGGCGAGCCGCCGGTCGGTCGCGGCGAGCCGGTCGTCCAGCCGCTGGATCTGGTACGCCTGCACCCCGGCGACGACGGCCAGCACCACGGCGAGCCCGACCGCCGCCACCACGGGCAGCCGGCGTCGCCGGTCGGGTCCGGCCGCCGCGGCCGGCCACCCCGCCGGTCCACCCGGGTACGCCGGCCCGGAGACCGGCGACCCACCCGGATACGCGGGCCCCGAAACCGGCGGTCCGCCCGGGTACGCGGGTGCCGACACGGGCTGCCCGCCGGGGTACGTCGGCGCTGGCCCGGGCTGGCCGGCCGGGTGGGTGGGCGCGGAGAGCTGCGGCCCGGCCGGGTGTCCCGGTCCCGCGATCGGCTGGCCGGCGGGCGCGCCCGGGAACGGCGGCTCGGCACCGTACGGTTGCCCGGCGGCCGGCTGTGCGGGCGTCCAGCCCCGTGCCGTGGCGGGCGCGCCGGAGCCGGGACCGGTCGGGCTGCCCCACTGACCGGTATTCGGCGGACCGGACCAGCTCGTCCGGGGCCCCGGAACGGCCGCCTGACCCGCATCGGTCGTCGCGGCCTCCGGGGCCGGTGCGAGCGGCCCGAACCCGGCTGCCGGGGCGGCGGGGTGTCCGGTGGCCGACGGGGTGGTGGGCACCGGTGGGTGCGGGGCGAAACGCGGCGGCAGTGGACCCGGCCGGCCCGTCTCGGTGCGGTCCGTCCGGTCACCCTCCGCGGCCTCGTCGGCGCGCCGTCCCGGCGTCGGTTCGCCCGAACCGTACCCAGCCGTCATGATCGCCACGTCCTCCCCGTAGACGCCCCGTAGCGACGCCGTCGAAGGCCCCTGGCGCCTCGGCGGCTCGATGGACCGTACCTGCGCGAACGGGGTTTGTCTCCCCCGATGTCCCAGCCTGTCACGCCGGCGCCACCGGGCCCCGTCACGACACCTGACGGCCATCGGGTCGACACGCGCCGGACCGGCTGCACACACCGGATCCGGTCGCGCACTAGGGTTGTCAGGTGACCGACGAACCACCCCTGCGCCGTCGGCCCGCCGAAAGCCGTACGGGAGACGCTGCTGAGCACCCGTCACCGGCCGCGCCGGAGCGGGCGGACGCGGGGACCGAACCCACCACCGGCGGGCCTGTACCGCTGACCGCGCCGCGCGAGGGTACGCCCGCGCCGGTGGCCACCCCGAGCGAGCTCGACGAGGTCGTGACCCGTTTTGCGGCAGGCACCGGGCCGGTGGCCCTGGACGCCGAACGCGCCTCGGGCTACCGCTACAGCCAGCGCGCCTACCTGGTGCAGCTCCGCCGGGCCGGCTCCGGCACGGCGCTGATCGACCCCCTGCCGCTGCCCGACCTCGCGGCGCTGGACGCGGTGATCGGCGAGGCCGAGTGGGTGCTGCACGCCGCCAGCCAGGACCTGGCCTGCCTGGCCGAGGTGGGGTTGCGGCCCCGCCGGCTCTTCGACACCGAGCTGGCCGCCCGGCTGGCCGGGTTCGAGCGGGTCGGCCTGGCCGCGCTGACCGAGCAGTTGCTCGGCTACACCCTGGAGAAGCACCACTCGGCGGCGGACTGGTCGAGCCGGCCGCTGCCGGAGTCCTGGCTGACCTACGCGGCGCTGGACGTGGAGATGCTGGTCGACCTGCGCGACGCCCTCGACGAGAAACTGCGCCGGCAGGGCAAGTCGGCGTGGGCGGCGGAGGAGTTCGCCGCGCTGGTCCGCTCGGGCGCCCGGCCGGCCCGGGTGCGCGCCGAGCCGTGGCGGCGCACCTCCGGGATCCACCGGGTGCGCGGGGCGCGGGCGCAGGCCCGGGTCCGGTCCCTGTGGTACGCCCGGGACCAGATCGCCGCCCGTCGGGACGCCGCACCGGGCCGGGTGCTGCCGGACTCGGCCATCGTGGCCGCCGCCGAGCTGGACCCGAAGGACGAGAAGACCCTGCTCACCCTGCCCGGCTTCGGCGGTCGGTCGGTACGCCGGCTGGCCCGCACCTGGCTGGCGGCCCTCGACGACGCCCGGCAGCTGCCGGAGGATGCCCTGCCGGTGTCCCCGGCCGTGGAGGGTCCGCCGCCGCCGCACCGGTGGGCGGAGCGGGACCCGGTGGCGGCCGGCCGGCTGGTCCGCTGCCGGGAGGTGGTGGTCCGGATCGCCGGCGAGCACACCCTGCCCCCGGAGAACCTGATCGCCCCGGACTCGATCCGCCGCCTGGCCTGGCAGCCGCCGGACGAGATCAGCGACGACACGGTGGCGGAGGTCCTCCGCGGCTTCGGCGCCCGCGAATGGCAGATCACCCTCCTCCTCCCCCACCTGACCGAGGCCCTCGCGGACCTCACCCCGACCCACTGACCCCACCCCCGTCCACCCCGTCATGGGTGGGCGGGGGTGTGGGGTGGGCCACACGGGTGGTGCTGTCGGGGTTGGTTACTGGCGAGTAGCATCCGAGGGAAATGCCAGTGCCGGCTAGGAGGCTCAAGTGCCCCGTGAAGTTCGCGATGTCGTCTTCGTCGACGGCGTCCGTACCCCGTTCGGCAAGGCGGGTGGCATGTACGCCAACACCCGCGCCGACGACCTGGTGATCCGCTGCATCCGCGAACTGCTGCGCCGTAACCCGCAGCTGCCGCCGGAGCGGGTCGAAGAGGTCGCCATCGCCGCCACCACCCAGATCGGCGACCAGGGCCTGACCATCGGTCGCACCGCCGCCCTGCTGGCCGGCCTGCCCAAGACGGTTCCCGGCTTCGCGATCGACCGGATGTGCGCCGGCGCGATGACCGCCGTCACCACCGTCGCCAGCGGTATCGCCATGGGCGCCTACGACATCGCCATCGCCGGCGGCGTCGAGCACATGGGCCGCCACCCGATGGGTGAGGGCGTCGACCCGAACCCGCGGATCATCGCGGAGAAGCTGGTCGACCCGTCCGCCCTGGTCATGGGCGCGACGGCGGAGAACCTGCACGACCGGGTCCCGCACATCACCAAGGAGCGGACCGACTCCTTCGCGCTCGCCTCGCAGCAGAAGACCGCCAAGGCGTACGCCAACGGCAAGCTCCAGGACGACCTGGTGCCGGTCGCGATCCGGGACGCCGAGGGTGGTTGGGGTCTGGCCACCACCGACGAGGCTCCCCGGGAGACCTCGCTGGAGAAGCTGGCCACGCTGAAGACCCCGTTCCGCCCGCACGGCAAGGTCACCGCCGGCAACGCGGCCGGCCTGAACGACGGCGCCACGGCGAGCCTGCTCGCCTCCGAGGACGTCGCCCGCGAACTGGGCCTGCCGGTCGCCATGCGGCTGGTGTCGTTCGGCTTCGTCGGCGTCGAGCCCGAGGTGATGGGCGTCGGCCCGATCCCGTCCACCGAGAAGGCGCTGCGCATCGCCGGCCTGACCATCGACGACATCGGCCTGTTCGAGCTGAACGAGGCGTTCGCGGTGCAGGTCCTGGCCTTCCTCGACCACTTCGGCATCGCCGACGACGACCCGCGGGTCAACCCGTGGGGCGGTGCGATCGCCATCGGTCACCCGCTCGCCTCCTCCGGCGTCCGGCTGATGACCCAACTCGCCCGGCAGTTCGCCGAGCACCCCGAGGTCCGCTACGGCCTCACCGCCATGTGCATCGGCATCGGCATGGGCGGCACCGTGATCTGGGAGAACCCGCACTGGGAGGGAAACAAGTGAGCGCGCTCTCCGCCCCGAACGAGGTCGTCACCAAGGCGCTGCTGCGTTCGGTGCAGGTGCCGGGCCTGGACAAGCCGGCCGCCCTGATCACCCTGGACAACGGCTTCGACCACACCAAGCCGAACACCTTCGGCCCGGCCGGCCTGACCAGCCTGGACGAGGCGATCACCGCCGCGCTGGCCGCGGACCCGGCGTTCATCGCGGTCACCGGCAAGCCGTACATCTTCTGCGTCGGCGCCGACATCGTCGGCCTGCCGGCCCTCGCGGACCGCGCGCAGGCCCTGGAGATCGGCCGGCTCGGCCACCGGGTCTTCGCCCGGCTCAAGGACAGCCGGATCCCGACCTTCGCCTTCGTCAACGGCGCGGCGATGGGCGGCGGCCTGGAGCTGGCCCTGCACTGCCACTACCGGACGCTCTCCGGCGGCGCGGCGGCGCTGGCGCTGCCCGAGGTCTCGCTCGGCCTGGTCCCCGGCTGGGGCGGCACCCAGCTGCTGCCGAACCTGATCGGCATCCCCGCCGCCACCCAGGTGATCATCCAGAACCCGCTGATGCAGAACAAGATGCTCAAGCCGAAGCAGGCCACCGAGATGGGCATCGCGGACGTGCTGCTGGAGCCGGCGGACTTCCTGGAGCGGTCGCTGGAGTGGGCCGCCGGCGTGGTCCGGGGCGAGGTCACCGTGACCCGGCCCGAGGTCGACAAGGACATGTGGGCGGGCGTGCTCTACTTCGCCCGGCAGACCCTCGACCAGCGGCTGCACGGCGCGGTCCCGGCCGCGTACAAGGCGCTGGACCTGCTGGAGACCGCGAAGGACGCCGACTTCGCCACCGGCACCGCCGCCGAGGACGAGGCCCTGGCGGATCTGGTCTTCTCGGAGGAGCTGCGCAGCGGCCTGTACGCCTTCGACCTGGTGCAGCGGCGGGCCAAGCGGCCGGCCGGCGCGCCGGACAAGGGCCTGGCCCGGCCGGTCACCAAGGTGGGCATCGTCGGCGCCGGCCTGATGGCCAGCCAGCTCGCGCTGCTCTTCGCCCGCCGCCTCCAGGTGCCGGTCGTGATGACGGACCTGGACCAGTCCCGGGTGGACAAGGGTGTCGGCTACGTGCACACCCAGATCGAGAAGGCCGTCAGCAAGGGCCGGATGGACAAGGGCACCGCCGCCAGGCTGTACGGCCTGGTCAGCGGCTCGGTCGACACGTCCGTCTTCGCCGACGCCGACTTCGTCATCGAGGCGGTCTTCGAGGACCTGAGCGTCAAGAAGCAGGTCTGGGCCCAGCTGGAGAAGATCGTCAAGCCGGAGGCGGTGCTGGCGACCAACACGTCCAGCCTGTCGGTGACCGAGATGGCCGCGGAGCTGGAGCACCCGGAGCGGGTGGTCGGCTTCCACTTCTTCAACCCGGTGGCGATGATGCCGCTGCTGGAGATCGTCCGCGGCGAGCGGACCGACGACGCCACCCTGGCCACCGCGTTCGCGGTGGGCAAGCAGCTGAAGAAGTCCTCGGTGCTGGTCTCCGACGCCCCGGCGTTCGTGGTCAACCGGCTGCTCACCCGCTTCCTCGGCACCGTCTTCGCGGCGGTCGACCAGGGCACCCCGCTGGAGGTGGCGAACCGCGCGCTGGACCCGCTGGGCCTGCCGATGCGTCCGCTGGCCCTGCTCCAGCTGGTCGGGCCGGCCGTGGCCTACCACGTGGGCGGCACCCTGCACGCCGCCTTCCCGGACCGGTTCGCGGTCAGCGAGAACCTCAAGCGGATCGCCGACTCCGGCCAGCCGATCGTGGCCGACGACCAGATCAACGACGAGGTCGCCAAGCTGCTCGTGGTCGGCGACCAGCCGCTCACCGAGGAGCAGGTCCGCCAGAACGCGCTCGACGCGCTGGCGCAGGAGATCCGGCTGATGCTCGACGAGGGCGTCGTCGCCGAGGCGCAGGACATCGACCTGTGCATGATCCTCGGTGCCGGCTGGCCGTTCCACCTGGGCGGCGTCACGCCGTACCTGGACCGGACGGGCACCTCCGAGCGGGTCGCCGGCCAGCGGTTCCTGCCCCGCGGGGTCGCCAGCCTGCGGTGACATCTCCAGCTCGGCGCGTCTGACGCCGCGCCGCCACCTGGATCCGTCAGCCTGACCCGTCCCCCGCTCCCCCGCGATCGCGGTGGCCGGCCGTCCCTCCCGGACGGACCGGCCACCGCGATCGTCTTTCCCGGCCAGGTGGGCCGACCCGCAACGCCCGGCGGACGGCGGCGGACCTGGCCAGGTGGCGGCCCCGCCGATCCGGCCCGATGAGGCCGCCGACCGCCCGCCCGGTCACGACCGGGCGGCGGTTTCGTCACCTTGACGGCAGGCGGAGAGCAAGGGTCGACTGGGCCTGGCTACGATCATGCGTCGAGATCTTCACCTGGAGCTGACCATGTCCCAGCCGCCGTCCAATCCTTATCCCGGTTCCTACCCGCCGCCGCAGCAGCCGGGCGGCTACCCGTCGCAGCAGCCCGGACCGCAGTACGGCGGCAGCTACCCGCCCCAGCAGCCCGGACCGCAGTACGGTGGCGGCTACCCACCGCAGCAGTCCGGACCGCAGCACGACGGTGGCGGCTACCCGCCCCAGCAGCCCGGCCCGCAGTACGGTGGCGGCTACCCGCCCCAGCAGCCCGGCCCGCAGTACGGCGGGGACTACCCGCCGCCGCAGCAGCCCAGCCCGCAGTACGGCGGCTACCCGGCAGAGCAGCCGGGTGGCTCCTACCTGGAGAGCGGCCAGCCGTCCTACGGCGCTCCGGCCGGCCCGCCGCCGAAGAAGTCGAACGTCGGCCGGATCCTGCTGATCACCCTCGCCGTCGTGGTGGTGCTCTGCCTGGGTGGCGGCGCGGTGCTCCTCTTCACCGCCAAGGACAAGGTCGGCGACGTGGTGGACGCCACCAAGACCCGCGTGGTCGCGCCCACGACGCTGGCCGGGCGGCCCAAGGTGACCGAGCCGCAGCTGCAGTCCGCCGCCGAGGAGATGGTCGCGGAGATGAGAAAGGACGTCCCGGACGCGACCAGCACCGTCGGCGGCTTCTACGGCAACCCGGCGAAGAAGGACCTGGTCATGATCGCCGGCGCTTCGGGTGTCATGGCCGACCCGAAGAAGGAACTGGACAACGCCACCAAGGACCTCTCCACCGAGCTCGGGGTGACCACCTTCAGCACGGTCGACGCCGGGCCGCTCGGCGGCGACGCCAAGTGCGGCGACGGCAAGGCCGACGACGTCCCGGTGGGGGTCTGCGTCTGGGCCGACCGCGGCAGCCTCGGCGTGATCATCATCTACTTCAAGTCGGTTAAGGACCTGAAGGCCCAGTTCGTCACGATGCGCGGGCAGATCGAGCAGAAGGGCTGACCGCCCTCCGCACCTGCGCAACGGGCCCCCTCCGCGCGGCGGCGGGGGCCCGTTGGCGTACCGGCGGCTATGCCGAGGCGGACCGCTCCGCCGCGCCGCGGCAGACGCAGAACTCGTTGCCCTCGGGGTCGGCGAGCACCACCCAGCCGGTGCCGTCCGGCCGGCGCCGGTCAGCGACCAGCGCGGCGCCGAGACCGAGCACCCGCTCGACCTCGGCGTCCCGGGTCCGGTCGGCCGGCTGGAGGTCGATGTGGAACGCCCCCTTGCCGTGCCGCTCCCCGACCTCGACGAAGAGCAGGTCCGGGCCGTGGCCGCCGGGCGCGACGAGGACGGCCTCCGGGTCACCCGGGTGGTCGTCGTCGTGCAGCGTGCGGTCGAGCACCTGCGCCCACCAGGTGGCCAGGGTGTACGGGTCGTCGGACTCGACGGTGACGCAGTGGATCAGAGCACTCACGGTGCTTCCTCCTGAAACGGGTGCGCCCCGCGGAGGTGGGTGACGTCAGCGGTGACCGGGGCGGGGCGCGGGACTGTGCACGGTGGACATCGACCGCACCCCCTCTCCACACGTCGAGCTGACGGTGTGATCGTGCCACCGGCCGGTGGCACCCGCAAGGCGGGGATGAGCCCGGCCCGGTCCCGAGGTCGGGACCGGGCCGGACGCCCCACGGGTACCCGCTACGGCCCGACGAACAGCGCCCTGGCCCGCCAGTCGGTGCCGTCCACGGCCGGTCCGCTGCGTACCGTGAACGGCCCGGTGGGCGCCCCGCCGGCCCAGTCCGTCGAGGAGAGCTCACCGGTGCTCCGGTTGACCTTGTAGAGGGTGTTCCCGGCGAGGAAGATCCCGCCCGCGTCGGCGAGACCGGTCACCCCCGCGGCGGTGAACTTCTCCGCGCCCACCACTCCGCTGTCCGGGCTGAACCAGCGCCAGTGGAGGCCACCCTGTCCCGCGAGGGTGTACCAGAGCCGGCCGGCGCTGTAGAACATCCCGCTCACGTTCGGGATCTCGGCGTAGAAGTTCGTCGTCACCCCGGCGTACGTCTGGCCGGCCGGCCCGGAGTCGGTCTCCACCGCGTCCCAGTACGCGTCGTGGTACGGGTCGACCAGCGTCGGCGTGCCGAACGTGGCGCCGTCGAAGCTGCGCCGCCACAGCGCCCCGTTCATCCCGTAGAAGAGCGTGCCGCCCACCCAGAAGCCGCCCCGGGCGGTGGACCAGGCGGTGTTGTCCGGGTTGGCCACCGGGCTGGTCGCGCCGACCGTGGTGGCCCCGTCGTACGGGCGGACCTCCACCTCGTTGCCGGTGCCCGCCGGCGGCGGCCCGGTCTTGACGATTTCGATGCCGTCGACGAGCGGGTTCTCCACCACGTGCCCGAAGTCGATGTCGACCGACCCGTCGCTGACGATGGTGAACGACCGCATGGTGCCGACGTTGTGCCCGACGGTGCCGGAGAGGTCGAGGTCGTCGAGGACGAGCGTCCCGTCGAGCGACACGTCGAAGACCCGGGAGCCGGCGGCCGAGGTGCCGTCGTACCGGTTGGCGAGGTAGAGCCGGACCTGGACCTCCGTGCCGGCCGGCACCGGGAACTGCCAGCGCATCTCCGGGTCGCCGCCGCCGTCCCATCGCTCGTCGGCGTAGAGCGCGGCCGGCGTACCCGCCGGCACGGTGGCGTCGACGCTGCCCACCGGCGCGAAGCCGGCGGTGCTGCTGCCGGCGTTGTGGTACGGGCTCGGGTTGCCGTCGTCATCGCCCGCCCAGTCCGGCCCGCTGTCCGCCGAGGCGACCAGGGCCCCGCCCGCGTTCACCCGGTGCAGCACGTTGGTCGGCGCCGGGACACCGGCCCGGTACACCTTGCCGGGCAGGCCCCCGGTGGTGGTCGGGTGGGGGGCGGCCCCGCCGGTCAGCGGGAAGAACGCGATCCGCTCCCGCCGGTACTGGAAGTTGCCGATCCAGGAGGTGTCGGAGCCGACCCAGATGCCGCTGGGGGTGACCAGCAGCTCCGACGCGCCGATCCCGCGCGGGTGCCGGCCCGGGTTCCAGGACAGCGGCAGGCCGCTGCGCGGGTCCAGTGCCGCGATGCTCGGCCGGCCGACCGCGCCGGCCTGGGCGGAGTCGCCGCCGAAGCTGTTGTTGAGCCAGCGGAAGTGCCCGCCGACGTAGACCGCCTGCTCGCTGATGCCGACCGACAGGAAGGTGTCCCCGCCGGAGTAGTCGGCCCAGGTCGGCTGAAGCTCGGTGCCGGTCGCGGCAGCCTCCCACCGGGCAGCGGCGTCGCAGAGTGTGCCCGCGTTCGGGGCGCCGGTGGTCACCACCACGAAGTAGCTGCCGTCCGGCGCGTACGTCACGTCCCGCAGGTACGAGTCGAACGCCCACCAGGCGCAGCGCGGGGTGTAGCGGCTGGTGTTCCAGTCGGCGACGGTGGCCGCGGTGGCGGCCAGGTCGAGCTTGACGATCTGGTCGTGCGTCACCCCGTCGGCCTTCTTGAAGTTGCCGATCACCACGAGCTGCCGGCCGTCCGGGGAGACGGCGAGCTTGCTCGCGCCGACGCCCGCGTTGGCCCCGCTGACCCCGTCGTAGTTGTGGTGCTCGGTGAGCGTGGTGGTGAGGTAGCCGTCCACGGCGCCGGTGCCGGCGTTCAGCGAGGCGAGCCCGCCGCGCGGGTTGGTGTTGCCGGCGGTGGTGAAGATGCCGCCGACCAGCAGCCGGCCGCCGACCAGCGCCACGTCGTTGACCAGCCCGTTGAAGGCCGGCCCGGCGAAGCTGGTGACCACCGCGCCGGTGGCGACGGTGAGCAGGGCGACCTTGCGCCGGGTGACCCCGTTGACGGTGTTGAACTTGCCGGCGATGAAGACCGTGCCGGCGGTGGGCCCGGCGACCACGGCGTAGACCTCGTTGTCGACGGTCGGCGCGAAGGCGGTGTCCACCGTGCCGGTGGACTTGTCGAAGGCGAGGACGTAGTTGCGGGTGATGTCGACGTCGGAGTTGTGGTTCTGCACCCGGGTGAAGTCACCCACCGCGATGATCTTCGTACCGGCGTCGTAGATGGCGTCGACGGTGCCGTCCATGATGTCCGGCGAGGCGGTGGAGGGCACCTCCTTCACCAGGGTGGCGTGGTCGGGGGCGGCGCTGGCCCCGCCGGCGGAGGTGAGGCCGGCGGCGGTGAGGGCGACCGCGGCGAGCGCCGCGAGGACACGGCGGGTCAGGGCCGAGGGGTGAGTCACTGGCAGCTCCGGTTGGGCACGCGCGGACAGGACCGCCGGTCGGCCGGGGACGGGGACGTGCCACCCGGTCCGGCACGGCGGGTGAGACATTGGCGCTTCTCACACCCTGCGGCACCCGCCACCCGGCGTCCAGCCGGGCGGGCGGTTTCTGACCGACCACGGGAGCGTGCCCGCCGACCACCCGGGGTGCCCGGACGGGACAGTCGGGCCGGCCGCACGAAAGTTGGCCGCCGGGCGCTGATCCGGCGGATCCGGCCGGCCCGTCGGCACGGCCCGCTCGCCCGTCGGGGTCAGGTCGGGCAGGGGGCGTCGGCCGAGGGCAGGGTCACGGTCACCTCCAGACCGCCGCCCGGCTGGGCGACCACCGCGACCGCCCCGCCGTGCGCGTCGCAGACCGCCCGGACGATGGAGAGCCCGAGGCCGGAGCCGCGCGCCCCGGTCCGCTCCTGGCCGCCGCGGCGGAACGGTTCGAAGAGGCCTGGTACGTCGGCCTGAGCCACCTCGAAGCCGGTGTTTCCGACGACCAGCCAGGACCGCCGCCCGTCCGAGCCGGTCCGCACCCAGATCCGCCCGTGCAGGTGGTTGTAGCGGACCGCGTTCTCGATCAGGTTGCCGGCGAGCCGGTCCAGCAGCCCCGGGTCGCCGACCACCGGCGCCGGGCGCAGCGAGGTCTGCACCCGCAGCCCGATCCGTTCCACCTCGCGGGCGACCGCGGAGAGCGCGTTGGCGGTACCCACCGCGAGGTCACACTCGGCCCGGCGGCCCAGCTGGCGGCCGGCCTGGGCCTCACTGCGGGCCAGCACCAGCAGGGCGTCGACCAGGCTGTTGGCCCGTTCCGAGGCGTCCCGCACCACGGTGGCCATCCGGCGGTACTCGGCGGCGTCCGCCTCGTCGTCGCTGAGCGTCACGTCGATCTCGGTCCGCATCACCGCGAGCGGGGTACGCAGCTCGTGCGAGGCGTTGGCGACGAAGCGTTTCTGCGCCTCGAACGCGGCGGCGATCCGGTCCAGCATCGCGTCGAACGTCTTGGCCAGCTCGGCCACCTCGTCGTCCGCCCCGGACCAGCCGATCCGCTGGTCGAGGGTGGCCTCGCCGAGCCGTTGGGCGGTCGCGGTGACCTGGTGCAGCGGGCGCAGCGCCCGACCGGCCACCAGCCACGCCCCGGCGACGCCGGCCACGCTGATCGCCAGCAGCGCGCCGAGGCCCTTGAGAAGCAGCTCCCGCGACGCGGCGTCGACCAGTTCGCGCTGCCACTGCCCGGCGTCGAGGGTCCGGCCGTCGGCGAGCACCACCGTGGTGCCGGGGAGCAGCTCGTCGGTCGGGCGCAGCGCGTCGCGGACCAGCAGCCAGGCGAGCAGCACCAGGATCGCCCCGGCGCCGACCAGCAGCACCCCGTTGAGCAGGGTGAGCCGCAGCCGCAGGGTCGGCCGCGGCCAACGCCGGCGGGTCGCGGCGGCAGTCACGCCGACACCTCGGCGGTGCGGTAGCCGGCGCCCACCACCGTCTCGATCAGCGGCGGGTCGCCGAGCTTCTTGCGCAACGTCATCACGGTGACCCGGACGATGGTGGTGAACGGGTCGGTGTTGGCGTCCCAGACCCGTTCCAGCAGCTCCTCGCTGGAGACCACCGCGCCGCGGGCCTTGAGCAGCTCGGCCAGCACGCCGAACTCCTTGTTGGTCAGCTCCACCGGGACGCCGCCCCGGGTGACCACCCGGCGGGCCGGGTCGAGCACCAGGTCGGCGACCGCCAGCACCGGCGGGGCGGCCGGGGTGGCCCGCCGGCCGAGCGCCTGGACCCGGGCCACCAGCTCGTCGAAGGCGAACGGCTTGGGCAGGTAGTCGTCGGCACCGAGCTGGAGTCCCTCGACCCGGTCCGCGACGGTGCCGCTGGCGGTGAGCATCAGCACCCGGGTCAGGGTGCCGGAGGCGGCCAGCTCGGCGCAGATCCGGTCGCCGTGCACGCCCGGCAGGTCCCGGTCGAGGATCACCACGTCGTACCGGGTGACGAAGGCCGCCTCGTGGCCGGTGGTGCCGTCGTACGCGACGTCCACCGCCATGCCGCGCTTGCGCAGCCCGCGCGCGATCGCGTCGGCGAGGTTGCGCTCGTCCTCCACCACCAGCACCCGCATTCCGGCCTCCTCGCCTCGTGACCTCCCGACAACCTAGTGCCGGTCACCAAACCAGCGTCCCCCGCCGTCGTTGCAGAAAACCTTCGGGTACGCGATGCTTCCCGGCATTCACCGACATGCCCCGCAGCGCGGCGGCCGGCGACGAACGGACGGAGCTGCCATGACCGGAACACTCGGGCGGGACGTCGCGTACCGGGGCTTCCGGCTCCCCGTCGACCTGGCCCGCGGGACGGCGGACGGGGTGGTCGCCGGTGCGACCGGCGCGGTGGTCGGTGAGCCGGTCGGGCAGCTCGACCACACCGACCCGCACACCGGCGTCACCGCCCGGTACGACCTGGCGACCTGGACCTCCCCCGTGGTGTGGACCGGTTTCGACGTCGACGAGATCGTGCCGTCCTGGACCGCCGACACCCCTGCGGGCTGCTGGCTGCGGGTGGAGCTGCGCGGCTGGGACTCCGGCGAGCCGTCCACCGACTGGTACGTGCTGGGCCACTGGGCCGCCGACGACGCGACCATCCACCGCAGCTCCGTGCCCGGCCAGACCCACGACGAGGCCTGGGCGATGGTCGACACGATGGGTGCCCTCCGGTCGGCGATCACCGGCTGGCAGGCGCGGGTCACCCTGTTCCGCCGGCACGGCACGGCGGCCAGCCCGGTGCTGCGTACCGTCGGGGCGGTGGCCTCGGCGGAGGACGTGGCGCCGACCGCGGGGCCGGCCGCCGCCGCGGCGGTCCGCGCCGCCCGGGGGCGGGTGCTCGACGTGCCCCGGTACGCGCAGCGGCTGCACGCCGGCGGGGAGACCCGCTGGGGTGGCGGCGGGGACTCCTGGTGCAGCCCCACCAGCGTGTCGATGGTGCTGGACTTCTGGGGCGCCGGTCCCACCCCGGACCGGTACGCCTGGGTGACCCCGCCCGGCCCGCGGCCGGTGGTGGTGCACGCCGCCCGGGGCTGCTACGACCACGCCTACGCCGGCGCGGGGAACTGGCCGTTCAACACCGCGTACGCGGGGCGGCCCGGGGTGGAGGCCTTCGTGACCCGGCTGCGCTCGCTGGCCGAGGCGGAACTCTTCGTCGCGGCCGGCATCCCGCTGATCGTGTCGGCCGCCTTCCGCGCCGGCGAGGTGCCCGGGCTGGACTACGACACCAAGGGGCACCTGATGGTGCTGGTCGGCTTCACCGCCGACGGCGACCCGGTGCTCAACGACCCGTATGCCGCCGACGACGACTCGGTCCGCAGGACGGTGGACCGGGAGCCGTTCCAGGCCGCCTGGCTCGGCGGCAGCGGCGGCGTGGCGTACGTGATCCGGCCGGCCTCGGTGCCCCTGCCGCCCGCCCCCGCACAGGCCAACTGGTGAGCCGCTGATCAGTCCGGGGCCGGCCAGACCACCAGGCCGCCGGAGGGGTGCAGGCAGACCAGGGCGGCGGCCGTCGCGGCACAGTCGTCCCACGAGCCCGGCAGCACGGCCCGGAACCGGGCCTGCCCGGCCCGGACGTCCAGCTCGGCGACGAGGGTGCGGTCCCCGCCCAGCCGGCGCAGCCCCAGCAGCGGCCGCCCGTACCGGTCCAGGCCGCCCAGCCGCCAGCGGCCCAGCCCGGCCACGGTGACGCCGGTGCGCGGGTCGACCACCGACAGCTCCAGTTCCAGGCCGACGGCCGGCGCGGCGGCGAGCAGCCGGCCGCCGACCGGGCTGATCCCGAGCCAGTGGTCGTCGGTCCAGAGCAGACCCCCGGTGGCCGGGTCCACCGCGCGCACCCCGGCCGACCGGTCGCGCAGGCAGATCGCGCTGGCGCAGTCGGTGAACCCGGCCACGGCCGACGGGCCGACGGGCGTGCTCCACCGCCGGTCCAGCCGGTCCAGGCCGTACGCGGTCACCGTGCCCGGCGCCCCGTCGACCAGCAGCAGGTCACCGACGACCTGGGTGAACCGGTAGGACACCCCGTCGGTGGCCGGCGGGACCCGGCCGGAGCGCAGCAGCACGCCGCTGCCGGCGTCGTGGACCTCGACGCGGCCGGCGGCGGTGACCAGCACCACCCGGGTCACGCCCCGGTCGCCGACCTGGTAGGCGAGCCCGTTTCCGGGCAGCGGCAACGACCAGCGGGGCCGGCCCGACACCGGGTCGACGGCGCGCACCGTGCCCGTCCCGTCCGCCCGGGGCGTCTCGAAGAGCACTCCGCCGAAGTCGGTGCGGACCGGGTAGCCGGGCTGCCGCCAGCGCACCGCCCCGGTGTCCGGATCCAGTGCGGTGGAGGCCGGGTCGCCCGCCCCGGCGGGGCTGCTGATCACCAGCGGCATGCCGGCGACCGTGGTGAGGCCGAGCGCGTGGTCGCCGGTGGGCAGGACGAACCGCCACAGTGGCGCCCCGTCGGGCAGCCGGTGCCCGGTCACCAGCCGGCCCGCCCGGCCCACCGTGCCCGGCCCGTCGGCGACCACCAGCCGGTCGCCGAGCACCAGAAAGCCGGCACCCTGCGGGGCGGGCACCGTCACGGACCGCCCTCGGCCGGGGTTCACCGCCGAGCCGGTCAGCGCGAGCAGCGCGGCGCACAGCACCACCGTGACGCGGAGCGGCCGGCTGGGCGGCCGGCCGGGGCCGGGCGCTGGCGGCTCGGTCTCGTCACCGTGCCGCAGCTGGCCCAGCTCGATGACCGGGCTCACGGCAGCCGCCACAGCCCGAAGCCGCCGTCGGCCCGGCGGCCGACCAGCGGCCGCGGTGCCGACTGCCGGACCGGGTCGTCGCGGAGCTCGCCCAGGTCGATGACGATCACGGTCACCCCTCCCCGGCTCGCCGCCGGACGGCCCCACGGCGTCGCACCGGCCGGCCGGGACGAGACCGCGCCGCCTGTACGATGGCCCGTCGTGGCCGTGCCGGTGGTAGACCCCTCGCTGAAGTCCGCGCCCGTCGCGGTCGAGCCCGCCGTGGCGGGCCCGTCGCGCCGTCCGCGACGCCGGCCGGTCCGCGCTGACGTGCTGGCCATCGGAGCCTATGCGTTGCTCGGCGTTTTCGTCTGCCTCAACTACTGGGTCGACGTGCAGCACCGGGTCTCGTCGCACCTGCCGACCGACCACAGCTGGTTCGAGTGGCTCTTCGCGCACGGCGCCTACTCGGTACGGCACCTGGAGAACCCGCTCTTCACGGCCCGGCAGAACGCCCCCGACGGCGTGAACATGATGGCCAACACCTCGCTGCTCGGGGTGACCCTGCCGCTGGCCCCGCTCACCATGCTCCTCGGCCCCCAGGTGATGTACGCGCTCTACCTGGGCGGGGCGCTCGCCGCGACGGCCGGCACCTCGTACTGGCTGCTCTCCCGGCACCTGGTCCGGTCCCGCGCCGCGGCCTTCGTCGGCGGCGGGTTCCTCGGCTTCGCGCCCGGCATCGTGCACCACGCCAACGGGCAGCCGAACTTCGTCTCCAACTTCCTGCTCCCGCTGATCGTGGTGCGGGTGCTGCGCCTCGGCGAGCCGGGCCGATGGTGGCGCAACGGGCTCGCGCTCGGCGTGCTGGTCGCGTACCAGATCTTCATCAACGAGGAGATGCTGCTGCTCACCGCGCTGGCCTGTCTGGTGGTGGTGGCCGCGTACGCGGCGCAGCGGCCCCGCGCGGCGTGGGCCCGGGCCGGCACCTTCCTCGCCGCCGGCGGCGTCGGCGGCGGGCTCGCCCTGCTGCTCGCCGCCTACCCGATCTGGTTCCAGTTCAACGGCCCGCAGTCCTACCGCGGCCTGCAGGGCGGCGTCTTCCACAACTGGGGCGAGGACCTCGCCGCGGTCGTCACCTTCGCCCGGGACACCGTCGCCGGCGACGAGGCGGTGGAGCGGACCATCGGGCTCACCGAGCAGAACACCTGGTTCGGCTGGCCGCTGGTGCTGGTCGCGCTGGTCGCCCTGGCGCTGCTGGTCCGCCGCAGCCTGACCGCCCGGATCATCGCCGTGCTGGTGGTGGTCTTCGGCCTCGCGGCGATCGGCCCGAAGGTGCGCTTCAACGGGGTGGAGACCGCGGTCGACGGGCCGTGGGCGTACGTTCCGGACGACCTGCCGCTGGTCGAGATGATGATGCCGACCCGGCTCTCCCTGGTGGTGGCCGCCGCGGTCGGGGTGCTGCTGGCGCTGGCCTGGGACGCCCTCAGCGGTGGCGGCCGCCCGCCGGTGCCGGCCCCGCGCACCGCGCCCGACGCCGGGCCCGCCGCACCGCGGGCCGCCCGGCGGCCGCGGTGGCTGCGCCCGGTCGGGTACGCGGCGCTCACGCTCGCCCTGCTGCCGCTGGTCCCCCGGCCGCTGCCCGCCCAGCAGATCGACCCGCCGCCGCACTTCATCACCGCCGGCGGCTGGCGGCCGTACGTCCCGACCGGCCGCACGCTGGTGCCGGTGCCCATCCCGAGCAACGTGCACGGCCTGCCCACGCTGCGGTGGAGCGCGCTGACCGGGCAGGAGTTCCCGATCCCCGGTGGCTACTTCATCGGCCCGAACGAGCAGGGCGAGGGCGTGTTCGGCGCGCCGAACCGGCCGACCAGCACGCTGATCTACGCCACCATGGACGCCGACCGGGTCCCGCCGCTGACCGCCGAGCATCGCCGGCAGGCGGTCGAGGACCTGCGGTTCTGGAAGGCGTCGGTGGTGGTGCTCGGCGCCAACCCGCGCGAGAGGGTCCTGCGCGAGCTGATGACCGCCCTCCTCGGCCCGCCGCAGCGGGTGGACGACGTCTGGCTCTGGGACGTCCGCGACCGGGCCTGATCCGGGTCAGGGGACCAGGGGGCGGACGTCCCAGATGTGGGCGCCGGGCAGGTCCTGGCCGGGGCCGACGAGGGCGTCCACCGTGGCCCGGACCGGGTCGGCGGGCGACGAGCCGGCCTGGACCAGGACGGCGGCCCGCCAGTGGCGCAGGTCCACCACGGCCTGCCGGCGGTCCGCCTCGCCGATCGGCGGCACCTGACCGGTCTCCGCGGCCCGGCGCAGCAGCAGCGAGGTGGGGGTGTCCGGGGCACCCCAGTGCGCGGTCGGGTCGTCCGGGCCGGCCGGGCCGATGAAGAAGCCGCCCGGCGCGGTGAAGGCCAGGCCGGTCCGGGCCGACCAGAACGTCGCCGGGCTGACCGCCGCCCCGGTCACCGGCGGCACCGGCACCAGGGTCCGCCCCGGCGGCACGTATGCCCGCCAGCCGCCGTCGGCGACGAAGGCCGGCACCGGCCCGACGGGGACGGTACGGATCGGCGTCGGGGCGAGCGGCAGCAGCGCGGCGGCCACCGCCCCGGTCCAGCGCAGCCGTCGCGCCCGCCCGGCGGGGTGGTCGTCCGCCCGCTGGAGCGCGAGGGCGAGCAGCACCCCCAGCACCGGCACGCAGACTAGCGCGAACCGGGCCGGCACCACCAGGTCGAGCAGCGGTACGTCGCGCACCAGCCGGTACGGCCCGGGCAGCCCGGTCTCGTGCTGGGCGACCCGGATGGACGGGCCGAGGGAGAGCAGGGCGAAGAGCAGCCCGCAGCCGGCCAGCGCCCGGACCAGGGGCCGCCGCCACAGCCGGACCACCACCAGGACGGCGAGCAGCGGCAGGACCGGCCCGAAGAAGGAGTTCTGCTCGGTCGGGTTCGGTGACAGCAACCCGCCCGAGTGGTCGTCCCCGGCCACGGTCTGCCGGGCGGCGGCGGTGAACGAGGCCGCGTCGAGCCGGAAGCCCTGCGCGTAGAAGGGCATCCCGGAGTAGTGGCCGGGGCCGCGGAACTGGAACCACAGCGGGTACGCCAGCAGCACCCCGGCCACCAGCGCGCCGACGCCGAGCCGGCGGAGCAGCGCGGGGGCCTGCCGCCGCGCCGCCGCCGGATCGGCCAGCGCGTACGCGCCGGCGAACACCCCGGCGGCGAGGGCCAGGAAGACCAGCACCTCTTCACCCAGGAAGACCTGGTACGCCACCGCGAGCCCGAGCAGCACCCCGTCCCGGCGGACCCGGTCGCGGGCGGGCCGGAACACCAGCCCGAGGATCACCGGGACCAGGAACTGGGCGGCCATGTGCAGGTGCGCGCCGGCCTGCGAGACCATTCCCGGGGCGAAGCCGCAGCAGAGCCCGCCCACCGCCGCCGCGACCCGGGAACGGACCAGCCGGCGGGCGAGCAGGGCGTACCAGGCGGTGGCGGTGCCGGCCAGGCAGCAGACCACGGCCACCAGGAACGCCGGCTGGGAGCCGAACAGCAGGGTCACCGGGGCCAGCGGGACACCCAGCCCGAGCACCGAGGTGTTGGCCATCAGGTTGACCCCGTCCGGGGCGTTCAGGGCGGTGCTGTGCAGCGGGTTCTCCGCGCCGGCCACCGCCCGCGCCGCCCGGGCCAGCATCCACTCGAAGAGCATCTGGTCGCCGGCCTGGTGGAAGAGCCGCTCCGGGCGGCCCCACTGGCCGGCGGTGAGCAGCGCCGCCAGCCCCAGGTAGCCGGCGACCACCAGCACGTCGATCCGGCGCGGCCGGCGGCGGGACCGGCCCACCGGGGCGGCGGGCGGCGCGGCCGGGGCGCGGTCGGTGGGATCGGCGTCGGCCGGGGCGGCGGCCGGCGGCACGGCGGTCAGGCGGACCGCTCGTTCAGCGTCCGGACGTCCCACAACCACACGTCCAGCTCCTGCCGGCCGGGGCCGACCAGCTGCTCGACCGTACGCCGCAGCGGCTCGGCGTTCTGCTGGTCCAGCGGCAGCACCACGATGGCGGCCCACCAGTGCCGCAGCTCGTCCAGGCAGCGCCGGCGCTGCCGATCGTCCAGCTTCGGCGTGCGGCCGGTGGTGGCCACCTCCTCGAGCAGCTCACCGATGCCGCTCGGCCGCCCGCCGAACCGGCCCGGGTCGCCGGTCACCCCGTTGCGCGGGGCGAGGAAGTAGCCACCGGGAATCTTGAAATCCAGGTTGGTGCTGGCCGCCCAGCGCATCGCGTGGGTGTTGCCCATGCTGGGCGGCGGCACCGGCACCAGGGTCTGGTCCGGGCCGACGTATTCGCGCCAGCGGTCGGCGGTGATGAACCGCGGCACCGCCGGGCGGGTGGTGACCTGCAACGGCATCGGCGCGATCGGCAGCAGCGCGGCGACCAGGCCGGCGACGGCCAGCGTCCGCACGGTCCGCCGCTCGGCCGTCCGCAGCGACCAGGCCCGCTCCACCGCCAGCGCCAGCAGCACCCCGATCACCACGGTGGTGATCAGGCCGAACCGGGTGGGCACCACCGCGTCGAGCAGCGGCAGCCGGACCAGCAGCTCCCACGGGCCGGTGACCAGGTCCCGGTCCCACCAGGACACCCGCTCGCCGAGGGAGAGCACCGCGAAGCAGAGCCCGGTCACCGCGAGGGCCCGGACCACCACCTCGCGCCGCAGCCAGACCACGATGCCGACGGCCAGCAGCGACAGGGTCCAGCCGAAGAAGGCGTTCTCCTCCGAGTAGTTCGGGGCGAGGTTGACGTTGGCCCGCTCGTTCCCGCCGAGGGTGGCCGAGCCGGGGGCGAAGAACGCGGCGATGTCGTTGCCGTAGTCACGCACCGTGTCGCTGAGCCCGTGGTACGCCATCGGCCCGGCGAACTGCACCCAGAGCGGGTACGCCAGCAGCGCCCCGGCCAGCGCCGCACAGACCGCCAGCCCGGTGCCGAGCGGGCGCCACGCCGAGGCCCAGAGCGCCGGCCGCTGGGCGAGCCCGGCGGCCAGGAAGACGCCGCAGGCCAGCGCCGTGAAGAGCAGGATCTCCTCGTTGATGAACGCCTGTGCGGTGACGAGCAGGGCGAGCAGCGCGCCGTCGCGGACCGGCCGGGTGGACCGGGTCAGCACCAGCACCCGCCAGACGATGAACGGCAGCAGGAACTGGGAGATGATGTTGGGGTGCCAGTTGGCGTGCGCGAGCATCGCCGGCGAGAACCCGCAGAACCAGCCGCCCACGGCGGCGGCCAGCCGGGTCCGCACGACGTGCCGGGAGAGCACGTGGTACCAGGCGGCCGCAGTGCCGGCGAGGCCCAACGTGACCAGCGCCACGAAGGAGACGGCCGGTCCGAACAGGAGGGTGACCGGCACCATCGGGATGCCGAGGGCCAGGATGGCGGTGTTCGCCATCAGGTTGACCCCGTCGGGGTAGTTGAACTGTTCGGTGTAGAACGGGAACTCGCCGTGCAGCACCACCCGGACCGAGTGGGCGAGGAAGAACTGCACCTGCGCCGGGTCGCTGCTGTAGAGCGTGGCGACGCGTCCGGCCGGGTCGGCCCAGATCCGGCTGGTCACCCAGACCGCGGCGAGCAGGAAGGCGCCGTGCACCGCGAGGTCCTGCCGGCGCGGCGTCCACCGCCAGCGCCGCCGCGCGGCCGGGCGGCCGGGCTCTCGGTCGGGGTCGGCGTCGCTGATCCGGCCGGCGTCGGTGACGCGCGGGGAGCCGGTCGGGGCGTCGGCGTCCGGTGGGGAGTCGACACGGGTCTCGGCAGACGTCACAGTCGGCGGAGTCTACCGGAGCGGGTAAACGGCACGAAACGCACCGCACCGTCCTGAGTGGTGCCCGGACCGGGGCGAGGCGGGCGCGGAACACCGACCGGACATCTCGTACCATGTGGCTTCGAAAACACGACCGGCGACGCGATCGGGGGCGTACAGGTGGCTTCAGTCCGCCGGCGCGGCACGACGGCCATCGCACTGCTCACGCTGCTGCTGACCGCGACCGCCTGCGGCCCGGTCGCCGACCGGCGGGCGACGACCCTGCCGGTCGGCTACGACAGCCTGGACGGGTCCCTCGCGGTCTGGCCGGCGCGCGGCAGCCTGGCCGGCGACGCGGCGGCGGCGGCGGCGGTCACCGCGGCGGTCCGCGACTGGCGCTCCCCGATCGACGACCGGGCGCACCTGCCGTCGTCCGGCATCCTCTGGTCCGGCGAGGTGGGCGGGACACCGCTGGCCCTGGTCGCCGCGGACGTGCCCGGCGAGGGCGCCTCCTGGCTGCTCCAGCTCACCCGCGCGGGCGACCGCTACGTGGTCGGCCACGCCACCGAGTACACCGACCCCGGCTACCTGGTCTACTCCGACGTGCTGCCGGTCCAGGTCCCGGACGGCCGGCGCTACCTCGTCTCCGCCCGGGTCGAGCGGCTGCTCGGCCCGGACGGCCGGGCGCTGCCCACCGCCGACGGCCTCACCGGGCCGGTCGCCGTGCCGGCCTGCCGGGCGGTGGCGCTGACCGCGACGCTGCGGCCCACCCGGTCGCTGCCGCGCGGCCGGGCCGCGGACCGCCTGCTCGATCTGGGTACGGCCACCGCCGACCCCCGGTACCCGCTGATCCGGGACGAGACCGGCTCCGGCCGGCGGGCCCTGACCGGCCTGGACACCTGCGTGCTGGCCGGCGAGCGGGGCCCGTTCGGCAGCATCCCGCGCCGGATCGGCGACCGGAACGCGACCCGTTCCGCACCCGAGTCCTGGCCGATGGCGCGGCTCGCCGTCCGCTCACTCGGGGAGGTCGCCCTCGCCGGCGTCGAGCCGGCCGAGCTGGAGCAGCTGACCTGGGAGAGCGCCACCGGCACGATGACCGCGGTGGTCTACCGCCCGGCCGACGGCGGGCCCCCGGTGGTCTCCCCCGCCGACCGGGCCACCACCCTCCAGGCGTACCTGCTGCCGGTGCCGGGGCAGTCGCTGGCGGTGCTGAGCTGGCGGGCCACCCGGGACGCGTCGTTCGCGGCGCCGCCGGGCACCATGCGGCTGGTGGACCGGCCGGGGCTGGTGGTGCTGCCGCAGCCGGCCACGAAGCAGACGTTCAGCCTGGCCGGCACCGAGAAGACCTGGTACCGGTCGGTCGGCGGCCGCTGACGTCGTTGCCGTGGTGGGCTTCGAGGCCGGCTCACCCGCTCCGGGCGGTCAGGCTTGATCCCTTGATGGCAGCGGGGTGACCCGGACCAACAGGGTCACCCCGCTGCGCGGGGCGTCAGTTCTTGGCGGCGGCCTCGTCGGCCTGGACCGTCTCGCCGGACTGGTCGTCCAGGCCGGAGATCCAGCCGGTCACGTCCCGGGCCACGTCCTGCGCGGTCAGGCCGAGATCGGCGAGGATCTGGGCGCGGGTGCCGTGCGGGTGCCAGTCGGCCGGTACGCCCAGGTCGCGCAGCGGCACCCGGACGTCGGCGTCCCGCATCGCCTGGGCCAGGGCGGCGCCGACGCCGCCGACCCGGACGCCGTCCTCGACGCTGACCACGAGCCGGTGCCCGGCGGCCAGTTCGACCAGCTCGGCCGGGACCGGGCGGACCCAGCGCGGGTCGACCACGGTGACCCCGTAGCCCTGCTCGGCGACCCGGGCGGCGACCTCCATGCCCAGCTGTCCGAAGGAGCCGACGGCGACCAGCAGCACGTCGGTACGCGCCGACTCGGCGAGCACGTCGACCGTGCCGACCCGGCGCACGGCCGGCAGGTCGGCGGCCACGGTGCCGGTCGGGAAGCGGACGATGGTGGGGCCGTCGTCCACGGCGACCGCCTCACGCAGCTCCTCGCGGAGGCTGCCGGCGTCCCGGGGCGCGGCGATCCGCAGGCCCGGCACCACCCCGAAGACCGACATGTCCCAGATGCCGTAGTGGCTGGGCCCGTCCGGGCCGGTGATGCCGGCCCGGTCCAGCACGAAGGTCACCGGCAGCTTGTGCATCGCCACGTCCAGCAGGACCTGGTCGAAGGCGCGGTTGAGGAAGGTGGCGTAGACCGCCACCACCGGGTGCAGGCCGCCCATCGCCAGGCCGGCCGCCGAGGTGACGGCGTGCTGCTCGGCGATGCCGACGTCGTACACCCGGTGCTGGTGCTTGCGGGCCAGGGTGGCGATGCCGGTCGGCTCGGCCATCGCGGCGGTGATGCCCACCACGTCGGGACGCTCGTCAGCGATCTTGACCAGCTCGTCGGCGAAGACGTGGGTCCACTTCACTGACGGCGCGGCGACCAGCTGGCCGGTCTCGACGTCGAACGCACCGCCCGGGCCGTGCAGGCAGTCCGCCTCGTCCTCCTCGGCCGGGCGGTAGCCGTAGCCCTTGCGGGTGACCGCGTGCACGATCACCGGGCCGCCGAAGTTCTTCGCGGCGCGCAGCGCCGACTCGACCGCGGTGATGTCGTGGCCGTCGACCGGGCCGACGTACTTGATGCCGAGGTCCTCGAACATGGCCTGCGGGGCGACCGCGTCCTTGATGCCCTTCTTGACCGCGTGCAGCACCTCGTACATCGGCCTGCCGACCAGCGGGGTGGAGCCGAGGGCGTCCTTGACGGTGTCGAGGACCTTCTCGTAGCCGGGGTTGAGCCGCAGCGAGGAGAGGTGGTCGGCGAGACCACCGATGGTCGGCGAGTACGAGCGGCCGTTGTCGTTGACCACTATCACCAGCGGGTTGCCGGCGGTGGCGATGTTGTTCAGCGCCTCCCAGCACATGCCGCCGGTCAGCGCGCCGTCGCCGACCATGGCGACCACGCTGCGCTGCTCGCCGCGCAGGGCGTACGCCTTGGCCAGCCCGTCGGCGTACGACAGGGCGGTGGAGGCGTGCGAGTTCTCGATCAGATCGTGCTCGCTCTCGGCCTGGCTGGGGTAGCCGGAGAGGCCACCGCGCTGGCGGAGCTTGTCGAAGCCGTCCTGCCGGCCGGTGACGATCTTGTGTACGTAGGCCTGGTGGCCGGTGTCGAACAGGAGCCGGTCGCGGGGCGAGTCGAAGACCCGGTGCATGGCCAGAGTGATCTCTACCACACCGAGGTTGGGCCCGATGTGCCCGCCGGTGCGGGAGACCTTGGCGATCAGGAAGTCACGGATCTCGGCGGCGAGGATGTCCAGCTGCTCGGCGGTCATCCGCTTCACGTCCTGCGGACCACGGACGGTGCCCAGCAGTCGACCGTGGTTGGCCGTGCCCTCTTCAACACTCATGACGGAAGAGTCTATCGGCCACCCGACAACTCGCAGCGCGGCCCGCGATCATCGCAGGTGGGGACCGGTATGCCGGGTTCAGTCCCGCCTGGTGGGTCAGGCGGTGACCACCAGCCGGCGCGGCGGCGTCGGCGGAACCACGCCGTGCGCCGGCCCGGCCGGGGTCCAGGAACCCAGCACGGCGGCCCGCCGCGCCCCGGTCACCGACGGGATCGCCCCGGGCAGGCCGTGCCAGGAGAGCCAGCCGAGCAGGGCGAACGCGTACGCCTCCTTGGCCTGCGCGGGAACGCCCAGCTCATCGGTGGTGCGCAGCCGCCAGCGGCCGTCCCCGAGGGCGGCGAGCCGACCCCGGAGTGTGGGATTGCGCACACCTCCGCCGGCCGCGACGACCTCGGTCACCCCGAACCGGTCGCACTCGGCCGCCACCGCACGGGCGGTCAGCTCGGTCAGCGTGGCCAGTACGTCGTCGGCGGCCACCGGGGCGCCGAGCGCGGCGAGCATGCCGTCGAGATAACCGGCGTGGAACAGCTCCTTGCCGGTCGACTTGGGCGGTGGCGCGGCGTAGTAGGGCTCGGCGAGCAGCAGTTCCAGCAGCTCGGGGTGCACCCGCCCGGCCGCCGCGCGGGCGCCGTCGAGGTCACAGGGACGGCCGAGGAAGCGGCGGGCGGCCGCGTCCAGCAGCGCGTTGGCCGGGCCGACGTCGTACCCGAGCACGGGCGCCCCGGGCGCGACCACGGTGAGGTTGGCGATGCCGCCGAGGTTGAGCGCGGCCCGCGGGCCGACGGCAGGCCCGCTGCGGCGCTGCTCGTCTCCGCCGCCGTCGGGGCCACCAGGGTCGAGCAGCAGCGCGTCGAAGGCCGGCACCAGGGGCGCGCCCTGCCCGCCGGCCGCGATGTCCGCCGACCGCAGGTCGGACAGCACCGGTACGCCCACCCGGGCGGCCACCCGGGCCGGCGCGCCGAGTTGCAGGGTGCCCCGGGCGCGACCCGCCTCGACCCAGTGGAAAACCGTCTGCCCCGGGGAGACCACGGCGTCGACCCGACCCCCGGCCAGCTCCACGCCGACCGCCGCCGCCTCGGCGAAGACCTCGCCGAGCCGGTTGTCGAGCCGGCAGACCGCCTCGATCGTGGTGCCGCCCGGCGGCAGCAGCGCGCCGATCTCGGCCCGCAGCCCGTCGTCGTAGTCGAGGCTGGCGGTGCCGAGCGGCCGCAGCCGCAGCGTGTCCCCGTCCCGGCTGAACTCGGCCGCGGCCACGTCCACCCCGTCGTACGACGTCCCCGACATCAGCCCGACGATCTTCATCGGGCCAGGCTAGCGGGAGGGGGGTGGCAGGAGCAGGCCGACCAGTTCCACGTGCTGGGTCATCGGGAACAGGTCGAAGCCACGCAGCGCGGCCAGCCGCCAGCCCAGGCCGGTGAAGGTACGCACGTCCCGGGCGAAGGCGGCGGGATCGCAGGCCACGTAGGCCACCGCGCGCGGACGGGCGGCCACCACGTCACGCACCACCGGGGCGCCGGCGCCGGAGCGCGGCGGGTCCAGCACCACCAGGTCGACCGGGCCGGTGACCCGGCGGCGGGCCAGCGCGGTCTCTACCCGGGCCGCCACCACCTCCACCCGGGGTAGGTCGGCCAGGTTCTCCCGGGCCGCGCTCACGCCCTGCTCCGACGACTCGACCAGGGTGACCCGGGCGTCGCCGACCCGAGAGGCGAGGGCCGCGGCGAAGAGCCCGGCGCCGCCGTACAGGTCCCAGGCGGACTCGCCGGGCTGCGGGTCGAGCAGGTCGAGGACCGCCGCCACCAGGGTGTCCGCCGCGGCCGGGTGCACCTGCCAGAAGCCGGACGCGGGCAGCGACCAGTCCCGCCCGGCGGCCACCTCGCGGACCACGGCCGGTCCGCTGACCGGAGTCGGCACCCCCTCGGCGATCGCCACGACGCTGACGTCGCCGCCGGTGGAGGCGACCGTCTCGACGGCGTCCGCGTCCGGCCAGCGCGCCCCGCTGGCGGCGAGCACCGGCAGCTCCTGGATGGCCGGGTGGGCGATCAGGCAGCGGTCGATCGGCACCACCTCGTGCGAGCGATGCTTGAGCAGCCCGGCCCGGCCGGCGGCGTCGACCGCGTACCGGACCCGGGACCGCCAGCCCAGCGACCCGCCGGGCAGCGCCTCGACCCGCACGCCGAGCCCGTCGATCTCGGCCTCGGTGAGGCCACCCAGCCGGGTGAGCTGCTCGCGCACCACGGCGGTCTTCCAGTCGAGCTGCGCCTGCGGCGCCACGTGCTGGAGGTCGCAGCCCCCGCAGCGGCCCGGCTTCGCGTACGGGCAGGGCGGCTCGACCCGGTCCGGTGCGGCGTCGAGGATCTCCACCGCGTCGGCCCGGGCGAACCCCCGGTGCAGCTCGGTCACCTCGGCCACCACCCGCTCGCCGGGCAGCGCGTGCCGGACGAAGACCACCTGGCCGTCGAACCGGGCCACGCAGTGCCCGCCCGGGGCGACCGCGTCGACGGTCAGCTCGACCCGCTCGGCCTCCTCCAGCCCGCGCCGCTCCGCGGCCGCCGCGTCGGCGTCCACGCCACGGCGCCCGGCCCCGGCCGTCACGCGCGATTCCCCGCGGACGGGCCGGACTCGCCGGGCGGCGCGGGGACCACCGGCGGAACGGTCGGCGGCAGGGTGCTGCGCGGGGCCACCCGCGGCCCGCGCGCCGGGCCGCGGCTGAGCGTGGCGTCCAGCCGGTCCAGGTTCTTGCTGGCGGTCGAGGCGAGCTGCCACGGCACGCTGGTCACCATCACGCCCGGCTCGAAGAGCAGCCGCCCCTTGAGCCGCAGCGCGCTCTGGTTGTGCAGCAGGTTCTCCCACCAGCGGCCGACCACGTACTCGGGGATGAAGACCGTGACCACGTCGCGCGGCGACTCCCGGCGGACGGAGGCCACGAAGTTGAGGATCGGCCGGGTGATCTCCCGGTACGGCGAGTCGACCACGGTCAGCGGCACGGGCAGCTCCCGCCGCTCCCACTCCTCCTGGAGCTGGCGGGTGTCCTTCTCGTCCACGTTCACCGTCACCGCGGTGAGCGTGTCCGGCCGGGTCGCCCGGGCGTACGCGATGGCCCGCAGGGTCGGCTGGTGCACCTTGCTGACCAGCACGATGGCGTGGTTGCGGGCGGGCAGCACACCGCGGGCCTCGGTCGGCTCCAGCTCGGCGGCGACCCGGTCGTAGTGCCGGCGGATGGCCAGCATCAGCAGGTAGATCACCGCCATCGCGACGATCGCGATCCACGCGCCGAGCACGAACTTGGTGATCAGCACGATCACCAGCACGATGCCGGTCATGGCCATGCCGAACCCGTTGATCGCCCGGGAGCGGATCATGCGGCCGCGTTCCGCCGGGTCCCGCTCGGTCCGCAGGTGCCGGTTCCAGTGCCGGATCATGCCGGCCTGCGACAGGGTGAACGAGACGAACACCCCGACGATGTAGAGCTGGATCAGCCGGGTGACCTCGGCCTGGAAGCCGACGATCAGCACGATCGCGAAGGCCGCGAGGAAGACGATGCCGTTGGAGAAGGCCAGCCGGTCGCCCCGGGTGTGGAACTGTCGGGGCAGGTAGCGGTCCTGGGCCAGGATCGAGCCGAGCACCGGGAAACCGCTGAAGGCGGTGTTCGCGGCCAGGAAGAGGATCAGCGCGGTCATTCCCGCGACGACGAAGAGCAGCGCCGAACCGGAACCGAAGACCGTCTCGCCGAGCTGGGTGGTGACGGTCTTCTGCACGTACCCGTCGGGCCCGGAGACGATCTGCGACGGGTCCTCGACGAACTGGAGGCCGGTGAGCTGGGACAGCCAGATGATGCCGACCAGCATGCTGACCGCGATGGTGCCGAGCAGCAGCAGGGTGGTGGCCGCGTTGCGGCTCTTCGGCGCCTTGAACGCCGGCACCCCGTTGGAGATGGCCTCCACGCCGGTGAGCGCGGCGCAGCCGGAGGAGAAGGTGCGCAGCAGCAGGAAGACCAGGGCGAAGCCGGCCACGCTGTGCTCGGCCTGGATCTCCAGCCCGGCGCTGGGGGCGCGCAGGTCGTGGCCGAGCACGAAGATCCGGATCAGCCCGGTGAGGATCATCCCGACCATCACGATGATGAAGCCGTAGGTGGGGATCGCGAAGGCGGTCCCCGACTCGCGTAGGCCGCGCAGGTTGACCGCGGTCAGCACCACCACCGCGGACACCGCGATCAGCACCTTGTGGGTGGCCACGAAGGGCACCACCGAGCCGAGGTTGGCCACGCCCGAGGAAACCGACACGGCCACCGTGAGCACGTAGTCGACCAGCAGCGCGCTGCCCACCGCCAGGCCCGCGCGCGGCCCGAGGTTGACCGTGGCCACCTCGTAGTCGCCGCCGCCGGAGGGGTAGGCGTGCACGTTCTGCCGGTAGCTCGCCACCACGGTGAGCATCACCACGACCACCGCGAGCGCGATCCACGGCGAGAAGAAGAACGCCGATGCGCCGGCGATGGAGAGGGTCAGCAGGATCTCGTCGGGCGCGTACGCGACGCTGGACAGGGCGTCGGACGCGAACACCGGCAGCGCGATGCGCTTGGGCAGGAGGGTGTGCTGGAGCCGGTCGGACCGGAACGGTCGACCGACGAGGAGTCGCTTCAGCAGCGAGGTGGGACTGGCCACAAGCGCTAAGGGTACGACCACCCCGCGCCGTTCGTCTGGGGTGCCTGATCAACCGCACGGGCAGCCGCGCGGTACGGTCGGTCCCCCGCCGGCGGCGGGGACGTGGCAGGCTCGCAGACGACGGGCCCACCGGGGAGCACCGTGGGAGGAGCGGACACCGTGCATGTCGTGATCATGGGCTGCGGTCGGGTCGGGTCGACCCTCGCCCACAGCCTGGAGTCCCGGGGGCACTCGGTGGCGGTGATCGACCAGGACGCGGACGCCTTCCGCCGCCTCGGCCCCGACTTCGCCGGCATCACCGTGACCGGGGCCGGCTTCGACGGCGAGGTGCTGCGGCAGGCCGGCATCGAACGGGCGGACGCCTTCGCGGCGGTCTCCAGCGGCGACAACTCCAACATCATCTCGGCCCGGCTGGCCCGGGAGACCTTCGGCGTGTCCCGGGTGGCCGCCCGCATCTACGACCAGCGCCGCGCCCAGGTGTACGAGCGGCTCGGCATCCCCACCGTGGCCACCGTCCGGTGGACCGCCGACCGGATGCTGCGGCACCTGGTCCCCGAGGGGAACGTGGAGATCTTCCGGGACCCGACCAGCACGGTGTCGATCGTCGAGGTGCCGGTGCACAAGTACTGGATCGGCCGGTCGCTGCGCCAGCTCGAGGAGTCCGCCGGGGCCCGCGTGGCGTACCTGATCCGGTTCGGGATCGGCATGCTGCCCACCGCCTCCACCGTGGTGCAGGAGGGTGACCAGGTCTTCATGCTGGTCACCGACGACATCATGGCCCCGGTCACGTCGGCGGCGGCGACGCCGCCGGAAGGAGGGCAGTGAGCATGCGCATCGCCATCGCCGGCGCCGGCAACGTCGGCCGGTCGATCGCCCAGGAGCTGATCGACAACGGCCACCAGGTGATGCTGATCGAGCGGCAGCCCAAGATGCTCCGCCCGGACCGGGTGCCGGCCGCCGACTGGGTGCTCGCCGACGCCTGCGAGCTGGCCAGCCTGGAGGAGGCCAACGTCGCCGGCTGCGACGTGGTGGTCGCCGCCACCGGTGACGACAAGGTCAATCTGGTGGTCTCGCTGCTGGCCAAGACCGAGTTCGCGGTGCCCCGGGTGGTGGCCCGGGTCAACCGCGCCGAGAACGAGTGGCTCTTCACCGAGCAGTGGGGCGTCGACGTCGCGGTGAGCAAGCCGCGGGTGATGGCCGCCCTGGTCGAGGAGGCGGTCACCGTCGGCGACCTGGTCCGGCTGATGACCTTCCGGCAGGGCGAGGCGAACCTGGTCGAGATCACCCTGCCGCCCACCGCGCCCTACGTCGGCCAGCCGATCCACGCGGTGCCGATCCCCCGGGACGCCGCCCTGGTGGCGATCCTGCGCGGCAAGCGGGTGCTGGTGCCGAGCCCGGACGACCCGATCGAGGCGGGCGACGAGCTGATCTTCGTGTGCACCGCGCAGGTGGAGGACGAGGTCCGCGCGGTGATCCTCGGCCCGGACAGCGTCGAGCGCACCCGCGGCGGGGGCTGAGACCCGACGGGCACGCACCGCCGGCCGCCTCGGGGACGGCCGGCAGGGGTGCTCAGGCGCCGGGCAGCGGCTCCGGGGCGGTGTCCCGGGTCACCCGGCGCACCGCCCAGACGGTGATGAGCAGCAGCAGCGCGTACGGCGGGTAGCCCAGCGCCAGCCGGGCCACGCCCAGCGCGGTGTCCTGGTGGGCCAGGTAGAGCCCGGCCTGCACGCCGACCTTGGCCAGCCACACCACGCCCCAGAGCACGGTGAGCTGGGTGAAGGTGCGCACCAGGCGCGGGTCGTCCCGCCACTCCGCACGCCCCTTGGCGACCAGCACCGACCAGATCCAGCCCACCAGGGGCTGCCGGACGGCCGCCGAGCCCAGCAGGGCGAGGCCGTAGCCGATGCCGTAGAAGATGCCGGGGAGGTAGAAGTCCCGCTCCTCGCCGGTGCGCCAGGCGATGGCCGCGCCGACCGCGATGCCGAACAGCCCGTTGACCGCGTGCCGGACGGGCCGGCGCTGGGCCAGCCGCAGCCCGGCGATGAGCAGCGCCACCGCCACCGACGCGACCACGGCGGGGCGCAGCTCGCCCACCACGTTGGCGAGCACGAAGACCACCACGGGGATGCTCGACTCGACCAGGCCGCGCCAGCCGCCGAGCTGGTCGGCCATCTGCTCGGCGAGGCTGGGCAGCCGCTCGTCACCCGGCGGCCCGGTCTCCGGCTCGGTGGTCCGGTGCTGTCCGGTCGTCACTTCGGCGACTCCAGCTCGTAGTACGGGTTGTAGATCACCTTGCGGTCGTCCCGTACGGCCACCCGGCCCCGGGCGGTGAGGTGCCGGCCCGGCTCGATGCCGGCGATGTGCCGGCGACCCAGCCAGACCAGGGTGACCACGTCGCTGCCGTCGTAGAGGTCCGCCTCCAGCGTGGGCAGGTTCGTCCGGGGCGTGTAGACCACCGTGCGGAGCCGCCCGGCGACCGAGACCACCTGGCCCCGGCAGCACTGCCGGGCCGGGGTGCCGCCGGACTCGGCGCTCTCCCGGCGCAGCTCCTGCGCCTCGATCTCGGCCTCGCTCGCGGTGAGCCGTTGCAGGATGCGCCGCAGCGACACCCGGCTCTCGTCGGTCGTCATGACCTCCGCGTCACCTCTCCACGCTGGCCGGTCCGCGCCGGCGCTGGCCCGGCCCCGGAATGCCGGAACCGTCCCGCCAGCGTACGCCGATCCGGCCGCCGGGCGGACCCGGCGTCCACGGCGGCACCTGCCCGGCGTACGGCACCGGCGGCCGGCACGCGCCGGGCCCGGCACCGTCGGTGGGAGCCGACGGGTCCGGGCCCGGCGTGGAACGCCTCAGGCCTCGCGCTGGCCCGGCGCGGGGTTCTCCTGGCTGGCCTGCTCGGCCATCTCGCGGGGCAGCCGCAGCGGCAGCGGCTCGCGCACCGGCTTCGCCTCCTGCCCGCGGTCGACCACCAGGCCGTCCAGGCAGATCGCCAGCGGGCCGGCCGCGTCCGGGTCGGTGGCGGCGGCGCCCTGGTACACGCCGCGGACCATCCAGCGCGGCCCGTCGATGCCGACGAAGCGCAGGTCGGTCAGGCCGTCCGGGGTGCGGACCCGGGCGTGCAGCTCGGTGCCGTACTCCCCCTCGACCTCGCGGGCGGCGGCGCCGTCGTTGAACAGCGACTGCCGGATCTCCTCGCGCACCTCGTCCCAGATGCCCTCGGAGCGGGGCGCCGCGAAGACACCGAGCTGGAGGGCGTTCTCCCCGTACACCAGCACGACCTGCTGGATCACGCCCTGCGGGTCGGCCTGCACCCGGACCTCGACCTCGGGGACCGCCGGGATCTGCAGGCTGCCCAGGTCCAGCCGGGGCATGTCCGGCGCCTCGGAGACGTCGTACGGACCCCGGGACGGCACCGGGCTCTCCTCGACCTCCTGGGAGTCGAGGACCTCGGCGGCCCGCTCGTCACGCGCGTGCCGCGCGCCACCGGCCCGCTTTCGGGAGAAGATCACTGCGCCCACCCTCCGCTGTTCGCACTCACCCTGCCACCTCTTCCGTCCGCCCGCCCGCGTGCTCCGGCGATTCCCGCCCGCCGTCGCCGGCCGGGGCCGGGACCAGCCCGGCGTGTCCGCCGGTCGAGCCGTGCCCACCGGCGCCGCGCCGGGACGCGGGCAGCTCCGCCACCGGCTGGAATTCGGCCCGCGCCACCCGCTGGACGACGAGCTGCGCAATCCGGTCGCCACGGCTGATCTTCGCGGGCACGTCCCGATCATGATTGATCAGGTTGACCAGGATCTCACCCCGGTAGCCGGCGTCGACCGTACCGGGCGCGTTCAGCACCGTCACGCCGAGCCTGGCCGCCAGCCCCGATCGGGGATGGACCAGCCCCACGTACCCCTCGGGGAGGGCGAGCGCCACCCCGGTGGGGACCAGGGCCCGCCCGCCGGGCGGCAGCTCGACGTCCGCGGCGGCCACCAGGTCCGCGCCGGCGTCGCCGGGATGGGCGTACGCCGGCAGCGGCAGGTCCGGGTCGAGCTGCCGTACGGGCACGGGTACGACGTCTGTCACGGTGTTCCTCTTCCGTCCGGTCCTCGCGGGGTGACCCTGCCATCCTGCCGGGTGGCGGCCCCGTCGTGCGCCGTACCCTCGGACTGTGAGCCTGTCGCCATCCTCGTCGCCCGCCAAGGCCCCGGCGCCGCCGGTCTCCCCGGCGTACGCCGAGCGGCTCGGCCTGCCCTGGTGGTACTGGCTGGCCGGGCTGGGCCTGACCGGGCTGTTCGCCGCCGAGCTCTGGTTGGGCGCCGACGGGTGGCGGTCCTGGGTGCCGTTCACGCTGCTGCTGCCGGCGACGGTGGCCGCCCTGTGGTGGCTCGGCCGGATCCGGGTCGCCGTGGTCGACGGCGAGCTGCGGGTGGACGACGCCCGCCTGCCGGTGCGCTTCGTCGCCGACGCGATCCCGCTGGACGCCGCCGGTCGCCGCGAGGTGCTCGGCGTCGGCTCCGACCCGCTCGCCTTCGTGGTGCAGCGGCCCTGGGTGGGCGGCGCGGTCCAGGTGGTGCTGGACGACCCGGCGGATCCGACCCCGTTCTGGGTGGTCAGCTCCCGGCGCCCGGTCGAGCTGGCCGCGGCGATCATGGCGGTCCGCGACGCCGGTTGAGCCGGCTGCGCGGCTCAGGGCAGCGCGGGCCGCGAGCCGGGCAGGTCCCGCCCCTTGCGGCGCAGGTCCCGGCGGAGCTGGTCGGCCAGGTTCCGGGTGGACCGCCGGTTGAGGTAGCTGGCCACCGCCGCGCCGGTGAGGAACGGGCCGAGGGTGGTCAGGTTGCGCCCGAAGCGCCTGAGCAGGCTGTCCCGCAGCTCCTTGCGGGCGGTGGTGCCGAGTACCGCGCTCACCCCGACGCCGGGCATCAGCGGGTTGATCCCCCGCTGGCTGGCCCAGGAGTGCATCAGCGCCACGGCACGCTGGGTGCCGCCGGTGGGCAGCGCCATGCCGTACACCTCGTGCAGTTCGCCGATCAACTTCAGTTCGATCGCCACCACGGTGACCGTCTCGGCGGCGAGCAGCACCGGCGCGGAGAGCAGCGTCGGGGTGACCGCCCACTCGACGGCGGCGACCCCGCCGCCGGCCGCGCCCACCCCGGCGGTGGCCCGGGCGGCGTTGCGGACCAGCCGGTCGGCCAGTTCCTCGTCGTCGAGGCCGGGAAAATGCCGGCGCAGAGTGGCCAGGTCACGGATCGGCACGTGCGGCGCGACCTCGGCGACGGTGTCCGCCATCCAGCGGACCGCGGCCTTCGGCTTGAACAGGTCGCCGAGCCCCCGGGCACGCGCCTGCCCGACCAGACGGGTCAGCAGCTGCCGCCGCCGGGCGGGCGCGAGGTCGTCCGCGGTGAGCGCCGCGACGGTCGCGCCCAGCTGGTCGGCGTCGCCGCCCGCCGTGGCGGCCGCGTCAGCCGGCGTGGACGGTGGGCCGGCGCCCCCCGCCGCGTGGTCCCGCTCGGCACGCACACCCGTGCCGTCGGCGTCGGGCCCGCTGGTCCGTTCGCTGCGCTCGCTCACCCGTCCGACCTCCCGCATCCCCGCCGGCTGGAAACCGCCTGATCCGAGTCAAGCAGCTTCCCGCCGCCGGCGCACGGCGGCTCGAACAGCGGCGGCCCCGTCGAGAGGGCCGCCGCCGGTGACACGTGTCGGGGTCAGACGCACTCGCGGCAGATCAGTTCGCCGTTGCGCTCGACCGCCAGCTGGCTGCGGTGGTGGACCAGGAAGCAGCGAGCGCACCGGAACTCGTCCTGTTGCATCGGCAGAACCTTGACCGTGAGCTCCTCGTCGGCCAGATCGGCGCCGGGCAACTCGAAGCTCTCGGCCACCTCGGCCTCGTCGACGTCCACGGCGCCCGACTGTGAGTCGACCCGCCGGGCCTTGAGCTCCTCGAGGCTGTCCTCGCCGAGGTCGACCTCGTCGCGACGCGGGGCGTCGTAGTCGGTGGCCATCGGTTTCACTCTCCAATATCGATATGGTCGCTTCCGGTTGTAACGCCGGACGACGCTGTTTCGGTTCCGCTGGCCGGCCACCATCTGTGTCGGTCACCCGACCCGACGACCGGTGCGCCGAGTCCGCCAGGGAAACTCCCCCGGCGAAGCGCGGAACCTTACCCCCCCTTTGGGCGAGGCATGTATACCGCCCTCGCGGGAGAGATGTACGCCCTTGCGCCCGAAGTTGTTCCCAATGTGACTCAGGCGACACGAAGATAGGGGTAGTAGTACCCGGTTCCCGGGTGGCGCGCCGGCATGTCGGACTGTTTCCACGCGACGGCCGGACAACCGTTAACCTCAGCGGCGTACTCGACGGCCGGCGGGGCGGCCCGACCGCCAACGGCCGCCGCCACCCATATGTCCGGGGAGCGCCCTGATGAGTTTTGCGCGAGTGCGGGCACTCGTTGTCGTCGGTCTGCTGGCGGTCGTCGCGCTGGTCTTCGTCGTCGTCGCCGTGGTACGCGACAGCCAGGGCGGGGTGGCCTCCGCGGAGAGCTGCCCCGACGGCTGGCCGCTGGCCGACGTCACCCTGCGCGAGCCGAAGGACGTGAAGGTCAACGTCTACAACGCCACCGACGAGACGGGCCTGGCCGGCAGCGTGGCGGACGACTTCCGCTACCGGAAGTTCCAGGTCAAGAAGGTGGACGACGCGAAGAAGCGGGTCGACGACGTCGCGGTGCTGCGCTTCGGGCCGAAGGGCGTCGGCTCCGCTCACCTGCTGCGGGCCTACTTCCTGAACAACGCCAAGCAGGAGTACGACGCGAAGCGCAAGGACGACACGGTCGACGTGGTCCTGGGCAACGGCTTCCAGCAGCTGGCCACCACCACCGAGGTCAACCAGTCCCTCGGCGACCTGGGCTCCCCGGAGGCACCCCCCGGCTCCTGCCCGATGCCGGTCGACGACAAGTAGCCCCACCGCACTCACCCCGACCAGCGCGGCGCCCCCACCGGCACGAAGCCGCACCCTCGGCGCCCGGCCCAGGGCCGGGCGCCGTTCCCTGTCCGCCTCGGCCCCCCCGGCCAGGGGGCCTGCCAGAGCGGTGGAGGGCCCAGCCGGATCAGGGACGGTCAGGGGCCGCCGGAGGCGTCCAGGGCGGCGAGCCGGGTGTGCAGCGGCATGAACAGCGCCGGCGGCGCGGCGATGACCAGGTCGGGGCCGGCGGGTCGGCCGTTCAACCCGGTCACCCGCAGCCCCGCCTCGCTGGCGACCAGCCCGCCGGCCGCCAGGTCCCAGGCGGCCAGTCCCTTCTCGTAGTAGGCGTCCACGCGGCCCTCGGCGGCCAGGCAGAGGTCCAGCGCCGCGGCACCCATCCGGCGGATGTCCCGGATGTGCGGGATCAGTTCGGCGACCACCCGGGCCTGGTGCGCCCGCCGGCCGGCGTCGTAGCCGAACCCGGTGGCGACCAGCGCCTGGCCCAGGTCCGTCTCGGTGGAGCAGCGCAGCCGCTCGCCGTCCCGCCAGGCGCCGCCGCCCGCGGTGGCGGTCCACTCCTCGCCGGTGGCCACGTTGCGGACCACCCCGGCTACCACGGTGCCGGCCACCTCGGCGGCCAGCGAGACCGCGCAGTACGGCAGCCCGTACAGGTAGTTCACCGTGCCGTCGATCGGGTCGACGATCCAGCGCACCCCGCCCGCGTCGACCGGCCCGGTCTCCCCCGCGCCGTACTCCTCGCCGAGCACCGCGTCGTCCGGGCGGAGCCGCCGCAGGGCATCCAGCACCTGCCGCTCCACCGCCCGGTCGGCGGCGGTGACCACGTCGGTGGCGGTGCTCTTGGTCGCCGCGACCGAGACCCCCTCGGCCCGCATCCGGTGGGCGGTGGCGGCCGCGTCCCGGGCGACGTCGATAGCGATCTCCAGCAGTTCCTGCTTCGGCGGCGCCGAGCGGATCATGATTGGTCCCCTTCCCGTACGACCCGGGACTCCCGGGTCGCGCGCGGGTATCATCCTTACAAAGTCCACATCTGCGCCCAATCGGCGGTCCGTGTCACCTGTCCGCCGTGCGGCGCGGGATGATCGCGGCAGACGGCGTTACAATTCACCCTGCCCACGCGCCACGGACCGCCAGCGACCGGCCGGCCCGGGACACGGGGGTCCCTCAACGACATCGCCCGGCACGGCGTTCCGTGCTGTGCCGGACGACCCGGCCGTGCTCGCTCTTCGCCTCCGGAAGGTCATTCGTGACAGAACCCCGCCAGAACGGCGCCGACGTTCGCTCGCTCACCGACACCCTGATCGCCCATGCGCAGAGCGCCGGCGGCCAGCTCACGTCGGCCCAGCTCGCGCGCACTGTCGAGTCCGCTGAGGTGACCCCGGCCCAGGCCAAGAAGATCCTGCGCGCGCTCTCCGAGGCGGGCGTGACGGTGGTCGTGGACGGCTCCGCCAGCACCCGCCGTCGGGTGGCCGCCGCCCGCTCGGCCACGCCGGCGTCCCGGGCCACCACCGCCAAGACCACCAAGAAGGCCGCCGCGCCCGCCCCGAAGCAGGCGCCCGCCGCCGACGAGGCCCCGGCCCCCGCCCCGCGGAAGGCGACCGCGCGCAAGGCCACCGGCACCACCGCCGAGGGAGCCGCCGCGCCGTCCAAGGCCACCAAGACGACCCGGGCCACCAAGGCGACCGTGGCCGCGAAGACCGCCGCGGTGAAGCCGGCCAAGGGCGGCACCAAGGCCGAGGGCGCCGAGGGCGACATCGACCCGGAGGAGCTCGCCGCCGCGATCGAGGACGTGGTGGTCGAGGAGCCGGCCGAGCTGACCCAGGCCGCCGAGACCGACGCCGCCGCCTCCGCCACGGACAACGACTTCGAGTGGGACGACGAGGAGTCCGAGGCGCTCAAGCAGGCGCGCCGGGACGCCGAGCTGACCGCCTCCGCCGACTCCGTGCGGGCGTACCTCAAGCAGATCGGCAAGGTGCCGCTGCTCAACGCCGAGCAGGAGGTCGAGCTCGCCAAGCGGATCGAGGCCGGCCTGTACGCCGCCGAGCGGCTGCGCGCCGCCGAGGAGGGCGAGGAGAAGCTCACCCGGGACATGCAGCGCGACCTGCTGTGGATCTCCCGCGACGGCGAGCGCGCCAAGAACCACCTGCTGGAGGCGAACCTCCGACTGGTCGTTTCGCTGGCCAAGCGGTACACGGGTCGCGGCATGGCGTTCCTGGACCTGATCCAGGAAGGCAACCTCGGCCTGATCCGCGCCGTCGAGAAGTTCGACTACACCAAGGGCTACAAGTTCTCCACCTACGCCACCTGGTGGATCCGCCAGGCCATCACCCGCGCCATGGCCGACCAGGCTCGCACCATCCGCATCCCGGTGCACATGGTCGAGGTGATCAACAAGCTTGGCCGGATCCAGCGCGAGCTGCTCCAGGACCTGGGCCGTGAGCCCACCCCGGAGGAGCTGGCCAAGGAGATGGACATCACACCGGAGAAGGTGCTGGAGATCCAGCAGTACGCCCGGGAGCCCATCTCGCTCGACCAGACCATCGGTGACGAGGGCGACAGCCAGCTCGGCGACTTCATCGAGGACTCGGAGGCCGTGGTCGCGGTCGACGCGGTGTCGTTCTCGCTGCTGCAGGATCAGCTCCAGCAGGTGCTGCAGACGCTCTCCGAGCGTGAGGCGGGCGTGGTACGCCTGCGCTTCGGCCTGACCGACGGCCAGCCGCGTACCCTGGACGAGATCGGCCAGGTGTACGGCGTGACCCGGGAGCGCATCCGGCAGATCGAATCCAAGACCATGTCCAAGTTGCGGCACCCGTCGCGCTCCCAGGTGCTCCGCGACTACCTGGACTGACCCGTTCCCGTCAACTAGACGTGTCACTTTGATCACCAGCCGTACAACACTCGATGGTGATCGGTCGGTTGCCTGTTTGTGATCGTTGACGTGGCACCCTTGGTGCACGGCACACTGTCTCCACGCCAGGTGTGACCTCGGTCCCCCGCGGGCACACAGGGAAGGCAGGGCCCGAGAAGGGTGTTGCACGATAGGTGAGCAACGACCGAAGAGAGTGTTCATCGGTGACGACCAGAGGAGGAAGGCGATGACCGCGACCCTCACGCCGCCGCCCGAGACGGTGGCTCCCCTAGCCGCCGATGAACGGTGCGACCGCTGCAATGCTGCCGGCAAGCTCCGGATCACTCTGGCGGGTGGGAGCGAGCTGGTGTTCTGTGGGCACCACGCGAACAAGTACGCGGAGGATCTCGTGAAGATCACCGTGCGGTACGCGACGGACCCCGAGTTCAGCTGGCGTGGCGCCGATCTGATGGCGAACTGAAACCGCATAGAACAACCACGACATAGCCGGCCGGAGGCCCCTACGGGGAGCCTCCGGCCGGCTTTCGTGTACCCCACGCACCCGCGCCAAGCTGCGCACACTCGCCCGGAGAGCGTGAACCCGCCGCCCCTTGACCCCTGGGGCGGGCGGTGGGGTGTGGGTCAGAGGGTCTGAACGGTGGCGATGCGCTCTTCGAGCTGTTCGATGGTGGCCTGGGCGCTCGGCGGGCCGCCGCAGAGGCGGCGCAGCTCGGCGTGGATCTTGCCGTGCGGCTGGCCGGTGCGGTGGTGGCGGGCGGCCACCAGGGCGTTCAGCTGGCGCCGCAGGGCCACCCGGCGCTGGGCGGCGTTCATCGGTGGCGGGGCCGCCGCGGGGCTCTCAGCGGCCGGCTCAGCGGTCCGGGTGGCCGACCGCCGGCGCTGGGCGGCGAGCTGCTCGGCCTGGCGCCTGGTGAGCAGCAGGGAGACCTGGTCCGCGGTGAGCAGCCCGGGGAGGCCGAGGTACTCCTCCTCCTCCGGCGTGCCGGCCTGGGCCGCGGTCCCGAACGACGCCCCGTCGAAGATCACCTGGTCCAGCTCGGCGGTGGCGGAGAGTGCCGCGAAGCGCTTCTCCAGCTCGCCGCTGGCCTGGTCGTCCCGCTGCGCCCGCTCCAGCAGGTCGTCGTCGAACCCGTCGGAGTCCTTCGGCTTGCCCAGCACGTGGTCCCGCTCGGCCTCCATCTCGCTGGCCAGCCCGAGCAGGTGCGGCACGCTGGGCAGGAAGACCGAGGCGGTCTCCCCCGGCCGGCGGGCCCGGACGAACCGGCCGATGGCCTGGGCGAAGTAGAGCGGGGTGCTGGCGCTGGTGGCGTAGACGCCGACCGCCAGCCGGGGGATGTCGACACCCTCGGAGACCATCCGCACCGCGACCAGCCAGCGCTGCTCGGACGCCGCGAACGTCGCGATCCGCGCGGACGCGCCCTGGTCGTCGGAGAGCACCACCGTGGCCTTCTCGCCGGTCAACTGCTCGATCAGCTTGGCGTACGAGCGGGCGGTCTGCTGGTCGCTGGCGATGATCAGGCCGCCCGCGTCGGCCATCCCGGCGTTGCGCAGCACGGTCAGCCGGGCGTCGGCCGCCCGCAGCACCTGCGGCATCCAGTCGCCGGCCGGGTCGAGCGCGGTACGCCAGGCCTGGGCGACCAGGTCCTGCGTCATCGGCTCGCCCAGCCGGGCCGCCAGCTCCTCACCGGCGTTGGTACGCCACCGGGTCTCCCCGGAGTACGCCAGGAAGAGCACCGGCCGGACCACGTTGTCGCGCAGCGCGTCGGCGTAGCCGTAGACCGAGTCGGCGCGGGAGCGCAGCAGCCCGTCGCCGCCCCGCTCGTAGCTGACGAACGGGATCGGGTTGTCGTCGGAGCGGAACGGCGTACCGGTGAGCATCAGCCGGCGGACCGCGGGCTCGAAGGCGGCCTTGACCCCGTCGCCCCAGGATCGGGAGTCGCCGGCGTGGTGGATCTCGTCGAGGATGACCAGGGTCCGCCGGGTCATGGTGCGCCGCCGGTGCACCTGTGGCGCCATGCCGACCTGGGCGTACGTGACCACCGCGCCGTGGAAGTCGGCGGACGAGTGCAGGTCGGCGTTGCGGAACGCCGCATCGAGCTGGATGCCGACCCGGGCGGCCGAGGTGGCCCACTGGGTCTTCAGGTGCTCGGTCGGGGCGACCACGGTGACCGCCTCGACGGTGCCGTCGGCGAGCAGTTCGGCGGCGATCCGCAGGGCGAAGGTCGTCTTACCGGCGCCCGGGGTGGCGACCGCGGTGAAGTCCTCGGTCCGGCGGCGCAGGTACTCCACCAGCGCCCTGCGTTGCCAGGCACGCAGGGGCGGGAACGTCTCGAGCGCCGGCGTCCGGGCTGCCACGCGAAGGCTCCTCTCCGACCGCACCGATGGCGGACCCGGGCCGAGGGCCACGGTACCGCCGCCCATGAAAACGCCTCCGCGCAGAAGATGCCGCGAAGGCCGACTCAGCATAACCAGCGGGGCCCGTCCGCCCCACTCGACGCCACGCTGGTCACATCTGCACCCCCCGCCCGGGCACCGGGGCGGACCACCGCCGGCGCAGCGAGATCAGCCGCAGCGCGAAGACGAAGACGGCCGCCGCGGTGAGCGGTGCCGTCGTCGCATGCCCGTACGTCGAGAGCAGGGCCACCACGATCGACCCGGCGAGCGCCGCCACCGCGTAGATCTCGCGGCGCAGCACCACCGGGATCTCACCGGTGAGCAGGTCCCGGCCGAGCCCGCCGCCGATCGCGGTGAGCATGCCGATCATGCAGGCCCCGACCGCCGGCACGTGGACGTCCAGCGCCTTGAGCGTGCCGGTGACGGTGAACAGCGCCAGACCCGCCGCGTCCAGCACCAGGACGGTGGTGCGCAGCCGGGCGAGCTGCGGGTGGAACCGGAAGACGGCGGCGGCGGTGACCGCCGCGGTGACCGCGTACCGCCAGTCGGCGAAGGCCAGCGGCGGCACCTCGTCGATCACCAGGTCGCGGAAGATCCCGCCGCCGAGTGCGGCGACGACGCCGACGAAGACCACGCCGAAGAGGTCCAGCCGCTTCGCGACCGCCGCGGAGGCCCCCGAGGCGGCGAAGACGGCCACCCCGGTCAGGTCGGCGAAGAGCAGGGCGGTGGAGGTGGTCACCGCCGCAGGTTACGTGGGCGGCCGGGACGACCACCCGGGATCACTCGCGGTACGAGTCGTAGATCTCCTTGCACTTCGGGCAGACCGGCGAGCCGGGCTTGGCGGCCTTGGTCACCGGAAAGGTCTCGCCGCAGAGCGCCACCACGAAGGTGCCCATCACGGCACTCTCCGCGATCTTCTCCTTGCGGACGTAGTGGAACATCTCCGGGCCGGTGTCGGCGTCCTTCAGCTCGGGACGCTCGAGAACCTCTGTACTCACGTCTCCACCTCCAACGCTCCAGTTTTGCAGGTCGGTCCGGTCCGGTCCACCTGGGCCCCAACCGCGAGCGGGCCGTAACGTAACCGAAGTGACCAACTTTCACATCCGTTACGGCACCGAGGTGGCCGACGCCCTGCGCGACGGTCGGCCCGTCGTCGCCCTGGAGAGCACCATCGTCTCGCACGGCCTCCCCCGGCCGGACAATCTCCGGGTGGCCCGGCAGATCGAGCAGGCGGTACGGGAGGCCGGCGCGGTCCCGGCCACCATCGGCATGGTCGCCGGTGAGCTGGTGGTGGGCCTGGACGACGCGCAACTGACCCGGCTGGCGACCGTCGACGGCGTGAGCAAGCTCTCCGTACGCGATCTGGCGGTGGCCGCCGCCACCGGCGCGGACGGCGCCACCACGGTGGCCGCGACCAGCGCGGTGGCCGCCGCCGCCGGGATCGGCGTCTTCGCCACCGGCGGCCTCGGCGGGGTGCACCGGGAGGCCGCGCAGACCTTCGACGAATCCGCCGACCTGGTCACCCTGGCCCGGACGCCGATCGCCGTGGTCTGCGCGGGGGTCAAGTCGATCCTCGACGTGGGCGCGACCCTGGAGCGGCTGGAGACCCTCGGCGTCAGCGTGGTCGGCTACCGCACCCGCCGCTTCCCCGGCTTCTACCTCACCGACGCCGGCTTCGACCTGGACTGGTCGGTGGACTCGCCGGAGCAGGTGGCCGCGGTGCTGGCCGCCCGGGCGGAGCAGGGCGTCCACCACGGCGGGCTGATCGTGGCCAACCCGCTGCCGGTCGACGAGCAGCTCGACCCGGCGCTGCACGACCGCACGCTCGCCGACGGGCTGGCCATGCTGGCCCGCGACGGGGTGACCGGCAAGGCGGTGACGCCCTTCCTGCTGGCCCATTTCCACTCCGCCACCCAGGGCGCCAGCCTGGCGGTGAACGTGCGGATCATCCTGCGCAACGCCGACCTGGCCGCCCGGATCGCCGTCGCCGCCGCCCGCCGTCCCGCCGACGCCGCGGCATGAACAGCCGGTCGCGCATCGTCGTCGTCGGCGACGTGATCACCGACGTGGTGGCGGTGCTCTCCGGGCCGCTCGCCACCGGTTCGGACACCGCCGCCGAGATCAGCTTCAGCGGCGGCGGGCAGGCGGCCAACACCGCCGCCTGGATCGCCGCCCAGGGGGCAGCCGTCACGCTGGTCGGCGCGGTCGGCGACGACGAGGCGGGCCGGGACCGGGTGGCCGAGCTGACCCGGGTCGGCGTGGACTGCGTGGTGGAGCGGCACGAGGGCTACCCGACCGGCACGGTGATCGTGCTGGCCGGCGACGGCGAGCGCACCATGGTCAGCCAGCGCGGCGCCAACCTGCGGCTCAGCGCCGCGCACGTCGACCGGGCCCTGGCCGGGGCGCCCGACGCCGGGCATCTGCACCTGTCCGCGTACACCCTGCTGGACGCCTCGTCGCGCGGCGCGGGACTGCGGGCGCTGGCCGCCGCCCGCGAGCGCGGGCTCACCACCAGCGTCGACGCGGCCTCCGCGGCGCCGCTGCGGCGGGTCGGCGCGGCGGCGTTCCTGACCTGGGTACGCGACGTCGACCTGCTGCTGGTGAACACGGACGAGGCGACGGTGCTGGCCGGCGGGCTGGACCCGGCGGCGCAGGCACGGGCACTGTCGGCGGCGGCCCGGCGGGTGGTGGTCAAGCAGGGCGCGGCGGGCGCGGTCTGGGTGGACCGAAACGCCACGGTCGGCGTGGCACCGGCCCGCCGGGTGGCCGTCGTCGACGTCACCGGCGCCGGCGACGCCTTCGCCGCCGGCCTGCTCACCGCCTGGCTCGCCGGCGCCGACCCGCGTGCCGCGCTGGCCCGCGCAGCCGACCTCGGCGCCACCGCGGTGGCCACCGTCGGCGCCCGCCCCACCCCCTGAGTTCCTCGCGATCTTGCAGTTAGTGCCCCAGCTTTGTCCCGGTTGGGGCGATTCGCCGGGGCACAGAGTGCAAGATCGCGGGGACGGGGATCAGGGTTCGACGTCGATGATCTTGTGGGGGCGGTCGTTGGCCGTGAGGCTCATTGGGGGGGTGTCGTCGCGGTGGCGGGGGTGGAACTTGTTCGCCAGGCGATGCTCCTCCTTGGGCGGGCGGTCGTTGGCCAGCAGCACCGCCAACCAGGGGATGAGCACCATCCCGAGACCGAGCAGCGGCAGCCACAGCCAGAGCAGGGGTGCCTTCGCCACGACCAGGACGGCTCCGACCACCAGGCACGCCACCCGGATGCCCATCATCAGCACGTACCGCTTCTGCCGGCTGGTGAGCTGGTCGTCCTGGCTGCGCGAGGCGTCGGTGATCAGGATCGGCTGGTACGCCTGACGCTTCACCACGGACCTCCTCGAGGGGTACGCCCCAATCCTGTCACCAGAGCCGCGTGATCAGCGAAAATCGACTCATCCCGGCGCGTGTTACGCGCGTGGTACGCTCCGGCCGTGGGCAGCCGGTTCAGCTTCACTGACGAGGCGTTGGACAACCTGCGGGTCTACGACGTCACGCCCGGGGAAGTCTGGGAGGCCCTGCACAGCACGCGCCGGGTCATCCGGCACCTCGGCGACGACGTGATGGTCGTCTACGCGGTGTCCCACCGGGGCCGACGGCTCGCCGTGCTGCTCGCCGAGGCCGACGGCGCCGACCACGACTGGGACGTCCTGTCCGCGCGCGAGCTGAGCGACGTCGAGGCGAAGCGCTACGACGAGGCGGTACGGAGATCTCGCCGATGAGGAGGCGGTCACGATGGACCGGAACGAGGCGACCAAGCGTTTCCACGGCGGCCACGACGCGCTGGCCGAGCTGATCGACGAAAGCCAGCCGGCGGAGCTGCCCACCCCCGACACCGACGTGCCGATGGTCAGCCGCTCGGTACGCCTTCCGCTGGAGACGTACGAGCGGGTCCGGGCCGCCGCCGACGCCCGCGGCATCGGGGTGACCACCCTGATGCGACAGTGGATCGAGGCCGGCCTGGCCGACCTGGACGACTCGGCGACGGTCTCCCTCGCCGACGTGCGCCGCGCGCTGGCCGCCCTCTCCCGCCCCACCGCGGCCTGACCCCGGCGTCCGCCCCGGCCAAGCCGGAATGACGGCGGCGACCCTGCCCCCTACAACGGCGACGCGGGCTGCTCCAACGGCCGTCCGCGCGCCCGGGCGGCGTCGCCGACCGCGATCCCGGCCAGCACCAGCCCGCTCAGCGTGAGCCCGCCCACGGGCGGCAGCAGCATTGCCACCGGGGCCGACGCCAGCAGCAGCGCCACCCCGGCGAGCCGGCTGCGGGACACCCGCCCGAAGATCTCGTACTCGAAGCGGGCCCGGGCGGCCAGGAAGACCGCCGGCCCGCCCATCACGAACACCATCCAGCCCAGCGGGCTCTGCCCGTACGGATGGGCGATCACCAGTTGGTAGCCGACGCCGGTGAGCAGCACCCCGGCCACGATGGCCAGGTGGGTCCAGCTCGCCGACTCGCCCAGCACGCCCGGTGAGCGCGCCGCGCGGATGGCCTCGGCCAGCACGTGCCCGGCCCGGTGGAAGTAGATCCGCCAGAGCAGCGCGGTGATGATGAACGAGACGGTGAAGGCCAGCGCCTGGTCGGACGAGAAGGGGCCGCCGCTGAAGGTCACCCCGATCACCAGGATCGTCTCGCCGAGCGCGATCAGGAAAAACTGCTGGTAGCGCTCGGCGAGATGCTCCCCGGTCACGGCCCAACCGGCGGCCCGTGCCGACCCCCGGCCCGGCAGCGGCCAGCCCAGCGCCAGGCCGGCGTAGTCCCAGGCGAGGGCGATCACCCAGAGCACCCGCTGCGCCGCCGGCACGAGCGCGCCGAGCAGCCAGGGCACCGCGCCGATGGCGGACCAGATCAGGACGCGGACGGTGACCGACCGGCGCGGGTGACCGCGCAGGGCCAGGGTGAGGAAGAGCGGGCGACCGACCTGGACGGCCACGTAGCCCGCCGCGAACGCGACCGCCCGTTCGGCGAACGCCCGGGGCATCGCGACCGCCATCACCATGCTGGCGAACATGGAGGCGGCCACCACCACCTGGATCGCCGTCCGTTCCGGTTCGTACCGGCTGGTCACCCAGGCGGTCAGCGACCAGACCATCCACAGCGCGAGAAACAGCACCGCGGTCTCCGCCGAATCGCGCAGCACGTCCTCCCGGCGGACGGACACGTTGTCGATCATCCGCTGGGAGACCCGGGTCAGCGCGAAGACGAAGGCCAGGTCGAAGAAGAGCTCCAGGAACGTGGCCCGGGGCGAGGTGATGCCGCCGCGCAGCAGCGCCGCGCCCCGCTCGTCCACCCGCACCCGCCCCGTCGCCGCCGTCGCGGAATTCAACGACCCGGGGTACCGGCCGGTTGCGTCAGCTCTTCGCGGCCTTCGCCTCCGCCTTGGCCGCCTGCTTGAACTCGCGGACCCGGCGCAGCGACTCCGGGTCGGTCACGTCGGCCACCGACCGGTACGCGTCCGCGTCGCCGTATCCGCCGGCGGCCTCCCGCCAACCGTCCGGCCGCACGTCGTACCGCTTGCCGAGCAGGGCCACGAAGATCTGCGCCTTCTGCTTGCCGAAGCCGGGCAGCTCGCCGACCCGGCGCAACAACTCCCGGCCGTCGGCGACGTCCGCCCAGAGCCCGGCCGGGTCGCCGTCGTACCGGTCGACGAGCACCCGGCACACCTCCTGCACCCGGGCCGCCATCGCCTTGGGGAAGCGGTGCAGGGCCGGCGGCTGGGCGAAGAGCGCGACCAGTGCCTCCGGGGCGTACCCGGCCAGTTCGCGGGCGTCCGGCTCGTGACCGAGCCGCTGGATCAGCACGTACGGCGAGGAGAACGCCTTCTCCATCGGCACCTGCTGGTCCAGCACCATGCCGAGGAGCAGCGCCAGTGGGCTGCGCTCCAGCAGCCGGTTGGCCTCCGGGTCGATGGGCAGGGAGAGCGTCATGCCCCCCATCCTGCCCGTCCACCCGGCCCGGGCGGCGCCGACTCCCCGAGTCGGCGCGGCGGCACGGTCGGAGTGGGCTCGCCGGCGCGGTCCGCGCCGGTACCGGGCCGTCCGACCCGGCCGGCGCCCGAGACGTCGGCCGACCCGGCCCCGATGTCCCGGGTGCCGGCCGATGCGTGCCGGCCGCGAGGCAGGATGGCGACGTGGATGCTGACATGCTGCTCTCCCCCGCCGGCGTCGAGGCGCTGCGGACCGCGCTGACCGGGGCGGACTTCACCTCGAACGGCATCGCCGCCCGGCTCGGCCCGCTGGCCACCGGCGCGGTGGCCCGCAACGACTTCCGGGCGGCGCTGCGCGCCACCGAGGAGCGCGACCCGCTCGCCACCCTGATCCGGGTGTTCATCTGCGATCAGACCGAGGCGGAGGCGGCGGTGGCGGCCGCGCTCGCCCCGCTCTCCGTCGAGGAGGCGCTCGCCGGCGGGCTGGTCGAGCGGTCCGGCGACGGGCTGCGCGCCGGCGTCGACCTGGAGCCGTACGGGGACGACTGGTGGGTGCTCGCCGACCTGCCGGCCAGCGCCCGGCCCGGCAGGCCGCTGCACGCCGAACACGTGCTGGGCATCGGCGGGGCCACCCAGACGCTGCTCGGCGCGACCGTCCGCCGTCCCGTGGAGAGCGCGCTGGACCTGGGCACCGGCTCGGGCGTACAGGCCCTGCACCTGGCCACCCACGCCCGGCGGGTGACCGCGACCGACGTCTCCGAGCGGGCGCTGCGCTTCGCCGCCACCAACGCCGCGCTCAACGGCCAGGACTGGGAGCTGCTCCGCGGCGACCTGGTCGCCCCGGTCGCCGGGCGCCGCTTCGACCTGGTGGTGAGCAACCCGCCGTTCGTGGTCGGGCCGGGCACCACCACCCACGTCTACCGGGATTCGGGCCGGGTGGGCGACGCGATCGGCGCCGAGCTGGCCGCCGCCGCGCCGCGGCTGCTCACCGAGGGCGGCACCATGCAGTACCTGGCCAACTGGGTGCACGTCACCGGCGAGGAGTGGGACGAGCGGGTGGCCGGCTGGTTCGCCGGCACCGGGCTGGACGCCTGGGTGATCCAGCGCGAGGTGGCCGACCCGATGGCGTACGTCGACCTGTGGCTCACCGACGCGGGCGAGACCGCAGAACCGCAGCGGATGGCGACCTGGCTGGACTGGTTCGACGCGCACAAGGTGGAGGCGGTCGGCTTCGGCATCGTCTCGCTGCGCCGCGCCGGCCACGACGAGCCGGTCGTCCGGGTGGAGGATCTGCGGCAGCGGGTGGAGCCGCCGCTGGGCGACCGGATCGCCGCCTGGTTCGACCGCCAGGACTGGCTCCGGGTACGCGACACCGACGCCCTGCTCGCCGAGCGTTACCGGGCCGCCGAGGGCCTTCAGCTCCGGCAGGAGGCCACCATGGGTGACGAGGGCTGGGCGGTGGACCGGCAGGTGCTCGCCATGCCGCACGGGCTGCGCTGGTCGGAGGAGATCGACCCGCTGGTGCTCGCCCTGGTGGGCGGCGCGGACGGCCGGCTGTCCCTGCGCGACCAGCTCGCCCTGCTGGCCGCCGCGCACGACGTGGCCCCCGACGAGCTGGCCGAGGCGGCCGGCCCGATCGTGGCGCACCTGGTCGAGCGGGGCGTCATCGAGCCGGTGACCGACTGATGCGTGCCGTGGTGCAGACGGTGAGCCGGGCCAGCGTGACCGTCGACGGCGAGGTGGTCGGGGCGATCTCCGACGGCCTGCTGGTCCTGCTCGGCGTCACCCACCCCGACACCCCGCAGGTCGCCGCCACGATGGCGCGGAAGATCCACGAGCTGCGCATCCTCGACGAGGAGCGCAGCGCCGCCGACACCGGCGCCCCCATCCTGGTGGTCAGCCAGTTCACCCTCTACGGCGACGCGAGAAAGGGCAGACGCCCCAGCTGGACCGCCGCCGCCCCCGCCGAGCTGGCCGAACCCCTGGTGACCGCGGTGGTCGACGAACTCCGCGCCCGCGGCGCCAAGGTCGAGACCGGCCGCTTCCGCACCCACATGCTCGTCGAGAGCGTCAACGTGGGCCCCCGCACCCTCCTCCTCGACCTCTGACCGCCCACCCCCGCCGGCTGAGGGGGTGGGGGTTGGGGTCAGGAGAAGAGGCCTCGGCGGTGGAGGGACTGGCGCAGCCAGGCGTCGAGCTGGGCGGTCCAGTCGGTCCGGTCGGCGGTGGCGTGGTCGACCGTGAAGCGGCCGAAGGCGTCGCGACCCTCCGTGAAGAGGCCGCCGCGCTTGTCCATCTCCAGCACCACCTGCACCTGCTGCGGATCGGTGATGAAGGTGACCTCGAGCTGGTTGATCGCCCGGGCATACTGCGGGGCGGGGTGGAACTCGATCTCCTGGTAGAACGGCAGGCTCTGCCGTACGCCGTAGATGTGCCCCCGCTCGACGTCCGCCCGGGCGAACCGGAAGCCCAGCCGCAGCAACGCCTCCAGCAGCCGCTCCTGGGTGGGCAGCGGGTGCACCGCCACCGCGTCCAGGTCGGTGGAGTCGACCGCCCGGGCCACCTCCAGCTCGGTCCGCAGCCCCATCGTCATCCCGTGCAGGTGCTGGCCGTACAGGTCGGTCAGCGGCGTCTCCCACGGCACGTCGAAGCGGAACGGGATGTCGTGCCGCTGGCCCGGCTCGAGCCGGAACGACCCGGTGACCTGACGGCGGCCGAACTCCTGGTTGGCGTCGTACTGGGAGTCACCGCCTTCCACCTCGACCCGGGTGACCAGGCCGAGGGCCACATAGGACACGTCCGCCGGGTGGTCGCCGCCCACCACCTGGATCCGGCCCTCCAGGTGCCCGCCGGGCCGGCAGTTCGGGTTGGTCAGCACCGTCTCCACCGATGGACCGCCGACACCCATCGCCTGCATGAGCCGCTTGAAGACCACCGTGTCCTCCGATCGCCTGTGCTGCCGCGCCAAGGTGGCCGGCCGCTGGCACGGTAACCGCAGCGGGCAACAGGCACCCGACGTTCCGTCGGTATTGCTGTCGGTTCCCCGATCGCCTCACTCCCGTTTCACGCCCCGACCGCCAAGCTGTTTCTCACCGGCACCACCGCGCCGGCACGGCGCGGAAGCCGGTACGCGGCACCAAGGACACGGGGAGAGACAGAGATGGCCCTGCAGATGATCGAGCACCAGACCCGCCCGGCTGCCACCGTCGACGCCGAGCCCGGCACCCGTACCCCGACGGACGTGGACGCCACACTGACCGACCTGGACGCCACCGACGAGCGCGGCGTCTCCACGGACCTGGTCCGGGCGTACCTGAACGGGATCGGCCGCACCAAGCTGCTCACTGCGGCGCAGGAGGTCGAGCTCAGCAAGCGGATCGAGGCCGGCCTCTTCGCCGAGGAGAAGCTCACCGCCTGCACCCCGGTGTCCGCGGAGCTGCGGGCCGACCTGGCGCTGATCGCGGCCGAGGGCCGCGCCGCTAAGGACCACCTGCTGGAGGCGAACCTGCGGCTGGTGGTGAGCATCGCCAAGCGGTACACGGGTCGCGGCATGGCGTTCCTGGACCTGATCCAGGAAGGCAACCTCGGCCTGATCCGCGCCGTCGAGAAGTTCGACTACACCAAGGGCTACAAGTTCTCCACCTACGCCACCTGGTGGATCCGCCAGGCCATCACCCGCGCCATGGCCGACCAGGCCCGCACCATCCGCATCCCGGTGCACATGGTCGAGCAGGTCAACCGGATGGTCCGGGCCCGCCGGGAACTGTCGGTCTCGCTGGGCCGGGAGCCCACCGTCGCCGAGGTGGCCGCCGCGCTGGGCGTCCCCGAGTTCCAGGTGATCGAGCTGATCTCGTACGACCGCGAGCCGGTCAGCCTGGACCAGGCGGTCGGCGACGACGGGGAGAGCGCCCTCGGCGACTTCGTCGCCTCTGTGGACCCGCGGGAGGAGCCGGGCGACGCCGCCGCCAACGGCGAACTGCGCAACGAGGTGCGGATCGTGCTGGCCACCCTCTCCCAGCGGGAGCAGGCGGTGATCCGGCTCCGGTTCGGCCTGGACGACGGCCGGCAGCGTACCCTCGACGAGGTGGGCCGGGAGTTCGGCCTGTCCCGAGAGCGGATCCGGCAGATCGAGAAGGTGACGCTGCTCAAGCTGCGCGCCCCGGAGCGGGCGAACCGCCTGGAGGCGTACGCCTGCTGAGCGGTCGGAATCGGAGGCCCCGGCGATTCGCCGGGGCCTTCGCCGTGTGGCGCCCTTGACTCTCCGCTGCGGTCGGGCAGGGTGCGAAGGCATGAACTGGACCCTGGAAAGTGGTGGTGGTGCCGGTCTCCGACGTGGACCGGGCCAAGGAGTTCTACGCCGACCGCCTCGGCTTCGCCGTCGACCACGACACCCGGATCGGCGACGACGTACGGATCGTGCAGCTCACTCCCCCGGGCTCGGGCTGTTCGATCGTGATCGGCACCGGAGCGGTCCCGGACATGCCGCCCGGGTCGCTCAAGGGGCTCCAACTGGTGGTGCCGGACCTGGAGAAGGCCCGCGCCGAACTGGTCGAGCGGGGTGTCGACGTCAGCGAGATCCAGGTGGTGGGGCGCAATCCGCGCCCGGTGCCGCACCCGCTGGACAACGTCGGGTTCGTCTTCTTCACCGACCCGGACGGCAACGCCTGGGGGGTGCAGCAGATCTCCAGCCGCGGCTGACGCCGACCGTCAGAGCCGGCGGGGGCCGGTGTCGGGGCGGTCGGTGGCGGTGCCGACCCGGACGGCGGCGTGCAGCACCGAGATGCCGTCCGGGCGGGCCAGCACCGGGTTGAGGGTCAGCGAGCGGACCCGGGGCTGTTCGTCGGCGAGCCGGCCGACCCGCAGCAGCAGCTCGATCAGGGCGGCCCGGTCCACCGGCGCGGCGCCCCGGTGGCCGCGCAGCAGCGGCGCGGCCCGCGGCTCGTCGACCAGCTCGGCGGCGTCCCGGTCGGTCAGCGGCACCGCCCGCCAGGCCCGGTCGCCGAGCAGCTCGGTGGCGACGCCGCCGAGGCCGAACCCGACCACTGGCCCGAACGCCGGATCCTCCAGCAGCTCCACCACGCAGGCCACCCCGGGCGGGACCATCGGTTGCACCAGCACGTCCGCGCCGAACACCGGGGCCAACTCCGCGTACGCCCGGCGCAGCGCGGCCGGGTCGGCCAGGTCCAGGCGGACCGCGCCGAGGTCGAGCCGGTGCCGCAGGCCCGGTGCGGCCGCCTTCAACGCGACCGGGTACCCGAGCCGCCCGGCCATCGCCGCCGCCTCGTCGGCCGTCCGCGCCGGCGCGGACTCCACCACGTCGATCCCGTACGCCGCCAGCAGCGCCGCCGGATCGGCCGTCTCCGGGCGCAGCGCGGCCTGCCCGGCGGCCGGGTCGACCCGGTCCAGCTCGGGTGGCACGCCGGGCGGGCGGCGCAGCCAGTCGGCGTAGTCGGTGACCCGGGCCAGGGCGCGGACCGCCTCCTCCACGCTCGGGTACGCCGGCACCCCGGCGGGCACCCGGCCGGCCAGGAAGGTCGCCACCACCGGCTTGCCGGCGGCCAGCGCGTCGGGCAGGGCGGCGGTGAAGTCGGCCTCCGGGTCGGCGAGCTGCCCGGGCAGCGGCGGGGCGAACACGGCCACCACCGCGTCCACGCCGGCGTCGGCGGCGGAGGCGGCGAGCGCGGCGGCGTACTCGGCGGCGCCGGCCCGGGGGCCGACGTCGCGGGGGTAACCGTCGGCGACGGTGAGGCCCTGGCCGGCGCAGGCGGTGGCGGCCAGGCCGGTCAGCGCGGAGGAGTTGCTCACCACGGCGACCCGGCGGCCGGCCGGCAGCGGCTGGTGGGCCAGCAGCACGCCGACGTCGAGCAGCTCGGCGACCGTGTCCACCCGGATCACCCCGGACTGGGCGAACAGGGCGCTGACCGCCGCGGTGTCCAGGGCCGGCGCGTCGCCGACGCCGGGCGGGCGGGCCAGCGAGGCGAGCGCCACCACCGGCTTGCCCCGGCCGATGCGGCGGGCCAGCCGGGCGAACTTGCGCGGGTTGCCGAAGGTCTCCAGGTAGAGCGTGATCACGTCGGTGCCCGGGTCGTCCTGCCAGTACTGGAGCAGGTCGTTGCCGGAGACGTCGGCGCGGTTGCCGGCCGAGACGAAGCTGGACAGGCCGAGCCCGCGCCGGGACGCCTCGGCGAGCAGCGCCACCCCGAACGCGCCGGACTGGCTGAAGATGCCGACCCGGCCGGCGGCGGGCAGCACCGGGGCGAGGGTGGCGTTGAGGCGTACCGCCGGATCGGTGTTGGCCACGCCGAGGCAGTTCGGGCCGACCACCCGCATGCCGGCCAGGTGGGCGGCGCGGACCAGGGCCCGCTGGGCCGCCGCCCCCTCCGGGCCGGCCTCGGCGAACCCGGCCGAGATGACCACCAGGCCGTGCGCGCCGGCCTTCGCCGCGTCGGCGACCACCTCGGTCGCCGCCTCCGGGGCCACCGCGACGACCGCCAGGTCGACGTCGAGCCCGGCGTCGGCCGCCGACGGGTACGCGGGCAGCCCGGCCACGGTGGCGGCGGTCGGGTGCACCGGCACGATCGTCCCGAGGAAGCCGCCGTCGCGCAGGTGCCCGAGCACCGCCGCGCCGACCCCCTGCCCGGTGGCGCTGGCCCCGTAGACGGCGATGCCGCGCGGGGCGAGCAGTCGGGCGATCGAGCGGGCCTCGGTGCGGTGCTCCCGGCCGCGCTGCACCTCGAGGGTGGCCTCGGTGGGGGCGATCGGGAAGCTCAGGTGCACCACGCCGTCGGCGTACTGGCGCTGGACCTGGTAGCCGAAGTCGGCGAAGACCCGCAGCATCGCCCCGTTGGCCGGCAACACCTCGGCGACGAAGTGCACGATGCCGTACCGGCGGGCCGTGTCGGCCAGGTGCTCCAGCAGCACCGAGCCGATGCCCCGGCCCTGGTACGCGTCCTCGACCACGAAGGCAACCTCGGCTTCCGGGGAGCCGGGACCGAGCCGCTCGTACCGGCCGACGGCGACGATCCGGTCACCGGCCAGCACCACGAACGCCTCCCGGTCGCGGTGGTCGACGACGACGAAGCGTTGCAGGTCCCGCTCCGGGATGCGCGGGTACGGCGAGAAGTAGCGCAGGTAGCGGGTGCGCTCGGAGAAGCGCGAGTGCATGGCCACGATCGCCGGGGCGTCGTCCGGGCGGATCTGTCGCAGCTGGACGGTCGTACCGTCGCTGAGCAGCACGTCCACGGGTTGTTCGACAGTCGTCACCGCTCGGTCCTCCCCCACCGCCGGCTCAGTCGCGCGGATCGTGCGGGTCGAGCCCGAGCAGCGGGAAGACCGCGCGGCGGGTGGCGGCGATGGCGCGGTCCACCGCGTTCGGCTCGCCGGTCGGCTGCCACGGCTCGTACGACGGGTCGGCGTCGTCGGTCATCCGCAGCGGCACCTCCCGGCCCGGCCCCCGGGCGGCGGCCAGCTCCCGCCAGCCCGGCGGGGTGAGCGTGGCCGGGTCGACCGGCTCGCCGGTGGCCACGGCCAGCAGGTGGGTCCAGGCCCGGGGCACCACCTCGACCAGCGCGTACCCGCCGCCGCCGAAGGCCACCCAGCGGCCGTCGCAGAGCTCGTCGGCGAGCGCCCGCAGGGCCAGGTAGGTGGCCCGCTGACCGTCCACGGACAGGTGCAGGTCGGCCAGCGGGTCCAACCGGTGGCCGTCCGCCCCGCACTGGGTGACCAGCAACTGCGGCCGGAACGCCCGCAGCACCGACGGCACGATCGCGTGGAAGGCGCGGAGCCAGCCCGCGTCGCCGATCCCGGGCGGCAGCGGCACGTTGACCGCGCTGCCCTCCGCCTCGGGCCCGCCGGTCTCGTCCGGGAAACCGGTGCCGGGAAAGAGAGCGAGCGGGGTCTCGTGCAGGCTGACGGTGAGCACCCGCGGGTCGCGGTAGAAGATCTCCTGCACGCCGTCGCCGTGGTGCACGTCCACGTCCACGTACGCGATCCGCTCCGCGCCGAGGTCGAGCAGGCGGGCGATGGCCACCGCCGGGTCGTTGTAGACGCAGAAACCGGCGGCGCGGGCGGGCATCGCGTGGTGCAGGCCCCCGGCGACGCTGACCGCCCGGCGGGCCTCGCCGCGCCACACCGCCTCGGCCGCGGCCACGCTGGCCCCGGCGATCAGCGCGCTGGACTCGTGCATGCCCTCGAACACCGGATTGTCCGACGTGCCCAGTCCGAAGCCGGCGAAGAGCGGATCGCGGGGTGCCGCCCGGACGGCGTCCAGGTACCGGGGATCGTGCACCCGGGTCAGCAGCGCGTCGTCGGCCGGCTCCGGCTTGACCAGGCGGACGCCGGGCCGGTCCAGCACGCCGAGCTCGCGGGCGAGCGCGATGGTCAGCTCGACCCGGACCGGGTCGAGGGGATGGTCACCCATGTCGTAGGCGAGGAGAGCCTCGTCCCACACCACCACGGTGTCGTCGGCCATGCGGCCATCGTCGCACGCGGCCCCGGCGACCGCGCCGCTCAGCGTCCGGGTGTCCCGCCGGTGGCGACCGGCCGGGCCGGGTCGGCGACCCAGTTGCTCCACGAGCCGACGTAGAGCGCGGCGTCGGGCCGGCCGGCCAGGTGCAGCGCGAGGACCGCCTGGGCGGCGGTCACCCCGGATCCGCAGTACGCCCCGACCGGTGCCGCGTCGGTCACGCCCGCCGCGGCGAACCGTTCGCGCAGCGCCTCGGCGGCGGGGAAGCGGCCGTCGCCCACGTACTCGGGGGCAGGGAGGTTCACCGCGCCGGGCACGTGCCCGGCGACCGGGTCGATCGGCTCGGTCTCGCCCCGGTAGCGGAGCGCGGCCCGCACGTCGAGCAGCACCCCGGGGTCGGCGGCGGCGAGGCGGGCGGCCTCGCCGGCGTCGAGGACCGGCAGCGCGCCGGGTGCGACGGTGACGTCGCCCGGGGTCGGGGTGGGCGGCTCGGTGGAGGTGGGCAGGCCGGCGGCCACCCAGGCCGGGAAGCCGCCGTGCAGCACGCGTACCGGGCGGTGCCCGGCCCAGCGCAGCGTCCACCAGGCGCGGGCGGCGGCCATGCCGTCACCGCCGTCGTACACGACGACGGGGTGGCCGGCGCGGACGCCGGCGGCCCGCAGCGCGGACTGGAGCGCGGCGGGGTCGGGCAGCGGGTGCCGGCCGGCGGCGCCGGGCCGGCCGCACAGCTCGGTGTCCAGGTCGACGAAGACGGCGCCGGGCAGGTGGCCGGCGGCGTAGTCGTCCCGGCCGGGCGGGCCGGCGAGCCGCCAGCGGACGTCGAGCAGGGTGGGCGGATCGGCGCGGTGGAGCTCGGCGGCGAGCCGGTCGGCCTCGACGAGCAGCTCCTCGGTTCCGGACATGCGGTCCAGTCAACACCATCCGGGCAGCGACCTCGCGGTTCGCCGGCGGCCGATAGTCGGGGTGCCGGGGTAGCATCGACCACCGGGAGGCCGCTGACGTGAAGCATGACCTGGTCGACACGACCGAGATGTACCTGCGCACCATCCTCGAGCTGGAGGAGGAGGGGGTGCCCCCGCTGCGTGCCCGCATCGCGGAGCGGCTGCGGCAGAGCGGCCCCACCGTCAGCCAGACCGTCGCCCGGATGGAGCGCGACGGCCTGCTCACCGTCGAGGGGGACCGGCACCTGGCGCTCACCGCGCAGGGCCGCAGCTCCGCCGTCTCGGTGATGCGCAAGCACCGGCTGGCCGAGCTGCTGCTGGTCAACGTGATCGGGATGCCCTACGAGGAGGCCCACGAGGAGGCCTGCCGGTGGGAGCACGTGATGAGCGACGCGGTCGAGAAGCGGGTCTACGACCTGCTCAACCGGCCGACCCGCTCGCCGTACGGGAACCCGATCCCGGGCCTGGAGGAGCTGGGCAGCACCGAGCAGCCCCACGCCGACATCGCGGAGGGCGAGCGGAACCTGGCCTTCCCCGGCCTCTCCGGTCCGGTCGTGGTCCGGCGGATCTGTGAGAGCGTGCAGACCGACGCGGACGTGCTCCGGCAGCTGCACGCCGCGGGCGTGGACCCGGGCGCCACGGTGATGGTGGCCCAGGAGCGCGACGGCGTGTCGATCGACCGCTCCGGTGACCGAATCCGGCTGCCCCGCGAGGTGGCCTCACGGGTGTTCGTCGCCGCCCACTGAGTCCGCCGGCGGGCTACATCCGTCGGGTGTCCACCGTCTTCGCCAGCGTGACGAGCTTGCCGGCCGCCGCCTCGGCGGCCGCCTTGTCGCTGGCGCGCGGGCAGGTCCAGGTCAGGCTGGCCAGCCGCCCGTCGGCGGCGAGCCAGCCCACCTCGGCCGCCGGCCCGGCCTTCGCGGTCTTGGGCAGCGTACGGCGGTAGGCGATCTGCCCGAGTTTGGTGACCTTCTTCGCCCCGTCGGGCAGGACGTCGAGGGTGAAGGTCGACTTGTCGATCGACGTCTCGGTGACCGTGAGGGTCAGCTCCGGCAGGATGGCCTGCTCGGCCCGGACCACGCAGGTGTGGGTGTCCCCCCGGTCGCTGGCCGCCGCGACGTCGAACCGGCCGCCGGTGTGCTTCGCGATGACCGCGAAGTCGAGCAGCCGGCAGGCGCCGCCGGAGGAGGCGGCCGCCACCTCGACCGTCACCGGTTCCACCGGGGGCACCGCCACCGGCTCGGCCTTCGCCGCGCAGCCGGCGGTCAGCGCCACGACCGCGCCCGCGAGCCAGATCCGCCCGTGCACGCCACCCCTCCTCGCCGGCGGGTCCCCGCCGGTTGTCCGTCGGACACCGTACGGGCTGCCCTGGTCGGGCGGAAGCCCTCAATCGTCCACATACGGACAGTGCCGGCACCCTCGCCCACAGCAGGTGCCCCGCCGGGCCAGGAAGCCGGCGCTGAGCACGAAGAGCCCGGTCGCCGGATCGAGGTAACCGGCCTCCCCCGCGGCCAGCGCGGCGGCGTGCGCGGCCAGGATGCGCGCCCGTTCGGGGTGCTCGGGCGACAGCCGGGACGGGTGCGGCTCGGTCAGCGGCCGGTCCGCCAACGGTCGTCGCTCTCCGGTCACCGGGCGAGTCTACGGAGCCCCCGCCCCGACGGATCGGTGGACGGGGGCTCGGAGCGCGGGTCAGGAACCTCGCCGGCCCGCTGTGGAGCTGATGTCGTAGGTGAATCAGGCGCGCCGGTCAGCCGTGGCGGGCGAAGGCGGCGGCAACCTCCGCGCGGTCCGCGCCGCCGGCCAGCAGCAGCCGGAGCAGCACCTTCGCCTTGTACGGGTCGAGCAGCCCGCCGTTGACCAGTCCGCGCCGCCGCAGGTCGGTCTCCGAGCCGACCGCGCCGTACGTGTGGCGCAGCACCGACCCGGCGCCGGTGCGCGAGGTGAGCACCACCGGCATCCGGTCGGCGAGCGCGCCGAGCGCCGGGGCGAAGGCCGGGGGCACGTGGCCGACCCCGAAGCCCGCCACCACCAGCCCCTGCCGGCCCTGGGCCAGCCCGTCAAGCAGCGCCACGTCGTCGTCGAGGGTGACCGTGTGCAGGGCCACCCGGTTGGCGGCCAGCCGGTCCCGGTCCACCGACGCCAGCGGGGCGTGCCGCGCCGGCCGGGTCAGCAGCCGTACCTTCCCCTCGATGACGTGACCGAGCGGGCCGGCGTTGGGCGAGGCGAAGGTGGCCGTACTGGTGCTGTGGGTCTTGCGGACGTACCGGGCGGCGTGGATCTCGTCGTTCAAGGCGACCAGGACGCCGAGGTCGCGGGCGGCGGGCGCGGCGGCGACCCGGACGGCGGCGAGCAGGTTCGCCGGGCCGTCCGGGCCGGCCAGGGTCGGGTTGCGCATCGCGCCGGTGAAGACCAGCGGCGCGGCGTGCGGCCAGACCAGGTCGGCCAGGTACACGGTCTCCTCCAGCGTGTCGGTGCCCTGGGTGACCACCACCCCGGTGGCCCCGTCCGCCACCGCCGCGCCGGCCACCGCCACCAGGTCGAGGATCCGGGCGTACGTCAGGTCCGCGCTCGGCACCGCCTGGACGTCCCGGACGTCAAGCGGGAGGTCGGCCAGCCCGGGCACGGCGGCGGCGAGTTCGGCGCCGGTCAGCCGGGTGACCACGCCCGTCGGCCCGGCCCCGGCCATCGCGATGGTGCCGCCAAGGGTGAACAGGACGACGCTCACCGGTCGATCCTGTCCGCCCGGACCGCCAGCATCAGCGACTGCGGCCCCTTGTCCCGGCCCTCGCGCTCCCGGTCCAGCCGGGCGTGCACCCCGAACCCGGCCTCGGCGAGCTGTTCGGCGACCCGGTCGGGTGACAGCCAGTGCACGTCGTACGAGACGGTGTGGCCGTACGCCTCCTCGAGCCGGACCAGGCGGTCGCCGGCCTTGAAGGCGAGCAGCAGCCGACCACCGGGGGCGAGCACTCGGTGGAACTCGGCGAACACGCCGGGCAGCAGCGCCGGCGGCACGTGGATGATCGAATACCAGGCGACGAGACCGGCGAGGGCGCCGTCGGGCAGCGGCAGGTCGGTCATCGAGCCGACCGCGAAGCGCAGCTCCGGGTGGTTCCGCCGGGCCACCTCGACCATGCCGGGTGACAGGTCGATCCCGGAGACGTCCAGTCCGAGGTCGCGCAGGTGGGCGGTGATCCGTCCGGTGCCGCAGCCCACCTCGACCACCGGACCCGCTCCGCCGACCTGCTCGGCGAACGCGGCCAGCATCGCCCGGTCCAGCGTCCCCTCCTCCACGTCGGGTATGAGCCGGGCGTAGTCGACGGCGACCGTGTCGTACGCGGCGCGGGTCTCGATCATCCAGTGCGGTTCCGTCACGACGGGACACCCTAGCGGGCCGACGCGCGCGGCGGCGTCCGCACACCGCCGCCCCGGCATGGACCGGGCCGCATGATCACCGGCCACGGTGGCGGCCGGCCAACCGAAAATCGGCTGCCCGGCTCGGGGAGCCGCGGATAGGGTGCCCGGGCGCGCGGCCAGCCGGTCGCGCACCCCGACGGACGGCTTGAGCAATGACGCAGCAACTGACGCAGGAGGCGCCGCCCCTGCGCCGCCCCTCGCTCTGGCGCAGCCGGAACTTCCTGCTGCTCTGGGGCGGCCAGACGGTCAGCGAGGTCGGCACCCGGATCTCCGGTGTGACCGTGCCGCTGCTGGCGGCGGCCACCCTGGACGCCACCGTCTTCCAGGTCTCCCTGCTGACCTTCCTGGCCTGGCTGCCGTACCTGCTCATCTCGCTGCCCGCCGGGATGGTCGCCGACCGGGTCGACCAGCGGCGGCTGATGATCGCCTGCGACCTGGGACGGGCGGCGCTGATGCTGTCGGTCCCGGTGGCGGCGCTGGCCGGCGCGCTGACCCTCCCCTTCCTGTACGTCGTCGTGGGGCTCGGCGGGGTGCTGACCGTGTTCTTCACCGTGGCATACAAGAGCTGGCTGCCCCGCCTGGTGGCGGACGAGCACCTGCTGGACGGCAACGCGAAGCTCACCATGAGCCAGGATTTCGCCGAGCTCATCGGGCCGAGCCTCGGCGGCGCGCTGGCCGGCCTGGTCGGGGCGGCCCGGACGTTCTGGAGCAACGCGCTCGCCTTCGCGGCCAGCGCGGTGACGCTGCTGCTGATCCGCGGGGCACCGGCCGGGCGAGCGGCCGGCACCGACCGGGTGCCGCTGCGCGCCGCCCTGACCGGCGGGCTCGCCTTCGTCCGCCGGCAGCCGATCCTGCTGAAGATCCTCGCCTGTACGACCACGTCGAACTTCTTCGTGATGGCGACCGGCTCGATCGAGGTCACCTTCATGCTGCGCGAGCTGCACGCCTCGCCGCCGATGGTCGGGCTCGTCTTCTCGGTCAGCGCCGTCGGCGGGCTGCTGGCGGGGGCGACGGCGAACCGGCTGGCCCGCCGGATCGGCTCGGCCCGGGTGATCTGGGTGGCGATGGCCGCACCCGGACCGCTCTACGCGCTGATGCCGCTGGCCCGGCCGGGATGGGGCGTGCTGCTCTACGGCGTGGGCCTCGCCGCGTTCTCCGCCAACGCCGTGCTGTTCAACGTGGCGGCGATGTCGTACCGGCAGCGGATCACCCCGCCGGAGCTGCTCGGCCGGGTCAACGCCGCGTTCCTGTGGATCTGTTTCGGGGTGATCCCGCTCGGCGCGCTGCTCGGCGGCGCGCTCGGCAGCCAGCTGGGGCTGCGACCGGCGCTGTGGATCTGCGTGCTCGGCACCTGGAGCGCGTCGCTCTTCGTGGTCTGCTCCCCGCTGCGCCGGATGCGCGACTTCCCGACCGACGCCTGACTACGCCGCGTCCGAGGTGGCCTTCTTCGCTCCCCCACCAAGCAGCAGCAGCACGATGATGCCGCCGATGATCCACGGCACGTAGTTGGTCTCCTCGCCGGGCCGCTTCTCCGCCCACGTCCGCACCTGCACCTGGACGGCGTTGCGGCGGACCCGCTTGACGGTGAGCAGGCTGCGCCGGCCGGCGTCGGTCAGCACGCAGTACCGGGATCCGGGCCGCAGATCCGCGTACCGCAGGGCCTCCGCGACGTAGTCGGTGTTCGCCGAGCACATCGCGTAGGTGGCCGGCGCGTCGCTTTCCACGACGGCGATCTGGGTGCCGGCGGTGAGGCTGCGGACCAGCCCGGTGCCGTCGTTGCCGATGTCCTGTCTGGACCCGAGCACGTCGGTGACGTCCCAGTCCGGGCAGAGCGAGTCGAGGTCGGCGTAGTAGCCCTTGGACAGCAGGAGCGTCCCGTCGTGGCGGACCAGCTCGGCCGACGGGCCCGGACTCGGGGACGCGGCGACGGCGGCCTGGGAGGCGCACGGCTCGGCCGGGGCCGCCGTGGTCCCGGTCGTCGCGGGCGGCCCGGTCGTCGCCGCCTCGTCGAGGCCGGTGTCGGAGGGAACGGGGGTGGTCGGGGCCGCCGCCGGCGACCCGCCGCCACCGGCGAGCCCGATGATGATGACCACGAGCAGGCCCACGGCCATCGTGGCCAGCGCCACCACCACGCTGGGCCGCCTGAACAACGGCGGACGCGGGTCTTCGGTCTCCGTCCCGCCGCCGGCTGAACCACGCCTCGGCAGCTCGACCACCGCGACCATGAGCGCGCCCAGGCCGACCAGCATGCCGATGACGCTGGCCGCCTTGTCGGCCCGGTCCAGCGACGCGTCGCTCATCAGCACCACGAGCAGGGCCCAGCCGACGAGCGCGCTGAACGCGACCGCCACGACCGGATTCCACTTCCGGGGCAGCTTCGGTGGCCAGGCCATGCCGGCATGATGTCAGACCGCCACCAGGGCAGGTCCTTTTAGGAGGCACCATGTCCGGGCGGCGGTGGGCAAGCAGCCCTCCCCCGCATCACGCGAACCAGCCGAGCGCCTGCCCGTGCCCTCGGGTCCAGGCGAGCGGCGCCCCGTCCAGCGCGAGCACGTTGTGCGACGCCCCGCTCGGCGGGGCCGGCAGCGCGTCGTGGCGCAGCACGTCCGGTGCCTCGTTCGCGATCCAGTGCCCTGGGAGACCGCGTACCACCTCGACGAAGGCCTCCCGCCGTGGCACCGGGACCTGGTAGAGCACGGAGGTGTGGAACACCACCAGGGTGGCGCCGGCCGGCGCCCGCGCGGCCAGCGCCGGCAGGTCGTCCACCAGGTCGCCGCGGACCAGCAGCGGCGGCTCGGCCGCGGCGACGGCCGCCGCGGCCCGCAGTCGGGCCCGGCGGTGCGTGTGCTCCGGCCAGATGAGGGCATCGAGCCAGGCCAGGTCCGCGGGGTCGGTCACGTCGAGCGGGTTCAGGTCCAGCCCGGCCCGCCACACCACCTCGGGTAGACGGGTCGGCGGCGCCACGCCGGTCGCCACGCAATCGAGGACCGGTTCCCCGGAACCAACCTGGTGGTCGCCGTAGCGGTAGGCGTACCGGTCGGGGTAGAGGCACAGCCCGGCGGACGCCCCGACCTCCAGCAGCGCGAGTGGCTGCGGTAGCGCGGCGAGCACCGGCAGCAGTACGGCACACCGCCCGGCCTCGTTCGTCTGCGTGGCCCGGCTGCGCATCTCCGCCGCGATCGCCGGCCAGTTCGCCACCGCGTAGTCATGGAACGCGGCCGGGTCCTCGACGGGGCCGCCGAGCAACCGGACGACGGCGAACAACAGGTTCGGCTGCCGCTTGGCGGGCGGGAGCCCGCGGAGCAGGGCGTGCAGCTCGTCGTCCCGCGCGACCGCCAGCGCCAGCCGCTCGTACGCGGGCGACACGCCGTGCGCCTCCCGGGCGGCGAACCTGGTGTAGACCTCGGCGACCGTCATGCCTCATGATCCCATCGCCCGCCGCGGCCAGCTCGCCGCCGACTGGGGCGGCTACCGCTACCTGCCGGCGATCAAGGCCGGCCTGCTGCGCCGGTTCGGGCGGCAGCGGGAGACGGCGGACGCGTACCGGGCGGCGCTGGACCTGCTGGACAACGGCGCCGAGATCTCACCGCCCGCATCGCCGAAGCCATCGACTGCGGATCGGGTCGCTCGTCGGAGTGGCTGGACGACCAGGCCGGGCGCATGGTGATCAGCCGTCTGGCCGTTCCACCCTCAGACGGCGTACCCAGCCAAGGAAGCGGCCGTACAGCTCCACTGGGTCGGGAGGGCTCGGGTACAGGCGGCTCAGGTCCCTGGTCGCCTCGCCCAGCAGGTCAGCGAGGTCGATGGCGAGGTTTCTGCGGTCCCCCGCGTATTCCGCCGGCAGCTCGGCTCGGGCCTGCTCGCAGGGCCAGGGGTGGGCGCAGCCCGTGCAGATCCAGATGGGTCTCAAGGGAGCGTGGCGCTGGTTCATTCAACCTCCGAGGTGGCTACCCGGTTCGCTGGTCCCCCGCCAGTCGGAGAGCACCTTGACCTGGGCGGCGCCTTGCTCCACCACACACCACGCTCTTACGGGTTGTCAATCTGTAAGTGACGAAGGTAAAGGGGCGACCATGCCTAGCTTCAGGCTGTGAAGCGACCGCGCTTGTACGGGCCTGGCGAGTTGGCCGCCCTGTTCGGCGTGTCGCGGCAGCGGGTTCTACAGATCACCCGCCGGCCCGGCTTCCCCGAGCCCATCGCCCGCCTGATCGGAACAACCATCTGGGACGCCGACGAGGTGGACGAATGGGCCCGACACAACCGCCCGCCCCGCCCCACGGACGGCGACGAGGACCGCTGACCGGACGTTCGACGACTGGCCGCCGAGACACCGCAGTTCAACCTGCGGCGGCAAGGAAGCCGTTGCCTCCGTTCATGCGGTGAAGCGACTGCGGCAGCCGACGTAACGGCAGCCGCCAGCACAGCAGCGAGCCCCGGGCGCAGGAACGCCCGGGGCTCGCTGCTGTCGGCGTAGGTCAGCTGCAGCCGCTGGTGGAGCCGCAGCCCTCGCAGACGTAGCAGCTACCGGCCGGCCGCATCTTCGTACCGCAGGTGAAGCAGAGCGGCGCGTCCGCGGCCTTGCCGAGCACGGCCTCCAGCAGCTCGGTGCTGGAACCCACGGTCGGCGCCGGCTTGGCGGCGGCGACCTCCGCCACCTCCTGCGCCGGCTGGGCGACCGGGCCGGTCTTCGGCTCGGCGGCGGGCGTTTCGACCGGGGCGGAGGCGGCCATCGCGGTGAGGTCCGCACCGCTCGCCTCCGCCTCCGCCTCGGCCCGCAGCTGGGCAGCCCGCTCCTTGGCGGTGAAGATGCCCAGCTCCGCGCGGCGCTCGTACGGCAGGAAGTCCAGGGCCAGGCGACGGAAGATGTAGTCCATCACCGAGGCCGCCATCCGCACGTCCGGGTCGTCGGTCATGCCGGCCGGCTCGAAGCGCATGTTGGTGAACTTGCTGACGTACGTCTCCAGCGGGACGCCGTACTGGAGACCGATGGAGATGGCCACCGAGAAGGCGTCCATCACGCCGGCCAGGGTCGAGCCCTGCTTCGACATCTTGAGGAAGACCTCGCCGAGGCCGTCGTCCGGGTACGACGACGCGGTGAGGTAGCCCTCGGCACCGCCGACGGAGAAGGAGACCGTCTCCGACGGGCGCTTCTTCGGCAGCCGCTTGCGCACCGGCCGGTACTCGATGACCTTCTCCACCACCGGCGCGGCCGGGGCGGCCTCGACGGCCGCCGGCTCGGTGGCCTTGTTGGACTTGGCCACCGAGAGCGGCTGGCCGACCTTGCAGTTGTCCCGGTAGATCGCCAGCGCCTTGAGGCCGAGCTTCCAGCCCTCGAAGTAGATCTTCTCGACGTCCTCGACGGTGGCCGCCTCCGGCATGTTGACCGTCTTGGAGATGGCGCCGGAGACGAACGGCTGGATCGCCGCCATCATCCGCACGTGACCCATCGGCGCGATGGTCCGCTCGCCCATCGCGCAGTCGAAGACCGGGTAGTGCTCCGGCTTGAGCCCGGGGGCGTCCACCACGTGGCCGTGGTCGGCGATGTGCTCGACGATCGCCTCGACCTGCTCCTCGGGGTAGCCGAGGCTGCGCAGGGCGCGCGGAACGGTCTGGTTGACGATCTGCATCGAGCCGCCGCCAACCAGCTTCTTGAACTTGACCAGCGCCAGGTCCGGCTCCACGCCGGTGGTGTCGCAGTCCATCATGAAGCCGATGGTGCCGGTCGGCGCGAGGACGCTGGCCTGCGAGTTGCGCCAGCCGAACTTGTCACCGATCTTGTTGCCCTGGGTCCACTGCTTGGTCGCCTCACGGACGATGGCGGTGGCCACGGTGCCGGCCGGCTTGATCTCGTCGTTGGCGGCCGCGTGCTTGCGCATGACCCGCTTGTGCGGCTCCGCGTTGCGGGCGTAGCCGTCGTACGGACCGACGACGCCGGCCAGCTCGGCCGAGCGACGGTACGCGGTGCCGGTCATCAGCGAGGTGATCGCCGCGGCGACCGAACGGCCCTGCTCCGAGTCGTACGGCAGGCCCGACGCCATCAGCAGGGCACCGAGGTTGGCGTAGCCGATGCCGAGCTGCCGGTAGGCGCGGCTGGTCTCGCCGATCTTCTCGGTCGGGAAGTCGGCGAAGCAGATCGAGATGTCCATCGCGGTGATGACGAACTCGACCGACTTGACGAACTTCTCCACCTCGAAGCCACCGTCGGCGCGGAGGAACTTCATCAGGTTCAGCGAGGCCAGATTGCACGAGGAGTTGTCCAGGTGCAGGTACTCCGAGCACGGGTTCGACGCGGTGATCCGCCCGGTCTCCGGGCAGGTGTGCCAGTCGTTGATGGTGTCGTCGTACTGCAGGCCGGGGTCGGCGCACTCCCAGGCGGCCTGGGAGATGGCGCGGAACAGCTTCTTGGCGTCGATCGTCTCGATGGTCTGCCCGTCGAGCCGGCCGCGCAGGTCGAACCCGCCGTCGTTCTCCACCGCCGTCATGAACTCGTCGGAGACCCGGACCGAGTTGTTGGCGTTCTGGTACTGCACGCTGACGATGTCGGCGCCGCCCAGGTCCATGTCGAACCCGGCGTCCCGCAGCGCGCGGATCTTGTCCTCCTCGCGCGCCTTGGTGACCACGAACTCCTGGATGTCCGGGTGGTCCACGTCGAGGATGACCATCTTGGCCGCGCGCCGGGTGGCGCCACCGGACTTGATGGTGCCGGCGGAGGCGTCCGCGCCGCGCATGAAGCTGACCGGGCCGGAGGCGTTGCCGCCGGAGGAGAGCAGCTCGCGGGAGGAGCGGATCCGGGACAGGTTGACGCCGGAGCCGGAGCCGCCCTTGAAGATCAGCCCCTCCTCCTTGTACCAGTCCAGGATCGAGTCCATGGAGTCGTCGACGCTCAGGATGAAGCAGGCGCTGACCTGCTGCGGCGACGGCGTGCCCACGTTGAACCAGACCGGCGAGTTGAAGCTGAACACCTGGTGCAGCAGCATCCAGGTCAGCTCATGCGCGAAGATCTCCGCGTCGGCCGGGGTGGCGAAGTAGCCGTGCTCCTCGCCGGCCTTGCGGTAGCTGGTGACCACCCGGTCGATGAGCTGCTTGAGCGACCACTCCCGCTCCGGGGTCCCCACCGCGCCCCGGAAGTACTTGGTGGTCACGATGTTGGCCGCGTTGACGCTCCAGGACTCGGGGAACTCCACCCCGCGCTGCTCGAAGTTGATCGAGCCGTCCCGCCAGTTCGTCATCACGACGTCGCGGCGCTCCCACGCCACCTCGTCGTACGGGTGGACCCCCTCGGTCGTCCACACCCGCTCGAGCTTGAGCCCGGCCGTCGCGCCGGCCCGGGTCCGCGACTTGCTTGCTGTCACGCCGTCCCCCGCCATCTCATCCGCCCCCTCGTCTGCGCGGCCACCCGCCGCGCGTTCGTCACTGTCAGAAATCCGAAAACTCAACTGGTACGGCCGGCGGCCTCCACCGCGTCGGCCCCGGCGCCCTCCCGGGCCCGTGCGGCGGCGCGCAGCGTCTCGATCTCGCGCTCGAAGTCGGCGAGCGAGTCGAAGGACCGGTAGACGCTGGCGAACCGCATGTACGCCACCTCGTCGAGGTCGCGCAGCGGCCCCAGGATGGCCAGCCCCACTTCGTTGCTCGGGATCTCGGCGGCCCCCTTGGCCCGGACGGTCTCCTCGACCTTCTGCGCCAGCAGCGCGATCGAGTCGTCGTCGACCGGCCGGCCCTGGCACGCCTTGCGCACCCCGCCGATGATCTTCGTGCGGCTGAACGGCTCGGTCACCCCGCTGCGCTTGACCACCGCGAGCACCGCCTCCTCGACGGTGGTGAACCGCTTGCCGCACTCCGGGCAGGACCGCCGCCGCCGGATGAGCTGGCCGTCGTCGGCCTCCCGCGAGTCGACGACCCGGGAGTCGGCGTGCCGGCAGTACGGACACCGCATTCGCCCGACCTCCTTCGTCGATCGTGGGGCCGCACCGACGCACGTCCGGGCACGCGTCGGCACGACGACGCCCATCGTTCGATGGCCGCCGCCGGGTCGGCGGTACGGGAGTGCGGTCGGTAGCCGAACCCAACCTGTAGGCAACTTACGCCCGTGTGACTACTACATCTAGGGGTCGACCGTATGTCGTCGCCCAAGCGAGGTCAAGTTGGCCGGCGTGTCCGGCGCGTCATCAGCATCACTCACCCACCCCACCTCACCCGTGGGCCGCCGAGGGTCCCAACGGCCAACACCGGCCACGGTCACGCACCACCGCTTCATCGAACACGCGTTCGAAGTCGACGTATCATTTATCAGAACAGGCGTTCGGAAATCTAGGAAACTGCTCCGACACGCCGACAAGACGTCGTACAGATGTTTGAAAATGGCCGATCTCACCTATACGGTCAACAACGACCGGGCACGGCGTGTCGCCGCGACCGGTCGGCAGCACCACCATCCGCGCGCACCACGAGCCGCCAAGGCACCCAGCGCCGACCAGGGAGGGACGGACGTGACCGAGGACCGGGCCAGCCGGCAGAAGAACCCGCAGCCGATCGACGGGGCGGGTCCGCCGGCGACCCGACGGCCCCGCGCCGCGCGCAGCCGGACGGGCCAGCCCGCCGTGCGCCCGGTCACCCAGGTGGTCAGCAGCTTTCCCGACCCCACCACCATCGACCTGACCGCCCGGCAGCGCCGGATCCTGGAGTTCATCCGCACCTGGGTGGAGCGCCACGGCTATCCGCCGAGCGTGCGCGAGATCGGCGAGGCGGTCGGCCTGGTCTCCCCGTCCAGCGTCGCCTACCAGCTCAAGGAGCTGGAGAAGAAGGGCTTCCTGCGCCGCGACCCGAACCGCCCCCGGGCGGTCGACGTCCGCGCCCCCGCCGACGCCGACGACGAGCTGAGCCGCGCGCAGCGGCCCACCCCGGCGTACGTGCCGATGCTGGGCCGGATCGCCGCCGGTGGCCCGATCCTCGCCGAGCAGGCGGTGGAGGACATCTTCCCGCTGCCCCGCGAGCTGGTCGGTGAGGGCGAGGTCTTCATGCTCCAGGTCAAGGGCGACTCGATGCTCGACGCGGCGATCTGCGACGGCGACTGGGTGGTGGTCCGGCAGCAGCCGACCGCCGAGGCCGGCGACATCGTGGCCGCCATGCTCGACGGCGAGGCGACCGTGAAGACCTACCGGCGTCGCGACGGGCACGTCTGGCTGATGCCGCAGAACCCGGCCTTCGATCCGATCCCCGGTGACGACGCCACCATCATGGGTCGCGTCGTGGCCGTGCTGCGCCGGATCTGAGCGCGGCGCCGGAGCTGACACCTGGCCCGGGTGACCGCCGCGCGGCGGTCACCCGGTGGGTGGTGCGGTCAGTAACGGTCGCCCCGGTACTCGCGGCCGCCGGAGACCTGCCCGTACTGGCCCCGCCCGTCGTCGTAACCGCTGCGTCGGCCGCCGCGCGGCTCCCGGTAGTCCGGCTCGCGCCGGGGCGGCTCGGCACGGCCACCGCCGTACGCGCCGCCGTGCGGGGCGCCGCCCGGTGCGCCACCACCGCCGTAGACTCCGCCGCCCTGCGGGCGACCGCCACCGCCGCCGTAGACCCCGCCCTGCGGACGACCGCCGCCCTGGGGACGGCCACCGCCGTACACGCCGCCACCGGCGGGCGCGCCGGGACGCCCAGGCGCGCCGTTCACCGGACCGCCGCCGAAGCCGCCGCTGGCCGGCCCGCCGCCGTACACGCCACCGCGCAACCCGCCCTCGGCGGCGGGGGCGTCGAAGCCACCGTGCGGCGGTTCGTCCCGATCCGGTCCGTCCGCGTCCGGCGCGGGCCGACGCCGGGACCGGAGGATGCCGAAGATGCCGGCACCGACCAGCAGGGCGCCCAGCGCACCGACGGCCGCGATCAGGTACGTGATCTCGTCCAGGGTCAGCCCCTCGACCCAGGACTTCTCCGCGGCCGGCTTGGCCACCTCGCCGGCGGCGGGCAACGCTTCGACGCCCTTGGTCGACGGGACGTAGCTGAGGATCTCGATCGGGTCCTCCGGGGCCAGCTGACCACCGTCGGAGACCGTGACGAAGGACTTGCCGTCCGCGGTGTAGGAGATCGCCTCGCCGAACGGGTCGGTCAGCGGGGTGACCCGCGGCGTGCCCTTGGTCAGCGCGCCGACGATGTCACCGCCGGTCACGGTGAACTCGAAGGCGTCCGCGTACGTCCGCAGGACCACCTTCGTGCCGTCGGGCGACCGGGCCGCGCCGGTGACCAGGAGCCGGCCGGTCGCGCCCAACTTGTTGTCCGTGGTGGTCTTGGGAAGCGTGACCTCGCCGACCTTGCGCATCGGCACGGCCTCGGTGTCACCGGACGCCTTCAGCGCGGCCGTCGGGGTGAAGATCTCCGACTTGCCGGAGAGTTCCTTGGTGATGATCAGTGGCTTGCCATCGTTGCCGATGAGCAGCGCCTCGGCGTCGTGCGGCTTCTTCTCCGGGTACGCCAGCCGGTGCAGCACCGGCTGCTTCGACCCGCCGACCGGCATGGTCCAGACCGCGACCCGCTCCCGGCGGGTCTTGCTGGTGATGTTGTCCCCGGTGTCCGCGATCCAGAGGGCCTTGCGGTCCGGCGAGAGCGCGAGGTCCTCGGTGTCGAGAGGCCCGGCACCCGAGTACTGGACCGGCTCCTTCGAGATCTCGCACTTGGTGTCGAGGTAGAAGACCCGCTTGCGGCTCGGGATGTCGGTGCCGTCGTTGATCACGACGTAGCCCGTCCTGGTGGCGACCAGGCCGGACAGCTCGCGCAGCCGCTCGTCGTCGATGGTGCACTTCTTCTTGCCGGGGGCCGCGGCCTGCACGGGGGCCGCGGCGGGACCCGCCAGGGCGACCCCGGCAGGCGCCACGGTTGCGCCCAGCAGACCGAGCGCAACCGTGACCGAGGAGAGAACGTGCCGCATGGAGCCCAGTGTCGCACGTCCCGTTGGTCGGGGGTGTTACGCCGGACGCCTCAGCGGCCGACGCCCACCCGCTCCTCCGCGGTGAGCCGGTCACCCGCGCGGAACGGGGCCAGCTCGGCGGCGAGCGCCTCGCCCACCCGCACGTGCAGCAGCGTCCCCTCCGGGAGGTGAGAGGTGCTCAGCACCTCGCCCTGCCGGTGCAGCCGGGCCACCAGGTCACCGCGGTCGTACGGGAGCACCGCGTGCACCTCCACCGCCGGGCGGGGCAGCCGCTCCTCGATCGCCTCGCGCAGCCCGTCGACCCCGCGCCCGCTGCGCGCGGAGACGAAGACCGCGTCGGGCCAGAGCCGCTTGAGCCGCAGCAGCGTCTCCTCGTCGGCCGCGTCGACCTTGTTGACCACCACCAGCTCCGGCAGCCGGTCCGCGCCCACCTCGGCGAGCACCTCGCGGACCGCCCGAACCTGCTCCTCCGGGTCCGGGTGGGTGCCATCCACCACGTGCACCACCAGGTCGGAGTCGCCGACCTCCTCGAGCGTCGAGCGGAACGCCTCGACGATCTGGTGCGGCAGGTGCCGGACGAAGCCGACCGTGTCCGACAGGGTGTAGAGCCGCCCGTCGGAGGTGGTGGCCTTGCGGGTGGTCGGGTCCAGCGTGGCGAAGAGCGCGTTCTCCACCAGCACCCCCGCGCCGGTCAGCCGGTTGAGCAGGCTGGACTTGCCGGCGTTGGTGTAGCCGGCGATAGCCACCGCGGGGACCGCGTTGCGGGAACGGCGGGCGCGCTTGGTCTGGCGTACCGTCTTCATGCCCTTGATCTCGCGGCGCAGCCGCGCGATGCGGTGCCGGATCCGGCGCCGGTCGGTCTCCAGCTTGGTCTCACCGGGACCGCGCAGGCCCACGCCGCCGCCGGCGCCGCCGCCGCGACCGCTACCACCGGTCTGCCGGGAGAGCGTCTCGCCCCAACCGCGCAGCCGCGGGAGCAGGTATTCGAGCTGGGCCAGCTCGACCTGCGCCTTACCTTCCGCGCTCTTGGCGTGCTGGGCAAAGATGTCGAGGATCAGCGCGGTCCGGTCGACCACCTTGACCTTGGTGCGCTGCTCCAGGTTGCGCAGCTGAGACGGGGAGAGTTCACCGTCGCAGATCACCGTGTCGGCGCCGGTGGCGAGCACCATCGCGCCCAGGTCCTCGACCTTGCCCCGGCCGACGTAGGTGGCCGGGTCCGGCCGGTTGCGTCGCTGGATCAGCCCCTCGAGCACCTGCGAGCCGGCCGTCTCGGCCAGCGCCGCCAGCTCGGTGAGGCTGTTCTCGGCGTCGTCCTGGGTGCCCTCGGTCCAGACCCCCACCAGGACGACCCGCTCCAGCCGCAGCTGGCGGTACTCGACCTCGGTGATGTCGGTGAGCTCGGTCGAGAGGCCGGGGACCCGCCGCAACGCCTGCCGCTCCGACAGCTCGAACTCACCGGTGGTTGCCTCGAGCTCGTCGTCCTCGAAGGGAACGTAGGTCTCCTGGTCTCGCAAACCGCGTCTCCTGTCCGTTTTGTCAGGTACCGAGGGAATCGGTCCTGTACCGAGCAATCCTGACATGTGTCAACGCCCAACGCACCTGCTATATGCCCGTGGCGTACGCCCCGAATAACGGGGCCGGATGCCGGGCGACCTGGGCGGGCGGGTAGAAATGCGGGGCGAACCGCTCAGTGTTGACGGAGGGATTATCCGTGGCCATCACCCGACTTCCTAGTGCGGGATTCTCGATCACGATCCGGATCGCGGTGACCGCGGACGCCTCCTCCATCGGCCGGCTGACCACCGCGGTGGGCGAGGCCGGCGCGATCGTCACCGCGCTGGACGTGGTCGACTCCGATCCGACCAGCGTGATCGTCGACCTCACCTGCGACACCGCCGACGCCAGCCACGCCGACCAGGTGGTCGACGCGCTCACCGCCCTGGACGGCGTGGACGTCCGCAAGGTCTCCGACCGGACCTTCCTGCTGCACCTCGGCGGCAAGATCGAGGTCAGCTCGAAGGTCGCGCTGCGGAACCGCGACGAGCTGTCCCGCGCGTACACCCCGGGGGTGGCCCGGGTCTGCATGGCCATCGCCGAGAACCCGGCCGACGCCCGTCGGCTGACCATCAAGCGCAACACGGTGGCCGTGGTCAGCGACGGCTCGGCCGTGCTCGGCCTGGGCAACCTCGGGCCGGCCGCGTCGCTGCCGGTGATGGAGGGCAAGGCGGCGCTGTTCAAGCGCTTCGGCGGGGTGGACGCCTGGCCGGTGGTGCTCGACACCCAGGACACCGACGAGATCGTCGCGATCGTCAAGGCGATCGCGCCCGCGTACGGCGGGATCAACCTGGAGGACATCGCCGCGCCGCGCTGCTTCGAGATCGAGGCGCGGCTGCGCGAACTGCTGGACATCCCGGTCTTCCACGACGACCAGCACGGCACCGCGATCTGCGTGCTGGCCGCGCTGACCAACGCGCTGCGCGTGGTGGGCAAGCGGCTCGCGGACGTCCGGGTCGTGGTCTCCGGCGCCGGCGCGGCCGGCACCGCGATCATGAAGCTGCTGCTGCGCCAGGGCGTGGGCGACATCATCGCGTACGACCGGCAGGGCGCCCTGCACCGCGGGCTGCCCGACCTCAACCCGGCCTGGCAGTGGCTGGCGGAGCACACCAACAAGGAGAACTACGCCGGCGACCTGCCCGGCGCGATCGCCGGCGCGGACGTCTTCATCGGGGTCAGCGCGCCGAACCTGCTCACCGGCGACGACATCGCCACCATGGCCAAGGACTCGATCGTCTTCGCGCTGGCCAACCCGGACCCGGAGGTGGACCCGCGGGAGGCGCGCAAGCACGCCGCGGTGGTCGCCACCGGCCGCTCCGACCAGCCGAACCAGATCAACAACGTGCTCGCCTTCCCGGGCGTCTTCCGGGGCATGCTGGACGCGCACGCCGAGGAGTTCACCGAGGAGATGGCGATCGCCGCGGCCCGCGCCATCGCGGACGTGGTGGGCGAGGAAAAGATCAACCCGACGGTGATCGTGCCGAGCGTCTTCGACTCCCGGGTGGCCCCGGCGGTCGCCGCCGCCGTCCGCGCCGCCGCCCAGAACCCGAAGACCACCCCGGCCCCGGCCGCCGACCCCGGCCCGGCCGACCTGCCGGAGATCGCCGCCAACGCCAGCGCCACCCCCTGACCGGCTCCGGGTGCGTTTCTCGTCGCGCTGGCGACCAGAAACGCACCCGAACCGGCCCCCGCGACGCGTCGACCGGGACGGCCGGCTCAGGTCAGCAGGTCGCTCGGGGTCAGCTCGCCGGCGGCGACCAGGACCGCCGGGCCGGACAACCAGCACGAGTCGTCGGTCATCCGAACCGTGAGGCGTCCGCCCGGAACGTCGACGGTGACCGTGCCGGTGTCCCGCCCGGCGTCGCGCAGGGCGACCGCCGCCACCGCGCAGGCACCCGTGCCGCAGGAGAGCGTCTCGGCCGAGCCCCGCTCGTACACCCGCATCAGCACGTGCCCGTCGGTGCCCGGCACGGGGTCGCCGGGGGCGGTGAACTCGACGTTCACCCCGGCCGGGAAGACCGCCGCGTCGAAATCCGGGGCCCGGGTCAGGTCCAGCGAGGTCAGCTCCAGCCCGGCGGGCAGCGCGCAGACCAGGTGCGGGTTGCCGACGTCCACCGCCGCGCCGGGCAGGGTGAGCCCGCCCAGGGTGGCGGTGGCGCTGGCGTACAGCCGGGGGCGGCGCATCTCCACGGCGATGGCCTCGCCCGCCACCCGCGCCCGCACCACGCCGGCCCGGGTGGCCACCGGCAGCGCCGCGCCGGACGGCGCGGCCAGCCCGGTCGCCAGCAGGTAGCGGACGAAGACCCGGGCGCCGTTGCCGCACATCTCGGCGACCGAGCCGTCGGCGTTCCAGTAGTCCATGAACCACTCGGCCTCGCCGGCGAGGGCGGCCCCGTCGGGGTGCTTGGCCGCCCGCACCACCCGCAGCACGCCGTCCCCGCCGACGCCCCGGCGCCGGTCGCAGAGCGCCGCGACCAGCTCGGGCGTCAGGTCGAGCGCGCCGTCCGGGTCGGGCAGGATGACGAAGTCGTTGCCGGTGCCGTGGCCCTTGGTGAACTCCACGGTCCCATCATCCCCGATGGTCGGCGACCAGTCGCAGCGCAGTCTCGACCAGCTCCGGCGATGCCGAGTCCAGCCAGTGCACCCGCGGATCGCGCCGGAACCAGGACCGCTGCCGCCGGACGAAGCGCCGGGTGGCCCGGATCGTCTCGTCGTGCGCCTCGGCCTCGGTCAGCTCCCCCGCGAGGAAGCGCAGCACCTGCTGGTAGCCGAGCGCCCGGCTGGCCGTCCGGCCCTCGGGCAGGCCGTGCCCGACCAACTCCCGGGTCTCGGCGACCAGGCCGTCGGCCCACATCCGGTCCACCCGCAGCGCGATCCGCTCATCGAGCAGCGCGGTGTCCAGGTCGACGCCGACCTGCACGGCCGGGTAGTACGGCCTCGGCTCGGGCAGTGAGGCGGTGAACGGCGCACCGGTCAGCTCGATCACCTCCAGGGCGCGGACGATCCGCCGGCCGTTGCCGGGCAGGATGCCGGCCGCCGCGACCGGGTCGGCCTGGGCGAGCCGGGCGTGCAGCGGGGCGGGGCCGGCCGCGGCCAACTCCGCCTCCAGCCGTTCCCGTACGGCGGGGTCGGTGCCGGGGAACTCGAACTGCTCCAGCACCGCCCGCACGTACAGCCCGGAGCCACCCACCAGCAGCGGCACCCGGCCCCGGGCCAGGATGTCGTCGACCGCCGCCCGGGCCAGCCGCTGGTACTCGGCGACGCTGGCCGGCTCGGTCACCGGCCAGATGTCGAGCAGGTGGTGCGGCACGCCCTCCCGCTCGGCCGGGGTCAACTTCGCGGTGCCGATGTCCATGCCCCGGTAGAGCTGCATCGAGTCCGCGTTGACCACCTCGCCGTCGAGGGCGTGGGCGAGGGCGATGCTCAGCGCCGACTTGCCGGCGGCGGTTGGCCCGACCACCGCGACGACGGTCATGCCGGCTCCCACGACGCCACGAAGTAGGCAACGCCGTAGGGGGCCGAGTGGTGGCGCAGCTCGCCGCGCCAGCCGCCGCCGGCCGTGCGGACCGCGCCGGCCAGCACCTGCCACGGCGCCCGCCCAGCGGCCTTCAGCTCCGCCGACCGGGCCGGGTCCAGGCCGAGCAGGGCGTCGGCGTCCGCGTCGGCCAGGGCCCGGGCCACCCCGTCGTCGTACGCCTCGGCGCGCGGGTCGTCGTAGCCGGGCGACTTCGGGCCCCGGCACGCCGACCCGTCCCCCATCACCAGCAGCGCCACCCGGGGCCGGTACTCGTGCACCTGGCCGGCCAGCCGGGCCAGCTCCGCCGGGGTCGCCTCCGCGCTCACCTGGGCGCCGACCACCCGCACACCCGCCCGCGCGCCCACCGGTTGCCGGCCGAGCAACCACGCGCCGACGGTGACGCTCAGCGGAAGCCGCTTCCCCTCGTCGGGCAGCGCCGGCACCAGCGGGACGGTCAGGTCGAGGCCCCACGGGCGGAACGACCCGGTGGCGGGCGGGATGATCCAGCCCGTCACCGCGCCGGTGCCCAGCACCACCAGGCAGTCCGGCCGGGCGCCCAGCAGCCGGGACACTGCCGCGTCGGCGGCGGTACGCAGGTCGTCCAGCTCCGGCGCAGCGGCGCCGGCCAGCTCGGGAACGATCAGCGGCGGGTGGGGGCAGACGGCGGCGGCGACCAGAGACACGCCCTCACCGTAGCGGGGTTCCCCGGTGCGTCCCGGCGCCGATCCGGTCATCCGGGAGCTAGGACACCGTATGGTCACGGTCGACGACAGGCGCTCGACGCGGACGGGGTCGGACCTGTGACAATGCCGGGAGTAACTTTGCTGCGCCGTGGCGGCGATCGCGGGGACCTTCCCGTCGACGCCGGGAGAACGAGGATGGGCACATGAGCGACTGGACTGCCTTCGGACGGGTGGACGCGGACGGCACCGTGTACGTCAAGACCGCCGAGGGCGAGCGGGTGGTCGGATCCTGGCAGGCGGGGGCCCCGGAGGAAGGGCTGGCCCACTTCGCCCGGCGTTTCGCCGACCTGGTGACCGAGGTGGACCTGACCGAGGCGCGGCTCAACTCGGGCGCGGCCGACGCCGGCGGGTCGCTGAGCACCATCCGGCGCATCCGCGCCGGGCTGGCCGAGGCGCACGTCGTCGGTGACATCGACGCGCTGGCCGCCCGGCTCGACAAGCTCGCCGAGGTGGCCGAGGCGAAGGCCGGCGAGGCGAAGGCCGCCCGGGACGCCGCCCGGGTCGAGGCGCTCGCGCGCAAGACGGCCCTGGTCGAGGAGGCCGAGAAGCTGGCCGCCGAGTCGACCGGCTGGAAGACCGCCGGGGACCGACTCAAGGAGATCCTCGACGAGTGGAAGACCATCCGCGGCGTCGACAAGAAGACCGACGGTGAGCTGTGGAAGCGGTTCGCCGCCGCCCGGGACGGCTTCACCCGCCGGCGGGGCGCCCACTTCGCCTCCCTCGACCAGCAGCGCAAGCAGGCGCAGACGGTCAAGGAGGAGCTGGTCGCCGAGGCCGAGAAGCTGAAGGAGTCCACCGACTGGGCGGTCACCGCCAACCAGCTCAAGGACCTGATGACCCAGTGGAAGGCCGCGCCGCGGGCGTCCAAGGAGGCCGAGCAGAAGCTCTGGGAACGGTTCCGGGCCGCGCAGGACGACTTCTTCACCCGGCGCAGCGAGGTCTTCTCCGCCCGGGACAACGAGCAGCGCGCCAACCTGGAGCGCAAGCAGGCCCTGCTCGCCGAGGCCGAGGCGCTCGACGTCGAGGGCGACCCGAAGGGCGCCCAGGCGAAGCTGCGCGAGATCCAGGCGCAGTGGCACGAGGCCGGTCGGGTGCCGCGGGAGGCCGCCGCCGGGCTGGAGCGCCGGCTGCGCGCCATCGACGACAAGGTCCGCGAGGTGATGGACTCCGCGTGGCGGCGCACCACTAAGGAGGACAACCCGCTGCTGGCGCAGATGCGCGCGCAGGTTGCCGAGGCCGAGGAGCGGCTGGCCCGGGCGCAGGCCGCCGGGGACGCCCGCCGGGTCAAGGAGGCCGAGCAGGCGCTCGCCTCCAAGCGGCAGTTCCTCCAGCTCGCCGAGCAGGCCGGCTGACGCCGTAGCGTTCCGGGAGCCCCGGTCCCTCAATGGGACCGGGGCTCCCGCACACCCACCCCATCCCCCTGCTGAGCAGAGGTGTCCGGGTCCCGGCCCGCGTCGGGCCGGACGGCACGACGGCCGGGGCCTCCGTGCGGAGGTCCCGGCCGTCGACGGTCGGTCAGTGCGCGGCGCAGCCGGTGGTCGGCGCGGGCGCCGCGGCCGGCGCGCCGATCGTGGGCAGGCCGAGGAGCACCCCGGGGGTACGCGGCGAGCGCCCCGCCGCCGCGGCGTCGCCGGCCCGGGTACGCCGGTGCGACAGCGGTTCGCCGTCGGCGTTGAGGTGGTGCGGGGCGGCGTACGTGACGGTGGTGTGCACGATGTCGCCGGGGCGGATCTGCCCGGCCAGCGAGCCCGCGTCGAAGTGGACCAGGCGGCCGTCGCGGGCCCGGCCGGACATCCGGCCGGTGCGCTCGTCCTTGCGGCCCTCGCCGACGGCGACCAGCACCTCGACGGTCTCGCCGACCAGGCGCTTGTTCTCCGCCCAGGTGATCTCCTCGACGCAGGCGATCAGCCGCTCGTAGCGCTCCTGCACGACCTGCTTGGGCAGCTGGCCGTCCATGGTGGCGGCGGGGGTGCCGGGGCGCTTGGAGTACTGGAAGGTGAACGCCGCGGAGAACCGCGCCTCCCGGACCACGTCGAGGGTGCGCTCGAAGTCGGCGTCGGTCTCACCAGGGAAGCCGACGATGATGTCGGTGGTGATCGCCGCGTCCGGCATCGCCGCCCGGACCTTGGAGATGATCCCCAGGTACTTCTCGGAGCGGTAGGACCGGCGCATCGCCCGCAGCACGTCGTCGGAGCCGGACTGCAACGGCATGTGCAGCGAGTGGCAGACGTTGGGCGTCTCGGCCATCGCGGCGATCACGTCGTCGGTGAAGTCCTTCGGGTGCGGGCTGGTGAACCGGACCCGCTCCAGCCCGTCGATGTCGCCGCAGGCGCGCAGCAGCTTCCCGAAGGCGTACCGGTCACCGAACTCGACGCCGTAGGAGTTGACGTTCTGCCCGAGCAGGGTCACCTCGAGCACGCCCTCGTCGACCAGGGCGCGCACCTCGGAGAGGATGTCGCCGGGGCGGCGGTCCTTCTCCTTGCCGCGCAGGGAGGGCACGATGCAGAACGTGCAGGTGTTGTTGCAGCCCACCGAGATCGACACCCAACCGGCGTACGTCGACTCGCGCCGGGTCGGCAGCGTGGAGGGGAACACGTCGAGGGATTCGAGGATCTCCACCTCGGCGGCGGCGTTGTGCCGGGCCCGCTCCAGCAGCACCGGCAGCGAGCCGATGTTGTGGGTGCCGAAGACCACGTCCACCCAGGGGGCCTTGCGGACGATCTCGCCGCGGTCCTTCTGGGCCAGGCAGCCGCCGACGGCGATCTGCATCCCGGGGTGCTTGTCCTTCACGGGGCGCAGATGGCCCAGGTTGCCGTAGAGCCGGTTGTCGGCGTTCTCCCGGACGGCGCAGGTGTTGAAGACCACCACGTCGGGGTTATCGTCGGCCTCGGCGGCGCGCACGTAGCCGGCCTGTTCGAGCAGGCCGGAGATGCGCTCGGAGTCGTGCACGTTCATCTGGCAGCCGTACGTGCGCACCTGATAGGTACGCGGGCTGCCCGCGGCTGCGGTAGTCATGACCCGGACAGCGTATCCGGGCCGAGCTGGTCGGACCGAACGAGGAGGAGCCGTGTGCCGGAGCATCAAGACGTTGCGTGAGCCGTACGTCCCGGTGGTGACCGAGGAGGACGTGCGCGCGGCGGCGTTGCAGTACGTCCGGAAGATCTCGGGCTTCCGGACGCCCGCCGCCCACAACGCGGCGGCCTTCGACGCCGCGGTGGACGCGGTGGCGGCGGCCACCGCGACCCTGCTCGACCAGCTGGTGGTGCGCGGTCAGCAGCCGACGGCCCGCGGCTGAGGCAGCCCGACTCCCCCGTCGGCCCGGGCTCAGGCCGCGGCTAACGCCGGGGCGATCGAGTCGGGGGCCCACCGCGAGCGGTGGCACTGCGACCAGCCCCGGCAGCCGGGGTCGGCCACGGTGCAGAGCCGCTGGTCGGTCAGCACCTCACCCTCGTCGGTCTCGGTCACCGTGAAGTGCACCGGGCGAATGGTGCCGTCCGGGGCGACCAGCAGGTGCCGGCCGGCGTCCAGGGTGTCGTCGCGCATCAGGCAGTTGCGGTCCAGCAGCCGGGCCAGCGCCGCGATGCTCGGCAGCTCAGGCAGCCGTTCCGGCACCCCGTAGCAGTCGACGATCGTGCCGAACTCCCCCGGCGCCTCCCACACGTCGCAGACCACCGCGTACGCCGGCAGCCGGGCCGGGTCGGCGACGGCGAGGGGCATCACCACCCGACCGAGCGCCTCGGCCAGCGCCGGGTACACCTCCACGGGTGCCGCCCCGTCGATTCTCCAGTTCCACAGCTCGGTCATGCCGCCTCCTCGCTGTGCTCGTCCCACCGGCCTCCGGATCGGGCCTTACTGACGATAGTGGGGTGCATATGACCTCAGCCGGGGGCAAGTTACCGGTCTGTGACCATTCCGGGCAAAATTTACCCGAGCACCATTGCGCCGAGTAGCAGGAAGGTGACAGTTTATCGGGTATGGTGGCCGATTCCGCGGATCGACGCGGGATCAGCGGAGCTGAACCAGGTGTTCGCCCCGGGGCAGCAGCTCGCCGATCACGGTGCCACCGGGCACCTCACCGGCGACCAGCAGGCCGCCCGAGGTCTGTGCGTCGGCCAGCAGCAACCGCTCGGCCTCGTCGGCGTGGCCGAAGTCCGTCCACGGAGTCACCCAGTCCAGGTTGCGGCGGGTGCCACCGCTGACGTACCCGTCCCGCAGCGCCTCCCGGGCGCCCGGGAGGTACGGCACCCGGGCCGCGTCGATGGCGACCGTGAGCCGGCTGGCCCGGGCCAGCTTCGAGGCGTGCCCGAGCAGGCCGAAGCCGGTGACGTCGGTGCCGCAGCGGACGCCGGCGGCCACGGCCCCCCGGGCGGCGTCCCGGTTCAGCGCGCTCATCGAGGCCACCGCCTCGGGGAACCGCTCCCCCGTCCGCTTGTGCCGGGTGTTCAGCACCCCCACCCCGAGCGGCTTGGTCAGCGACAGCGGCAGGCCGGCCCGGCCGGCGTCCAGGGTGATCAGCTCCTCGGGGCGGACCACGCCAGCCACCGCGAGGCCGTACTTCGGGCCGTCGTCGTCGACGCTGTGCCCGCCGGCCAGGTGGCAGCCGGCCTCCCGGGCCACGTCCTGACCGCCGCGCAGCACCTCCCGGGCCAACTCCAGCGGCAGCCGCTCCCGGGGCCAGCAGAGCAGGTTCAGCGCGACCAGCGGGGTGCCACCCATGGCGTACACGTCGGAGAGCGCGTTGGCCGCGGCGATCCGGCCCCAGTCGTACGCGTCGTCGACGACCGGGGTGAAGAAGTCGGCGGTGCAGACCAGGCCGGTCCGCTCGTCCAGCCGGACCACCGCGGCGTCGTCGCCGTGCTCCAGTCCGACCAGGAGGTCGGCGCTGCCGGAGGCCGGCGCCAACCCGGCGACCATCTGCTCCAGCTCGCCCGGGGGGATCTTGCAGGCGCAGCCGCCACCGCGGGCGTAATCGGTCAGCCGGATCGCGTCGGTCATCCCCACATGATCTCCGGTTGACGCCGCCGCCGCCAGCGGGCGGCTCGGCGCACGACGGAATTCGGACTCCCGGGTACGGCGGGGAATGGTGTTACCGCTCCGTGACCATCCGAGTTGCGTTCGGCCACGTCGCCCCGCCTACAGTGGCCCAACCAGGGGTCGATCGACCCCACTTCCGCGGGCGGACGACAGGGACGGTGGACGACGTGACGACGGGCGAACCGCTCATCGTGCTGGACGGGGTCAACAAGCACTTCGGCCCACTGCACGTGCTGAACGACGTGTCGCTCTCCGTCGGCAAGGGCGAGGTGGTCGTGGTCATCGGTCCCTCGGGCTCCGGCAAGTCGACGCTCTGCCGCGCGATCAACCGACTCGAGCCGATCGACTCCGGCACCATCACCTTCGACGGCACGCCGCTGCCGGCCGAGGGGAAGGCGCTGGCCAAGCTGCGCAGCGAGGTCGGCATGGTGTTCCAGTCGTTCAACCTCTTCGCGCACAAGACGATCCTGGAGAACGTCACCCTCGGCCCGGTGAAGGTCCGCAAGGAAAAGCCGGCCGCCGCCCGTGAGCGCGGCCTGGCCCTGCTGGACCGGGTCGGCATCGCCAACCAGGCCGAGAAGTACCCGGCGCAGCTCTCCGGTGGCCAGCAGCAGCGGGCGGCGATCGCCCGCGCGCTGGCCATGCAGCCCAAGGCGATGCTCTTCGACGAGCCGACCAGCGCGCTCGACCCGGAGATGGTCGGTGAGGTGCTGGACGTGATGACCTCACTCGCCCGCGACGGCATGACGATGGTCGTGGTCACCCACGAGATGGGCTTCGCCCGGCATGCGGCCAACCGGGTGATCTTCATGGCCGACGGCAGGCTGGTCGAGGACGCCCCGCCGACGGAGTTCTTCGCCAACCCGCGCAGCGACCGGGCCCGGGACTTCCTCTCCAAGATCCTCACGCACTGAGCGTCCGTAGTGGAGCACGCCGTCCCCCGGTGGGCTCCGTCGAAGAAGGAGATTGAGTATGCGTATGAAGCGCGTGGCGGCGGTAGCCGCGGCGGCCACCCTGGCCCTCGGCATGAGCGCCTGTGGCGGCGACAGCGACAGCGGTTCCGGCAGCGGGGGCGGCAAGGGCATCATCGGCAAGGCGCAGAGCCAGAAGAAGCTGGTCATCGGCGTCAAGGCCGACCAGCCGGGCCTGGGTCTGCAGACCGGCAGCAACTACGAGGGCTTCGACGTCGAGATCGGCAAGATCGTGGCCAAGGGTCTGGGCGTCGACGCGGGCAACATCGAGTGGAAGACCACCGTCTCCGCCAACCGTGAGCCCTTCATCCAGCAGGGCACCGTCGACCTGGTCGTGGCCACGTACACGATCAACGACGAGCGCAAGCAGAAGGTGAACTTCGCCGGGCCGTACTTCATCGCCGGGCAGGACCTGCTGGTCAAGGCCGACTCCACGCTGGCCGGCCCCGAGGCGCTGGACGGCAAGACGGTCTGCTCGGTGACCGGTTCGACCCCCGCGAAGCGGATCCAGACCGAGCACCCGAAGGCGAAGCTCCAGCAGTTCGACTCGTACTCGAAGTGCCTGCCGCTGCTGGAGAACGGCCAGGTCGACGCCGTCACCACCGACGACATCATCCTCGCCGGCTACGCCGCCCAGTCCCAGTACGCCGGCAAGTTCAAGGTGGTCGGCAAGCCCTTCTCCACCGAGCCGTACGGCATCGGCCTGAAGAAGGACGACAAGGACGGCTGCGAGAAGGTCAACGAGATCCTCAAGGCCGCCGCCTCGGACGGCTCCTACCGGGCCGCCTGGGACGCCACCCTGGGCAAGAGCGGCAAGGCCGCGCCCGAGCTGGACACCACCAAGCTGACCAACTGCGGCAGCGTCTGACCGGTTCCGGGGCCGGCATCCGTAGGGGTGCCGGCCCCGGTCTGTCACGACGCCGACGACGTGCCCCGGGAGTCGACGCATGCACGTATTCGCTGATCCGACCAACCTCGACGCGTACCTGTCGGGCTTTCTCTGGATTCTCAAGCTGACCGGCGCGTCGGCGGTGCTCGCGCTGGTGCTCGGCGTGCTGCTCGCCGCGTTCCGGGTCTCCCCGGTGCCCGTGCTGCGCGCCGTCGGCGCGGCCTGGGTGAGCATCTTCCGCAACACGCCGCTGACCCTGATCATCTTCTTCTGCTTCTTCGGCCTCTACTCCACGCTGGGGCTGCGCCTCTCTGACGACCTGGACCGGAACAACTACTGGCTCGGCGTCATCGGCCTGTCGGTCTACACCGCGGCGTTCGTCTGCGAGGCCGTCCGCTCCGGCGTCAACACCGTCCCGGCCGGCCAGGCGGAGGCGGCCCGGGCGATCGGGCTGACCTTCTTCCAGACCCTGCGGATCGTGATCCTGCCGCAGGCCGGGCGCGCGGTGGTGGCCCCGCTGGGCAGCGTGCTGATCGCGCTGTGCAAGAACGCCACGATCGTCGGCACCATCGGACTGATCGAGGCGTCCAGCGTGATGAAGGATCTGATCAACAGCAACGGCGACGCGGTCATCGCGATCTTCCTGGTCTTCGCCGGCACCTTCGCCGCGATCCTCATCCCGACCGGCTATTTCTTCGGCTGGCTGGCCAACCGTCTGGCGGTGAAGCGCTGATGAGCACCAGCAACGTCCTCTACGACCACCCGGGGCCGCGCGCCCGCGTCCGCAACGCGGTACTCAGCGTCGTCTTCGGCATCGGGCTGGTCGCGCTGCTCTGGTGGGTCTACACCAAGTTCGACGAGGCCGGCCAGTGGGAGGGCAGGCTCTGGGAGCCCTTCACCCAGGCGAAGATCTGGACCGAGTTCATCCTCCCCGCCCTTTGGCAGACCCTGGTCGCCGCGGGCACCGGCATGGTGCTGTCGCTCGCCTTCGGCATCGTCTTCGCGGTGGGGCGGCTCTCCGACCACCGGTGGATCCGGGTGCCGGCCGGCATCGTGGTGGAGTTTTTCCGGGCCGTGCCGCTGCTCCTGATGATCTTCTTCATCTTCTACGGCGTACCGTTCCTCATCCAGGGCCCGGTGACGGCGTTCACCGCCGTGGTCGCCGGCCTGACCCTCTACAACGGGTCGGTGCTGGCCGAGGCCTTCCGGGCCGGCATCCGGTCGATCCCGGGCGGGCAGTCCGAGGCGGCCTACGCCGTGGGCATGCGCAAGAGCCAGGTGATGCAGCTGATCCTGGTGCCGCAGGCCGCCCGGGCGATGCTCCCGGTGATCGTCAGCCAGCTCGTCGTGCTGCTCAAGGACACCGCGCTCGGCTACATCGTGGCCTTCCCCGAGCTGCTCGCCCGCGGCGTCAACGACCTCTCGGCGAACTACGGCAACGTGATCGCCGCCGCGATCGTGGTGGCCGCGATCTACATCGTGTTCAACTCGCTGCTCACCGCGCTGGCGAACTGGCTGGACCGGCGGACCCGCCGGCGCTCGTTCCGGATCCCCAAGCAGGCCGCCCCGGATTCGACCCCGGCCGGCGGGGCGGTCGTTTCCGAACCGCAGGGCTGACCCCCGGCAGAGTCGACGCCGTGCCGCGTCCCGTCCCCAGCGGACGGGGTGGCACGGCGTCGCCGTTCGGGGAGCGATTCCGCTACGACATCAGCTCCACAGCGTGGCCACCTCGCGCGTCGGGCCCGGGCCTCGGCGGCGGGACGGTTCAGCGGGCGATCTCGGTGACCCGGGACTCGCGGACCACCGTCACCCGGATCTGACCGGGGTAGGTCAGCTCCTCCTCGATCTGCTTGGCCACGTCCCGCGCGAGCACCGCCGCGCCGATGTCGTCGACGTCGTCCGGCTTGACCATCACCCGGATCTCCCGGCCCGCCTGCATGGCGAAGACCTTCTCCACGCCGGCCTTGCTCGCCGCGATCTCCTCGATCCGCTCCAGCCGCTTGACGTACGCCTCCAGGCTCTCCCGGCGCGCGCCCGGCCGGCCGCCCGAGCAGGCGTCCGACGCCTGGGTGAGGACGGCCTCGATGGTCTGCGGCGGCACCTCGTTGTGGTGCGCCTCGATGGCGTGGACGACGTCATCGCTCTCGCCGTACTTGCGCGCCAGGTCGGCGCCGATGATGGCGTGGCTGCCCTCCACCTCGTGGGTGAGCGCCTTGCCGATGTCGTGCAGGAACGCCGACCGCTTGATGGTCGGCACGTCCAGCCGCAGCTCGGCGGCCATGATCCCGGCGATGTGTGCGGTCTCGACCAGGTGCTTGAGCACGTTCTGCCCGTACGACGTCCGGTAGCGCAGCCGGCCCAGCAGGGTGACCAGCTCCGGGTGGATCTCGGTGATGCCGACCTCGACCAGCGCGTCCTCGGCGGCGCGGTGGCACAGCTCCTCCACCTCGTGCCGGGCCAGCTCGTAGACCTCCTCGATCCGGTGCGGGTGGATCCGCCCGTCGAGGACCAGCTTCTCCAGGGTGAGCCGGCCCACCTCCCGGCGGACGGGATCGAAGCAGGAGAGCAACACCGCCTCCGGGGTGTCGTCGATGATCAGGTTGACCCCCGTGACCGACTCGAAGGCGCGGATGTTGCGGCCCTCCCGGCCGATGATCCGCCCCTTCATCTCGTCGCCGGGCAGGTGCAGGACGCTGACCACGCTCTCCGCCGTCTGCTCGCTGGCGACCCGCTGGATGGCGTCGACCACGATGTGCCGGGCCCGCTGCTCGGCGGTGTTCCGGGCGTCCGACTCGATGTCCCGGACCAGCAGCGCCGCCTCCCGCTTGGCCTGCCCCTCAATTACCTCGACGAGCTCGGCGCGGGCGGCGTCGGCCGTGAGCCCGGCCACCCGCTCCAGCTCGCGGCGGCGCTGCTCCTCCGCCTCGGCCACCGCCCGCTCCCGCTCCGCCAGGGCGTTCTCCCGGGCGGCGAGGGCGGCGCTGGTTGCGGTGAGCTGCCGCTCCCGCTCGGCGAGCCGCTCCACCTCCTCGGTGTGCAGCCGCTCCCGCTCGTCCATCCGCGCGGCCCGGCGCTCCACCTCGGCGGCCTGCTCCCGGGTGGTCGCGGCGAGCACGGCCACCTCCCGCTCACCGCTGCGCCGGGCGGCCGTGCGGAGCTGCTCGGCGTCCGCCTCGGCCTGCTTGTGCGCCCGCTCCAGGACGGTGTCGGCCTCCGCGCGAGCATCGTCGAGCACCCGCCCGGCCTCGGCCCGGGCCGCCTTCGCCTCGGCCTTCGCGGCGGCCGCCTCGGCGCGGGCCGCGGCGGCGGCCGACTTCGCCACGTCGATCGTGCTGTTCGCCTCGTCGGCGGCGGTGCGCAGGGCGGCGAGGGACTGCTCCTGCCGGTCCTTCTCGGCGATGAAGGCCGGGTCCCCGGGGGCCGGCGCCACGGTGATCCGACGCAGCGTCCGGACGCCTACCAGGACGGCCCCGACCACCACGGCGGCCAGCAGCAGCACCGCCGCGAGGATGACGAGGTTGAATGCGCTCATGCCGTCGCCCCGGAGCCTGCGGTCGACTCCCGATCGCCGGAGCCCGCGGCGGTCTCCCGACAGCCCGAGCCTGCAGCCGTCTCCCGACCGCCGGTGGCGTGGTCGGCGCCCGACCGGCCGGCGATGCGTGGAAGACCGCCGGTGAACCTGTGCCGCCCCGCCATGGCCGCCTCCCCCTGAACGTCGGACTTCGCAGGAGACGTGCCGGGGGCACGCACCTGCGGCTCTGGACGCCCGACCGGAGCGGCTGGCAGTGGGTAGCTCTCCGTCGGCGGTGCCCCGAGAGGGCATCGCCGACGGCCGGTTGCAGTTGTCGGTCGGCTCCGGACCGGCTGTCCGGAGCTGCCGTCAAGGGCCGGTGAAGCTGGCCAAAGTGATGCTGTTCTGTTACGAGATCTATGTTGTGCGCTTAGCCTGCGCTTGGTCGGGCAATGTGAGCCTGTATGGCGAGGCTAGGTCGCCGGGGGCGGTTCGGTCAAGGACTCATGATCAAACCACCCGGACGGAGAGAAGTTGGACCGTCACCGGTAGCTGATGGCATGCCGGACACGAGCAGACAAAGGGCCCGCAGCAGCCGGCGGCGAGTCCCCTTCCGGACCTGCTCGGGTCAGCCAAGGGGCCGGTTGTCGCGGTCGAGCTCGCCCTCGGCGTCGGCGTCGGCGAGGGCGTCGGCGTCGATCTGCTCGGCGAACTCGGCCGCCTCGGCGCTCTGCGCGGCGAGGGCGTCCTTCACCGCCCGGATCGCCACGCCCGGCGGGTATCCCTTGCGGGCGAGCATGCCCACCAGGCGGCGGAACACCGCGTCGGGCTCACCGCGGGCGGAGCGCAGCTTCCGGTCGACCAGGGCCCGGGCGGTCTCCGCCTCGGTCTCCTCGTCCAGCTCGCCGAGCGCCTCGCTGGCCACGTCGCCGTCCACGCCGCGCTGGCGCAGCTCGTTGGCGAGCGCTCGGCGGGCCAGCCCCCGGCCGGCGTGCCGGCTGGAGACCCAGGCCCGGGCGAAGGCGGCGTCGTCGATGATGCCGACCTCGTCGTACCGGTCGAGCACCTGCGCGGAGACCTCGTCGGAGATGCCCCGCTTGGCCAGCGCGCCGGCCAGCTCCGCCCGGGTACGCGGCCGCACCGCGAGCTGCCGCAGGCAGATCTCCCGGGCCACCTCGGCCTCGTCGCGCGGAGGCGCCGGGGGCGCCTCCGGGTCGGCCTCGTCGGACCGGCCGCGGCGGCCGCGCCGGGGTCGAGGAGTCGTGTTGTCGTCACCCGCCCGGGGCGGGCTCGCGTCCCAGCCCCGCCCCGGGCGGGCGCGTCGTCCTGCCACTTAGCCGGCGACCGGTCAGAAGTCGACCGGCGGCAGCTCCGGGCCACCGGCGGCGTCGCCGGCGCCGACCCCGACGCCGAGCTTCTCCAGGATCTTCTTCTCGATCTCGGCGGCCACGTCCGGGTTCTCCTTGAGGAACTCCCGGGCCTTCTCCTTGCCCTGGCCCAGCTGGTCGCCGTCGTAGGTGTACCAGGCGCCGGACTTGCGGATGATCGCCTGCTCGACGCCGACGTCGATCAGCGAGCCCTCGCGGGAGATGCCCTTGCCGTACATGATGTCGAACTCGGCCTGCTTGAACGGCGCGGCGACCTTGTTCTTCACGACCTTGACCCGGGTCCGGTTACCGACCACGTCGGTGCCGTCCTTGAGGCTCTCGATGCGGCGTACGTCGAGCCGGACCGAGGCGTAGAACTTCAGCGCCCGACCACCGGTGGTGGTCTCCGGGCTGCCGAACATCACGCCGATCTTCTCGCGGAGCTGGTTGATGAAGATCGCCGTGGTGCCGGTGTTGTTGAGCACACCGGTGATCTTCCGCAGCGCCTGGCTCATCAGCCGGGCCTGGAGGCCCACGTGGCTGTCGCCCATCTCGCCCTCGATCTCGGCGCGCGGCACCAGGGCGGCCACCGAGTCGATCACGACGATGTCGATCGCGCCGGAGCGGACCAGCATGTCCGTGATCTCCAGCGCCTGCTCACCGGTGTCCGGCTGGGAGACCAGCAGGGCGTCGGTGTCGACGCCGAGGGCCTTCGCGTAGTCCGGGTCGAGCGCGTGCTCGGCGTCGATGAAGGCGGCGATGCCGCCGGCCCGCTGGGCGTTGGCCACCGCGTGCAGGGCGACCGTGGTCTTACCGCTGGACTCGGGACCGTAGATCTCGACGACCCGGCCGCGGGGCAGACCGCCCACGCCGAGCGCCACGTCGAGCGCGATGGAGCCGGTCGGAATGACCGAGGTCTGAATGACCGGGCGCTCGCCCAGCCGCATCACCGAACCCTTGCCGAACTGCTTGTCGATCTGAGCGAGAGCAAGGTCGAGTGCCTTCTCCCGGTCGGGCCCTGCGGCCATGTTTGCCACCCCTGCCTTCGCCGGCGTCTTTCCTGAGCTTCGCGTCACGCGGGACACGCTAGGCGCTGGGTCCGACAGAAAACCAGCCGACGGGCCGCGAGCTGTGGACGAGCACCCCGCTGTGGACAATAGCCGAACAGGTGTACGACTCGGCAAGCGACACGCGGATGGGGCGAACAGGCTGCTCAGCGTAGCCGGGCGGGCACCCGGTCGGGATAGGCGGCGACCACGGCGCGCCACACCACGTGGGTCTGCTCACCCGACCTCAGCGCCTGCTCGATGGTCCGCCCGCCGAGCTGGGACAGCACCTGGTCGCGAGCCATGCTGGCCGCGTAGCCCGGCCCGAACGCCTCCTCCAGGCGGGTCCAGAAGTCGGTCAGCCGCACGTGATCACTCCTCTTCGTCCGGCGCCCGGCCGGGCACCGGACGCAACGCTAGCGCCACCAGGGGCACCGTCGCGATCGCCGCCAGCAGGGTCAGCACCGGATAACCGGGCCCCCGCATGACAAACCCGCTCGCTGCGGCGGCCCCGGCGCCGGCCAGCCCCATCGTCAGGTCGGCGAAGCCCTGCACGCTCGGGCGGACCCCCGCCGGCACCGACTCCGACAGCAGCGTGGACCCGGCCACCATGGTGCCGGACCACCCCAGCCCGAGCAGGGCCAGGCCGATCGAGAGCCGCGGCGTGTGGTGCCCGGCGGTGCCGGCCACCGCGCAGGCGGCGAGCAGCAGCCCGACGCCGGCGAGGATCACCGCCCGCCGGCCCAGCCGGTCGGTGAGCCAACCCACCACCGGGCTGAGGGCGTACATCCCGGCGATGTGCAGGCTCAGCACGATGCCCACCACCCGCAGGACGTCCGCGTCGGAGTGCGACTCGCCGAGATGGACCGGGGTCATCGACATCACCGCCACCATCACCACGTGGCCCACCGCCACGGCGGCGATGCCGAGCCGGGCGGCGGGGCGGACGCGTACCACCTGCCAGGCCAGCCGCATCCCCGCACCGCGCCGGGCGGTCCGGGCCGGCGCGACGAGGGCGTCCGCCGGCGGGGTGACGTCCGGCGGCGCGGCGGCGACCGGGGCGTCGGCCGCCGCGAGCCGGCGCGCGGTGAGCAGCGGGTCGGGCCGCAGCAGGACCAGCAGTACGACCGCTGCCAGGGTGAACGCGGCGGCGGAGAAGGCGAACGGGCCGGCCAGCGCGGGCAGTCCCCACCCGCTGGTGGTGTGGTCGGCGAGCGCCGCGAAGTTCGGCGCGGCCACCGCGCCGATGGTGGTGGCCCAGACGATCAGGGAGAGTTGGCGGCCCCGGCGGGCCGGCTCGGCAAGGTCCACGGCGGCGTAGCGGGCCTGGAGGTTCGCCGCGGTGCCCCCGCCGAAGAGCAGCATGCCGAGGAAGAGCAGCGGCACGAAGCGGGTGACCGTGGCCAGCACCACCAGCACGGCGCCGACCGCGCCGGCCAGGTAGGCCACGGCCAGTCCCGGCCGGCGGCCGTGCCCGTTCATGATCCGGGTGACCGGGACGGCGAGCAGCGCCCCGCCCACCACGGCCGCACTCTGCGCCAGGCCGGCGACCGCGGTGCCGGCGACCCGGGCGGCGAGCAGCGCTCCCACCGAGATGCCGATGGTCACGCCGATCCCACCGATGATCTGGGTGGTGAAGAGCAGGCGCAGGGTCCGCCGCTGGATCGGCGCGACATCGGGCCGGGTACGGACCGGCGTGGTCAGTTCGGTGGCCATACCGGCCTCCTCGGTAAGGGGTCAGACGGTGCCCCATCCTTGCGTATGCGCCCCGACCGGCGGCACCCGGTTTCGCTACAGGCCGAGCCCCCGGCCGATGATCTCCTTCATGATCTCGGTGGTGCCGCCGTAGATGGTCTGCACCCGCCCGTCCAGCCAGGCCTTCGCCACCGGATACTCCAGCATGAACCCGTAGCCGCCGTGCAGTTGCACGCAGCGGTCGGCGACCTTGTTCTGCAGCTCGGTGGTCCACCACTTGGCCTTCGCCGCGTCGGTCACCGACAGCCGGCCGGCGTTGAACTCGGCGACGCAGTGGTTGACGAAGGTGCGGGCGATGGTGACCTCGGTGTCCAGCTCGGCCAGGAGGAAGCGGTTGTGCTGGAACTTCCCGATCGGCCGGCCGAACGCCTCGCGGGAGCGGGCGTAGTCGAGGGTGACCGCGAGCAGCTTCTCCGCCGCCGCCACCGCGGCCACCGCGATGCTCAGCCGCTCCCGGGGCAGGTTGCCCATCAGGTGGTAGAAGCCGTGGTTCTCGGTGCCGATCAGGTTCTCCGCCGGCACCCGGCAGTCGTCGAAGAACAGCTCGGCGGTGTCGTTGGCCTTCAGGCCCACCTTGGCCAGCCGTCGACCCCGGCTGAAGCCGGGGGTTCCGGTCTCGACCGCGATCAGGCTCACCCCGTGCGCGCCCTGGTCCGGTGCGGTACGGACCACCACGATCACCAGGTCGGCCATCTCGCCGTTGGTGATGAACGTCTTCTGCCCGTTGAGCACGAGCGAGTCGCCGTCGCGGACCGCGCTGGTGCGGATGCCGGCCAGGTCGCTGCCGGCGCCCGGCTCGCTCATCGCGATCGCGGTCACCAGGTCGCCGGAGCAGAACCCGGGCAGCCAGCGCTTGCGCTGGTCGTCGGTGGTCAGCTCGGTCAGGTACGGCGCGACCACGTCGTTGTGCAGGCCGAACCCGAGCCCGGAGCAGCCGGCCGCGACGATCTCCTCGTCCAGCACCGCGTTGAACCGGAAGTCCGGCTGGCCGCCGCCGCCGTACTCGGGGTCCACGTCCATGCCGAGCAGCCCGGCGGCGCCCGCCTTGCGCCAGACCTCCCGGTCGACGATGCCGTCGGCCTCCCAGCGCTCGTGGTGCGGGACGGCCTCCCGGGCCAGGAACTGCCGGCACAGGTCCCGGAACTCTTCGTGGACGGGCTCGTAGAGGTGCTGCTCCATGCCGGCCAGTCTGGCACCACACACCGGCGCTGCCCAGAGGCGAGCCGTCCTCGGGACGCGCACCAGCAGGCACTGCTGGCGCCTCAGTGCGTGGCATCATTGCCCGATGACATGGACCGCCCCTGATGTGAGCCGGCCCGGTGACGTCCTCATCGCACCGGAGGCCGACCACCTCCGGAATCTTCTCGACTGGCATCGCGCCACGCTGCTTCACAAGTGCGCCGGCCTTGACGCCGAACAACTGGCGCGGGCGCCCCTGACCTTCTCGAACCTTTCGCTCCTCGGCCTGCTCCGGCACCTGGCCAAAGTGGAGCGCACCTGGTTTCGGACGCTCTTCCGCGGTGAACCGTTGGAGACGCTGCACTCCACCGCGGAGTGGCGCGATGCCGACTTCGAGGGCACCGACCCGGCGAGGGCGCAATCCGACTATGCCCTGCTGATCGAGGAGACAGAACTCGCCCGCAGGGCCGTGGCCACGGCTTCGATGGACGACACCTTCACCTTTCCCGACGAGGACGTGGCGTCGCTGCGCTACGTGTACCTGCAAATGATCGCTGAGTACGCCCGTCACAACGGGCACGCCGACCTGCTGCGGCAAGCCATCGACGGAGCAAAGGGCGTCTGAGGGTCGGCCGGTGGCGGCTGGTCGTCGCCGGGTCCGGTCCGGTCGCGATGCAGTAATGTCCGTGCATGGCCACGTTTCTCGTCCTGCTCCGCCGATCCGGCCCCCGGTGGGACCCGGCACGGCCCATGCAGGAGCAGTCCGACTGGCCCGCGCACGCGGCGTTCATGGACGAGCTGGTGGCAGCGGGCTTCGTCATCCTGGGCGGACCGCTGGCGGACGAGCACAGGGTGGTGCTCGTGGTCGACGCCGAGTCCGAGGACCTCGTCCGCGCCACCCTCGCCCGCGATCCGTGGAGCGGGACGCATCTGCGGGTCGACAGTGTGGAGCCGTGGACGATCCGGCTCGATGGACGGCGCGCGTAAGGCACCGCCGCCGTCAGCCGGCTTCCATGACCGACCGCCCGCGCCCTAGGCGGCCAGCGCGCGGGCGGCGACCTCCAGGTCGGCCACGAGCCCGTCGTACGCCACGTCCTGGTTGTCGGCGCGCAGCACCGCCGACGGGTGGATGGTGGCCAGCAGCCGGGCCTCCGGGGCGTCGGCCACCTTCCCCGCGTTGTCCACCGGCACCCGGGTGAAGTCCTCGGGGTGCTGGGCGGACGCCGGCCAGGGCAGCAGCTCGCCACGCTGCTTCGTCACCCGGAACGTCGGGCCGAGCAGCGCCTTGGCGGCGGTGGCGCCGAGCACCACCACGATCTGCGGGTGCAGCCGGGCGAACTCGGCGACCAACCAGGGCCGGCAGGCGGTGATGTGCACCCGGTCGGGGGTCTGGTGGATGCGGCGCTTGCCGCGCAGCTCGAAGCGGAAGTGCTTGACAGCGTTAGTCCGGCCTTGTAGGAATCCCCCGCGCTGGTCAGGGGCCGGATAGGGTACCCTGCCGAGCATGCCAGTACGTCAGTGCGTTGTGTGTGGTCAGGAAGCGGACATGCCGCCAGTGACCATCAGCGTTGGGCCCGACATGCGGGTTCTACGCCTCTGCACCCGGGACGCTGCCCCGGTGGTGGAGTTGTTCAACCTCGGCCTAGACGGGCCCCCGGCGGAGACGCCGGAGCCTCCCAAGACTCCCCGAGGACATGCCGTAGTTCCGATCGACTGAGACAGCGTGTAAACGCCAGAAAGGGCCCCACCCGTCAAGGTGGGGCCCTGCTCTGTTCTCTGGGGGTGTTACCAGCCGATGGGTAGCTCATGCGGCTTGCTCTCTACGGCCTGCACCAGCTCCCGGGCGGCTACGGCTAGCTCGTCCTGGCAATACCTGACGTGGGCCCGGTGGTACGGGTGCCCCTTGGGGCGGCCCGGTAGCTCCTGACGCTCGGCCAGGGCCAGGGACAGGGCGGCTTGCATGACAGCCTCTCGGGCCTCATCAATCGTCACCACAAGCCATCCTCTCCGATGTTCTTACCGTTGACTTCCCGGTCAATGGGCATCAGCAGTCCCCGGAAGTCAGGGCCGATCTTCACCAAAACCGGGTCTAGCGGGCTGTCCCCAAAGAGCAGGTCAGCCATCCGCTGCCCCTTGTCCGCCTTCACCTTGGAAAACCGGGACCACAGGGCCGGGTCAAGGCAGATAACCCCCGGGACGGCCTCGGGCCGCTTTTCGGCAATCGTCATGATGTCGGCTAGCCCCTGGTAGGCGGAGAACAGCTCCGGGGCGTAAGCCATCAGGGCAACCAGGGTGTCCCCACCCATAGGCTCAACCGTTACGGCTCCCTCAGCCATCACCACCCGGCACGGGCCCTTACCAGCCATCCGGACGGTTCGCTCAAGGCCGGCGGCACCCTCGGCGGTCTTGGTGTCAGCCTTGCCCTTGTGAACCAGGATTTCGGCACCCTCGGGCGGCCCCTGGTAGCTGTCAAACGGAACGGTAGCCAGTCCAGCGGCGTAGCTGTCCGTTCCCATGATTTCCAGGGTCCGAGCCTCAGCGTTTACACGAATCCAGACGTTGACGTATCGGGAGTTTGCCGGGATGAACGCCAGAGCGTTACTCAGCCCTCGGGCTAGTAGCTCGTTATCAGCAACAAAGGAAATCATGCCAGCAGGTACCCCAAAGCGAATCCAGCAACGGCCCCGACAACAACAACCAGGATGGGAACAAGAATGCTCACTTATTCACCGTCCCCCACAGGAACCAGCCAATCAGGAAGCAGACCACACAGACAATCACAGTTTCCATTGGGAAACCCTCCCCCACAGGTAGGCCACCGTAGCCGGCGGAGTTTCAGAAAGGGCGAACAGGAGAACGGCTAGAACCTCAGTCACAGTCGTTCTCACCCGGGGCGGATTCCATGGTCAGTCGAATTCGGTTGGAAGCCTCCCGCAAAACCACTTCCTCAAACTCCAAGGCGATTCGGGCGGCCAGGTTGCCGGCGGCAACCGCACCCTCAGCGACCTTGACGCGGTGGACGGCCTCCACGGCAGCCGGGTAGAGGCGGTGCGCCCGGAAGGGCCGGAGAACGGAAATCGGGTCCTTGGTGGTGGCCGTGGCGAACGTCTGCACTAGAAAGCCTCACTCTCATAATCCAAACCTAACTATCGGAGTCGAATAAAGGGCCCCGGCACAGGGCCCCTTTTTCGCACCTGAACGGGACTCGAACCCGCAACCGGCCCCGGTCCCACCGTCGCCACGGTGGGGGTAAGGGCCTGCTCTACCACTTGAGCTACCAGGCCGCATGCCCGGCGTCAGGGTGCGAATCCCTCCGCCGTACTTGCATCTCAAACCTTACCTTGCCCCAACACCCCCCCCCTCAGGGAAGCTGTGACCGGGGTCACTCCTGTAGACATGCCGTTTGGCAGGACTTTTATAAGAGTGAGGGAGGGAGCGAAAGCGACCGACCGAACGAACAACCCCACTACTACGGCAACCCCTCAAGGGTTGCCTACTACTAGTAGTAAGTAATAACGGGCCCCCTCAAGGGGCCCTTAGTAGTAGTAACTACTAACTATAACGGGGCCCAACAGGGCCCCTACTATAGAGGGGCAGGGAATGAGCTTTAACACCTGCTCTATCTGTAGAACCCTCATCCCCCTTGGTGTAGGTAGTAGATGCACTAAGCATAAGCCTAAGCGTAACCACACACTTAGTAGACAGCAGAGGGGTTATGACGCTGAGTATCAGCGTAATAGAGTAACCCTGTTAGCTGAGGATGATAGATGCTGGTTGTGTGGTAGGTATGGTGCTAACACAGCAGACCATGTAACACCCCTTAGCAGGGGTGGTACCAATGACCTAAGCAACCTCAAGCCAGCGCACAAGGCATGCAACAGTGGCAGGGGCAATCGCTCCGCATAACCATACAGGGTTTAAACATTTTGCCTGCTCAGGTTATGCATAGGTATGCACTGCCAATCCCCCCATAGGGGGAGGGGGGAGTCAAAACTTCCCGGCCTCCCTTCCTGGAACCCATGTCCTTAGGAAAACTTGTGTGCCTGGGATTCAGCTAAGTATGTGGGAATTCACGGTAAGTAAGCACAGATAATCCGAGGTTCCGCATAATCATGCGGAATACTTATACATCAGGAATGCATAGGAGGGGGGATACCGTGGCAAGGGACAGAAAGCCCCCGGAGTTGAAGCTACTTCACGGCAACCCCTCCAACGAAAAGCAGAACACCCCGGCTAAGTCAAAGACGGGGCGGCCACGCCCCCCGGCTGACCTCAAGGGGGAGGCATTCGCGGAATGGTCGCGGATTACCACCTATCTTGAAAAGGTGGGCCACATTGAGAGCGTGGACCACGCGGCACTAGTCGTTTACTGTTCCGCCTGGGCATCATTCAATGATGCTCGGTTGGCGTTAGAGGAACACGGCCCATTGGTCATGGGGCGGGATGGCGGTTACGTCAAGAATCCTGCCGCTCAGATCATGAAGGATGCTGCGGCAATCATGCTGAGCTACGGCCAGCGTTTCGGCTTCACTCCCAAGGATCGACAGAACCTCGGGATTGGCTCTGCCGACACTGGTGAGGATGAACTAGACCAGGCGCTAGGCGCGCTGTAAGCCGGGCGGGGTGGCGGTCACGGGCGATTGACGCTGTGACCCCCCCGCCCTTTAAGTTGCCCTTGGGATGGGGCGGACGGTTCCCGTGGGGGTGAGTGCCCCGGGACGCAAGCGGGTTGAGCCATCAGCTCCCCGGCCGTCCTGAAACTTCCTGGCCCGGGTAGAACCGGGCTAGATGCCGGCGGTGCATGCGTAGCGGAGTGACGTAGCGCGCGGCCGGCGTGGTTGCCTGTAGCTCAATCGGCAGAGTGACGGCCTGTTAAGCCGTTGGTTGGTGGTTCGAGTCCACCCGGGCAAGCAAAAAGGGGGCCCCCTATCGGGGCCCCCTCGGGTTTACACGGCTCAGTAGCCGTTGAGCATGCCTCGGGCCTGCTCCTCTTCATCAAAGTAGTAGTGCTGGCTCCCGTAGCAAGCTCCGGTCATACCGTGTTCGCACGTCGGGTAGAGCAGGTCACAAAGCTTGGGGTAAGCGTCGTAATCAAAACCGCCGTCTTCCTCAATCTCGGTGACAACGTGGGTGGAGCTACGAGCCTGCACAAACTGGATGGCCTGAGCTTCCGTGGCGAACGTAACCCGGTAGCTCCGGCGCTGGTCGCAGATGTGAGCCTCAAGCTGGATCATCGTTTCCCTCTCTGTAATTTTCAACGTTCCCTGCTGACGTGTAAACGATAGCTTAGGTCTGGAAAGTTTGTCAACCCGGGGAGGTGCCTTGTTTCCAATCTCCCCGTACGGGCCGGCTGATCCGGCCCCGGGCATCTTCCGGTATGACTCCACGCGCGCTGAGCGGGCCATCAACTTTATTGAGCGGTTCATCGTCCACACCAAGGGACGGCATGCCGGGGCCCCGTTCATCCTGGCCCCGTGGCAGAAAGACGAAATCATCCGGCCCCTCTACGGGACCGTTGCGTATGACGACCAGTACGACGAATACGTTAGGCAGTTCCGGATTGCGTGGCTTGAGATGGCCCGCAAGAACGGCAAGTCTGAGGTTCTTTCCGCCCTGGCCCTCTATCACCTCATAGCTGATGGTGAAGAGTCGGCGGAGGTCTACTCCGTAGCCGCTGACCGGGACCAAGCTTCCCTGGTTTACAACACCGCTAAGCGGATGGTGGAGCTACAGCCGGCGCTAGCTAAACACGTCGAAATCATCGACTCCAAAAAGCGGCTGGTGTACGCCCGGACGAACAGCTTTTACCAGGTGCTCCCCGGTGACGCTGCCGGCGCTCTCGGCACCAACCCGTCAGCCGTTCTGTTTGATGAGGTGCTGACCCAACGGGACCGGCACCTATGGGACAGCTTGCGGCAGGGTTTCGGTACCCGTGCGGCTCCCCTGTTGATCGCGGCCACTACAGCCGCGTACACCACGGCGGCTTTCGCCCTGGCGGAGCATGAGTACGGCCTCCGGCTGCTTGATACGCCGGACACGGACCCTTCCCGGTTCGTGTTCATCCGGGGTGTCCCCCGGGACGCTGATTGGCAGGACGAGGGGCTACCGCCCTCCCCCGAGAATCCTCGGGGCACTGGCTGGTATTTCGCCAACCCTGCCCTTGGTGACTTCCTGAACATCAACAACCTCCGGGCGGAGGCTAAGGAAGCTGCCGAAAAGCCCTCAGCTCAGAACGCCTTCCGGGTGTTCCGCCTCAACCAGTGGGTTAGCCAGGCGGAGCGGTGGCTAGACATGAGCGTTTGGGACGCCAACGGCTCCCAGACGTTTACACGGGACCAGCTCAAGGGCCGGGAATGCTTCGGGGCCCTGGACCTTGCTTCAACGCAAGACTTCACGGCCTGGCTGTTGCTGTTCAAGGGTTCGCCTACCGATCCGGAGGCGGACGGCTTCACGGCGCTTCCGCATTTCTTCGTTCCTCGGCCCGCTGTAACGGCCCGTAGCAACATGCGGGACCGGATGGAGGTATGGGAGCGGGACGGCGTTCTTACGGTCACAGAGGGCGTCACGACGGATTACAGCGTCATCCTGGAACACATCACCCGGGACGCTGAGACGTTCCGTATTCGCCTGGTCGGTTACGACCCGTGGAACGCAACCCACCTCATCGGGCTACTTGAGGACAGGGGACAGCTCACGGTCAAGGTGCCTCAAACGGCACCCCGTCTAAACGACCCGTGCAAGGCGATTGAGGCGGGACTAGCGGAGCGTCAGCTTTACCACGGCGGTAACCCCGTTCTCCGCTGGATGGCGGACAACGTTGAGCTTGAGGTTACGGGTGACGGCCTAATGAAGCCGTCAAAGAAAAAGTCTGGCGAAAAAATCGACGGCATAGCCGCTCTGGCTACCGCCCTGTTTTGTGCCGCCATTCCGCTTGAGGCGGAAGCGCAGGTTTCCTTTATTGATTTCCAAAACTACGACGGAGGGGAGGGCATGACGGATGAAGAGAATGACGCACTGGCGGAATACCTTGAAGCGTGGGGCGCTGACGACGATTAACGCGGTCAAGGGCCACCAGGCTTCCGGGCTACAGGTTGCCGGTTTGGCCGTTTTTGCGGCCGGCGGTTTCGTCCTGGCGCTGTGGCTCGGGCTGTTCCTCTTGGGTGCCTTCCTCTGCCTGGTCGGTTGGGCGGTTGACGAGTGAGCCTGTTTAAACGGATCGAAACGCGGGCGGCCCTGAGCGGGCCTAGCGCGGTTTGGGACCGGGACGTTGAGCGGTCTACCCGGGCTAGCGGTTCGGGCGTTGAGGTGTCCCCTCAGTCCGCTAGAACGCTGGTTGCGGTCTGGTCCTGTCAGAGCTTGATTGCTGACGGCATTGCCTCCCTGCCCATCGACACGTACCGGCGCATCAAGAACAAGGGCAAGCGGGAACAGCTAGACAACCCGGTGTGGCTCACCAAGCCGAACCCGTTTGAAACCCCGTACACGTTCTGGCACAAGGTCATGATTTCCCTCCTGGGGGAGAACGGTAACGCCTACATCCGCACGGTGCGGGATAGCTCCGGGCAGATCATCAGCGTTTACGCGGTTGACCCCCTGGCGGTGGCGATTGATGAAGACTCCGCCGTGCCCCTGTACCGGGTGGGTGATGTTGAGTTTTCCGATAAGGAAATTCTCCACATTCCTGCCTTCACGGTTCCCGGTCAGCGTAAGGGCCTGTCGGTAATCGACCACGCACGCGAGGCTATCGGCCTCGGGCTTGCGGCGGAGGAATTCGGGGCCCGGTTCTTTAGCCAGGGCACCACCATGTCAGGCGTCATTGAGCACCCGGGCACCCCCAAGCCGGGTGAGGTTGCCGTGCTGGCAAAGATGATGAAGAAAAGCCACGCGGGCATCAAGAACAGCCACGCGGTGGGCATCCTCACGGGCGGCGCGGCCTGGAAATCAATTTCCATCACCCCGGAGCAAGCACAGTTCTTGGAAACGCGACGTTTCCAGAACATCCAAATTGCTCAGGTCTACCGGGTGCCTCCGCACCTTATCGACCCTACGGTAACCAGCTCTTGGGGCACGGGTGTTGAGGAACAGAACAAGTTCTTTGTTGACTACACCCTGATTCCCTGGCTTACCCGGCTAGAGCAGGCCATTTCCGGATTGCTGCCTAACGGCCAGTACGTGAAATTCAACGTTGACGCCCGACTGAGGGCCAAGACGGCTGAACGATTCGCCGCGTACGTGTCGGCAGTCAACAACGGGATTATGTCGCTTGATGAGGTGCGGGCCCTGGAAGACATGGAGCCAATCCCGGGCGGCAAGGGCAAGACGCACGTTCGGCCAATGAACGTAACCCCGGTGGGTGCGGAAAAGGTCAAGCCCGCTCCGGCCCCCAAGCCGGCGGAAACCCCGCCGGAGGAAAAACCTCCGGCAGACAACAACAGTGAGGGGACTAGTGCCAGTGATTGAGCGGCGCGTACTCCCGTCAGAGGTTGAAACCCGGTCCGCCGGGGAGGGTCGGATTGTCATTGCCGGCTACGCCTACAAGTTCAATGCGCGTAGCCAGGATTTGGGCGGCTTCAAGGAAACAATCCTTGAGGGTGCCGGCAAGGACGCGATTGAGCGTGACGACATCCGGGCCCTTGTCAACCATGACGCAAATCTGATCCTTGGCCGAAACAAGGCGGGCACGCTCCGTCTGGCCGAGGACTCCACGGGCCTTGAGTACGAGATTGACGCGGACGAGCGGCAGAGCTACGTGCGGGACCTGCTCATTTCCCTTGAGCGGGGAGACGTTACTCAGTCGTCCTTTGGTTTCCAGGTCATGCCCAAGGGCGAGAGCTGGACGCGGGATGAGGACGATTTCCCGTTGCGCACCATCCGGGCTATGTCGCTGTTTGACGTTTCCCCGGTGACCTACCCGGCCTATCTGTCGAGTGAGAGCAAGGTTGACAAGCGCGCAATTGACTATGCGGCTGCCCTTGTTTCCGACGTTCGCCAGGTTAAGCCGATTCTCACGCAGGATGACAACCTGCAAATTGGCGCGTTCATGCGCCTGCTGAATCTGCGCGGGTAAGAACCCCGCCGCACAACCCCGGCCGTTTACACGGCTCGGGGTTTTTTGTTTGCCCAAATTCGGGGTTCTTCCCCATTTCCGAAAGAGGTCTAATGGACTACATCGAGCTTGCTAACGCTGCTCTTGAGAAGCGGGCGCGGGCGTTTGCGGAGCTGCGCGCGGTCCAGGGTGACGCCACCCTGACTGACGCGGCCCGGGACGAGCGTTCCGAGCGGATCAACACTGACATTGCCACTCTTGGCCGTGAGGCTGAGGGCCACATCCGTTCGGCTGAGCAGGAAGTCGAGCACCGGGAGCTGAACGCTCGGGCGGCCAACCTGGCTGGCAACCGTGACCAGCGCGGCCAGGGCCGGGACGAGTCGGCGGAGCTTCGCTCACTGGCTCTGGGCAAGGTGTCTGAGGTCAACTTCGACCTCCGTACCGCCACCACTGGTACTGCCGGTAACGCGGGTAACACCAAGCAGACCACCTTTGTTTCTCAGGTGCTTGAGGCTATGCGCAACCGTAGCCAGTTCTTCGGCCGGGCCCGGCTGATGACCACCGCCGGTGGTGAGGTCATGGAGTGGCCGATCAAGAACGCTCTCAACCCGGCTACCGCTCCGGTTTCGGGTGCGGCCCTGGTGTCTGAGTCTCCGGGTACTTACCCCAAGGGTGACCAGGCGTGGACCAAGACCAACATTGGCGCGTATAAGTACGGTGTCATCGTTGAGGCTACTCAGGAAATCGTGACTGACTCGGCCCTGCCGATTCTGTCGATCCTGGCGGCGGACGCTGGCGAGGCTGTCGCGGACGCGGTTGTTGCTGACCTGCTGCTTGGCAACGGCACCAACAAGCCGGCGGGCTGGTCCTTCCGGGCGGCCACCTCGGGCGTCAACGCTGCCAACCTGGCGGGTATCACGTTCGCTAACCTGCTGGACCTTCAGTACAGCCTTACCGCCCCCTACCGGCGGAACGGCGTTTACATGTTCAACGACGCTGCGGTGCCGGTCCTGTCCAAGATTGTTGACGGCACGGGTAACTACATGTGGCGTCCGAGCGTGCAGGCGGGCGAGCCGGACACCATCTGGGGCAAGCCGGTTCTCACTGACCCGAACCTTCCGATCGTTGGCGCTTCGGCCAAGGCGGTTCTGTTCGGCGACCCGTCCAAGTACCTGATCCGTCAGGTTAACGGCCTCAAGGTCACCCGCTCGGATGAGTACGGCTACGACCGTGACGTTGTGGCCTTCAAGGTCATGTGGCGCGGCTCGGGCGACCTGTTCGACCTGAACAGCGTTAAGGCTCTGACCGTTACCGCCTAATAGGCAACTAGGACCGGGGCCCACCTTTCGGGGTGGGCCCCCTTCCTTTTCCTAAACGACGATAACGGGAGGTGTCTTCATGAAGGTTCGGATCATTCGCACGGTCCCGGGTTGGGTGAATTTCGTTCACCTGGCGGCCGGCACTGAGCATGAGCTAGAGCAGGCAACGGCCATCTCCCTATTGGGAGACGGTTACGCGGAACTGGTTGATGACGTGGTGGGCCGGGCTACCCCCAACCGGGAGACGGCAGAGAAGCGGCCAGGACGCCCCCGTAAGACGGAGGGCTAAGCCGTGGGCCGATTCCTGAGCGGCCGGGTGGTCAACCTGGCACACACGTTCCTTGACGATGAGACGGCCCTTACCCCGGCGGCGGTCACTGTGACCATCACCCGGGCTGGTGCCACCAGCTCCACCGCTACGGGGACGGCCACCAAGACGGGGAGCGTTTACACGTACTCCCCCGGGATGCTTACCCCTGGCGTTTACACGGTTCGTTGGGACGGCGGGGCTACCGCCGTGGACGTGGAGACGGTGGAGGTTGTCGGCGGCTACGTCTTCACCATCCCGGAGCTACGGGCCTCGGATGAAGACCTGACGGTTGCCCGATACCCGGCGGCTGAGGTTCGCCTCACCCGGGAAGTGGTTGAAGCTGAGTTTCAGCGGATTACCGGCCGGAGCTTCACGCCCCGTACGGCCTTTCTAAGCCTCTCTGAGCTTCCGGAGTGTGGCGACCCACTCCCCTTCCTTGACGTGGCCTCTGTGACCACTACAGGGGGCACCGCGGCCTCCCTCGCGTTTGAGCGTGTGGGCCCGTTGGCCTTTATGCCAGAGCTGCCGGATGGCGCTACCGGGATTGAGGTTGTCTACGGCTTCCAGTCAGTGCCTACAGGCATTAGCCGGGCGGCCAAGCTTTACGCCCGGTGGCTGCTGTTGGAGGAACGTTCCAGCATCCCGGACAGAGCCACCAGCTTTCAGCCGGCGGACGGCGGCACCTACACCCTGGCTACCCCGGGGCGTGCCGGTTCCGAGACTGGCATTCCGACCGTTGACGCGGTGCTTGACGGCTTCCGCTTCAAGCTCATTGAGGGGGTTTCCCTCGGGTGAGTACCAAGGCGGTTGCAGTCAAGACGGCCCTTAAGGGCCTGCTGGACGGTATGGCAATTACGACGCTGGACAACGTACAGGTTACCTACGGGTTCCCCACCCGGTCCCCGGAACGGAAGTGGGCGGTTGTCGGGGAAGTCCGGTGGGACACCGCCGATTGGGCGACCAACCGGAGCCGTACGGAAACGTTCGCTGTCTCCGTCATTTTCTCCGTACAGACAGCCGGCGGCACGTCCGCCGAATGCGAGGCGTACGCAATCCAGCTAGCGGCGGAGTTTGAATCCCTGGTGTCTGCTGATCCGTCGATTGGTGGGCGGTGCATCACTAGCACGTTCACCCCTAAGAGCCTGAAATCTTGGCCGATTGACGGCGCGTACGAAAGCCAGTTTGAAACTGAGGTCAGGGCATCCGCCCGGCCCTGAAATCAAAGTAAGGATGGTTTGAGGGCTGATGGCCTCTATTCACGATAGCTACCTTGGCATGGCGGAGGAAATCACCTACGGCACCGCCGTTGCCCCTGTCCGATTCCTTGAGATGGTCAAGGAAGGCATCAAGGGCAAGTATGAGCGGATCGACTCGGAGGCATTCCGGGCCGGTCAGCGTGTCTTGCACAAGGACCGTTTCCAGCCGAACCCCAAGGGTGCGGAGGGTGACATTGACCTTGAGGGCATGGACAGCACTCTTGGCATGCTCTTTAAGCACTCCATGGGCGCGTTTTCCTCGGCTGCCCCTGTCGGCGGCTTCACTACCCACACGTTCACCGTTGGTGACCTCAAGGGTAAGAGCCTGACGGTTCAGGTTGGCCGTGTCGATAACACGGGCACCCTCTACCCGTTCACCTACGAGGGTGGCAAGGTTGCCAGCTTTGAGCTGTCCAACGCGGTTGATGGTGTGCTCAAGGCTCAGTTCTCCCTTGACTTTGAAAAGGAGACGATCGGGGCCGGCGCTGGTGCGTACGCGGCCAGCACCCCCACCTACACCACCACGGGCCAGCTCTTTACGTTCGTGGGCGGCACCGTGGACGTTGGCGGTGCCCCGTTCGGCGTCTCTGACGTTTCGTTCAAGGGCGATAACCAGCTCAAGACTGACCGTTGGCTTTCGACCGGCAAGCGTGAGCCGCTGGAAGAGGGCATGCGCGAATACGAGTTTGAGCTTAAGGGTGAGTTTGAGGGCCTGGCCCACGCTAACCGGGTTGCGGCTGCTGTCGCCTCCGGCGCTATCGCCTCGGTCACGCTCACTTGGGCAAGCCCTCAGGGCGGACAGCTCACGGTGACCATGCCGGCTAGCCGGTTTGATGAGGGTGACGTCAACTTTGACGGGGCCAAGATTATTGAGCAGGGCCTCAAGGGAATTGTCCTTTGGGATGGCGCGGCTTCCCCGGTGACTATCGCCTACAAGACCAAGGATGCCACCCCGTAAGGCTGCCACGTTCTCTGGCGGTTCGATTCAGATTGAGGGACTACGGGATTTCAACCGGGCCCTCAAGCAAGTTAGCGACCAGTACCCGAAACAGGTAAAGGACGCTAACTACGACCTGGCACGCGAGGTTGCCACCCGGGCTAAGACGCGGGCAATGGGTGAGGGTGGGAGTGCCCGGAAGGCTGCTGCAAGCCTCCGGGCCTCCCGCTCCGCCAACGCTTCCGCCGTTTCCGGTGGTGGCCCCCGGTACCCGTATTTCTGGGGTGCCGAATTCGGGTCTAAGCGATACGGCCAGTTCAAAGCGTGGCGCGGCAATCAGTGGGGCGGCTGGGATGGCGGCCCCGGTTACTTCCTGCATCCGACGATTCGTAACGACGCTCGGAAGCTCATTGACGACTACATGAAGCGGCTTGACGAGTTGGCCGCTGAGGCATTCCCCGGATAGAACGGAGCGTTTAAACGTGGACCTGAGGATTAACCCCGATGACCTGACCCTTGGTGACCTTGAGGATTTCGAGGATTTCACCGGCAAGAGCATTGACGAGGCGATTAAGCCCGTTCCGGTTCTTGACGATGAGGGCAAGCGGACCTTTGACGAAAAGGGCCGCCCGGAGATGACCGTAAAGGTTTCTACCAAGGCGATTATCTGCCTGGTCTGGCTGACTCAGCGCAAGGCTAACCCTGACTTCACCGTTGCTGACGCCCGAAACGTCAAGGTGACTTCCCTTGTCGTCGGCGGGGAGTCGGAGGCTGAGCAGGGAAACGGCTAGAGCGGCTTAAGGATCGGGCCGCATTCTGCCACTTCTACCGAATGACGCCGGAGGAAGCCCGGCGCTTGACGATTCTGGAATACCGGGCTTTCGCGGATTACATGCGCGATTATTTGGAGAAGCGTAGTGAGTGAAACTAGAACGCTTAAGGTCGTAATCGTCGGTAATGCCAAGTCGGCGGAGAATGCCGTTAGGAAGCTTGGCGGGGAAACGGAACACCTCGGCCGGCGGGCCAACGATGCCGGCGGGGCCTGGACCGGGTTTGGTGGGTCCATCCTCGCGGCCGGCGGTATGGCTGTTGCCGGCCTCGGGGTTGCGGCTGGTGCCGTGGGCATGCTGGGCATCAAGACTGCCGCCAACTTTGAAAACATGGAGGTGTCTTTCGGCACCTTGCTTAAGTCCAGTGCCAAGGCCAAGGAAGAAATGCAGTGGCTCAAGGAAAAGGCGGCGGCTACGCCGTTTGAGCTTTCAGACTTGACCAAGGCTGACCAGGTGCTACTTGGTTTCGGCTTCAAGTCAACTCAGGTGCGGCGAGACTTCGTTATGAACATGGGCGAAATGGCGGCGGCTGTTGGCCTCCCGTCATCCGCCCTCCCCGACCTTGGCAAGATTTTCGGCCAGGTCCACGCGGCCGGCGTGGTGGGCATGGAGGACATCAACCAGCTCATTGATAACGGCGTGCCTATCTGGGACATGCTGACGGCTGCCACGGGCAAGAGCGTTAAGGAACTCCGCAAGGAGATTGAGGCTCGGAAGCTGTCCGCCTCCACGTTTGAGAAAGCAACTCAGACGTACACCAAGAACAACTTTGCCGGAGCAATGGATAAGCAGTCACAGACGCTTAGCGGTCTGTGGTCCACGCTCAAGGACAATGTGAGCCTGGCGGCTATGGACATGGTTAAGCCGCTGGTCCCCATGATTAAGCAGTGGCTCCCCAAGCTTTCGGAGCTGGCGGCTAAGGCTGGCGTCACCATGACCACCAAGGTTATCCCGGCCGCTTCCAAGTTTGCTAAGCATCTCGGCGAGGTTGCCAGTTTCGTAAAGCGAAACTGGGACCTCATTGAGCCGTTCGTGGCTCAGCTTGCCGCCCTTGGTGTGATTATCGGCGTTGTCACGGTGGCAATGCGTATCTGGGCAGCCGTTCAGGCAGTTCTAAACGTGTTGCAGGCGGCCAACCCAATTGGCCTAATCATCATTGCGATTATCGCTCTCATTGCTGTTATCGCCTACCTCTGGAAGAACAACGAAACCTTCCGCAAGGTGGTAATTGCAGTCTGGAATGCGATTAAGGGCGCCGTTATGGCGGTGGTTAATTGGTTCAAGACGTACATTCCCCCGGTGTTTGCGGCTGTCGTTGCAGCCGTGAAGTTCTATTTCAACCTCTGGAAAACCATTATCCTAACGGTGTTCAACGCCGTTAAGGCGTACCTGATGTTTTTCTTCAACCTTTACAAAGCCATTTTTACTAAGGGTTGGGCGGCAATCAAGGCGGTAACGTCTGCCGTTTGGAACGCCATTAAGGCGGTTCTGTCCGGGGTGTTCAACTTCATTAAGGGTGTCATCAGCCGGAGCATCAACGGCTGGAAGGCCATTATCTCCGGGGCCTGGAACGCCATTAAGTCCCTGACTTCCTCGGCCTGGAATGCATGGGTGAACATCATTCGCTCTGTCATTGGTAAGGCCATGGCCCTTGTCACCGGCATCAAGAGCAAGGTCATGGGTGCCCTGTCGGGCGCTTACGGCTGGCTCAAGTCGTCCGGGGCAAAGATCATTGACGGCCTGGCAGACGGCATCCGGGCCGGCATGGGCAAGGTCAAGGACGCGGTTAAGGACGTTCTAGCGGGTGCGCGTCGGCTGCTCCCGTTCTCTCCCGCAAAGGAAGGTCCCTTTAGCGGCAAGGGCTGGACGCTGTATTCCGGCCGGAGCATCCCGGAGGCACTGGCTAAGGGTATTGCCAGCCGGCGGGGCCTGGTGGTGAAGGCAACCCGGGGCATGGTCAAGGGTGCCCACCCGGGCGGCCTGTACTCCCGGTCGCTTGCGGCTGCCAACTCGCAGCATGGCGCAAACGTCGTCGTTCACGTTGGCGGACACGTCACGGCTGAGCGGGATTTGGCAAAGGCAATTGCAATGACTGTTCGGGATGAGATTTCCCGAAACGGTAAGCGGAATGGAGGTTTTACGGGGCTGTGAGTGATACAACCGTTTACGCGGAAGTAGGGTTTGACTCCAAGGTCAGTGACACCCTGGTTCAGTGGACCGACGTTACCGATTACGTCAACGCGATTGCTGGCAAGCGGGGCCGGACGTACGAGCTGGACAGGATTGAGGCTGGTACGGCCAAGCTGGAATTTGATAACGCGGATGGCCGATTCACTCCGGGCAGCGATTGGCTGCCCGTGCTGTCCGAGTATTTCGGGGCGGTCCAGGGTTCCGCCTCCACCACGGGGGCGGACACGTCGGTAATGGCTGGCTCGGGCCGGTTCTACGTTCAGAACGTAGCCGGTACCGGGGCGAGCATTACGCCTATGACTGAGGGGGGCGTCAAGGTTGACGCCCCCCGGGGCCTTTACCGGCGGTTCAACCTGTTCCACAACCCGTCCGCTGAGGGTGCGAACGGGTGGGGGTTCTTTGCTCAGTTGGCCGGTAGCGGTTTCGATACGGCACAGTCCTTCCGGGGTACCCGTTCCTGGAAGGCGATTACCAACGGCACCACCGGCGGCGGCTACGTGTCCAGCAACCCGGGCACCGTTGCCGGCGGGCGTACCTATACGGCCTCCATGTATGTCTACTCCACGGTTGCCGTGCAGATTACGCCGGTCATTGAGTGGAAGGATGCCGGCGGAACAAAGCTCCTGCCTTCCGCTAGCGGGGCCCCGGTCGCCATTCCGGCGGCCACCTGGACCCGTGTAGACGTTACGGGCACCGCCCCCGCTGGTGCGTCCCTGGTGACCCTGACGGGCTACACCACGGGGACGCTCCCGCCCTCCGGTACGCCGGTCTGGTACGACGCTGCCCATCTTGAAGAGGGTTCGTCGCTACTCACGTACTTTGACGGCACCACTACCGGCAGCTTTTCCTACGGGTGGGTTGACCCGGCATCTCCGCACAACAGCCTTTCGGCTCAGTCGGACACGGGCGCGACGCTTAAGGGCATGCTTGACGTTAAGGTGCCAGCCGGTCAGCTATTCAAGGTGACCGCAAAGGTTCGGGCCTACATCACTGGCGGCACGGGGAAGGCTCAGGTTCGTATCCGCAAGTATTGGGCGGACGCGGCAGGCAACCTCAGCCCGCTTGAAGACGCGGCCATGATCCCCTCTAACGGTTCATGGACGACGGTTACGGGCAGCTTCACTGCCCCCGATTTGGTGTCTACCCCGACGTATGACCACATGCGGGTAGCGGTTGTCATTATCCCCGCTACCGTTGGGGAGAACGTCTACCCGCTCACGGCGGAGCTTGCCTCCATCCGGGTTCAGGCTGCGGCCCCGTACGCGGGGAAGGTGAAGCCCCGTAAGCCGGTCCGGGTGTACGGCGTGGCGGACGATAACCGGCTACACGTTGACGCTGTGAACGCAAACCGTTTAAACACTGACGGCCTGTGGCGGTGGAGCCTTAACCCCTCATTCCATGACGTGACCGAGGTTGATTGGTGGTCTGATTGGGCCACGATCGGCGGCCGGGACGTGTTTTGGATGGACTCATGGGACCAGGGAAACACCATGTTCCTCCCGCACGCGGAAGGGGATGCCGACGCTATCCCCGTAAAGAAGGGTGACGTTGTTACCTTCTCTGCCAAGGTTGGGAACACTGCCGATAGCGGCACTGACGGCCGGGTGCGGCTGTGCGTGGTTGCCGCCCTGTACGGCGAGGAACTTTGGAACAACCGGGCCAACGGTGCCTGGTTCACCGCTAACCCTGGCGTTCTGAACGCCTCTGAGATTTCATGGACGGCCCCGTGGGACGGTGCCGTGAAGGCTCAGGTTCAGTGCGAGTCGCTTACGGCCCTTCGGGCGTCCTGCTATGTGGCTGACCTCAAGGTGCGTGTAAACGGTGGCACGTCGGCTATCGCTGAGGTGTCGGGCACGTTCCCCGTTTTCCGGGGCTACGTTGAACGCTGGACGCAGGAATACGACTCCACGCTATCCACGGTCACGGTTGAGTGTGTGGACTCTACGGCCGTTCTGACGGCCCCGATTGACACCCTCTACCGTTCGGGCATCCGTGGCTGGCTTGAGGGCGTGGAGGCTACCCCGGGCCAGGTGTCGTACTGGCCTGGCGTTGAGGGCGAGGATGCCACCCAAGCTAGCCCCGTAATCGGAACCGCCCCCCTCAAGGTGAAGCAAGCGGAGTTTGCCCCTGAGTCTTACGGGTTCACCACTGAAAAGGTGATGACGTGGAGCGACGGTGAAAACTCCGGCGGCTTCACTGTCGGTGAGAGCAGTACCGACAACAAAAAGGGTGCGGCCCTTGAGTGGTCGCGGGATTACCGCCCGGACATTGGGCGGCCCTCCCGCACTGAGGTTGACCTCTGGTACAAGCCTACCGACCTGGCCGTTAAGGCTTACCTGTGGGAAGCCTTCGTCAATACGTCTCAGGTGCATTCGCAACTGTGGGTCAACACTGACGGGTCAATTGAGGCGGTCAGCTACAGGAATGACGACACGGGCACGATTACGTGCAAGTCGGCGGCTGGTGTCATTGTGGCTGGCAAGTCCCATCACATCAACCTAGAGGTTACGGTCGCCACCAGCACCTACACGCCTACGTTGACCATCACCGTTGATGACAGCCCGGTTGCTTTCAACTTCATGTCAAACAATGGCCCCTACCCGGCTCCCCGCATTTCGCGGGCGAACTTCGGGGCTCACCTCACCACGTACGCCAACGGTAACCGCGTCTACTGGAATACGATTCGCGGAACCATCGCGCACATGATGGTTCTGTTTGACCTCCCCGGCGGGTTGCATACCACCATTCACCAGTACGCACAGGACACGTTCACTGAGCGGGAGACGTACCGCTTTACGCGGGTGCTGGACAACGTGGGCTGGAAGGGCCCCCGGATCGTTGATCCGTGGCAATCCATCCTGGCTATCCCCCGTTGGAATCAGGGCACGGACGGCCGTTCAGTGCTGGACGCTACGGCGGAAAGTGCCGGCGGCATGTTCTTTGTCGGGCCGGCGGGTGAGGCTATCTACCAAAACCGGCAGCGTCGAATCGGGGCCCCTGCCGTTTACACGGTGCGGGAATGGAACCCTGGCCTTCGTTTCGAGATTGACGACAGCCAGCTATTCAACAGCATTCGGGTTGAACGGGCCTCCGGGTTGTACCGGGTGGCGGAGGATGCCGAAAGCATCGCTGAGTACGGGGCCAAGGCGCTAACCCTGGTGCGGGACGTTGCCGATCCGTTGGAGATTGAAGACGCGGCCTGGTGGACGCTTCACCGCTACGGCACCCCGGTTCCCCGGTGTGACACGTTGCAGATTGCCGCCCACACCCTGAACGGCAGCACTGACGGGCCCCTCCGGGCCCTGGCGTACGGGGCGAGGCTGTCTGACCGGGTTTCCCTGGTCGACCTCCCCGACACCGCCCCGGCGGACCAGCTCGGGTTCTTCGTTGAGGGCATCCAAGTCAACATCGTTCGGGACGGTTCCGTTTGGCGGTGGGTTACCACCCTGGCCGTTTCCGACGCGAGGCGGTCTGACGCATGGGTTTTGGAAGGTGATTCCGGAACCCTGGACAGTGAGTCTTGCGTCGCAATCTACTAGCTAGCCACCAATAGAGGGGGGCCCTTTCGGGGGCCCCCTTTTGTGTGCCCAAATTCGGGAGGTTCCCCTATGGCTATTCCCGTTCTTTCGGGCTTTCAGGCAGGCGAAAAGGTCACTGCCGCAAAGCTGAACGAACACACTAAGCAGGCCATTGAAGAGGCGGTCTATTACAAGCCGTTCTGCCATTTGCAGAACGCCGCCCCTCAGCTACTCGCGTCCAGCACTACTAACACCATGGTAAGCGTGCCGACCATCATTGAAGACACGGAAGGCATGGCGGCTACCGCTAACAGGATCACCATTACTGCGGCGGGCCTTTACCGGGTCACCTTTCAAATGGCGTTCAACAATAACGCCGCTGGTGCGCGAGGCATGTTCCTTTGGAAGAACGGTGCGACAACCGCCGCCGCCGTTATCCCGGCCGCTGGCGGCACTATCGGCACTAACTGTGGCGGCGCTAAGACAATGCGGCTGAACGTCGGTGACTTTTTGCAGATCGGCGGGTGGCAGACCTCCGGCGTCGGCACGGTCGGTTTCGACACCGCTAACGGTGGCTGTTACCTACAGGCTGAGTGGGTTTCCTTGTGAGCTGGCTTGCGATTGCCGGTGTCATTTGGGGCAGCATCGCAACCGTTGGCGCTATTGCTGCCGCATTCATTCGGTGGCGTTCCACCTCTGATGAGACTACGGCGGCCCTCTGGAAAGAGGAAGCGGAGGCGTGGAAGGCACGCGCTATCCGGCTGGATGAGTCTTTCTCCGCCCTTGAAAAGCGGGTGGACCACCTGGAATCCGAAAACAAGATGCTCCGGGCCCTTCACGACAACCGCGAGGAAATGAACGCCCTACGGGATGCGATCACCTCCGGATTCTCCACGCTTTCCAATCTTCTCATTGCCCACCAAGTAAAGGGGGAGTAATGGCCCGTTTCTCGGGTGCTATCTATCTCGGTCCGCCTCGGGGCTACGGCAAGTCCGGGGCTACCAAGATGTATGTAGCCATTCACAACACCGCCAACGATGCCACGCCCAAGGCGGAGGCGAATTACGCGATGAACCGGACCGATTCGGTTTCCTCGCATTTCTACGCTGACCCGGTAACGGTCGTCCAGTCGCTAGACACCAGCCTTGACGCCTGGCACGCGGGTTCCCGGACGGGTAACTCCCGGGCTATCGCGTGGGAGCTGGTCGGCGGCAACGCCTGGACGGAAGCCTACTGGCGGAAGGTCATTGACCGTATCGCCCCGGTGCTGGCTCAGGTCTGCAAGGTCCACGGGATCACCCCTCAGTTCCTCACCACGGCTCAGGCTCGGGACGGTAAGACCACCGGGTTTGTGACGCATAACGACATGCGGATTGCGTGGGGTGGCACCACCCACACGGACCCGGGCCCCAACTTCCCCAAGGCGTACTTGGTGGAGGCGGTTAAGCGGGCCATGGCCGTTGACGCCCCTACTGAGGTCATCCCGCCGGTTAAGCCGGCTCCGGTTCCTACCCCGGTGCCTAAGCCGGCCCCGGCCCCCTCTACCGATTGGACGGTAAAGCTCATCATGTCGCTTCCTACGCTCCGGGTTGGTGCCAAGGGCCAGGTGGTCAAGAACGTTCAGGGGCTACTGAACGCCCACGGCTACCGGCTGACCGTTGACGGGGATTTCGGCCCCGCCACTGACAAGGCGGTTGAGGCGTTCCAGCGTGCCCGGCGGCTGACCCCGGACGGTGTGGTTGGCCCCGCTACCTACACCGCCCTTATCGTCCGATAACTTAAGTTAGGAAGGTTTAAACGCTATGCGGTTTGTTGCCTACATCAAGGACAACCCGGTTGTCCTGCTGGACCTGGTTAAGTACGTCCTTGCGGCCCTGGTGCTGTTCGGTCTGCCGATTCCCCCGGGCATTGACGTTGTGGTTGCTGGTGCCGTCCTGGCGGTGCTGACGCTGGTTACCCGGGCCAAGGTGGTTCCGGTGGCTAAGCACGACCTGGCCGTTGAGGACGCTCTCAACACCACGGCCCCTACCCCGGAGGTGACCGGGGAGGCTGACTACCTGGCCCAGCTTGAGGGCACGGACACCGCCCGGTGACCCGGGTTCTCCGCTTCACCGCTACGTGGTGCGGCCCCTGTAAGACGTTGGGCCCGGTGGCGGACGCGGTGGCGGCCCGGCACGGTGTCCCGGTGGAGGTCGTCGACGTGGACGGCTCCCCGGAGCTGGCGGCCCGCTACCGCGTGCGGTCCATCCCCACGGTGGTACTGCTGGACGGCTCGGATGTCGTTTACACGGGTTCCGGGCAAGCCCTTGTTACTGGCCTCAATGCGGCCCTAGACGCCCGCTAAACGAATGAACCCCCCGACCCGGGTAACTCCCGGGCGGGGGGGCTTTTCGTCGTTGTGGGGCCGGCTCAGGCGGCCATACCGGCGGCCTGAGTGATTCGGTTGACGGCCCGGTAAACCTGGTTCCGGTCGTAGCCGGTACGGCGGCCAATCTCGGCCAGCGTCAGCCCGTCCGCCCGGAGGGTGGAAACCTCGGCGTCCATCTCGGCGTACGTGTGGCTACCCTCCATCCGCTTAGCTACCGCCCAATAGGCCAGGCCGGTAGCGGCGGCAACTTGCGCCGGCGTTTCGTGGCCCCGCTCGGCGGCCAGCTCTACAACCGTAGTGAAGGCGTGAACCCGGAACCGGCTAGCCGGCGTAGTGGCCTTGAAGCGGGCAACGGCCCGGTCAAGCGGGGTGCTTCCGCCCCACACGCCGTATTCCTCGGCCTGGCCCTTGATGCGGCAACCGTCCACCAGGGGGCACCCGGCGCACACCGTGGCGGCCTCGGCCTCACGGGTGGGGTCAAAGAACATGTCCGGGTTGCTCTGGCAGCTCATGTCTGGATTCCCTTCCTAACTTTCCCTTGCCGACGTACAAACCTTACCTTGCCGGGTTTCCGCTGGTCAAGCGGGGTGCCTGTGACCGGGGCCACAGGCCGCGGCCGTTTACACGGGGCACGAAAAAGGGGCCCCGGAGGGCCCCTCTTCTCAGTACCCGTAGACCCAGCGGCGGGCCTCGCGGTAAGCGTCGCTGTGGATGTCGGGCTTCCACTCCGCCGGAGGGGTGTTGCGGGCCAGCTCGGCGGCGGCCTCAATGTCGGCGGTGTTGTCGTAGCTGCCAGCCTCGGCCATCAGCTCAGCGAGAATGTCGCTCATGTCGTACCCCTTTTTAGTTGTTCCTTGCTGACATGGACAACTATACAGACCCAACCTTCCCGCGTCCAATCCTGGACCGTGTAAACGCTGTGACGTGGGGCACAAAAAGAGGGGCCCCGGAGGGCCCCCCTGCTTGCTGTTACCGGCTAGTCAATCTTGGTCCATTCCTGCGGCTCCCCCAACGCTTCCCGGAGGGTGTTTAGCCGGATGTCGTGCATGGTCACGGCCACCCGGTCCCGGGCTAGCGCGCACCTGTTCCGCTCGCCCACGATGCGGGCCATGATGAACCGGATTCGTTCTTCAAGCTCGGTCATGTCAGCCAATCTTCTGCCAGACGCCGCAACGGTTCGTCTCGAAATCCTGCCCCTTTTTCAAGGTCACCCGGGGCAGTCCACCGCTCACAATGTCGTTCTGAATGATGTTCGCCCCGTTGCTGCCGGTCTTGGTGATGGACCAGTAACAGCCGGCGGACGGGTCCACCTTTTCAACCGTCCGGTAGGTACCGGCGGGCACGTCGGACCCTACGGTCCAGGTGCCATCCTCAATGGTGGGGATCGGCGGCTTAGCCGGCTTAGCCGGAGCGGCCGGCTTGCTGGCGGCCTGGCTGGCGGAGGGCTTCACGGCGTCCGTCACGGCCACGCTCGGGGCGGCTTTCTCCGCCCCCGTCTTGCTGTCGCTCCCGGCTCCGCCGCAAGCAATCCCGGTTAGGGCCAGGGCCAGGAAACCGGCTCCCACAATCGTTTTGCGCATTCCCTTTTTTCCTCCGTACGGGGGCTGATCTTGCCGTGCCGGAGGAACGTACACCCCGTAAGGTCTGGACGTCAAACCAAACCCGTTTAAACGGCTTGGGGGCCCCCGTAGGGGCCCCCGTTACCTCAATCCTTCCAAGGGCTGCTGGTGCTGTTTACACGCTGCCCCCGGTAGCCCCCCGGCTTGCCGGGAGCGTTGTGCATGTACGTGTCAACAATCTTGTAGGACCGTCCCGCGTACTGCCCGGCGTGCCAGTCCTGGCGGCTCACAACCACGGTGTAGTAATCGATTCCGAACCCGCCGTCAGGGGCAATCGAACCCTGTTCGTAGCGCATCTCGGAAACCTCGGTCATGGTCCGCTTGTCCTTGACGCTCTGCATGTCTTTCCCCTTTTTTGTTTTCAACCCCGGGCTGACACTCCGGGTGGGAATCCCCAACCGCCGGACCTCTTGCGACCGGCGGGAGCCAATTGGTGGGGACTCCCTCTGTGCGGCTGGGCTCCTTGCTCGCCCCCGTATCCATAACTATACAGACCTAACCTTGCCCTGTCTACTCCGCAGCCGTTTAGACGGTGTGACCCGGGCCACAAAAAAGGGGACCCCCTCCGGGGCCCCCTTGCTTGCTGGTGCGGCTGTCAGTCTCCGGCTTCCTCCCGGACCAGCCGGTCATACTCCCCGCCCGTCCAGACGGTGGCGGCTCGGTACTCCCCCGGCTCCCCCACGGCGTCCAGGGCCCCCGCAACGATCCCGTAAGCCATCCCGAGGGCATCCGGAGGGCCGGCGGCCCCCACGGTCACCGTCACCCACACCCGGGCATCGTGGGTCCGCATAGCTACTTCATGGGTGGCAAGCCGCCCGCCCACGGCGTCCAGCTTCACCACGTCGGCAGGCTCCCGGCTCAGCGTCTCCACCTGGATTTCAACCACGTACTCAGTCACTCTGAATCCTCCAAACCGTGTAAACGCTTTTAGTCCGTACAAGGGGAAAAGGGGCCCCCGGAGGGGCCCCCTGACTTTCTACCACACAACCCCGATCCGCTTAGCGTCCTGGCGGTTGTTCGGCATGCACAGCCCGTGAGTGTTCCGGGTGATCCAAGCCTTGCGGTTGCTCCCGTCCTTGGCCCAGATGAACCACCCGTGAGTGATCGTCTGAACCCTGAACCCCTGAGCCTCCGCCAGCTTGACAATTTCAACCGGCGTCTTGGGCATCTTGGCCTTTGCCATCTTTTCCCCTTTGTAGTTTTCAAGCTGTCCGCGTTCCCCGCTGACAAGATTTATTATGTCAGACCAAACGTTCCCGCGTCAACTTCAAACCTACCTATCGGGGAAAAAGTTTGGGCCCAGTTTCCCGGGCCCTCCCCCGCTACTTGCGCTTGGCAGCCTTCCCGGCCGGCTTAGCCGGCGTCTCCGGGGCCTGGCCCCGGTTCCGGTACGCCTCCACCACGTCCACCGGGATACGGCCACGCTCGGAAATCTCGTAGCCGGCGGCCTTGGCCCATTCCCGGATGGCCTGGTTATCCTCCCGGCTAGCCTTCCCGGCCCCCGGGCTGGTCCCCCGGGCAACCCGGGCCACGCCTCCGCCGACACGGCCGGTACGGCTACCGGCGGCAACGTACGGGGCGAACGCTTCCCGGAGGGCCACCGCGTTTTCGTCGCTAACGTCAATGCTGTAGGTCACACCGTCTAGGGCAAACTCCACCGTCTGGGAAGCCTCCCCACCGTCGATGTCGTCAACCAGCCTGGTAATCACCTGACGCGCCATTACTGCTCTCCCTGTCTCAGACCGCTTGCGCGGCCATGGTCTGCCAGAACTGCCGACGCTCCGGCGTCTTGGCCTCATCCGCAAGCCGTAGGTACGCCTCCGGGCTAGCCAGGGCGGCCCGCTTGCGCGGCTTGCTGGTCCGGGTGCCTTCCGGCTCCGGCTGGTCGGCAATCTCCACCGGCTCCGGCTGGTCCGCCTCCGGCTGGTCCATGGGGGCCGGAGAAACCGGGAACATGTCGGCCAGGGTGTCAAACTCCGGAACCTCCGGAACCTCCACCGTGGCGACCAGCTCCGCCGCACGGGCGGCAGCCCGGTCGGCCAGTCCGGCAACGATAATGAACATGTGAACCGATAGCGGGATACAGATTACGGGCACGGCCCGTACAACCTCAACCGGGACACTCTGGGGAACACTGTTGGCCCACAGGCTGTAAGAGAAAGCCGCAAGGCCAACCGTCCAGGGGTACCACGCCCCGCGCTGTCCGTGGCGGAGGAAAGCGGCCAGGGTGGCAATCGTGGTGAACCCCTCAACGATCCCGGGGTAAATCCACGCCAGGTCCCCGTAACCAGCCCGGAGGGCCACCGCGTACAGCTTGGCAAAGCTGAGGACGAAAGCCCCCACCGTGAGCAACAGCACCCCGGCCCCGGTAACCCTGGTAAGACCCTTCACGGCTGGTCCCTTTCTCCCTGTTCCCTGCTGACACCCTTAACGATACACACCTAACCTACGGGGGTCAAATCGGGGGGAGCCTATCGGCCGTTAGCCCGGGAGATTTCCTGCCGAATCTTGCGGGTGGCCTGCTCATACTTCCGGGCCCGCTTGATGGCGTCCCGGTCGGTGCCCTTGATAGTGCGAGACATGCTGTAAACCTCCCTGGCTGGTTCATTCCCTGACGCTTCAAACCTTAGCATGCCCCAACGGGAAAGGGGGCCCCGGAGGGCCCCCCGACCCGACTAGCGGGCCATCTCCATTTCAGCATCCCGGATCAGAGACTCGGCATCCGCCAGGGCGTCAGTCCAGTAGTCCCGGAAAGCCGCCTCAGCCGCGTCGGCCAGGGCGTCCAGGCATTCCGCCCGGCGGGTGGTCTGAGCCTTGAGAACCTGACGAGCGTTTCCCTTGGTGACCATTTCGTTCCCCTTTTGTTTTGTGGTGTTCCTTGCTGCACCTATAACTATACAGACCTAACCATGGTCTGTCTAATCCGGGGACGTGTAAACGGTGTGGCGTAGGCCACAAAGGGGAAAGGGGCCCCCGGAGGGGCCCCCACTACTACGGCGTAGGCGACGGGCTACCGGCCCCGATAACGCCACCCAACCCGCACAGGCCACAACAGGCCAGGATTCCGAGGATGGGCACCACGGCCAGGGCAATCCATACCCATACGGCCACCTTGCCGGCCCGGATGAGTCCGGCAGCCTCGCCCATGACCGGGTTAGCCGGCGGGTACTGCTGGTGGGGCGGACGGGGCCCGTAGGGCGGCGGCGGGGGCGGCGGCTGGTAAGTCATGGCGGAGCCTTTCAGAGAGGTTGAGAGGGGTCGGCGGGGGCCCCGGAGGGCCCCCACCGTGTCAGCTAGCGGCAGCCAGGTTCCGCACCATGTCCGCCACCAGCTCCCGCCCGAGGGCGGTCACCGTGTCCCCGACGAACCGGACCATTACCGGGGCCCAACCAGCGGCCAGGGCCTCCGCCCGAGCGTCACCGGCGGCCAGGGCCACGGCGTCCAGTACGTCCGCCCCGTCCAGGATGTGACCGTAAATCGCATCGGTCATCCGGGCCCGGAGGTCGGCGGGGAGGTGAGCGGTGTTGATTCGCATTGGCGTTCCCTTTCTTGCGGCTTCCCTTGCTGACATCTAAAGCTTACAGACCTAACGTTCCCATGTCCAGCCAAGGGCGCCGGATGTGGTCCAGGTCACAGGCCGCGGTGAGGTCCAGGAAACGGGGAAGGGGCCCCCCGGAGGGGGCCCCATTGTGGCCGTTAGCAGGTCTTGACCCTCGCCCCGTTCCGCCGCTGATCCTTGGCAATCCGGGGCATCTCTCCGGCCGCATCCGCCATGGTCAAGAAATTCTGAACGCTGACCACCCGGACCGGCTCCCCGGTGGCGTGGACCGTCTGAACGATCCGCGCCGGGCTGTCCAGGATGTGAACCACAAGGCGTCCATCCGGGAATCGCGCAGTGACCGTAGCCGGCGCATCGTTCGGAATCGGACCACCGTTGAACTGGAACATTCCCGCTCCCCTTTTTAATTTTCAACCCCGGAGGTTTCCCCCCGGGCCTTGCTGACACCTGTAACTATACAGACCTAACCTTGAGGCGTCCAGCCAGGGGGCGTGTAAACGGTGTGAGCTATCGCACAAAGAGAAAGGGGCCCCCGGAGGGGCCCCGTTCCCGGCTGGTTAGCGGTGCATGTCGGGGATGTCGATTACCTGGTAATCGGCCACCCAACCCGGGCCGTAGTTGCTGTCCCGCATGATGGCCCCGAGGGCGGCAGAGGCAACGTGATTCCGGAACGCCTCGTCAGAGGCGTACGCGGCCGGCGGCAGCGTCCCCGCGTAGCGGTCCATGGTCACGGTGGCCGTGCGGCCATCCTTGCCCTTGAAGGCAATCTGAACGCCCCGGAGAGTAAGCATCGTTTCCCTTTCGCTGCCCTGACTTGCTGACATGATGAGTGTATCAAACCAAACCTTGGGGGTCAAACCAGGGGCCCCCGGAGGGGCCCCCGGCCCGGGATTAGTTCCCGTTCGTGCAATCCCAGCAAGCGCAGGAGAGGAACCACCCGAGGTGACGGTAAACGTCCCGGGCACCCCGGACAACCAGCTCCGGGCGGCCCATCTGCTCACGCCACGCGAGCGGGAGGAAGGTAGCCCGGAGGGTGGCGTTGGACCGCTCCCCCACCACCAGGACCACGCCAGAGCCATCCTCCCGGGTCGCCACAACCTCCACCGCGCCCCGGTAGGCCGGAGTGATCCGGAGGGAGTAGCCGGCCACCCGGAGGGCGGCAACGGCGGTGTTGGTGGTGGTGATCGGGGCGGTGGTGGTGGCGTTCATTGTGACTCCCTTTGTTGGTGTTCCCTGCTGACATGACTAACTATACAGACCTAACCATCAGAACGGAAGCCGTTTACACGTTCTGTGGCTTAGCTCACTCCGGCGGATTGGGGCCCCCGAAGGGGCCCCGTTCCTGTTGGCTAGGCGTGGTCGGGGTTGGCCGCCCGGATAGCGTCGGCCAGTTCCTCCATCTGCCGCCGGTTCGCCTCGGTAAACTCCATCCCCTTCCGGATCATCTCCGGGCCGGTGGCCTCCACCATCTCGACCGCTCGGGCCTTGTCGCCCCCGAACAGGTCCCAGAGGATGATCCGGGCCGCGCGGGTCGGGTTCCAGGTGGTGGGCTGCGCGTTCATTTTTGTTTCCCTTCGTCGTGCTCCCTGCTGACAAGTAAGAATCTACCGGACCGTTTAAACGGAGTCAACTTTCCAGACCTTACGATGGGATACGTCACACGGGCTGGACAAAGCTTGTGTTTGTAACGTAGATTCATAGACGGTGGAGAAGGTTTGAAAATCGCCCCACACGGTCAAAGAAAGGGGCCCCCCGGAGGGGGCCCGCTCTAAGCCTCTCTAACGCTCACGGTAGCCCAATCCACATGGACCTTCCCGCCGTACACGTAGGCGGCCTCACGGGGCACTACGCGGCGGCTGTAGCGGCCTTCCCGCCAGACCTGGCCCCGGGTCATCCCCGCGTCATCCCCGGTCGCCTTGAAGTACACCCAATCCCGGGTAACCAGCTCGACGACCACGCGCACATGGGGCCCACGCTCCGGGAGCCAGTACGCCAGGCTTCCCCCGGTCAGTACCCATTGCCTCCGGCGGCTGTCGTACAACGCTCCGCCCTTCCGGGCCAGGGGGCCCCCGGAGGGGCCCCCGTTCCCGATCGTCACGCCTGCACCATCTCCGTACCGAGCGGGCAGGAAGGCATGCCCACGGCAACCCACTTGGCCGTGGTCCGGACCGTGTACCCGCCACAGCAGGACTCACCACCGGGGCAGACCAGCTTAAGCATCCGGGTGGTCTGAGTACCCGGGCCAGAGGAAATCTTGCCCTTGGGCGCGTCGCCACCGGCCGGCACCAGCTCCGGCGTACGGGTACGCATCCGGGAGGCGGCAGACAGGGCACCGTGCGGGTAGTCCCCGAGGCTGGCGGCAAGGGCCATCATTTCCGCCGCAAGCTCAATGGAAGGGTTGAGGGTCAGGAGGGAACCCGTGAAGCCAAACCGGGTGGCAGCCTCAGCAAACGCCCCCTTGTGGCCGTTGACGCAATCGTCAGCGGCGTGAATCAGCTCATGGAGCAGGCAGGCCAGAACCTTAGCCGTGTCGGCAACCTCCGGGCTGATGAAGAGGTGGTTAACGCCATCCTCGGAAGCCCGCCGCGCCCAGCACTGACCAAGGATGTTGGCGCTCTCCGCCTTGGTCCCGAACCCGAATCCCACGGAAACGTGGATGCGCTCCGGGAGGGGCATTCCGACCTCAACGAACCGGGGGCGGAAGACCTCAACCGCGCTGAGCAGCCAAGCTTCACGGGTCATCTGGGGGGCGATGTTCTCAGTCATTGTCTTGCCTTTCTGGTGGGGGGTGGTTGTTCCTTGCTGACAGGGAGAACATTACTCGGTTGTGTAAACGCTGTCAAACTTTCCAACCCTTAACATGGTGTGGCCTGGCTCACATCCCCCGGTATTGCGTTTAAACGTTCCAACACCTAAGCTTTAGATGTCAGCAAGACGGGGGCCCGGACGGGCCGCCGGTTGATAACTAAAAAGGGGATAGGGCATGGACCCTCAGGCGACCATTGACGCCATCTTTGACGCGCTCCGGGAGGGGCGTTGGGAAGACTTCCGGGAGCTGTGGATGGCCCTGGACGAGTGGAACCGCAAGGGCGGGTTCACTCCCACCGTGTAAACGGAAGGGGCCCCCCGGCATACGCCAGGGGGCCCCGGGAACCTCTCCGAGTGTCAGCAAGGAACGCCAGAAAGGGAAAAACTGGCGCTGTTGGTTCCGTGGTCAAGCTTAGCTCACGGGAGCGTGATAGCTCCACCGGGCCAGACCAGCCGGGCAATTCCAGCCGCTCTGACCAGCTTTCCGCACCCTTGGCACGGTTCATCCGTGACGTAGAGGGTGGACCCGAGGCAACCGTCACGGCCGGCGTAGATAACCGCGTTACCTTCCGCGTGGACCGCGTGACAGGAACCGGGGCCCGTGTCGTATGAGCTGCCAGGGTCAACCGTGGAGTTGCCCCGGGGGCACTCCCCCCGGAGGCAGCTAGGGCCACCAGGGGGAGAACCGTTGTACCCGGCAGCAACGATCCGGTTGTCTCTGACCACCAGGGCCCCCACCTTGCGCCGGGAACAGTCAGCCCGGAGGGCTACCGCCTGGACGATGGCAAGGAAGTAGTCATCCCAACCGGGCCGGCTCACTGAGCCTTAATCGCCAGCATCGAAAACTGGAACCCGGTAAGCGTGCCGGCCTCGTCGTATTCGGCGTAAGCCTGGTCCCAATCCTGAATGATGATCTGATACGGGGTGTCCCCGAAGAACCGCACACAAGCCGCGTGAGCGTTGGTCATCAGGTCCCCAAGGGTGGCACCTCGGATAGTCGCGCTAAGTCGCATGCTGTTTCCCCTATCTGTCTTGCCGCTCCCAAGCGGCAATTACCAGGTCTGCTAGTAGCCGCTCCGCCGTGTCATCCGTGATGTCCGGGTGAACGTAGGCGGCAACGAACCGCCCACCGGGAAACGCCAGTTTCTTAAGCCGGTAGTTGACTACCGACACGGGAAGGTCGTACAGGTACCGCATTTCATCCGTGGTGAGGTACAGGTCACGGAGTTTCGGCATCTCCGGCATGCTCACTACGTCACTCCGGGTCGCTATCCGCTCCCCGTGTTTCTTGCCTCCGAGGATGACGGCCCTAATCGGCTTCACTGGCCTTCCTCCAATCGGGAAAGGCCACCAACGGGCACCCACGTAGGGGCGTAGCCGTCGCCAACCGTGAGGGCATCCGGGAGGACGATTGCCCCCGGCAGCCCAACCCGGCTCTCAAGCCGGATCACCTGGCCCGTACGCATTCCGAACCGCACCCGGCTACCCCGCTCAAGCAACGGGCAACTCCGGGATGTCCTGGACGCTGTGGGGGGCCAGCTCCCGGAGGTGGTCCAGCACCAGCCCGGCAAACTCCCGGATTTCCGCGTCAGCGTCCGGGTGGTACCGCTTGCCGAGAACGTCCCGCCAGCAACGGAGGTTGCCAGTCACCACCAGGTCAACCGGGGTGGCATTGGGCAGGAACGCTCGGGCGGCCTCCCGGGCTTGCTTGATGGGGTAGCCCCGGGCAGTCAGGTACGCCACGGCCTGTTCGTAGTACGTCAGGGAATCCGCGTAGTGCATCATCAGGGCCGCGTACGGCCCGGAGGCAGGGACAGCGGCCAGGGCCGGCGGGATAACCGGGTTGGGGTGACTCTTGACCTGGTCCACGTACCGCTGACTTTCGACGCTGAAAGACAGGAAGCGGTGCCGCTCAAGCTCCACCAGCAGGGCCCGGGAAACGTCCTGGACAAAGAACGTCACCGAACCGTGTTCCAGTACGGAGTAATGCGCCTGGTCCAGAATGTTTGCCAGGTAGCCGGCGGTGGTAGCCGTCTCCGGCCGCTTACGGTCGTAAGCCTTGTAACAGCTCCGGCCGGCAAACTCCGCCAGGTGGTCCATGTCGGTAACGCCAAACTCAACGGCGGCTTCCGCAAACTTGGTACCCGCAACCAGCGGAGCAAGCCGGTTCCAGTCAATCAGGGAGTGAGCAATAGGGGTTACGCGCAACGTAAAACCTCCCTTGTCTTTGGGATGGGGAAACGGGGGCGGCAGAATGGGGGCCGGGCCACTCAGGGAACTTCCGGCCCCCACCGCTTTACTATCCAAACCTTACTATCAGCCAACAGGGCGCCGCGGGCTACTGCCCGGCTACGGGGGGTTACCTAACGGGGCAAGCCCCGGTGGCGCATTCCTCGTCCACGCTGTCAGCGATCGACGTAGGGGCGGTCAGCTCCGCCCACTGGTCATCCGTTAGCCGCTCGTACGGGGCCTGAGGGCGGCTCCCGTCGATCATCAGGGTTGTTCCCTTGAGGGTCGGCAGCCACCGGGCAAGCTCAGCCGCCACGGTGTTTACACGCTCCGGCGTAGGGGCCGGAGGGGTGGACTCACCAGCCGCCAGGGCGGCTAGCTGGTGCGGCTCCGCCGGGACGTTGACGGTAAAGCTGATGGCGTTGTCCGCGTACCGCTCCTGATAGAACGCCTGGTAAGCCAACATCCGCTCAAGCGGGATTTCGTCGGCAGACTCCACCAGCTCCCCCGGGTCCAGCCCCAACGCCTCCACCTCAGCCACAAGGCTTTCCGTCGTCGGAAACTCCACCACCCACGTATTGGCGGCGGCCCGGTCCGGCTCCGCCGTGTGGCCGGCGGCAACCAGCCGTAGCACCGTGGCCCACTGGTCCGGGTCCACGTCAGAGAACCTGACACGTCGGATGAACCGCCGGGCGTAGACAGGGTGGATGCCCTCCGTACGGCCAGCCAGCTTGGCAATCGTCCCCGTAGGGGCAACCGTGGTGACCTTGACCGGCTCCGGGATTCTGAGGGCAAAGCTGTAAGCCCTGGCCTCATCCCGGACGGCCCGGTAAAGCATGTCCAGCAGGGTTCCCGCGTACTCCGATTCCGGGACCCGTGTAAACGGAATGCCCATCTTGGAGAAGAAACCCTGAACCCCGAAATGCCCAACGCCAATCCGCCGCTGGTCCGCCAGCATGGCGGCCTGCTTGGGGTCGGTTACGTCCCCGTAGGTGGCCCGGATGAGAAAGCGGGTCATCAGGTGGTGGGCCTTCAACAGCCCTTCATGGTCAGCCTTGCCGGCTTCCTTGATAAAGGCGTCAAGGTTCACATGCCCAAGATTGCAATTCTCCCATTCACGTAGGGCAATCTCACCGCAAGGATTGGTGCAGATGACCGGGTTAGGCTCCCCCTCATTGCTCAGGGAGCTATTCCAATAGCCAGGCTCCCCGTTGGTGAGCATCCCGGTAACCACGGCCTTATGGACCCGCTCAGCGTGGTTGCGGTTACCCCGGCTCGGGGCACCTCCCCGGAGCTGGTCAAGGTGCCGGATGAATTCATCGTCAATCTCAACGCTTACGTTGGTGGTCCAGTGCTTAGCCGGGTCCGCCTTGCAGTCAATGAATTTGAAGATGAACGGATCGGCCCAATGGACCATAGACATTCGGGCACTCCGCCGGTTGCCACCGGCAACCACACACGCCCCGATTTCGTGGTCAATCTCCATGGCCTCAACCGGGTTGAGGTGCCCAACCTCCCGGCTAACCCCGTTCATCACCCGGCAGATGTTCTCCATCATTCGGGCGAACGGCAGAGGGCCGGAAGCCGTACCGCCAAACGTGCGGAGGGGGGAACCCTCCGGACGCACCCGGGACACGTCATACACGCGGTTAGCGTGCTTGACCTCAGCATCCGTCATGAAGGTGTCTAGCAGGTCCACCAGGGCGGCGGCCCATCCCTCCCGGGAGTCCTCCACCGGGTAGGCACCCGTCCACTCATGGGAGTAGTCAGCCGACAGCAGGCCGGCGGCCTGCATCTTGCCGTAGTCAGCGTGCGACGGGTCACACACAATGTGGGTGCGGAGCTGCCGGCGGGGGGCCCCATACGGCTCTAGGTAGTGGCTGGAATAGTTGCCACCCACCCCGCCACCCTCCATCAGCCTTGAAAAACTGAACTGGTAATGGTCGGAAAGCTTGGCACCCCACCCGGCAACGTGGCAGTTGAAAAGGTACTGACGGCCAGGAACGCCAGACGCCCAAAGGTGCCGACCAGCCGGGAGGATTTTGAAAGCCTCCATGTACTCCCGGAGGGTTGCCGCTTCATGCTTAAGCTCCGGCGTCCAGCGGTCAGGGTGGCCGTAGACAAGCGACATGTTGCCCTGGACCACGCGGGCCACAGTCTCGGGCCAGGCTTCCTTGCTGCCGTCATGCTTGGTCCGGGAGTAAGTGCGCTCATAAACGGTCTGCCCCGTGGGGCCCCAATTAGTCAAGGTGTGTAACTCCAATCCACCGGGCCCACCCCCGGAGGGGTGGACCCGACTACGTGTAAACGGCTCGGGATGGGGGCTGTTAGCTGAACAGCCGGAACAGCAGGTAAACCCCGATAAAGCTGATTGCCAGGGTGAGCAGGAACGGCGTTCCGAAGAGGGCGGTAACGATTACCGCCACGGCCAGGGAAAGACTGACCATCAGGACAACCACAAGCGCAATTGCCACCATGGCGAAACGCATCACGCGGTTAGGGTCGATACCGTTAAAGTCAAACTGCATGAGTGAACCTCCAAAGGTTACAGACTAAACTTACTTGCCAGAGGAAATGGCGACACCAGCCGCCGCGTTACTGATTGCCTGGCGGGCCCCGGGGCCCTGGTGGGCGCTGGTTCGGCGAGTCCGGCTGACGTTCATAGCGAAAGTCAGCTCCCGTGTGGCTTCCGTGTACGCCTCCCGGGCACTCTTGCTGTTCTTCCGGCCCACAACCTCAGCGATCAGGTCCCAATCAACGCCCCCGTCATCCGTGGGGCGGGCGGTGACATGCCGGGCCATGATTACGGCGTACTGATGGTCCTTGAGTCCCGACCATGCCCCCTTGATGTCAAGGGCGGTGTCAATGGCTTCCGTGGTCTGGAACTCGGCCACGCTGTCCTCATTGAGCGGGCCCTTGACCCAATCTTCCTGGGCAAAGAAATACGGGAGGAACAGCCGCACGTACTCCGGGTCATAAAAGTAAGCGTCAGTTTCCGCCAGGGACCGGACCCGTTCCTTGCGCATGTGCGTCTTAACGGCTTGCTGCAAGATGTGGTAGACCATGCCCTTGTTCTCGGCAAGCGTCACATCAAGGAACTGTCGGCGGACGTATGCCGCCTCAATGGCAAGGCTCTTAACCTCGTCCTTTTCCCACTTGTAGAGGAAGGCATAGGTAGTGGCGATGTCTTCCGAAATCTCAAGAATTCGATTGGCGAAAACCTCGTCATTGTCGGCCATTACCGCTCCCCCCTCCAACGCTGACCATCCACCATGAATGAATAGTCAGACTGAACCATTACGATTTCCGGGTACACCCGCGCCTTTTTCTTGTTCCCACGCTCAACCCGGAGGATTCCGAAAGCGTGGTGCCAGGCGTTCTTGCCACCCTTTAGGTAGGTGGCCTGCCGCTGGTCCATGGCGTGCCCAACCTCCATGCCCATAACCTCCACGCTCTGGTGGTTGGAGGTCAGGGGGCCGGCAACCAGCCCGGCCCGGTGGGTGTGACCACAGACAACAGACTTGCCAAGCTGCTTGGCTTGCAATAGCGCGGTGTTGCCAGGGATGGACGACAGGGAACCCCAATCCCCGTGAGTCAGCAACCAGCCCGGGGCAAGCTCGTAGTAGTCCCGGTGGTAGTCGATCCCGAACCCGTCATAGTCAAGGGCGTTCTCAATGCTCAAGACGTGCCCCTTGACGGTCAGCCCGGCCAGCTCCGGGAGGTAACGCTCAATGGCGTTCTCTAGCCGGTCATCATGGTTGGCCCGGCTGAGGTGAAAGGGCCCGTCATAGCCCTTCCGGATGTAGGCCAGCCAATCCCGGGTGGCCTGGAAGCCACCTTCCAGCCCTCCGGAGAACTGGCCCCGGAGTCCCCGCACCCACCGACCCAACTCCGAGGAATCCGTCAGGTCCCCGACGTGGGCCACGGCGTCAGGCTGGTAGTCCCAAATGAATTCGGCCAGCTTGCGGGTAAAGATCGGGTCATGTAGCGGAAACTGAGTATCGGGAAGGATGACGATTCGTTCAGTCATTCGGCTTCATCCTCCATGTCTGCAAGGGTCACGCGGCCGGCGTACAGGTACAGGTCAAAATCGCTGGTGTAGTCCTGGTCCCGGAGCATCAGGAAGCGAAAACCCGTGGCGTACGTGACATCCGGGGAAGTAGCCAGGGTGTCAATCAGTCCAGCAATTACCGCCTTGATGTCGTCCGGGTCGGCTTCCTTTGGACGCTTACCGTCAATGGCTAGCTGCCAACCCTGCTCAACAAAGAGGGCGGCAAGCTTCCGAACCGGGATAGCCATTTCAACCCCGGAAACCTCCACGGCCGGCATGTATTCCGGCTCATCCGTAATCTCAACCGCGTACGTGTCGTCAGCAGACGGCCGGCGGAACCAGTTACGCAGCATCAGCAATCCCCTTCCGCTTAAGGGCGTCAGCAACCCGGGCAAGCCGGATGTCAAGCATTGCCGCGTACACGGCCAGGTCTTGCGCTTCCTCTCGGGCCCACTCGACCAGCTCCCCGGGCGTCATCCGCTCGAATCGCTGCCCCTCCGGGGTGGCGTACTGGTCAGCCCCGGTGCCCTTGATTCGGCCCTGAGCCAGCTTCACGAACGCCCCCACGTACTCCGCCAGGGCGTCAGGCGTCATGCCCTCAGGGACCACGGGAGGGAGGTTGTAGCCGGGCACTAGCGCCAGCTCATCGGAGGCGTACGGGTGGGAGAACCCGCGCACGCTCACGTCATACGGCCAGGCGTCTTCCTCCGGGTCGTACCCGGTGATAAGCCCAACGTCCCCGGTCCGGTGGGTGCCACCCGTGTTCCGACCCCTGATGATTACCCGGTCACCTACGTTCACGGCTTCCCCCCAATCTTTGCGGCCAGGGCCTCCGGGCCCTCAGCGATCACAAACGAATTCACGTCATGTCCGGGAGGCATCAGCACTACCCGGGAGTTGGAAACTTGGGCGGCAATCTTGTCCCCGAAAGCCGCACCCTGGCCCTTGTCGTCGTTGTCGCAGAGGATGTAAACGGCCTCATAACCCTTGAAGCACCGTGCCCACCAGCTAGACCAGCCGTTAACCCCGGGAACCGCTACGGCCGGCAATCCGGCCTGGTGGGCGGCCATGGCGTCAAACTCGCCCTCAGTGATGCACACGAACGATTCCCGGCGGTCCAGGTCCCGGGTGTTGAACATGCGGTGCATGTCCCCCGGCATGCTCATGTACTTAGGGCCCGCAATCGGCAACCATTCGGATTGCTCCGGGAACTGTTCGTCAATCTCAGCGTCCAGCTCCGGGAGGTGGCCCGTGTAAACGGTGTCTAGCAACGGGTCCGTCTCCGGCTGGTGGTCCGGGTTCCGCTCCGGGATGGCCCGGAACCGGAGGGAGACAACACCCGAGCGGGTGACGTAGGGAATGCACAGCTTCCCCGCGTATTTCTCATGCCCCGTTAAGGGGCTTTCGACGTACCCGAGCCTGAAATACTGAACGTTGGCCCCGGACAGGGCCCGACTCCTCAAATACTCCACGGCGTTTTCTGCCGTCTTGAGACTCTGGTAATACGTCTCCGAAGCTTCGTCCATAAAGGTCCTGGACGAAACGCTTGGCACTAGGGAAGTCATTAGCATCCCCCTTCCACATGACTAGTCCGTATGCGTCTTCATTGATTCCACAGCTAAAGCACTTGAAGCGGCCAATAACCGTGTTCACGGACGCTGACGGGTTCCGGTCGTATTCCTGGAAAGGGCACCGCATCCTCCGCCATCCGCCACCGGAGGGCACGGAATTTGCCCCGTAGTGCTCAAGGATTCGATCAATCGGCGGTTTCTCTTCGCTCATTCCGTGCCCCCCTCCCTTACGTTCCTAACCTTATCATCACCCAACAGCTAAGCGGCCCGCTTGCGGCGGGGCCGCCGTTTCTTGGGTGGCCTGCCAGGTGCGATCACAACCCGCCCGAGGGCGGACGTAGCCGGCGGAGCGTGGAGATAGTCCGCTAGGGCTTGGGCCCGCTCAGCACTCTTGAGGCGGCCTACCAGCCGGGTATTGCAGTACGGGCACAGGATGCCTCGCACTGGCCCGGCCTGGCCCTTAGCGTGTTCGTGGTCCAGGTGAAAGGTTTCTTCCGTGCCGTCCGCTTTGGTCCGCGGTGGCCTTTTACAGATTGCGCACTGTTCCCCCTGGTGTAGCCAAATGGCCTGCCACTCCATCAGGGTTACCCCGTATGTCTTGGCAATCCAGTCAGCCCGGCCCTGCACCTTGCGGCACGCTTCCCCGTCGTACTTTCGTTGGCTCCCGGTCAGCTCCCCACCACACACCACGCACTCACGCACTGGCACCCGCCGGAAGGTCGGCCAGCCGCATACAGGAAGGGTCGTAGTCCAGCGGGATAAACCAGTTAGCGGCGGCAGCATTCTTGCCGGTCCGGTTCTTCACCGGGCAGACAAAGAGCCGGTTACTTTCCTGGTTGCGGAACAGGGTAAGGATCATCTCCGGCACCTTGGAAATCTTGCCCCGGAGTCCCGACAGGGGCACGGGCTTAATGCCGTCGTCGTACTCACCCGTTACGTGGTGGAGCGCGATAATGGCAGCCCCGGTTTCCCGGCCCAATTCGTGGAGGTAGTCACAAGACGCCTCCAACGCCTGGTAGCCCTCCCCCTCACTTTCAAGGTTGGAGATGTTGTCAATGACGATGAAGTGCGGCCATTCCCCGTACGTCATGGCGTACGCCTTGAGGTCAGCCTCTAGCGAATCCAGCTCAATACGGCCGGCGAAATCCATCCGCACATCAGACTTGCTCTCAAGCAAGGCGTCTACCTGAGCGGTGTTGCCGTGCATAACGGCATGCTCAATGTCGGACGTACTCCACCCGGTGAACATGGCTCCGGCCCGTAGGTACATGGTGAAGGCGTCTGTATCGGCGGAGGCGTAATACCCCGGGCAACCAGCCCGGAGAGCGTTAGTCAGGGCCATCACAGACTTACCGACACCCGGAGCGGCAGCAATCAAGGTGAGCTGTCCCCGCCGGAAATGGATTCCCTCAGCGGCCAGGCTCTTAAAGACGGTGGGCAGAGGTTCACCAGCGGAACCCCGGGAAAGCTTGGCACGGGTCAGGGTCAGCATTAGGCGGCTACCCACACGGTAGCCATGCCGCCCCGGCCCGAGGGCCGGTAAACCCCGGAGCGTCGAACCTTCCCCCGCTTCATCAGGGCATTACGGGTGGCGTTGACGCTGGAAAGGTAGGCGTCTAAACGGCCGGCAATCTCAAAGTCAGTCAGCCCCTCCGGGGTGTTCTTGAGGGTGGCAAGCACCCGCTCCGCCAGGGACTCATTTACCGGGTACGTCACGGGGCAGCTCCATTCTCAGGGAGGGGGCCCGCCGGTCATCGTTGCCGGCGGACCCAAAGAATCCAGACCAAACCTTGCCCTCAAAAAAAAAGGAGAGAGGTCACTTAATCCACTGCGGCGGGCACTGGCCCGGGTCACCCTTCCGGGCGGGGCACATCCACGCCTGCCACGCACCCCGGGCGCTCTGGCCCGTCTTGTACGTCTTCACGCCGTGGGGGCAGCTCGGGGCGGTCATACCCGGAGGGGCACCAGCCGGAGCGGCGGCAGGGGCCGCCTGAGCCGGCGGAGCGTAGCCCGTAGCCGGCACGGTGGAGGGGTGGGCAACCGGGGTTGCGTCAAGCCCCTTGGCGAGATTCCAGGCGGCCTTAAAGGCGGTGTCAGCGTTGCCGATGATGGCGAACAGGCCGGTAGCCTCCACGCTTCCCACCTTGTCCGCCAGGCCGGCGGCCGTAGCGTCCTTGATTGCCAGTAGCGGGGAGTCGTAACCGGCGTGCGGCTTGAAGCTCAGCACGAAATCGTCACGGGTCGGGTCAATCAAAGTAGGTACCTCCATTGGTTGTTAGGCAGCTTCCACGATTACGGCGGCGTCCCGTAGCGTCTTGGCCTGCTGTCGCCTGACGGTCGCCTCAGCGCCCTTGGCGGAAGCCTCAGCCTCAAGGGCCTTGGCCTCATCCTCAAGCTTCCGGGCCCGGAGTCGGAGCGTTTCACCCGGCTTCGCAGCGGTCGTACTAACCTTACCTTCCGCCAACACGCCGGCGTATCCGAGGTTTTCCGCCCACACGCTCACCCGGTCCCCCTGGTGGTCGAATAGGACGCGCACAATGTCACTGTTGCCCTGGTCAATCTTGACGGTGCCGAACATGCCCTCAAGGGCAGGGAAGCTCCCCCGCTTGGCCCGGTGGATCACCCGGTCACCCTCGCGGAATCGCTTAGCCTCAGTGGTCCGCTCAAGGTTGTCCGTGTAGCAGAGGGAAGCCACCCCGTCATGGTCGAACCGCACCCGCACCAGCCCGTTATGGACTAGCGGAGTGACAACGACGGTGCCAGTCTTCCCCTCAAGGTTCGTGCGCTGAGCACCCCGCTTGCGGCGGAACACCACCCGGTCATCCTTGGTGAACCATTCCTTTTCCAGATTCTCCGGAAAGTGCCCCTGGTCGTGGTCCTGTCCATCCCACTGCACCCGGACGGAATCGGGGCCAGTGACGGCAACCACCTTGCCAAGCTTGCCAACCATGAGCGGATTGTTGTACTCCGCACTCTTGGCCGTGTACCGCACACGGTCATTCACCTTGAAGCTGTAAGCCAGCACGTTTAAACCTCCTTGGGGATGGGTGGGTATTCGTCGGCACGGGAGCCAACGGCGGAACAGAAATCCGAGACGCCACACGTACGGCAACCGTCCCCCGGGTTGGGCAGGAAGACTCCCGCCTTTACTCCGTTGTCCAGGTCGTGAAACCACCGGGTGACCCTCTCCCGTGTAAACGTGGTGAGGTCGTACGGCTTTTCCGGCCGGTTGTTCTTAGCCATGTAGTAGTCACCCCACATGGGCAGGAAGCCGTACAGGTCTTCAATTGCCAGCCGGTATACGCCTAGCTGCACCAGCCAATCGGGCAGCTTGCTTCCGGTCTTGAGGTCACGGGGCCCAACCTGGCCCGTGGGCCATTCCCAGAGCTGGTCAATGAAGCCCACAACCTCCACGCCGTCCAGGTCTAGCCGGAATTCAACTTCAAGGGCCGGTAGACCGTCCTTATCTCGCCACACGCGGCCGGAATCGGCTAGCGCATAGTCCATGTACCCCTGGACCTGCTCAGCCCCTCTGACGCGCCTACGGGCTATGTCATCCTCGGCCTTCACCCGGCCCCCGGTCATCCACCGGGCTAGGTTCGGCTCACGCTCCATGTCGGCAGCAACCAGCCGGTCAAACTCGGTTTCGTACAGGTCCAGCATGTCCCCGGGGAAATCCTGCCGGTAGTTCCGCTCCCAAGCCTCCGCCACGGTGTGGAACGCCGTTCCCTGGTGGAACCAGGCAGCCGGGCGGCCAGGGGCCCGAGCCACTTTCTCTAGCCGGTACTGCTCTCCGCACTTGCTGAACGTGGACAACTGACTAACGCTCCGGTGCTTTACCGTCACGCCTCACCCCCTCTAGCTATACAGACCAAACCTTCCCCCCAATAATAGGGGGCCCCAACAGGGCCCCCGGGCCGGCGTTCAGTTGTAGGTGTTGGACCGTTCCCAGTGCAGAGAGCGGGTCACCGCGTAGCCGCTGGCGTTCCAGCCCCACGGCTCAACGTGAACGATGTTAGCCCGGCTGACTAGCGCGATACAGGCGGCAAAGTCGTCCGCCTCACACGCCCCGGAGAAAAGCACCTCATAGCCAGTCCCGGTGTAGAAGTGGAACCGGACCACAGAGATAACCTCCGGGTGGTCTAGCAAAACGTCCATGTCCCGGACGTGGGCCGTGTGCCCCTCGTCCAGCAACAGGAAAGGTTGAGCCAGGGCCTCCGGGCTGACTCGGAGCATGATTCCGGTATCACTCGCGCTGCTGGCAACGGCGGTCATTGGTGCTTCCCCTTTTTTGTACCCGGGAGTTTCATCCTCCACCCCGAACCGGGGGGTGAATGGGGATCACCGGGCAGGCCATGATCTTAAGGTTCACTTAAACAAGATCACTAGCTGACACTCTGTGACAGATCCCACGTATTTGCAGGTAGAGGGCTAGTTGGTCCGCGCCTGAGCGGCCCAATACCGGACGGTGTTGCGGTTGACGCCCAACGTGTCCGCTACCTCTTTGGAAGTCTTGCCAGCGGTCAGCAGGGCAAGGGCCTTGTCCCGGGGCGACTGGTCGCCCATCTCCCGGGCGGCCTCAGTCTCCGTCATCCGGCCGGCAATGATCCGCTTGTCCACCCGGGCCCCGTCGTACTGCTTGCCCATCACCAGGTACTTGTACCGCGCCGGGTCGGCGGCCTTCCGGTCATCCCCGGACAGCCCCCCGAACACCCCGTACTCATGCCGCCAACCCTCAGCCTGGCAAGCGTTGAAGCGGGACAGGGGGCAGTCAAGGCACCCGTCCTTAGCGGCTTCCACGTCGGCGGGGCTGTCGCTGAAAAACAGGTCGGGGTTGGTGTCACAAGCGGCAGTCATTTCGGGGTGCCTCCAAGATTCCAGACCAAACGTTGAGGGGCAAGGGAGAGGGGCGGTGACTTTCCCGGATGTGCCGTCCGGTTGGCCGTGCCCCTCTGCCTTACGTTCCAAACCTTACACGTCCCCAACAGGGCGCGTCCAGGGGCCCGTAACACCCTGACCAGCAGAAAGGGCCCCCGTGGGGGCCCCTCTGCCTTGCTGTCCGGTTCTTAGGTGCGAACCTCCGCCCCTTCCTCAACCCGGATGAGGGAATCACCGTCCTCGGGCCGGCGGCGGCTGTAGTAGAACCCGCCAACCTTGCTGGCGTAGTTCGGGGGCTGGTCCGGGCTGTAGGACACCACAACGTCAGCCTCTTTGACCTCCCGGAGCCACTTGTCCAGCATCCGTTGCTTCACGGGGGGCAGCACCTCCCCCTTTTCGATCCGGCCCAACAGCCGGAGCATCTGAGCAGGGAATGCGAAAGTGTGCTCACGCTTCACGCGCCACGGGATTAGGTGCTTATAGCCAGGCGTCTTGCGGGTCGCGTTAGCCTTCCGGAGACGCATGTAAACGGCTTGCTCGCTAACCCCGTACTCGGCGGCAATCTGCGCGTACGTCCAGCCTTGCCGGCGGTAGTCGGTCAAGACTTCATTCTCGGGGAGCAGTCGGGGAGCAGGCATGCTCTGTTCCTTCCGGGCGGTGGTTAGGTCTGTTGGGCGCTTGTCATGGTTGAGTGTGCCCTGTTGTCCGGATCTTGTAAACCCGATACCAACCTTAACTTGCGCACGCTGCAACTTCCAACCGAACGGGGGATGCTCCGGGTGGCATGGACCACTTCCGGCCCGTGTAAACGCCCCACACGGTAACGAAGATGCATAGGGCCCCCACCACCCCGGAGGGTGGCAGGGGCCCAAGGTCCAGCCGGCTTAGAACAGGGTTAGCACGTCGTACCTGAGCGGGATACCCCGGCCTCCGGCCCGCTTGCGGAGGTCAGTCGGCAGGTACACGGCCACCTGTACCCCGTCCTCAAGGATCAGCTCAACGGCAGCGTCCCCGTACCGCTCCGGGCGCTGGAACAGCCCGAGGGAGACGCCAGCCCCGGTGTCGGTTCGCCTCTGGCCCGGTCGGGGGCTGCCGACCATCACGCGGCGGGCCTCCACCCGTACGCCGGATTCCATCAACAGCCGGCGGCGGTCCTGGCGGTCCGAGACTTCCCAGAGCTGCCGGTACGTCTTCCCCGTCTCCCGGAAGTCCACCCGTTCCTCAAGGTCGGGCATGGCGGCCAGCTCCGCCACCTTTACCTCAAGGGCGGAAATCTGCCCCCGGTAGATAGCCTGCACAGCCTCCGGCTTGCCAATGGTCCGCTCCGTCAGGTCGATTAGGGCGGCGGTAGCGGCCTCCAACTCTTCCTTGTGAGACTCCCGGGCAACCGGAACCTCAATCAACACCTGTTCATCCCCGATGTGGTGCATGAGGATTTTCTCCGCCAGGGCTTCAACCGCGTCCGAAACCATGGCCTTAGCCGGGCAGCGTTCTTCCTTGGTCTGCCGCTTGAGCTGTCCCCACGCACTCCGGCAGTTGTAATACGCATACGTGTAGGGGTTGGCGTAGGTCTTGGCTTGGGCCCGGAAATTGAGCTTTTCCCCGCAGAGGGCACAGAATCCAATGTCCAGCATCAGGGACGCTCCGGTGGTTCTATTGCTGGCACCACCGTTCCCCTCGTGGCTTCCCCCGGCTTCCTTGATGACGGCTTGCAACCGGGCCCAATCCTCCCGACTCATCACCGGGTCAGCCCGCTTAACGGGCATACCGTCCGGGCCAAGAACGGGCTTGCCGGCAAGGGTCGTCTCACCCAACAGCACCCGATCCGAAAGCATGTCCCGGATGGTCTTACCGTTCCACAGAATCGGCAGGGTCAACCGCTGACCCTCGGTTACGTGGTCCCCAACCTCCACGGCCCATTGAGCGTGGACAGGGAACAGGCGAACCCTCACCGGGTCCCCCTCCGCCTCCGGGCGGATGGTCAAGCCCTTCCCGATACCTTCAAGCTCCCCGATTTCCTCCACCCGCCCCATGATGGGGGCGGTACAGGTACGCCCCAAATTCTCGTGGCGGTAGTCCCGGGGCGACGGGTAGCCCTGCTGGTTCAGGTAGTCAGCAATGGAAGCCTTGGAGTCCCCCCGTAGGGCCCGCTTCAAGATTTCTTCAAGGATGGGCATGGTTTCGGGGTTGTCGGCCAGCTTCCAGCCCACCCCGTGACGAACGGGGATCAGGTGGTACGGGTACATGCCCCCGCCCCATCGGCCAGACTGCCGCATGTACGCCTTGGTTTCCTTGATGCGTTCCGTGATGGCTTGAGCTTCCATCTGGGCGGCAAACGCAAGGATCGTCACGATGAGGTGGGGGATCGGGTCCAGGGGTCCGGCCCGCATGTCTAGCTTCATGGCCCCGCCACCGGGGCCGCTGACGAACACCAACAGCTTTCGATGCGTGGTGGCCCACTGGGCGAGGGTGTGAAGGTCAGCCATGGACCGTACGGCCCGGTCCAGCCGGGACCACATGATGCCGTCAAACTCGTTTACACGGTCCGACCGGAGCCACGCCCCGAGGGCGGGACGCTCAAACGGGCTAAGTTTGATGGCGGACACGTCCAGGTCTTTAGCCCACCCGATCACCTCCCCCCGGATGTCGGGGAGGGCGGCCCCGGTCAAGATGGCGGCCTCTTGACGGTCCGGGCTGGTGGTGGGGTCAGCGTCTCCCCGGTGGCGGGATAGACGGATGGCACCTAGTAGTCGTAAAGCTCCGCTGACAGGAGAGGTCATGGGCGGAGACAGTAGCGTATCTACATCCCCGGAACAACGCGACGGCGTTGGTCAGATAGATGTGACCAGGGTCGATGCCCGCGTCGTCGACCGCCTTGCGGAGCAGCCGCCCGGCCGGCCCGACGAAGGGCAGCCCCTTCTGGTCCTCCAGGTCGCCGGGCTGCTCGCCGACGAAGACCACCCGGGCGCTCTCGTCGCCCCGGCCGAAGACGGTCTGCGAGGCGTTCCGGTAGAGCTGGCAGCCCTGGCAGCCGGCCGCCGCGGCGCGCAGTTCGTCGATGGTGTCGGCCTGCGGCGGGATGAACTCCTGGGCACCCGGGGCGGGCTCGGTCTGCTCGGCCATGTCGACTTTATATACCGGTTTCGTGGCCGACGCCGGGTGCGGCCGGCCGGACGGCACGTTTCCGACCGTCAGTAACCGCCACCGCCGCCGTCGCGCGTCGCCAGCACGATCGCGATGATCGCGATGATCACCACCACCGCGACGGCGATCAAGATTCGCGTCCTGGACCTGTTCGAGGCCATGGTCGACCACCTCCGGGCCCGGGATTCCCGCGCGGGCGGCGAACATGCGTCCGGCCGTCAGGCGGTGAACCCGCCCGGCGTGGCGGGGCGCGCCGCGCGGGCCACGGCGGCCGCCAGCGGCTCGATGTCGGCCTCGTCGAGCGGGCTGACGGTGATCCGGACACCGGGGGCGGCGGCGATCCGGTTCAGCGCGCCGGGGGCGACCGACCAGCCGGCGTCGCGCAGCGCGGTGACCACCATGGTCTCGTCCGCCACCGGCACCCAGATGTTGATCCCCGTCCGCCCCTGGGCGGCCAGGCCGTGGGCGGCCAGCGCGTCCACCAGCCCGTCCCGCCGTCGCTCGTAGCTCTCCCCCGCCCAGCGGACCAGGTCGGCGGTGGCCGGGTCGCGCCAGAGCGCCAGCACCAGGCATTGCAGCACGGTGGAGACCCAGCCGGCGCCGACCCGGGCCCGGCCGGCCACCCGGGCCACCGTCGCCTCGTCCCCGGCGAGCACCGCCAGCCGCAGGTCCGGACCGTAGGGCTTGCTCACCGACCGGACGAAGGCCCAGGCGGCGGTCGCCCCGGCGAGCGGATGCAGCGGTACGCGGGCCAGCTCGGCGGCGTGGTCGTCCTCGATCAGCAGCAGGTCGGACCGGCCGGTGAGCAGCGTCCGCAGCTCCTCGGCGCGGTCGGCCGACACGGCGGCGCCGGTCGGGTTCTGGGCGCGGCTGGTGACGATCAGCGCGCGGGCCCCGGCCGCGAGGGCCGCCCGAACGCCCGGGACCGTGGGGCCGTCGTCGTCCACCGGTACCCCGATGGCGCGCAGCCCGAGCGCGGCCACCAGGTCGAGCAGGTTGGCCCAGCCGGGGTCCTCGACCGCCACGGCGTCGCCGGGGCGGAGGTGAGCGGCGAGCAGGCGCTCGATGCCGTCGAGCGCGCCGCCGGTGACGGTGATCTCGGCGGCCGGCACGCCGTCGGCGGCGAGCCGCTCCCGGGCGGCGTCGGCCAGCTCGGGGACGACGGCGCTGACCGCGTACCCGGTGGGCGCACCGATCTCGGCGGCGAGCCCGGCCAGGTGCGGACCGAGCGGCGGGAGCAGCCGGGGGTCGGGCTGCCCGGCGGAGAGGTCACGGGCGCCGGGCAGCGGTGGCGGCAGCAGGCCGGCCCGGCGCGCGGCGACCGGCGGCCGCGGGCGGACCCGGGTGCCGTGCCGCCCGGCGGTCACCACCAGGCCGCGCTGCCGCAGCTCCTGGTACGCCTTCGCGACGGTGGCCGGGCTGACCGCCAGCTCGGCGGCGAGGGCCCGGACGGCGGGCAGGGCGTCGCCCGGCGCGAGCGTTCCGCCCCGAATGCCGGCCTCCACGCTTGCCGAAATGGCGGCCGACGACGACCCACCGATCTGATAATGTGCTGCCACAGTTTGATGATTGTACTAGAACAAAGGTGGGATGTCGCATGTACCCCCGCACCGACCGGACCACCGCCACCCGCACCCGGGACCGGATGAGCTACGACGAGCCCGCCGCGCACGCCGTGCTGGACGAGGCGTACCACTGCACGCTCGGATTCGTGGTGGACGGCGAGCCGCGCGTGCTCCCCACCCTGCACGTCCGCGTCGGCGACACGCTCTACCTGCACGGCTCCACCGGCAGCCGGCCGCTGCTCGCCGCCCGGGGCGAAGCCGGCCTGCCGGTCTGCGTCGCGGTGACCCTGCTCGACGCGCTGATCTACGGCCGCTCCCAGTTCCACCACAGCGCCAACTACCGCTCGCTGGTCGCCCACGGCACCGCCCACCTGGTCACCGACGAACGGGAGAAGGTGGCCGCGCTCACCGCGCTCGTCGAGAAGGCCGCCGGACGCAGCGCGGACAGCCGCCCACCGAGCCGCCGGGAACTGGCCGAGACGGCCGTGCTGGCGCTGCCGCTGCGCGAGGTGTCGGTCCGCGCCCGCACCGGCGGTGTCAACGACGACCCGGCCGACCTCGACCTGCCGTACTGGGCCGGGGTGCTGCCGCTGCGGCTCACCCCCGGGGTGCCCGAGCCGGCCGCCGGGGTGACCGCGCCGGTGCCGGCGTACCTGCGGCCGGCCCGCTCGCCCTGGCTGGAGCCGGCGGTGCTGCGCGGCGAGCACGTGCTGCTGGAGCCGCTGGACCTGGCGCACGCCGAGGAGCTGTACGTCGCCCTCGACGACCCCGAGGTCTGGCGGTACGTCGGCAGCCCCCGCCCCACCGACGTGGCCGGCATGGCCGATTACATCCGGGTCGCGCTCGCCGATCACCAGCGGGGCGTACGGGTGCCGTGGGTGCAGCGCTGCGCCGCCACCGGGGCGGTGGTCGGCACCACCTCCTACTACCAGCCGGACGAGGACCTGCGGTCGATGGAGATCGGCTTCACCCAGCTCGGCCGGGCCTGGTGGCGCACCGGGATCAACACCGAGGCGAAGCTGCTGCTGCTCACCCGCGCCTTCGAGGAGCTGGACGCCGTCCGGGTCACCTGGCAGACCAGCACCCTCAACGAGCGCTCGCAGCGCGCCATCGAGCGGCTCGGCGCCACCCGGGAGGGCACCCTGCGGTCCAACCGCCGCCGGTCCGACGGCACCTGGCGGGAGTCGGCGCTCTACTCCATGCTCGCCGACGAGTGGCCGAACGCACAGGCCAGGCTCCGGGAAAGGCTTCGCCCGGCGGCGCCCGTGGCGTCATGATGACCGGCGTGCTGGGCATCACCGACATCTGGACGTACCTGCTGGGGACCGTGGCGATCATCCTGCTGCCCGGGCCGAACTCGCTCTTCGTGCTCTCCACCGCCGCGCGGCGCGGGGTGGGGGCGGGCTACCGGGCCGCGGGCGGGGTGTTCGTCGGCGACTCGGTGCTGATGATCCTCTCCGCCGCCGGGGTGGCGTCGCTGCTCCAGGCGTACCCCCCGCTCTTCCTCGTGATCAAGTACGCCGGCGCGGCGTACCTCGGTTATGTGGGGTTGATGATGCTGCGCGGGGCCTGGCGGCGCTGGCGCGACCGCAACGACCCGGCCACGCCACGGCTGATCGACGCGGCCGAGCCGGCGGCGGTGCGCAGCCCGTTCCGCAAGGCGCTGGTGATCAGCCTGCTCAACCCGAAGGCGATCCTGTTCTTCATCTCGTTCTTCATCCAGTTCGTCGAGCCCGGGTACGCCTGGCCGGCGCTGTCGTTCCTGCTACTCGGCCTGATCGCCCAGGTCACCAGCGCGCTCTACCTGACCGCGCTGATCTTCGCCGGCACCTTCCTCGCCGCCCAGTTCCACCGCCGCCGCCCGCTCGCGGTCGGCGGGACCACGGCGGTCGCCGCCCTCTTCCTCGGCTTCAGCATCAAGCTCGCCACCGCCTCCGTCTGACCCGGAGCCGTCGTTCGTCGCACAACGGGCACCACAACTTTGTGATCGGCGCGGGAGGGCGGCGCGCGGGGCGAGGTCAGGTGCCGTCGCTACCGCCGCCGCCGATGCCGCCACTGCCGGCCGTGCCGCCCAGGCCGTAGCCGGGGGCCACCGGCTCGTCGGGGTGGCGGCTGACATGGGCGGACTCGCGGATCGTCGCGGACCAGTCGGCGTGGGAGGCTGCCGCCGCGTGCCGGTTGATGGCGTGCCGCAGCCACCCGTCGACGGTGGCCACCCAGTCGCGCCGCTCCTGGCCCGCGTGCCACACCCGGAACCGGCTGATGCTCTGGTGGGTCACCCCGGCCAAGGACAGCCGGCGGTCCATCCAGAGCAGCACCTCCACCCCCGCCGCGTTGGTCACCAGGATCACCTCCAACTCGGTGATCGGCCCGGCGTACAGCGGCGCCACCCAGTAGCCCAGCCGCTGGTACACCGGCAGGGTCTGCTCCACCCCCGGCAGCCGGCCCTGCTGGAGGCCCGCCTGCCGCATCACGAAGCCCAGGGTTTCCAGCGCGGCGAGGATGTGCTGCTGGGTCGGGAGCGGATGGACGAAGACCGGCACCATCGCGCCCTGGTCCAGGTCCGGGTCCACCGACACCTCGGTCCGCAGACCGGTACGCAGACCCATCAGCGGCACCCCGCCGAAGATCGTCACCGGGGTCTCCCAGGGCAGCGGCAGCGCGAAGTCCACCGCCCGGCGCCGCCCGGCCGGCACCACGAACCGGCCGGCGACCGGCACCTGGTGGTACTGCACCAGGCGCGGCGAACTCGGCTCCTCCGGTTCCGCCTGGGCGACCAGGCCCAGCCGGATGTGCCGTACCGGCACGTCCTCGCCGGCGGCGGCGAGCGTCACCCGACCGGGCAGGCGCAGGCCGGGACGGGTGCTCGGACTGGTCAGGGTGGTGCTCACCGACAGCCCGGTCCAGGCCGACTCCGCCGACACCCCGGTCAGCCGCACCGCGTCCCCCGATCCCCGTCGCCGGGCCCTCGCCGCCGACTCCGGCGGCATTCCCGGTCCCCGGCCCGGCACTCCTGACCTCGACACCGACGACCGGGCCCGCCACCCGTCCATCCGGCAGCCGGGCGCGGCGGGCCCGGTGGAGACGGACCGGCCGCCGGGTCGGGGGACCCGGCGGCCGATCGGACGTACGGCAGCGTCAGCGCAGACGACGGCCCCTGGGCACCGGGTCGGTCTCGTCGTCGAACTCCCCGATGACCTCCTCCAGCAGGTCCTCGAGGGCCACGAAGCCGATCGGACGGGTCGGGCCGCCGCCGTTGCTGACCAGCGCCAGTTGGGCCTGCCGGCCCCGCATCGCCGCCACCGCCTCGGTGACCGAGGCCTCCCCGGGCACGGTGAAGGCCGGGCTCATCAGCTCACCGGCGGTCGCCGGCCGGCCGGTGGTGACCGCCCGGACCGCCTCCCGGACGTGCACCAGGCCGCAGACCTCGCCCCCGGCGTCGAGCACGGCCAGCCGGGATCGGCCGCTGTCCCGGGAGACGTGCTCGATCCGCTCGGCGGTGTCATCCCGGCGGACCGTGACGATCCGGTCGAACGGCTCCATCACCTGCGCCACCGTGGTGCCCTGCAGCTCCAGCATGCTGGTCAGCAGCTGGTGCTGCTCCGCGCCGAGCAGGCCGCGCTCGCGGGACTGCTGCAGCAGGATGCGCAGCTCGTCCGGGCCGTGCACCTGGGCGAGCTGGTCCTGCTGCTGCACCCCGAGCAGCCGCAGGATCAGGTTGGCCAGCGCGTTCAGCGCGGAGAGCACCGGACGGGCGACCCGGGCGAACGCCCGGAAGGGCAGCGCCAGCAGCGTCGCGGAGCGCTCCGCGTCGGTGATCGCCCACGACTTCGGGGCCAACTCGCCGACCACCAGGTGCAGGAACGTCACCAGGCCGAGGGCGAAGAGCAGCGCCACCAGGTGGCTGACCGCGTCGGGCAGGCCCACCGCGTGCAGCGGCGGGCTGAGCAGGTGCTCGATGGCCGGTTCGGCCAGGGCACCCAGCCCCAGGGTGCACAGCGTGATGCCGAGCTGCGCGCCGGCCAGCATCAGCGACAGCTCGCGGACGCCGTCCAGCGCCGCCCGGGCGGCCCGACCGCCGCCGGGTGCCGCCTGCTCCAGTCGGTAGCGCTTGGACGCCACCAGGGCGAACTCGGCGGCGACGAAGAAGCCGTTCAGCGCCAGGAGGATCGCGGAGAAGAAGAGCGCGAAGCCCGGGCTCATGCCGCCTCCTCCCGACCCTCGACCCCGGCCATCCGGAGCCGGACCGAGTCGGCGACGTGCCGGTCCACGGCCAGCACCTCGACCAGGGCGCGCGGCTCGACGTCGGGCTCCTCGCCGTCGGCAGCGAGGCTGATCTCCAACCGGTCGCCGACCTCGGGCACCCGGCCCAGCTCCCGCATGACCAGCCCGGAAATGGTGTCGTACTCGGGGGCCTCAGGCAGTGAGATGCCGGTGCTGTCGGCGACCTCGTCGATCCGCCAGCGGGCCGGCACCACCCAGGAGCCGTCGTCCTGCCGGGCCGGGGCCCGCTCCGGCGGGTCGTCCTCGTCGCGGATCGGCCCGACCAGCTCCTCCGCGATGTCCTCCAGGGTGATCACGCCGGCGAAGCCGCCGTACTCGTCGACCACGCAGGCGAGCTGCCGGTGGCCGACCCGGAGCCGGTCCAGCACCGTCGGCAGCGGCAGCGTCTCCGGCACCAGCAGCGGCGGTACGGCCACGGCGCCGACCCGGGTGGTCGCCCGCCGCGCCGGCGGCACGCCGAGCACGTCGGCGATGCCGACCACGCCCACCAGGTCGTCGACGCCCTCCGCGCCGCGGACCGGGAAGCGGGAGTGGCCGGTGTCGAGCAGTTCGACGACCCGGCTGACCGGCTCGTCGGCGCGCACGGTGTGCACGTCGACCCGGGGCACCATGGCCTCCCCGGCGGTCAGCTCGCGGAAGTCCAGGCCCCGGTCGAGCAGGTCGGACATCTCGGCGTCGAGGCTGCCCTCCTCGCGGGACTCGGCGATGATCTGCTCCAGGTCCTCCGGGGTGGCGCCGCTGGGCAGTTCCTCGATCGGCTCGATGCCGATCCGGCGGAGCAGCCGGACGGCGGCCCGGTCGAAGAGGGTGATCACCGGGCCGGCGAGCTTCAGGTAGAGCAGGGTGGACCGGCTCAGCGCCCGCGCGATGGGTACGGCGCGGGCGATGGCCAGGTTCTTCGGGGCCAGCTCGCCGAGGACCATCTGCACCACGGTGGCGAGGATCAGGGCCAGCACCACCGAGAGCGGCAGGCTGACCCCGGTGGAGATCCCGGCGACGCCGAGCAGCTCGGCCAGCCCGGCGCCCAGGTACGGCTCGGCGACGTAACCGACCAGCAGGGCGGTCACGGTGATGCCGAGCTGGGCGCCGGAGAGCATGAACGACAGCCGGCCGGTCACTTCCAGGGCCCGGGCGGCGGACACGTCGCCGCCGTCGGCAAGCTGCTTGAGCTTGCCGCGGTCCACGGCGACGTAGCCGAACTCCTGGGCCACGAAGTAACCGGTGGCGGCGGTGAGCACGAAGATGAGTACGAGACCCACGACGATCAGCACGGGAGGTTCAGGGCTCCCGGGGTCGTCGGGGCGAGCGGATGCCGGGCACGACCCGGCTGGCTACTGCTGCCCTCCTGGGCAGAGGAGTCGATCATGCCCCCATTTTATCGGGGCTGGCTGGACGCCCGCTGAAGGTGGCGCAGTTGTCCGGTTCTCCCCGCTCAGCGGTCGGCCAGCTCGTCGGTGTCGAGCAGCGCCCGGTCGACCCGGCCCGACCGGTACGCGGCCCGGCCGACCATCTGCGCGGCGACCGGCGCGGTGGCCAGCTGGAAGACCGCGACCAGCACGAGCATGCCGACGTCGGACGCCGTACGCAGCCGCAGCGCCACCCCGGCCAGCAGGAGCAGCACCCCGAGCACCTGCGGTTTGGTGGCGGCGTGCATCCGGTCCAGCACGTCGGGGAAGCGCAGCACGCCGATCCCGGCGGCCAGGCTGAGCAGCGCACCGGCGGTCAGGCAGGCCGCGCCGAGCCAGTCGGCCACCAGGCCCGTCACGCCTCTTCCCGAACGGCGAAGCGGACCATGGCCACCGAGCCGACGAAGCCGAGCAGGGAGAGCGCGACCAGCACGGGCAGGGTGCTGGCGTGCCGGTTGATCGCCGCCTCGGCACCGACCGCGCCGAGCATGACGGAGAGCAGCAGGTCGGCGCCGACGACCCGGTCCACCAGCGAGGGCCCCCGATAGATGCGGGCCAGGGCGAGCAGGGCGGTGACCGAGAACAGCACGGTCAGCACGACGGCGAGCAGCGCGGTCACGATTTCTTCCTCCGGTCGGCGGGTGGGGTGTGCAGTTGGCGTACCTCGGCGGCGGAGCCGATGGCGCGGACGACGCGCCGCTCGACGGTCAGCACCCGGTCGCGGCTCGCGGCCAGGTCGCCGGGCCCGCGCACGTCGAGCACGTGCACGTAGAGGACGCCCTGGTCCCGGTCCACGTCGAGGATGAGGGTGCCCGGGACCAGGGAGATCACCTCGGCGGTGAGGGCCAGGTTGAGGTCGGTGCGCACGCGCAGCGGCACCGCGATGATCGCGCCCCGCGGGCGGTAGCCGGGGCGGACCGCGACCGCGGCGACGCGGACGCTCGCGCTGATCAGCTCGGCGGCGAAGGTGGCCGCCAGCACGAGCAGCGCGCCGGGGCGGAGCCGGCCGCCGAAGGTGACCGGCGGCAGCGGGAAGAACAGCAGCACGGCGACGCCGACGACCAGCCCGCCGAGCAGGTTGCCCCAGGAGACGTCCCCCCACAGCAGCAGCCAGATGAGTACCAGCCAGCCGAGCGCGACCGCCTGGTCGCGGCGCCGGCCACCGCGCCCGACCGCCACCCGCCGCGGGCCGCCCGGACCGTCGCCGGCCGCCGGCCCGACGCCGGCACCGGGCGTCACGGCACGCCGCCCGGGAACACCGCCCGCACGTACGGGGTGCGGGCCCGCAGGTCGCTGGCGGCGTCCGCGGTCACCTGGAACAGCGGCCCGGCGGCCAGCGTCAGCGCCACGCCGAGCGCGACCAGGGCCGTGGTCGCGCCGGTCATCAGCGCCGGCAGCCGTACGGTCGGCTCGGCGGTGGCCAGCCGGGGCGCCCGCCAGAACGCGATGTTCCACACCCGGGAGGCGACGTACAGGGTGAGCAGGCTGGTCACCGCGCCCGCCGCGACGAGCACCCCGGGCAGCACGCCGCCGGCCGCCACGCCGGCCTGGAGCAGGCCCAGCTTGCCCAGGAAGCCGGAGAGGGGCGGGATGCCGGCGAGGTTCATCGCCGGGACGAAGAAGAGCACCGCGAGCAGCGGGGCGACCCGGGCCAGCCCGCCGAGGCGGCGCAGGTCGGTGCTGCCGGCCCGCTCCTCGACCAGGCCGGCGACCAGGAACAGGGTGGTCTGGATGGTGATGTGGTGCACCACGTAGAAGATCGCCCCGGAGAGGCCGGCGACGCTGCTGAGCGCCACTCCGAAGATCATGTAGCCGATGTGGCTGACCAGGGTGAAGGAGAACAGCCGCTTCATGTCGGACTGCGCCACCGCGCCGAGGATGCCGACCAGCATGGTGAGCCCGGCCACCACCAGCAGCAGCCGGTCCGCCTCGCCGCCGGGGAAGAGCAGCGTCTCGGTGCGGATGATCGCGTACACGCCGACCTTGGTGAGCAGGCCGGCGAAGACCGCGGTGACCGGGGCCGGCGCGGTGGGGTAGCTGTCCGGCAGCCAGGCGGAGACCGGGAAGACCGCCGCCTTGATGCCGAAGGCGAGCAGGAGCATCAGCTGCAGGCTCAGCCGTACGCCGTCGGGCAGGCCGTCCAGCCGCCCGGCGAGCTGGGCCATGTTGAGGGTGCCGGTGGCCGCGTACACCAGGCCCACCGCGGCCAGGAAGATCATCGAGGAGAGGATGCTGACCACCACGTACGTGGAGCCGGTCCGGATCCGGGTCTCGGTGCCGCCGAGGGTGATCAGCACGAAGCTCGCCGCCAGCAGGATCTCGAAGCCGACGAAGAGGTTGAACAGGTCTCCGGCCAGGAAGGCGTTGGTGACGCCGGCGGTCAGCACCAGGTAGGTGGGGTGGAAGATGCTGACCGGCGCGGTCTCGCCGATCTCGCCGCGCCCCTGGCCGATGGAGTAGAGCAGCACGCAGAGCGTCACCGCCGAGGAGACCACCAGCATCAGCGCGGCGAGCTGGTCGGCGACCAGCACGATGCCGACCGGGGCCGGCCAGCCACCGACCTGGACCACCACCGGCCCGTGCCGGTACGCCTGGACCAGCAGTGCCACCGCGACCGCGAGGGTGGTGGTGAGGCCGACCACGCTGACCGACCGTTGCAGCCCGGGCCGGTGGGCCAGGATCAGGGTGAGCGCGGCGCCGAGCAGCGGCAGCACCACCGGCAACGGCACCAGCGGGGGCGTCACCGCCGGTCTCCCCGGCGCAGCCGGCGCAGCGCGGGTCCGGGATCGACCTGCTCCGGGTCGTTGTCCGGGCCCTCGCCGCCGAGGTCCGCGGTGGGCACCTCGTTCCGCTCCGCGAGCCGGACGATCTGCCGGTCCTCCAGGTCGTCCTGCACCTCGTCGTCGCCGCTGAGATACCAGCTCCGGTACGCGACCGCGAGCACGAACGCGGTCAGCCCGAAGGTGATCACCACAGCGGTGAGCACCATCGCCTGAGGCAGCGCGTCGCTGGTCTGCCCGGCCGGCGCGAGCCCGACCAGGGGCGCGGCGCCGGACCGGCCGCCGAGCAGGATCAGCAGGTTCACCCCGTTGCCGAGCAGGATCACCCCGAGCAGGATCCGGGTCAGGCTCCGCTCCAGCAGCAGGGTGACGCCGGTGGCGACCAGCACCCCGACGGCGACCACCAGGACCAGGGTCGGTCCCGCCCCGCCTCTCACGTCCGCTCCCCCTCCCGCTCGACCGCCAGTCCCCCGTCCTGTCTGCCGCTGGCCTCGATGTGCCGGTCCACCTCGGCGCCGAGGCTGCGCAGGATGTCCAGCACCAGCCCGACCACGACCAGGTAGACGCCGATGTCGAAGAAGAGCGAGGTGACCAGGTAGAGGTGTCCGAGCAGGGGCAGCCAGAGGTCGACCTTGACGCTCTGCAGGACCGAGCCGGCGAACAGCAGACCGGCCACGCCGCTGCCGACCGAGACGGCCAGCCCGGTGCCGAGCACCGTCCCGGCCCCGACCGGGGCGGCCTCGGCCAGCTCGTACCGGCCGCCGGCCAGATAGCGCAGGGTGAGGGCCAGGCTGGCCACCAGGCCGCCGGCGAAGCCGCCACCGGGGGCGTTGTGCCCGGAGAAGAGCACGAACAGGGAGAGCAGCAGCACGGTGTGGAAGATCAGCCGGGTGACCACCTCGAAGACGATCGACCGGCGCCGCTCACGCAGAGTGCTTCCCCCGCGTAGCCAGACCGGCCGCCGGTCCCGGCGGGGCGCGGCCGGCACGGGACGGCGCGGTCGCGGCCCGGTGCGGGAGCGTTCGAAGATCAGGCTGGCCACCCCGGTCGCGGCCACCACCAGCACGGCGATCTCGCCCATGGTGTCCCAGGCCCGGATGTCGACCAGGGTCACGTTGACCACGTTGCGGCCGTAGCCCTGGGCGACCGCCAGCTCGGGGAAGGCGAGCGAGATCGACGGCGTCCGCCGGGCGCCGGCCGCGGCCAGGGCGAGACCGGCCAGCACCAGCCCGGCCGCCACCGCGATGCCCCGCCGCAGCCACCGGCTGCGGCGCAGCGGCCGGGCCGAGAAGCGATCCGGCAGCCGGCGCAGCACCAGCACGAAGACCGCGATGGTGGCCGTCTCCACCAGGAACTGGGTGAGCGCCAGGTCGGGCGCGCCGTAGAGGACGAACATCATCGCGGTGCCGTAGCCGGTCACCCCGACCAGCAGCATCGCGGTGAGCCGGCGGCGGGCACGGACCGCGAGCAGCGCGGCCACCGCGATCACGAGGCAGACCACCAACTGGGCGGGGGTGTCCCAGATGGCGATCTCCGCCTGCCAGGGGCGGGCGGCCAGCATCGCCGTGCCGGGCACCAGCACCAGCGCGAGCAGCACGGTGCCGAGGTACTGCGGCAGGGAGCCGCGCTGGGTGGCGCCGGTGACCTCGATGGCGACCCGGTCGAAGCGATGGGTGATCCACTCGTAGCCCTGGTTGCCGCCCACCGGAAAGCGGAGCCGGGCCAGCGCGGGGGCGAGCGGGCCGCGGGCCAGGTGCAGCGCGACGCCGCCGGCGATCGCGACCGCGGAGAGCCCGAGCGCCGGCGTCGGCCCGTGCCAGAGCGCGAGGTGCTCCTCCACCGGGCCGAAGAGCTCGGCGTACGGGTGGAGCAGCCCGCCCAGCCAACCGGCGGCGGGACCGGCGGCCAGCCCGACGGCGGCGAGCAGAGCCGGCGGCGCCAGCATCGCGGCGGGCGCGGGGGCGAGCTCGGTGGCCGGCTCACCCGGACGGGTGGCGAAGGCCCCCCAGAGGAACCGGATGCTGTACGCGACGGTGAGGGCGGTGCCGCCGACCAGTACGGCGAGCACCAGCGGCCGATCGGCGAAGGCGGCGAGGACGGCCTCCTTCGCGACGAAGCCCAGCAGCGGCGGCAGCCCGGCCATCGAGGCGGCGGCGAGCCCGGCCACCACCGCCAGCAGCGGCGCGGTACGCCCGACCCCGGACAGTTCCCGCAGGTCACGGGTGCCGGAGGTGTGGTCGAGGAGGCCGACGACGAGGAACAGCGCCGCCTTGAACAGCGCGTGCGCCAGCAGCATCGCGGTACCGGCCAGCGCCGCCTTCGGGGTGCCCGCGCCGATCACCACGGTGAGCAGGCCGAGCTGGCTGACCGTCCCGTACGCCAGCAGCAGCTTGAGGTCGGTCTGCCGCAGCGCCGCCCAGCCCCCGACGACCAGGGTGACCAGCCCGGCGACCACGGTGACCGGCCGCCACGGGCCGGCGATCGCGAGCACCGGGGCGAGCAGCCCGACCAGGTAGACCCCGGCCTTCACCATCGCCGCCGCGTGCAGGTACGCGCTGACCGGGGTGGGCGCGGCCATCGCCACCGACAGCCAGGCGCTGAACGGCACGACGGCGGACTTGGCCAGCGCCCCGGTGAGGATCAGCAGCACCGCCAGGGCGAGGTACCCGCCGCCGGGCAGCGGGGCGGCGGCGATGGCCGACCACCGGTAGCCGCCGGCGTGCCGGCCGAGCAGGAGGAAGCCGACCAGCATGGCCAGCCCGCCGAGGGTGGTCACGGTGAGCGCCTGGGCGGCCGCCCAGCGGCTGGAGCGCCGCTCCGTGCTGTGCCCGATGAGCAGGTAGGAGAAGACGGTGGTCAGCTCCCAGAAGACGTAGAGCAGCAACAGGTCGTCGGCGACCACCAGGCCGAGCATGGCCCCGGCGAAGGCGACCAGCACGGCCGCGAACCGGGCCAGCCCCACCGAGCCGTGGTGGAAGTAGCGGGCGGAGTAGACCAGCACCAGCGCGCCGACGCCCCCGACCAGCAGCACCATCAGCCAGGACAGGGTGGTGACCCGCAGTGCCAGGTCGAGGCGGGGCTGGGCGATCCAGGGGTACGTCTCGACCACGGCGCCGCCGTCGCGGACCGCCGGGGTGTGCACGACGGCCCAGCCGACCGCGGCGGCCGGCGCCAGGGCGAGCGGGTAGCAGGCGCGCGGACCCCACCAGCGGACCAGCAGCGGCGCGAGCAGGGCCGCCACCAGGTGCAGGATCAGCAGTACGAGCACGCGCGCTCCATCTAGACGGGAACCGCACGCCGGGACGGGCACGCTCCGGCCACGACCGATCAGACGTCAGATCGCCGGCACAGGGGCGGTTTTGCGGAAACCCGCCCCGGCGGGACCGGCTCCGGTCAGCGGACCGGCGGGCCGGGCGGATCAGCGGCCCGCCGAGGGGGATGAGCGGCGGTCGCCGCCCGGCGGGGATCAGCGCCCGATGCTGTCGCCGGCGGAGAGCGCCGGGGCCCGGGACGGCCGCTCCCGGCGGGTCTCCACCAACAGGTCGGGGCGGCCGAGCTGGCGGACGGCCTTGTTGACCACCCGCTGCGCGGCGGCCAGCGAGCGCACCGAGAGCAGCCGGCCGCGGCTCTCCCGGCGCAGGACGAAGTAGTGCACGGCGGCGCGGACCAGCCCCCGGTCGGCGGCGCTGGAGTGTGCGGTGGCGATGACCAGCTCCCGCAGGCAGCCGGCGAGCTGCTCGGCGAGCTCCAGCTCCGGGCCGTGCAGGCCGGCGCGGAGAGCGGCGAGGTGGCTGTCGACCTTACGGATGAGCACGTCGGTCCCGGGCCCGGAGCCTCGCCCCTCGACGGTCATCCAGAGCCCTCCACCCCACGCTGCGTTGTGAGTGAAGTTACTTTATGTTGCGCCGTACAAGCAAGCAGTTAGATGAGACTTAACACGTTCATCACCGCATCCGGCGCGTAAGAGCCGGACCCGGACAGAACCCCGCCTTGGCAGGAGCTGGATGTCGTACCGGCGGGGCAGGATGGGAGGCGTGGCGAACGAGGTGGCCGGCGGGCACGCGGCGGTGCTGGCGAATTTCGGCGCGGCGACCCGGGAGTGGTTCGCCGCGGCCTTCGCCGCACCCACCGCCGCCCAGGCCGGCGCCTGGCGTTCGGTGGCCGCCGGGCGCAACGCCCTGGTCGTCGCCCCCACCGGCTCCGGCAAGACCCTCGCCGCCTTCCTGTGGTCGCTGGACCGGCTCGCCAAGGAGCCGCGACCCGAGCAGGCGCGGCAGCGCTGCCGGGTGCTCTACGTCAGCCCGCTCAAGGCGCTCGCCGTCGACGTGGAACGCAACCTGCGCGCCCCGCTCGCCGGCATCCGGCAGGCCGCCACCCGACTCGGCGTCGCCCCGCCGGACATCACCGTCGGGATGCGCACCGGCGACACCCCGGCCGACGAGCGCCGCGCCTTCGCCCGCACCCCGCCGGACATCCTCATCACCACCCCCGAGTCACTCTTCCTGCTGCTCACCTCCGCGGCCCGCGACTCGCTGCGCGGAATCGAGACGGTGATCGTCGACGAGGTGCACGCGGTGGCCGGGACGAAGCGCGGCGCCCACCTGGCCCTGTCCCTGGAACGCCTCGACGAGCTGCTGGAGACCCCCGCGCAGCGGATCGGCCTCTCCGCCACCGTCCGGCCGATCGACGTCTGCGCCCGCTTCCTCGGCGGGGCCCGCCCGGTCGACGTGGTGCAGCCGCGCAGCAGCAAGACCATCGAGGTCAGCGTCCAGGTCCCGGTGGAGGACATGACCCGCCTCGACGAGCAGGAGCAGCCGGCCGACGACCTGGGCGGCCCGCGCCGGGCGTCGATCTGGCCGGCCGTCGAGGAACGGGTCTTCGCGCTGATCCGCTCGCACCGGTCCACCATCGTCTTCACCAACTCCCGGCGCAGCGCCGAGCGGCTCTGCGCCCGGCTCAACGAGCTGGCCGCCGCGGAGCTGGAGGCGGCGGGGAGCGCGGTCGCGGGCGGCCCGGACGGCAGCCGCACCGCCCACGGCGGCGGGCCGGTGGGCGTACCGGACGGATCGGCGGGCGACGGCGGCCCGGCGGCCGGCGACGGCGACCCGGCGGCCGGACCGGCCCGCGGGCGGCGCGACGCCTGGGAAGGACCGGCCGGGCCGATGCGGGCGCCGCGGCAGCCCGCCGAGGTGATGGCGCAGTCCGGCGCCGCCGCCGGGGCGGCCCCGGTGATCGCCCGGGCCCACCACGGCAGCGTCTCCCGGGAGGAACGCAAGCACATCGAGGAGGCGCTCAAGTCCGGCCAGCTGCCCGCCGTGGTGGCCACCTCCAGCCTGGAGCTTGGCATCGACATGGGCGCGGTCGACCTGGTGGTGCAGATCGAGGCGCCGCCGAGCGTCGCCGCCGGCCTGCAACGGGTCGGCCGGGCCGGGCACCAGGTCGGTGCGGTCTCCCGGGGCGTGGTCTTCCCCAAGCACCGCGGCGACCTGCTCTCCTGCACGGTGGTCGCCGAGCGGATGGCCGAGGGCGCGATCGAGGAGCTGCACTACCCGCGCAACCCCCTCGACGTGCTGGCCCAGCAGATCGTCGCGATGGTGGCGCTCGAGCCGTGGCGCCTCGGCGACCTGGCCGTGCTGGTCCGCCGGGCGGCGCCCTTCGCCGAGCTGCCCGACTCCGCCCTGCATGCGGTGCTGGACATGCTCTCCGGGCGGTACCCGTCGACCGCCTTCGCCGAGCTGCGCCCCCGGCTGGTCTGGGACCGCGCCACCGACGTGCTCACCGGCCGGCCCGGCGCGCAGCGGCTCGCTGTCACCAGCGGCGGCACCATCCCCGACCGGGGACTCTTCGGGGTCTTCCTGGCGGGGGCGGAACGCGCCGCCCGGGTCGGCGAGCTGGACGAGGAGATGGTCTACGAGTCGCGGGTCGGCGACGTCTTCCTGCTCGGCTCCTCCTCCTGGCGGATCGAGGAGATCACCCCCGACCGGGTTCTGGTCTCCCCCGCCCCCGGCCAGGCCGCCCGGATGCCGTTCTGGAAGGGCGACCAGCTCGGCCGCCCGGTCGAGCTGGGCCGGGCCATCGGCGCCCGGGTTCGCGCCCTGCTCCGGCAGGACGACGAGACGGCCGTCGCCGCGCTGCGCGCCGGGGGGCTGGACGAGTGGGCAGCCGGCAACCTGATGGCGTACCTGCGCGAGCAGCGGGAGGCCACCCGCTCCCTGCCGGACGACCGGACGGTGGTGGTCGAGCGGTTCCGCGACGAGCTGGGCGACTGGCGGCTGGCCGTGCACTCGGTGCTCGGCGCCCGGGTCAACGGGCCGTGGGCCCTGGCCATCGGCCGCCGGCTCGCCGAGCGGTACGGGGTCGACGCCCAGGTGATGCCCTCCGACGACGGCATCGTGGTCCGGCTCCCGGACACCGCCGACGAGCCGCCCGGCGCCGACGTGGTGGTCTTCGAGCCCGACGAGATCGCCCAACTCGTCGAGGAGTCCGTCGGCACCTCCGCGCTGTTCGCCGCCCGGTTCCGCGAGTGCGCCGCCCGGGCCCTGCTGCTGCCCCGCCGCGACCCCCGCCGGCGGCAGCCGCTGTGGCAGCAGCGCCAGCGCGCCGCCCAACTGCTCGACGTCGCCCGCGAGTACGCCGACTTCCCGGTCACCCTGGAGGCCGCCCGGGAGTGCCTTCAGGACGTCTTCGACCAGCCGGCCCTGGCCGAGCTGATGCGCGACCTGGCCGCCCGCAAGGTACGCCTGGTCGAGGTGACGTCCGAGCGGCCCTCCCCGTTCGCCCGCTCGCTGCTCTTCGGCTACGTCGGCGCGTTCCTCTACGAGGGAGACGCCCCGCTCGCCGAGCGGCGGGCCGCCGCCCTCGCCCTGGACTCCGCGCTGCTCGGTGAGCTGCTGGGCCGGGTCGACCTGCGCGAGCTGCTCGACCCGACGGTGCTCGCCGAGACCGAGCGTCAGCTGCGCTGGCGCACCGAGCAGCGCCGCCCCCGGGACGCCGAGGACGTGGTCGAGCTGCTCCGCGTCGTCGGCGACCTGAGCGAGGCGGAGCTGGCCGAGCGGGGCGCGCCGGTGGCCTGGCTGACCGAGCTGGAGTCCGCCCGCCGGGTGCTGCGGGTCCGGATCGCCGGCGAGGAGCGCTGGGTCGGCGTGGAGGACGCCGCCCGGCTGCGGGACGCGCTCGGGGTGGCGCTGCCGGTCGGGGTGGCCGAGGCGTACCTCGCGCCGGTGGCCGACCCGCTCGGCGATCTGGTGGCCCGGTACGCCCGCACCCACGGCCCGTTCGCCGCCGCGACCTGCGCGGCCCGGTTCGGGCTGGGCGTCTTCGTGGTGGAGCAGGTGCTGCGCCGGCTCGCCGCCACCGGGCGGGTGGTCTCCGGGGAGTTCGCCCCGGACAGCGTCGGCACCCAGTGGTGCGACGCGGAGGTGCTGCGGCTGCTGCGCCGCCGTTCCCTGGCCGCACTGCGCCGCGAGATCGAGCCGGTGCCGCCCCGGGCCCTGGCCGCGTTCCTGCCCCGCTGGCAGCAGGTCGGCTCGTCGGCCCGGGGCGTGGAGGCGCTCGCCGCCGCCCTGGAGCAGGTGCAGGGCGTGGCGGTGCCCGCCTCCGCGCTGGAACGCCTCGTGCTGCCCGCCCGGGTCGCCGACTACTCCCCCGCGCAGCTCGACGAGCTCTGCGCCAGCGGCGAGCTGGTCTGGGCCGGGTCCGGGGCGATCTCCGGCGGCGACGGCTGGGTCACCCTGGCGTACGCGGACGCCGCGCCGCTGCTGCTGCCCCCGCCGGATGCGGCGTTGACCCTGACGCCGCCGCAGGAGGCGGTGCTCGACGCGCTCGGCGAGGGGCAGGCGCTCTTCTTCCGTTCGCTGTCGGACCGGGTCGGCTCGACCGACGACGCGGCGCTCACCGCCGCGCTCTGGGACCTGGTCTGGGCCGGGCACCTCACCAACGACACCCTCGCCCCGCTGCGGGCGGTGCTCGGCGGTGGCGGGGCGCACCGGTCCCGGCCCGGCGCGCCCCGGACCCGCTACCGCCGGCCCGGCCGGATGGCGCTGCCCAGTCGCGGCGGCCCACCGACGGTGGCCGGCCGCTGGTCCCGGCTGCCCGAACGGGACCTCGACCCGACCCGCCGGGCCGCCGCCCTCGCCGACCTGCTGCTCGAACGGCACGGCGTGGTCACCCGCGGCGCGGTCATTGCCGAGCAGGTGGTCGGCGGCTTCGCCGCGGTCTACCCGGTGCTGTCCGCGCTGGAGGAACGCGGGGCGGCCCGTCGGGGCTACTTCGTCGAGGGGCTGGGCGCCGCCCAGTTCGCCGTGCCCGGGGCGGTGGACCGGATCCGCGCCCTGGCCGACCCGACCGACGGCGGCCGGGGCCGGGGCGGGCCCACCCTCGTGCTCGCCGCCACCGACCCGGCCAACCCGTACGGCGCGGCGCTGCCCTGGCCGGAACGGGTGGTCGACTCGGGTGACGGGGCGGTCCCGGCCAGCGGGCACCGGGCCGGGCGGAAGGCCGGCGCGCTGGTCGTGCTGGTCGGCGGTGACCTGGCGCTGTACGTGGAGCGGGGCGGGCGGACCATCCTCTCCTTCACCGACGACACCGACGCGCTCGCCGCGGCGGGCAAGGCGCTCGCCGACGCGGTGCACTCCGGGGCGCTCGGGGCGATGTCGGTGGAACGCGCCGACGGGGAGGCGGTGCACTCGTCGCCGCTGCGCGACGCGCTGACCGCCGCCGGCTTCCGGGCCACCCCGCGCGGCCTGCGCCTGCGCGGCTGAGCGGCTGCGCGCCTGAGCCGACCGGGCGCCGGAAACGGCGCGGTCGGAGCGGCGCGCGCTGAATAGGGTGTGGCCGGCCCGACCGCGACGACGAGGACAGGTGGGATGGCCAGCATCGCAGCACGACCCGCGCAGCCGCGCGACCACGACGCCGTGACCGGCCCGTGGATCTCGCTGACCACCGACTACGGCCTCGCCGACGGGTTCGTGGCGGCGTGCCACGGGGTGCTGGCCCGGCTCGCCCCCGCCGCCCGGGTGATCGACGTGACGCACCTGATCCCCCCGGCGGATGTGCGCCGGGGCGCGGCGGTGCTCGCCCAGACCGTGCCGTACCTGCCGGTCGGGGTGCACGTGGCGGTGGTCGACCCGGGCGTGGGGAGCGCCCGCCGGGGCGTGGGGCTGGCCACCCCGGGCGGGTTCCTGGTCGGCCCGGACAACGGGCTGCTGCCGGCCGCCGCCGAGGCCCTCGGCGGGATCACCGCGGCGGTCGAGCTGACCAACCCGGAGTGGCTGGCGCCGCAGGTCTCCCGGACGTTCCACGGCCGGGACGTCTTCGCTCCGGTCGCCGCCCGGCTGGCGCTGGGCGCTCCGCTGGCCGGGGCCGGCCCGGCGGTGGACCCGGACACGCTGGTCCGGTTGCCGGTGCCGGTCCTCCGGCGCACCGCCGAGGGGTTCGCCGCCGAGGTGCTCACCGTGGACCACTTCGGCAACGTCCAGCTCGCCGCCCCGGCCGAGCTGCTGAACGGGCTGCCGACGCGGGTCCGGGTGGCCGGGCGGGCGGCGGTGCGCGGGCGTACCTTCGCCGACGTGCCGGCGGGCGACCTGGTCGCGTACGCCGACTCGGCGGGGCTGGTGGCGGTGGCGGTGCACGCCGGGCGCGCGGTGGACCTGCTCGGCGTACGCCCCGGGGACGTGCTGCCGGTGACCGGCGGCTGAGATCATGACTCCCCGGCCGGCGTGGAGTGTGGAATGCTGCTCCGGTGGGTGAGTACTGGAGTCCCGTTCGCTGTCCGTGTTGCGCGTCCCGGACGGGCGGAGGCACCTGCCCGGTCTGTTTCTGGACCGACGACGGTCAGTCCGACGAGGACGCCGACGCGGTGCGCGGCGGTCCCAACGGTGACCTGAGCCTGACCCACGCCCGGCTGAACTTCGCCGTCTACGGCGCCAGCCACCCGCGCTACCAGGACATGGTCCGCGCCGCCCGCCCCGACGAACGACCCTGACCGCCCGCCGGCCGTACTGCCCGCTGGCCAGCCGATCCCACCAGTTGCTGGTGCGGTACGGTCCGGCGATGGCTTGCCCGCCGGCGGAGCACTGGATCGGCACGCTGGCGTACCGGGCGGCGAGGCCGCGGGCGGCGTAGGCGAGGCCGCGGGCGGCGTACGGGTCGACGCGACGGTCGCGGTGAGCAGGACGGTCCGGTCGGTCGCGCCGAGGGACAATGGGCAGGTGCCCGAAGGTGACACCGTCTGGAACACGGCCCGCGTGCTGCAGCGCGCGCTTGCCGGGGCCCGGCTCACCGGCTCGGACTTCCGGGTGCCGCAGCTCGCCGCCACCGACCTGACCGGCTGGACCGTCCGCGAGTCGGCCAGCCGCGGCAAGCACCTGCTGCTGCGGCTCACCGCCCCGGCCGGCACGCCCGCCGACGGGTCCGACGGCACGCCCGGCACCCCGCGCTCCGGCGGCCCGGGCGGCGGGCGGGACTGGACGCTGCACTCGCACCTGCGGATGGACGGCGCCTGGCGGGCGTACGCGCCCGGCGAGCGGTGGGCCGCCCGTCCGGCGCACCTGATCCGGGTGGTGCTCCGCGCGACGGGCGCGGTCGCGGTCGGCTACCACCTGCACGAGCTGGCGCTGATCCCGACCGCCGAGGAGGAGTCGCTGGTCGGCCACCTCGGGCCGGACCTGCTCGGCCCGGACTGGGACCCGGCCGAGGCGGTCCGCCGGCTGGCCGTGCACCCCGACGCGACCATCGGCGAGGCGCTGCTCGACCAGCGCAACCTGGCCGGGGTGGGCAACCTCTACAAGTGCGAGGTGCTCTTCCTGCGCGGGGTCTCGCCGTGGACGCCGGTCGGCGCGGTGCCGGACCTGGCCGGCACCGTCACCCTGGCCCAGCGGCTGCTGGCGGCCAACCGGGGGCGCTGGACGCAGAGCACCACCGGTTCGCTGCACCGGGGTCAGACCAGCTACGTGTACGGCCGGCGGGCGCAGCCCTGCCGTCGCTGCGGCACCGCGATCCGCAAGGAGGAGCTGGGCGAGCGGGTCACCTACTGGTGCCCGGTCTGCCAGCCGGAACGCCCCGCGCCGTAGAACTTCCACGAACCGGTCAAGATCGCCCGAGATACGGACGATTGGGTAGTTCCCTCCGTCGACGTACGCGTCGCATGCTGCGGTGGAGTGCTCACCGATCGTCAGCAGCGCGGATGCCCGTCACGCCGGAGTGCGGCCGCCGCGTCGGAGTTCGGGGGGAGAACCATGGCCCTGTTCCGCAGACTGCGACCGCGCTGGGCGGACCGCGCCCTCCGCACCGGCGAGGACCACGCCCCGACCGTGCCCGCGACCCGGGCCGGCGAACCGGCCGATCCCACGCCGGCCAGCCTCGATCCGGCCGCCGTGCCGCGCTGCTTCGGTCCGGTGCCGAACGTCGCCGGCAGCCCGCTACCGGTGGTGGACCGGCACGGGCGGCCGGTGCCCGGCACCGGCATCCGCAAGTTCGTCGACGCGCTGCCGCTGCCCGGGCCGCTCGGGCGCAACGGCCTGGGCGCACACCTGCCGGTCGCGGTGCCGGACACCATCACCTGGCCCGGCTGCGACTACTACGAGATCGGGTTGCAGGAGTACACCCAGCGGCTGCATCGGGACCTGCCGGCCACCCGGTTGCGCGGCTACCGCCAGCTCAACCTGGGCACCGACCCGTCCGGGCACAACACCGTCGTCCCGCCGGACCGGCCCTGGCACCTCGGCCCGCTGATCATGGCCCGGCACGGGCGGCCGGTCCGGATCAAGTTCATCAACCAGTTGCCCACCGGCCGGGCCGGGGAGCTCTTCCTGCCGGTCGACGAGACCGTCGACGGCGCCGGGGTGGGGCCGTTGGACGGGCCGGCGCCGTACCCGCAGAACCGGGCGACGCCGCACCTGGCCGGCGCGCAGACCGGCTGGATCAGCGCCGGCAACCCGTGGCGGTGGGTCACCCCGGCGGGCGAGATCACCCCGTACCCGACCGGGGTCGGAACGACGCCGGTGCCGGACATGCCGCCGCCGGGCGCCGGCGCCAGCACCCTCTACTTCCCGAACGAGCAGAGCGGCCGGCTGATGTGGCTGCACGACAACAGCGTCGGCCTGTCCCGCCTCACCGTCTACGCCGGGCAGCTCGCGCTCTGCCTGCTCACCGACCCGGCGGAGGAGCGGCTCGTCGCCGACGGCGTGCTCCCAGCCGACCAACTGCCCCTGGTGATCCAGGACAAGACCTTCGTGCCGGACGACGACCAGCTCGCCGCGCAGGACCCCACCTGGGACCGGGACCGCTGGGGCGCCAAGGGCAACCTCTGGCACCCGCACGTCTACCAACCCCGGCAGAACCCCTACCGGGCGGACGGGCGGAACCCGACCGGCCGCTGGGACTACGGGCCGTGGGCCCACGATCCGGACGGCGGCGGCAGCCCGTGGGTCGCCCCGGTGCCGAACCCGCACCACGACCCGGTCGCCGAGCCGGACGAGCCGCCGCTGACCCCGGGGGTGCCGCACCCGTCGGCCGTTCCCGACGCGTACGGGGACACCCCGCTGGTCAACGGGGCGGCCTACCCGTACCTGACCGTGCAGCCGCGGGTCTACCGGTTCCGCATCCTCAACGCCTGCGCGGACCGTGGCCTCAACCTCCAGCTCTACCGGGCCCGCTCGGACGGACCGATGTGGCCGGACGACGGCCCGCCCGACCCGGACGCCGGGGAGGTGCCGATGGTCGAGGCGGTCCGGGCACCGGACCGGCCGGCGGGCTGGCCGACCGACGGGCGGGACGGCGGGGTCCCGGACCCGGACGCGGCGGGGCCGGACCTGATCCAGATCGGCAACGAGGGCGGCCTGTTGCCCGCCCCGGTGGTGCTGCCGAACCGGCCGGTGAGCTTCCGGTACGACCGGCAGGATTCGACCGTGCTCAACGTGGATGGGCACACCCTGCTGCTCGCCCCCGGCGAACGGGCCGACGTGGTGGTGGACTTCTCCACCGTCCCCCCGGGCAGCACGCTGATCCTCTACAACGACTGCCCCGCCCCGCTGCCCCGCTTCGACCCCCGGTACGACCACCGCACCGGCGGCCCGGACCGCACCGCTGCCGGCGGCCTGCCGCCCACCCGGCCCGGGTACGGCCCGAACACCCGGACGCTGCTCCAGATCCGGGTGGCCGGTGACCCGGCTCCCCGGTACGACCTCGCCCGGCTCGCCGAGCGCCTGCCCGGCGCGTACGCGGCCAGTCAGCGTCCGCCGATCGTGCCGCAGCCGGCGTACGATCCGGCGTTCGGCACCCGGACGCCCCGCGAGACGCTGGTGCCGGCGCGCGCCACCTCGGTCAGCTTCACCCCACCGGGCGCCGCCGCCCCGGTCACGCTGCCGCTGGCCGTGAAGGCGGTCGGGCAGGTCTTCGAGCCGCGGCACGGCCGCGCGGTGGGCCGGCTCGGCGTCGGCCACCCGCAGGCCGGCCCGCTCGCCCCGGCCACCCTGCCGCTGGGTCCCACCGACCCGGCGACTGAGGTGCTCTTCGCCGCCGACCCGACCGTGCCGGTGGGCGCCCGGGTCGACGGCACCCAGCTCTGGCGGATCGTCGGCGCCGCCCCGCAGACCCATCCGGTGCACGTCGAGGGCTGCGACGTGCAACTGGTCAACCGGGTCGGCTGGGACGGTACGGTCCGCCCGCCGGACGCCAACGAGCTGGGCTGGAAGGAGACCGTCCGGGTCAACCCCCGGGAGGACGTGATCGTGGCGCTGCGCCCGGTGCCGCCCACCCTGCCGTTCAAGCTCGGCGACAGCGTACGGCTGCTCGACCCGACCCGGCCGGCCGGCGCCCGGCTCGACGCCTCCCCGGTCAGCCCGCTCGACGGGCGGCCCGCCACGGTGGTGAACCAACTGGTCAACCTCGGTTGGGAGTACCGCTGGCAGACCCGGGCGGCCGGCCTGCGGGACCAGGGCATGAGCCGCCCGCTGGTGCTGCGGGTCGCCCCCAAGGCGCCGACCGGGCTGACCGCCACCCCGGCGCCCGGTTCGGCGACCGCGCTGCCGGCGATCGCGCTGGCCTGGACCGGCAACGGCAGCCGCCCGCCGGCCACCAGTCACCTGTTGCAGCGGGCGACCGACGTCACCTTCACCGCCGGGCTCACGGAGCTCACCGTGGCGGCCGCCGCCACCCGGTACACCGACGCCACGGTCACCCCGGGGGTGACCTACCACTACCGGATCCGGGCGGAGAACGCGGTGAGCTGCTCGGCCTGGTCGAACAGCGTCCCGGCGGCGGTGCAGCTCACCGCCCCGACGAAGGTGACCGCGGCGGTCCCGCCGGCCGCGCCGCTGCGGGTGGCGCTGCGCTGGGCCAACCGCTCGTTCGCCACCGGGGTGGACGTGCAGCGGGCGACCAACCCGACCTTCACCAGTTGGCCGGGCACCACCGCGATCGCGGTCGGCGACAGCCACGTCGACCCGGCCGTCGCCCCGGACACCACGTACTACTACCGGGTCCGCACCACCTACCTGGGCGCGGCGTCGCCCTGGTCGACCGTCGCGACGGTGAGCACCCCGCCCCGGCCGGGGACACCGGGCGCGGTGACCGTCACCGCCACCGCGCCCAGCCCGGACACCGCGACGGTGATCCTGAGCTGGTCGGCCAGCACCCCGACCGGGGCGGGTTCGGGCTTCGTGGTGCAGCGGGCGCTCGACCCGGCGTTCGCCCGGGAGCCGGCCACCTTCACGGTCGGCGGGCGGGGCTTCACCAACACCGGGCTGGCCCGCGGCGTCACCTACCACTACCGGATCCGGTCGTTCAACGTGGTGGGCACCTCCCCGTGGACCGGCCCCATCGCCGTCACCACGCCGGCCTGAACCGGCGCAGGGCTCAGGGGGTGCGCAGCGGCGTGCCGACGGTGCGCAGCTCGGCGAGGGCCGCAGCCACCCCGTGCAGCAGGTCGGTGGCCTCGGTCAGCCGTCCGGCGGCGGGATGTTCGGTGGTCGGCCGGGCGTCCTCGGCGACGTAGCCGGCCGCCGCGACCACCAGCCGCTCGTAGGCGGACACCCCGGCGTCGAGTTGGGCGACCAGGGTGCCGTGCGCCTCGGCCAACGACGCCCGGGCCTCGGTCGGGGCGAGCCGCAGCGCGCGTTCCACGCTGGCCACCCGGTCGGCCAGGTCGCGCAGGGACCGGTCGGCGGCGGCGGCCTCCCGGACCGCCGGCTCGGCCAGCCCGGTCAGCCGGCCGGCCATCCCGGCCAGGGTCAGCGCCGCCCGGTCCAGCCGGGCCCAGGCCTCGGCGGCCGTGGTGCCGCGCAGCGCCAGCCGGGAGCGCACCCGGCGCACCTCGGCCAGCACGCCGGGGCCGACGGGCAGCCGCTCGACGGCGGCGACCAGCCGGGCCCGGGAGCGGGCGGCGGCCTCGGCCGGGTCGAGCGCCGGGGGCACCGGCGCGGCGGCGAGCGCCCGCAGGTCGACCCAGCGCCAGGCGGCGACCGCGATGGCGCTGCCCGCGGCGCCGGCCCAGGCCGCGTCGGGCAGGCCGAGCCCGGCGTACGGGGTCAGCACGGCCGCGGCCCCACCGAGCCCTCCGGCCAGCACGCTCCACCGTCGGGCGGCACCCCGCAACCGGCGCAGCCGGCGGAAGTGTCGCGCTCGCTCGTCTGCCATCCCCGCCTCCTCGCCCCGCCGGTCAGCTCCCGGCGGTGCTGTCCCCGGTGCCGCGTTCCCGGCTCATGTTGGCCCGGATCTCGTCGAGCCGGGCGGCGGCCGCCGGGTCGGTGGCCGGCCCGCTCTCGCCGCCCTGCGCCACCGCCGGCCGCTCCTGCCGGCCGGTGAGCTGCTCGCCGGCCATGCTCGACCGGATCTGCTCCAGTCTGGCCGACCCGGCCGAGTCGAGGCTGGCCTTCTGGATCTCCAGCATCCGGCCCTCGACCGAGTTGCCGGCCAGCTCGGCCCGGCCCATCGCGGTGGCGTACCGGCGCTCGATCCGGTCCCGGACCTCGTTCAGCGACGGCGTGCTGGCGGGCGCGGTGAGCGAGGACATCGACTCCAGCGAGCGGGCCACGCTCTCCTGCATCTTGGCCTGTTCCAGCTGGCTGAGCAGCTTGGTCCGCTCGGCCAGCTTCTGCTGGAGGATCATCGAGTTGTTCTCCACCGCCTTGCGGGCCTGGCCGGCCGCGCCGAGCGCCTGGTCGTGCAGGGTCTTCAAATCCTCGGTGGCCTGCTCGGCGGAGACCAGCTGGGTGGCCAGCATCTGGGCGGACTGCTCGTACCGGCCGGCCTCGGCCTCGTCGCCCTTGGCCCGGGACTGGTCGGCGAGGACGAGGGCCTGCCGGGCGTTCGCCTGGAGCTGCTCGACCTCGGACATCTGCCGGGAGAGCTTCATCTCGAGCTGGCGCTGGTTGCCGATCACGGCGGCCGCCTGCTGCACCAGCGCCTGGTGCTGCCGCTGCGCCTCCTCGATGGCCTGCTGGATCTGCACCTTCGGGTCGGCGTGCTCGTCGATCTTCGCGCCGAAGAGCGCCATCAGGTACTTCCAACCCTTGACGAACGGGTTAGCCATCTCCGCGTTGTCCCCTCAGTAGCGTCGCTCCGCCTCGGCCGAGCCGGACGGGGCCGACCGGCGGGCCCCGCGGCGTGCCTCCATCGTCCCAGCCCGGCGCCAGCCCGGCATCCGTACGACGAGGGGACGGTCACGCAACCCTGATCAAACCCTACGCGGCGGGGGCCAGCCCGGCCATGGTGCGCCGGTCAGGCGGCGCAGACCACGTCCCGGTCCTTGGGGCGGACCCGGGTGCTGTGCAGGGTGGCCTTGAGCGGCGAATCCTGGCGGACCTGGACGGCCACCGCGCCGTCGGAGGTGACCTGGCGCACGCCCCGGTTGGTGGCCTTGCGCACGGCGGACGCCGGGACCGGGGTCGGCTCGTCGGCCACCGGGACCAGCACCCCGGGCATCTGCTCGGCCAGGGCGACGGTGTCGCTCACCTCGCGGAGCAGCTCGGACAGCCGGGCGCCGAGCGCGTCGCAGATGGCGGCCAGCAGCTCGCTGGAGGGCTCCTTCTGGCCGCGCTCGATCTCGGAGAGGTAGCCCAGGCTCACGTTGGCGGCGGAGGAGACCTCGCGCAGGGTGCGGTGCTGCCCCTGCCGGCGCGCCCGCAGTGCGTCACCGATCACGCGGCGTAGCAGGACCATCGCACCTCCCCCTGACGGGATCACCATCTCCAGCCGGCCCGGTGGGCCGCGCCGGACGCGGCGGGCCGCCCCCGGCGCCGACGTCGGCCGTCGGAGCCTTCCCGCAACCGTACCCGTTGACCCGCCCGGCGACATCCCGCCCCGCCCCTCCAGTCCCGCCGATCGGCCGCGCCGGCCCAGACGGCAGGGTCGGCGACGGCCGCGCCGTCGGGCGGGCCGGGGTCCGTGCCACCGCGGCGGTCACCGGTGACCGGCGCCCGCCGGGTCGGCGTCGCGGGTCGCGTCGGCCTGGTCGGCGTCACGAATCCGCTCGGCGAGCAGCCGCAGCGCCTCGATCACCGCCGCCGAGCGGATGTGGTCCCGGCCGCCGTCCAGGTCGAGCTGCTGGACGTCCGTGCCGATCGGGCCGGAGACGGCCACGTACACCAGGCCGACCGGCTTGCCGTCCTGCGGCTCGGGCCCGGCCACCCCGGTGGTGGCCAGCCCCCAGTCGGCCCCGCAGCGCCGGCGGCCGCCCTCGGCGAGCGCGGCCGCCACGTCCGGGTCGACCGGCCCGCGCTCGGCCAGCAACTCCGCCGGCACGCCGGCCAGCTCGGACTTCAGCTCGGTGGCGTAGACCACCAGGCCGCCCCGGTAGACGCCGCTCACCCCGGCGATCTCCACGACCGAGGCGGAGAGCAGCCCACCGGTCAGGGACTCGATGGTGGCCAGCGTCTCGTGCCGCTCGTGCAGGCTGTGCACCACGCCCGCCGCCGGACTGCCGGCCGGTTGCTCATGCTTCCGATCCGTCCCCATGCCCGCTCTCCTTCCCTGCGCACCCCGCCCTACTCATCGTCGCGGGGATTCGCTGATCATGACGCTGTCGGCGCGACCGCCACGCCGTCGACGACCATTGCTGATCACCGGGCGGGAGGTCAGCGGGTCGGGCGGCGGAGGCGGAGGGCCTGGGCGACGTAGTCGAAGCCCGTCAGCACCGTGACGATCACGGCCACGGCCATGATCCAGGGGCCGACCATGGCCAGCGCGGCGGGCATCGGCCAGAGGTACCAGGCGATGGCGAGGATCTGGAGCGCCGTCTTGGCCTTGCCGCCGCGGCTGGCGGCGATGACGCCGTGCCGGATCACCCAGAAGCGCAGCGCCGTGATGCCCAGCTCCCGGGCGAGGATCACCGCGGTCACCCACCAGGGCAGCCGGTCGTACCAGGAGAGCAGCACCAGGGCGGCGCCGGTGAGCGCCTTGTCGGCGATCGGGTCGGCGACCTTGCCGACCGAGGTGACCAGCTTGAACCGGCGGGCGATCCAGCCGTCCACCAGGTCGGTCACCGAGGCCACCGCGAAGATCAGGCAGGCGGCGATCCGCCAGCCGGCGTGGGTCATGTCCGAGACGACCACGGTCACCGCGAAGACCGGTACGAGCACCAGCCGCAGCGCGGTGAGCGCGTTCGCCGCGTTGACCACCGGCACTGGGGCCACCACCGTCGACTCCGCCCCGGTCACCGCCGCACCCCGCTCCGGCCGCCGTGGCGTACCTGGCACCACACCACGTGGCTCCCCCGCTCTGTCCGGGCCCGTCGTCACCGTGCCGCGCCGGGCGCCGCCGAGATCATCTCATCCGGCACGGCGACCAGGTCGACACCCTCGGTCGCGGTGACCGTGGCCCGGACCAGGTCGCCCGGACGCAGCGCGGCCAGGTCCACCCCGCCGCCATCCGGCGCGACCAGGGTGGTCGAGCCGTCGACCTCGGGGGCCTGGTGGGCCGCCCGACCCTCGACCACCCCGTCGGCGACGGAGTCGACCAGCACCTCGACCGGGGCACCGATCCGGTCCTCGGCCCGCTGCGAGCAGAGCTCGTCGGCGAGCGCGCTGAGCTTGTCGTACCGGCGCTTGATCGTCGCGGCGGAGACCTTGCCGGGCAGGCCGGCGGCCTCGGTGCCGTCCTCGTCGCTGTAGTCGAACATGCCGATCGCGTCGAGCCGGGCCTCGGTCAGGAACCGGACCAGCTCGTCCACGTCGGCCCGGGTCTCGCCGGGGAAGCCGACGATGAAGTTGCTCCGCGCCCCCGCCTCCGGGGCCAGCGCGCGGGCGCTGGCCAGCAGCTCCAGGAACCGGTCCGTGGAGCCGAACCGGCGCATCCGGCGCAGCACCGGCTCGCTGGAGTGCTGGAACGACAGGTCGAAGTACGGCGCCACCCCGGGCGTGGTGGCGATCGCCTCGACCAGGCCGGGCCGGGTCTCGGCGGGCTGGAGGTAGCTCACCCGCACCCGGACGATGCCGGTGACCGCGGCGAGCTGCGGCAGCAGCTTCTCCAGCGCCCGCGGGTCGCCCAGGTCCTTGCCGTACGACGTGGAGTTCTCGCTGACCAGCACCAGCTCCCGGACGCCGGACTTGGCCAGCCACTCCGCCTCGGCGAGCAGTTCGTCCGGGGTGCGCGAGACGAAGGCGCCGCGGAAGGCGGGGATGGCGCAGAACGCGCACCGCCGGTCGCAGCCGCTGGCCAGCTTGAGCGAAGCGACCGGACCGGTGTCGAGCCGGTGCCGCAGCACCTGGCGCAGGTGCGCCGGGGTGTGCTCGTCGGTCTCGGTGACGGCCCGGGTGGGGGTGCCGTGCCCGGGCAGCGAGACGGCGCTGTCCCGGCGGGAGACCGGGGTGAGCGGCAGCAGCTCGCGGCGGTCGCGCGGAGTGTGCGCGTCGATCGCCTCGCCGGCCACCACCGCGTTCAGCCGGGCCGAGATGTCCGGGTAGTCGTCGAAGCTCAGCACCGCCTGGGCCTCCGGCAGGCTGTCGGCCAGCTCCCGGCCGTACCGCTCGGCCATGCAGCCGGCGGCCACCACCTTGGCGCCGGTGTCGGCGGCGGCGAGCAGCGTCTGGATGGAATCCTGCTTGGCCTTCTCGACGAAGCCGCAGGTGTTGACGAGCACCACGTCGGCACCCTCACCGTCGGTGGTGACCTGCCAGCCGTCGGCGTGCAGCCGGGCAGCCAGCTCCTCCGAGTCGACCTCGTTACGGGCGCAGCCCAGGGTCAGCAGGGCGACGCGGCGGCCGTCGGGGGCGGACGACAGCTCCAGGTCGCGGCGCGGCGCCGGACGCGCCGAGCTGGAATTGTCGGAGGGGGAGGTGGCAGACACCATCCGAGGGTACCGGGCCGCGTCGGGGACCCCGCCAACGGCGGGCCGTCGGCATCGACCCGCTCACATTCGGGCGGCCGGTCAGCGCACGGCGGCGCCGACCCGGGCCAGCCGGTCGAGCAGGAAGACCTCCGTGCCGGCCAGGCCGGTGGAGCAGAAGACCGAGATCTGGTCGGCGCCGGTCCGGCCGGGGACCGCCCCCGCCAGCACCGCGCCCAGGTCGCGCAGCCGATCGGCGTACGGCGGCAGCGCGGCCAGCATCGGCGGGGCGTACGCCGCCGCCTGGGCCGGCGAGTCGGTGACCAGGAGGTCGGCGACGTCCAGCAGGTCGGTGCCGAACTCGTGCCGGTCCGCCTGCTTGAAGCCGACCGTGTTGACGTGGGTGCCCGGGGCGAGGTCGACGGCGTCGAGCACCGGCGTGGTGGCGGTGGTGGCGAGCACGACCACGTCGCGGTCGGCCACCGCCTCCCGGGCGGACCGCACCGCGCGCGCCGGCACGCCCAGCTCCGCCCGGACCCGGGCGGCGAACGCCTCCCGCCGGGCCGCGGCGCGGCTGTGCACGGTCACCTCCCGCAGCGGGCGCACCGCGGCGGCGGCCCAGACCTGGGTCCACGCCTGCCGGCCGGAGCCGACCACGCCGACCGTGGCCGCGTCGGGGCGGGCCAGCGCGTCCACGGCCACCCCACCCAGCCCGCCGGTCCGCCGGGAGCCGAGTTCCTCGCCGACCGCGATGGCCCGCACCGCCCCGGTCCGCCCGTCGTGCAGGACCACCAGCTGCCCGCCCTCCGGGTGTCCGAAGGTGTCGTACGACCGGAAGCCGTACCACTCGCCGGTGAGCTGGCCGGCGGTGAGCACCATCCGACCGCCGCCGAGCGGCGCGCTCGCCCGGGGCGGGGCGACCAGCCGGCCGGCGTGGGCGGCCAGCAGCGCCTCCCGCATCGCGGCGACCGTGACCGGGGCGTCCAGGGTGGCGGCGACGTCCGCGTCGGAGAAGAGCAGGGTCATGGATCTCATCCTGCAACCTGAAGTGAAGTGGAGATCCACCCCCGGGTGGGCTTCGTCACCACATCGGCCACCGGCGCTCCCGGCCGGTGCTAGCGTCGGCTCCGGTGGCTGCCGCCGACGCAGGTCCGGCCGGCCACCCCGGACGAGTCGTGGGCGTACCCGGTCAGGCCAAGACGCCCCGGACGACGACGACTCGTCCCGGCCCTGGTGGCCGGGCCGCCGCAAGAGGTGACCGCCATGGCCTGGATCGTGCTGGTGCTCTCCGGACTGCTGGAAACGGCGTGGGCGATCGCCCTGGACCGCAGCAACGGCTTCAGCCGCCCCCTGCCCACGGCCGTCTTCGCGGTCACCCTGGTGCTGAGCATGGCCGGCCTGGCGTACGCGCTGCGCGACATCCCGGTCGGCACGGGCTACGCGGTCTGGGTCGGCATCGGCGCGGTGGGCACCGCGGTGGTCGGCATGCTGGCCCTGAACGAGCCGGCCAGCCTGCCCCGGATCGCCTGCCTGGCGCTGGTGGTGGCCGGCGTGGTGGGGCTCAAGCTCTTCCACTGAGCCTTGGGCGGGCGCCCCAACCGCCCGGTATGCGGCCGGATGCGTAGCGCGAGCGCCGAATGGGTAGACCTCGGCCGACCCCATCGAAGGGCCTACCCACGGAGGACATCATGGCCGACATCCACGCCACCGCCCGCCCGCGCAGCAGCGCCGCGCGCGTCTGCACCATCCTGGGTTTCGTCTTCGCCGTCATCGCGGTCTTCTTCCTGCCGCCGTTCTTCGGCCTCGCCGGCCTGATCCTGGGCATCGTCGGCGCGGTCCTCGGCGACAAGCCGCTGGGCTGGTACGCCGCCGCCGCCAGCGTGGTCGGCGCGATCCTCGGCTTGATCATCGCCGCCGCCCTGTTCAACTCCTGACGGCCCGCGCCACGACAGGAGGCCCGCCGGATCCCGGCGGGCCTTGTCGCGTGGGCGTCCGACGGGCGGGACCTACTCCTCGCCGCCGCGCAGGCCGACCAGCACCTCTTCCAGCTCGTCCGGCTTGACCAGGACGTCCCGGGCCTTGGAGCCCTCGGACGGGCCGACCACGCCCCGGGTCTCCATCAGATCCATCAGCCGGCCCGCCTTGGCGAAGCCGACCCGCAGCTTGCGCTGGAGCATCGACGTCGAGCCGAACTGCGAGGTGACCACGAGCTCGACCGCCTGCACCAGCAGGTCCAGGTCGTCCCCGATGTCCTCGTCGATCTTCTTCTTGCTCTCCTGCGCCGGGGCGAGCACGTCCGGGCGGAACTCCGGCTCGCGCTGGTCCTTGCAGAACTTGACCACGTCGGCGATCTCGCGCTCGGTCACCCAGGCGCCCTGGATCCTTATCGGCTTCGAGGCACCCATCGGCAGGAAGAGCCCGTCGCCGCGGCCGAGCAGCTTCTCCGCGCCCGGCTGGTCGAGGATGACCCGCGAGTCGGCGAGGGAGGAGGTGGCGAAGGCCAGCCGGGACGGCACGTTCGCCTTGATCAGGCCGGTCACCACGTCGACCGAGGGGCGCTGGGTGGCGAGCACCAGGTGGATGCCGGCGGCCCGGGCGAGCTGGGTGATCCGGACGACCGAGTCCTCCACGTCGCGCGGCGCCACCATCATCAGGTCGGCCAGCTCGTCGACGATCACCAGCAGGTACGGGTACGGCCGCATCTCCCGCTCGCTGCCCGGCGGGGCCTTGATCTCGCCGTTGCGCACCTTGCGGTTGAAGTCGTCGATGTGCCGGACCCCGTTGGCGGCGAGGTCGTCGTAGCGCATGTCCATCTCGCGGACGACCCAGTCGAGCGAGTCGGCCGCCTTCTTCGCGTTGGTCACGATCGGGGTGACCAGGTGCGGGATGCCCTCGTACCCGGTCATCTCGACCCGCTTCGGGTCGATCAGCAGCAGCCGCACCTCGTCCGGGGTGGCCCGGGTCAGGATCGACACCAGCAGCGAGTTCAGGCAGGACGACTTTCCCGCGCCGGTCGCGCCGGCGATCAGGATGTGCGGCATCTTGGCCAGGTTGGCCACCACGTAGCCGCCCTCGATGTCCTTGCCGAGCGCCACCACCATCGGATGGTGGTCGCTGGTCGCGGCCCGCGAGCGCAGTACGTCGCCGAGCGCGACGTTCTCCGGGTCGGTGTTCGGGATCTCCACGCCGACCGCGCTCTTGCCCGGGATCGGGCTGAGGATCCGCACGTCCGGCGACTTCACCGCGTACGCGATGTTGCGGGAGAGCTGGGTGATCCGCTCGACCTTGACGCCGTGGCCGAGCTCGACCTCGTACCGGGTGACCGTCGGGCCCCGGGTGAAGCCGGTGACCGCGGCGTCCACGTCGAACTGGTCGAAGACGCCGGTCAGCGCGGCGATCACCTCGTCATTGGCCTTGCTGCGGGTCTTCGCGGCGGCGCCGGCGCTGAGCATGTTGGCCGGCGGCAGGGTGTAGTCGCCGGCCAGCCCGGTGAGCGCGAGCTGCTCCGCCCGGCTGGGCAGGGGCGAGTGCTCCGGCGGCTCGACCGGCTTGCGGCTGCCGGGCACCTTCGCCGGCGGCTTGCGGGGCAGCACCAGGGTGTCCTGGAGGTCGACGCCGTCAAGGTCGGCGTGCGGGTCGTCCGGGTCCAGCGGCGGGGGCAGTCGCTTGGCCGGCCGCCGGCGGGCCGGCTTCTCCGTCGCCTCGGTCCCGGCGTCGGCGGCGTCGGGCGGAGCGACCAGGGTGCCGGCGAGCAGCCCGAGCCGCTCCGGGATCTTGTTGATCGGCGTCGCGGTGACCACCAGCAGGCCGAAGACGAGCAGCAGGATCAGCAGCGGCACCGCCACCCAGGCGGTGATCGCCCTCTCCAGCAGGTCGCCGATGCCGGCACCGACCAGCCCGCCCGCGTAGTCCCGCTGCACGGAGTCGACCGGGTGCTGTCCGATGTGCAGCATCGCCGCGGTGGCGACCAGCATGGACCCCCAGCCGACCAGGCCGCGGCCCCGGTGCTCGAGGTCGGCCGGCGTGCGCATCAGCCGCCAGGCGCCGATCATCAGCAGCACCGGCACGACGATCGCGATCGCGCCGAGGAAGAGCCGGACGGTGTCGGCCAGCCGCGCGCCGACCGGCCCGGCGCCGCCGAACCAGATGGCCACCGCGGTGAGGATGGCGAAGCCGAAGAGGAGCAGGCCACCGCCGTCACGGCGGTGCTCCGGGTCCAGGTCGCGGGCCGACGCCGCCTGCCGACCGGCCGCCCGGACGGCCCAGCCCACGCCGTGCGCCAGCCCCATCCAGACCGCGCCGACCGCGCGTCCGAGATAGACGGCCGGGCCCGGTCGGGCCGCGGGCCGCCGCCGGGCCGCCGCCCGGGTGGTCTTCTTCGCCGGCTGGCGGGCACGGCTGTTCGTGGTGCCGCGCGGCGACGCGCCGCGTCGCCGGCTCGCCTGAGAGGTACGGCCCGCCATACAGTCACCGTAACGGCGTCACCCGGCAGATCGCCGCTTTTCCGGGTCGTGTCCGCGCGTCGCAGCACGGACCGCGCCGTCCGTTGTGTTATTCGCCTCAGAAGGGATGCCCGATGGCGTCGCCGGAATTCGAGGACGGTCCGGACGGCCCCCTGGCCGGACACCCGCAGGCGTTGCGACCGCTCACCGGCGAGCTGATCGCCGCCGTGCTGCTCAACCGGGGCTACACGGTCGCCGCGGACGGCGACGACGACCTGGTGGGGCGCTGGGAGGACAGCCTCATCTGGTTCTTCCGCCGGGGTGCCGCGGGCGAGCTGCTCCAGGTCCGGACCGTCACCGCGCCCCGCTTCGGCATCGAGCACGTGCCGGCGCTGTACGCCTTCTGCAACGGCTGGAACCACGACCGGCTCTGGCCGAAGGCGTTCGTGCACGTCGCCGACGACGGGCTGGCCCAGATCTGCGGCGAGGTCACCACCGACCTGGAACGCGGGGTCACACCGCACCAGCTCGACCAGTTGATCGACTGCGGCATCGTCACCGGCTGCCAGCTCGCCACGGCCGTCGGCGCCCTGCCCGGCGGGTCGGTCCGGTGACCACCTCCCGCGACCGGGGGCTGGTCGAGGCGCTCGCCGACGCCCGGGACCTGCCCGACGGCGAGGCCCGCTACGCCGAGCTGGAGCGGATCGCCGGGCAGGCCGACGCGACCGGCGACCCGGCCACCGCCCTGGCCGCCCGGTTCGCGCTGATCGAGGCGTACCTGCACCACGGCCAGCGGTGGCGGCTGCTCGAGCCGGTGCGCCGCTGCCTGACGGCGGTCGACCGGATGCCCGGCCTGCTCGACGCCCGCCCCGGCGACGCCGAGGCACTGCGCCGGCACCAGCGGCAGGCGGTGGAGGCGTTCCTGGGCACCCCCCGGGTCGGGCTGGACCAGGCCCGGTCCCTGCTGGACGACCTCGCCGCCCGGCTCGGCCCGGACGCGGAGCCGGTCGCCGAGCTGCGCTGCCGGATCGCGGACCACCTCGGTGACGAGCCGACCGCCCGCCGGGAGTACGACCGCTGGCGCGACGGTGGTTCCGGCCCGGCGCGCCCGACCCGGCGCCGCGACCCGGACCAGTCGTACGACCAGCCCGGCCCGACGCCGCGCCGCGACCCGGAGCAGACGGCCGGCGGGCCGGACCCGGCCGGCGGCTGCCCCGGCTGCGCCCCGGCCCGCCGGGCGGACCTGCTGGCGGGGTGGGGCGAGCCTGCGGCGGCCCTCGACGCGCTGCGGCCGGTGCTGGACGGCGGACTCCGGTGCACCGATCAGCCGGAGCGGGCCCTGGCGGTGGCGCTGCTGCCGTGGCTGCGCACCGGCGAGCCGGACCGGGCGGCCCGGGCGCACGTGCGGGCGTACCGGCGGCACGGGCGGGAACGGACCGCCTTCCCCCAGCTCGCCGCCCATCTGCGGTTCTGCGCCCTCGGCGGGCACCTGGACCGGGGGCTGGACATCCTCGCCGAGCAGCTGCCCCGGCTGGACCACCCCTACGACGACCTGTCCACGATGGAGTTCGCCGCCGCCGGCGCGCTGCTCTGCGCGCTGGCCGCCGAGACCGGGCGGGGCGGTCGGCGCCTCTATCGCCCCGGCCACGACGCCCGACCGGCGGCCGAGGTGGCGGTGGTGCGGCTCGGCGCGGAGCTGCTCGCGCTCGCGACCGAGCTGGCCGGCAGCTTCGACGCCCGCAACGGCACCGGGCACCAGTCCGGGCGGATCGCCTCCTGGCTGGCCGAACGGCCGGTGGCCGAGCCGGTGCCGCTGCCCGCCGACGACACACCCGACGAGTGGCCGGCCGACGAACCGACGACGCGGCCGGCCGAACCGGCCGCGGACGAGCCGGCCCCGCTGAGCCTGGCCCTGGTCACCGCCGCGTTGGACCGGCGCGGCGACGGGTACGCGACGGAACCGGACGGCACGGTGGTGGGTCGCTGGGGTGAGGCGGTGATCCAGTTTCGCCGGCTGGGCGGGCGCGGGGAGATCCTGCACGCGCGGGTGGTCGCCACCCGCCGGCTGCCCGCCGCCCGGCTCGCCGAGGCGTACGCCTTCTGCAACGCCTGGAATCACGACCGGCTGCTGCCCAAGGCGTACGTGCACGAGCCGACCGAGGGCGAGCTGCTGCTGGCCGGGGACGTCACCACCGACCTGGCGCACGGGGTGGCCCCCGCCCAGCTCGACGTGCTGATCGACGCGACGGTGGCCACCGGCGTCAGCTACGCCGCCGCCGCCACCGCCCTCCCCTGACCACCCGAGGGCGACAACCGGTAGCGGTGGACGCGGGCCGGGGTGTCGGCGGTCAGCCGGGCCACCCGGCGGACGTGTCGGCGCTGGCCACGGTCTGGAACGAGGTGCCGCCAGCGGTGGACAGCGCGGACTGGCCATTCGCGGTGACCAGGGTCAGGTTGTTGCGCTGGAGGATCTCGCCGACCGGCTGGAAGAAGGTCACCCCGCCCTGGGTGCAGTCGCCGGACCCGCCGGAGGTGACCCCCTGCGCCTGGTCGCCGGAGAGCCACGCGCCGCCGGAGTCGCCCGGCTCGGCGCAGACGTCCGTGCGGGTCAGCCCGGTGACCGTCCCCTCCGGATAGTTCACGGTGGCGTTCTTCGCCTGGATGACCCCGCACCGGGTGCCGGTGGTCGAGCCGGAGCGGCAGACCGAGGCGCCGACGGGGGCCGCCGTGGAGCCGTTCACCGGCACCGTGCCGCCGTTGAAGTCGTTCACCACGCCCTGCGGCGTCCACTCGCCGTTCACCTCGACCACCGCCCAGTCGTCGCCGGGGAACGACGAGGCGGTGAAAATGCCCTGGGCGATCCGGTTGGCGCCGGTGGTCCGGTCCCCCGGCTGGCCGCAATGCCCGGCGGTGACGAAGCCGCCGACCACCGAGAAGCCGACCGAGCAGCGGCCGGCGTTGTTGATGAAGAACGCGTCGCCGCCGCGCACGTCGAACAGCGTGCGGGGCGCCTCCGCGGCGGTCCGCACCCGCACCGACCCGGCGGACACCCCGCTGGCCTCGGCGAACCGCCGGCCGGCCGCCTCGGTGCCCGGCCGGGCCAGCACCACCACCGAGTTGGTGGCGACGTCGACGTACCAGCCGGAGACGTCCGGGCTGGCCTTGCCGCCGGCCGAGTCGAGCCGGCTCTTGACCGCGTCGAGCTCGCGGATGCTGCGGTCGACCTGCCTCGGCACCGCTCCGGCGGCCCGCACCCGCGCCGCCTGGGCCGGGTCGGCCACCGCCACGTTGAGCGTCGCTCCGTCGGCGCTGAGCCAGCTGCCGCCGTAGTCCTCGCCCAGCGCGGTCCGCAGCCGGCTGACGGTGTCCGCGGCCCGGCGCTCGGCCGTCAGGCGCTGCACCGCCTGGTCGCGGGTCAGCGAGAGGTCCCGGCTCATCGCGTCGAGCACCTCCGGCGCGACGCCGTCGGACGCCACCGGCGCCGTCCGCCGCGGCGCCGCGTTCTCGCCGGCGAACGACGGCAGGCTCACCGCTGCCGCCGCTCCCGCCGCCGCCACCAGTACGCCGATGGCTGTGACCCGTCTGCGGTCCATCCGCCACGCTCCTTCCGGCCGGCGCGGAGCACGCCTGCCGCAGCGGAGTACGGAGACGACCGCCGATCGGTTGAACGGATCGCACCGGGATCAGCGCAGCATGGTCGGGCGATGTCGGGGCGTACCCGGAAAACGACGACGCCGGCCCACCGCGGACGGTGGACCGGCGTGCGGAGCCGGTGGGTCAGACCTCGACCACGGTCGGGACGATCATCGGCCGGCGGCGGTACTTGTCGTTGACCCAGCGCCCGACGGTGCGCCGGACGATCTGCTGGAGCTGGTGCGGGTCGGTGATGCCGTCCGCCGCGGCCCGGTTGAGCGCCTCGGTGACCAGCGGGACGACCGGGTTGAACGCCTCCGGGTCCTCGGAGAAGCCCTTCGCCGAGAGGGTGGGGCCGCCGACCACCTTGCCGGTGACCGAATCGACCACCACGGTGGTGGCGATGAAGCCGCCGTCGCCGAGGATCCGCCGCTCGGTCAGGAGCGACTCACTGACGTCACCGACGGCGAGGCCGTCGACGTAGACGTACCGGCTCTTCACGTGCCCGACCAGGCTGGCGCGGCCCTCGACCAGGTCGACCACGTCGCCGTCCTCGCAGAGCACCACCCGGTCCGGGGCGACCCCGGACTCGATGCCGAGGCGGGCGTGGGCGCGCAGGTGCCGCCACTCGCCGTGCACCGGCATCAGGTTGCTCGGCCGGACCATGTTGAGCAGGTAGAGCAGCTCGCCGGCGGGGGCGTGGCCGGAGACGTGCACCTTGGCGACGTCCTTGTGCACGACCACCGCGCCGGCCCGGGCCAGCCGGTTGATCACCCGGTAGACGGAGGTCTCGTTGCCGGGCACCAGTGACGAGGCCAGCACCACGGTGTCGCCCGGGGCGATGGTGATGTGCCGGTGGTCGCCGCTGGCCATCCGGCCCAGCGCGCTCATCGGCTCGCCCTGCGATCCGGTCGACATCAGCACGATCTGCTCGGGCGGCAGCGTGGTCGCCTCCTCGATGCCGATGACCAGGCCGGCCGGGATGTTGAGCAGGCCGAGGTCCCGGGCGATGCCCATGTTGCGGACCATCGACCGGCCGATCAGCGCCACCTTGCGGCCGTGCTCGGCGGCCGAGTCGAAGACCTGTTGCACCCGGTGCACGTGCGAGGCGAACGAGGCGACGATGATCCGCCCCTTCGCCTTCGCGAAGATCGAGTCGAGCACCGGCCCGATCTCCCGCTCCGGGGTGACGAAGCCGGGGATCTCCGCGTTGGTGGAGTCCGACAGCAGCAGGTCCACGCCCTCGGCGCCGAGCCGGGCGAAGCCGGCCAGGTCGGTGATCCGGCCGTCGAGCGGCAGCTGGTCCATCTTGAAGTCGCCGGTGTGCAGCACCAGCCCGGCCGGCGTGCGGATGGCCACCGCGAGCGCGTCCGGAATCGAGTGGTTGACGGCGAAGAATTCCAGCTGGAACGGGCCGAGCCGCTCCCGGCCGCCCTCCCGCACGGTCAGCGTGTACGGCTGGATCCGCCGCTCGGCCAGTTTCGCCTCGACCAGGGCGAGGGTGAACTGGGAGCCGACCAGCGGAATGTCCGGCTTGTGGGCGAGCAGGTACGGCACCGCGCCGATGTGGTCCTCGTGACCGTGGGTCAGCACGATCGCCTGGACGTCGTTGAGCCGGTCCAGGATCGGGCCGAAGTCGGGCAGGATCAGATCCACGCCGGGCTGCTCGACGTCGGGGAAGAGCACCCCGCAGTCGACGATCAGCAGCTTGCCGTCGTACTCGAAGACGGTCATGTTCCGGCCGATGGCGCCGAGTCCGCCGAGCGGGATGATCCGCAGGCCGCCCTCCGGCAGCGGCGGGGGCGGTTCGCCCTCGAAGTGCGCCTCGGTCACGCGTCCACCTCATTCTGCGACGCCATCAATCGGCGTCCATCGTGTCGTTCGATCATTCGGGCAGTTCCAGGCCAGCCGCGGCGCAGTCCGCCCGCAGCTGGGCCAGTTCGTCGGCGGTGGCGTCCACCAGCGGCGGCCGTACCGGGCCGGCGGGCAGGCCCTTGGCCGCCAGACCCGCCTTCACCAGGATCGTGCCCTGGGTACGGAAGATGCCGGTGAACAGGGGCAGCAGTCGCCGGTGCAGGCTCAGCGCGGTGGCGACGTCCCCCGCGTCGTACGCCTCGATCAGCTGCTTGGCCAGCGCCCCGGTGAAGTGCGTCGAGGTGCCGACCAGGCCGACGCCGCCGACAGCGAGCGCGGGCAGGGTCAGCGCGTCCTCCCCGCTGTAGTAGGCCAGGTCGCTGCGGGCGAGCACCCAGGAGGTCGCGGTGAGGTCGCCCTTGGCGTCCTTGACCGCGACGATCCGGCCGTGCTCGGCCAGCTTGACCAGCGTCTCGGTGGCGATCGGCACGCCCGACCGGCCCGGGATGTCGTAGAGCATGATCGGCAGCCCGGTGGCGTCCGCGACCGCGGTGAAGTGCCGCAGCAACCCGCTCTGCGGCGGCTTGTTGTAGTACGGGGTGACCACCAGCAGACCGTGCGCGCCGGCCTTCTCCGCCGACATGGCGAGCTCGATGGTGTGCCGGGTGTCGTTGGTGCCGACCCCGGCCACGATCCTGGCCCGGTCGCCGACCGCCGCCGCGACGGCCCGGATCAGGGCCTCCTTCTCCGCGTCGGTGGTGGTCGGCGACTCGCCGGTGGTGCCGTTGAGCACCAGCGCGTCGTTGCCCTGCTCGTCGACGAGGTGCTGCGCCAGGCGTACGGCGCCGTCGAGGTCGAGTGACTCGTCCGGGGTGAACGGGGTCACCATGGCCGTGAGCAGCCGCCCGAACGGGCGCGACGCGCCCCGGTCGGGGGCGGCAGGGTGGTCGTGCGTCATGTTCACAACCTAGCGGACGACCACCGGGGCCCCGGCGGGGAAGGGTCGAGGAGTCACTCGGCGTGCGGGGTGGCCGCCACCTCGGTGCCGTCCGGCAGGGCGGTGATCACGAAGTCGGCGAAGACGTTCGGCGCGACGCCCTTGAGCTGTCGCAGGCACTCCACGGCCAGCTCGCGGATCTCCACGTCGGCGTGCTCGGTGGCGCGCATCTTGATGAAGTGCCGCCAGGCCCGGTAGTTCCCGGTGACCACGATCCGGGTCTCAGTGGCGTTGGGCAGCACCGCGCGGGCCGCCTGCCGGGCCTGCTTGCGCCGCAGCGTCGGGTTCGGCTCGTCGGCGAACCGCTGCTCCAGGCCCTCCAGCAGCTCGGTGTACGCCCGGACGCTCGCCTCGGCGGCCTCGACGAACTTCTTGTGCAGCTCCGGATCGTCGGCGATCACCGCCGGCTCGACCATGGCGGCGTCGCGCTCGGGCACGTACCGCTGGGAGAGCTGGGAGTACGAGAAGTGCCGGTGCCGGATCAGCTCGTGGGTGAACGAGCGGGACACGCCGCTGAAGTAGAAGCTCACCGAGCCGTGCTCCAGCACGCTCAGGTGCCCCACGTCGAGGATGTGCGCCAGGTAGCCGGCGTTGGTGGCGGTGGCCGGGTTCGGCTTCTTCCAGCTCTGGTAGCAGGCCCGGCCGGCGAACTCGGCGAGCGCCTGGCCGCCCTCCGCGTCGGTCGACCACGGCACGTCGTCCGGGGCCTGGAACTGGGTCCACGCGATCAGCTTGACCTGGGGCTGCACCATCTCCGGCATGCCTGGGACTGTAGTGGCCGCACGCCGGGTGGCGAAACTTGGGCGCGCGGACGTGAAAGCGCCCACCATCGGCGAATCTTGGACACCTTGCGGTCACGGCGAGCGCCAGGTGTCCAAGATCTCGGCGCGCCGGCAGCGGGCAGCGACCCCGAGCGGGCCCGCGACACCGATGCCGCGAGCCGGGCGGGTGGATCAGACGTAGAGGGAGGTGAACGGGGCCCAGGGCAGGTTGCGCACCACCGAGAAGGCGAGCCAGGCGGCCAGGAAGCCACCGATCACCTTGGAGCTGACCCGCAGCTCCGGCAGGCGCCAGCCGAACGCCTGGTTCCCCGCCCACGCGACGAAGAGGTAGGCGAGGAAGGGCAGCGAGAAGACGAAGAGGAAGTGGTGCCGGGCGGCGGCCGGCAGGTCGGCGTGCAGCACGTACCAGAGGGCACGGGTGCCGCCGCAGCCCGGGCAGTCCAGGCCGGTGGTGAGCTTGAGCAGGCAGGTCGGCCGGGCGTCCGGGTCGCTGCGGGTGGGGTCGCTGACCAGCGCGTACGCCATGCCCATGCCGACGCAGCCGAGCGCGGCCAGGGGCACCGCCCAGCGCGGGGCGCGCTCGTGCAGGCGGACCACCAGTCGGGTGAACCGGTCCGGCTCGACGGGCTGGTAGGCCGCCGGCGACCAGCCGCCGGCCGGAACGTCGCCGGTGGGCCCGGGGGCCGTCGGCCCGGCGGCCGGGACGTCGCCGGTGGGCCAGGCGGCCGGGCCGGGCTCCGCGTGCCCGGCGCCGGGGACCGCCGGGGCGGTCGGGGCGACACCGTCGGGGACCTGCTGGCCCGGCTGGATGGCCGGCCGGTCGACGCTCGTCACGCGCTCACCGTACACCGGCGACGCCCGCCAGCGCGGCGGCCAACGGGACCGCGAGGTCCCCCGCCTGCGGCGGGGCCACCGCCTCGAGGCCGAGCCAGCCGGCCAGCCGGTAGAGCTCGGCGGCCAGGGCCACCGCGGTCTCCCCCGGGTCGACGCCGGGCTCGACCCAGGCAGCCGGCACGAGCAGCACCCCCGCCCGCCGGTCGGCCTTCAGATCGACCCGCGCGGTGAACCGCTCCCCCTGCCGGAAGGGCAGCACGTAGTAGCCGTGCACCCGCTGCGGCGCCGGCACGTAGATCTCGATCCGGTAGCTGAAGCCGAAGAGCCGCTCGGTGCGCGCCCGCTCCCAGACCAGCGGGTCGAACGGGCTCACCAGGGTGTTGCCGCGCACCCATCGGGGCAGCCGGGCCTGCGCGTGCAGGTACGCCGGCTGCCGCCAGCCCTGCACCGTGACCGGCGTGAGCTCCCCCGCCTCGACCAGCTCGGCGACCGCTCGCCGGGCGCCGGCCAGCGGCAGCCGGAAGTAGTCGCGCAGCTCCGGCTCGGCGGCCACGCCGAGCGACCGGGCGGCGATGGACACCAGGGCGCGCCACGCGTCGGCGTCGCTCGGCGTCGGGGCGTCCAGCACGGCGGCCGGCAGCACCCGCTCGGGCAGGTCGTAGCGGCGGGCGAAGGAGGTGGTGCGCTCGGCGGCGGTGACCTCGCCGGCCCAGAAAAGGTATTCCAGCGCCCGCTTGACCGCCGACCAGTTCCAGCCCCAGTGGCCGGTCTCCCGCGGGGCGTCATGCTCGATCTCGGCGGCGGTCAGCGGCCCCCGAGCGGCCACCTCGTCGCGCACCCAGGCCACCAGTTCGGGCTGCTCCCGGGCGATCCGGCGCATGCCGCCCCAGGCGTCCTCCTGCGCCTTGGCCATCCGCCAGCGCAGCGCCGGGTGCAGCTCCACCGGCACCAGCGACGCCTCGTGCCCCCAATACTCGAACAGCTCGCGGGGGCGCCGGTAGGCGGCGGCGTCCAGCAGCGCGGTCGGATAGGGCCCGAGCCGGCTGTAGAGCGGCAGGTAGTGCGCGCGCTGGAGCACGTTGACCGAATCCATCTGGATCAGCCCGACCCGGTCGAGCACCCGCCGCAGGTGCCGGCGGGTGGGCGCGCCGGCCGGCGCGGGGTCGGCGAAGCCCTGGGCCGCGAGCGTGACCCGCCGGGCCTGGGCGAGCGAGAGCGATTCCGGGACAGCCATCGTCGGGCACCCTAATCCACCGGTACGACACCGGAGCGGACACTGGACCGATCGCCCGGGACGGCATAGAACGGACGGATGCTCACCATCCGCCGGGAGACGCCGGACGACGCCGAGGCGATCGCCGGGGTGCACGTGCGGAGCTGGCAGGCCGGCTACGCCGGGATCATGCCGGACGAGGTGCTGCGCCGGCTCAACCCGGCCGCCTGGGCGCAGCGCCGCCGGGACCTCGGCACCGCCGACCCGGAGCACCCGTTCACCACCCTGGTCACCGAGTTCGACGGGGCGGTGACCGGCTTCGCCACCTTCGGGCCGTACCGGAACAACCAGGACCGGGCGGACCTCGACCCGGCGTACGGCGAGATCGTCACCATGTACGTGGAGCCGGCGCGCTGGGGCGGCGGGACCGGCCGGGCGCTGCTGGCCGCGGCCCGCGCCGGGCTGGCCGAGCGGGGCTGGACCGAGTACCGGCTCTGGGTGCTGGCCGACAACGTCCGGGCCCGGCTCTTCTGTGAACGGGCCGGGCTGTCAGTCGACGGCGCGGAGTCCACCTACCGGATTCCGCTCTCCGGCGGGCGCGACCCCGTCGCGCTGGTCGAGCTGCGCTACACCGCCCGGCTCGACGGCTGACCCGGCCGGCCCCGGTTCCCCGACCGACCCCGCCGGCCCCGGCCCCCGCGCCGGCCCGGCCGGCGCCGGTGCCCCCCAGCTGCGGATCGGCAGGCCGAGCAGCAGCGCCAGGCTGATCCAGACGTAGGTGTTGCTGCCCAGGAAGCCGTCCACGCCGGTGAAGTCCTTCTCCCAGGCCCAGACGATCCGGCTGATCAGGAAGCCGTACCCGATGATCGCGGCCGCCAGCAGCAGGCGGCGCCGGCGGGCCCGCGCGGGCGCGGCCATGGCGTTGTCCACCAGCAGGATCAGGCCGGGGATCAGCCAGACCAGGTGGTGCACCCAGGTCACCGGGCTGACCAGGCACATCATCGCCCCGGTCAGCGCCAGGCCGGTGGCCTCGTCACCGGCGGCGACCGCGGCCCGGGAGCGCCACGCCCAGACGGCCAGGGTGGCCAGCACCAGCGCCAGCCAGGCCAGCGTGCTGGGCTGTTCCGGATCCAGCCGGGCCACCACCCCGCGCAGCGACTGGTTGGACACGAACGCCAGCTCCCCGACCCGACCGGTGTTCCACAGCGCCTCGGTCCAGAACTCGCGGGAGGCGTCGGGGAAGAGCGCGGCAGCGACGAGCGTCGCTGCGACCGAGGCGCCCATCGCGGTGAACGCGGCCCGCCAGCGGCGGGTGACCAGCAGGTAGACGATGAAGACGCCGGGCGTCAGCTTGATCGCGGTGGCCACGCCGATTCCCACCCCGGCCCACCGGTTGCCGGCCGGCAGCAGGCGCAGCAGGTCCACCGCCACCAGGAACAGCAGCAGCGTGTTGACCTGGCCGAAGTTGACCGTCTCGCGCATCGGCTCGAAGGCGGCGGCCAGGCAGAGCGCGACCGCGAGGGCGAACCAGCGGGTCCACCCGGCACGGCGGGCGATCGGGTCGAGCAGCCACCAGATCAGCACGGCGCTGGTCGTCACGCTCGCGAGCACGCTCACCGTGATCGCCGCCGGCCAGGGCAGGTACGCCATCGGCAGCATGACCAGCGCAGCGAACGGCGGATAGGTGAAGCCGTACTGGGTGCCGGCCTTGAGGAAGTCGTAGATCTCCCCGCCGTCGTGCACCCAGAAGGTGAGCGCGCCGTAGTAGACCTTCAGGTCGAAGAAGCCGTGCCGCACGGCCGCGACCGAGAGGAAGGCGGCCACCGCGGCGGCGAGCACCACCACGCCGGCGACCTGCCCGTACGTCCGCCTGGCACCCTGCGCCACCGTCACCTCTCCTGCCCTGCGTAGGCTCACGTGCCATGGCTCTCGGGTACGTCCGCCCGGCGCGTCCCGAGGACGCCGGCGAGATCGCACGCATCCAGCTCGCGACCTGGCGGGTCGCGTACCGCCGGATCCTGCCCCGGCACGTCCTGGACAACCTGGACGAGGCGTACCTCGCCCGGCGGTGGAGCGCGGCGGTGCAGGAGCCGCCCTCCGGCGCGCACCGCGTGCTGGTCGCCGTCGAACAGGCCGAGCAATCGTATCTGGTGGGGTTCGCCGCGTCCGGTCCGGCCGACGCGGAGGCGCTCGCCCCGGGCGAGCCCGCCGAGGCGCTCGCCGACGGCGTGGTGGCGGTGACCGACCTGTTGGTCGAGCCGCGCTGGGGCCGGCGCGGGCACGGCAGCCGGCTGCTCGCCGCCGCCGTGGACCTGTGGCGGGCCGACGGCTTCACCCACGCGGTGGCCTGGGCGTTCGACGGGGACGAGGCGACCCGGAAGTTCCTCACCAGCACCGGCTGGGAGCCGGACGGCGCGGCCCGGGCGCTGGACGTGGACGACATGCTCGTCCCGCAGCTCCGCCTGCACGTCGCGGTCCCGACCGAGCCGGAGCCGCAGGACTGATCGCGCGTCGCCCGTGCGGGTGTCGGAGGGTCGGCCTACCGTGGCTCCATGACCACGGCGACGGCGCGGGCGACCACGGAACTGGAGGAGTTCCGGGTCGAGCTGACCGGCTACGCGTACCGGATGCTCGGCTCGGTCTTCGACGCCGAGGACGCGGTGCAGGAGACCCTGCTGCGGGCCTGGCGCGGCCGGGACCGCTTCGACGGCCGGTCCAGCCTGCGCACCTGGCTCTACCGGATCACCACCAACGTCTGCCTGGACCAGCTCCGGGGGCGGGACCGGCGGGCCCTGCCGATGGATCTCGGGGCCCCGACCGCCCCGACGGCCACCGCCCTCGGCACCCAGGGCGGAAGCTGGCTGGAGCCGGTCCCGGACGCGGCGGTGCTGCCGACCGGTGGCGACCCGGCCGAGCAGGCCGTGGCGCGCGAGTCGGTCCGGCTGGCCTTCGTCGCGGCGCTGCAGCACCTGCCGCCCCGACAGCGGGCGGTGCTGATCCTGCGGGACGTGCTGCGTTGGCACGCCGACGAGGTCGCTGCCCTGCTCGACACCACCCTGCCCGCCGTCAACAGTGCGCTGCAACGGGCCCGGGCCACGATGGCGGAGCGGGACACCACCGCGCCGGCCCCGGCGCTGGACCGGGAGCACCGGGAGCTGCTCGACCGCTACGTGCGGGTCTTCGAGCGCTACGACATCGACGCCCTGGTGGGCCTGCTGCGCGACGACGCGGTCCACGCCATGCCGCCGTACCCGATGTGGCTGCGCGGCGCCGCCGACATCGGCCGGTGGCTGCGCGGGCCGGGGGCCGGCTGCCGAGGTTCGCGGTTGGTCGAGACCACCGCGAACGGCGGCCCGGCGCTGGCCCAGTACCGGCCGGATCCGGCCGGCGGACACCGGCCGTTCTCGATCCAGCTGGTCACGTGCTCCGGCGGCCGGATCACGGGGCTGCTCCACTTCCTCGAGCCGCGGCTCTTCCCGGTGTTCGGGCTGCCGAGCCGCCTCGATCCCTGATTTCCACCCCCGCGATGAGTCCGGGGCAGCCCGGTCGTCAACCCCCCCGTAAGCAACGAGAAGGAGTGCGATGTTCAGGGACACGAAGGCGTTCAGCGGGTTCTCGGTGGACGACACCGACCGCGCCGAACGGTTCTACGCCGACACGCTCGGCCTGCGGGTGTCGCGGGACGACGAGATGGGCGGGTTGCTGACGCTGCACCTCGCCGGGGACCGGCCGGTGCTGGTCTATCCGAAGGCCGACCACGTGCCGGCCAGCTACACGGTGCTCAACTTCCCGGTGGCGGACGTCGACCGGGCGGTCGACGAGCTCACCGCGCGGGGAGTGCGCATGGCGCGCTACGAGGGGATGCGCCAGGACGAGAAGGGGATCATGCGCGGCCACGGCCCGACGATCGCCTGGTTCACCGACCCGGCCGGCAACGTCCTGTCGGTGCTCGAACAGCGGTGAGCCGTCGGCGGTCGTTCACCTGACGGTCGAATCCCGTCCGGCCGGCGCCGGCGCCCCCGCACTCCGGCGGGTCAGGAGGCGGGCGACAGCTCGGCGACGACCTCGTCGTCCTCCATCGCGCCGGTGGGGACGAAGCCCAGGGACGTGTAGAGGCGGGCCGCGGCCGTGTTGTCCGGGTGGTACGACAGCCGGACCGGGTGGCCGCCGTCCTGCGCCCCGAGCCAGTCGGCCAGGGTGCGGACGGCGGCCCGCCCCACGCCCCGGTCCTGCTCCGCGGCGTCGATCAGCATCCCGCCGATCCAGCGGGAGCGGTCGTCGTCGACCCCCCACATCACGTGCCCGACCACCGCCTCGTCGGCGACCACGGCCAGCGAGGTCCAGACCGCCGAGTGCATGGTCAGCACCAGGTACCGGGCGGCCAGGGCGGGCACCCAGTCGCGCTGGTCGTCGCGGGGCGCGACGTCGGCGACCGCCCGCCAGTTCGCGTCGTCCACCGGCCGCAGGGTGACCCGGCGACCGGCCCGGTCGCGTAGCCCAGAATCGATCACCGGCGCGGCCTAGGCGCTCGCCCGTTCCCGGGCGAGCGCTTTCGGCCCGCGCCGCCGGCGCCCTCAGCCGGCGTGGGCGTCGAGGTACGGCCGGGGGTCGCCCGCACCCAGGTCGGTGACGCCGGCGGTGTGCAGGGCGCCGATGGCGAGCGTCCGGCGGACCGCGGCGTAGGTGATCACATGGCCGATGACGCCGCCCAGGGTGTGCGTGGTGGGCGGCGTGCAGGTGGTGTCGACGATGGTGTCGCCGAGGGTGCCGTCGGCCAGGGTCCGCGCGACAAAGGCCCGGTAGTCCCGGCCGGCCACCGCGTGCCGGGCGGCCAGTCCCGCGATCGACCGGTCGCTCTCGTCCGGCCAGCCGTCGCCACGCAGCGCCGACAGCCAGTGCTCCTCCTGGGTCACCATCGCGTTGATCAGCGAACGGAGGGTGGGCCGGTCGTCGATGGTCTCCACCGAGACGGTGCCCGTCCGGTCGAGGGTCTCCTCGTCCAGCCGGGCGGCCCGGCCGATGACCGCGGTCAGGGTCTCGACGTGGTGGTCGACCAGATGCTGCAGCACGTTCATCGGGGTCTCCTCGTGCGCGGCCGGCAGCCGTAGGCCGCCGGGGGGGGTGGAAGTGGACACCACTGGGACAGGGCAGCTCCAGCTCCCAGAAGGTGAGCGGCCGCCGTCGTCGAACCGCCGTCGGCGCCCGGCCATAGGCGCGCAGGAAGGCACGGGTGAACGCCTCGTGCGAGCCGTACCCGGCCTCGACCGCGATGTCCAGGACGGTGCGGCCGGTGGTGGTGAGCCGGTGCGCCGCCCGCTCGAGCAGCAGCCGCCGGCGCAGCGCGCCGGGCGGCTCCCCGATCGCCGCGGCGAACAGCCGGTCGAAGTGGAACCGGGACAGATGCGCGCGGGCGGCGAGGTCGGCCGGGCTGATGGTGGGATCGTCGAGGCCGCTCTGCACCCAGTCGAGGATGCTGGTCAACCCGTCCGTGGTGGTCATGGCTTCAGCGTGCACCGGGGACCCCGTCCGGTGCTTGACCGCCGTTGCGCACTTGCCGGTCCGGGCCACGCCCGGACCGGCCGGCGCGGCCTCAGTCGAGCAGCGCGTCCAGGCCGACGGTGAGACCCGGGCGGTGGCGTACCGCGCGGACGGCCAGCAGGACGCCCGGCATGAAGGACGCCCGGTCGTACGAGTCGTGCCGGATGGTCAGCGTCTCCCCAGTGGTGCCGAAGAGGACCTCCTGGTGGGCGACCAGGCCGGTGGCCCGGACGGCGTGCACGCGTACCCCGTCGATCTCGGCGCCGCGGGCGCCCGGCACCTCGTCCTTGGTCGCATCCGGCACCGGACCGAGGCCGGCCTCGGCGCGGGCCGTCGCGATCAGCCGAGCGGTGTGCGTCGCGGTGCCGCTCGGCGCGTCCAGCTTGCGCGGGTGGTGCTGCTCGATGATCTCGACCGACTCGAAGTGCCGGGCCGCGCGGGCGGCGAACTGCATCATCAGCACCGCGCCGATGCCGAAGTTGGGGGCGATCAGCACGCCGACGCCGGGCTTGCGGGCCAGCCAGCCGCGCACCCGCTCCAGCCGCTGCTCGGTGAAGCCGGTGGTGCCGACCACGGCGCTGATGCCCTGGTCGATGCACCAGTGCAGGTTGTCCATGACGACGTCGGGGGTGGTGAAGTCGACGACCACCTCGGCGCCCGCGTCGGAGGCGTTGAACAGCCAATCTCCCTGGTCGATCATCGCGACCAGGTCCATGTCGGGGGCCGCGTCGACCGCCTTGCAGACCTCCACGCCCATCCGGCCGCGGGCACCCAGCACGCCGACCCGGACCGGCTCGGCCTGGCTCTTCTCCTGCTCGTCAGTCACGGGGCACAACCTATCCCAATCGGGACGGCGTCACCCGCCGGGACCGGTCAGCGGGACACCGCGAACGCGTTCTCCTCGAAGGGGCCGACCACGGCCAGCGACATCGGCCGGCTGAGCAGCTCGGCGGCGAGGGCGTTGACGTCCTCGAGGGTCACCGCGTCGACCCGGCTGAGCAGCTCGTCCACCGGCATCAGGTCGCCGTAGAGCAGCTCCCCCTTGGCCAGCCGGCTCATCCGCGAGCCGGTGTCCTCCAGGCCGAGCACGAAGGAGCCCTTCGACATGCCCTTGCCCCGGGCCAGCTCGTCGGCGGTGACGCCGTCGGCGGCCACCCGGCGCAGCTCAACCCGGGTCAGCTCCAGCACCTCGTCCACCTTGCCCGGCGCGCAGCCGGCGTAGACCGCGAACAGGCCGCTGTCGGCGTACTGGCTGGCGTAGGAGTAGACCGAGTAGGCCAGGCCACGCCGCTCCCGGATCTCCTGGAACAGCCGGCTCGACATCCCGCCGCCGAGGATGTTGTTGAGCACGCCGAGGGCGAAGCGCCGCTCGTCGGTACGGTCGATGCCGGGGCAGCCCAGGATGACGTGCGCCTGCTCGGTCTCCTTCGGCTCGACCACGGTGGCGGCCAGCCTGGTGCGTACCGCCGGGGTGGCCGCCCGGTGCGGGGCCGGCCCGGCCGGGTCGGTGTCCAGCGGGGTGCCGCGCAGCGCCTGGCGGACCAGCTTCACCACGGTGGCGTGATCCAGGTTGCCGGCGGCGGCGATGACGATCTGCGGCGGGGTGTAGCGGCGGCGGTAGAAGCTCTGGATCTGCCGACGGGTCATCGGGGTGACCGTCTCCTCGGTACCGGAGATCAGCCGGCCCAGGGGGTGGTCGCCGTAGACGGCGCGGGCGAACAGGTCGTGCACCTCGTCACCGGGCTCGTCGTCGTGCATGGCGATCTCTTCGAGGATGACGCCCCGCTCGGTCTCCACGTCGGCCGGTTCCAGCACCGAGTCGGCGACCGCGTCGCACATCACGTCGATGGCCAGCGGCAGGTCCTCGTCGAGCACCCGCGCGTAGTAGCAGGTGTATTCCTTCGTGGTGAAGGCGTTGGTCTCGCCGCCCACCGCCTCGATCTCCGCGGAGATCTGCATCGCGGTCCGCTTCTTGGTGCCCTTGAAGAGCAGGTGCTCCAGGAAGTGCGCGGCCCCGGCCTGCGGGCCGGTCTCGTCGCGGGAGCCGACCGCCACCCAGATGCCGAAGGAGACGCTGCGCATCGCCGGGATCGCCTCGGTCAGCACGCGCAGGCCGCTCGGCAGCACGGTACGGCGTACGGTGCCACCCAGCGGGTCGTCACTCAGCGTGCGGGTGACCGCCCGGACCGGCACGCCGGCACGCCCGGGCGAACCGGCGGCGTGCCGAACGGCGCCGGACGGCGCCACCCCCCGTCGACCCGCAGGAAAAGACGAACGCTGGGCCCGACTCACGGAAACCTGCTCTCACTTCGACGAGGGGTGGGGTGTCACGGCGACGGCTCCAGTTCGGCGCGGCGCGAGACGCGCCGGACTGGAGCCGTCGAAGGCCGGGTGGGGACGATGTCCCCACCCGGCCGGTCACTGCTCAGCTGTGGCGGGTCCGTCGACGCGGACGCTCGCCGCCCTCGCCACCCTCGCCGCCACCCTCGCCGCCCGGGCCGCGCTCGCCACGCTCCGGGCCACGGCTGCCACGCTCACGGTCCCGGTCGCCGCGGTCGCGCGGACCCCGGTCGCCGCCCCGCCCGGCCGGCCGGTCGCCCTCGGCGGCCTCACCGGCGGCGGGCGCCTCGGCGCCCTCCGGGCGGACCTTGTCCAGGTAGATCTTGCCGCGGGCGTCGATGTCCGCGATCTCCACCTCGACCCGGTCGCCGACGTTGAGGAAGTCCTCGACCTTCTCGACCCGCTTGCCGTCGCCCACCTTCGAGATGTGCAGCAGGCCGTCGCGGCCCGGCAGCAGCGAGATGAAGGCGCCGAACGCGGCGGTCTTCACCACGGTGCCGAGGAACCGGTCGCCGAGCTTCGGCAGCGTCGGGTTGGCGATCGCGTTGATCCGCTCCACCGCGGCCTGGGCCGACGGGCCGTTGGTCGCGCCGACGTAGATGGTGCCGTCGTCCTCGATGGAGATCTCGGCGCCGGTCTCGTCCTGGATGGCGTTGATGGTCTGGCCCTTCGGGCCGATCACCATGCCGATCTTGTCGACCGGGATCTTGACGGTGGTGACCCGCGGCGCGTAGTCCGACATCTCGGCCGGCGCCTCGATGGCCCGCTGCATCACGTCGAGGATGGTCTGCCGGGCCTCGTGCGCCTGCTGGAGCGCGGCGGCCAGCACGTCCGACGGGATGCCGTCGAGCTTGGTGTCGAGCTGCAACGCGGTGACGAAGTCCCGGGTGCCGGCGACCTTGAAGTCCATGTCACCGAACGCGTCCTCGGCGCCGAGGATGTCGGTCAGCGTCACGTACTGGGTCTTGCCCTCGACCTCGTCGGAGATGAGGCCCATGGCGATGCCGGCGACCGGCGCCTTCAGCGGCACACCGGCGCTGAGCAGGCCCAGCGTCGAGGCGCAGACCGAACCCATCGAGGTGGAACCGTTGGAGCCGAGCGCCTCGGAGACCTGCCGGATGGCGTACGGGAACTCCTCACGCGCCGGCAGCACCGGGATCAGCGCCCGCTCGGCGAGGGCGCCGTGGCCGATCTCGCGCCGCTTCGGCGAGCCCACCCGGCCGGTCTCACCGGTCGAGTACGGCGGGAAGTTGTAGTTGTGCATGTAGCGCTTGGACTTGTCCGGGGACAGGGTGTCCAGCGACTGCTCCATGCGCAGCATGTTCAGCGTGGTGACGCCCAGGATCTGGGTCTCGCCGCGCTCGAACAGCGCCGAGCCGTGCACCCGCGGAAGCACGCCCACCTCGGCGGTCAGCGGGCGGATGTCCCGCGGGCCGCGACCGTCGATGCGGACCTGCTCGCGCAGCACCCGGTTGCGCACCTCGGACTTGGTCAGCGACCGGAAGGCGGCGGAGAGCTCCTTCTCCCGGCCCTCGAAGCGACCGCCGAGCTCCTCGGCGACCCGGGCCTTGACCCGGTCCAGGGCCTCCTCGCGGTCATGCTTGCCGGCGATCTTCAGGGCCTCCGCGACGTCGGCGCGGGCCAGCTCGGCCACCGCCTCGTACGCGTCGTCCTGGTAGTCCAGGAAGACGGGGAACTCGGCGACCGGCTTGGCGGCCACCTCGGCCAGCTCGCTCTGCGCCCGGCACAGCTCACGGATGGCCGGCTTGGCGGCCTCCAGCCCGCTGGCCACGACCTCCTCGGTCGGCGCGGGGGCACCGCCGGCGACCAGTTTCACGGTGTGCTCGGTGGCCTCGGCTTCGACCATCATGATCGCGACGTCGCCGTCGGCCAGGGCACGGCCGGCCACCACCATGTCGAAGGTGGCGCGGGCCAGCTCCTCGTAGGTCGGGAAGGCGACCCACTGACCGTCGACGTGCCCCATCCGGGTGGCCCCGATCGGGCCGGAGAACGGCAGGCCGGAGAGCTTGGTCGACATCGAGGCGGCGTTGATCGCCACGACGTCGTACGGGTGCTGCGGGTCGAGCGCGAGGATGGTCTCGACGACCTGGACCTCGTTGCGCAGGCCCTTGACGAACGACGGGCGCAGCGGCCGGTCGATCAGCCGGCAGGTGAGGATCGCGTCCTCGCTGGGCCGACCCTCGCGGCGGAAGAACGAGCCGGGGATCCGGCCCGCGGCGTACATCCGCTCCTCGACGTCGACGGTCAGCGGGAAGAAGTCGAACTGCTCCTTCGGCTGCTTGCCGGCGGTGGTGGCGGAGAGGACCACCGTCTCGCCCAGCTGGGCGATGACGGAACCGGCGGCCTGACGGGCCAGCCGGCCGGTGGAGAAGGTGATCTCACGGGTGCCGAAGGACCCGTTGTCGATCACGGCGGTGCGGGATTCCGTGCCGAGGTTGGTCTCGGTCATGTGTTGTCTTGCTCCTTCGCGTCGTGGGCCCACGACATGGGGAGCTGCTCAGACGGCCGGTCTTCGATCGAAGCGCCCGGGTGGCCGGCATGATGCCGGGATTCCCGGAGGCCACTACCGGAGACCGGTACGCTGACCGGCTCCCTGTCGGGTGGTCGCGCGGCCCTGTTCTTCTGTGGTACCAGAACGGGGGAGCGGCCGAGTGGCCACTCCCCCGTCACGTCATCGGCGCAGGCCGAGCCGCTCGATGAGCGACCGGTAGCGGTTGATGTCCTTCTTCTGGACGTAGTTGAGCAGCCGACGGCGCCGGCCGACCAGCAGCAGCAGCCCACGGCGGCTGTGGTGGTCGTGCTTGTGCACCTTCAGGTGCTCGGTGAGCTCGGCGATCCGCTTGGTGAGGACCGCGACCTGCACCTCCGGCGAACCGGTGTCGCCCTCGGCGGTCGCGTACTCCGTGCGGATCTTGGCCTTGGCTTCCTGGTCGAGCGCCATGTTCTCCCTGTTTCGATGGGTTGATCACTGATGTCCGTCGTCATGATCTCGAAGGACCGGAGACGGACGAACCTCGCACCCGCGGCGTCGTGCAGGCACGCGAGGCCCCACGTCGGTCAGCCGACGTCTCCGCCAGCCTACCAGTCCTCGCCGGGCCCGCCCGGCGAAGGGCCGCGGCGGGGTGCCGGAATCGCGACGGGACGCTCAGGCGACGGCCCGGCGGGTCCGCTCCACGTCCTCGGCGATCTGCGCCACCAGCGGCTCGATCGAGTCGTACGTCCGCTGCTCGCGCAGGTGTGCGACGAAGTCCAGGGCCAGCCGCTCGCCGTACAGGTCGCCGGTGAAGTCCAGCGCGTACGCCTCCACCCGGCGCTCCCGCCCGGAGAAGGTCGGGTTGGTGCCGATCGACACCGCCGCCGCGAGCGGCTCCCGGTGCCCCCGGCGCACCAGCCGGGCGGCGTACACCCCGTCGGCGGGGATCGCCGCGTACCGGTGGCAGAGCAGGTTGGCGGTGGGATATCCCAGCTCGCGGCCGCGCTGGTCACCCCGGACCACCACCCCCTCCACCCGGTGGGGACGGCCCAGCGCGGCGGCCGCCGCCACCACGTCTCCCGCGTCGACGCAGGAGCGGATGTAGGTGGAGGAGAAGACCGTGCCCGCCTCGGCGACCAGCGGCCCGGCCTCCACCCCGAAGCCGAAGGTCCGGCCCAGCCGCTCCAGCAGGGCCACGTCGCCGGCCGCCCGGTGCCCGAACCGGAAGTTGTCGCCGACCACGACGAGCGCGGCGTGCAGGTGCTCGACCAGGATGTCGTGCACGAACTCCTCGGCCGGCAGCCGGGAGAACTCCGGGGTGAACGGCACCACGCAGAGCACGTCGGCGCCGAGCGCCTCGATCAGCTCCGCCTTGCGGGCCGGCTCGGTCAGCACGGCCGGGTGCGAACCAGGGCGGACGACCTCCGCCGGGTGCGGGTCGAAGGTGACCACCACCGACTTGACGCCTAGCTCGCGGGCGCGCGCCACGGCGTGGCCGATGGTCGCCTGGTGCCCCTTGTGCACGCCGTCGAAGACGCCGATGGTGACGACCGACCGCCCCCAGCCACCGGGCGCCGCCTCGTACCCCCGCCACCTTTGCATGCCGCTCCTCCCCTGCTGTCCCGCCGGCCGGCGCCGGCCGGGTGATCCGCGCCCGGCCGTCAGGCCGGGGCGAGCACGATCTCCGCGCGGGCCCGCCCGTCCCGCTCGCTGACGATAGCGATCAGGCCACCGCCCGGGCCGAAGACGGCGTACGGCCCGGCGATGCCGGCCGGGTCCAGCGGCCCGCCGTGCGAGAGGACCTTCGCCTCCTCCGGCGTGGCGTCCCGGCGCACGAAGTACCGGTCCGCGGCCGCGTCGAGCGGCAGGTTGACCACCTCCGGCGCGCGCTGCTCCAGCTCGTCGAGGGTGGCCGCCTCGGCCAGGGTGAAGCCGCCCACCGCGGTCCGCCGCAGCGCGGTCAGGTGACCGCCGACCCCGAGCGCCAGACCCGCGTCCCGGGCGATGGCCCGGATGTACGTCCCGGACGAGCAGTTCACGTCCACGTCCACATCCACCACGTCAGCCTGCCCCCGGCGGATCGAGAGCACGTCCAGCCGGGAGATGGTGACCCGGCGGGCGGGCAGCTCGACGCTCTCCCCCTCGCGGACCCGCTTGTACGCCCGCTCGCCGTTGATCTTGATGGCGCTGACCGCGCTCGGCACCTGGTCGATCTCCCCGGTCAGCGCGGCGAGGGCGGCGTGGACCGACTCGTCGGTCACCGTGCCGGCCGGCGTCGTCGCGATCACGTCGCCCTCGGCGTCGTCGGTGACCGTCGCCTGGCCGAGCCGGATCGTCGCGGTGTAGCTCTTGCCCGCCCCGATCACATAGGTGAGCAGCCGGGTGGCCCGGCCCACCCCGATCACCAGCACGCCGGTGGCCATCGGATCGAGCGTGCCCCCGTGCCCCACCCGGCGGGTCCGGGCCAGTCGGCGGATCCGCGCCACCACGTCGTGCGACGTCATGCCGCCGGGCTTGTCGACCACGATCAGACCGTCTGTGCTCACGACCCCCAAGCCTGCCAGAGAAGAATCCCGACGCCCGCGGGGGATACCGCACCGGCAGCTCGGGTGTAAAGATCATCCGCCCCCCGCCCCGCCTGACCCCGGGATCCGCCGATGACCAGCGCCGACCCCACCCCCGAACCGTCGTCCCGGCCGGACCCGGCGCGCCCCGGGCCGGAGGCGTTCCCGGACTGGCTGCACCAGCTCGAAAAGGAGATCCGGGTCGGCCGCTCGGTACGACTGCGGATCTGGTTCCGGGGCGCGGGGGCCGGCTGCTCGCCGGTCTCGGCGCACTGGTGGCGGTCGCCCTCGTCGCCACGCTCGGCACCGTCGGCTACGGCTACGCCCGGCGTCCGGGCCCCCAGGCGTACCCGACGATCAGCCAGCCGCCCGGGGTGTACGCCACCAGCAGCGCGTCGCCGCCCCCGGCCGCCGGGCCGTTCGACGGCACCCCGGCCGCCGCGTTCCCCGCGGGCGCGGCCGGGATCACCCTGCCCCCGGCCAAGCGGACCGGTGACTTCACCGCGAAGCAGGTGTCGGCCGGCCTGGCGAAGATCCGCACCGCCCTGATCACCGCCCGGCTGGACCGGACCTTCATGACGGCGAAGGACCCGGAGCGGCTGGTCCGCCAGTTCGCGTCCGACCAGCGGGCCAGCATTCGCCAGGACTTTGCCTCCGACGCGTTCGCCAACTTCGCGACCCGGCTCGCGCCGGGCGCCCGGCTGGCCCCGCAGCAGCCCCGGGTCAAGGGGCGGATCACCTATCGGGCGCACCGGAACGCGCGCGGCGTCCGGGTGCTGGAGGTGACCACCAACTTCGTCTGGGCGTACGCCTTCCGGACCGCCCCGGTCGCCCCCGGGGACGGGGTCGTGATCGTGCACGACACGCTCGTGTGGGAGCTGCCGTACCCGGGCGACGTCCGGTCCCGGGCGAACGGTCTCTGGCTCACCCACATGCAGTCCTATGGCGTGAACATCGACTGCGCCGCGTTCGACAAGGGACTGCTGAACAGCGGCGAGGCGAGCGACCGGGAGCAGGCCATCACCGGCACCGCCACCGTCGACCCCGATTCCCTCTACGACCCCGACCGTGCCCTCGACATCCCGGACACCTGCGGCCTGCACGACTGAACCACCCCTCAGCGATGGGGACCACATGAGCACCCCCTCCTCCTCCGACAACCGCCCCCGGGTCGACCTGCCAGACTGGATGCGCGACGGCGAGGAGTGCTGACCGATCGGCTGGGCGGTCGTCAGCGGACCGCGCCGACCACCGCCCAGCCACCGGAGCGCACCCGCAGCAGCAGCGCCACCAGGCGGAGCACCACGAAGAGCATCAGCCCGGCCCAGATGCCGCCCAGCCCGAGGTCGAGCCCGTAGGCGAGCCAGATCGCCGGCAGGAACCCACCCAGCGCCGCCACGATGGTGAGGTTCCGCAGGTAGCGGACGTCTCCCGCGCCGATCAGCACACCGTCGAGGGCGAAGACCACCCCGCCGATCGGCTGCAACGCCACGAACCACGGCCAGGCCACCATGGCCTGCTCGCGTACCTGCGGATCCGAGCTGAACCACGATGGCACGACGCCGGCGCCGGCGGCGATCAGCAGCGCGAAGGCGACGCCGCAGGCGCCGCCGAGCAGCGCGATCCGGCGGGCGAGGGCGCGGGCGCCGGCCGCGTCACCGGCGCCGAGCGCCGCGCCGATCAGCGCCTGCGCGGCGATGGCCAGCGCGTCCAGCACCAGCGCGGTGAAGAACCAGAGCTGCAGGGCGATCTGGTGGGCGCCCACCGCGGCCGCGCCGAACCGGGCGGCGACGGCGGTGGCGGAGAGGAAGCTCGCCTGGAAGGCGACGCCGCGGATCAGCAGGTCCCGGCTCAGCACCAACTGCTGCCGGATCAGCCCCGGCCGAGGCCGCAGGGAGACCCGCTCACGCACCAGCGCCGCCGCGAAGAGGCCGCCGGAAAGCGTCTGCGCGATCGCGTTGGCCACCGCCGAGCCGGCCAGACCGAGCCCGGCGGGATAGACCAGCAACGGGCAGAGCAGCGCGGAGAGCAGGTTGGGGGCGAGCACGAAGAGCAGCGGCCGGCGGGTGTCCTGGATGCCGCGCAGCCAGCCGTTGCCGGCGGCGGCGAGCAGCAGGCCGGGGGCGCCCAGGGCCGCGATCCGCAGCCACTGCGCCGCCGCGCCGGCCACGTCGCCCCCGCCGCCGGCGAGGGTACGCGCCAACGCCCCGGCGCCGACCTGCATGGCGAGCGCCACCAGCACCCCGACGGCCAGCGCCAGCCACGACGACTGCACGCCCTCGGCCACCGCCGCGGCCCGGTCGCCGGCCCCGAACCGCCGGGCCGACCGCCCCGTCGTGCCGTACGCGACCACGGTGCCGATCCAGGCGGTCAGCGTCATCACCGTGCCGCCGACGGCGAGCGCGGCGAGCGGCACCCGACCCAGGTGCCCGACCACCGCGGTGTCGACCAGGACGTAGAGGGGCTCGGCGGCCAGCACCACGAGCGCCGGCAGGGCGAGCGCGGCGATCCGCCGTGGCGACGCGGCATCGGACGCGGGCGAGGTGGTGGCGACGCTCTGACTCATCGCCGACGATCCTGGCACGCCCCCCGTAAGCCCCGCAACCCCACCCACCACTTACCCTCCCTCCACCTCCTCCGAGTCGGTTGATCACGACGTTGTTGTCACGACACGCCGGGGCCGGACACCACAACTTCATGATCGACGCCGTGGGGCGGGGGCGGGGGCGCCAGCAGGGGTGGGGCGTGGGGATCAGGTCGTCGGGAGGGACGCGAGCCAGCGGCGGAGTTCGGCGCGGGTACGCAGGCGGACCACCGGCAGGTCGGGGGCGACCGACGCCACGGCGGCGAGGACCCGCGGGCGGGAGTGCCGGGGGTAACGCCAGACGTAGCGGAGGAACGGGAGGTCGAGCCGCTCGGGACAGCCGTCGGGCAGGTCGGGCCGGGTCGTCGCGCGGTCGACCCAGCGGCGGCGGAGCACCCGGGCGAGGCAGCGCAGCCGGGGCGGGTCACAGAGCACCAGCAGGTCGGCGCGGGGCAGGCGCAGGTCGAGGGTGGCGCCGTAGCTGCCGTCCATCACCCAGGCCGGGCGGGCGGCGAGCGCGGCGATCTCCGCGCGGAAGCCGGCGTCGTCGGAGGCGACCCAGCCGGGCCGCCAGTAGTGCCGGTCGAGGTGAATCAGGGGGAGGTCGAGCCGTCGCGCGACCTCGCGGGCGAGGGTGCTCTTGCCCGCGCCGGCGCTGCCGACGATGAGGATGCGGCGCACCGGGCGACGATAGCGCCGGGCGGGCCGGCCGGTGGGCCTGGACGGTCGGGGCGGCGGTGACGCAGGCGACGCGACGACGACGTCGGCGTCACCGCCGGACCGGGTACGTCACTGACGGGTGTCCATCGAGGTCTGCAGCGCGCGGCGCATCTGCTCGCGGGCCTCGTCGGTGGTCTCCGGCTGCGGCTTGCGGGTGGGCTTGGTGGCCATCGGGAAATCCCTTCCAGGGCGCGGACCACCACGACACGGTGGCCCTACGGGCGGTCCTGCTGAGCGCCCGACAGCGGTCCGGGATCCCCGGAGCGGCTCGCCTGGCAGCGTGAGCCCGGGTCGGTCTGACCCTGCAGGGAGGCGGCACCTGGTGTGGCGCCACCGCCCACGACCTGCGTCGCGGCACGGCGCCGGTCCTTACCCAAGCTATCGTTCAGGTCCACATACTGCCCAGTGTTCCCGACATCTGGACGACCAGGCGCGGGTCAGCGGGCCAGGAAGTGCCAGCCGAGCCACCACCAGAAGCCGAACAGGCCGATCCGCCCGACCGGCACCGGACCGACCTCGTACCGCATCACGAACGCGCAGACGTCGCCGAGCGTCGGAACGCGGGAGCCCTCCCGCCGCGACGCCCACTCCACCGCGGTGAAAAGCAGCACCGCGGTCAGGAAACCGCCGATCGCCAGCGCCCGCATCATCGCCGCACCAGACCCCAGAACGCGGCCAGCCAGGCGAACCATGCCGTGGACCGGACCAGTTCGTCGTCGAGCAACGGATCCGCCAGCCGGGAGAAGGTCGGGAAGTCGTCCCCCACCGAGAGCACGAAGGTCGCCCCCTCGAGGACCCCGAAGACGGCCGCCGGCAGCAGCCACCAGACCGCCCCCGGGGCGAGCCGGCGGGGGGCGGGCCGCCGGGGCACCCGGTTGCTCAACCCGAGCCAGATCAGCGCCCCGCCGGTGCCGAAGGTGTAGAGGTTCGCCTGCGCGGAGAAGGACGGCAGCTGCCCGCCCACCAGAGAGAGGGAGATCAGCACCGGTACGGAGACCACGGGACGGTCCCACGTCCGGGGCGCCTCGGCGGTGAGCTCGCGGGAGTGATCCATCACCCGATTGTCCCCACCGTCACGAAGCGCGGGAAGACCGCGACGCCCCGGAGCCGACCCGGAGATCTCAGGCCGGCAGCAACGCCTCGTCGAGTTCGGCGCGGATCCGGTCGACGACCTCGTCGGCGCTGCCCCGCCCGGTGAACCCAGCGGCGAACCGGTGACCGCCGCCGCCCAGTGCCACCGCGACCCGGCTCACGTCCACCGCGCCCTTGCTCCGCAGCGACACCGCCCACTCGGTGGCCGCCACCTGCTTGACCACACAGCTCACGTCCGCCTCCGCCGTGCAGCGCACCGAGTCGATCAGTGCCTCCAGCACGTACGGCGGCTGGTCGTGCCGGGCCAGGTCGTCCAGGGTCGCGTACGTCCAGACCAGGCCGCGCCCGCCGGCCGCACCCGGCTCCAGGCGGGCCCGGCCGATCGCCTCGCCGAAGAGCCGGACCGCGCCGAACGGCCGGGTGTCGTAGATCCGCTGGGAGATGTCCCCCGGCCGGATCCCGGTGGCCAGCAGGCGGGCGGCCATCTCGTGCACCGCCGGGGTGGTCGCCTCGAACCGGAACGAGCCGGTGTCAGTACTCAGCGCAACGTAGAGGCAGGCGGCGATGTCCGCGTCCAGCGGCACCCCGAGCCGGTCCAGCAGCCCCTCCGCGACCACCGAGGTCGCCGCCGCGTGCGGGTCGACCAGATTGACGCCGCCGAAGCGGGTGTTCGAGGCGTGGTGGTCGAGCACCAGCGCCGTGCCCGCCGTGTCGAGCCGGTCCACCAGGTCACCGAGCCGGGACTCGCTCGCCGCGTCGAAGCAGATGACCAGGTCCGGGTCCGGGTACGCGGCGTCCTGCGGCACGAGCAGGTCACGCCCGGGCAGCCACCGGAACGGCTCCGGCAGCTCCGGCGGCCCGGGGAACGTCGCCTGGAGTCGGCGTACGCCCAGCCGGCGCAGCCCCAGCCCGAAGCCGAGCATGCTGCCCAGCGCGTCCCCGTCCGGGTTGACGTGGCAGATCAGCAGCACCCGCGCGTCGGCGGGGAGTCGGCGTACCGCGGCGACCGCGGCCGCCCATTCGGCCCCGGTGGGCGCCTCGGCGGCGCCCGCGGCGGGGTCGGTCACCGGCGCTCGCTGCGCGGCTCGTCCTCGGTCTCGACGTCCTCGACCTGGGCGTCCTCGACCTCGTCCTCGAGCCGGTACGGCTGGGGCTCGCCCGCGTACTTCGCGCTGGCGGCCAGCCGCTGCACCTCGGCGTCGGCGTTGCGGGCCGCGGCGAGCAGGTCGTCGATGTGCTTGACCTGGTCCTGCACGTCGTCGAGGACGAAGGTCAGGGTCGGCGAGTGCCGCAGGCCGAGGGCCTTGCCGACAGTGCTGCGGAGCATGCCCTTGGCACTCTCCAGCGCGGCGGCGGTGCTGGCCTGGGCCGCCGCGTCGCCAAGCACCGTGTAGAACACGGTGGCGTCGCGCAGGTCGGCGGTGATCCGGGCGTCGGTGATGGTGATCATCCCGAGCCGGGGGTCCTTGATCTGGCTCCGCACCACCGACGCGACCAGTTCGCGGATGCGCTCCGCGTGCCGCCGTACCTTGGCCGGATCCGTCATCTCCCCCACCTCCAGGGCGTTCTGCTCCCGACCGGAAACGACGGTGCGGGGCACCGCCGGGCCCGACCGCCCAACACCTCGAACACTACCCGCGCGCTCGTGACCGTCGCGCGCAGCCGCCGGTGTCGGCGGCCACGCCCGTGGTGGTACCGCATGGCCGGGGCGTCAGTCAGTCCTCCTCGCCGTAGAGCCGGCGGCGCACCGAGAGCAGCTCCGCCTCGGGACGCTCGGCCACCAGGCGCTCGCACGAGTCGAGCACCTCGCGGACGTGGGCCGCCTCGGCGGCCACCACGGCCACCCCGATCTCGGCCCGACCGTGCAGGTCGAGCGCTCCCACTTCGGCGGCCGACACCTCGAAGCGGCGCAGCGCCGCGACGATCGGCCGTACATATGATCTTTTCGCCTTGAGCGACCGGGAGTCGCTCGGCAGCAGCAGGTCGAAGACCGCGGTTCCGGTGAACATCGCCCCGGACATTACGGTCACCCCCTGACATGATCAAGGGGTTTACGCCGATTGGCGTAAACCCCTTGATCACTGTGTCAGTACCGGATCAGGCGCGCGGCTTCTCCCGCATCTCGAAGGTCTCGATGATGTCGCCGACCTGGACGTTGTTGTAACCGGCCAGCGTCAGACCACACTCGAAGCCCTCGCGGACCTCCGTCGCGTCGTCCTTGAACCGCTTGAGGGAACTGATGGTGAGGTTGTCCGCCACGACCGACCCGTCCCGCAGCAGCCGCGCCTTGGCGTTGCGGCGGATGACGCCGGACCGGACGATACAGCCGGAGATGTTGCCGACCTTGGACGAGCGGAAGACGTCGCGGATCTCCGCGGAGCCCAGCTCGACCTCCTCGTACTCCGGCTTGAGCAGCCCCTTGAGCGCGGCGTCGATCTCCTCGATGGCCTGGTAGATGACCGTGTAGTACCGGATCTCCACGCCCTCGCGGTCGGCGATCTCGCGGACCTTGTTGGCGGCCCGCACGTTGAAGCCGATGATCGTGACCGCCTCGGACGAGGCGCTCGCGAGCATGACGTCGCTCTCGGTGATCGCGCCCACGCCCCGGTGGATGATCCTGAGCTGGACCTCCTCCGGGATGTCGAGGTTGAACAGCGCGTCCTCGAGGGCCTCCACGGAACCGGAGACGTCGCCCTTGAGCACCAGGTTGAGCGAGGTCTTCTCGCCCTCCTTGAGCTGCTCCATGAGCGTCTCGAGGGTGGCCCGGCCACGGGAGTTGGCGAAGGACGCCGCCCGCCGCCGTGCCTGTCGCTGCTCGGCGATCTGGCGCACCGTGCGGTCATCCTCGGCCGCCAGGAAGGTGTCACCCGCACCCGGCACCGCGGTCAGACCGAGCACCAGGACCGGACGGGCAGGACCCGCCTCGGCGACCTGGTTGCCGTTCTCGTCGAGCATCGCGCGGACCCGGCCGTGCGCCCCGCCGGCGACGATGGAGTCGCCCGCCCGCAGGGTGCCCTTCTGCACCAGCACCGTCGCCACCGCACCGCGGCCCTTGTCCAGGTGCGCCTCGATGGCCACACCCTGCGCCGGCCCGTCGATCGGAGCGGTCAGCTCCAGCGACGCGTCGGCGGTCAGCAGGACCGCCTCGAGCAGCTCCTCGATGCCGATGCCCGGCTTCGCCGCCACGTTGACGAACATGGTCTCGCCGCCGTACTCCTCGGCGACCAGCCCGTACTCGGTCAGCTGCTGGCGGACCTTGTCCGGGTTGGCCTCCGGCTTGTCGACCTTGTTGACCGCGACCACGATCGGCACGTCGGCCGCCTTGGCGTGGTTCAACGCCTCGATGGTCTGCGGCATCACGCCGTCGTCGGCCGCCACCACCAGCACCACGATGTCCGTCACCTGGGCACCACGGGCACGCATGGCGGTGAACGCCTCGTGACCCGGGGTGTCGATGAAGGTCACCGCGCGGTCCTCGCCCTCGTGCGGGACGTGGACCTGGTACGCGCCGATGTGCTGGGTGATGCCACCCGCCTCGCCGGCCACGACGTTCGCCTTACGGATCGCGTCGAGCAGCTTGGTCTTACCGTGGTCGACGTGACCCATGACGGTCACCACCGGCGCACGGCTGACCAGGCGCTCCTCCGCGACCACGGCGTCGAGGTCGATGTTGAACTGCGCGAGCAGCTCGCGGTCCTCGTCCTCCGGGCTGACGATCTGCACATCGAAACCGAGGTGCTCACCCAGCAGCAGCAGGGTTTCGTCGGAGCAGGACTGGGTCGCGGTGACCATCTCGCCCAGGTTGAACATCTCCTGGACCAGCGAACCCGGGTTGGCGTTGATCTTGTCGGCGAAGTCCGACAGCGAGGCGCCACGGGAGAGCCGGACGACCTGACCCTGACCCCGGGGGGCACCCGAGCTCATGGTCGGGGCCGACAGGTTGTCGAACTCCTGTCTGCGCTGCTTCTTGGACTTGCGACCACGGGTCGGCCGACCACCCGGACGCCCGAAGGCACCCGCGGCGCCGCCGCCACGGCCACGACCGCCACCACCCGGACGGCCACCGCCGCCGGCTGGCGCACCGGGACGGAAACCGCCACCGGGAGCACCGGCACCGCCGCCGCCACCGGGACCGCCACGGTAGCCACCGCCACCGCCGCCGCCACCGGGACCGCCGCGGAAGCCACCGCCACCGCCGCCGGCACCGCCACCGCCACCGGGGCGGAAGCCACCGCCACCGCCGCCGGGGCGACCCGCGCCGCCACCGGGGCCGCCACGACCGCCACCGGGGCCACCGGGGCGACCCGTGGTGGGGCGCTGAGTCGGCATGGAGGCCGGGCTGGGCCGCGGCGGCATGGAGGCCGGGCTCGGCCGCGGCGGCATGCCCGCCGGGCTGGGCCGGGGGCCACCGGCGGCCGGGGGCCGCTGCTGCTGGCCGCCCTGGATGCCGAACGGGTTGTTACCGGCGCCGCGCGCCGGCGGACGACCGCCCGGCCGGGCACCCGGGCCCGGGGTCGGGCCACCGGGACGACCGGCGGCCGGGGTACCCGGACGCGGCGGCACCGCGTTCGGACCCGGACGCGGAGCCGGACCCGGACGGGGACCGCCCTCGGCCGGAGGCTCCCGGCGGACGTTCTCCCGCTGCTGCTGGCGGGCGGCCTGCGCGGCCTTGACCGCGGCCTCCTGCTCAGCCTTGAGGGCGGCGGCGCGCGCCTCGGCGGCCGCCACCTCGATGTCGTGCGCGCTCGCCGGCTTGGCGACCGGGGTCGCCGGCTGCGGCGGGCCGGGGACCGGGCCCTTGGGCTTCGGTCCAGGGGTCGGCGCGGTCGGCCGCCGGGGCGGCATCGGCCTGGCCGACACCCGGGGGGCACCCGGGGTCGGGGATGGCGTCGGGGTCGGCGCCGGGCTCGGGGCGGCCGCCGCGGGGGCGGCCGAAGCCGAGGGACCACCGGCGGACGCGACGAATGCGCCACGCAGCCGTCGGGCGACGGGCGCCTCGACGGTGCTGGACGCGGACTTCACGAACTCGCCCATTTCCTTCAGCTTAGCGAGAACGGTCTTGCTTTCGACCCCGAGCTCTTTTGCCAGCTCGTGTACGCGGGCCTTACCTGCCACTGCACTCCTCACTCCGAGGTCGTGCGGGCAGTACCCGCAGCGACCTCACTCCTGCACTTGAAGCCTGGTCATTTCAGGGACTTCATCGTGTGCTCATGTCGGTCGTCCTACCTTGCTAGCGACCCTCGCCCGGTCGGGCTGACCGGACGTCGTGGTTGGCGCGGCAACGTGCTCCGCCAGCTCACCGTGATCGACGACCCCGGTGATGCGCAGTGCCCGCCCGAAGGCGCGGCGGCGCACCGCCTGCGCGAAGCAGGCCGGATCCGGGTGCATGTGCGCTCCCCGACCCGGCAGTCTGCGGGCCGGATCGGGCCGGAGGCTGTAACCAGCCTCGTCACCGATCGCGACGATCCGCAGCAGTTCGCTGGCCGGCGCACGTCTCCGGCAGCCCACACAGGTGCGCTCCGGCAGCGCGCGTCGTACCACTGGAGAAAGTCTACCCCTAGCTGCTCGAGATCGCGCCGCCCGGCTCCGGGACGTGATCAGCAGCGCCCCGGCCGGCCGTGCCGGTCTGCTCCGCATCCGACCGGATGTCGATCCGCCAACCGGTCAACCGGGCGGCAAGCCGGGCATTCTGCCCCTCCCGACCGATCGCCAGGGAGAGCTGGAAGTCCGGCACCGTGACCCGGGCCGTGCGGCTGGCCAGGTCGACGACCTCGACCCGCAGCGCCCGGGCCGGCGAGAGCGCGTTGCCGACGAAGGTCGCCGGGTCGTCCGACCAGTCGATAATGTCGATCTTCTCACCGTGCAGCTCGCTCATCACCGCGCGGACCCGCTGCCCCATCGGGCCGATGCAGGCGCCCTTGGCGTTGACGCCCGGGGTGGTCGAGCGGACCGCGATCTTCGTCCGGTGGCCCGCCTCCCGGGCGATCGCGCCGATCTCGACCGTGCCGTCGGCGATCTCCGGCACCTCGAGCGCGAAGAGTTTCTTCACCAGCGCCGGGTGCGAACGGGACAGGGTGATCTGCGGCCCGCGCGTTCCCTTCGCCACGTGCACCACGACGCAGCGGATCCGCTCGCCGTGCGTGTACCGCTCGCCGGGCACCTGCTCCGACTGCGGGAGGACGCCCTCCAGCTTGCCCAGGTTGACGCTGACGATGCCCTTCTCGGCCCGCGCCTCGTGCGCCTGCACCACGCCGGTGACCAGGTCGCCCTCGCGGCCGACGTACTCGCCGAAGTGCACCTCGTCGGTGGCCTCCCGCAGCCGCTGGAGGATCACCTGCTTCGCCGTCATGGCGGCGATCCGGCCGAAGTCGTGCGGGGTGTCGTCCCACTCCCGCACCACGGTGCCGTCGTCGTCCAGCTCCTGGGCGTAGACTAGGGCCGCGCCCGACTTGCGGTCGATCTCCACCCGGGCGTGCGCCTCGGCGCCCTCGGTGTGCCGGTAGGCGGTCAGCAACGCGGTCTCGATCGCCGCGAGGATCGTGTCGAACGGGATCTCCCGCTCGCGCTCGAGTGCGCGCAGCGCCGCGAGGTCGATGTTCACCTCTCCTCGTCCTCCACATCATCTTCGTCGTCGATGTCGTCAATGTCGTCAATGTCGCCGGCCTCGTCGGACTCGTCCGCCTCGTCGAGGCGGACGAACTCGACCTGGACCCGACCGGGTCCGAGCTCGGCGTAGCTGTGCTCCGCGCGGCCGGCATCGGTCTCCAGCACCACGCGTTCGTCGTCGGCCTCGATCACCCGGCCGGTGACCTGCCGGTCTCCGGCGGCCCGCTGCTCGGGCCGGCCCGGCGTGCCGCGCACGGTCACCTTGACCAGCCGGCCGACGTTGCGCCGCCAGTGCCGGGGCAGGGTGAGCGGGCGGTCCACGCCCGGCGAGCTGACCTCGAGCTGGTACTCCCCCGCCACGATGTCACCGCCGGCCTCCTCGGCGGCGTCCAACGCCACCGAAACCGCCCGGGAGACGTCCGCGACCGCGTCCAGGTTGATCCCGCCGTCGGCGTCCACGATCACCCGTACGATGTGCCGCCGGCCGGCCCGGGAGACCGCGAGGTCCTCCAAGTCGTACCCGGCCGCCGTGACCACCGGTTCGATCACCTCGCGCAGTCGCGCGCGCCGGGCGCCCAGGTCACCGCCGCGCGGTGCGCCGGCCCGGTCCCCGTCACGGGGGCCGTCGGCCCGCCGGGGACGCCCGGAGGGCCCCGTCGGCCTGGTGGCACGGCCACGCTGCGTCATCTGGCGCACCCTTCTCCTGATCAGGTTCGGGCCGGGTCGGCCCGCCATGCCGGCACGCCACCGGGGCAATCGCGCCCGGTGGCTGGGCAGAGCGTAACGCGCGCAGCGGGCGACGGACCCGGCGGCGCACCGACGCCGGTGGCCCACGGGCGACCACAGATGGTGTTGACTTGTCCGGTGGCGACTGGCAGAACAACACAGCGCGACGGGGCACCCAGGCATTCCCGGCGAAACCTGCTGCGCGCCGGGGCGCTGGTGGTGGCCGGCGGGGCGACCGTGGCGCTGACCGGCTGTGATCTTTTCGACGACGACGACGAGCCGCCGGCGCCCGACCCGCTGGAGCCGTTGGCGGCGGAATCCGCCGCGCTGGCCGCCCAGCACCGGGCCGCGCTCGCCGCGGACCCGAGCCTGGCCGACCGGCTGACCCCGATCGCCGACGCCCACCAGGCCCACGCCGACGAGCTGCGCCGGGTGATCGGCCGCCCGGCGCCCTCGGGCACGCCGGCCGGCGCCCCGCCCGCTTCCGGCGCCGCCGAGCCCGACGGCCTGCTCGCCGAGCTCCAAGCGGCCGAACAGACCGGTCGGGAGAACGCGGCGAAGGCGTGCGCGGCAGCGCCCGCCGAGCGGGCCGCGCTGCTCGGCTCGATCGCCGCCGCCCGGGCCACCCATCTGGAGGCGTTGAAGTGATTCCCCGTACCGCGCCGACCGGCCCCGCCGAGGCCCTCGCCGCCGCCCTGACCGCGGAGTACGCGGCGATCTGGGCGTACGGCCCGATCGGCGTCCGCCTCACCGACGCCGCCCGGACGGCCGCCCGCGCCGCCGAGGCGGCCCACCGCGCCCGCCGCGACGCCCTCATCCTCCAGCTCAGCTCCGGCGGCGGTCAGGTGCCCGCCGACCGGGCCGGCTACGCCCTGCCGTACCCGGTGAACGACCGGGCCAGCGCGCTCAAGCTGGCGATCGAGATCGAGGAGCGGACCGCCGGGTTCTGGCGGGCGGCGCTGCCGCACACCACCGGGGCGGACCGGAACCGGGCCCTGGCCGCGCTGACCGACTGCGCGCTGCGCGCCACCCGGTGGCGGCGCACCGCCAGAGTGACCCCGCTCACCGTGCCCTTCCCGGGCCGCCCCACCTGAGCCGGTCGGGCGGACAGCGGCCCAGGTCACCCTGCGGGTGGTTCCGGTTGCGGACCGCATACCAGGTATGCATACTCCGTTGCCATGTCCATCCGTCACGGGCTGCTCGCCCTGCTCGAGCGCGGCCAGATGTACGGCTACCAGCTCCGCGCCGCGTTCGAGGAGTCCACCGGCGCGACCTGGCCGCTGAACATCGGGCAGGTCTACACCACCCTCTCCCGCCTGGAGCGGGACGGCCTGGTGCGCCCGCTGCCGGAGAGCGAGGCCGGGCAGCGACCGTACGAGATCACCGACGCCGGGCGGGCGGACCTGGCGCTCTGGTTCGCCACCCCGATCAGCCGCACCGACCGGCCCCGGGACGAGCTGGCGATCAAGCTGGCCCTGGCGCTGACGACCCCCGGCGTGGACGTCCGCGCGGTGGTGCAGACCCAGCGCAGCGCGACCATGCGGGCGTTGCAGGAGTTGACCCGGCTGAAGTACGCCAGCGACAAGCCGGAGGACCTGCCCTGGCGGCTGGTGCTGGACGCGATGGTCTTCCAGGCCGAGGCGGAGATCCGCTGGCTGGACCACTGCGAGACGAGCCTGGTCCGCTACCGTCCCGCCCCGCTCCGCCCGCCGGCGCCCGACAGCGGGGACGCCGGGGTGGTGGTGGACCGGCCCGGAAGGGAGGCCCACCGGTGAGCGCGAGGAGTGAGCCGGGTTTGCGAGCCCCGCAGTCGCGAACGAAAGGCCCACCGGTGAGCGCGAGGAGTGAGCCGGGTTTGCGAGCCCCGCAGTCGCGAACGAAAGGCGGCCCGGTGAGCGCGAAGAGTGAGCCGGGTGTGCGAGCCCCCCAGTCGCGAACGGAGCCGATCCGATGACCGTCGGGGGCGCCGCGGTGCTGGAGCTGCGGGAGGTCCACCGGACCCACGGGGCCGGCGTGGCCGCGGTGCACGCGCTGCGCGGCGTCAGCCTCACCGTCCAGCCGGGCGAGCTGGTCGCGGTGATGGGCCCCTCCGGCTCCGGTAAGTCGACCCTGCTGGCGCTGGCCGGCGGGCTGGACCGCCCGACCGGCGGCGAGGTGCTGGTCGAGGGAGCGGCGCTGGGCGGGCTGGGCCGCCGCGAGCTGGCCCGGCTGCGGCGGCGGCGGATCGGCTACGTCTTCCAGGATCTCAACCTGCTGGGCAGCCTCACTGCGGCGGAGAACGTCGCGCTGCCCCTGGAGCTCGACGGCACGGGTGTCCGGCAGGCCCGGCGGCTGGCCCTGGCCGCGCTGGCGGAGGTTGAGCTGACCGGGCTGGGCGACCGCTTTCCCGACCAGCTCTCCGGCGGCCAGCAGCAGCGGGTGGCGATCGCCCGGGCGCTGGTCGGGGAGCGCCGGCTGGTGCTCGCCGACGAGCCGACCGGGGCGCTGGACTCGCAGGCCGGGGAGGCGGTGCTGCACCTGCTGCGCCGCCGGGTGGACGCCGGCGCGGCGGGGGTGCTGGTCACCCACGAGGCTCGGCACGCCGGCTGGGCGGACCGGGTGATCTTCCTCCGGGACGGGGTGCTCGTCGACTCGACGGCGCCGCTGGCCGGCGTCGAGCAGCTGCTGACCGGCAGCGAGCGGTGAGCCGGGGCCGGTTCGCCGGGGCGGTCGGCTCGTGGCTGGTCGCGCTCCGCATCGCGCGCCGGGAGGCGCGGCGGGCCCGCGGGCGTACCGCGCTGGTACTAGCGATGATCACGCTGCCCGTGCTGGCGCTGAGCTTCACCGCGGTGAGCTGGGACATGGCCCGGCTGACCCGGGCGGAGCAGCTGGAGCGGCGGCTCGGCGGCGCCGACGCGGAGCTGCGCTGGTCGGCGGAGAACGCGGTGGTCCAGGACGCCTGGGGGGAGAATTCCTGGTCGGCCCGGGGCGAGCTGGTGCCGCGGGCCCGCCCGGTGACCGCCGCCGACGTGACCGGGCTGCTGCCGCCGGGCAGCCGGGTCAGCCGGGTCCGCTGGTCGGTCCCGTTCGAGGTACGGCTCGACGGCCGGACGGTGCCGTTCGACGCCCGGAGCCTGGACCTGAGCGACCCCGTCGCGGGGCGGCTGGCGACGCTGCGCGCCGGACGCCGCCCGGCCGCGCCGGACGAGATCGCGGTCAGCCCGCCGGCCCTGCGCCATCTGGGCGTACGCCTCGGCGACCCGGTGCGCACCAGGGACGGCCGGATGTACCGGGTGGTCGGGACCGTGGAGTTCCCCGACAACCTGCGGGAGGTGGTCGCGCTGGGGCCGCAGGCTCCGACCGGCTCGCTCTCCCCGCCCGACGACAGCTGGCTGGTGGACCTGCCGGGGCGGCTGGGGCCGGCGCTGGTGGACCGGCTGAACGCGCACGGCCTGACGGTGCGCGCCCGCACCGCCCTGCCCGGTCGCGAGGACGCGCCCTTCGATGCGACACCGGCGCCGGACCCGGCCGAGGCGGGCAACGCGGTGCTGGTGGGTGGCCTCGGCCTGCTGGAGGTGGTGCTGCTGGTCGGGCCGGCCTTCGCGGTCGGCGTACGGCGGCGGCGCCGGGACCTCGCGCTGCTGGCGGTGGCCGGCGGGGACCACGTGCAGCTGCGTCGCGTGGTGCTGGCCGACGGGGTGGTGCTCGGCTCGGCGGGGGCGACGCTCGGGCTGCTGCTCGGCACCGCCGCGGCGTTCGCCGGCCGCTCGTTGGTGGAGCAGCACCTGACCTTTGCCCGCTCCGGCGGGTACCGCGTCTTCCCGGCCGCGCTGGCCGCGATCGCCGCGGTGGCGGTGCTGGCCGGCGTGCTCGCCGCACTGGCGCCGGCCTGGGCGGCCGCCCGCGAGGACGTGGTGGCCGGGCTGGCCGGGCGGCGCAGCCCGCCCCGGCGGCGCCGGCGCTGGCTGCTCCTCGGGATGCTGCTCACGGTCGGCGGTGCCGCCGTCGCGGCGCTCGGCGCTGCCCGGACCAGCCCGACGGTGATCCTGACCGGGCTGATCCTCGGGGAGCTGGGCCTGGTCTTCGCCACCCCGACGCTGATCGGGCTGCTCGCCCGGGCGGGACGCCTGCTGCCGCTGGCGCCGCGGCTGGCGCTGCGCGATGCCAGCCGCAACCGCTCCTCCGCCGCCCCGGCGATCTCCGCGGTGATGGCCGCGGTGGCCGGCAGCGTCGCGCTCGGCGTCTACCTGGCCAGCGACGAGGCCCGGGCCCGGGCGGACTGGCAGCCCGGCATGCCGCCCGGCAACGTCATGCTGCTGCGTGCCGACTCGCCGGGGAGCCCGCTGCCCCCGCCGGCGGAGATCGCCACCCGGATCCGGGCCACCCTGCCGGGCGGTACGGTCGCCCGGCTGGCGGGGCCCGCGTGCGCCGCACCGGCGTCTCCGGAGGACTACTGCCTGGCCGCCGCGGTGGTGCCGGCCGACCGGGCGTGCCCGTACCAGCCGTCCGAGTACCTGACCGACGACGGCCGCCGCCGGGCCCTCGCCGATCCCCGGTGCACCGGGCCGCTCCGCAGTCCGGACGGCTTCTCCCTCCCGGCGTACGTGGACGACGGCTCCGCAGTGCCCGCGCTCACCGGCGCCCCCGCCGACGAGGTGGTCGCCGCGGCGCGCGTGCTGCGGGCCGGCGGGGTGGTGGTCACCGACCCGCGGCAGGTGGTCGACGGGCGGGTGACCGTCACCGCCAGCCGGACCACCGACGGGGCGGAAGTCCCACAGACCACCACCGCCAGCCTGCCCGGCCACGCGCTGCGCGGCGGCCTGCCGGTGGACCGGCTCTTTCTCTCCGCGGCGGCCGCCGACCGGCTCGGCCTGGCGGTCGAGCAGCTCGGGTACGTGGTCGGCACCACCGCGCCGCCGGCCCCGGCGGCGCAGGATCGGCTCACCGCCGATCTGGCCCCGCTCGCCGAGCTTCAGGTGCAGGTGGCGTGGGCGGGGCCGGCCTCGGACCGGCGGCCGCTGCTGCTTCTGCTGGCCGCCGGCTCCGGCCTGATCACCCTGGGCGCCGCCGGGGTGGCCACCGGGCTGGCCGCCGCCGAGGGCCGGCGGGACCTGTCCATCCTGGCCGCGGTGGGCGCCAGCCCGGGGGTACGCCGGGTGCTCTCGCTCTGCCAGGCCGGCGTGATCGCGGTGCTCGGCTCGGTGCTGGGCATCGTCGCCGGCCTCGGCTCGGCGGTGATCATCCTCGCCTCGGTGAACCGCCGGTACGCGGCGGCGTGGCCGGTCGAGACCCCGTACCCGGTGGTGGTGCCCTGGTCGACCCTCGGCGTGCTGGTGGTGGTGCCGCTGCTGGCGATGCTCGGGGCCGGGCTGGTGACCCGGTCCCGGCTGCCGGTGGAACGCCGCCTCGACTGACAGTGCGGATGCCGGCAGACTGGGCCCGTGTCCGTCCTGGGAACCCTCACGCGCCGCCTCGGTCACCGCAGGTGGTTCCGCGCCATGCGCCTGCTGGTCCCCGCCGACCGGATGGTCGGCCGGCTCACCAAGGGCCGGGTCGTCGCGCTCGGCCTGGTGCCTTCCCTGGTCATCACCACCACCGGCCGCCGCTCCGGCCAGCCGCGCAGCAATCCCCTGCTGTACGTGGCGGACGGCGACGCGTACGTGGTGACCGGGTCGAACTGGGGGCAACGGCACCAGCCCGGCTGGGCGCTGAACCTGCTGGCACAGCCGGCCGCCGAGGTGGACGTCAAGGGGCGCCGGATCCCGGTCCGCGCCGAACTGGCCACCGGCGCCGAACGGGAACGGCTGTGGCAGCTGCTGGTCACCGAGTGGCCCGCCTACCGGACGTACGCCGAGCGGGCCGGCGGGCGGGAGATCCACGTCTTCCGGCTGGTTCCGGTCGGCGGGACGCCGCCGGCGGCCGACCTGGCCTGACCCCGCGCGGCGCCCCGGCGCGGCGGACCGCCCTGGCTAGGGTGGTGGGCGGCGACGTCGCCGGGCGGACCGGCGGCCCGCGCCCGGACGGAGGTGACGCGTGGACACCAGCGACATGGAGCTGGGGACCGACCCGCACCTGGACGATCCACGGTGGCGGGTGGCCGAGCGGGTGGGAGCGGCGGCGCTGCGCCGGTTCCCGGCCGACCTCCTCGCGATCGCGGTGCACGGCCCGCTGGCGCACGGTGACGACGACGGTGGTGGGAACGGCGAGGTGGGGCTGCTGTTGGCCACCTACCGGCCGGGCAGCGGTCCGGCGCCGGCCACCCGTCGGGTGGACGGGGTGCTGGTCGACCTCACCGTGGCGGGGGCCGACGACTACCTGGGGCAGGCCCGCACGATCTCCGCGCTCTGGCCGCTGACCGCCGACCGGTACGTCACCACCCGCGCGTTGCACGACCCGACCGGTTGGTTGCGTGCCCTGCGCGACGAGCACCTGGCGCGGCTGGCCCGGGCCCGGCCGGCCGACTTCAGCACCGCCGCCCGGCAGGCGTGGTACCGGGGCAGCGCGGCGCACGCCCGGGCGGCCCGGCTCGCCGAGTGGTACGAGACCGACCAGGCGCTGCTGATGCTCGGCGAGGCGCGGCTGGCGGCGGCCACGGTGCACGGCCTGCTCAGCCGCACCTACTTCCGGGACCCGGGCGACGCGGTCCGGCGCACCGGGCTGGCCAGCGCGGACATGACCGAGGTCGGCGCGGTGCTGGCCCGCCAGGCCGAGGAGCTGGCCGCCCGCGGCCGACCGGTCGACGGCACCGTCGACGACCTCCTCGACGGCTGACCGCCCCGTCGAAGGAGCAGCTCAGCCGACCCCGCCCTGGATGCCGATCAGGGTGCCGACCAGGTACGTCGCGGCGGCCGCGGCGGCACCGAGCAGGAACTGACGCAGGCCGCTGGTCCACCATGAGCGGTTGGTGAACCGGGCGACGATCGCTCCGGCCACGAAGAGCCCCACCCCGCCGACGCCGAGCGCCAGCCACAGGCTGGTGAAGCCGGCGAGGTACGTCAGCAGCGGCACCAGGGCACCGACCGAGAAGCAGAGGAACGACGAGATCGCGGCCGCCCAGGGGCTCGGCTGCTCGTCGGGGTCGACGCCCAACTCCTCCCGGACGTGCATCCGCAGCGCCTCCTCCGGGTTGCGGCGCACCGCGTCGGCGACCTGCATGGCCAGGTCCCGTGGCAGGCCGCGGGCCACCCACGCCTCGGCCAGCTCGCGGGCTTCCGCCTCCGGGTGCCGTTCCAGCTCCCGCCGCTCCTTGGCCACCTCCGCGGCGACCTGCTCGTTGGACGACCGGACGCTGGTGTACTCCCCCAGGCCCATCGAGATGGCGCCGGCGACCAGACCGGCCATGCCGGTCAGCACGATGCTCTTCGGCGACACGCCGCCACCGCCGACACCCGCGATCAGGGCGATGTTGGTGACCAGGCCGTCCATCGCGCCGAACACCGCCGGCCGGAGCCAGCCGCCGGACACGTCCGCGTGGTGCGCCTCGCGCAGCGCCGCCGGGGTCTCCGTCACGGCAGGGTCAGGATCTCGTAGCCGTCGTCGGTGACGACGATGGTGTGCTCGAACTGGGCCGTCCACTTCCGGTCCTTGGTGACCACCGTCCAGCCGTCGTCCCACATGTCGTACTGATAGGTACCGAGGGTGATCATGGGCTCGATGGTGAACGTCATCCCCGGCTCCATGAGGTCGGTCGGCCGGGGGCTGTCGTAATGCGGCACGTACAGGCCACTGTGGAAGGCCTCGCCGATGCCGTGGCCGGTGAAGTCGCGGACCACGCCGTAGCCGAACCGCTTGGCGTACGACTCGATGACCCGGCCGATCACGTTGATCTGCCGGCCCGGGGCGACCGCCTTGATGCCCCGCATCATCGCCGTGTGGGTCCGCTCGACCAGCAGCCGGGCCTCCTCGCTCACCTCACCCACGCAGAACGTGGCGTCGGTGTCCCCGTGCACCCCACCGATGTACGCGGTGACGTCGACGTTGATGATGTCGCCGTCGGTCAGCACGGTCGAGTCGGGGATGCCGTGGCAGACCACCTCGTTGAGGCTGGTGCAGCAGGACTTCGGGAAGCCCTTGTAGCCCAGCGTCGACGGGTAGGCACCGTGGTCGACCAGGAACTCGTGCACCACCCGGTCGATCTCGTCGGTGGTGACCCCGGGCTTGCAGTGCTCCCCGGCGAGCTGGGTGGCCTGGGCCGCGAGCCGGCCGGCGATCCGCATCTTCTCGATGGTCTCCGGGGTCTGCACGTGCGAGCCGCGCCACTCCTGCGGACGCTTCTTGCCCACGTACTCCGGGCGCGGGATGTGGGCGGGGACCGCTCGCCACGGGGAGAGCGTGCCTGGGGTCAGGGGCGCACGGACGGTCATGGCGACAGCCTATCGCCGCGGCCGGGGTGACCCCCGCCACGGCCTGCTCGCGCGGGTTGTTGCCGCGCCCGGCCCACTGTGCCATTGTGGCTGCGTGGATCAAGGGGGCGCACCTCCCATCTTCTCCGCCACGGCGGAGGTCGACGGTGATCAGCTCCGCGTGGTGGTGACCGGCGAGGTCGACATGGCAACCGCCGACACCATGCTCCAGACCGCCTCCCGCGAGCCGGCCGGGCGGGTCGAGCTCGACCTGCGCGCGGTCACCTTCTTCGACTCCGCGGCGATCCACGCCCTGGTGCGGCTCGCCCAACGCCTCCCCGGCACGTTGACCGTGCTGCCGTCCCGCCAGGTCCGCCGGGTGCTGGAGATCTCCGGCCTCGGCGAGCAGGAGTGGCTGCGGCCGGTCTGAGCCCGGCTCAGTCCCGGAGCTGTCGGCGCAGCGTCAGCTCGGTGCCCTGGTCGGTACGGCGCACCGTCAGGTCGCCGAGCGCCTTGATCAGTGCCAGTCCCCGGCCGCGGAACCCGGTGCCGGTGGGCTCCCGCCACCGCCCGCTGTCGCGGACCGTCGCGATGACCGTCCGGTCCTCGATCGTCACCTCGACGTCGATCACCGGCTCGACCGGCGACACCGGGTGCTCGATCGCGTTCGCGGCCGCCTCGGAGATCGCCACCGTCAGGTCGAACAGGTCGTCGTCCCCGACCCGGTGGGCGGTGAGGAAGTCCTCCAGCCGCTTGCGCAGCACGCTGAGCCGGGTCGGGTCGGCCGGCAGCCGCAGCGCGAACTGGTTCAGCTCGGCCGCCTCCAGCGCCAGCACCGCCACGTCGTCGTGCCGGGGGCGCCCGGCGACCCGCTCGACCACCGCGTCCACCAGGTCGGCTACGTGCTGCCCGGGGGTCGCGGCGTCCAGCCGGAGCTGCTCCAGCGCCGCGTCGATGCCGAGCTGCCGGTCCTCGATCAGGCCGTCGGTGTAGAGCAGCAGGCGACCGCCGGGGGCGAGTTCGCCGTCGACGGTCCGGTACGCCGCCTGCCGGAGCGCCCCGATCGGCGGGCCGAGGGCTCGATCGTGCAGGAACGCCACGTCGTCTCCTCGGATCAGCAGGGGGGACGGATGACCCGCGCTGGCGTACCGCAGCCGGCCGGTGCGCGGGGAGAACCACAGACAGATCACGGTGGCGAAGGAGCCGCCCTCGGTGGAGCCGACGAGGCGGTTCAGCCGGGTCAGCGCCCGGCCCGGGTCGAAGCCCTCCAGGATGTACGCCCGCAGCGCGTTGCGCAGCTGACCCATCGTGGCGGCGGCCCGGACGCCCTTGCCCACCACGTCGCCGATCACCAGTACCAACTCGTCGTCGGCCGCGCCGATCACGTCGTACCAGTCGCCGCCCACCTCGACGTCGGCGCTGCCCGGCAGGTACCGGCTGGCCACCAGCGCGCCGGGCAGCTGCGGCAGCGTACGCGGCAGCAGGCTGTGCTGGAGGGTCGTGGCGATCCGGTGCTCGGCCTCGTAGAGCTGGGCGTTCTCGAGCCGCACGCCGACCAGGCGGGCCAGTTGGGTCAGCGCCGCCTGCTCGGTGCCGTCGTCCTCGCGCCGCCACACCCGCAGCTCACCGAGCTGCTCCCCGCCGGTGCCGCTGAGCGGCAGCACCACGGACGGCTCGGCGCCGGCCACGCCGCCGCCGTCGGCCTCGTAGCGGGCCCCGGCGGCGGTGACCACGACCCGGGCGGCCTCGGCCAGGCTCAGCGCGTGCCGGGCGGCGACCTGCACCACGTCGGCGGTGGAGCGGGCGGTGTTGATCGCCACCGCCGCGTCGGCCAGGGCGTGCAGCCGCCGGATGATCTGGCCGCGCAGTTGGCCCAGCTCGACGTTGGCCCGGACCCGGGCGATCAGCTCATGGCTGGAGAAGGGCTTGGTCAGGTAGTCGTCGGCGCCGACCGAGAGCCCGGCGACCGCCTCGGCCGAGCCGGCCCGGGCGGAGAGCAGCACGATCGGCACGTACCGGGTGACCGGGTTTGCCCGCAGTGCGGTGACCAGCCCGAAGCCGTCCAGCCGGGGCATCATCACGTCGGTCAGCACCAGGTCGAACGGGGAGTCGACGGCCAGCCGGAGCGCCTCCAGGCCGTCCGGCACGGCGACCACCTGGTAGGCGTGGGCGAGCAGCCGGGTGACGTGTTCCCGCAGGTCGGCGTTGTCGTCGGCGAGCAGGATCCGGCCGGCGCCGGCCGGCGCCCGGACCGGTTCGGGCAGGCCCGCGGGAGGCGTGATCTCGTCGGGCCAGAGCGCGGTCCCGGCGACGTACAGCCGGGCCTGCTCCGGCTCGGCCAGCGGCAGCGGCGCGACGGTGGCGACCCGGTCGGCGGGCAGGGGGGCCTGCCCGAACGGGACGGTCACGGTGAAGGTGCTGCCCTCGTCGACCCGGCTGCGCACGTCCACTGTGCCGCCGTGCATCTCGACCAGCTCGCGGACCAGCGCGAGCCCGATGCCGGTGCCCTCGTGGGTGCGGGACCGGACGCCGGGCACCCGGTGGAACCGCTCGAAGACGTGCGGCAGCTCCTCCGGCGCGATGCCGACCCCGGTGTCGACGACCTCCAGCCGGGCGGCCCCGTCGGCGGCGCGTACCCGGACCCGGATCTCGCCGTCGAAGGTGAACTTGACCGCGTTGGCGACCAGGTTGAGGACGATCTTCTCCCACATGTCCCGGTCGACGTGGACCGGCGCGGGCAGCGGCGGGCAGTCCACCACCAGGCGCAGCCCGGCCCGCTCGATCGCCGAGCGGAACGTGCTGGCCAGCCGGGAGGTGTAGTCGGCGAGGTCGGTGGGTTGATAGTGGGCGGCCAGCCGGCCGGACTCCAGCCGGGAGAAGTCCAGCACGGTGTTGACGAGCTTGAGCAGCCGCAGTGCGTTGCGGTGCATCATGGTCAGCCGATCGGTGTACGCCGGGGGCAGCCCGGGGTCGGCGAGCAGCTCCTCCAGCGGGCCCAGCACCAGGGTCAACGGGGTGCGGAACTCGTGGCTGACGTTGGCGAAGAAGTTGGTCTTGGCCCGGTCCAGCGCGGCCAGCTCCGCGGCCCGCGCGCGTTCCTGCTCGTACGCCCGCTGCGTGCCGACGGCCCGGGAGACCTGGGCGGCGATCAGGTCGGCGAAGTCGCGGTACTCCGCGGTGAACGGCAGCCGACGGGCCAGCCCGAGCACCAGCACCCCGGCCGGCTCGTTGGCCGCGGTGATCGGCAGCACCAGGGCGTGCTCGGCCGCGTCCGCCGGCGGCCCGTCGAGCAGGTCGGCGACGCGCACGGTACGGGCCGACGCCGGTGTGTCGCCGACGGCGACCCGCGGCTCGGGCGGCCCACCGAGGACCCGACCGGGGTCGACACCGGCGCAGCCGGCCAGCGCCGGGTCGCCGTCGGCGTCGGCGAGCCAGATCAGGCTGAACGGCACGTCGGCGCGGTACCCGCCGAGGATCCGGGCGGCGGCCCGGCCGAGCTCCGCGGCGCTCGGCACGTCGGCGAGCTGGGAGCCCAGCTCAGCCAGGGCCCGTAGCCGCCGCTCGCCGAGCACCCGTCCGGTGGTCTCGTTGACGAAGCAGAAGATGCCGCTGACCGTGCCGTCCGCGTCCCGAATCGGGTCGTACGAGACGTCGAAGTAGACGTCCTCGAGGAAGCCGTGCCGGTCGATGACGAAGGGGTGGTTCTCCCCCCGGTAGGGCTCGCCGGTGCGGCGGACCCCGTCCAGCAGCGGCCCGAGCACGTGCCAGGTCTCCGCCCAGTGGATGGGGGCCGGTTGCCCGATCACGGCCGGGTGCTTCGCCCCGATGGTGGGCCGGTACGCGTCGTTGTAGAAGGCGCGGTGCTCCGCGCCCCAGAACAAGACGATCTGCGCGCGGGAGGAGAGCATCATGCTGACGGAGTGACACAGCGCGGGTGGCCAGGTCGACGGGACGCCCAGCGGGGAGGCGGACCAGTCGAAGGCCCGCAGCCGCGCACCCATCTCGCCCCCCGCGGCGAAGGCCGCGGTCAGCAGCGGTGGCAGCTCCGCCTCGCCGGTCGCCGAGGGCGGGCGTCGCCCGCCCTCGCCCCCCTGGGCCGAGCCCATGCAGCCTCCCGCTCAGGCCGATGTCCACGACGGCCGGCGAAGCCTCGCCGACCGTCCCCGCCTACTACCCCGGCGGAGGAGCAACGTAACGCACGGCGAGCGTGGGTCGCTGATTACCTACGCGGATCGATGTGATCTGCGCTACACAGTCGCCGAACTGGGCCGGCCGGCGCGGGCCGCCCGAACCAGCGCGGCCACCGGGCGGGGGTCCGGATCGTTCTCCGGATGCCACTGCACGCCCAGCAGGAAGCGCCGCCGCGGGTCCTCCAGCGCCTCCACCGCCCCGTCGTCGGCCCACCCGGTGACCACCAGGTCGCCCGGGTCGGCCACCGCCTGGTGGTGGTACGAGTTGACCCGGTCGACCCCGGCCATCACCGACCCGGCCAGACTGCCGGGAGCGAACCGGACCGGGTGTGCGCCGTACACGCCGGGCGCCGGGCGGTGCCCGTCGTGCCCGATCACGTCCGGCAGGTGCTGGTGCAGCGCGCCCCCGCGGGCGACGGCGAGCAGCTGCATGCCGCGGCACACGCCGAGCACCGGCAGGTCCGCCGCGAGCGCCGCGGTGAGCAGGGCCAGCTCGCCCGCGTCCCGGTCGGGGCGACTCTCGGTACGCGGGTCGGGTGGCTGGCCGTACCGCTCCGGGCCGATGTCGGCCCCGCCAGCCAGCAGCAACCCGTCGAGCACCCGCAGCACGTCGGTGTCGGCGTCGTCCGGGGGCAGCAACACGGCCCGGCCACCGGCGGCGGTCACCGCCTCGACGTACGCCTGCGGCACCAACGCCGCCGGCACGTCCCGCCACACCGCCCAGCCGGTCGGCTCGACGTACGCGGTGATCCCGATCAGCGGCCGACTCACAGCGGCGTGACGTACGCGCCGGTGATCCCGCCGTCCACCACGAACTGCGCGGCGGTCATGAACGACGAGTCGTCGCTGGCCAGGAAGGCCACCGCGGCCGCGATCTCCTCCGGCTGGCCGAACCGGCCCATCGGCACGTGTACCAGCCGCCGGGCGGCCCGCTCCGGGTCCTTGGCGAACAACTCCAGCAGCAGCGGGGTGGCGATCGGGCCGGGGCAGAGCGCGTTGACGCGGATCCCCTCCCGGGCGAACTGCACGCCCAGCTCCCGGGTCATCGCCAGCACCCCGCCCTTGCTCGCCGTGTACGCGATCTGCGACGTGGCCGCGCCCATCAGCGCGACGAAGGACGCCGTGTTGATGATCGAGCCCCTGCCCTGCCGGCGCATGTGCGGGATGACGTGCTTGCAGCACAGGTAGACGCTGGTGGTGTTGACCCGCAGCACCCGCTCCCAGGCGTCCAGGCCGGTCTCCAGGATCGAGTCGTCGTCGGGCGGGGAGATGCCGGCGTTGTTGAACGCCACGTCCACCCGCCCGTGCCGCGCGACCACCCCGTCGAAGAGGTCCCGGACCGCCGCCTCGTCGGCCACGTCGGCGGCGACGAACTCCCCGGCCACCTCGTCGGCGGCCCGCTTGCCCGCCTCGGCGTCGATGTCGACGCAGACCACCCGGGCCCCCTCGGCGGCGAACCGCCGCACGGTGGCCAGCCCGATCCCGCTGCCCGCACCGGTCACCACGGCGACCCGGTCCTGTAGCCGTCCCTGCATCTCACTCCTCCGTGCTGATGAACACGTTCTTGACGTCGGTGAAGGCGTGCAGCGCGTCCGGGCCCAGCTCCCGGCCGAGGCCGGAGCGCTTCATCCCACCGAACGGGGTCCAGTAGCGCACCGAGGAGTGCGAGTTGACGCTCAGGTTGCCCGACTCCACCGCGCGGGCCACCCGCAGCGCCCGGCCGACGTCCCGGGTCCAGATCGAGCCGGAGAGGCCGTACTCGGTGTCGTTGGCCAGCCGGATCGCGTCGGCCTCGTCGTCGAAGGGGAGCACCGAGACCACCGGGCCGAAGATCTCCTCCCGCCAGTGCCGGTCGGCCGCCGAGTCGGCGAGCAGCACGGTCGGGGCGTACCAGAACCCGGGGCCGTCGGGACGCGAGCCGGTGAAGGCGACCTTCGCGCCGTCGACGTACCCGCCGACCCGGTCGCGGTGGGCGGCGGAGATCAGCGGGCCCATCTCGGCGCTCTCGGCGGCCGGGTCCTCGACCCGGAACGCCCGCACGGCCGGTTCGAGGAGTTCCAGGAACCGGTCGTACGCGGAGCGCTGGACCAGGATCCGGGACCGGGCGCAGCAGTCCTGGCCGGCGTTGTCGAAGACCGCGTACGGCGCGGTGGCGGCCGCCTTCGCCAGATCGGCGTCGGCGAAGACCAGGTTGGCGGACTTGCCGCCCAGCTCCAGCGTCACCCGCTTCACCTGCTCCGCACAGCCGGCCATGATCCGGGTGCCGACCTCCGTGGAGCCGGTGAAGCAGACCTTGCGGACGGCGGGGTGGGTGACGAACCGCTCCCCCACCACGCTGCCCTGGCCGGGCAGGACGGTGAACACGCCCTCCGGCAGGCCGGCGTCGAGGGCCAGCTCGGCCAGGCGCAGCGCGGTCAGCGGGGTCAGCTCGGCGGGCTTGAGCACGACGGTGTTGCCGGCGGCGAGCGCCGGGGCGAAGCCCCAGCCGGCGATCGGCATCGGGAAGTTCCACGGCACGATCACCCCGACCACGCCGAGCGGCTCGTGGAAGGTGACGTCGAGGCCGCCGGGCACCGGGATCTGCCGCCCGGTCAGCCGCTCCGGCGCCCCCGCGTAGTAGTCGAGCACGTCCCGGACGTTGCCCGCCTCCCACCGCGCGTTGCCGATGGTATGCCCGGAGTTGCGTACCTCGAGCAGCGCCAACTCCTCCCGGTGCGCGTCCACCACGGCGGCGAACCGCCGCAACAGCCGCCCCCGCTCCCCCGGCGCGACCTTCCGCCACGACTCGTACGCCAGCGCCGCCCGCGAGATCGCCGCATCGGCCTCCGCCAGCGACGTGGCCGGCACGGTCGCCACGACCTCGCCGCTCGCCGGGTTCACCACCTCGGTCACGCGCCCCGCCCTCCCACTACTCGCCGATCATGGAGTTCTGGCACCGAACGAACTCCCCTGATCCTCCTCAACCGGGCGCCACAAGTCCATGATCGCCGGGGTGACGGTCAGAGGCGTTCGAAGCCACGGGTGAGTTCCCAGTCGGTGACGGCGGCGTCGAAGGCCTGAAGTTCGATCCTGGCGTGGTTGGCGTAGTGGGCGACGACCTCGTCGCCGAAGGCGTCCTTGGCGAGCGTGGAGGACTGCCAGCGGGTGAGGGCGTCGCGGAGGGAGGCGGGGACGCGGTCGGCGGCCGGGTCGTCGTACGCGTTGCCGGTGCACTCCTCGGCCAACTCCAGCTCCCGTTCGATACCGTGCACCGCCCCGGCGACCAGGGCGGCGATCGCCAGGTACGGGTTGACGTCGGCGCCGGGCACCCGGTTCTCCACCCGCATGCCCTGCCCGTGCCCGACCAGCCGCAGCGCACAGGTGCGGTTGTCGGTGCCCCAGCGCAGCGCGGTCGGGGCGAACGAGCCGGGCTGGTACCGCTTGTAGGAGTTGACGTTCGGGGCGAAGAGGAGGCTGAACTCGCGCATCGTGTCGAGCAGCCCGGCGAGCACCCGCCGCCCGGTGACGCTCAGGTGCGCCGGCCCGTCCCCCAGCATCGCCGAACGGCCGTCCCGGTCGCGCAGGGAGAAGTGGATGTGGCACGAGTTGCCCTCGCGGGCGTTCGGCTTGGCCATGAACGTGATCGACATGCCCTCCTGGGCGGCGATCTCCTTGGCCCCGTTCTTGTAGATGACGTGGTGGTCGGCGCAGGCCACCGCCTCGTCGTACCGGAAGGCGATCTCGTGCTGGCCGAGGTTGCACTCGCCCTTGGCGCTCTCCGGGGTCAGCCCGGCGCCGGCCATCTCGGTGCGGATACGCCGCAGCAGCGGCTCCACCCGGGCGGTGCCGAGCAGCGAGTAGTCCACGTTGTACTGGTTGGCCGGGGTGAGGTCGCGGTAGCCCCGCCGCCACGCCTCCTCGTACGAGTCGCGGAAGAGCACGAACTCCAGCTCGGTGCCGGCGTACGCGGTCAACCCGTGCGCGGCCAGCCGGTCGAGCTGCCGGCGCAGGATCTGCCGGGGCGAGGCGACCACCGGGCCGGAGCCGTCCAGCCACTCCAGGTCGGCCAGGAGCATCGCGGTGCCCGGCTGCCAGGGCACCCGGCGCAGGGTCGCCAGATCCGGCTTCATCGCGAAGTCGCCGTAGCCGCGTTCCCAGGACGACATCGCGTACCCGTCGACGGTGTTCATGTCCACGTCGACGGCGAGCAGGTAGTTGCACCCCTCGCTGCCGTGGGAGACCACCTCGTCGAGGAAGTACGGGGCGTGGAACCGCTTGCCCTGCAACCGGCCCTGCATGTCGGTCAGGGCCAGCACCACCGTGTCAATCTCGCCGCCCCGGATGGCGACCCGCAGTTCTTCCAGCGAGAGCGGAGCTTTCCTCATCGGCGAGCCTCCATCACCAAGGTCTACTGACAAACCGGATCACCGTCAATGCCCCCGACCGGGTCCACCGCAAACGGGGAACCGCGACGGTCGCGGCACACCGGCGGCGGACGACGACCGCGTCCTCCGCTTCACCACCGGCGTGCCGCAACCGTGCCGGGCGCATACCGCCCCCACGCAACCGTGCGCCCGGCGTCCGTCAGGCCGGCTCGTCGGCCCGGGCGCCGTCCGACGCCGGTCGCGGCGACGGGAGTTCGACGGTACGGCGGGGGCCGGTGAACCACTTCCGGGCCGAGGCGTACCACCAGACGGCGACCAGCAGCAGCAACCCGCCGACAGCGATCGGTGCGTAGTTCACCGCCGACCAGGTGAAGTCCGCGTTGCCGGGCACCCCGGCGGGGACGATCGGCAGTATGAAGTAGACCGAGATGACCGCGATCTCAATCACCGCGATCCAGCCGAGGAGCTTGTACCTCGGGCCGAGCGTCCACGGTCCCGGGACGAACCGGTCCCCCATCCGCAGCCGCAGGAAGATCGGGATGAGGAACGACAGGTAGAGCCCGATCACCGCGACGGAGACCACCGCGTAGAAGGCGATCGGTACGCCGGCCTTCTGGTAGAGCGCGGGCAGGGTGAGCACCAGCCCCGCGAGAGTTGCCCCGATGATCGCGTTGACCGGGGTGCCGTTGCGGTCCACCCGGGACCAGAGCCGCCAGCCCGGCACCGCGCGGTCCCGGCTGAACGCGTAGGTCATCCGGGACATCGAGGTCACGCAGCTCATCCCGCAGAAGAACTGGCCGATGGTGGAGATGATGATGACGGCCTTGAAGAAGAACGGGGTCAGCGCGGTCTCGAAGATCGCCCCGGAGAAGCCGCCGGCGGAGTTGATGGCGTCCACGTCGGTGGCGGCGAAGAGGAAGGCGAGCAGCAGGATCCAGCCGCCGACCGCGGAGTAGAAGATCGACCGCCAGAGGCCCTTGGCGGCGGCCTGCGACGCGCCGCGGGTCTCCTCGGAGACGTGCGCGCAGGCGTCGAAGCCGGTGATCGTGTACTGGGTGAGCAGGAAGCCCAGCGGCAGCACGTAGAACCAGAAGGTGAGCCCGCCGGTGTCCCCGTCGCCGAAGCCGGAGTTGTTGAACCGCTCGGTGAAGACGAACCGGAAGCTCTGGTGGTCGTCCGGGACGAGCAGCAGGATGGCCACCACCGCGGCCGCGCCGGCCACGTGCCACCAGACCGAGACGTTCTGCAGTACGTCGATGATCTGGTGGCCGAAGATGTTGATCAGCCCGTGCAGGGCGAGGATCACCACGAAGAGCCCGAACGTCTGGTGCAGCGTCCCGGCCCAGCCGTCGAAGAGCGCGGAGAGGGTGAGGTTGAGGAACGTGGCGCAGCCGTAGTCCACCGACGCGGTCACCGCGACCAGCCCGATCAGGTTGAGCCAGCCGGTGAACCAGCCGTGCACCGGCCGACCCATCTTCGCCGCCCACCAGTAGATCCCGCCCGCGGTCGGGTACGCGGACACCAACTCGGCCATGCAGAAGCCGATGATCAGGATGAACAGCGAGATCAGCGGCCAGCCCCAGGAGATGGCGACCGGCCCGCCGTTGTTCCACGCCTGCCCGAAGGTGGTGAAGCAGCCGGCCAGGATCGAGATGATCGAGAACGAGATGGCGAAGTTGGAGAAGCCGCTCCACTTGCGGTGCAGCTCCTGCTTGTAACCGAGTTCGGCGAGCCTTCGGGCGTCGTCGTCCATCGGTTGCTCGGCGGTTGGCGCGGGCGTCGTGGCCACTGCACACCTCCTCGAGGTGGTTCCCCGGTACGAGTGGGCAAAGTGTGGTCCCGTCGATCAAGGGGGTCAATACGACGGCCGTGGGAATCTCACCGCCGGCGCGGCTAATTCCGTTGCCGGACCGGCCCTCCCGGCCCCATCCTTTACCCCGTGACCAGGCCCGATCACGACGGGCCACCGCCGGGCGCTCGGCAACGCCCGGTCCGCGACGGCGCGGGGTGCTCACCTCTCTCTCACTCGTACGGCGATCCGCCGTACCTTCCGGGCACCCCGCGCCGACGCACCTGGGGCCGTCACGACGGTCGGCCCACGGCGACGCACTACGCCGGGATCGTGCGCACCAGGCCGGGCTCGGCGACCTCGACCCGTCCGTCGTACCCGCGGCGGGCTGCCGCGGCCGCCGCCTGCGGGTCGGTGCCGGGCCAGAGGTGGGTCAGCAGCACGTGGCGTGCCCGGGCGGCGGCTGCGTACCGGCCGACCTCGGCGGCGCTCGAGAGGTTTCCGGCGTGCCGGTCGGGGATGGCGTCGACGTAGGTGGCCTCGGCGATCAGCAGATCGGCGTCCCGGGCCAGGTCGACCAGATGCGGGCTGCTCCCGGTGTCCCCTGTGTAGGCGAGCACCACGCCGCGGCCGGTGACGCGGGCTCCCGCGTTGGGCACCCAGTGCGGCAGCGCCCCGGTCTCCACCGTGTACGGACCGAGGCCGAACGTCTCCCCCGGGTCGAACCCGTGCAGGCGGTACGCCCCGTCGACCAGCCCCGGCTCGTCGATGGCGAGGAGGCGGTCCAGGCTGCCGGCCGGCGCGTACACCGGCAACGGCGGGCCGGACCGGTCGGCCAGTACCCGGGCGCGCAGCAGGGGTTGCAGGTCGGCGCAGTGGTCGGGGTGGCCGTGGCTGACGTACACGGCGTCCACCTGCGCCGCCGGCACGCGGTAAAGCAATGGCTGCAGGGTGGCGTAGCCCGGGTCGATCAGCAGCCGGAAGCCCTCGTGCTCGACGAGGAAGCCGGAGCACGCCTGGCGGGCGGTGGGCCAGGCGCCGAGACCGCCCAGGACGGTGATCCGCACCCCCCGACCCTAGCCGCCGGCGCCGCCCCGCGTCGCCGGGAAGGGATCAGGCGAGCAGCAGGCCGGCGACCCAGAGGGCCGCGATCACCAGGCCGGCGAGGAACTCGACCAGCATGGACAGACCGGCCGCCTTGAGCGCCTGCATCGTGGCCGGCCAGGCGAGCTGGTTGCTGCCCAGCCGCAGCCGCTCGGTGCCCCACACTCCAGCCACGAAGCCGATGATCAGGCCGACCACCGGGATGACGAAGAAGCCGACCAGCCCCAGCAGGCCCCCGGCCAGCAGCGACGACGTGGGCACGCCGGTCCGTTTCAGGTTGCGCCCGGGCCAGAGGTACTTGACCACCGTGCCGCCGACGGCGACCACGGTGGCGGCGGCGAGCACCGCCCAGCGCCCCGGACCGGCGTGGCCGAAGAGCGCCCAGACCAGCACTCCGCCCCAGCACAGCGGCAGGGCCGGCAGCCCGGGCACCACCACCCCGGCCAGCCCGGCCAGGATGGCCAGCCCGGCCACCACCGAGACCGCCGCCTGCGTGTCGGTGACGCTCACGGCAGCTCCTCAGCTCGCGACCGCGGGGCTCGCAACACCGGCTCACTCCTCGCGCTCACGGCAGCTCCTCAGCTCGCGACCGCGGGGCTCGCAACACCGGCTCACTCCTCGCGCTCACGCCGCCTCCCCGCCCGCGAGCCGGGCGCGGATCTGCGCGGCTGGCGTCGGCGCGCCGAACCAGCGTCCCTGCCCGGTGTCGCAGCGCAGCGCCCGCAGCCGCTCGGCCTGCTCCTCGGTCTCCACCGCCTCTGCGGTGACCCAGAGTTCCAGCGCGTGCGCCAGCCGGACCAGGGCGTCCACGATCCGCTCGTCCCGGTGGTCGGCCGCGGCGTCCGCGCCGTCGGCCCGGATGCCCTCGACGAAGGGTCCGGCCAGCTTCAGGCAGTGGATCGGCAGCCGACGCAGGTACGCCAGGTTCGAGTACCCGGTGCCGAAGTCGTCGATGGCCAGCCGTACGCCGAGCTCGGCGAGCTGGTGCAGCGACCGCAGCGGCTCCCCGGCGGTGCCCATCACGGCGCTCTCGGTCAGCTCCAGTTGCAGCAGCTCGGCCGGGAGCCCGGTGCGGGTCAGCGCCTCGGCCACCGTCTCCACGATCGCCGGGTCGTCGGCCTGCCGGGCGGCCAGGTTGACGCTGACCACCAGCCGCGCGTCCGGGTACGCCCGCCGCCAGCCCTCGGCGTCCCGGCACGCCTGGCGCAGCACCCAGGCGCCGAGCTGGACGATCAGCCCGGTCTCCTCGGCCAGCCCGATGAACCGGTCCGGCCCGATCAGCCCCAGCTCCGGGTGCTGCCAGCGGACCAGCGCCTCCACCGCCAGCATCGTGCCGTCCAGCAGCGACACGATCGGCTGGTAGTGCAGCACGAACTCGCCCCGGTCCAGCGCGGCCGGCAGGCCGGCGGCCAGCGCGGAGCGGGCGATGTCGGCGGCGCTGCGCTCCGGGTCGTAGACCGCCCACCGGCCCCGCCCCTCCGCCTTCGCCCAGTACAGGGTGGTGTCGGCGGCCTTCATCAGCTCCGAGACGCTGGTCTCCGCGGCCGGGCACTCGACGATGCCGATGCTGGCCGAGACGGCGAGCTGCTGGTCGCCGACCTTCACCGGGGCGGACACCGCGGCCAGCGCCAGCTCGGCCACCTCCACCGCGTCGTCGATCCCGCCGCCGGAGTCGACCAGGATCACGAACTCGTCACCGCCCATCCGGGCGACCAGGTGGCCGCGCCCGGAGACGCAGTCGGCGAGCCGGCGGCTGATCACGACGAGCAGCTGGTCGCCGAGGTCGTGACCGAGGCTGTCGTTGATCGCCTTGAAGCCGTCCAGGTCGAGGAAGCAGACGCCGACCCGCTGCTCCTCGCCGGCGGTGTCGAAGACCCGGCCCAGCGTCTCGAAGAAGAGCGTCCGGTTCGGCAGGCCGGTGAGCGGGTCGTGCAGCGCCTGGAAGCGCAGCCGCTGCTGGAGCTCGTACCGCTCGGTGATGTCCTCGATCATCGCCACCGTGAACCGGGGGCGGCCGTCGTCGTACCGGATCAGCGAGACGGCGAGGTCGGTCCAGACGATCGTGCCGTCCTTGCGGAGGTAGCGCTTCTCCACCCGGGCGCTGTCGTGCTTGCCCTCGATCAGCTCCTGGTACAGCTCCCACATGCCGGCCGCGTCGTCGGCGTAGAAGAGCGAGGCGACGTTGATCGCGCGCAGCTCGTCGACGGTGTAGCCGAGCATGTCGGCGAAGGACTGGTTGACCTCGATGACCCGGCCGTCGGTGCCCGCGATGCCGATCCCGATCGCCGCGCCGGTGAAGACCGCCCGGAACCGGGCCTCGCTGTCGCGCAGCGCCTGCTCGACGGCGTCCCGCGCCTGCCAGGCGGAGCGGGCGATCCGCTCCTGCTGGCTGAAGGTGCGATCGCGCAGCGCCCGGGCGAAGCCGGCGGAGAATGCGCCCTGCAACGCCGCCACCCGCTCGCGGGTCTCGGTCCACTCCGCCCGGCTGGGCAGCACCCGGGCCAGGAAGCGGTCGCCGAGCGCGCGCACCGACCAGTCGAGCACGCCGGGCTCGGTCAGGTGGGCGTCCACCAGCGCCCGCCCGACGTCCTCCGCCGCGTCGGCGGAGAACGCCGGTGCGAGAAGGGCCTGGGCCAGCCGTACCGTGTGCACGTGCAGCAGCCGCTCGGTCTCGGCCGCGCTCAGCGGCACGAAACCGAGCCGGCGTACCGCCCGCCCCCACTGCACGGCGTACGCCTGGGCGCCCGGCCGGCTGAAGTCCTCCCCGCCGGGATCCGGCGCGGCGCGCATGCCGGTTCAGCCGGCGGGCTGGTCGTAGCGGGCGACCCCGCCGAAGGCCCCGAACCGCTCGGGGTGGTCGTCCACGTCGGACGGCGAGTCGGGGCGCCACAGCGGCATGTGCACCACGCCCGGTTCGAGGATCGTCCAGTCGCCGAAGAAGTCGCTGATCTCGGCGCGTGAGCGGAGCGTGATCTCGGTGGCGGTCCGCGCCGACAGTCGCTGCGCGTCGAGCATCTCCTGCGGCTGGTCCTCGAAGGTGGAGTGCGAGATGACCAGGTAGCTGCCGGGCGCAGCGGCGGCCCGCAGGGTGGCCAGGAGGTCGCCGGGACGGTCGGTGTCCGGGATGAAGTGGACCACCCCGGCGAGCAGGATGCCGACCGGCCGGTCGAAGTCGATCAGGCCACTGGCGCGGGCCCGGTCCAGGATCAGCTTCGGCTCGCGCAGGTCGGCGTGGATCGCGATCGCGTGGTCGTTGCCGGCGAGCAGTTCCCGGCTGTGCGCCACCGCGACCGGGTCGATGTCGACGTAGACCACCCGCGCCTCGGGATTCGCCGCCTGGGCGACCTCGTGCACGTTGCCGACGGTCGGGATGCCGGAGCCGATGTCGAGGAACTGGTCGATGCCGGCGTCGAGCAGCACCCGGACGGCCCGGCGCAGGAACTCCCGGCCCGCGCGCATGGTGGCGGCCAGGTTCGGGGTCATGCTGGCGATCTGCTCGGCGAGCTGCCGGTCGATCTCGAAGTTGTGCGCGCCGCCGAGGAAGTAGTCGTAGACCCGGGCCGCGCTGGGCCGGCTCAGGTCGATCTCGGCGGGAAGTCCGTCCGGCATCTGCATCACGTCGCCCCAGTTCGTCGCCGCGGCGCGGGCTGGCAGCGGCGTCCGGGCGCGCGGGGGCGCGCGGAATCGACACCGGCCGACCCGCGGATCGTGTGGTGCTGACCACTCTAGGCCCGTCCGTCACGCTACGGGAGATCGACTTTTCGGTCTGCGACGGACACCGGTCCGCCGCCGGCGGGCGGCGGACCGGACTGTCGTCAGGCGGCGTTCTCCAGCAGCAGTGAGATGCCCTGGCCCACGCCGACGCACATGGTCGCCAGCGCCCGCCGGGCGCCCCGGCGACGCAGCTCCAGCGCGGCGGTCAACGCCAGCCGGGCGCCGCTGGCCCCGAGCGGGTGACCGAGCGCGATCGCGCCACCGTTCGGGTTCACGTGCTCGGCGTCCTCGGGCAGGCCCAGCTCGCGCAGCACCGCCACGGACTGCGCGGCGAACGCCTCGTTGAGCTCGATCACGTCGACCGCCTCCAGCCCCAGGCCGTGCCGGTCCAGCAGCTTGCGGGTGGCCGGCACCGGGCCCATCCCCATGGTCCGCGGCGGCACGCCGGCCGCGGCGGCGCCGCCGATCCGGGCGAGCGGGGTGAGGCCGTACCGGGAGACGGCCGCCGTGGAGGCGACCAGCAGGGCGACCGCGCCGTCGTTCACGCCGGAGGAGTTGCCGGCGGTCACCGTGCCGCCGTCGCGGAACGGGGTGGGCAGCGCGGCCAGCTTCTCCAGCGAGGTCTCCCGCGGGTGCTCGTCAACCTCGACCAGCTTCGTCTCGCGCCGTCCGGCCGGCACGGTCACCGGCACGATCTCCTCGGCGAACCGGCCGTCGGCCTGGGCCTTGGCGGCCCGCTGCTGGGAGCGGTACGCGAACTCGTCCTGCGCGGCGCGGTCGATGCCGTACTCGGCGGCGACGTTCTCCGCGGTCTCGGGCATCGAGTCGGTGCCCCACCTCTTCTTCATCAGGGGGTTGACCAGCCGCCAGCCGATGGTGGTGTCGTAGACCTCGGCGGCGCGGGAGAAGGGCGTGGTGGCCTTCGGCATGACGAAGGGCGCCCGGCTCATGCTCTCCACGCCGCCGGCCACCACCAGGTCGGCCTCGCCGGCCACGATGGAGCGGGCGGCGCTGGCCAGCGCGTCCAGGCCGGAGCCGCAGAGCCGGTTCACCGTGCTGCCCGGGACCTCCTCGGGCAGGCCGCCGAGCAGCGCCGCCATCCGGGCCACGTTGCGGTTGTCCTCGCCGGCCTGGTTGGCGCAGCCGAGAATCACGTCGTCGGTGCGGGCCCAGTCCACCGCCGGGTGGCGGGCGACCAGCTCGCGGATCACGTGCGCGGCGAGGTCGTCGGGGCGTACCCCGGCGAGGGCGCCGGCGTACCGGCCGATCGGGGTGCGGACTCCGGCTACCAGGTATGCCACGGTCATCGGCGCTGTCCTTCGGGGGTGGGAAGGGCTCGGTGGCGGCGCCGCCGGGTCACGGGGACGCCCGGCGCCAGGATATCCGCGCCCGGAGCCGATAGGTTGGCGGCATGGCCCGGGCCCAGTTCAGTGCAGAGAGCACCGGCAGCGGTGCGTTCGTCCGCCAGCCCAACCGGTTCACCGGTCGGGTCACCCCGCACTCCACGTCCCCCGAAGGCGGCGGCCCGGACGATCAGGACCGCTGGCCGCTGGAGGCGGGCCGGTACCGGCTGATCTGGTGCCGGGCCTGCCCGTGGGCGCACCGGGCCCGGATCGTGCGCAGCCTGCTCGGCCTGGACGAGGTGATCTCGCTGGGCACGGTCGACCCGATCCGGGACGAGCGGGGCTGGCGGTTCGCGCTGGACCCGGACGGCTTCGACCCGGTGCTCGGCATCGGCTACCTCTCCGAGGCGTACCTGGCCACCGACCCGGACTACACCGGCCGGGTGACCGTGCCCGCGCTGGTCGACACGCGGACCGGGCGGGTGGTCACCAACGACTACCCGCAGCTCACCCTGGACTTCTCCACCGAGTGGCGGCGGTTCCACTCCCCGGGCGCGCCGGACCTCTACCCGGTCGAGCTGCGGCCGGAGATGGACGCGTTGATGGCCGAGATCCACCGGGACGTCAACAACGGCGTGTACCGGTGCGGCTTCGCCACCTCCCAGCAGGCGTACGACGAGGCGTACCGCGCGCTCTTCGCCCGGCTGGACGCGCTGTCGGAGCGGCTGGCCGGGCGCCGCTACCTGATGGGCGACGCGATCACCGAGGCGGACGTGCGGCTGTTCACCACCCTGGTCCGCTTCGACGTGGCGTACCACGGGCACTTCAAGTGCAACCGGCAGAAGCTGACCGAGATGCCGGTGCTCTGGGCGTACGCCCGGGACCTGTTCCAGACCCCGGGCTTCGGCGAGACGGTGGACTTCGACCACATCAAGCGGCACTACTACGCCACGCACCGCGAGATCAACCCGACCGGCATCGTGCCGCTCGGGCCGGACACCTCCGGCTGGACCACGCCGCACGGGCGTGGCTGACCCGGGCCTCGGCCGGGTCGTCGCCGCGTCGGCAGCCGCCGGCTGCACCCTGGCGGGCGCGGTCGCGGTGACGGTCGCCGTGGTCGCCGGTCCCGGTCCGGGCCCCACCGGGTACGTCAGCGAGGCCGGCGTCGCCGACAGCCCGTACGCCCCGGCGTACCGGATCGGGATCTTCGCCGTGGCCGCGGCGCTGCTGCTGCTCGCGGTGGCGCTGCCCCCGGCGCTGCGGGTGGCCGCGGCGCTGCTCGCCGCCGGCAGCGTCCTCACCCTGCTCTCCGGGGCGGTGACGTGCAGCGCCGGCTGCCCGCTGCCACCGTTCGAGACGGCCACCGCGGCGGACCTGGTGCACGGCGGCGCGAGCATCGCGGCGACCGCCGCGGTGGTCTTCGCGATGCTGGCCCTGCTCGTCTCCCCGGCGGCGGTCCCGGGGCTGCGCCGGATCGCCGGTCTCGGGGCGGCGCTGGCCCTGCCGCTGTCGGCGGCGATCGGCCTGGCCATGCTGACCGTGGGACGCGGCGGCCTGGTCGGCGTGCTGGAGCGGCTGTTGTTGGCGGTGGCCGCCGGCTGGGGACTGGCCACCGCCACCGCGCTCGGCCTGGCCCACCGCCGGTCCTGACGAACCGGGCGCCGGGTCCGGACCGGGTCATGTAAGGATCGTCACGACGGTCACTCCTTCCAGCTGTGGACCGGCCGGGAGTAGCGTCGGCAGGCGATGACCAACGTCTGGCACCTCACCGTGCGCCTGTACGTCGACCTCCGACTGCAGGCCAGCGGCGTCTGTCCGGCGCAGCCTCGTTCCTGACGCTGCCCCGATCGACCCTCCGACAGACCTTGGACGCATCATCATGGCTTCCGCCCTGCGCAAGATCCCCTTTTCCGTGCAGATCCTGCTCGGCCTCGTGCTCGGCGTGGCGCTCGGCTTCCTCGCCCGCGCCAACGACCTGAGCTGGCTCGCCAGCACCCTCGACACCGTCGGCGGCCTCTTCGTCCAGTTGCTCAAGCTGGCCGTCCCGCCGCTGGTCTTCACCGCCATCGTGGTCAGCGTGGTCAGCCTGCGCGGCGTGGCCAACGCCGCCCGGCTGGCGGTCAAGACCCTGCTCTGGTTCGGCATCACCGCGCTGATCGCGGTGAGCGTCGGCATCGGCCTCGGCCTGCTCACCAATCCCGGCAAGGGCGTCACCCTGGACGTCTCCGGCGCCGCCGCACCGAAGAAGACCGGCTCCTGGACCGACTTCCTCACCGGCATCGTGCCCACCAACCCGGTCGGCGCGTTCGTCGAGGGCAACGTGCTCCAGATCGTCTTCCTCGCCCTGGTGGTCGGCGCCGCCGCGCTGCTGGTCGGCCAGGCCGCCGAGCCGTTCGTCGAGTTCAACCGGTCCGTGCTCAGCATCGTGCAGAAGGCGCTCTGGTGGGTGATCCGGCTCGCCCCGATCGGCACCCTCGGCCTGATCGGCCACGCCGTCGCCTCGTACGGCTGGGACCTGCTCGCCCCGCTCGCGAAGTTCACCACCGCGGTCTACGTCGGCTGCGCGATCGTGCTCTTCGTGGTCTACCCGGTGCTGCTGGTGGCCGCCGGCCGGCTCAACCCGCTGCGCTTCTTCGCCGGCGCCTGGCCGGCCATCGAGCTGGCCTTCGTCTCCCGCTCCTCGGTGGGCACCATGCCGGTGACCCAGCGCTCCGTCGAGCGGCTCGGCGTCCCCCGCGAGTACGCCTCCTTCGCCGTGCCGTTCGGCGCCACCACCAAGATGGACGGCTGCGCGGCGATCTACCCGGCCCTGGCCGCGATCTTCGTGGCGCAGGTCTTCGGGGTGGACCTGGGCGTCGGCGACTACCTGCTGATCGCCTTCGTCTCGGTGGTCGGCTCGGCGGCCACCGCCGGCCTGACCGGCGCGATCGTGATGCTCACCCTGACCCTGAGCACGCTGGGGCTGCCGCTGGCCGGCGCCGGCCTGCTGCTGGCCATCGACCCGATCCTGGACATGATCCGTACCGCCACCAACGTGGCCGGCCAGGCGCTCGTGCCGACCATCGTGGCCGCCCGGGAGGGCACCCTCGACCGGGCCGCGTACGACTCCGCCGGCACGCGCGCCCGGGTCGAGCCGGACCCCGCCGAGCCCGCCGAGCGGCCGGCCCGGTCCGACGAGCTGAGCCCCGTGCCCGCCTGAGCCGCGGCCGGCTCCGACGGCACCGCACGGACCGCTGATCGAGGAGGGCCCTCCCCCCGGAGGGCTCTCCTCGACCCCTGTCACGGAGGATCAACCACATGAGCGCCCTGTTCACCCCGCTCGCCCTGCGCGGCGTCACCCTGCCCAACCGGATCGCGATGGCGCCGATGTGCCAGTACAGCGCCGGCCCGGACGGCCTGCCCACGGACTGGCACCGGGTCCACCTCGGCTCCCGCGCCGTCGGCGGCGCCGGTCTGATCATCACCGAGGCCAGCGCGGTGGCCCCGGAGGGGCGGATCAGCCCGCAGGACGTCGGGATCTGGTCCGACGCGCAGGTCGACGCCTGGCGCCCGATCACCGCGTTCGTCGCCGAGCAGGGCGCGGTGCCGGCGGTGCAGCTGGCGCACGCCGGGTTCAAGGCCTCGACGTACCGGCCGTGGGCCGACCACCGGGGCGGGGTGCCGGACGCCGAGGGCGGCTGGACCCCGGTCGGCCCGGGCGCCGAGCCGTTCCTGCCGGACTACCGGGAGCCGACCGCGCTGGACGAGGCGGGGATCGCCGGCGTGGTCGCCGCGTTCGCCACCGCCGCCGGCCGGGCGCTGGACGCCGGCTTCGCCGCGGTGGAGATCCACGCGGCGCACGGCTACCTGCTGCACGAGTTCCTCTCCCCGCTGACCAACCACCGCACCGACGGCTACGGCGGCGACCGGGCCGGCCGGATGCGGCTGACGCTGCAGGTGGCCCGGGCGGTCCGTGCCGCGGTCGGCGAGTCCGTGCCGGTGCTGACCCGGATCTCGGCCACCGACTGGGTCTCCGGCGGCTGGACCGTCGAGGACAGCGTGCTGCTCGCCGGTGAGCTGGCCGCCGCCGGCGTGGACCTGGTGGACGCCTCCTCCGGCGGCGCCTCGGCCGGCGCGGCCATCCCGATCGGCCCCGGCTACCAGGTCCCCCTGGCCGCCCGGATCCGCCGCGAAGCGGGCGTGCCGACCGGCGCGGTCGGCCTGATCGTCGAGCCCGAGCAGGCCGAGCAGATCGTCACCGCCGGCGAGGCCGACCTGGTGCTCCTCGGCCGCGAACTCCTCCGCGACCCGTACTGGCCCCGCCGCGCCGCCGCCAAGCTGACCGCCGAACCGCACTGGCCCAACCAGTACGCCCGCGCCTTCTAACCCCCCAAGTTGGGTCAGCCGGCCAGGTGCGACCAGTGGGACTCCAGGTCGCGCCAGGGGCCCTGGGCGGCGACCGTGCCGTCGATCAGCACCACCACGTGGTCGGCCCGGACCAGGGCCGCCCGCTTGGACGTCGAGCCCACCACGGTCACCCCGTGCTCGCGTAGCGCCGCCCAGAGCGCCAGCTCGGTGGTGACGTCGAGCGCGGACGACACGTCGTCGGCGATCAGCAGCTCGGTACGGGGTGCGAGCGCCCGGGCCAGCGCCAGCCGTTGGAGCTGCCCGCCGGAGAGCCGGGTGCCCTTGTGCCCGATGAGCAGCCCGAGCCCGCCGCCGGCCGCGGCCAGGTCGTGCTCCAACTGGGCCGTGGTCACCGCGTCGGCGGCGTCGACCTCGTGCCCCAGCGCGATGTTGTCGGCCACCGTGCCGGAGAGCACCCGGGGCAACTGGCCGACGTAGCCGACCTGGTTGGGGCGCAGGAACAGCTCCGGCTCGGTGACCGGCTCGCCGTTCCAGCGCAGCGTGCCGGTGTGGTGCACGATGCCGGCGAGGGCCCGCAGCAGCGAGGACTTGCCGGCGCCGACCGGTCCCACGACGAGCACCAGCTGTCCCCGGTCGACGGTCAGGTCGACGTCGCGTACGGCGAGGGTGCCGTCGGTGTGCAGCGCCCCGAAACCGGCCAGGTCGAGCCGGCGCAGCGGGTGCCGCGGCGGCGGCTCGGGCGCGGGCGCGGCGCCGGCGGCGAGATCGACCCCCGGTACGGCCGCCGAGTACTCCGCGATCCCGGCCATCGCCACGGTCCGCCGGGTCCACACCCGGGCCGACGGGTAGTGCGAGACCAGCGACGCGGTGGTCCAGGCGAACCAGCGGGCGGCCCCGAGGGTGGAGACCGCCACCAGGGTCGCGCCGGCGGAGAGCCCGCCGGCCAGGTAGAGCCCCCACGCGCCGATCGGCAGCAGGCCGCTGACCACCGACGGGGTGGACCGCGCCCACACCTGCATGGCGATCTCCCGGCGCTGCCGGTCGCTGCGGACGGTGTCCAGCGCGGCGAGGTGGTCCAGCACCGGGCGGGTGGCGCCGGCGAGCTTCACCGTACGGGCGGCGGAGAGCGAGGAGACCAGCGCGGTGGCGAAGGCGGCCCGGGCCTTGACGGTGCCGGCGGCGGTACGTTCCAGTCGGGGCCCGAACAGCGTCGCCGCCAGCCCGGAGACCAGCATCGTCCCGGCGAAGAACAGCGCCGGCACGAAGCTGCCGGTCACCACGGTCATGGTGACCACGATGGCCACCGAGATGAACTGGTCCATCAGGTTGTCGGCGAGCTGCACCACCCGGTCGGTGTCGCCGCCCTGCGCGACCACCTCGGCCGGGGTGTGCCCGCTGACCCGGCGCGCCCCGGTCTGCCCGTGCACCAGGCGCAGGCTGATCCGCAGCAACTGCCGGATCCACCACTGCGGGAACCACAGGTTGGTGAGGTAGGGCAGCGGCAGGACCACCAGCAGCGCGGCGACGATGCCGAGCGCCGGCAGCCACGGGTCGCCGCCCCCGACCACGTCGGCCCAGAGCCACGGCAGCACCGAGCCGTCCAGGCCGAGCAGCGTCATCACCACGAAGAGGCAGACGGAGACGAGGCCGTACCGCGGGTCGTTGGTGCCCAGCCGCAGGATCTCCCGCATGGTCCGCGCGGCCGGCGCGGGGGGCTGCGGCGGCGGGTCGCTCTTCGGTACGGCCACCGGATCGGGCCGGCCGGTCGCGACCGCCGCGGCCGGCGACTCGACGTCGTCCCACTCCTGCGGCGGCCCATCCAGCAGGTCCACCCCGCCGCGCCCACCCCCGGTCGGGGCGTACGCGCTGGCGTGGCTGGTGGCCAGCAGCTCGGCGAAGCGTTCCGACTCGCGCAGCGGGCCGGCCTCCAGCACCGCGCCGTCGGCCATCACCACCACCTCGTCGCACCGGCGCACCGAGGAGAGCCGGTGCGCGATGACGATGCCGATCCGGTCGGCGAGCAGGCGTTCGGTGGCCTGCCGGACCCGGCTCTCGGTGACCGGGTCGAGCCGGGCGGTGGCCTCGTCGAGGATCACCACGTGCGGGTCGCGCACCAGGATCCGGGCGAACGCGACGAGCTGCTCCTGCCCGGCGGAGAGGACGTGCCCGCCCTCGCCGAGCCGGGTGTCCACGCCGTCGGGGAGTTCGGCGATCCAGCCCGCGAGCCCCAGCTCCGCCAGCGCCCGGGCGGCGTCGTCGAGCAGGTCGGGGTCGAAGAGCGCGACGTTCTCGGCGAGCGTGCCGGCCAGGATCTCGGTGCGCTGCGGCACCACGGCGATCCACCGGCGCAGCGCCTCGACGTCCAGGTCCACCAGGTCGGTGTCGCCGAGGAAGATCGTGCCGCGCGGCACCTCCACGGCCCGGGTGAGCGCCTTGGCCAGCGTCGACTTGCCCGACCCGGTCCGGCCGACCAGGGCGTACGACCGGCCGCGGGCGAAGCTGAGCCGGATGTCGCGCAGCGCCGGCCCCCGGTCGTCCCCGCCCGAGGGGTAGCGGAAGGTGAGCCCGCGGACGGTCAGGTCGCCGTCGGCCGGGGCGGCGCCGCCGGCGGGTTCCTGCCGGGAGCCGGCGAGCAGTTGCACCCGGGCCCAGGCGCCGAGCGCCTGCTGCAGGTGCGGCACCCAGCGGGCGATGTGCTCGACGGTCCCGCCGAAGGCGAGGGCGAGCAGCCAGATCGCGGTCAGCCGGGCACCGTCGATCCGGTCGGTGGCGAGCGCCCACGCACCACTGAGTACCACGGCAGCGATGCCGACCCGGACCCCGCCGGCGGCGAGGGCGGTGACCCGGGCGGAGAGCCGGAACACCCGGCCGCCCCGGGCGATCACCTCGGCGGCCCGGCGGGCGTAGAGGCGCAGCACGTACGGCCGGGCCAGGCTGGTGCGGACGTCGTCCTGGCCGTGCACCGCCTCCTCCATCACGGCGGCGAGGTCCGACCAGGCCTCCTCCTCGGCCATCCGGGCCGGGGCGATGCGGGCGGTGGGGCGGCGCAGCAACACCCCCAGCAGTGCGGTCAGCAGGATCATCCCGACGCCGGCCGGCCACCAGACGAGCAGGGCGCCGGCGGTGGCGAGCAGGCAGACCGCGACGCCCTGGACGAGCCGGACGCCGGTGTTCCGCATCTCGGCGGCGACCTGGTAGACGTCGTTGTCGATCCGGTCGAGCAGCTCACCGACCGGGGTGGTCTCCAGGGTGGGCAAATCCTGCCCGAGCGCCACCCGGCAGAGCCGACGGCGGACGTCGGCGGACCAGTCGGCGGTCAGCCCGGCCATCAGCAGCCCGACGGCGACGTCGGTGACCACCGCGGCGACCAGGGCCACGGCCAGCGTGGCGAACCAGCCGGCCGAGCGGTGCACCAGCACCGGCCCGGCCAGCGCGGAGGCGGCGGCCTGGCCACCGGCGCCGAGCAGGATCAGTGCGACGACGACCGCCATCCGGCGCGGTGCGGTGGCCCAGAGATCACGGAGCAGACGCATGGGACGGTGGGTCCTCCGGACTCGGGTGGGCGGGGCGGTGACCCCAGCCTCGCCCGTCCGACCCCGACGGCTCAACGCATTTACGCCGGATCACACCGGCCCGGCTCAGGTCTGGGCGACCCGCCGGACGATGCCGAGCAGCGCCTCCTGCACGTCTTCGATCGGCCGCTCGGGCTGGAAGACCAGCCAGTCCACGGCCACCACCAGCCCGACGCCGAACAGCGCCGAGCTGGCCGTCCGCACGTCCAGGTCGGCGGGGAGGTCGCCGCTGGCCACCCCGGCCCGGACGGTCTCCGCGATCACCTCGATGGCCTCGCCGCGCAGCAGCCGCAGGGTCTGCTGCCACTCCCGGTTGGTCCGCCACATCTCCGAGAGCAGGAGCTGGGCGAAGGCCCGGTACCGGCGGATGTACTCCAGCTCGGCGCGGACCAGGGCGGCGAGCGCCTCGCGCGGCGGCTGCCCGGCCACCGCGGCCCGGAAGTCGGCCGTGAGCAGCCCGATGCCGTGCCGCAGCAGCTCCTCGAAGAGCACCGTCTTGGACTCGAAGTTGTAGTAGACGGTGCCCTTGGCCACCCCGGCGCGGGCCGCGATGTCGTCCACGGTGGTGGCGGAGAAGCCCTGCTCGGCGATGAGCTCCACCGCCGCCACGAAGAGGCGCTGGCGGGTGTCCTCCCGCCGCCGCGACCGTCCGTCCGTCACTCGTCCCCCCGTCCCGAACCCCGGCGCGCCGGTGGGCCGGCGCGTGCCGGAGCCCGGCGTCACCACCGTCCGGCCCATCAGCATCCTCACATGGCCAGCTCGGGGTGCAGCTTGGCCGGGGTCAGCCGGCGGGACCGGCGGGTCGCCCCGATGGTGAGCAGCACTGCGCCCACCCCGAACGCGACCAGCACGGCCACCCCGGTGAGGACCGGCCCGGCGGGTCCGCCGTTGATGGTGTGCCGGAGCCCGGCCACCACGTAGCTCATCGGCAGCCACGGGTGGACGGCCTGGAAGAAGCCGGGCGAGGTCTGCACCGGGTAGGTGCCGCCCGAGGAGGTGAGCTGGAGCATCAGCAGGGCCAGCGCGGCGAGCCGGCCGGCCGGGCCGAGCGCCGCGCCGAGCAGCTGCATGATCGCGGTGAAGGCGAGCGAGGTCAGCGCGAGCAGGCCGAGGGTGGCCAGGTCGCGTACCGGGTTCAGGCCCAGCGCCAGGGTCACCACGGTGAAGAGCACCCCGACCTGGGCCAGGCCGATGGCCGCGGCGGGCAGCCAGCCGGCGAGCGCGACCCGCCAGCCGGGGGCGCCGGACATCACGTGCCGCCGGTTGACCGGCCGCAGCAGCATGTACGTGATCATCGCGCCGACCCAGAGCGCCAGGGCGAGGAAGTACGGGGCGAAGCCCACCCCGTACGACCCGGCGGGGTGCTGGGAGTCGCGGATCAGTCCGACCGGATCGCCGAGGATGTCGGAGCGGCGGTCCGCGTCGTGGTAGCCGGGCAGCTTCCGCTCTCCCGCGGCGAGCCCGTCGGCGAGGTCGCCGGCGCCGCCCTCCAGTTTCGTCAGCCCGTCGGCGAGCCGGTCGCCGCCGCTGCTGAGCTGGGCCAGCCCGCCGTCGAGCTGGCGGGCGCCGGTGGCGAGCCGGTACAGCCCGCCGCGCAGCTGGTCGGCGCCGTCGGCGGCGTCGCCCAGCCCGTCGCGCAGCTTGGCGCTGCCGTCGGCGAGGGTGGTCAGCCCGCTGGCGAGCAGGTTGACCTTGGCCCGGGCCGAGGCGACGTCGTCCGCGAGGTGCGGCGCGGCGGCGGCGACCTCGCGGGCGGTGGCGGCGACCTCGGTCATCTGCTTCCGCAGCGCGGCCAGGTCGGTCTGGTGGAGGGTGGCGACGATGGCCTTAGCGGCGGTGACCGCCTTGTCGGCGGCCTGCCGGGCGGCAACGAGGTTCGGATCGTCGGCCAGCTCGGGGTGGGCCTCGGCGAGCGCGTCGAGCCGGTCGCGGACCTGCTCCGCCTGGATCACCACCGCGTCCGCCTTCGCCGGGAGCGCGTCGATGCCGTCGGCGAGCGCCTGCGCGCCCTCGGCGACGAGCGTGGCGGCCCGCTGGATGTCCTGGGCGTTCTCCCGCAGCAGCGGCTCGTACTTGTCGGCGGCGGCGTTCACCTGGGCGGCGGCGGCCCGGGTCTCGGTCGCCGCGCGGTTCGTGCCGTCGGCGATCTGCGCCGCGCCGGTGTAGAGCTGGTCGAGCCCGCTGGCCAGCTGGTCGGCGCCCCGCACGGACCTGTCGAGCCCGGCGGCGATTTGCCCGGCGCCGTCGGAGGAGGCGTCCAGCCCGTCGGCGATCTTGCCGGCGCCGTCCTCGGACGCGCCCAGCCCGTCGTGGATCTTCCCGGCCCCGTCGGCCGCCCGGCCGGTCTCGGCCTTGGCGTCGGTGAACCCGATCAGCATCTTGTCGAAGTACGACGCGGCTGTGCTCTCCGCGGCGGCGGCCCGGATCTCGCTGAACGCGGAGCGGGCGAGCAACCCGGACAGGTAGTTGGTGGCGTCGTCGTTGACCACCTTCAGCTCGCCCCGGTGGGCCGGCTGGTCCGGCTCGGGGCTGGCCGCCAGGGTGGCGGAGAAGTCGGCCGGGATGGAGAAGACCAGGTGGTAGCGGCCGGTGCGCAGGCCGGCGGTGGCGTCGGCGGAGTCGGTCACGGTCCAGCCGAAGACCCTGCGGTCGATCAGCTCGTCGGTGAGGTCCTGCCCGGCGTGCACCTCGGTGCCGTCGCTGGCCTTGGCCGGCCGGTCGGCATTGACCAGGGCGACCGGGATCCGGTCCAGGTTCCCGTACGGGTCCCAGAAGGCGTAGAGGTACAGGGCGCCGTAGAGCAGCGGGATGACGGTGAGGACGGCGAGCGCGGCGCGCGGCAGCCGGCCGCGGGTCATCCGGCGCAGCTCGAACAGGGCGAGGCGGACAACGCTCATCGGGTCACCTCGGGGGTCTGGTCCTCGGCCGCGCGGGGCTTGACGAGGGCGGCCGGGGGCAGGGTCAGCTCGGTGCGGGTGGGCAGGGTGGGGTCGCCGATCCGGTGCACGATCGCGGCGCTGCCGGGCTCGACCGCGCGGGCGCTGGCGATCACGGCGTACCCCTGGCCGGCGAGGCGGGACAGGGCGGCCCAGAGCCAGGCCCGCTCGGGCGCGTCGGAGCCGGCGTCCACGTCGTCGGCGACGATCAGATTGGGGCCGCTCAGGCTGGCCAGCACCAGGCCGAGCACCTGCCGCTGCACGGGGGTCAGGTCGCGGCCGTACACGTCGGGGTCGAGCGGGGTGTCGGTGAAGCCGGCGCCGGCGATCGCGGCGGCGTAGGCGTCCCTGCGGTAGGCCCGGCGGGCCCGGACGGCGGCGACCGGGACGAGTTGCCGGCGGCGGCGCGGCACCGGCCCGAGCAGCAGCAGCCGCTCCTGGATGTGCTCGGCCACGGTGAGCGTCGGGTCGGGCTCGTGCACCCCGGCGACCTGGCCGAGCGCGGCCGGGCCACGGCGGCGCAGCTCCCCCTCGGTGTGCGGGAAGCGACCGGCCAGCGCGAGCAGCAGGGAGGTACGCCCACTGCCGGGTGGTCCGGTGACCGCGTGCAGCTCGCCGATCCCGGCGGTGAGGTCGACGTCCCGGTACACCCAGCCCCGGCGGGTCCGCAGGCCCAGCCGGCTGGCCTCGACGATCTTCATCGTCCCACTTTCATTGAACTGACTAGTCAGTACAAAAACATGGTCAGCATAGCGCCGGACGTCCGGTTCGGTGCAGTTCAATACGACGTGATCCCGGCCATGCCCGGCCGGGGACCGCTCAGAAGAGGACGGTGGCGAGCGTGCCGACCGGCCGGAAGCCGCAGCGCTCGTAGACCCGCCGGGCCGGCAGGTTGAAGTCGTTGACATAGAGGCTGACCGTCGGCGCGACCCTCACCAGCGCGTCCCGGACCACCGCCGCCATCGCCGCCGTGGCGATGCCCCGGCCCCGCCACTCCGGCGCCACCCAGACCCCCTGGACCTGGGCGGTCCGCCGGGTCACCACGGCCAGTTCGGCCTTGAAGACCACCTTCCCGTCGACGAAGCGGGCGTACGCGCGCCCCGCGCGGACCAGGTCGGCCACCCGCCGCCGGTACCCGCGCCCGCCGTCCTCGGCCAGCGGGGAGACCCCGACCTCCTCGGTGTACATCGCCACCGCGGCCGGGAAGAGCCGGTCGATCTCGCCGCCGCGCACCCGGCGCACCTCCGGGTCGCCCGCCATCGCCGGCAGCGCGTCCGTGGCCAGCAGCGGCTGGTTGGGGCGTACGTCCCGGGCCGGACCCCACTGCCCGCAGAGCCGGTCCCAGAGCCCGAGCACCGCGTCCGCCCGCCCGACGATCGAGGAGCAGAGCCGCTCCTCGGTGCCGAGCTGCTCGGCGAAGGCGGCGACCGCCGACTCGGTGGCGAGCACCGGGGTGAGGTTGCCGCCCAGCCAGCAGATCGACTCGAGGTTGCGTCGGGCGCCGTAACCGAGGATCCGGCCCTCGGCCCGCCACCAGGCCAGCCCGCGGGCAGCCACCCGCTCCGCCACCTGCGCGCCCGCGAACGGGTCGAGGTCGAGCAGCCGCTCGACCGCGCGGCGCTCCGATTCCCCCAGTTGGCGTACCGGCACCGTCAGCACGGCTACCAGCCTGCCAGATTCCCCCGGCCGCGCGCCGGTCGACCTGAGGACCCGCTCAGCCAACCGGGACCGGCGCGACCGCGGGCTCGGCCGGGCGGGACCGCCGCGCCCACCGCACCACCGGCGGCATCAGCAGCCCGAGCAGCAGGAACAGCCCGCCCAGCAGCAGCCAGCCCGGCACGCCCCAGCCGACCGCCAGGGTGGTCACCACCACCGGGGCGATCATCCCGCCGAGCTGCATGCCCATCCCGTACGCGCCCTGGTACTGCCCCTGTGCGTGGGCCGGCGCCAGGCCGAAGGAGATCCCCCAGCCGGCCGCCGCGTGCCAGAGCTCGCCGATCACGGGCGCCCCGGCTCGCCGAGTCGGCGACCGCCACCCGCAACATTTTCCTTGTCGCCGATGCGTTGCCGATATATCGTCGATGCATCAGCGACACTACGAAGAACAGGAGGATCCGATGGGATTCCACCACCGGATGCACGCGATGCACGAGGCGCGGATGCGCGGCTTCGGCTTCCCCCCGTTCCCGCCCGGCCCGCCGTTCCCCCCGGGGCCGCACGGTCACGGCGGGCGAGGCGGCCGGGGCGGGCGCGGCCGGGGACGCCGCCCCAACGTCCGGGCCGCGGTGCTGGCCCTGCTCACCGAGCGGCCGATGCACGGCTACGAGATGATCCAGGAGATCGACTCGCGCACCGGCGGGGCCTGGCGGCCCAGCCCCGGCTCGATCTACCCGACCCTCCAGCTGCTGGAGGACGAGGGCGTCATCGTCGCCACCGACGGGTCGGGCGGCGGGCGCAAGCGGTTCACCCTCACCGACGGGGGCCGGGCCGAGGCCACCGAGGCGGCGCAGACCCCGCCCTGGGCGGAGTTCGCCGAGAACACCGTCAACAGCTGGCACGACATCCGGGACGCCGGCGCGCAGGCGATGAACGCGCTGCGCCAGGTGATGATGACCGGCACCGACGACCAGCGCGAGCGGGCCGCCCAGGTGCTCGACGAGACCCGCCGCAAGCTCTACGCCATCCTCGCCGAATCCGAGTGACCCACCCCCAAACTCGCCCTCTTTCCCGAAAGAGTGGCTGTTCCACGGGGGATAGCCACTCTTCCGGGAAACTGTGCGGCGGGGAGCGGGGTTTGGGGTTCGAAAGGAAAGGGCGGCCGTTCCCCGTGGGGGACGGCCGCCCTTTCGACGGTGTGGTGGGACGTCAGTGCACGGTGACCCGGGGACCGGGGACCATGTCACGCAGTTCCTCGGGGATCTCGGCGCCCATCTCGTCGGCGATCCGCAGCGCCTCCTCGATCAGCGTCTCGACGATCTGCGCCTCCGGGACGGTCTTGACGACCTTGCCCTTGACGAAGATCTGCCCCTTGCCGTTGCCGGACGCGACACCCAGGTCGGCCTCGCGGGCCTCACCCGGGCCGTTCACCACGCAGCCCATGACCGCCACCCGCAGCGGCACCGGCAGCCCTTCCAGGCCGGCGGTGACCTCCTCGGCCAGCTTGTAGACGTCCACCTGGGCCCGGCCGCAGGACGGGCAGGAAACGATCTCCAGGCCCCGCTCGCGCAGCCCCAGCGACTCCAGGATCGCGTTGCCGACCTTGATCTCCTCCACCGGCGGGGCGGACAGCGAGACCCGGATGGTGTCGCCGATCCCCTCGGCCAGCAGCGCGCCGAACGCGACCGCCGACTTGATGGTGCCCTGGAACGCCGGGCCGGCCTCGGTGACACCCAGGTGCAGCGGGTAGTCGCACTTCTCGGCGAGCTGGCGGTACGCCCGGATCATCACCACCGGGTCGTTGTGCTTGACCGAGATCTTGATGTCCCGGAAGCCGTGCTCCTCGAACAGCGAGCACTCCCACAGCGCCGACTCGACCAGCGCCTCGGCGGTGGCCTTGCCGTACTTGGCGAGCAGCCGCTTGTCCAGCGAGCCGGCGTTCACGCCGATCCGGATCGGCACCCCGGCGGCGCCGGCCGCCTTGGCGATCTCCTTCACCTTGTCGTCGAACTGCCGGATGTTGCCCGGGTTGACCCGGACGGCCGCGCAGCCCGCGTCGATCGCGGCGAAGACGTACTTCGGCTGGAAGTGGATGTCGGCGATCACCGGAATCTGCGACTTGCGCGCGATCGCCGGCAGCGCCTCGACGTCGTCCTGGCTGGGCACGGCGACCCGGACGATCTGGCAGCCGGAGGCGGTCAGCTCGGCGATCTGCTGGAGCGTGGCGTTGACGTCGGCGGTGAGGGTGGTGGTCATGGACTGCACCGAGACCGGCGCACCCCCGCCGACCGGTACCGAGCCGACCATGATCTGGCGGCTGGCCCGACGCGGGGCGAGCGGCGGCGGCGGTACGGGGGGCATACCGAGACTGACAGCGGTCACTTCAGGCACTCACCTTGGGAAGAGCGTGATCGGATTGACGACGTCCGCGGTGATGGTCAGCAGCGTGAACACGCCACCGATCAGGATCACCGCGTACGTCAGGGGCATCAGCTTGAGGTAGTCGACGCGGCCCGGGTCGGGGCGGCCGATCCGGGCGTACGCCCAGGAGCGGACCCGCTCGAACCAGATGATGGCGATGTGGCCGCCGTCCACCGGGAGCAGCGGCAGCAGGTTGAACACCCCGATGAAGAAGTTCAGCGAGACGAAGAGCATGAAGAACCCGTACCAGGCGTCGTTCGCCACGAACTCGCCGCCGAGCCGGCTGGCGCCGACCACGCTGATCGGGGTGTCCACGTCCCGCTGGCCGCCGGTGATGGCGGTCCACAGGGCGGGGACCTTCTGCGGGATGCGTTGCATGGCCTGCGCGGTCTGCACCGCCATGGTGCCGGTGAAGTCGGCGGTGGCACCGAAGGCGGCGATCGGGCCGTACTCGATCAGCCGGGGGGTGGTCGGCCGGAGCGCGACGCCGAGCGCGGCGACCGACGAGGTGGTGCCCTTCGGGTCGTCCAGCGGCGGCCGCTGCACGGCGGCGAGGTCGACGGTGGCGGTGGCCGGGGTGCCGTCCCGGACGTAGTCGACGGTGGCGGTGCCCGGCTTGGCGGCACGCACCACGTCGAGCATGTCGCCCCAGGTGGAAACCGGCGTGCCGTTGACCGCGGTGATCCGGTCGCCGTCGCGGAGCTGCGCCTTGGCGGCCGGGCTGGCCGGGTCGCCGGTCTGGCAGGCCCGGTTGGCGTTCTCCACCACCACGCAGGGCGCGAGAGCGATCACCGCCGGCTCGGCATGGAACTCCTTCTCGGTGGTCGGGGCGTCCGGATTGGGCAGGCCGACGGCGACCGCCATGATCCAGAGCGCGCCCAGGGCCAGCGCGAAGTGGGTGATCGAGCCCGCGGACATCACGATCGTCCGCTTCCAGACCGGATACCGCCACATCGCGCGCGGCTCGTCGGCCGGGTCGACATCGTCGTCCTGCGGGGTCATCCCGACGATCTTGCAGAAGCCGCCGAGCGGGATGCCCTTGACGCCGTACTCGGTCTCGCCCCGCTTGAACGACCAGAGCGTCGGCCCGAAGCCGACGAAGTAGCGGGTGACCTTCATCCCGAACGCCTTGGCGGTGAGCATGTGCCCCGCCTCGTGCAGGCTCACCGAGACGAGAATGAACACGGCGAAGAGCGCCACCCCGAGCAGGTTTGCCATCAAGCTCCTTCCACCGACGCCGAGATGATCTCGTGGGCGTGCGTTCGCGCCCACGACTCGGCGGCGAGCACGTCCTCGACGGTACCTGGTTCGGCGAAGTCGGGAGCGCCCTCCAACACCCGCTGGAGCGTGTCGACGATGCCGAGGAACGGCAGCCGTCCGGCGACGAAGGCGGCGACGCACTCCTCGTTCGCCGCGTTGTAGATCGCCGGCCGGCAGCGCCCGGCCTCGCCGGCGGCCTTGGCCAGCGCGACCGCCGGGAACGCGGCGTCGTCCAGCGGGAAGAACTCCCAGGTGTGGGCCGTCGTCCAGTCGACCGCGGCGGCGGCGCCCGGCACCCGGTCCGGCCAGCCGAGGCCGAGCGCGATCGGCAGCCGCATGTCCGGCGGGCTGGCCTGGGCGAGGGTGGATCCGTCGACGAACTCGACCAACGAGTGGATCACCGACTGCGGGTGGACCATCACCTCGATGTCGGCGTACGGCACGTCGAACAGCTCGTGCGCCTCGATCACCTCGAGCGCCTTGTTGACCATGGTCGCCGAGTTGATCGTGACCACGGGCCCCATGTTCCAGGTCGGGTGTGCCAACGCCTGCTCCGGTGTGACCTGCGTCAACTCGTCGCGCCGCCGCCCCCGGAACGGGCCACCGCTGGCGGTCACCACCAGCCGACGCACCTCGCCACGGCTGCCGCCGCGCAGGCACTGCGCCAGCGCCGAGTGCTCGGAGTCCACCGGGACGATCTGCCCCGGCCGCGTCACCGCGGCCCGGACCAGCGGCCCGCCGGCGACGAGGGACTCCTTGTTGGCCAGGGCGAGGGTACGACCGGCGCGCAGCGCCGCGAGGGTCGGCGCCAGCCCCAGCGAGCCGACCACCCCGTTGAGCACGATGTCGCAGGGCCACTGGGCCAGCTCGGTCATCGCGTCCGGCCCGGCCACGATCTTGGGCAGCTTGAAGTCGCCGGTGGCCCAGCCGCGCCGGCTCGCCTCGGCGTAGAACGCGAGCTGGAGGTCCTGCGCGGCGGACGCCTTGGCCACCCCCACCGCCTCGACCCCGAGTTCGAGGGCCTGCGCGGCGAGCAGCTCGACGTTGCCGCCGCCCGCGCCGAGCGCGACCACCCGGAACCGGTCCGGGTCGCGCCGGACGATGTCGATGGCCTGGGTACCGATCGAGCCGGTGGACCCGAGCAGAACGAGGTCGCGGGGAGACGTCACCCGACCATTCTTCCCCAGCCGTCCTGAACGCCCGCTGGGAGCCTCACTCCCCGGCGTCCGGTTCCACCGTCGCCGCTTCCTCGTCGAGCAGATCAGCCGGATCGCACACCACGTGCGTCGCTGGTCAGCGGCGCTGCCGCCGCTATGGCGCGGGAGGCCGGATCCGGTCGGGCGCCTGCGGTCCCTGCTCGCCGGACGGCCCGACCGGTGCGGTGGAGGCCGGGAGGTGGGCGGCGAACAGCGCGGCGAGCTGACGGTCCTGCTCGGGGGTGAGCGATCCACGCGGGACGTCCCACACCGCGAGGCCGCCGGGCTGCCACAGCAGATAGGCGAACGGACGCACGGTGACCCGGCCGAAGGCGGCCCAGCTGACCCAGGACCGGCCGTACGCCGACGTCCACGCGACCCCATCATCATCGAAGCGGTAGCGGCGCGACTGGAACCAGGCCGCGGGCAGCCGCCGGACCGCCTGGCGGGGGAGCAGGAGCACCTTGAGCATCCAGCCGACGCCGACGCCGAGCCCGAGGCAGCCGGGGAGGTAGGTCCAGGCCGGCTCCGCGGTCAGCGCGGCGATGCCCGCGGCGGCCGCGATCAGCCCGGTGACGAAGTGGGTGGCGCCGCTGCGGGCGGTGCTGGCGGCGACGAGCCGTCGGGCGTACGCCCGGTCACGCTGATGGGTGAACTCGATCTCCACGGCGGCCGACCCTACCGACGACGGGCCGGTCCCGGTACCCCGGAACCCGCGATTCAGCTTCAAAGTCGGCGGCGGCAACGTGGGAGGGAACTTGGTCACTCGGGTCGGTGCAGCACGAAGGTCTCCAGCTCGGCGCCGGCGTACCAGTCGGTCCGGACGCCGACGTGGGTCATGCCGAGCCGCCGCGCCACCGCCACCGACGCCGCGTTGCCGGCCATCACCACCGCGTAGACGTGCCGGGTGCCGGTGGCGAACTCGCGGTCGAGCACCGCGCGGGCGGCCTCGGTGGCGTAGCCGTGCCCCCAGGAGTCGGGGTGGAGGTGCCAGCCCACCTCGATGTCGTCGGTGGGGGTGACGCCGTCGCGGCCGGGCAACGGCTTGAGCAGGATGCTGCCGGCCGGCCGGGCGGAGTCGCGGGGCACGACGGCCCACAGCCCGTACCGGTCGCCGTAGCCGACGTACCGGTCGTGCCAGGATCGGACCCGCTCGGCCGCCTGCGCCGGGTCGGTCAGCCGCCCCGCTCCCCCGCCCAGCCAGCGCATCACCTCGTCCCGGGAGTAGATGTCGTAGATCCGGTCCAGGTCGGCCGGCTCCGTGGTCCACTCCCGGACGACCAGGCGTTCGGTCGAGACGATGGTCATGCCGCCGGATCGTAATGCGTGCCGGGTGGCCGCACGGGGAAGAAGATCGCGATGGGCGACGCATGGCAGCGGACGAAGCGGATCACCACCGCCGCGTTCCGGCCGGTACGGGGCCGGGATCTGTCGCTGCACGCCGCCGCGATCACCTTCTACGGGGCGATCGCCGTCGTGCCGGTGGCGCTGCTGGCCATCTGGATGACCGGGCTGGTCGCCGGCGACGAACGGGTCCGGCGGCTCACCTCGTACGCGATCAACACGTTGCCCACCGAGATCGGTGCGCACCGGGCGGTGGCCGCGCTGGTCGGTGCCGGCCTGGGGTTGACCCCGCTGCTGGCGCTGGCGTCGCTGCTGCCGGCGTCGCTGTACGGCGAGGGGCTGCGCCGGGCCTTCGTCTCGGTGGCCGAGCCGCGCGGCGAGACGGGGTCGCTGGTGGGCTGGCGGGGGCGCCTGCTGCTGCTTCCGCTGCTCGCGCCCGCCCCCGCCCTGCTGCTGGCGATCCTGCTGGCGCTGCCGCTCACCACCCAGCTGGTCCGGCAGGGCGGCTGGGTCGGCGCGCTCGGTGTGGTGCTCTCCTTCCTGGCGACGTGGCTGGTGCTCACGCCGGTGCTGATCTGGGTCTTCCGGGTGGTGGGTCCCGCCTCGCCGGACTGGCTGTCGACGCTGGGGATGGGCTCGTTCACCGCGGCGAACCTCTCCGGCTTCCTGCACGGTTTCGTGCTGTTCTGCTCGCTACCGCTCGACCTGGGCGTGCCGTTCGGCGGCTTCGACGAGATCGGCGGCGGCATCGCGGTGATCCTCTGGCTCTATCTCTTCCACGTGATCGTCCTGGCCGGCTACTCCGCGACGCTGGCGCTGAGCCGCTGGCGGGCCGCCCGGGTGGCCGGGCGGGGCTCGGCGGACTCGCGGATGCCGTAGCCACCCGGGTGCCGCGGGCGCCGGCCCTCCCGCTGGGGCCGCCGCCGCACTAGGCTGCCCGGGCATGAGCGAAGCGAGTGAGCTGCCTGCCCGCGCCGACGTGGTGATCGTCGGGTCCGGGCACAACGGGCTGGTGTCGGCGATTCTGCTGGCCCGGGCCGGTCTCGACGTGCTGGTGCTGGAGGCCGCCGACGTGATCGGCGGGGCGACCCGCACCGAGAACCCGTTCCCGAAGGTGCCCGAGCTGCGCCACTCCACCGGCTCGTACCTGCTCGGGCTGATGCCGCCGGAGCTGCTGGCCACCCTCGACGTGCGCATCCCGGTGCTGCGCCGCGACCCGCACTACTTCCTGCCCACCCCGGGCGGCCTGGGCGCGCCGTACCTCCTCTTCGGCAGCGACACCGCGGCCACCCGGCGGCAGCTCGCCGAGTTCTTCTCCCCCGCCGACGAGGCCGCCGACGACGCGATGCAGGCGGAGCTGGCCCAGCTCCGCGCGGACCTCGCGCCGGCCTGGCTGGCCGAGCCGCTGCCGGTGGACCAGACCGCCGAGCGGTACGTCCGGCCCGCCCTGCGGCAGGTCTTCGTCGACCTGGTCCGTGGCTCGGTCGCCGACTACCTGGCCCGCTTCGACTTCCGCTCGGAACTGCTGGTCAGCATGTACGCGGTCACCGACGGCCTCTCCGGGCTCAACGCCGGCCCGGACGACCCGGGGACCGGCCACAACTTCCTGGTGCACAACATGTGCCGGCTGCCCGGCGCGGACGGCACCTGGATGATCGCCGAGGGCGGCATGGGCACCGTGTCCCGGACCTTCGCCGACGCCGCGCGGGCCGCCGGGGCGACGATCCGCACCGGTACGCCGGTCACCGCGATCACCCTGGACGGCGGCGCGGCCAGCGGGGTGGTGCTGGCCGACGGCCGGTCCGTCGCCGCGCCCGTGGTGCTCGGGGCCTGCGACCCGTACCGGCTGATGGAGCTGCTGCCCGACGGCGTGCTGCCCGCGCCGCTCGGCGAGCGGATGGCGGCGGTCCGCCGCCCCGGCACCACGCTCAAGCTCAACCTGGCGCTGACCGGCCTGCCCCGCTTCTCCTGCCTGCCGGCCGACGCGCCCAGCCCGTTCGGCTCCACCATCCACCTGCTGCCCGGCTCGGCCTCGCTGGTCGGCGCCGGCGGCGACTCGCCGATGGCGGCGCTGCGCGCCATGTGGGCGGACGTGCAGGCCGGCCGGCTGCCCGAGGAGCCGACCATCGAGTGGTACCTGCACACCACCGTCGACCCGTCGCTGTCCGACCCGGCCGGGCACCACTCCTCGGCGCTCTTCGTCCAGTCGGTCCCGTACGAGCTGGCGGGCACCACCTGGGACGCGGCGCTGCCCGGTTACGTGTCCCGCCTGATCGAGATCTGCGAACGCTACGCCCCCGGCGCCGGGGACCTCATCGCCGACGCGGTACCGCTCCCGCCGCCCGGCATCGAGGCGCACTTCGGCATCACCGGCGGCCACATCCACCACGTCGACAACACCGTCTCCTTCACCGACCGCATGCCGTACGCCACCGGCATCGACGGTGTCTACGCCGGCAGCGCCGGCTGCCACCCCGCCGGCAGCGTCATCGGCGCCGCCGGCCACAACGCCGCCCAGCGCATCCTGTCCGACCTCACCCGCTGACCCCCACCCCCGCTCACGAGGGGCGGGGGCGGGAGGAGGGGAGGTCGCCGGGGCCGCGAATGACGTAGAGGGCAGTCAGGAGGAAGTAGGCGGCCAGGCTGAGGATCGGGTCGACGAAGGCCACCGCGAAGGCGATCAGGTAGAGCAGCGGACCGAGCAGGAACCGGCGGGCCACCGCCCTCGCCAGCCGCGGGTCGAGGCCGGGGTGCAGCAGGTGACGGCGGCGGGCCCACCACCAGCTCAGGTTGAAGAAGAGCGCCTCGCCGAGGACCGTGCCGACGTAGAGCGCGGCGGTCAACCGCTGATCGCCCACCGTGCCCTGCAGGTTGTCAGAGAGCAGCCGGGCGGCGAACGGGATGGCCGCCACGAAGAGCAGCAGGAGCAGGTTGAGCACGAGCAGCATCTGGTCCACCTGGACGACGTACCGCCACATGTTGTGGTGAGTGAGCCAGACCTGCCCGACGATGGCGAACGTGATCAGGTACGCCAGGTACGCCGGCCACTCGCGGACGAGCGCGCCGGCCAGCCCCGGCTGGTCGGGCTGCTGCGGCCCCAGTTGCAGCAGCTCGAACGCCATCAGCGTCAGCACGATCGCGATCACCGCGTCGCTGAACGCCTCCACCCGCGACGCGTCCCGCGCCATCTCGCTGCGCGCCCCGTACTGATACTCCGTCCCCTCGTCCCCCGGCCCCGTCACGCCCACCCCCGGTCGATCATGGCGTGGTGGCGCCCGGTCCGCACCGGTTCGCGGCCCACCACAACTCCATGATCGCCGCGAGCGGGGCGGCGGGAGGGAGAACTAGTGCGGTGTCCACTAACGTTCACCGGGTTTGCGGTGGGTGTTGTGGATCCTCGCCTGTTGGGCGAGCGACTCCCCACCGGGTGGTGGGGCGGGCCTGCGCGGGCCAACTGATCCTCGCGCCGCCCGGGGTGGGCGGCGGGGGTCACGTCGGGACCGGCCGGCACCGGGAAGGTGCCGGCCGGCTCGACGGTGCGTGACCACCTGCGGCAGCACAACGGTTGCCACGGTGGTGGGTCCACCACCCGGGGTGCGGGTGGCGATGCTGGCGGCCGCGACCAGGTCGCGGTGCCCGGAAAAGCGGCAGTGCGGGCAGGACAAGGTCCGGCCGCGGGGTTTCGGTACCCGGCGGTGGCAGGCGGGGCAGGTGGACGAGGTGCCGCGTTCGTCGACCAGCCGTACGGCGATGCCGGCGAGGGTGGCTTTGTCGGTGAGGATCTGCAGGAGCCGTCCGATCTGCCACTGCCGCAACCGCAGGTTGTGCCGCCGCCCCGCGTCGATGTCGAGCACCCCGCGGGGGTCGCCGACGTGCAGCACACCGACCCGCTGGCGCACCGCCCAGGAGACGACGGTGCGGCCGGCTTCGTGCTGGGCCTGGCGGACCCGTCGCTGGTGCCGGCCCTCGACCAGGCGTGCCCGACGCCGGTACTTGCGCCACCGCCGCGACCCCTTCTGACCAGGCCTGGGGGCCCGACGGGCCACGGCACGGCGGCGGGCTTTCGTGTCGGCGAGGTGCATGCGATGTTCGGCGCGGATCGCCCGCCCCGACACCAGCAGTCCTTCCCCGGCGGGGCCGGCCACGGCGTACGGGTGGATGATCCCGAGATCCACCCCGGCCACCCTGCCCGGATCCGGTCCCTCACCCGGCGGGTAGACCACCACCGGCACCTCGGCGGTCACGTCCAGGAACAGCCGGCCGCCCTCACACAGCAAGGTGACCGACCGGACCTGCTCGGCCGGATACGGCACCTCCCGCGCCAACCTCACCCACAACGAGGCCGTGCCTTTCGCGGTGGGGATCCGGACCCGGCGCCCGTCGAGGGTGAAGGTGCCGTGATACCAGCGCACCGGCACCAACCCCCGCCGCCGACGCGGAAACCGCGCCGACACGTAACCGGCCTTGCGGCGCTTCGCCGCCGCGAACCACGCATCCGAAAACCGGCGCAACACCGACCGGGCACCGACGGAATCCAGTTCCGCGAACGTGCCCGGCCCCGACGCCGCCAACTCCCGACACAACTCCTGATAACCGGACAGAGGCACGTGCCGGCGGCGGCGCCGCCACCCGTTGACCTCCAACACACACGCCCACACATCACCGGCCGACCGCAGCAGCCCGAAACACCGCCGCCGCTGCCCTGGCGTCACCCGCAACGCGACACGCGCGGTGCGATGCACGACCCGCGGCGCGGAAGGATCCCGACGACGAGGCACGAACCGAAGCCAACACCACCCCTACGACAATTCCCGAACCCCGACCAACCCGGCCAACGTTTGTGGACACGGCAACTAGCTGATCGCCTCGCCGGCGGGGGCCGGGGTGCTCGCGTCGGCGCGGTGGGCACGGATCTTGTGGCCGACGCTGGTCAGGCACCGGCCGCTGGACATGTCGAACTTCCAGCCGTGCAGTTGGCAGGTGAGCTGGTCGCCCTCGACGATGCCGAACCGGCTCAGGTCGGCCTTCAGGTGCGGGCAGCGGCGCTGCACCACCCAGCCGTCCAGCGTGATGTCCTCCGCGTCGACGGCCCGCTCGTGCTCGTCGTACCAGCCCTCGGCGTACTGGAGGCGCTCCTCGGACAGGCACTTGAAGAAGGCGTAGACGAACTCGTTGTACTGGCCGATCCGGGCCGCCGAGAAGCGGCAGGACAGGAAGAGCGAGTTGACCCAGTCCACCTCGCCGATGTGCAGCAGGTGCTCGATCAGCGCCCGCTCGGTACGGAACCGGTAGCGGACCTTCTCGTCCGCGTACGGCCGGACCTCCTTGCCAGGGAAGTCCACCACGATCGATTCAACCGTCTCGCCGCCTGAGTCGTCGGTGCCGACCAGGTCGAAGCGGACCGGGCCGCCGACCCCCTTGGCCAGGTAGATCGACTCGTCCAGCAGCGGCTCGATGCGATGCTTCAGCTCGCCGAGCACGTCCACCTCGGGGTGCCGCCAGGACGCCTTCTCCGCCTCGATGATGGGGCGCTTACGCTCCCGCATCTCCTCCAGGTGGGCGACCTTGTTCGCGAAGAACTCCGCCACCGGCACCGGGTGGGTGGTGGTCGCGCCCTCGGTGGTGACCTCGGCGACGCTGCCGGGCAGCAGCACGATGCCGTTGGTGCCGCCGACCTTCGCGTACTCCTCCAGGAACACCGACTGGTCGGGGAAGATGTTGCCCTCGTCGCCGTGGATGTCGTTGAACTGCCACAGCGCGTCGTCGAGGAAGCACGGCGGGCCGGCGATCGGGAAGACGTGGTCCGCCTTCAGGTCGTCGATGTAGCGCCAGGTGCGGTCGAACTGCCGGTCCCGCTTCTGCTTGCCGAACGCGGTCTTCGCCGCCTGCGGCAGCTCGTAGACCATCGGATACCAGATCGCGCCGGAGAACTGGAGCAGGTGCGCGTGCACGTGACCCAGCTCGGCGAAGACGCTCAGGTCGGTGGGGCGGGCGTCGTTCTGGTTGAGCAGCCGGACGCCGTCGTACTCCACCCAGAGCGAGGAGTCACCGATCGGGCCGTCGGTCGGGCTGGTCAGCGCCTGGATCATGATCTTCAAGCCGCCGGGCAGCTCCACGACCCGCTCGTTCGGCGCCTTCAGGAACTTGGTGAAGCCCAGTTCCCGCAGCTCGTCCTCCATCTCCGAGGTGGGGAACTCGGGCAGCAGGACGGTGGCGTCCTTCGAGACGAAGTCGCGCAGCTGCTTGGCGTCGAAGTGGTCCCGGTGCAGGTGCGAGACGTACAGGTAGTCGACCTGGCCCAGGGCTTCCCAGTCGAGCAGCGAATTGTCGGGGAACGGGAACCAGGACGCGAAGTAGGCCGGATTGACCCACGGGTCGCACAGGATGCTGCCCGCGGCCGTGTCGATCCGCATGCTGGCATGCCCCGTACCGGTCACTCGCACCGCAGTCCCCCTCAAAAAGACAATCAAGGTGTACGTCAAGACGCTACCGGAGGCAGTCTGGCCACCGCCCCGCGACGCCGGTAGTGCCGATGCGCCCGGCCGAGGAGGGGCCCAACGACCCGAGCGCTCCGCCCGCGTCCTCGATGCGGGTGTCCCGATCCGGTCGGACCCTGCGCCGGGCCCGGTACGGGGCGTGCCAGACTAACCGGAGATCCGATCGCGAGGGAAGGACCGACAGTGGCAGGAAGCGAGCCGGTAACCGCGCCAGATCAGCACAGGCCCGGACACCGCAAGTCCGGACGGATCGGCGCGGTGCTCTCGGCAGTGTTCTTGGTGTTGATGGCGTTCTGCGGCAACGAGCTGGGCAGGGTCGAGGACATCTGGCTGTTCGGGATCGCCCTGCTGCTGCTCGCCATCGTCGTCGCCGACTCGGTGCTGCGCCGTAACGGCCTGCGGTCCTGACCCGGCCCGACCCCGGACCCGCTGCACGCGCGAGGGCCCACCCCCGTCGGGGGTGGGCCCTCGTCGTCGTACCGGGTCAGCGGCCGAAGAGGATGTCCTGCACGTCCTTGAGCGCGGCGTCGACCTCGGCCTCGAAGTAGCCGCCGGGCACCAGCCCGAAGCGCAGGGTGTCCAGGTCCTTCGGGTTCACCGGCATCTGGTTGCGGCCCTGCATGCCGCCGAGCAGGCTCTCGAAGAAGCGGTCCACCTGGTCCGGGTCGTACCCGCTGCCGAAGCGACGCACCTGGAAGCTGCGACGGATCTGGTCCACCCGGTAGAGGTCGCTGCCGGGCGGGCCGGCCATCGGCGGGCCGACCATCGGCGGGCCACCAACGGGCGGGCCACCCATCGGCGGGCCGGGCATCCCCGGGCCCCCGCCCATGCCCTGCTGGGGCAGCGCCGGCGGGCCGGCCGGGCCGCGACCCCGCGGATCACGCGGGTCCCGGTCGGGCATCCGAATCTCGGCGGTCATGTCGGTACGGCCGTGCCGGCCGGCCTCGAAGCCGTCAAAGCGCGGCTCCTCCTGGCCGTACCCGGACGGGCCCGGGGGCAGGCCGCGCGACGGCGGGCCGCCGTGACCCATCGGCGCACCCGGTCCCATCGGCCCGGGGCCGCCCGGGCCGCGCGGGGCGTCGTACCCGCCGCGGGGTGCGTCGTACCCGCCGGCGAAGGCCCCGGTCGGCTCGTCGTAGCGGCCGTAGGGCGGGCCGGCCTGCGCGGGCATCCCCCGGGGCGGCATCGGCGGCTGCGGCACCGGGGACAGGCCACGGTCGTCGCGCATCGGCGGGCCGAGCCGGTCGGCCATCCGGGGATCGCCGCCCCGCCCGCCGGGGACGCCCCCGCGCTCCTCGAGCTCGGCCAGCTGCCGCTCGACCCGGTCCAGGTGCAGGTCGACCTGCCACTCGTCATAGCCGTTGAAGCGGACTCGGAAGACGACGTCGTGGACCTCCTGGGAGGCCACGGGCGCGCCGACCGGCTGGCCGGCGAGGGTCGCCTCGACCCGGTCCAGGAAGGCGTCCACCTCGTCGACCTTGTATCCCCGGCGGAGCGCCTTACGCCGGAAACGCTGACCCTGACTCGCCACTATGTCTCCTGGTCTCGTTCGCTACGCCCGGTCACGCCGTTGCTTCGCGCGGCGCATCGGTGTCCCTGTCCTCGGCGGCGGCGAGCTGCCCACACGCGCCGTCGATCTCGCGTCCCCGGGTGTCCCGCACCGTGGTCGACACCCCGGCGTCGCGCAACCGCCGGACGAACTCCCGCTCGACCGGCTTCGGGCTGGCGTCCCAACGGCTGCCCGGGGTCGGGTTGAGCGGAATGAGGTTCACGTGGGCCAGCTTGCCGGCCAGCAGCCGCCCGAGCAGATCGGCTCTCCACGGCTGGTCGTTCACGTCCTTGATCATCGCGTACTCGATCGACACGCGACGCCCCGTCGTGGCGGCGTAGGCCCATGCCGCGTCCAGCACCTCGGACACCTTCCAGCGCTGGTTGACCGGGACGAGTTCGTCGCGCAGCTCATCATCGGGGGCGTGCAGCGACAGCGCAAGAGTCACTGAGAGGTCTTCGCTGGCCAGTCGGCGGATGGCCGGCACCAGCCCGACCGTGGAAACCGTGATGTGCCGCTGGGACAGGCCCAGGCCCTCGGGGGCCGGCGAAACCAGCCGCCGGATCGCCGCGACCACCCGGGAGTAGTTGGCCAGCGGCTCGCCCATCCCCATGAACACGACGTGCGACAGCCGCGGCGGCGAACCGGCGACCGCGCCGGAGGCGGCCACGCCGGCCAGGTAGACCGCCTGGTCGACGATCTCCGCGGTGGACAGGTTGCGGGTCAGCCCGGCCTGGCCGGTGGCGCAGAACGGGCAGGCCATGCCGCAACCGGCCTGGCTGGAGATGCAGACCGTCACCCGGTCCGGGTAACCCATCAGCACGCTCTCCACCAGCGAGCCGTCGTGCAGCCGCCAGAGCGCCTTGCGGGTGGCGCCGTCGTCGCAGGCCAGCTCGCGCACCGGGGTGAGCAGGGCGGGCAGCAGCGACTCGGCGAGCCGCTCCCGGGTGGCGGCCGGCAGATCGGTCATCTGCGCGGGATCGCGGACCAGACGGCCGAAGTAGTGGTTGGAGACCTGCTTGGCGCGGAACGCCGGCTCACCCAGCTCGGTGACGAGCGCCTGGCGGCCCGGCAGGTCCAGGTCGGCGAGGTGACGGGGCGGCATCGCGGGTCGGCGACCGCGCGCGTCGGGGTCTACGGGGATCACGGGGAGGCTCGTCATGGCGCGTCCAGTCTGACACGCCGGACGCGGGACTCACCCGTCCGTACGTGCCGAATCGGCCCTGACCGCGTGGAGGAGCGGCGCCCGCCGACGTGATTCATGCCTCAGCCCACCACCGGTACGAAGACCGCCAGCAGCAGGTACGCCGTCGGCACCGCGAAGAGGATCGAGTCCAGCCGGTCCATCAGGCCGCCGTGCCCGGGTAGCAGGTTGCTCATGTCCTTGACCCCGAGGTCCCGCTTGATCATCGACTCGGCGAGGTCGCCGAGGACCGCCGCGCAGGAGATCGCCACCCCGAACAGCGCGCCCCACCAGGGGGGCACCTCGAACAGCAGCCAGATCAGCACGGCGCTGCCGGCCGCCGCCGCGGTGACCGAACCGGCGAAGCCCTCCCAGGACTTCTTCGGGCTGATCGAGGGCGCCATCGGGTGCTTGCCGAACGCGACGCCGGCCGCGTACCCGCCGGTGTCGGAAAGGACGACGGCGACCAGGGTGGCCAGCACCCGCAACTGCCCGTCCCCGGGGGCGGCGGCCAGCATCGCCGCGAAGCCGCCGAGGAAGGGCACGTAGACCGCGATCAGCGTGGCGGCGGTGAGGTCCCGCTGGTAGTTGCCCGGTCCGTCGCCCAACCGCCAGATCATCGTGCCCAGCACGGTGACGAGCAGGCCGAGGCTCAGCGCGTCCGGGCCGGCGAACCAGCCCAGCCCGACGGTGATCGCACCACCGGCCACCAGCGGCACCAGCGGCGGGTGGGCACCGCTGCGGCGTACCGCCCGGGTCATCTCCCAGGTGCCGACCGTCACGGCGGCGATCACGACGGCGAGGAACGCCGGCAGGTAGAAGAAGAGCGGCACCAGGATCGCCGCGCCCAGACCCACCCCGACCGCGATCGCGGCCGGCAGGTTGCGGCCGGCCCGGCCGGTCGGGGCCTGCTGGGTGGGCGGCCGGTCGGCGCCGGCCCGGCGGCGCCCGCGCCGGCGCCGGCCCGAGGGCGGTTCGGGATCCGGTTCGTCCCGCACGGGGGCGATCTGGGCGGTCGGGTACTCGTCGTCCGGCGCCCCGGGACGGTCATCCCACGGCCCGCCACCGGGGTGGCCCCGATCGAGGCCCGCCGGGCGGCGCGGGTCGTCGTAGCCGGCGTGTCGCCGGCCGGGGTCGTCGTAGCCGACGTCGCGTTGGCCGGGCCCGTCGTGGTCGCCGAATCGCCGACCCCGGTCCGCGAAGTCGTCGCGGTAGCCGCGCTCGTCGGGCCCCGGGCCCCGGCGGCCGGGGTCACGCTGGTCCCGGTGCGGGTAGCCGGGGCCGTCGTAGTCACGGTCCGGATGGCCGTTGGCACGGTCGGGCCGCTCGTCGTACGGGCCGGGCCGCCGGCCGTCGACGTCCGGGCGGGCGTACGCGTCGCCGGCCGGTCCGCGGTACGTCTCAACGGGCGGCCGCGGCCGGCCGTGCGGCTCGGCGTGCGGCTCGGGATTGCCGCCCGGCCGCCGCCGCGGGCCGGGTTCCAGGTCAGCCTCGGGCCAGGGCAACGGGGACGGGCCGTCCGGCCGGTCCCAGCTGCGGGGCTCGGCGGCGCCGTAGGGGTCGGGGTGGGACATCACGCACCGAGCGGACGCGGTACGAGTTCCACTTGACGCAAGACCAAGACCATCCCCTACAGGCGCGACTGTTGTGGTTGACCGGCCCGACGGCCGGCGGATCCCCGCCGTTCACCCGGTGGTGGGCGGGAATCGTGCCGAGCCTACTGCACTGGGGAACCCGGCACGGCGGACGATGGCGCCACCACGGCGACGGCACCGGGCCCGCCGCCCCGGGAGGCGGCGGCACACCGGTGCCGTGGCGGGTCGTCGGGCGGCTCAGACTTCGAGCAGCTCCGCTTCCTTGTGCTTGACCAGCTCGTCGACGTGGGCGACGTAGCGCTGGGTCAGGTCGTCCAGGTCCTTCTCGGCGCGGCGACCCTCGTCCTCGCCGACCTCGCCGTCCTTGACCAGGCGGTCCAGCTCTTCCTTGCCCTTGCGGCGGATGTTGCGGACGGCCACCTTGGCCTCCTCGCCCTTGTGCCGGGCGACCTTGATCATTTCGCGGCGTCGCTCCTCGGTCATCTGCGGCAGCAGGATGCGCAGCTGGTTGCCCTCGTTGTTCGGGTTCACGCCGAGGTCCGAGTCGCGGATCGCCTTCTCCATGGCGTTGATCTGCGAGTTGTCGTACGGCTTGATGATCACCATGCGCGGCTCGGGGACGCCGATCGACGCCATCTGGGGCAGCGGGGTGGGGGTGCCGTAGTAGTCGATGATGACCTTGGAGAACATGGCGGCGTTGGCGCGACCGGTGCGGATGGCGCCGAACTCCTCCTTGGCGTGCTCGACCGCACGCTCCATCTTCTCCTCGGCCTCGAGGAGGGTGTCGTCGATCACCGGTCTCCTCGCCTCCTTCTGTTGCTCGTCGTGGGCACTGCAGGTTCGTGTCGGAGGACCGCTACTGGTTCGGCGGGGGCCGCTCAGGCGGTGATCAGGGTGCCGATCTTCTCACCGCTGACGGCCCGGACGATGGTGTCGTCGCCCTGGGCGCCGAAGACCAGCATCGGCAGGCCGTTCTCCATGCAGAGGCTGAACGCCGCGGCGTCGGCCACCCGGAGGTTGCGGCGGAGCGCCTCGGAGAAGGTGATCGAGTCCAGCTTGCTCGCCGTCGGGTCGATCCGGGGATCCGCCGTGTAGACGGCGTCCACCCCGTTCTTGCTCATCAGCACCACGTCGGCGCGGATCTCCAGCGCCCGCTGCGCGGCGACCGTGTCCGTGGAGAAGTACGGCATGCCGGCGCCCGCGCCGAAGATCACCACGCGGCCCTTCTCCAGGTGCCGGATGGCCCGCAGCGGGATGTACGGCTCGGCGACCTGGGCCATGGTGATGGCGCTCTGCACCCGGGTCTCGATGCCCTCCTTCTCCAGGAAGTCCTGGAGCGCCAGGCAGTTCATCACCGTGCCCAGCATGCCCATGTAGTCGGCCCGGGCCCGGTCCATGCCGCGCTTCTGCAACTCGGCGCCGCGGAAGAAGTTGCCGCCGCCGACCACCACGGAGACCTGCACGCCGCGGCGGACCACGGTGGCGATCTGTCGGGCGATGGCCTGCACGACGTCCGGGTCGACGCCGATCGCGCCGCCGCCGAAGACCTCGCCGGAGAGCTTCAGCACCACCCGACGGGCCCGGCCGGGCGGTGGGGCGGTCGGATCATCCGCCGCCAGGCTCCGGTCACTCACAAGCTGCGTCATCCGCCCCGCCCTTCCCGTCGCGCACCTCGCGTGCGCCGCGTACCACGTAACTGCCGCTGCCGACCCTATGTGACGAGGAGGCCGCGGTGCCTGTCACGTACACCGGCGGCCTCCTCATCGACGTTGCTTGCCCACGGGCGCGTCACGCGCCCGAGCTGGCGGCTCAGGCCTGGCCGACCTCGAACCGCAGGAAGCGGGTCACCTCGATGCCGGCCTCGGCCAGCATCTGCTTCACCGACTTCTTGTTGTCGGCCACCGACGCCTGCTCGACCAGGACATAGTCCTTGAAGAAGGCGTTCACCCGACCCTCGACGATCTTCGGCAGCGCGGCCTCGGGCTTGTTCTCCTCGCGGGCGGTCTGCTCGGCGATGCGCCGCTCGGACTCGACGACCTCGGCCGGCACCTCGTCCCGGGTGAGGTACTTCGGCCGCATGGCGGCGACCTGCATGGCGACACCGCGGGCGTCGGCGTCGCCGGCCTCGTCGGTCTTGCCCGCGTACTCCACCAGCACGCCGACGGCCGGCGGCAGGTCCTGGCTCTTGCGGTGCAGGTAGACCGCGACGTTGCCGTCCAGCTTGGCGAAGCGGTTCAGCACCAGCTTCTCGCCGATCTTGGCGGACTGCTCCTGGATCAGCTCGGCAACCGGCTTGCCGTCGATCGAGCTGGCGAGCAGCTCCTCGGCGGTGCTGACGCCGCTGCGCTCGCCGTGCTCGACGAGCTGCTGGGCCAGGGCGATGAAGGCGTCGTTCTTGGCGACGAAGTCGGTCTCGCAGTTGAGCTCGAGCAGCGCCTTGCCGGAGTGGGCGATCAGGCCGTTCGCGGCGGTGCGGCCGGCCCGCTTGCCGACGTCCTTGGCACCCTTGACGCGCAGGATCTCGATGGCCTTGTCGAAGTCGCCCTCGGCCTCGGTCAGCGCCTTCTTGGAGTCCATCATGCCGGCGCCGGTGAGGTCGCGGAGCTTCTTGACGTCCGCGGCGGTGAAGTTGGACATGACTCTCTCTTCGGTGTTGAGACTGCGGTGGGATGGTCTGGCTGCCGGGTTACCCGAATCCGGGCCGGATGTGCCCGGCGTACCCGCCGCGCCCCACCGACCGCGAAATCGGACGGTGGGGACGCGGCGCGCGATCACTCCGCGGCGGCGGCCGCCGGCTGCTCGGTCTGCGGCTGCTCGCCCGGCTGCTGCTGCACGGCCGGCTGCTGCACGGCCGGCTGCTGCTCGTCGGCCTTCTTCGGCTCCTCCAGCAGCTCGCGCTCCCACTCGGCCAGCGGCTCGTCGGAGCCGACCTGACCCGGCTCCGGCTTCTCGTCGCCACCCCGGCGACGGCCGGAACGGGCGATCAGGCCGTCGGCGACGGCGGCGGCCACGACCCTGGTCAGCAGCTCCGCCGAGCGGATGGCGTCGTCGTTACCCGGGATCGGGAAGTCGACCTCGTCCGGGTCGCAGTTGGTGTCCAGCACCGCGATCACCGGGATACCCAGCTTGCGGGCCTCGTCGACGGCGATGTGCTCCTTCTTGGTGTCGACCACCCAGATTGCCGCCGGCAGCTTCTGCATGTCCCGCAGACCACCCAGGGTGCGGGACAGCTTGATCTTCTCCCGGGAGAGCTGCAGCGTCTCCTTCTTGGTGTAGCCGGCGGCGGTGCCGCTCAGGTCACCCAGGCCCTCCAGCTCCTTCATCCGCTGCAGCCGCTTGTACACCGTCTGGAAGTTGGTCAGCATGCCGCCGAGCCAGCGGTGGTTGACGTACGGCTGGCCGACCCGGGTCGCCTGCTCGGCGATGGCCTCCTGGGCCTGCTTCTTGGTGCCGACGAAGAGGATGCTGCCGCCCTCGGCCACCGTGGTGCGCACGTAGTCGTACGCCTTCTCGATGTAGTCCAGGGTCTGGCGCAGGTCGATGATGTAGATACCGTTGCGCTCGGTGAAGATGAAGCGCTTCATCTTCGGGTTCCAGCGCCGGGTCTGGTGCCCGAAGTGGACACCGCTCTCCAGCAGCTGACGCATGGTCACGACGGCCATGGTGGGGTACTCCTCGTGTTCCCTGGTTGTCCCGCCCGGCCGGCGGCCGGGCGTCCTGGCGCCCGGTCGGCGGCCGTGACGGGCCCGACAGGATCGGGACCAGGGAGGCCGTCGCCCCACGAGGAACGTGGAGAGGGCGCGCGAGGTCGACCGCGCGAGGCGGTCGCCAGTCGACCAGTGTACGCGCCTTCTCCGCCCGCCAGTCCCGGGGTGCGGGAACGCCCCGGACCGTCACTTTCCGGGCGTACGCCCCGGACGGTCCCCGGCGTCCTTGCCGGCCCGGACGCGGCTCAGCCGGCGCCGAGCGCGGCGGCGACGAAGAGCACCAGCCCCACGGTCAGGTAGGCCGTCGGCGGGCGCAGCCAGCCACGGCTGCCGTCGGCCAGGGCCAGCCCACCGGTGCGCAGCCCGTACAGGCCGGCGGCGAAGATCGGCAGCCCGGCCACCAGGAACGTCCCCACCACCACGTCGGAGGCCGAGACGGGGTCGCCGACCAGGCCGTGCAGGAGGACCCGGAGGGCCGGGATCTCGAAGACGATCGTCAGCACGACGAGGAGCACCGCCAGCGCCGGCCGGCGGGTCCGGTAGACGCCGTCGCCGGCCGGCGGGGCGTCCAGCCGGGGCCCGACCGCGGGCATCGGGCCGGTCGGCATCTCCAGCGGGTGCGGGGCCGGCCCCACCCCCGGCTCGGAGATCGCGCCCGGACCGCCGGGGCGGTCGCCGACGGTGAGCGGGATCGGACCGCCGTGGCTCGGGCCGCTCGGGCGCTCCCCCACCATGAACGGCGGCGGAGCGGCGTGGGTCGGCTCGACGATCGGGTAGCCGCCGAGCGGGGCGGGTCGCTGCGCGTCCGAGGTCCGGTCCATGGCGAGCGGGTCCAGCCCGGCCGCGCCCTCCCGGACACCGGTGGCGAGCGGATCGCCCTCCCGGGCCGCCCGCCGGCCGCCGCGCTCACCGGGCAGCTCACCGGAGATCTCGGCCGGGTCCTCCGCACGGCGGGACCGGGACGGCCGGTAACCCTCGCCCTCCGGCTGTCCGTCACCGAGCGGGTCGGTCGCACCGAAGCGTCCCGAATCGCCGTACCGGGAAGTCGTCGGGTCGCCGTAGCGGCCCTCGTCGGCGCCGGCGCGCTGCTCCGGCGTCCGGAAGTCGTCGTCGCGGTAGCGCGGGTCGCCCGCCGCGCGCCAGTCCGATTCGGCGTACCCAGGGTCGCTCCAGCGCGCCCCCTGCTGATCCTCGGGAAAGCTCCGTCGTCCGTCCACGACGGGCACGTTATGCGACGGGGTCCACCCGCGCCATCCGGGCCGCCCACCCCGACGCCCCAGGTCAGTACGGCGGCGAGCCGAGTCATCACGGGCGCACCCTCCGTCACGACGGAGTCCGCCCCTAACACGGCACCGGCATGATCGTCCGGCCG
>NZ_JAEMUW010000049.1 GCF_016598485.1 Micromonospora coerulea | reverse complement strand
GGGGCCGCCGGTCACGACCGGGACCGGCCGCCCGGGATCGGCGAAGCCGTGACCTGCGCGCGGCCGAAGCCGCGACACCTAGACGCAGATCGCCAGGCAGCGTTGCGCGATCGCTATACCTAGAACTACTATGCATTGCAGTCCTAGGGTTAGGCGATCACATGCATATCACCAAAGACCTCGTCGCGGCCTCGGCGACGCCACTCGTGCTGGGGATCCTCGCCGACGGCGAGAGCTACGGCTACGCAATCCTCAAGCAGGTCAACGAACTGTCGGGCGGGCAGCTGGAGTGGACCGACGGCCTGCTCTACCCGCTGCTGCACCGCCTAGAGCGGGTAGGTCACGTCGAGTCGGCCTGGGAGACCCCGCCCGGGGGACGCCGCCGCAAGTACTACCGCATCACCGACCAGGGTCGGGCCGAGCTCGTCGAGCAGCGCCGGCAGTGGGCCGCCGTCGTCGACGCCCTGCGGGGCGTCTGGAGCACGGCACAATCCATCAAGCCGATCCCCGCACTGGCCTGGGAGGCGGGACGATGATCGCCGACAGCGACAACGATCTCGAGGGCCAGATCGCCCAGTGGCGCGCCTACACGCAGCGCCGCCGGGAGCTGCACCACACCGACGCCGAGGAGCTGGAAGACCATCTGCGCAGCCGGATCACCGAGCTGACCGGGGCGGGCCTGCAAGCCGACGAGGCGTTCCTCATCGCTGTCAAGCGCATGGGCAGCCTCGATGAGCTGTCCCGGGAGTTCGCCCGCGAGCATTCCGAGCGGCTGTGGAAGCAGCTCGTGCTGCCCGGGGAGCCGGATACGTCCGCCGCCGCCCGCTCCCGTCGCGAGCTGCTGGTCATGGTGCTCTGTGCGGCCGCCGCGGCGCTCGCGATCAAGGTGCCGGGTTGGTTCGGGCTTGACATCTCAGGGGACGATTCCACCTTCTACGCGCGAAACTTCAGTCTCTTCGCGCTGCCCGCGCTGGCCGCGTACTTCGCTTGGCAACGCCGGGTCGGTCTTCGGGTCATCGGGGTACTCGCGTTGCTGTTCATTCTCGGCGCGGTCGCCGCGAACGCGTATCCGCTGGCCGATGACTCGCAGTCCATTGTGCTCACGGGGATCCACCTGCCGCTCGCGCTGTGGCTGGTTGTCGGCGTCGCCTACGTGGGCGGTGAGTGGCGTTCAGACCGGCGGCGGATGGACTTCATCCGGTTCACCGGGGAGTGGCTGATCTACTTCGTCCTCATCGGACTTGGTGGCGGGGTGCTCACGGCCTTCACGCTGAACGCCTTCAAGGCCATCGGCCTCGACGCCGAGGGATTCGTCCAATCGTGGCTGCTGCCGTGCGGCGCCATGGCCGCGGTCATCGTGTCGGCATGGCTGGTGGAGGCCAAGCAGAGCGTCATCGAGAACATGGCGCCGGTGCTGACCCGGGTCTTCACACCGCTCTTCGCGGCCGCCCTGCTGGCCTTCCTGGTCGCCGTCATCTGGACCAACAACGGCATCGACGTCGAGCGCGATGTGCTCATCCTGTTCGACCTGCTGCTCGTCATCGTGCTGGGCCTGCTGTTGTATGCCATCTCCGCCCGTGACCTCGCGGCCCGACCCGGTCTTTTTGACCGCCTGCAGCTGACGCTCGTCGTCAGCGCTTTGATCATCGACGTCATGGTGCTGGTGGCGATCACCGGCCGGATCACCGAATGGGGCTTCAGCCCCAACAAGACGGCGGCATTGGGCGAGAACGTCATCCTGCTCACGAACCTGGCGTGGTCGGCATGGCTGTTCCTCGGCTTCGTGCGTGGCCGCATGCCCTTCGCCCGCCTGGAGCGCTGGCAGACCCGTTACATGATCGTGTACGCCGTCTGGGCCTGGACAGTCGTCCTCGCCTTCCCGCTCGTGTTCGACTTCGCCTGAGTCGGATCCGGCCCGCTCATCCTGTCCGATCCGGGACGGGCTGAGCGGGCCGTCCGGCACCTGGCCGACCGGCGCTGCCCTTGGGATCTGCCGATTTGCCGTCGGCGTACGGTGCGGCCGCAGGACGCCACCAGACCTGCTACCGTGCTGCGTTTTGTCACGGGGGAGGAAACGCCGATGCGCGGTCCGACGGACATGCAGACCGTGGAGTTCGCCCGGATCCCGCCAGCGCCATCCGTGCGGCAGGGCCGGCGGCGCCTGCCGTGGTTGCTGGGCGGTCTGCTGGCGCTGCTGCTCCTCGGCGGCGCGCTGTATGCCGTTGCGCCGCTGCGGCACCCGCTGCCCACACCTACGGTCGAGCTGACGCTGCCCGCGTCGATGACCATCCCCGGTACGGCGCCGCGATTGCCCTGGCCACGCTCGGGCCAGGCGATGATCTCGGTCGACGGGCTGGGCACGCTCGGCACCTTCGGCGGGTCGAAGCCGCTGCCGATCGCGAGCGTGACGAAGGTGATGACCGCCTACGTCATCCTCACCGAGCACCCCCTGGCCGCCGGCGAGCAGGGACCGGAGCTGACGGTCAGCGCCGCGCACGCCGCCGCGTACCCGGCGGAGAAGGCGCGCGGCGAGTCGCTCGTCGAGGTGCGCGCCGGTGAGGTGATCACCGAACGGCAGGCGCTGCAGGCGATAATGCTGCCGTCAGCGAACAACATGGCGCGCATCCTCGCCGCCTGGGACTCCGGCAGCGTGGCCGCGTTCGTGGCGAAGATGAACGCCACCGCGGACCAACTCGGCATGTCCGGCACCCATTACACCGACCCCTCCGGCCTCGACCCCGACACCGTGAGTACGGCCCGGGATCAGGTGATCCTGGCAAGCAAGGCGATGGCGTTGCCGGCGTTCGCGGAGATCGTCAAGCAGAAGCAAGCGACCCTGCCGGTGGCCGGTACGGTCAAGAACTACAACGAGCTGGTCGGCCGCAACGGCGTGGTGGGGATCAAGACCGGCTCCACCGACGAGGCCGGCGGCTGCCTCGTCTTCGCGGCGGTGGTCAACGTCGGGGGCCGGAAGCTCACCATTATCGGTGCCGTACTGGGCCAGCCCGGCGCCAGCACCCCGGTCCAGCTGGACCGGGTATTCGCGGTGACCCGGTCGTTGCTGCGGTCGGCGGTGGCCGCCCTCGCCGTCCACACTCTGATCGAAGCTGGCGAGCAGGTTGCCACCGTACGCGGCCCGCTGGGCACCGGTACCACCATCAACGCCGCCAAGAAGGTCGAGGTGGTCGGCTGGCGGGGCCTGCGGGTGCGGCTCGATGCCCGGATCCCGGCTGTGCCGTCGCGTGTCGCGGCCGGCGCGGAACATGGCCAGCTCACTGTTTACGCCGGCGGCGGCAAGCCGGTCGGCACGGCGCTGCGCACCGGTACCGGTATGGAACCGCCGAGCACCTGGGAACGCATCCGTCGCCACCGCTGACCACGCTGCCGGGCGGGTGCTGCCAGCCGGTGCCGCGCTCGACTTCTGCCCACAGGCGATTTCGTTGATCTGAGCGACGTGCGCGTGTCAGGTGGCAATATGCCGCCCGACACCGTGACGCCCCGTTTTCCGCGTTCCTCGCCCTACTGGCCGGTGGTCAGTCACTCTCTGCTGCGGCGTGTCCTGCCCGGATTGGCGGTGTCCGCCCTCGGCGACGGCATGGCGCTGGTTGCGGTGACCTGGCTGGCGTTACAGCTCGCGCCGCAGACTCAGCGCGGCACCTGGATAGCAATCGCGGTGGCGGCGTACACCCTGCCGAGTGCGGCCGGAACCGTGATCTTCGGCCGGCTCCTGAGCGGTCGAAGCGGCGCCCAGCTCGCCGGCTGGGACGCGATCCTGCGGGCCGCCGCACTCGCGGCGATCCCCGCCGCCTACCTGGCCGGCGCGTTGAACATCGGGCTGTACGTGACCCTCCTCGCCGCGTCCTCGCTGCTGCACTCGTGGGGTTCCGCCGGGCGCTTCACCCTGATCGCCGAACTCCTCCCCCAACGGCACCACCTACCGGCCAACGCGGCGCTCAGCACCATCTCCGGGGTGGCCACCATCGTCGGCCCTCCGCTGGCGGGCATCCTCATCGGCTGGGCGGGTCCGGTCTGGGTCATCGCGATCGACGCGGTCACCTTCGCCGTCCTGGCCGTCACCTACCGCCTCGCCATTCCCGCTGCCGACCCCACCGGCCCGACAGCGGTCGCGGCCTCGCGCACCGCCGGCTTCAACATCATCCGCCACAATTCATCCCTGCTCGGCTTGCTGGCGCTGACCTTCGCGTTCTTCTTCCTCTTCGGGCCGGTGTACGTGGCCATGCCCATCCGCGTCGCCGAGGATCTGCACGCCTCCGCAACGGTGCTCGGCAGCTACTACACAGCGTTCGGTATCGGCGGCGTCGTCGGCAGCCTGGCCGCCGGCCATCTACGCCGCTGGTCGCTGTGGCCCACCACCATCGGCATCGTGGTCGGGTTCGGCACCGCCATGCTGCCCCTCGGCCTGGGCGCGCCGCTCGGCCTGTCGCTGCCGGCCTTCGCCCTCGCGGGCCTGATCTGGGCTCCGTACATGTCCACGTCGATGGCACTGTTCCAGGGCAGCACCACGACCGCGAAGCTCCCCCAGGTCCTGGCCGCCAACGGCGCCGTCACCGTACTGGCAGTGCCGCTGGGCACCATGCTCGGCGGCCCTCTGGTGACCACCATCGGCGCCCGCGAGACGCTGCTCCTGTGCGCCGCGGCTACCGTGGCCCTCGGTGTGATCGCTGCCGGTCTGACCATTCTGCCTGCCAAACCGCCCGCGACGGGCGACGCTCCATCTCCCGCGGATCCCGCGACAGAGCTGCTACTCCGTCGCGATCCGCCCATCGACGTCAGGTAGCCAATCTTGGCCCCCGGGCGCTGTCACGCCCCGTTGGCCCGCTGATCTATCCGCTTTGAGCTGCGGAGACAATCGCCGGCAACCACCTGGGACCGACCCTGGTCCGCCACGCCGCCGACGACCTGCCCGCGATCTTTGACTTGTCGTGGCGACAACCGCTGTAGGTGAGGCCATGTCGCCGCGGCAAGTCCGAGATCGACGGGGGAGGCGCGGCGGGTCAGAACATCCCGCCGCCGGCTCCGATCGTCTGGCCGGTGATCCAGCGGCCCTGCTCGGAGACCAGGAAGCGGACGATGTCGGCGATGTCCTCCGGCTGGGCGACCCGGCCGAGCGGCGTCTTCGCGACCTCAGCGTCGATGACGGCCTGCCCGGCGTTGAGCAGCGCCGGGGTCAGGACCGCGCCGGGCAGCACACTGTTGACCGTGATGCCACGGGCGCCCACCTCGTTGGCCAGCACCCGGACCAGGTGGTCCACGGCGGCCTTGCTCGCCGCGTAGATGCCGGTTCCGGGGCGCGGCATCAGGGTCAGCCCGGCCGAGATCGCGACGATCCGCCCGCCGTCGGGGAGTCGGATCGCGGCCTCGCGCAGCGCGATGAATCCCGCCCGCACGTTCGTGGCGAAGATCGCGTCGAACTGCTCGTCGGACGTGTCGGCGATCGTGCCGTGGGTCGTGTTGGCGGCGTTGAGCACCACGATGTCGAGGTGGCCGAACTCCGCCTCCGCGACGTCGAACAGCCCGCGCAGCTGCGCGGCGTCGGCGATGTCGGCCGGCGCGGCGACCGCGATGCCGCCGGCCGCCCGGATGCCACGTACGACGTCCTCGGCATCCTGACGCGAGCCGACTGATCGCCGACGAGTTCACTCGCGACTCCGACCGCCTGGACTACCTGCACCAGCGGTTCATCCAGCCGTTCTGGGACAGCATCACACCGACGGTCACGGCCCTCGTCGAGGCGGGCCGCATCCCACGCGTAGCCCCGCACATCCTCTATTTCGCGATCGTCGGCCCGGCGCTGGCCCTGACGCAGAACCCGGTCGCCGACCGGCTCGACCCCGCCGCCGCACCGACCGCGTCGCGCGACCGGGACCGGACAGCCGACGCGTTGTCGGCCCTGGTCCTGCACGGACTGCTGCCGCCGGCCCCGCGGCCATGATCCGGGCGGCGAAGCGCCCCGGATGGGTGACGCCGATGAAGCAACCACCGGTGCGCCGTGATCGCTAGCTAAGATCAGCCACGGTGCGTCACGGCGACGGAAGAAACGGTTGTCTCGCTGACCGCTCCGCTCGCACAGTAGCCGCTTGCCTGATCCGGTTGTTATGGCGGTGACAGCCGCGTCCATGCCTCGGGTGAATGCGGAGGCCGTCTGATGGACCAGGGGATGTTCGCGGCTCCGCTCTGGGCCTGGGCCGCAGTGGGCGCTGTCATCGCCGTCATGCTCGCGGTGGACGTGCTCTCCCACCGCGACAACCACGTGATCGAGCTGCGGGAAGCGCTGATCTGGAGCGGCGTCTGGATTGCCGCCGGACTGGCTTTCGGCCTGATCGTCTGGCTGGGGTGGGGCGGCGAGCCGGCGGTCGCGTACTACTCGGGCTACCTGCTGGAGAAGGCGCTCTCCATCGACAACGTCTTCGTCTTCGCACTGCTGTTCGGCTACTTCCGGGTGCCCGCCGGATACCAGCACAAGGTGCTGTTCTGGGGCGTCGTCGGGGCGCTCGCGTTTCGGCTGGTTTTCATCTTCGCCGGAGCGGAGCTGCTGGACCGGTTGGCGGTGGCCGGGTTCGTGCTCGGGGCCTTCTTGATCTGGACCGGGTGGCGCCTGGCGGTACGCGGCGAGCCCGACGTGGATCCCGACCGCAATATCGCGGTCCGGCTCTTCCGGCGGATGGTGCCGACCGAGCAGCAGTACCACGGCGGCCGGTTCACCGTCCGGGTCGACGGCCAGCGGCGAGCCACGCTGATGCTGGTGGCGCTGGTCGCCGTTGAGGCGACCGACGTGGTCTTCGCGGTCGACTCCGTGGCGGCCATCCTGGCTATCACCACCAACACGTTCCTCGTCTGGACGGCGACGGCGTTCGCGGTGCTGGGGCTGCGCAGCCTGTACTTCTGCCTGGCCGGGCTGCTGCGGCACTTCGGCCACCTGCGCTACGGGCTGGCGGTGCTGCTGGCGTTCGCCGGGGTGAAGCTGATCCTGGCCGAAACGCCGGTGGGTAAGCTGCCGCTCTGGCTCACCCTGCTGGTGGTGGTGCTGACCCTGTCGGTCGCGATCGGGTGGAACCTGCTGGCGGCCCGCCGGGAACGGCGCCGCCACGCCGGCCGCTGAGTAGCCGGAGATGTTCTCGGTTCTCGGGGTCGAGACAGCCCGATCCGAGGCGACCCTTGACCCCCGGCTACCAGTCAGCGGCGCCCAGGCAAGCTCCTCGTGCCGGTACGCGAAGTCGGCTCGCTCACTAGTCAGGTTTGCGGGCGACCACGACCAGCGCCATCCCAAAGAACTTCAGCGGTGACCGCTCGATCGCATCGGCGACTGGGCGGATCCGGCGGCCGAGCCCGGACCGGTCGAACGGCGGCATGATGTAGTCCAGCGCCACCGGTTCGAGCCCAGCCCGGCGCAGCTGTCCGGTCAGGCCGCGCGCGGTGAACGAACGGGCATCGGCCAGCCGCCGGTGCAGTGGCACCAGCCACGGCAGGAACGGGCCGCGAGATGGTCGATACCGCTTTCCGCGCACCAAGAAGCCGTGCGTCTCGAACGGGAACCAGCGGTTCGGCGTGGTCAGCGCGAGCCGGCCGCCCGGAGTCAGTACCCGGTGCACCTGCCGGAGGGCAGCGTCGAGATCGTCCACGTGCTCTACAACCTCGATCGCGGTGACCAGGTCGAAGCTCCGGTCCGCATAGTCAAGCTCGGTCACCGACAGCTCGCGAATGGTGATCTTGTCCGCCGCGGCCGGGTCGCCAGCCAGCCGCTCCCGAAACAGCTCCAACCGATCACGCTGGATGTCGATCGCCTCGATCTGCTCGAACGCGCCGGCCAACCGCATCGTGTAGGTGCCGTCACCGCATCCGACGTCGAGCAGCCGCCGGCCGGTGAGCGGGGTGGCGCGGCCAAGCGTGCCCAGTCGTTTGGCGATACCGCGCTCGCCGAACGCGCTACCGTGCCCCAGCCCGAGGTGCCGACTCGTGTTGGTCATGGTCGCTGACCTTATCCCGTGCCTCCAGCACATGGGGGGCACCGGATCAGTACGGCGAGATCAGCGAGCGGCTGCTGAGGCGGCGAGGTCGGCGCGCAGTACCGCGCCTGCGACGCTCCAGGTCAGTTATCCACCAGGACGACGTGGCCGCGCCGCTCGGCGGGGCCGAATGGCTCGGGGTTGAGCCACGCGGTCGCCCGCGGAGCCAGGCATGCGGACGTACGGGCTCGGTCAGCTAACGGCGCGACCGGAATGCGGTGCGGACCTCTTCGGACAGAAGTTGCGGCTGTTCCCAGGCGGCGAAGTGCCCGCCCTTGTCGAGCTTGTTGTAGTGGATGAGATTCGGATACGCCTGCTCCGCCCAACTCCTCGGGGTCTCGTAGAGCTCATCTGGGAAGACGCTCACCGCGGCCGGGACGGACACCCCCTTGGCGGAAAAGAAGGAGAGCTTGTTCTCCCAATAGATGCGAGCCGCGGATACTCCCGTGTTCGTCAACCAGAAGAGCGTGATGTTGTCGAGAATGTCGTCGCGCGTGATGCCGCCGGCTTGTCCAGCGAAGGCCTGGCAGAACAGTTCCAGGCTGGCCGCGTCATGGTCCAGCATGTAGCTCGCCAAAGCGATGGGCGAATCCGCTAACCCGGTCAGCGTCTCCGTGCGCGTCCCCATCAGGAGAGCGTAGGCGGAATGCTTCCAGAAGAAGTCCAGCTGCTCGCACGCCCGCTTTTCCTCGTCGGAGAGGCCGGACGGAAGCGAGGCGAGTGCGTTGTTCGCTCCGGTGATGTCGGACTGGAACAGTGCATCGATGTCGGGCGGCACCGCGCTAGGCATGTTGGTGTGAATGCCGAGCAGGCCCGGGGGCGCCTGCAGACCCATGACGTTTGTGATGAGTGCGCCCCAGTCGCCGCCCTGCGCGACGAATTGCGTGTAGCCGAGACGCTTCATCAGCTCGGTCCAGGCCTGTCCGATGCGCTCGGGGCCCCAGCCGGGCGTGCTCGGCTTGCCGGAGAAACCGTAGCCGGGCATCGACGGGATCACCAGATGGAAGGCGTCGGACGCGTCCGCGCCGTGCGCGGTGGGATCGGTCAGAGGGCCGACGATCTTCAGCTGCTCGATCACCGAGCCGGGCCAGCCGTGCGTGACGATGAGCGGTAGGGCGTTCTCGTGTTTCGATCGGACGTGGATGAAGTGGATGTCGAGCCCGTCGATCTCGGTGATGAACTGCGGGAGGGCGTTCAGCCTCGCCTCGACCTTGCGCCAGTCGTACTCCTTCTCCCAGTAGCGCGCGAGCGCCTGGCTCGTCTCGAGCGGCACGCCCTGCGACTGATCGTCGACGGTCTGCTTCTCCGGCCAGCGGGTGGCCGAGATGCGCGCGCGCAGCGCCTCGAGGTCCGCCTCTGGGACCTCGATCCGGAACGGCCGGATGTCTGTGCTGGTGCCGGTCGGCGTCGCAGTCTTGACAGCCACGAGGGTCTCCCTTTCGTTCGAGTGATTCCGGACGGCCGGGCTGGCCACTACGTGGCGCTCTCCCCTCGACGCGGGAGCTTCCAGTCCGGCCGGACGAAGTGGCAGGTGTAACCGCCGGGATTGCGTTCCAGGTAGTCCTGGTGTTCCGGCTCGGCCTCCCAGAAAGGGCCGGCAGGACTGACTTCGGTGACCACCTTGCCCGGCCACAGTCCGGAGGCGTCGACGTCCGCGATCGTGTCTTCTGCGACCCGCCGCTGCTGCTCGTCCGTGTAGAAGATGGCTGACCGGTAACTGACTCCTACGTCGTTGCCCTGACGGTTCTTCGTGGTCGGGTCGTGGACCTGGAAGAAGAACTCGAGAAGGTCACGATAGGACAGTTTGTCGGGGTCGAAGATGATCTCGATCGCCTCGGCGTGGGTACCATGGTTTTGGTACGTCGCGTTCGGCACGTCCCCGCCGGTATATCCGACCCTGGTGGCGACCACGCCGGGGCGTTTCCGGATGAGATCCTGCATTCCCCAGAAGCAGCCGCCGGCCAGAATCGCCTTCTCAGTCGTGTCGGTCATCGCTCCGCCCTCCGTCCGGGTGCTCGTACATCAGGCCACGCATCATGGGCCGAAAGGGTCGACGACCGGTTCACCCACCGCTCCGCGGTGATAGGAGCAAGCTGCCTGGTCATGTCCGTAGTCCCGCGGGCACCTCGGCGGACGCGGCGCCGACGATGGTCTTGTCACCGTCGTTCTGGAGGTAGCCGACCAGCGAGGCCTGTCGAGGATCGACAGCTGACGGCACCTCGAGTTCGACCCGCCCGCGCTCCACATTCAGCGGCGTCGACGTGAAGGCACGCACCACGTTGTCCTGCCGCAGGCGCCGCCCGGCGTTCTCACCTCGGGGCACGTCGTTCTCCAGGCCGCGTTCCACGACGGCCACGTTCAACATCGCCCGCGCGGGCAGTCGCCCGGCCTGATACTCCACCACCACCCGACGCCCGCCGCCCGTGCCCTCGGCGGCGTCTACCACCGACAGCGCGAGCGGGGTGGCAGCCGCCTCCGACAGGGCGGACGCGATCGCCGACGAAGCCTGCCGACGGTCGGATCCGACGAACTCGACGGAACCGTTGACGATCATCTGCGGCGTGTACAACCCCCCGGAGCCGAACGCGCGCGCGTACGCCTCCTGCCGCAGGGTGTGCGCCTCGGCGCCGAACGGGTCGGCCCAGCCCAGGTGGTCCCAATAGTCGACGTGAAAGCCGAGAGCGTAGACGGGTTCCCCGCGCTCCCGGGCGTCGCGGTCGATCTCGGACAGCACGTCCTCCGCGGGAGGGCAGCTGTTGCAGCCCTGGGAGGTGAACATCTCCACGACGGCGAAGCCCCCGCCGGCCGGCGGCTGGGCACTACCAGACCCGGTGTCCGGTGTGTCCGTCATGGCGCATCCTCCTCGGTCAGTCCTGCTGGCGGCCCTGACCTTCCCCTTCCGGCGGCGACCATGCCGAGCTACGAGGACTTGGCGGCACTCGCCGCTCCTTCCCGGTACGGGCCAGAAATCCGTTCAGCGCGGCCAGCACGTCGGGAGCCTGCTCAGCGACCAGTGACCGGCGCCCCGGGATGCGGCCTGCACGTCGTCCGCGCCGGGTCTGAGCCCTTCCGCGGCCCGCCCAGCCCAACTCGCCGCCCCGCCGATCGCCAGGACGGGCAGCCCCAGCGTCAGGTTCTTGCGCTGCTCGTGCTCCGCGAGGGGTGGCGTCCCAGGCGCGGTTGAACCCGGTCGGAGGGAATGCGCCAACCCGGGGTTCGCCGTGGCGGAACGTGCCCGGCCTGTATCGGCCGTGGCGGACATGCCGTCGGCCTTAGCGCGCGGCGTCGCCCGGTCGACCTGGGCCGGTCCCGGAGGGCCGGTGACCGATGCGTGGAGCCCGTATCACCGGGGAGTTGCCAGTTTCCGGGCGGAAATCCCGCGCCGCGCCGGCCACCATATCGTCGGGATCGCGACCGAGGGCCCGCCGGATGTGCGGTGGGATGACCTCGGATGTTGCCATCGCCAGTCGGACCTGCACCGAACGGTCGTCAACCAGGCGTTCCAGATCCGCCTCGTCCAGCTCGACCGCGCGGACCAGCGCGGCACGGACGTCGGCCACGGGGTCCTGGGCAAGCACCCTGCGCTGCTCGGCGGTGGTCCGCGGGTTGCGGGCAACCCCCTTGCGTACGCGGGCGGTGCGGTCGGCCATCAGGGTGGTGATCACGTCGGGGTCGTGGGTGTGAGTGGCGAGTCGTTCCCGTACCTCGGGTGAGACGTCGTCGATCAGCCTGGCGGCCAGACCAGGCTCCAACTCCCGCATCTCCGCGAGGAGACCACGAAGCTCCTTGTCGGGTGCCTCGGACATCACCCGGCGAACCGACTCGTCGCAAGCCGGGTTGCCGGCGACCGCCCAGCGGACCCACCGGTCGGCGTCTTTGACGAGACGCAAGAGATTGGCGACCGAGGCCGAGGGATTTCTCGCCACAGCCTCCCGGACCTGACGATCATGATCCCGGGTCAGCGGCCGCAGTGCCTGGGCGGGTGCGTCGGTCCGGGCAGCGACCGCCTTACGGACCACGGCCGAAGGGTCGGACGCCAGTTCGAAGAGGGTCATCTGTGGCGTTGCGGGGTTCTGCGCGAGGGCGAGCCGCTCGTCGACGCTGGCATCGGTGGCACGGTGGGCGGTGGTACCTGACTCGCTGTGACGGTCGGGCCCGCCAACGTCCTGCTGCTTCCCCATGGCGCAATCATGTCACGGGCTGACTGGGGCAGCGGGAGCCTGACCAGCACGTTGACGGTCGTCGAAGAGTTACCTCGCGGATGCGCCCTTCGGTGTCTCAACAGTGACTTTGAACCGCCCCGAGTCCCCCACCCGGCGGCAATCGTCAAGGCCCGGCGAAAGGCGCGCTGCCAGTCACACAGATACGACGAGAGGGCACATCCTCGATAAGAAGCGGAGCGCTGACCTGCTGCTGCACTTGCGCTGAGCCGTCGAATGGGTCCTCCGGAGTCCACGCTCGTCCGTCGGCGTCCGGCCCGATCGTCACCCCGTTAGTCACTCACGAATCGCGCAGACGGCTTTGGTTCCTCATCGCTGCCGCGCAACTGAGCAACGCCCTAGCCAGCGCCTCCGCCCGTTCCGTCGACAGCCACAACGAGCCGAGGGGTCGCAGAGGCTCCGGGGTAAGGGCGGCCCGCAGGGCCGTCGCCAGCGACGCGAAGCGCCCTTGACCCCGGAGGGGCGGCCCCGCACACTCCGCGCCGCATCCCTACCACGGCCGGTGGTGACTCGCCCCTACGGCGCGGCGGCGCGACGGCCGCCGCGCGCCCTCAACATCGAAGCCCCGGAACTGCCATTACCCGTGGCGGCCCGGGGCTTCGTCGTATGTCGCGCCGTCGGCGGGCTGCAACCGTCGCGCTGGCGGCCGAAGGCCAGAGGCGCGGCGGCGGGCCATCCGCCCAGGTTCGGCGGCGCGAGCGGCCCGCGACGCCGGGCGCCTTGATCAATGAGCCGTTCCTGTACTTCGCTGCTGTACAAGACCAGAAAGGCCATCCGGAAGATCCCGAATGGCCTCTGACCTGGGTCGGGACGGCCAGACTCGAATCGACGAGCCCTTGATCCCCAGTAGTCCGGTGGCCCAGCGGCATGCTCACGGCAGGTTTGCCCAGGTCGCCTCGCAAGCGTCTCGAGGCCAGGCGATGCGTGCGAGCGGAGAGGTCCCGGGCTGGTCACCGCCACCGGGTTCCGGTGGCGCGTACGTAGTTCCGCCACACGTACCGCCACGGGGTGACGGCGAGGATGACGACAACCAGGGAGCAACTGACCACGGTCTCGGTGGTGGCCGCGTCGAGGTCACCGGTGATGGCTTGGGGGAGGGCGACCAGTGCGAGCCAGAAGAGCTTCCAGAGCGACTCGAAGAGCAGCACGGGAAGCAGCTTGACCGGGTAGCGCAGGCCGAGGAACGCCAAGAGGGACATGGCGGTCAACATGCAGAGCGTCACGCCCTCGTAGAGCGGCAGGGTGGCGACGTCGGGCAGGAGCGGCCACTTCACCAGGGCGAGTCCGACACCCATCAGGAGGTAGCCGGCGCGCATCAGGTGCAGGCGGGTCAGCGACAGATCGGGATGGATAGCGGGTGCGGCGGCAGTGATGGTAGCCATGGGATTCACTCCTGGTCGAGGCGGGATGGTGGCGGTCGCGCCGGAGTACGTGATCGGGGCGTGGGTCGGCCCCGTCGCGTGGACCCGGGCGGTCTATTGGTGTTGCTGTTCCTGGGAATCGGGGTCGCGCGCGGCGTCGATGGACGTGAGGGAGATGAGGTAACGCCGAGGTCGCGGATCTTGGTGAGCAGGCCGTGCAGCTCGGCCTGGTCCCTCACGGCAGTGCGAAGTGTGGTGGTGCCGTCGTCCTCGCAGGTGAGGGCGAGGCCGCCGAACCAGGTCACCGGTGGTCGACCTGGACGTCCATCCCCGGATCGGATGGCGATCCTGAGACATGCGGGCTTTTCGATCATGATGGAGATCTACAGCCAGGTCTCGTCCAAGGCTACCCGCCAAGCCCTGCGGGAAATCGGCCGAGAGCCTGGATCAATGAACCGTTGCTGCACTTCGCTGCTGTACAAGATCAGAAAGGGCCACCCGGAGAATCCCGGATGGCCTCTGACCTGCGTCGGGACGGCCGGATTCGAACCGACGACCCCTTGACCCCCAGGACGTGGGGTCAATCCCTCCCGCACGTCAAGCGCCTTTCGGATTGTCTTGGGCCGTTCAATGGCTCGCCGCCCGTGCGCCCGCACTGCGTGTGGTCCCCGCCTGGTCCCCACGCAGCGGCTGCCGGGACTCCTCGCCCTCCCTCGGCACCTCGCCGTGCCGACTGCTGTCCTGCCGACCCAAGACCACCTTGCTGGAAATCATGACGTTCGAGGTCGCCTGTCGTGAAAGTGGGAGTAGCAGCCTGGCGTGGGCTGCCAGACCAGCGACAGGCGGTCCGCCCCGTCACCCGCGGTCAATGCCAACGCAATGGCGTCGTCCCAAACCGGCCGCAACGAACTGCGGTCCTGCGCGCGATGTGCCCTGGCTCGTTGGCTACCCGCTGTGAACGCGGGGCGGCCGGAGATGCCTGGCCTTTCCGCTTCGCCGATGAGCGGGCACACTCGCCGCGATGGGCGTGGCTGTCGCTTTACTGAGTGATCATTGGTTGCGGGGATCGGCCAGGCCCGAGGACCGGGCTTCGTCCCACGCCCGATCCCCGGGGTCACCGCCCCGCGTCTCCAGTTCAGGTCGATGCGCAGACCCGCGTCGTCAACCGCGGCCACGCAACTCCTGCTCTAACGTGGCGGGTCTCCCTCGATCAGTCGTCGTCGGGATGTCATCATCGCCTGTCAGCCTGGCGGAGCATCGCGTCTGTTTCGGGTCGGGCATGAGCTGCCGGACCTCTTGCGCACAGCGGCAAGCGACGGCGATCTTGGCAGCCCACGCCAGCGCCTCTTCGCGTGAGGCCACGTCGACGACCACGAACCCGCCAATGACCTCCTTGGTCTCCGGGTAAGGGCCGTCGGTGACCATCCCGTCAGTGGCCACGACGCTCGCCCTCTGCCTTTCCAGTCCGGCGCCGAACACAAACACGCCGGCGTTCACGGCCTCCTGGACCACCGCGTGCGAGGCCTTGCCCACGTCGGGCATCTCCTCGTCGGGGATGTGGTCCATCGCGCCGGCACCGAACGAGATCAAGTACCGCGTCATCCCATGACTCCCTTGTCCCGGCGGCCTTCTCCGGCCGCCTCACCTGTTCTACGAACGACTCGCCCCGGATCCGACGCCATGCCAGAAGAATTTTTCACGGGACCTCCGCCGCTCGGCGCCTGCCGGCGTCATGTCGCCCCTGTTCGCGGAGATCATCGCCGCCGCCACCGGCTACGAATAGTCCCAACGCACTTATCTGCCGCTGACCGCGCACATCAGGGACCGTCAGTCCGCCCCCGACGTCCGGCTGACTAGTAACTCCGTGTAACAGCGGCAGCCCATCGCGCGTAACCCATCACGCGTCAAGTGAAGCCGATGTGTCACGCATCAAGTGGAGCCCGACATCGCCGGCTGCCGTTGTCTGGTCTCGGGACCTGCGTGACGGATCGGTATCAGGACCTGGGTGACATCCGCCGAGTGTGGCTTCCCAAGATCGCGCTAGGTGTTCTTGCCGTGGCGGGTGGCTTCCGTCGTTCCTGGCTCGTTTGTATGGAGTGATACGGGAGGAAGCGCCGTGACTAGGTTGGGCCTCTGTGCCGGGCTGATGACGGATGGGTGAGCCCGGCGGCGAGCGGCTCATGCGCGAGCAAGCCGGCTGGCGGCGGGCGACCTTCCTGGAACTGCTCTTCGATCTTGTCTTCGTGTTCGCGCTCAATCAGCTCAGCTTGCGGCTGATCCATGACCTCGGCGCTGGGAGTCAGCAATGGTTCGGCGAGGTGGTGGAGACCTTCCTGCTGTTCCTGGCGTTCTGGGTCCTGTGGCTGTCGACGGTCGCGGTTACCAGCCGACGAAGTCCGGAATCGCTGGTGATCCAGACCGTCGTGTTCATGTCGATGGCAGGCGCCGTGGTGATGTCCGTCGCGGTACCGCAGGGGTTCGAGCAGCGGGCTCTCCTCTTCGCCGGCGCCTACGTGGCGACCCGGATAAGCCGCGTGCTGCTCCTCCTGGTCTTCCGCCTCCCAGTGGTCTCCACCCCGGCGCTGCTCTCGCTTGCCGTGAGCGCGGTGCTGTGGATCGTGGGCGCGCTGGTACACGGCGAGGGTTTCCGCGCCGTGCTCTGGACCCTCGCGCTGGTCATCGGCTACATCGGGTTCACGAGGCACTTCCAACGATTGGCTGGCGCACCGATCGCGGGCGAGCACATGGCCGAGCGGTTGCAGCAGTTCTATTTGATCACGTTGGGTGAGGCGGGCTTCGTGTCCGGCAAGGCGTTCAGCGGCAGCAACTTGGGCACCCCGCATGCGGTCGGGTTCGGGCTGGCGTTCGTCGCCATCGTGTTGCTCTGGCGGGTCTATTTCTACCGGGCCGGCACTGTCCTGCCAGTGGCCATCACGGGTGCCCGGAACCCGGCCCGGCAGTCCGTGGCGGTAGCTGGGACTCACCTGCTCATGATCGCCGGTGTCTTCCTGACCGGTGTCGGCTTCGAGCTGTACATCACGGAGCCGCTCGGCCGGCCCGAACCGAAGTGGCTCATCGCCATCCTCGGCGGGCCCGCGCTGTTCCTGGCCGGGCGGTCACTTTTCGAACTGCAGGTCTTCAGCCGAATCTCCCGATCGCGGCTGGCCGGCCTGCTCGCCCTGGGTCTCCTGATCCCGGCCACCTGGTACCTGCCACCCCTGGCCGCCGGTGGCGCCGCCGCTGCGGTACTGGCCGGAATCGCCGGCTCGGACGCTTGGCGCGCCCGGGGCCGCGCACCTGAGCTACCCGCTCCAGGGATCTGACCACCAGAGAATCCCGGCCCTTCGCGGAGCGAATGACACCGATCCGTCACGCCGCAAGTGGAGCCCCTCCCGGATCGAACGTGTGTTCGAATAGGGTGCTGGGGGTGGAGGTACGTGGTCGCTACTGAAAGGGGGCATGGGGTCGCATGGCACGGCGGGACATCTGGCTGGTCTCCGACGGCCACGCCCACCGACGTGCGTCGCGAGGCCCAGTCCCTCGGCGGTTCGGTCGCGACTCGGGGCATGCGCCCACTTACCCCCCCGGTGGGGCTACCCGTCCCTCTCGTCCCGCCAGCCGCCGGGTTCGGGATGGTAGCCGTAAGCGGCGGCCCGCACCGTTTCCTCGTTCTCCAGCCCGGAGCCGATCGCGCCACCGACGGTGGCCAGCGAGCTGGTGATCCAGGCGAGCGTCAGGTAGTCGGTGAAATCGACCGGCCGCTGCAGAGTCTGTTCCAGCACGGATGTGTCGATCAGCAGCGCCCCGACGAGCACCGTTCCGGCGAAGAGCACCAGGTAGGACACCGCCGTGGCCAGAGTGAGGGTGAGAATCGTACCCAGGTTGAACAGCCGGGCCAGCTCAGCCGGTGTCTCCCGGTCTGGTTTCTCCCATAGGTCGTGCGCGACGATCAGCCAGGCCACCAACGCGGTCAGCCCGAGCACCATGATCACGGCGAGCCGAATTCCGCCGAGCGCATCGCCCATCTGCCAGATGGTGTCCGTGGTGAGCGCGAACGCAGCCGTGCCGAACGCGCCGACCAGCAGCTTGGACAGGCCCAGCAGGGCGCGCCCCGGGCGGTTGGCCTTGACCATTCCGGTCAACAGCCGCACCCGGCCGATCAGCCGCGAGGCGACGTAGCCCAGTTCCCCGGCGTCGGCCTCGCCGACCACCCGGTGGACGGCGGGAACCCGGCTTGCCATGTCGGCCGGTGCCCAACCGGCCGGCGGCACCCGCTGGTCGGAAGCGTCGGTGAGTAGTCGGCTCACCAGATCCGGAACGGCCGCGCGGGCCGCTCGCAGCTGGCTCAGTCCCAGCGCGGGCAGAGACACCATCGCGACTCGGCGACGGGCGGAGGTCTGCGCGACCAGCGGCGCCCGCTCGGTGTGCAGCGGCAGGTCGGTCAGGCAGATCGCGACGTCCCACCGGTCGTCGGTGCGCCGTTGGGCAAGATCGTCGAGCAGCGCCTCAACGCCGCCGTCGCGGCGCGGCGCCACCTCACCCCAGCCTTCCCGAACGGTCCACCGCACGTGCGCGTCCACCCGCTCGGAGAGCCGGCCGGCCAGCTCGGCGGTGAGCCGCGCGGCCACCCGGGCCGGGTGGTCCGGCGGGGTCGCCACCAGTCCGACGACGATCTCCGGGCGGTGCTGTTCACTGTGGGTCATCGGTGCTCCTCCCCGGTCGCCGAGCTCGTCGCCGTCCGTCGTCACCAACCGGGTCGTCATGAGCAGTCCGAGCCTTGTCATGGTGCTCCGCTCTCGGCGTCGGCACCGAGGCCTACCGCCACCCGGTCGTGGTGAAGTGGCCGGATTCAGCGGTGGCGCAGCCTGCGCCGCAGGTCGTAGAAGCCGTTGCTGGACAGGCCGTAGAAGAACGGAAGCCGGAGCAGGACGACCAGCGCCGCCGGCACGTTGACCAGCCAGCCGACCACGCCGGCCGCGGCGTAGGCCATGATCCCGAGCAGCGCCCGGAGCCGCTCGACGGCGAAGACCCGGTGTGACGTGCCGTTGCAGCGGCTTCCCGTGCGGCCTGAGGTAGTGGTAGAGCCAGAGCCACGCCGCCGAGAGGACCACCGCGACCAGCCCGTACAGCGCCACCGCGACGCCCTCGTCGAACCGGTCGCCCGCCTCCACCGCCTGGGAGACCACCGCGGTGGCGAACGGCAGCAGGGCCACGCTGAACAACACGCCCAGGTTCGCCCAGTGCAGCGCGCAGTCGGTGCAGCGGATCCGGTGGAAGGTGCTCTTGTGGTTCAGCCAGTTCACCGCCACGTAGAGGTACGACGTGACGTAGGCCAGGTAGCCCGGCCAGCGGGTGAGCAGTGCGTGCAGCAGCCCACCCGGCGGTACCTCCGGGGTTCGCAGGTCGCGCACGAGCCAGCGTGATGATGATGGCGAAGACGGCGTCGCTGAACCCGATCGCCCGGCCGGTGTCCGAGCGCAGGCCAGAGGCCTCAACGTCCTCGGCGTCCCGCTGATCCCGATCGCTGTCCATCGGCTCCCCCGTCCGCTCGGCGGTGCCGGTGTACTGGCGTTGCACTCCGACGGTGTCCACCACGACCGTCCGGTTCACCGAACCGGTCGACGATCAACGCGCGTAGGTCGGCGCGGACGGCGCCGGCATCCCACACCGCCCGATACAACAAGCCGCCTAGCGTCCACCCGCTCTACCAGCGACATCTGAAACGGCGGCTGCCGTACTACCGTCGACCGCCGGGGTGCAGCAGGACCTTGGTCCAGCCGTCGTCCTCAGTCCCTCGTACACGACAGCCTTTATCTGCGTTCCCCCGTGACGAAGACCCATGCCCTTTCTGGCGTTCACATCCTCGCAGACCGTTCCGGCCCTTAAGACCGGTTTGCGCTACCCAGGACATAGCCAACCGCAGTTGGCGTAGGTGGGCGCGAAAGACGCCGCTGTTGCGGGAGGCCTCGTCCGCGGCCCACCTTGCCGGCACGCCGGCGGACGGCCACCGGCCTTGGGCAAGGTGATCTACAAGCAGCGCAACGTGGTGGAGCGCTGCTTCAACCGGCTCAAGCAGTGGCGTGTCGTCGGATGTCCGTCACGGCCGTTTGGCGTTCCCGATATCCGCCGCTTGCCACG
>NZ_JAEMUW010000048.1 GCF_016598485.1 Micromonospora coerulea | reverse complement strand
CCTGGGTGAACTGTTCGGTGGCTCCCGTCTCGGTCGCGTCACCGTCGCCGCAGCCGGCAACAGCCATCACGAGAAGGAGCACCATCAGTCTGCGCATCCGACGGATCCTGCCAGAAGAGGCGGTGCCGTGCGGTCCGCCGGGCGCGGCGCTACCCGGCACTGCTGCCCCAAGGTCACATGCGCTGTCATGCCGCTGAGAAGGTGCGTCGATCAGCATCTGCTCGTCCCGACGATCGGGAGCTCACGGCTCGGCTGCTTTCAGTCCTCGAGTGGATCCCAGTGGTTGTTGTAGCGCAGGAGTGATTGGGCCAGGTCGGGGTGAGCGGCTGCCCACACGGTGTCGAACAGGAACCACTGCTGGTACCCGAATGACTGACCACAGTGCATGATGACTTGGGCGAGATGTTCGTCGACTTCAATGCGCGATGCGTCGGGGCGTCGGCCGTCGACGTATCCGCCCGTTGTAAGAAGCTCCATGGCTTGGCGGTGAGCGGGGTCGTGGTCGTTGGGCAGGTTGGGCCACGGGTCGGCGTTGAGGTTGAAGCCGGGCCATCTGTTGCACTGGTCCAGCGCCGGCCTGATGGCGTCTTCTTCGGGTGCGACGAGTGCTCGCAAGACCAGCAGCTCGGGTGGCCATGCTGCACCCCTGTCGGGGTCCGCAGTCCGGAGATGTCCGGCCAGTTCCCGCAACCTGACACCTGGGAATACCAGCGGCTGGGAGCAGGCGAGGCTTTCACCGTCGTAGAACGTGAGGAACACCGCGTACGTGCTGGCGTCACCGGTACTGGCGGGCGTAACGACCGTCACCGGCACATCGGCGGCGAACGATGTCGACTCACCTTCCGCGCCGGGCAACGGCCACGACTGGAGCAGGTATGCCAACCGGTCGGGGGCGGTCGCGACCACCTCGTCATCGAGGAAGAAATAGGCCAGTTCCACCTCGTCGTCCTCGGTCCGTACCCGGAGGCTGTGATCGTCGAGGCGGATAAAGTCTTCGTCACCCTCGACGTACAAGTGCTCATGCAGGAGCTCGCGCAGCTCGCTGGTCGTTGCCGGCCGAGGCAGACCATGCTTCCGTACCGCCTCGAAGATTGAATCGAGGCCGTACACGTCACCGCCCAGCTCGTTCTCGACCCAGGACTCCGGATCGTCGCAGTCCCAGCCTCGCCAGAACCAATTCAGCACGGTCTCGTCCGGCAGCCGCCGGACCCGCTTGCTCAACTGGCCCTCGTAGTGCGAGCGATACACGAAATGCACGGCGTGACGGTACTGCAGCCGGTCACGCAGATGTTGACGGCCGGAGCGCAGTCTTCTGCCGCAGACCGCATGCGCCGGTAACTGGCCTGTTCGTCAACCATGCACCAGCCATGAAGCCGGGCGCATGAAGTAGCGCATCATGCCAAGTGCCTGGCAGCCATGCTTGACCGATCGATCGGCCCTGGCGGCGTAAGTCGGCCTGCCTCGTAGGCGGTCAGCCGACGCAGTATCTCCGCGCGGTCGTAGCTCGGAAAGCGGACCAACAGGAGCCGTAGCTCGAACTGCGACTCGCACAGCTGGTCGAAGGTCGCCCTGTCCATCGGTCGGGCGGACACGTGCCACGAGTCCGGTGCTGCCCAGTGGGTCATCCGCAGGTAGAAGGCGTCGCGAGGGCCGGCTTGGGCGAGCGCAGTCAGGAACGCCAACCCGTCGTGGATCGGGCAGTTGATGTAGGCCCACCCCACTTGCGCAGCGATGACCGGGGCCATGTGCGGCAATTGTTCCGGCCTATGGGATCTGATCGAGGTCTACGGGCCAACCGTGGGCGAGTTTCTCACCGGGTTCGCCGCGCTCCCGCCGTCCGCGTTCGGGGATTCGCCGACGTGGCCGACGCGATCGTCGCGGGCGCCGGCATGGCGGAGCCGCCGCTGCGCCTGGCCGTCTGGCCGGCGCGATCGACGGCATCCGAAGCGCGCTCGAATCCCGGCCGGCCGAGCTGGAGAAGTCAGCCCAGCGCGGCCGCCTTGCGCAGCAGCACCGAGCGTTCGCGCTGGTTGGCGCACAGCCGGGCCGCCAGCTCCAGCTCGGCGCGCGCCTCCGGTCGCCGGCCGAGGCGGGCCAGCAGCTCCCCGCGTACGGTCGGAACCAAATGCGAACCGGGGAGCCGGTCCAAGGCGATCAGCTCGTCCACGATGGCCAGGGCCGGCGCAGGACCCGAGGCCATGGCCACGGCGACGGCCCGATTGAGCTCGACCACCGGCGAGGGCGCGACCCGGCCGAGCGCCTCGTAGAGCACCACGATCCGGTCCCAGTCGGTCGCCTCGACCGAGGGCGCCGACGCGTGGGCGGCGGCGATCGCGGCCTGCAGGCCGTAGGGGCCGAGGCCGCGAGTCGATGCCTTGGCCAGGGCGGCCAGCCCACGGCGGATCGCCGAGAAGTCCCACCGCCGCCGGTCCTGGTCCTCCAGCAGGACCGGCGAACCGTCCGGGCCGGTCCGGGCCGGGAAGCGCGCGGCCGTCAGCTCGCACAACGCCAGCAGGCCGTGCACCTCCGGCTCGTCCGGCTGCAGCGCGGCCAGCGTGCGGGCCAGCCGGATCGCCTCGTACGCGACGTCGGGGCGCAGCAGCCGATCGCCCGACGTGGCCGTCGACCCCTCGGTGAAGATCACGTAGAGGGCGCTGAGCACGGCGCCCAGCCGTTCCCGGCGCTCGCCGGCCGCCGGCAGCTCGAACGGCACCCCGGCCGCCGCGATCGTCTTCTTGGCCCGGGTGATGCGGGCCTGCACGGTCGGCACAGGCACGAGGAACGCGCGGGCGATCTCCTCGCTGGACAGGCCGCCGACCACGCGCAGGGTCAGCGCCACCCGGGCCTCGCGAGAGAGCACCGGGTGGCAGCTGACGAACATCAGCGCCAGGACGTCGTCGTCGATCCTGTCGGGGTCGATTTCGTCGTCGACCGCCGGGCCGGCCGCCAGCAGGGCGTACCGGTCCTGCAGGGCGGTCCGGCGGCGGATCGCGTCGATCGCCCGCCGCCGGGCCGTGGCCATCAGCCAGCCGGCCGGATTGGCCGGAGCGGCAAGCGGCCACGAGACCAGCGCCTCAGCCACCGCCTCCTGGGCCGCGTCCTCGGCCAGCCCGAAATCGCCGGTGAACCGGGTCAGCGCGGCGACGATCCGCGCCGACTCGATCCGCCAGACGGCCTCGACGTCGGCCGTACCCATCAGATCTGGCCGCTGCTCTCGCGCAAGGCCCCTTCCTTGACGAACTTCCCGTTGTCCTGCGGGACCTCGTCCTCCCCGGGCACCCGCCGGATCTCGATCTTGGACCCGGGGACCGCCGGGACCCGCTTGGCCCACTCGACCGCCTCCTGTTTCGAGGCGACGTCGAGCAGGAAGAAGCCCCCGAACAATTCCTTGGTCTCTCCGTACGGCCCGTCCGTGACCACCGGGGCCTCGTCGCTGAAGTGCACCACGACGCCCCGGCCGGGATCGTCCAGCCCTTCGGCCGCGACGTAAACGCCGGCCTTGGCCGTCTCCTCGATGAACAGGCGGGTCGCGGCCATCATCTCGTCGACGTTGGCCATCATGGCCGCGTTCGTCTCATCGGTGCCCCGCATGATCAGCATGTACTGCGGCATCGCGTTCTCCTCATCCGGCGGGGCCGCCTCTCGACCCTCGCACCCCCACGTCGAACGAGCGACCCGCGGATCGACACGGCCCCGGAGAAATCTCTCGCCGCGACGCAGCCGATCCCTCCGACCCGCGTTTCGCCCGTCAGACCGGCCCCTGAGCGATGGCTGACGGGGAGGCCCTAATGATCAGAAAGCTTAACGTCGCAGCTTTGGAAGGCGGCAACGCTCACGGATCTGGGAAAGGCATTCGGGACGCGCTCAGTGGTTGATCGCTCCAGCTCACCGGTGAGCAAAGATGTGGCCTGTGGGCCATGAGCATCACGTCTTTCGCAACCCGTCGCCGGCAACGCCGGTTGCGGTGCATGCGGCACTCGATTGCGGCGATCTCTCCGACGCCCTGGACGCCATGGTTGGTGCTGTCCTGTATGGCGTCTGTCGTACTTGCCGACATCCTTATCTGCCGCTGATCGGGGGCTGGTCGTGCCGGAGATGGTGCGCGGTCATGGCCGATGTGAGGGTGTCGACCGAGACGAGCATGGTGGTGGTGCAGTTCGGCTCGCAGCTCTTCGCGGCGGTGGCGGTGCCGCGCCGTCAGGCCACCGTGAGCACCACCTTGCCTCGCACGTGTCGGGTCTGTACCTCGAGGTGGGCGCGGTCTGCCTGGCTAAGCGGGAACGTCGCGTGGATGGGGATCTGTAGCCTTCCCTGGTCGTAGAGGGTGACGAGTTGGCGCAACGCGGCGGTCGATCGGCCGCCGACGCGGAGGATCCCGTGCTCGCTCACTGCTCGCGTGTCGACGAGGGTGCCGATGCGGTGCCGGTCCGGTACGAGGGCCAGGGAGGCGGCAATGGCTTCGCACCCGACGGCGTCGAGCACGGCGTCGACCCCGTCGGGTGCGAGCAGCCGGATGCGGTCGACGAGCCCGGGGCCGTAGGAGACTGGTGTCGCGCCGAGCGAGCGGAGGTAGTCGTGGTTGTGTTCACTGGCGGTGCCGATGACGGTGGCGCCCCAGAGGCGGCCGAGTTGTACGGCGACGGTGCCGACGCCACCCGCGGCGGCGTGGATCAGTACGGTGTCGCCGGGCTGGACCCCGATCTGGCGGAGTGCGGTGTAGGCGGTCTGGCCGACCGCGGGCAGGCCGGCGGCGACGGTCCACGGCATGCTGGCGGGCTTGTGGACGGTGTCGGCGGCGTCGACCACCACGTATTCGGCGTAGCCTTGGGCGGTCGTCGAGCCGAGCACCTCGTCGCCGGTGGCCAGGCCGGCCACTCCGTCGCCGACCTGGTCGACGACGCCGGCGTACTCGTTGCCGAGGCGTTGCGGGAAGTCGGCGGGCATGGTGGCGGCGAAGTCGCCCCGGCGCAGTTTGACGTCGACGGGGTTGACGCCAGCGGCCTTCACCCGGACGCGGAGCTGACCGGTCCCGGGTGCCGGTGGGTCGATGTCGATCGGGTGTAGTACTTCGGGGCCACCGTAGGCGGAGAAGGCGATCGCCAAGGCCATGGAAAGCTCCTCGCGAAGTCGTTGATCAGGCGGGGTACGGCAGGGCCGTGCGGGCGGCGCGCAGTGACCGGCCCCACCAGGTGAGGTGCCGCAGTAGCGTGGCGGCGGCGGTGTCGGCGGTACGCGGGTCGGCAAGTCTCCCGTCCCCGTCGAACTGGTCGTGTGCCAGATGGAAGCTGACCGTCTCGCGGATCCCGACGGCGTGCAGTTCGGCGAAGACCTGGCGCAACTGTTCGACGGCGCGCAGTCCGCCGGCGAGTCCGCCGTACGAGACGAAGCCCACCGGCTTGGCCTGCCATTCGGCGCGGACGGCGTCGATCGCGCGTTTGAGCGCGGCGGGGTAGCCGTGGTTGTACTCGGGGGTGACGACCACGAAGGCGTCGGCGGCATCAATTCGGGCGGTGAACGCAGCGACGTCCGCCGTGTGCTCCAAATTGTCCGGCAGCTGGATGTCGCACAGGTCGATCAGGTCAAGCTTCAAACCGTCATCTCCTTCCGCCCGATTGACGAACCAGCGGGCGACCGTCTCGCCGAACCGTCCCGTCCGCGTGCTGGCGATGATGACCGCGATTCGCAGCGGTGGCTCGCCTCCCAATTTCTCAATGTTCATGATCCGATTCCGTTCTCACTCGCGGGTTCTTGTTGGGTCGGTCGAGCCGCTGGCCGACCGGTTCTTGCCGGCTGGGTGTCGCCAGCGGCGGCCGCCAGCGTCCGGCGGATGTCGGCCAGCGCCCGGGCGAGGTCGGCCCGCTGCTGCTCGGTGAGGCCACCGAACGTGAGCCGTTCCAGCTCGGTCCAGATCTCGCGTATCCGTGGGCAGAGCCGCCGTCCCTTGCCAGTCAGCGCGACGACCATCGTTCTCCTGTCTACGCGCGATGGGGTGCGAGTGATCAGGTCGGCGCGTTCCATCGCCTGCAGGGTGTTGGTGACGGTGGATCGGTCGCGCCCGAGGAAGTGGACGATGTCGGACTGCGCCGTCCGTCCCTTTTCCTGCAGGAAGAGCAGCACCAACTCCTGCGGTGCGACCAGGTCGATGCGCTGCAACATCGCGGTCGCGAGCGCGGCGTGCGCCCGGACGACCTGGAGTAGCGACGAACTCAGCGGCGCCTCGGCCACGCTTACCCCGAAGTGCGGGACGCGGCCTTCCCCTCCTGTCTCGATGGTCATCGCCACAGCCTAACCTAGCCGCTGGCATGCCAACAAACTGCCGATACTGTTGGCCTGCCAACGGACTGGAGCGTGAGTCAGGACATGGGCGGGCAGGGCGCGACCGAGCAGGAGCCGCTCCGGCGGGAGGCCAACCACGGAGAGGCCGGCCCTGGTTATCCCGCTTACCGGATGGTGCGTCGACCGCTTCGGCACCAAGACGACCTGGCTGTGGGTGCTGGCGGTGTTTCTCGCCGGCTCGGTCCTCTGCGGCGCCGCCTGGTCCGCGAGCAGCTTGCTAGCAGCGGGTTTATGGTGGCCGGATGCTTGACCTGAGCAGGATAGACCTGGAGGAGATCGCCACCGCGCTCGAGGACCAGACCGACTACGAGCACCGGTGGCTGATCGACCCGCAGACCGGCGAGATCGTGTTCTGGACGACGGACGGCGGCATCGACGGACACACGCCCGTCAACCTTGACGACCTCGACCTGGTGGGCATCGATCCGCTGCCGTCCTACGTCTGGTACCAGGACATGGCCGACTTCGCTGAGAGGATCAGTGACGCGGCGGCCGGCAGCCGGCTCGCGCGAGCTATCCAGGGCAGGGGTGCCTTCCGCCGGTTCAGGAACGAGTTGCACGAGGAGTATCCGCACCTGCTGCCGGCGTGGTCCGCCTTCCGGGAGGTGCGCGCAAGGCGGCGGGCGGTTGAATGGCTGGTCGACAACTCGCTGGTCGACGAGGAGGCGGGCGAGCGTTTCGTGGCCGAGCACCGAGATCCCGACCTTCCCTGAGCTGGCGCTCGCCCCGCGCGACATCCTGTACGACGAACGCACGCATCTGCCCCGCCCGTGCTATGCAGCGTCACGGCAAGCGGATCGAGCGGGCGTCCGCTCGTCGCCGATGAGAGGACGATTGGTATACGGGTTCACCCGCCTCGTTGCCACGGTTGGGGCCCACATGTGCAAGGGGTAGCTCCGCTTCGGCGGCGGCCGCCGTAGGTAGTCCTTGGTCGGCCAGGCCGATGAGCCCGATCCCGGGTTGCGCGGTGGTCGTGCTCATGAGGCGATGCTGTTCAGCTCGGTCAGCTCGTCCTCGGGAAGGGTCAGCGCAGCACCGGTGACGTTCTCGCGCAGGTGCGCGACGGATGAAGTACCTGGGATGAGCAGGATGTTCGGTGCGCGCTGTAGCAGCCACGCCAGCGCGACGGCCATGGGCGTGGCGTCGAGACGAGTGGCGACCGCGTTCAGTTCCTCGGACTGGAGTGGGGAGAAGCCGCCGAGCGGGAAATAGGGCACGTAGGCGATGCCCTGCGCGGCGAGGGAATCGATCAGGTCGTCGTCGGCCCGGTTCGCGATGTTGTAGAAGTTTTGCACGCACACGATCGGCGCGATGGACTGTGCCTCGGCGATCTGCTCGGCGTTGACGGTGCTGAGACCGAGATGCTTGATCAGTCCCTCCTGCTGCAGCCGGGCGAGCACGGTGAACGGCTCGGAGATCGAGCCGGGAGTGGGTCTGTCCAACCCGCCGACGCGCAGGTTGACGACGTCGAGCACGTCCAGTCCGAGGCGATCCAGGTTGTCGGACACGGCCTGGCGCAGCTGCTCGGGTGCGAGCGCCGGCGGCCAGTTCCCCTCGGCATCTCGCAAGGCGCCGACCTTCGTCACGATGTGCAGATCGTCCGGATAGGGGTGCAGGGCTTCCTTGATGATCTGGTTGGTGACGTACGGGCCGTAGTAGTCGGCCGTGTCGATGTGGTTGATTCCCAGGCGCACGGCCTCGCGCAGCACGGCCACGGCAGCGTCGCGGTCGGCCGGTGGGCCGAATACGTGCGGGCCGGCCAACTGCATCGCGCCGTACCCCATCCGGGTGACCGTCAGGTCGTCGGCCATGGTGAACGTTTCACCCGGACGTGCTTGCGCCGCCATTGAGAATTCCATCCTTGTTGTCGCCAGTCCACGGGCTTCCCGCCGACGCGGGCCGCCAAACGCGGCGGCGTCAGCACGTGATGGCTTCACCCTCCGCACCGTGGCCCCGGGCGTCGGCGGGCCACGTTGTCAATCTGCGGGTGCCGGCTCGGTGGGCCGTGGCGTGAAGAAGCGGATGATGTCGTCGGCTGCGGTGGGGGACAGCATCATTGCCTGGACTCGTGCGGACATTTCGGCGATCGGGTGGGTTCTGGTGAACATCGCCTCTTCGTACGTCTGGATCGCCGAGTCGGGGTCGGCGGGGTTGGTGGCGAGTTCGGCGGCGAGTTCGGCGGCGTCGAGCATGGCTTGGTTGGCGCCCTCGCCGACCGGCGGCATCAGGTGCGCGGCGTCACCGATGAGGGTGATTCCCGGTTGGTGGGCCCAGCGTGTACCGGTGGGCATCGCCTCGATCCTGCGTGGGGTCGGCGGGCCGTCGCCGGCTTCGATGAGTGCGGTGAGGCTGGGGTTCCAGCCATCGAACATGTCCAGCAGAGCGCGCTTGCTGCGGTAGGTGTCTATGTGGCGATCGTCCGCGCGTAGGGAGATCCCGACTCGGATGCTGCCGTCGCCGAGGCGTTGTGCTGCCAGGATCTGGTTCACGCCGATGCACCAGAGGTTTCCGGGGCCGACCAGATCGGCGAGATCCGGGTGGCGCCGGTCGACGTCGCTGATGCTGAGCTCGGCCAAAGTGGCCACGGAGGACAGTGTCGCGTCGGTCAGTAGCGACCGGACGACCGAGCCTGCGCCGTCCGCGCCGATGAGGACGTCGCAGTCGGCGCTGTGGCCGCCATCGAACGCCAGCCCGAAGCCTCCGTCGGGTCGTGGCGTCGCCGCGACGAGCCGGTGCTGCCAGGCCACCGCGTCGCCGGGGAGCGAATCGAGCAGAAGATCACGCAGTGCGCTGCGGTCGATCTCGGGGCGTCCGGAGAATGAGCCGGGTTGTGGCTTGTGGTGCACGAGGGTGCGTCCGGCCGGGTCGAGGATGCGATGTTCCTCGCCCTCCGGCCGTGCCTCGGACCGGAATCGGCCGGCGAGGCCCGCTGCGGCCAGGGCCCGTTGCCCGGACTCCGGGTGCAGGTCGAGCGATCCGCCCTGCGACCGCGCGGATCGGCTTGCCTCGCGTTCGTACACCACCGCGCCGATGCCGTGCCGGTGCAGGATTCGGGCCAGCGTCAGGCCGCCGAGGCCACCACCGGCGATCGCAATTCGCATCAGCATCTCCGTTACCGTACGCTGTATCTTATGGATACGCCGTACGGTAGCGCACCGCTGCCCGTCTGGGAACGGCCCGAGCCTCAGCCGCGGGCGGCGCCGGTGCCGCTGAGCCGCGCGAAGATCGCCGCCACGGCGATCCGGATCGCCGACGCACACGGCCTCGAGGGGCTATCGGTACGTAAGATCGCCAAAGAGCTCGGTGTCGGTCCGATGCGGCTCTACGACTACGTGATCAACAGATCCGAACTGCTTGATCTGATGGTCGACGCCGTGTATGCCCAGATCGCCGAGGCCGGCCAGCACTCCGAGTGGCGCGCCACGGTACTGGCCATCGTTCACCGGACCCGCGATGCCGCTCTTGATCATGAGTGGTTCGTCGACCTGCTCGGCGGAAGGCCACACATAGGACCTCACGCGCTCGCCGTGGGCGAATCGACCGCGGCGGCGCTCAGCCAGGCCCCCGGCGTGCGCCGGATCGACGATCTCCAGCGGGCCTTAGGCGCCCTCAACGCGTTCATCGTCGGAGCGCTCCGCAGGGAGATCACCGAGCGACGCACCGCCCGTTTGACCGGCACCGACGTGTCCGCTTGGCAGGCCGCCCTCGGACCCTACCTGACACGCATGCTCGAAACAGGCCGCTATCCCACCGTCGCCCGGCTCGTCATCGACGGCGCCCACCTCAACGCAGAGGAAACCTTCCACCACAACCTGATCACCATCCTGGACGGCATCACCAGCCATCCCCACACGTGACCTACTACTCGCGGGCCAGTACCGGCTGAACACCGATACACCTCGATCGGACATCCGGATCTGCCGCGGACCGCGCGCTGCGGCTGCCCGCCAACCCAACCTTCGATCAACACTCAGGGTCAACCGACGTTGGATTGCTGACCCTTGGCGACGCCCGTCGCCTCCGCTTCGCGGTACGGGGCCAGGAATGTGGTCAGTGCCGCCAGCATCTCGTCGGGAGCCTCCTCGGCGACGAAGTGGCCGACGCCGGGAATGACCAGGCTCTGCACGTCGTCCGCGACGGCTTTCACCGCCTCTTCGACGTGGTCACCGAAGCTCTTCTCCCCGCCGATCGCCAGGACGGGCATGGCCAGCCGCGTGTTCTTGCGCTGCCCGTCCTGGGCGATGGTCGTGTCGAGCGCGCGGTACCACCCGAAGCTGCCGCGCAGGGAGTCCGGGTTGGAGAGCAACTGGACGTAGTAGTTGATCGCGTCGTCGGGCAGCTTCTTGGCGGCCGCGTCGAACTCCCAACGGAAGAAGATGTCCTCCCGTCCCGCGACGAGCTGTTCGTTCAGCTTGTCGATCCGGTTGAAGCCGAGATGCCAGAGCCGGTCGTTGAGCGGCCCCGGAAGGAACAGGGGCGGTGCCTGAACAGTTCCCGGGGACCCGGGGATCTCGGCGAGAGCCAGGCGGTCGACCCGTTCGGGGTGATCCGCGGCCAGCGCGTAGCTGATCGCGAATCCGGTGTCGTGGCCGACCACGGCGAACCGCTGGTGGCCGAGCGCGTCCATCAGCGCGACCAGGTCACCGGCCTGGGTGCCGGTGTCGTACCCGCCCGCGGGCTTCTCGGACAGCCCCATGCCGCGCTGGTCGACCGCGATGACCTCGAAGCGCCGGGCCAGCGCCGGCATCAGCATGCGCCACGCGTACCAGTTCTCCGGCCAGCCGTGCACCAGCAGCAGCGGCGGTCCGTCGCCTCCGATGACCGCGTGCAGCTGTACTTCACCGGCGTCGACGTACCGGCTGGTGAACGTGTCGGTGAATCCTGCCGGGAGCTGCGGCGCCTGCGAGACGGAGCCGGGGCCCTCCGCGACGGGGAACCGGGTGGAAGATGAGCTCACGGCGATCTCCTTTTCACCACGCGTCGGGGAGTTCGTACCGGACAGATGCCGTCGGCCAGGCATGGGTAGCGGCATGTCGTGCACCGCAGCGAACGGAAGCTCCCGGCAGCTCGCACGGGAAAAGTTCCGGCTCTTCGCATGCCGCGAAGTGGCCGCCCTTGTCGATCCGAGCGAGGAGAAGCCTCGTCGGCGCCGGTCAGGCTCGGTGCCATGGCAAGGTCAGCGTAGCCGCGGGCCGGGGACGTGCGAGCCGGAACGCCAGCTTCGCGCCGCTACCACCCAAAGCCTCGATTCTTCGCTGCGGCCCTGTTTTGCGCAGCCGTTTCCGTTACGGCTGGTGTACGGCTGGCCGCAGACCTGGTACGCCTGGCGCGTCGGGCCGTCGACCTTGTGTAGGACGAGGCACCTCGGGTAGTCCGCTGCGGCCTGTCAGCAGGTGCGCGTCCAGGTCGACCGCGGGGCAGCCGCTTGCAGCTCACCTGAGGAGCACGTGTCATGAGCATCGCCGGACAGAGGCGGGTGTCCCCGACAATCTCCCTGCTTCTGCTCGCCTCGATCCTCGTCTCCTTCGTGGCCGCGTCGACGGCCCCGACTCCCCTCTACGGGATTTACCAGGCGCGCTGGCACTTCTCGCCGGTCACGACGACCGTGGTGTTCGCCGTCTACGCCCTCGCGGTCCTAGCGTCCCTGCTCACGGTCGGCAAGCTGTCCGACCATGTCGGGCGGCGGCCGGTGCTGCTCGCCGCGATCGCGGTCCAGATCATCGCGTTGGTCCTCTTCATCGTCGCCACCGGCGTGCCGACGCTGCTGGCCGCCCGGGTCGTGCAGGGGCTCTCGGCCGGTGCCGCCACCGGCGCCGTCGGTGCCGCCATGCTCGACATCAACCGCGCCCGCGGCACGCTCGCGAACTCGATCGCCCCGGGTATCGGCACCGGCATCGGTACCCTGCTCTCGGCATTGCTCATCCAACTCCTGCCCGCGCCGACGCGACTGGTGTACGTCGTCCTGCTCGTCGTCGTGCTGATTCAGGGCCTCGGGGTCGTACTGATGCCGGAGACGGTCACGCCGATGAAGGGAGCGCTGCAGAGCCTGCGGCCGGAAATCAAGCTGCCCCCCGCCGTGCGCGCGCCGCTACTGGCCGTCGCCCCGGTGGTCTTCGCCGTCTGGGCGCTGGCCGGCTTCTTCGTCGCGCTCGGCCCGGCGCTCGTGCGCGCCCTCATGGCCACCTCGATCGTGGTCGGCGGTCTGGCCGTCTTCGTCTTCGCGATCTTCGGGGTCAGCACCATTCTCCTGCTGCGCAACGCTGCCGCGCGGACCATCATGTACACCGCGATCACCGCACTCATCCTGGGCATGATCATCTCGCTGGTGTCGGTCACCGCCGGGTCCATCGCCGGCTTCTTCGTCAGCCTCGCGCTCGGCGGCGTCGGTTTCGGTGGCGGTTTCCAGGGCAGCATCAAGACGGTCATGCCGCTCGTGGAGGCGCACGAACGCTCCAGCGTGCTCTCCCTGCTCTACATCGTCTGTTACGTCGGCTTCGGCCTACCCGCCGTCATCGCCGGCTTCCTCGTCGTCTACGGCGGCGGCCTGCTGCGGACCGCCAACGAGTACTCCGTCGCCGTCATCCTTCTCGCCCTGGTCGCCCTGCTCGGGCTGCGCAGGGCCAGCAGGACGTCACCCGGCTGACCCGGACGCATCGGATGGAACAAGTCGGTTGGATACCACGGTGGCCAGGGCGGTATCACCGCGCGGCGGACGCGGTACCCGGTCAGGTGGCCTGGAACCCCGGCCAGCTGTCCCCGCTTCCGGGCGTCGCGTTCGATCTCAATCAGCACCGGTTTGCCCGGCACAGGGGCGCCGGTGGCGCCTCGGGGTCCATCCGCTCCAGCCACTGGACCCGCCACGCCGGCGGCTCCCACAGCTCCCCCAAGTAGATGCGCTCGCGCACCACCTTGCCGTCGCGGAACTCCAGGATGCCGACGGCCATGACCGGTCGGTCGTCGTACCGGATGGTGTACTCGTTGACCCAGAGGGCGGTGCTGGCCGCGGCGGGCCCGGGCGACGAGCGGCGGACCGGACCGCGCGTCAACACCGGCCGGCCGCCGACCGACGAGGAGCTCGCCGTCCGCCGCCACCACCTGTCGTACGTCACCTTCAACCTGCGGTCCTGACCGGCGCGCCGGCGCGCTGCCGTCGATGACCCGACCGGGTGAACGGCCTTCGGAGCTGGGCCGACGACGGCCCGGGGCAGGAGATGCTGCGAGCGGTGCCGCCGGCGCGGTGCCGAGGTGCCAACAGACGCGCGTCCATCGGATGTGGGCTGCGTCGGCTCCGCACCACTACCGGTCGACCTCGACCTTCCCCGGGACCGTTGAGCCGCACGACGCCGCCGCAGGCGGCCATGGGTGCGGCCAGGCGCCCGGGGACCAGCAGGGCGGAAAGGAATCGCACATGGCAGCGGGGGATGTGCCCGAGCGGATGCAGGCAGCGGCATTCGACGAGTTCGGCGGTCCGGAGGTGATCACGCCGCGCATCCTGCCGGTGCCGCAGGTCGCCGACGACGAGGTCCTGCTCAAGGTGTGGAGCGCTGGTGTGGGGGTGTGGGACGCCCTCGAGCGCGCCGGCTCGCTGGTGCCCGAGGGCAGTGAGTTCCCGATCGTGCCCGGCGCTGAGGCTGCCGGAACCGTCGCCGCCGTGGGAGAGCAGGTGACCAACGTGGCGGTGGGCGACCTGGTCTACGTGTACGGCTACCGCCGGCCGAAGGGCGGCTTCTACGCCGAATACGCGGCGACGAAGGCGCAGTACGTCGCGAAGCTGCCGGCGAGCGTGCCGGCGGAGCACGCGGGCGCCATGCCGACGGACGCGCTGACCGCGCTGTCGGGTCTGGACGTCCTCGGCCTCCCGGCCGGGGCGTGGGTGCTGATCTTCGGCGCCAGCGGCGGCCAGGGACATCTGGCCGTGCAGTTGGCCAAGCGGCAGGGGCTCCGGGTCATCGCCGTGGCCTCCAGGGCGGCGGGCGTGGCGCTGGTGACCCGACTCGGCGCCGACCTGTCCCTCGACGGACACGGCGACCTCACGCAGGCGCTCGCCGCCATCCGCGAGGTGGCCCCGGACGGCGTCGACGGCGTCCTCGCGATGGCGGGTGGCAAGACGTTGGACCGACTCGCCGAAGCGCTACGTGACGGGGGCGTCCTCGCCTACCCCAACGGCGTGCAACCGGTACCGCGCGAACGACCGGGGGCGACGGTCCAGGCGTACGACGGCGAGACGGGTCCCGAACGGTTGCAGCGCCTCAACGAGCTCATCGAGGCGGGACCGTTCGAGGTGCATATTGCCGAGAAGTTCGCGCTGGGGCGGGCGGCCGAGGCGCATCGACGCCTGCAGACCTCGTACCCCGGAAGACTGCTGATCACCGTCAGGTAGTGACGCCCGGCCTGGGCCTTGGTGCGTCCCGGCGCACGGCCTTCTCCGCAGCCGGGCGGGGAGGACCCGCAGTGGGTCACCTGACAGAATCGGCGGGCAGTACGTGTCGCACCGGCGCGAACCGCCATGATGAGCCGGTGAAGATCCTCTCCATCCAGTCTTCGGTCGCCTACGGCTATGTCGGCAACTCGGCGGCCGCCTTCCCCCTTCAGCGGCTCGGGCACGAAGTCTGGCCGGTACTGACCGTCCACTTCTCCAACCACACCGGGTACGGCGCGTGGCGCGGGCCGCTGCTGGCGCCGGGCGACGTGGCCGAGGTGATCGCGGGTATCGCGGACCGCGGGGTCCTCGGCAGCGCCGACGCGGTGCTGTCCGGCTACCAGGGTGACCCGGCGATGGGCGCGGTGATCCTGGACGCGGTGGACAAGGTCAAGGCGGCCAACTCGGACGCGGTGTACTGCTGCGACCCGGTGATGGGCGACGCCGGCCGCGGGTTGTTCGTCCGGCCAGGCATCCCGGAGTACATGCGGGACGTCGTCGTCCCGCGCGCGGACATCATCACCCCGAACCATTTCGAGCTGGACTTCCTCGCCGGCCGTAGGACGAACTCGCTGGCGGAGTTGCTGGAGGCGGTCGATGTGGTGCGCGAGACGGGGCCGCGGCACGTCCTGGTCACCAGCGTGCTCCACCGCGACGTGCCGACGGGATCGCTGGAGGTGGTGGCCGTCTCGGACGAGGGCGCCTGGGCGGTGACCACGCCGCTGCTGCCGATCAACCCGAACGGCGGCGGCGACGTCACCGCGGCGCTGTACCTCGCGCATCTGTGGACGACGGGCTCGCCCGCGACGGCACTGGAACGCACCATCGCCTCCGTCTTCGCCATACTCGAGGCGACCCTCGCCGCGGGCACCCGGGAGATCCAACTGATCGCGGCCCAGGGCGCGATCGCCGAGCCGCCTACCAGGTTCACCGCCCGGCGGCTGCGCTGACGCGACTTCCTTCGGGGCCGTCCCTGACGCGTTCACCGCGGGCGCATGGCCTTCCCGGGCTCGGTGCGCAGCGGATCCGGGCGTGTCCCTCGCCCAGCGGCGCGCAACCGCCGTGCCCGTTCAGCTCGGGTCGAGCCCGCCGGTGGAGACCTGTACCTAGAGGTTGAGCGGTCCCGGGTCGGTGCACATCGTCCGGAACCGCTGCCGCGGGTCGGGCACCAGATGCCGGGCGGACAGGTCGAGCAGCCCGCCCACACCAGTCAGGGTGGCGACCGGGGTGCCGTCGGCGCGGACGTAGTCCTGCTGGATCTGGAAGGTTTTGCCCATGCCCCAGCGGAAGTCGCAGGACACGTCCACCTCGTCGCCGCCGCGCAGCTCCCGCAGGTACCTCAGCGTGACTTCCAGGGCGACCGGTCCCACGCCCGCGCTGATGAGCCGGTCCTGGGAGATGCCCGCGGCGCGCAGGCACTCCCACCGGGCGTGCTCGCCGTACTGCAGGTAGACCGCCTGGTTCAGGTGGCCCTGCGTGTCGAGCTCGTAGCCGCGGACCGTGATACGCACCCGGAACGGATCTTCCATGGACCCGAGCCTAACGGCGGACGCGACCTTGGCCGACGGGACGCCGGCGGTCCAGGTGTCGTCGGTCCTATTCGAGGCCCCGGAGGATGTGGAGCTCGTCCATGGCCTCGTCATCGTCCACGCCCGCACGCCCGAGCAGTGCCGAGCGGGCCCAGATCGACAGGGACGTGGTGGTTCCGGTCGTGCCGTCGATCTGCTGACCCTCGCTGTGCGGGCCCCACTCGATCCGCAGCTCTGTGTCGGGATCCTTCATGGTGCTGCCTCCTCGTCACCATCCGTCGGTCGCTGGTACGGCCTTCTCGGAAACCATCCCACGCCACAGTGCATCGAAACCCTCAAGTTTCGAGCAAAGCGCCGGGTCCGGACCGGCGGGGCGTACGGGTCAGCGCAGGCGGGCGAGAAAGGTGCGGATCTGCTCGCGGGCGCGGCGGGTGATTTCCGGGCCGTGGGTGAAGGCGGCGATGTCGTAGTCGAGCTCGCCCAGCAGGTGTGCGGTGCGCTGGGTCATCCGGAAATCCGTGCAGAACGACTTCACCGGCCAGCGGACCCCCGCCACGTTGAACAGCGCGTCGCCGGTGATCAGCACCCGGGTCGGCTCGTGCAACAGCGACACGTGCCCGGGGGAGTGCCCGGGGGTGTGCCACACCCGCAGGCCACCGCCGACGGCCAGGACGTCGCCATCGGCCAGCGGCCGGGCCACCTCGACGGCCGGGAACCGGCCTCCGCTCAGCCGCCCGAGGATCCGCCCGGATGTGATCGTCGGGTCCTTCGGCGGCACCCGCCCCGCTTCGGCGTACGGCACGTCGGCGGTGTGCACGGCGACCGGTGCTCCGGTGCGCCGGGCCAGGTCGGCGGCCCCACCGGCATGGTCCCGGTGGGCGTGGGTCAGCACGATCCGCGTCACGTCGGCCGGCGTCTTTCCGATGGCCGCCAGCCCGCGCACGATCCGGGCTGGCGCCCGCTTGACCCCGCAGTCCACCAGCGTGACGCTGCCGTCGTCGTCGACGAGGGCGTACGAGTTCACCAGGGCGCGACCGATGGTCGGAATGCGCCAGACCCCGGGAGCGAGCGGAACCGCCGCGGATCTTCCCATCAGCGGAGTCTATCGGCATCACCATCGATCTCTGCCCGGCGGAGACGTCGCCTCCGGGTGTGGACTCAGCTCTGGGTGAAGGCCAGGGTGTCGCCCGCGAGCCTGATCCGGCCGACCACGATGAAGTCGGTGATCACCCCCCCCCCGGCGGCGGGTGGGGAGCTGCGGGGGCTGTACTCCACCCGGCCCGGCAGGGCGCTGGTCACCATCAGCTCGCCCCGGCTGCCCGTCTCGACCCGGACGCAGCGTGTCGACACCGGATGGGCGTACGCGTCTCTGGTCCGGCCTGTGGTGCCGGGCGTGGCGTCCTCCGTCAGGCTGGCCGATGCCCCGGAGCACGTCGGTCACCGGCCGACCGAGGCCAGCGCCTTCATGATCACATCGGCGACCACCTGCGGCTTGGACACCATGATCACGTGGGAGCCCTCCTCCTCGGTGATGGTGGCCTTGGCCCGCTGGGCCATGGAGCGCACGACGTCACTGCCGGCGGCCTTGTCGCCGGTGGGGACCACCGACCAGGCCGGCAGGTTCTTCCAGGCGGGCGGACCGGACTTCTCGGCGAACGCCAGCGCCGAGATGGGGCGCTGGGTGGCGGCCATGACGGCCGCGTCCTTCGGCGACACGTCGGCGGCGAACGCCTCGTGGAACTTGGCCGGGTCGATCATGAACTCCTGCTCGGTGCCCTTCGCGGTCGGGTAGGTGCGCGCCACCAGGGCCGAGTTCAGCACACTGTCCTTGGAACCGCCCTCGATGGTCATCAGGCTCTCGCCTTCGTCGGGGGCGAAGGCGGCGACGTAGACCAGGCCGACGACGTTGTCGACCTGGGGCACCGCGTTGGTGATGACCGCCCCGCCGTACGAGTGACCCACCGCGAGCACCGGGCCGGAGAGCTGCTTGAGCGCGCTCGCCACGTACGCGGCGTCCTCGGTGACGCCCCGCAGCGGGTTGGGGATGCAGGTGGCGGTGATGTCGGCGGCCTGCAACCGTTCGACCACGCCGCTCCAGCCGGAGCTGTCGGCGAAGGCCCCGTGGACCAGGGCGACGGTGACGTTGCTGCCGCCGGACGAGGTGTCACTCATGGTGCTGCCCTCCGTGGTCGTGGAATCGGTGCTGCCGATGCGGTCAGAGGTAGGACCAGCGGTTGTGGTGCGGTGTCGAGGCCGGTTGGCGGCGCGGATCGTCGGCATCCGGCCCCAGCATCGCTCCAATCGGGCGGTGCCGCGGCGCTTTCTGGAAAGCCCCACCTGGCTCCTTGCCTGGCCAGGCAAGGAGCCAGGTGGGGGAATCCCGCGGGCAGGACGGCGTACGTGGGTCAGAGTCGGCCGCCGGCGGCGGTGTCGGAGAGGCGCTGGGCGAGGTAGATCGGGACGATCGAGAGCACGATCAGGACCGCCGCGACGACGTTGATCACCGGGGCCTGGTTGGGCCGGAACAGGTTGTTGAAGATCCAGATCGGCAGGGTCTGCACGCCCGGCCCGGCGGTGAAGGTGGTCACGATGATCTCGTCGAAGGAGAGCGCGAAGGCCAGCAACCCGCCGGCGAACAGCGCCGAGCGCAACAGCGGGAACGTCACGTACCGGAACGTCTGGAGGGTGTCCGCGCCGAGGTCCGCGCTCGCCTCCTCCAGGTTGCCGCCCAGCCGGCGCAGCCGGGCCAGCACGTTGTTGTAGACCACCACGACGCAGAACGTGGCGTGTCCGACGATCACCGAGAACAGACCCTTGCCCACCCCCAGCGGCTCGATCACCGACCGGAAGGCGGTGTCCAGCGCGATGCCAGTGACGATGCCGGGCAGCGCGATCGGCAGCACCACGAGCAGCGACACGGCGTCGCGCCCGAAGAATCGGTAACGCTGCACCGCGAACGCCACCAGCGTGCCGAGCAGCAGCGCCACGGCGGTCGCGCCGATACCCGCCCGCACCGAGGTCCACAGCGCCTCCCGGGCGGCCGCGTTTTCCCACGCCCGCACCCACCAGTCGGTGGTCCAGCGCGGCGGCGGCCAGGCGAAGGTACGGTCGGCGTTGAACGAGTTGGTCAGCACGATGGCCAGCGGCACGTAGATGAAGGCCAGGCCCAACGCCATGGCCCCGCGCAGCAGCCAGCGCGCCCCCCGCGACAGCGTCACAGCTCCTCCAACGCGCCGGACCGGCGCACCGCCACCAGATAGCCGACCATGATCAGCACGGGAATGGTCGCGAGCGCCGCCGAGAACGGCAGGTTGTTCGCCGCGCCGATGTTGGCGTACACCAGGTTGCCGATCAGTTGCGTCTTGCCGCCGACGATCTGCACCGTGATGTAGTCGCCGAGCGACAGGGAGAACGTGAAGATCGAGCCGGCGATCACCGAGGGCACGATCATCGGCAGCACCACCGAGCGGAAGGTGCGCCCGCCCCGGCCACCGAGGTCCGCCGACGCCTCCAGCAGGGAATCCGGCAGCCGCTCCAGCCCGGCGTAGATGGGCAGGATCATGTACGGCAGCCAGAGGTAGCTCAGCACCAGGACGATCGCCGGCAGTCCGTACCCGGGACCGTTGCCGCTGCCCCCGAAGAGCCAGTCCACCGGGCCGTCATTGGCCAGCATCACCCGCCAGGCGTACACCTTGACCAGGTAGCTGGCCCAGAGCGGGGTGAGGATCGCGATGACCAGCAGCCGGCGGCTGCGCGGGGAGGCCACCTTCGCCATGAAGAACGCCATCGGCAGCGCGATGAACACGTCGACGACGGTCACCGCGGCGGCGATGCCGAGGCTGCGCAGTGTGACGGTGCGGTACACCTCCTCGGTGAGGATGGTGCGGAAGTTCGCGATCGTCGGTTCGCGGACCAGGCCGCCGGTGAAGCCGTCGACCGTCCACAGCGCGGAGACGAAGAGCACCGCCAGCGAGCCGAGGTACGCCACCAGCAGCCAGAGCAGCGGCGCCGAGAGCAGCCCGGCGAGGCGTGCCCCACGGTGGCGGTGCAGCCAGGAAGAGAGCCGGCGGACCGGCCCGCGAGCGATCGTCGCGTCGCTCGCGGGCCGGTCCACGGTGGAGAGAACGGTCACCTGGGTCAGCCCTTGATCGTGGTCCAGGCCTGGGTCCAGGCCGCGTAGTCCTTGCAGGTGACGTCGGTACGACCGTCGAGGCACTGCGCGACCGGAGTGCTCCAGAACCAGACCTTCTCGAAGTACGCCTCGTCGGCGGCGTGGAACGTGGCGCAGTGGTTCTTGTCCGCCGTCTTGTCGCAGGAGAGCTTGTTCGCCGGGGCCTCGCCGAACCACTCCGCCACCGCCGCGTTCGCCTGCGGGTCGATGATGTGGTTCATCCAGCGGTAGCCGCAGTTGGGGTGCTTGGCCTTGGCCGAGATCATCCAGGTGTCGGACCAGCCGGTCGCCCCCTCCTCCGGCAGCACCGCCGCGACGGGCGCCCCGTCGGCCTTGGCCAGGTTGACGATGACCTGCCACGAGGTGCCGACCACGGAGTTGCCGGACTTGAAGGCCTGGACCTCCTTGGTGTAGTCCGACCAGTACTCGCCGATCAGCTCGTTCTGCTTCTTCAGCAGGTCCACGGCCGCGGCGAACTGCTTGTCGTCCAGCGCGTACGGGTTCTTGATCCCCAGTTCCGGCTGGTGCTTCATCAGGTACAGCGCCGCGTCGGCGATGTAGATCGGCGAGTCGTACGCGGTCACCATGCCCTTGTACGGCGAGTTGGCGTCGAACACCGCGCTCCAGGACGTGGGCGCCGGGGTGACCTTGTCGGTGCGGTACATCAGCAGGTTGGCGCCGCGCCCGTGCGGGATGCCGTACGAAACCCCGTCGGCCGAGTTCCACTGCTTGAGCTTCAGGCCGTCGAAGACGTCCTTGTAGTTCGGCACCAGGTCGGTGTTGACCGGGGCGACCTGGCCGCCGTAGATCAGCCGCAGGGAGGCGTCCCCGGAGGCCGAGACCAGGTCGTAATCGCCGGTCTTCATCAGCGTGACCATCTCGTCGGAGGTGCCGGCGACCTTCACGTTGACCTTGCAGCCGGTCTCCTTCTCGAAGCCGGTGACCCAGTCGACCTTCGGGTCCGTGGAGCCGTTCTCGACGTACCCGGCCCAGGCGACGATGTTGACCTGGCCCTCGCCGGCGCCGAGCGACGCCAGCTTGTCGATCTTCGGCGGCTTGATGCCACCGGGGCCGGAGCCGCCGGTGGTGGTGCCGCCGCCGTCGCCACAGCCGGCGAGCGCGAGCAGGCCGGCCGCGGCGAGCGCGGTGAAGACTCGGGTGGTGCGCATGGGCGCTCTCCTTCTGGTCATCGAGGGTGGACGGGGTGTTTCACCTGTTTCACCGGGCCGCGGCGGGGACCGGGACGACGTGCTCGGCCCGCCAGGCCAGCCGGATGGGTGTGCCGCGCAGGACCGCCGCGTCGGCGGGCGAGGACTGCTGGTTCTGCTTCACGACCACGACGCGCGCCCCGGCGTCGAGGTCGACGACGAACCGGGTGGCCGCGCCCGCGTAGATCACCTCGACCACCTGGCCCGTCGCGCCGATCTCCTCGGCGGACGCGGAGGCGCCGCCGAGGCGGATCTTCTCCGGCCGTACGGAGAACACGCCGTCGCGGCCGAGCACCGCCCGGGCCGTCTCGCCCTCGAAGAGGTTGGAGGTGCCCACGAAGCCGGCCACGAACGCGGTGCCCGGGCGCTCGTAGACCTCGGCCGGCGTGCCGACCTGCTCGATCCGGCCCTGGTTGAACACCGCCACCCGGTCGCTCATCGTCAGCGCCTCCTGCTGGTCGTGGGTGACGAAGACGAAGGTGATGCCGACCTCGCGCTGGATCGCCTTCAACTCGACCTGCATCTCCTCGCGCAGCTTCAGGTCCAGCGCGCCCAACGGCTCGTCGAGCAGCAGCACGGCCGGGCGGTTGACCAGGGCCCGGGCCAGCGCGACGCGCTGGCGTTGGCCACCGGACAGGGCGCCGGGCCGGCGCTCGCCGTACCCGTCGAGGCGGACCGTCCGCAGCGCCGCCGCCGCGCGCTCGCGGCGCTCGGCGCGCGCGACCTTGCGGACCCGCAGGCCGTACTCGACGTTCTGCTGCACCGTCATGTGCGGGAAGAGGGCGTAGTCCTGGAAGACGGTGTTGACGTCCCGGTCGAACGGGGCGAGCCGGGTGACGTCCCGCCCGGCGAGCGTGACGGTGCCGGCAGTCGGCAGCTCGAAGCCCGCGATCATCCGCAGCACCGTCGTCTTGCCCGAGCCGGACGGTCCCAGCATGGCGAAGAACTCGCCGTCGGCCACCTCGAGGTCGACGCCGGCAACGGCCGTCACGGCATCGAACGACTTGCGCAGCCCGGTCAGGCGGATGGCGGGTTCCGGCACGGCAACAGCCCCACTCCTCGACGGATCAAGAAGATCCGCACGGCAAACGGCTACGAATTCTTGAGCGGGAGAATAAAGCCGCAACGGATACCGTAGTCAAGGGTTGTTGCCGGATCGTTGAGGTGACACCGGTGCGCGACGCCACCGCCGCTGGCGGCGCACCTGCTGCGGGCCTGCTCAGCGGCCCGCGATCCCGTCTCCATGCCGGCGCCGCGGCGGCGCAAGGACGAAATCCGGGGGTACGGGCAGGATCCCGCTGTGTCAGGGTGGAGGTCTGTCGGAGCGGGTGATGGGTCAGAAGAGGGACGGGATGAGGCACGGTCGGGTCGGCATGGTCGTGCACGCCGGCAAGGAGGAAGCGACGCGCGTCAGCCAGGACGTCCGCGCCTGGGGCGTCGCGCACCGGATCGACATCGTCGACGTGGACGTCTGGCGGGAGGAGCCGCGGCGCACCAGCCGCGCCGAGGCGCAGGCCATCGGGCCGCTGGACCTAATCGTCACGATCGGCGGCGACGGCACCTTCCTGCGAGGGGTGCACGTCGCCGCGGCGGTCGACTGCCCCGTCCTCGGGGTCAACCTCGGCCGCGTCGGGTTCCTCACCGACGTGCCACCCGGCCGCACCGTGGAGGCACTGGAAGGCTTCCGCAACGGGGTCGCCTGCACCGACGAGCGGATGACCCTGACCATGCGCGCCTCCCGCCCCCTGGAGATCCCGCCCGAACTCGGCACGCTGCTGCGTTACGGCCGTGGCCCCGCGATGCCCCCGCCAGAGGTGCGCGACAGCTTGCCCGATGACGTCGGCTGGGGGGTGCCGCTCGACGTCACCGCCGTGAACGATGTCGTCTTCGAGAAGCTCGCCCGCGACCGGCAGGCCAGCCTCGGCCTCTACGTCGCCGGGCGGCTGTTCGCGTCCTACTCCGCCGACGCGGTGATGGTCGCGACCGCCACCGGATCCACCGCCTACAGCTTCGCCGCCGGCGGCCCGGTCCTGTCGCCACTGCTCGACGCGCTGCTCTTCACGCCGGTGGCGCCGCACATGGCGTTCAACCGCAGCCTGGTCGTCTCCGCCGAGGAGTCCGTGGGGATCCGGGTCCTGCCCCGGTCCGGGCAGGTCGCGGTCAGCATCGACGGACAGCTGCGCGGGGTGCTAGACCCGGGCGACTGGGTCGCCGCGTACGCCTCGCCGTGGCGGCTGCCCATCGTGCGGTTCGAGTCAACCGACTTCTTCGGCCGGCTGCGGGACCGCTTCTCCCTGGCGGACGCGCCCGCCGCCTCGGCCGACGGCGACGCCCCGCTGGTGTACCGCCCGGCCGATCCGGTGCCGGAGGATGTCCGCCACCTGCGGCACCCGCAGCCCCCGGTGCCGGGGCCGGGCGCAGGCCCTCGATGACGTGCCGCCGGGTCGCCGGAGGGACCCCTGCCGCCTGCTCGGCAGCCGGAGCGACCGGCAGGGTCGGGGGCCGACCTGCCTCAAGCGTTCCTTCGCTCGGGTTGAGGCTGCACGGATAGCCGTACGTCGAGGGTGTGACGGGGGACGCCTCCGGTGGAGTTGACGATCAT
>NZ_JAEMUW010000047.1 GCF_016598485.1 Micromonospora coerulea | reverse complement strand
GCCGCGGCGAAGAAGGCACCCGCGAAGAAGGCACCCGCTAAGAAGGCACCCGCGAAGACCACAGCGGCGACCCGGAAGGTCACCTCCACCGGGAAGAAGGCCACCGTGGCGGTGAAGAAGACCGCCGGACCCGTGGGGAAGAAGACCACGGCGGAGCAGGGCCCGACCGCGGCGAAGACGACGCCGGCGACGAAGACAGCCGCCACGAAGGCCGCCACGACCCGCCCGACCGGGGGCGCCCGCAAGGCGGCCGCGACGAAGGCGCCGGCGAAGAAGGCGACCGCAACCTCCTCGACCACCACGCGCACGGCGGCGGCGAGGAAGGCGACCTCTGCGGCGTCGTCCGTGGGCCCCCTCGAAGCCAGGACGAGCACCTCGACCGGCACCCACAAACGGCTTACCGCCGCCCGCAAGCCCGCCGGCGCGAAGGTCGTCGCGGGCCGGTCGACGATCAAGCCGACGACTGCTCGGAAGGCGGCCGGCTGACGTCCACCGCCCACCGCTGACCGGCTACGCCGAGCCGGTGAGCGGATCACGCGCCGCGCTGTCAGGATTGACCCCGTGGTGATCCGACGCGTACTGGCGCCCCGCATCGACTTCGGCGCGCTGCGCCGCGAGCTGGGACTGCCCGAGGGATTCCCGGCCGCGGCGCAGCGCGAGGCCGACGAGGCGGCCGCCGCGCCGCTGCCGACCGCCGCCGATCGCACGGACATCCCGTTCGTCACGGTCGACCCGGCGACGTCCCGCGACCTCGACCAGGCGATGCACCTCAGCCGCCGCCCCGGTGGCGGCTACCGGGTCCGGTACGCGATCGCCGACGTCGCCGCGCACGTACGCCCCGCCGGTCCGCTGGCGGAGGAGACCTGGCGTCGCGGCCAGACCGTCTACCTGCCCGACGGGAACGTGCCGCTGCACCCGCACGCCCTCAGCGAGGGGGCGGCCAGCCTGCTGCCCGACGCCGACCGGGCGGCGGTGCTCTGGACCATCGACCTCGACGCCGACGGGGAGACGGTCGCCGTCGCGCTGGAACGCGCCCGGGTGCGCAGCCGCGCCAAGCTCGACTACGTCGGTGTCCAGCGGGACGCCGACGCGGGCCGGCTGCCCGAGCCGATCGCCCTGCTGCCCGCGCTCGGCACGCTGCTCACCGCCCGAGGGCTGCGCCGCGGCGCGGTCAACCTGCCGCTGCCCGAACAGGACGTCGAGCCGGACGGCGACGGCTGGCGGCTGGTGCTGCGCGGACCGGGCCCGATGGAGGACCACAACGCCCAGATCTCGCTGCTCACCGGGATGGCCGCCGCCGACATCATGCTCGCCGGCCGGGTCGGGCTGCTGCGGACGATGCCGCCGCCGAGGCCGGAGGCGGTCGACCGGCTCCGCCTCGCCGCCGCGCCGCTAGGCGTGGACTGGCCGGCCGGTCGCTCCGTCGGCGAGGTGCTCGCCGCGCTGGACGCCTCCCGGCCCCGGGCGGCCGCCTTCATCGACCAGGCGGCCGAGCTGATGCGCGGGGCGGCGTACACCGCCTTCGACGGGGAGCTGCCGGCGCAGCCGGAGCACGGCGGGGTGGCCGCCGCGTACGCCCACGTCACCGCGCCGCTGCGCCGGCTGGCCGACCGGTACGCGACCGAGGTCTGCCTGGCCCTGCACGAGGGCCGGGAGGTGCCGGACTGGGCGCGCACCGCGCTGTCGAAACTGCCGGAGGTGATGGCCAGCACCGACCGGACCGCCTCGGCGGCCACCCGTGGTGCGATCGAGCTGGCCGAGGCGGTGCTGCTGGAGCACCGGGTGGGGGAGACCTTCTCCGCGGCGGTGCTGGACGTGGACGCGCCATCGAACGGCAACGCGAAGCCGGGCCGGCCGCCGGGCGGCACAGTCGCCCTGGACGAGCCGCCGGTCCGCGCCCGCTGCACCGGCGAGCTGCCGCTGGGCGAGCGGATCCGGGTCCGCCTGGTCACCGCCGATCCGACCCAGCGCAAGGTCCTCTTCGAGCACGCCTGACGGACGCGGGGGCCGGGGGTCTGACGGGCGGAGCTACCGAACGGTTGGCAGCTGGCCGCCGATGAGCGCCAGCAGGGCGGCGTGCGTCTGCCGGTCCGCCGCCACCACCAGGCCACCCCGTCCGCTGTGTACGGGCTGCCCGTCGAGGTCGGTCACCGTGCATCCCGCGGCCGCACACAGGGCGATCCCGCTGGCGAAGTGGACGCTGTCCCGCAGCTGGCCATCGGTGACGTACGCGGCTCGCCGGCCAGCCGCCACCCAGGCCAACGCCAGCGTGGTGGACACCACGCGCGGGTGGAACCGCCCGATGAAGCCGGGGTCGGCGAGCAGCCGCACCGCCCGGAACCCAGGGGCGTTGGGAAAGGGCGGATCGAGGTTGACGTCCACCAGCCCGGACCCGGCGGACGGCGTGAGCGGCTCGTCGACGCCGTCGCGGCGTACGTACGCGCCGGTGCCACCGGTCCAGAACACCTCGTCGGTGAACGGGTCCGCCGACGCCGCGACCGTGCTGCCCGAGCCCGTCCGCAGGGCGACGTTCACCGCGACCAGCAGGCCGCGGGTGGCATAGTTCCTCGTCCCGCACAAGGGATCCACCAGCCACCTGCGCGCCGCGCCGCTGGGCCCGGTGCTGCCGCTCTCCTCACCGGTCACAGCGTCGTCCGGCCGGGCGGAGCGCAGCAGGTCGACGATGACCCGCTCGGCTTCGAGGTCGGCGGCGGTGGCGAAGTCGCCCGCCGACTTGTCGACGCGCGTCAGCGACGCCCCGTAATTGGCGCGCACGACGGCGGCCCCCGCCTGCGCCGCCGCGATGGCCAGTTCCGGGTCCGTGATCAGCATCCGCGGAGAATAGCCACCGGCGGCGCACCCTCCGCTGCACGGGGCCCACCAGCCGCCGGGCGGGCCGGCGCGGGCCAGCGGGGATTGTCACAGCGCCGCGCGCTGCTCAGCGCCGTGGCGGTTTGCGAGGATGGCCGTATGGCTTATGACGCGACCACCCTGCCCGACGTCTCCGGGCTGACCGTCGGCATCATCGGTGGCACGGGCGAGCAGGGACGGGGGCTCGCCTACCGGTTCGCCCGGGCCGGCCAGACCGTGCTGATCGGTTCCCGTTCCGCCGAGCGCGCGGCGCAGTCGGCCGCCGAGATCGCCGCGCTGCCCGGCGTTTCCGCCGGCACGCAGGTGGCCGGCGCCGACAACGACGAGGTCGCCCGCCGCAGCGACGTGGTGGTCATCGCCGTGCCGTGGGACGGGCACGCCGCCACCGTCGCCGGCCTGGCCGAGCCGCTGGCCGGCAAGATCGTGGTGGACTGCGTCAACCCGCTCGGCTTCGACAAGCAGGGGCCGTACGCCCTGCGGGTCGAGGAGGGCAGCGCCGTGCAGCAGGCCGCGAAGCTGCTGCCGGACTCCCGGGTCTGCGCGGCGTTCAACCACGTCAGCGCGCCGCTGCTGGCCGACCCGGAGATCGAGCGGATCGACCTCGACGTGCTGATCTGCACCGAGGAACGGGAGCTGGTCGACGTGGTGGCCGCGCTCGCCGCCCGGATCCCCGGCATGCGGGGCATCTACGCCGGCCGGCTGCGCAACGCCCACCAGATCGAGGCGTTCACCGCCAACCTGATCGCCATCAACAAGCGCTACAAGGCGCACGCCGGCATCCGGGTCACCGACCTCTGAGGCGCTGGGGACACGGCCGCTCGGTCCGCGCCGCGCAGCGGTCGGGGTCGCCACGCGCTTCCTCAAGGTCGGCGGCGGCCGGGGGGTGCCGCTGCCCGAGCGGCGGTCCCGCGTCGACGCCGAGGCGACCCGCCTGGTGGCGCTCGGCGCGCGGGCGCTGGGGAGGATGGACGATCCGGCGAACAGCTACTACTCGGTCCAGCTCGCCGGCCCGGAGGGGAACGAGTTCTGCGTGGTGTGATCCACCGGCCGGTTCCGGTGACGCTGCGCCGAGCGGCGGGCGGTGCGGCCGCGGCCGCACCGCCCCCGGTGCTTCAGAAGGTGTGCTCGGCGGCCGGGAACTCGCCGCCGCGGACCTCCTCGGCGAAGCGGCGGGTCGCGTCGGTCAGCGCGCCCGCCAGGTCCGCGTAGCGCTTGACGAAGCGCGGGGCCCGGCCGGTACGCAGGCCGGCCATGTCCTGCCAGACCAGCACCTGGGCGTCGGTGTCCGGGCCGGCGCCGATGCCCACGGTCGGGATCGGCAGCTCGGCGGTGATCCGCTTGGCCACCTCGCCGGGCACCATCTCCAGCACCACCGCGAACGCGCCCGCCTCGGCCACCGCCCGCGCGTCGGCGATCACCTCGTCGGCGCTGTCGCCGCGGCCCTGCACCCGGTACCCGCCAAGGGTGTGCTCGCTCTGCGGGGTGAAGCCGATGTGCGCCATCACCGGGATGCCGGCGCCGACGATCGCCGCGATCTGCTCCGCGCAGCGCCGCCCGCCCTCCAGCTTCACGGCGTGGCAGCCGCCCTCCTTCATGAACCGCACCGCCGTGCGCAGTGCCTGCGTCGGCCCCTCCTCGTAGGAGCCGAACGGCAGGTCGCCGACGATCAGCGAGTGCTTCGTCGCCCGTACCACGGCGCGGACCAGGGGCAGCAGCTCCTCGGCGGTCACCGGCAGGGTGGTCTCGTAGCCGAAGACGTTGTTCGCCGCCGAGTCGCCGACCAGCAGTACCGGGATCCCCGCCGCGTCGAAGATCGAGCCGGTGTACTGGTCGTACGAGGTGAGCATCGCCCACCGCTCGCCGCGCTCCTTGGCGGCGATCAGGTCGCGGGTCCGGACCCGCCGGGTGGTCGGGCCGCCGTACAGGGCGGTCACCTCGGTCGGGGTGGATTCCACCATGACTCTCTCCTTCCTCGAGGCCGCCTCCGCGGTCCCCGGGTTCCGTCGCGATCGTCGCACCGGACGACCCGCCCACGGCAGGCCGGAGTGGAGGATTTCACTCCCCGGCCGGCGGGCCGGGGGAGACGATGGCTCAGCCGTGCTCGCGCCATCGGTTGGTGATGGGCAGCCGGCGGTCCCGCCCGAACGCCTTGATGGAGATCTTCGTGCCCGGAGCGGACTGCCGCCGCTTGTACTCGGCGGTATCCACCATCCGCAGCACCCGGTCCACGATCGCCGGGTCGTGCCCCGACTCGATCAGGCCCTCCCGGCCGAGATCGCCGTCGACGTAGCCGATCAGGATCGGGTCGAGGACGTCGTAGGCCGGCAGCGTGTCGCTGTCGAGCTGCCCGGGGCTCAGCTCGGCCGACGGCGGCTTGCCGATCGAGTTCTCCGGGATCGGGGCGGTCTCGCCGCGGCGGGCCGCGTCGGCGTTGCGCCACTTCGCCAGGCGCCAGATCAGCGTCTTCCAGACGTCCTTGACCGGGTTGTAGCCGCCCACCGAGTCGCCGTACAGGGTGGAGTAGCCGACCGCCAGCTCGCTCTTGTTGCCGGTGGTGAGGACCAGATGGCCCTCCTGGTTCGACAGCGCCATCAGGATCACGCCGCGGACCCGGGCCTGGAGGTTCTCCACGGTCACCCCGGACAGCGACATGTTGGCCAGGTACGCGTCCACCATGGGCTGGATCGGCTCGATCCGGTAGTCCAGCCCGGTCCGCTTGGCCAGCTCCTCGGCGTCGGCGCGGGAGTGCTCGGACGAGTGCTGGCTGGGCAGCGACACCCCGACCACCCGCTCCGCGCCGAGCGCGTCCACCGCGATGGCCGCCGACACCGCGGAGTCGATGCCGCCGGAGAGGCCGAGGACGACCGAGGGAAAGCGGTTCTTGTTGACGTAGTCGCGCAGGCCCAGCACCAGCGCCTGCCACACCTCGGCCTCGTCGGCGACCGGCTCGATGATCCCGCCGCGGGCGAGTTCGCCGGTGGGCGCCAGCGGCAGGATGTCGCTGACCTTGGCTCGGACGATCCGCATGTCGTCGGCCAGCTGCTGACCGTGGTCGACCGGCTCCCTGGCCGGCGGCAGCTCGACGTCGTGCACCAGCAGGTGCTCGACGAACTGTGGCGCCCGGGCGAGCAGCGTGCCGTCCGCGCCGACGATCATCGAGTCGCCGTCGTAGACCAGCTCGTCCTGGCCGCCGACCATGTTGACGTACGCGATGCTGGCGCCCGCCTCCGCGGCCCGGCGTTGGACCAGCGGCAGCCGGACGTCGTCCTTGTTCAGCTCGTACGGCGAGCCGTTGATGTTGAGCACCAGCCCCACGCCGGCCTGCCGGGCCACGGCGAACGGGCCGCCGGCCTGCCACAGGTCCTCGCAGATGGTCAGGGCGACGTCCACCCCGCCGATCCGCACCACGGTCAGGGTGTCCCCGGAGACGAAGTAGCGGTCCTCGTCGAAGACGCCGTAGTTGGGCAGGTGGTGCTTGAAGTAGGTGGCCACCACGGCCCCCCGGTGCAGCAGCGCGGCCGCGTTGCGGGCGCCCCGACCTGGCTCGGCGTCGGCGCTGATCTGCGGCGGGCCGTCGGCGTCCAGGTAGCCGACCAGGACCGGCAGTTCGCCGAGGCCGTCGGCGGCCAGGTCCGCGGCGAGCCGCTGGAGCCCGGCCCTGGACGCGGCGACGAAGGAGCGGCGGAAGACCAGGTCCTCGACCGGGTAGCCGGTCAGCATCAGCTCCGGGAAGAGGGCGAGCTGGGCGCCGGCGTCGGCGGCCTTGCGGGTCCAGCTGCGGACCAGGTCGGCGTTGCCGGCGAGGTCACCGACGGTCGGGTTGACCTGGCACAGGGCGAGACGCAGGGTGGGCATGTCCTCATCTTGCCCCAGCGTGGCGGACCCTTCACGGCAGGACGTGGGAGACGCCGGCCACCCCGCCGGGCCGGGCCGGCCGTCCACCCGGGCCCGCGCGGCGGGACACGGCGGGACGTGCGTCGGCGGGTCGCGTAACGTCTGCGTAACGAGGCCGGTGGAGACTGGGCGGTCAGGCCGGACCGGCCCCGCCGGTACCGGAGATCAGTGTCGCGAGGGGTGGAAGTGGACCGTCAGCAGGAGTTCGTCCTCCGTACGCTGGAAGAGCGGGACATCCGGTTCGTCCGGCTGTGGTTCACCGACGTGCTGGGCACGCTGAAGAGTGTGTCGGTGGCCCCCGCGGAGCTGGAAGCCGCCTTCGAGGAGGGCATCGGCTTCGACGGCTCGGCGATCGAGGGCTTCGCCCGGGTCTTCGAGTCCGACATGGTGGCCATGCCCGACCCGACCACCTTCCAGGTCTTCCCGTTCGAGGGCGGGGTCAGCGGCGAGAGCGCCCGGATGTTCTGCGACATCCTGCTGCCCGACGGCGGCCCTTCCTGGGCCGATCCCCGGCACGTGCTGCGCCGGATGCTGTCCAAGGCGGCCGAGAAGGGCTTCACCTTCTACACCCACCCCGAGATCGAGTTCTTCCTGCTGGAGAACGGCGCCCAGGACGGCTCGGTGCCGATCCCGGTGGACACCGGCGGCTACTTCGAGCACACCACCCACGCCGTGGCCCGGGACTTCCGCCGCCAGGCGGTGCTGGCGCTGGAGCGGATCGGCATCTCGGTGGAGTTCAGCCACCACGAGGTGGCCCCCGGCCAGCAGGAGATCGACCTGCGCTACGCCGACGCGCTGACCACCGCCGACAACATCATGACCTTCCGGCACGTGGTCAAGGAGGTGGCCCTCTCCACCGGGGTGCAGGCCAGCTTCATGCCGAAGCCCTTCACCGACCAGCCCGGCAGCGGCATGCACACCCACCTGTCGCTGTTCGAGGGGGAGCGCAACGCGTTCCACGACGCCGGCGACCCGATGAAGCTCTCCAAGGTGGCGAAGTCGTTCATCGCCGGCCTGCTGATGCACGCCCGGGAGTACACGGCGGTCACCAACCAGTGGGTCAACTCGTACAAGCGGCTCTTCCCGCAGGCGCTGCCGGACCGGATCACCGAGAGCCCGGCGTACGTCTGCTGGGGTCACCTGAACCGGTCGGCGCTGGTCCGGGTGCCGGCGTACGGCAAGCCGAACTCGGCCCGGGTGGAGGTCCGCTCGCTGGACTCGGCGACCAACCCGTACCTGGCCTTCGCGGTCATGCTCGGCGCCGGCCTGAAGGGCATCGAGGAGGGCTACGAGCTGCCTCCGGGCGCCGAGGACGACGTCTGGTCGCTGAGCAGCGCCGAGCGCCGCGCGATGGGCTACGAGGCGCTGCCGGAGAACCTGGCCGAGGCGATCGACGTGATGGCCGGCTCGGAGCTGATCGCCGAGGTGCTCGGCGAGCACGTCTTCGACTTCTTCCTGCGCAACAAGCGGGCCGAGTGGGAGCAGTACCGCCGCGAGGTCACCCCGTACGAGCGGCAGCGCTACCTGTCGCTCTAGTGGGGAGTGTCGTACCGGGGGCTTAGCTTCCGGGGGTGAACCGGACCGACCGTCTCTACGCCCTTGTCGAGGAGCTGCGGGCCGTGTCGCCGCGCCCGCGCAGCGCCCGCTGGCTCGCCCGGCGCTTCGAGGTCAGCACCCGCACCATCGAGCGCGACATCGGTGCGCTGCAGGCGTCCGGTGTGCCGATCTGGGCCGAGCCGGGCCGCACCGGCGGGTACGTGGTCGACCGCGCCCACACCCTGCCGCCGGTCAACCTGACCGCCGGCGAGGCCGTGGCGCTGGCCATGGCCCTGCACCGGCTCGGTGGCACGCCCTTCGCGTCGGCCGCCGGCGCCGCGCTGCGCAAGCTGGTCGCGGTGATGCCGGCCGCCGACGTGGCCGAGGCGCACCGGCTGGCCGGCCGGGTGCACCTGATCGGCGACGTGCCCGCCACGCCTGTCCCGGCCGTCGTCGCCGACGCGGTCACCGCAGGGCGGGTGCTCCGCCTGCGGTACGCGGACCGGTCCGGCGCCGATTCCGTCCGCGACGTCGAGCCGCTCGGCTACCTCGGCAACTCCCGGCACTGGTACCTGCTGGCCTGGTGCCGGCTCCGCGACGAGCTGCGCTGCTTCCGCACCGACCGGATCCGCGCGGTGGCGGTGCGGCCCGAGCCGGTCCGGCGCGAGCTGCGCCTGGCGGACCTGGACATCCCGCACGAGCGCATCCGCCCGCTGAGCCTGGTCTGAGCTGGCGGGCCGGGCTCGCCATGCCGTTGCCCGACGACGAATGCGCGCGGGGGCATCCCGGCATCGGCCGAAGCCGGTCGGAAACACCGACAGGACGGTGTCGCGGACGGGGGTGAGGCTGCTTCCTGACGACGCCGGTCGAGCGGCCGGCACGGGGAAACAGGAGGCAACCCATGTCCACGACGCCCATCACCTGGTTCGAGATCGGCTCCGACCGGCCGGAGGTGGCCGAGACGTTCTACCGCGAGCTGTTCGGCTGGACCTTCGAGGAGCAGGGCGGGCCGGGTGCGTCGTACCGGCAGACGACGGCCGGCGGGGAGCGGGGGATCGGGGGCGCGATCCGGGCCACGAACGGCGCGTCGCCGAACTACGCGATCTTCTACGCCGAGGTCACCGACGTGGCGGAGACCTGCCGGCGGGCCGAGGCGGCCGGCGGCAAGGTGCTCGTACCGGTGAAGACGACGCCGGCCGGGCTCACCTTCGCCCAGCTGCTCGACCCGTCCGGCAACCACTTCGGCGTCTTCACGCCGCCCGCTACGGCCTGACCGTACGGCGCAGGGGTGCCCGGTGCCCGGCGCGGGCACCCCTGCGGGTGCGTTTCGTGCTGCCCAGCGACAAGAAGCGCACCCACCCGGGCGCCGGTCGGCGGCGCCGGGGCGGAACCCGGTGCCGGGCCCCGCCGGGTGGCGAGGCCCGGCACCGGGCGGGAGGGGTGGCTCCGCCGGAGGTGCCGGCCGGAAGGGAGTGAACGGCCGATGAGGAGACGACGGGGCCACCGGGTCACTTGCCGGTCGTACCCTCCGGGCCGCCGTGGTGGCCGCGGCCGCCCGGGCCCGGGAAGACCCCGGCCTCGGCGGCCTTGGTGATCGCGTCGGCCTGCTCCTGGGTGAGCTTGCCGTCCTTCACCGCCTGGTCCAGCCGCTCCTTCAGCATCGCCTGCCGGTCCGCGGTGGAGGGGCGCTCCGGCCGGTCGGCCTGCTGCTGCTCGCGGACCTTCTCCAGGGCCGCGGTGACCTTGTCCGTGGACACCCCGAGCTCCTTGGCGAGCGCCTCGGCGAAGGCGGCCTGCCGGTCGGCCCGCTGCTGCTGCCGGTCGGTGCCCGGGTCGGTGCTGCTGTTGGCGCTCGGGGACGGGGTGGCGCTGTCCTCGGCGAACGCCACCGTCGGGGCGGCGATCCCCACGCCGAGCACTCCGGCGGCGGCCAGGCCGGCCAGCAGGTGCTTCTTCGACATCGTGCGGGACATGAGTCCTCCAGTTGGTCGGTGGTGGTGCGATGACGTGACCGACAGTGACCGGCGGAGCTGGGGGTAAGCCGTGGCGAACCTGTCACCAGGCTGAAAGTTCCTGGCCGGAGGCTCAGCAAGTTCCTGGCCGGAGGCTCAGCGGACGGCTGGCGCCACGGTCAGGGTGCCGGCGTCGGCGTCCAGCACGGCCCGGGTACCGACCGGGACGGTGAGCTGGCCGACGCCGTGACCGATCGGCAGGCCGCCGAGGACCGGAACGCCGAGGTCGCCCAGCCGCTCGCTGAGCACATCGTTGACGGTGGTGTCCCAGCCGTCCGCGCACTCGGTGAACTGGCCCACCACCACCCCCGCCAGCCCGTCCAGCACTCCGGCCCGCCGCAGGTGGGTGAGCATCCGGTCGATCTTGTACGGCGGCTCCTGCACCTCCTCGACCAGCAGCACCGCGCCGGTCAGGTCCGGCAGGTCCGGGGTGCCGATCGACGCGGTGATCAGGCAGAGGTTGCCGCCGAGCAGCGGACCCTGTGCCCGGCCCGGCACCCGGACGGCGAAGGTCTCCTCCTCGGCGACGGCGGCCAGGGTCACCGGCTCGGTGGTCATCAGCGCCGCGTGCAGCGACTGCGCCGAGCGCAGCGGCGTCCGGTCGTCCAGCCAGGCCGCGCCGGGGCCGTGCACGCTGGCCAGCCGGGCACCCCGCCAGAGCGCGAACTGCAGGGCCGTGATGTCGGAGAAGCCGGCCACCACCTTCGGGTCCCGCCGGACCGCCGCCATGTCGATCATGTCCACCACCCGCTGCGCGCCGTAGCCGCCCCGGGTGCAGATGACCCCGCGTACCTGCGGGTCGGCGAAGGCGGTGTTCAGGTCGGCGGCGCGCAGCGCGTCGTCGCCGGCCAGGTAGCCCCGGCGGGCGTACGCGTTCGGCGCCGGCACCGGGCGCAGCCCCCAGCCGGTGAGCAGCTCCATGCCCCGGGCCACCCGCTCCGGCCGGGTCGGGCCGGACGGGGAGATCAGCATCACCGTGTCGCCGGGGCGCAGGACCGGTGGTCGCAGGCAGTCGTCGGTGAGCACAGCGGGAGCCTAGTGCGGGTCCCGGCCGAGCCGTTCCCGGCGGTCGGCGGCGTACCGGATAGCCTCGACGTCGTGGCGACCGCGCTGGTGATCGAGAACGACCCGACCGACGACCTCCGCCGACTGGGAGAGTGGCTGACCGAGGGGGGCCTCCAGCTGCGGGTGCTCCGCCCGCACGCGGGTGAGGAACTCCCCGCCGACCTGGCGGGGTACGCCGCGCTCGTGGTGCTCGGCGGCGACCAGCAGGCGTACCCGCTGCCCGACGGCACCCCCGGCGCGCCCTGGTTCCCGACGTTGGAGGGGCTGCTGCGCAAGGCGGTGCGGTACCGCGTGCCGACCCTCGGCGTCTGCCTCGGCGCCCAGCTGCTGGCCACCGCGCACGCCGGCGAGGTCGAGCGGAGCCCGTCCGGACCGGAGGTCGGCCCGGGCGTGGTCGGCAAGCGGGACGCCGCCGACGCTGATCTCCTCTTCCGGTACGTGCCGCTGATCCCGGACGTGCTCCAGTGGCACTCCGACGAGATCACCGCGCTGCCCCGGGGCGCCACCCTGCTGGCCGCCTCCACCCGCTACCCGCACCAGGCGTTCCGCCTCGGCGACCGGGCCTGGGGTCTCCAGTTCCACATCGAGTGCGACACCGCGATGATCGCCGACTGGGCCCGCGACTCGGACCTGCTGGCCGAGTTGGGCTACGACGAGGAGCTGGTGGTGGCCGCGTGCGACCGGGTGATGGCCGACGTGGAGGAGGTCTGGCAGCCGTTCGCCATCCGGTTCGCCGCCCTCGCCCTGGGCGAACTGGACGACGACACCACCCGTCGCAGCCTGCCGCTGCTCGGACACTGAGATGACCCGACCGACCAGGGGCCGCCTCGCCCGGTACGGCTTCGCGGAGGGCGACGGCGGGGCGCGGGCCGCCGACCTGCTCGGCCCCGACGGGCTCGGTCTGTGGCGGCCGGACGCCCAGGAGCCCGCCGGCGAGCGGGCCGTGGAACTGCTGGCCGCCCTCTCCCGGGCCGCCGACCCGGACCTGGCGCTGCGCCAGCTGCACCGACTCGTCGAGGCGGAGCGCCGGGCCACCGACACGCCGACCCTGCTCGACGCGCTGCACGACGATCCGGGGCTGCGGCGGCGGCTGGTCGCCGTGCTCGGGGCCTCCTCGGCGCTCGGCGACCACCTGGTGGCCAACCCGGGCCAGTGGGTGGTGCTGGCCACCGCCCCGGACGGGCTCGCCCCGACCGCCGAGGGCCGGCTCGACCAGGCCGCCGCCGCCCGGTTCACCCCGTCGACCCAGCCGGTCGCGGTGCTGCGGCACGCGTACCGGCTGGCGTTGCTGCGGATCGCGGCGGCCGACCTGACCGGCGGCCGCGGCCTGGAGCAGACCATGGCGGCGCTCTCCGCGCTGGCCGACGCCACCCTCGCGGCCGCCTACGAGATCGCCGTCGACGAGCTGCCGGAGGGGACGCCGCGCCCACGGCTGGCCGTGGTGGCGATGGGCAAGTGCGGCGGGGACGAGCTGAACTACGTCTCCGACGTGGACGTCATCTTCGTCGCCGCCGCCGACGACGACCTGACCGCCGCGACCCTGGTCGCCACCCGGCTGATCCACATCTGCGGGCTGGTCGCCTGGCCGGTGGACGCGGCGCTGCGCCCGGAGGGCAACCGGGGGCCGCTGGTGCGTACCCTCGCCAGTCACCTGGCCTACTACCGGCGCTGGGCCCGCACCTGGGAGTTCCAGGCACTGCTCAAGGCCCGGCCGGCGGCCGGTGACCTGGACCTGGCCAGGGAGTGGATCGACCAGCTCGCCCCGCTGGTCTGGTCGGCCGCCGAGCGGCCGGAGGCGGTCGAGGACGTCCGGTCGATGCGCCGCAAGATCATCGACAACATCCCGCCCAAGGAGCTGGAGCGGGAGATCAAACGCGGCTCGGGCGGGCTGCGCGACATCGAGTTCGCCGTCCAGCTCCTCCAGCTCGTGCACGGCCGGGGTGACGAGTCGCTGCGGGTGCCGGGCACCATCCCGGCGCTGCGGGCCCTGGTCGCCGGCGGCTACGTCGGCCGGGCCGACGGGGAGGCGCTGCTGCGCGGCTACCGGTTCCTGCGCGGCGTCGAGCACCGGCTCCAGCTCCAGGGCCTGCGCCGTACCCACACCGTGCCGACGGAGCCGGCCGCGCTGCGCTGGCTGGCCGCCGCGCTGGGCTACGCCGCCACGCCGGGCCGCAGCGCCGTCGAGGAGTTCCGGGCCGAGTGGGTCACCCACGCCACCGAGGTACGGCGGCTGCACGCCAAGCTGCTCTACCGGCCGCTGCTGGAATCGGTGGCCCGGGTGCCGGCGGACGGGCTGCGGCTGACCCCGGCGGCGGCCCGGCACCGGCTGGAGATCCTCGGCTTCGCCGACCCGGCGGGGGCGCTGCGTCACCTCCAGGCCCTCACCGGCGGGGTGAGCCGCACCGCGGCGATCCAGCGCACCCTGCTGCCGGTGCTGCTCAGCGAGTTCGCCGACGCGCCGGAACCGGACCGGGGGCTGCTCAACTACCGGCAGGTCTCCGACAAGCTCGGCAGCACCCCCTGGTACCTGCGGCTGCTGCGCGACGAGGGGCCGGTGGCCCTCCGGCTGGCCCGGGTGCTCTCCTCCTCCCGGTACGCCGCCGACCTGTTGGCCCGGGAGCCGGAGGCGCTGCGGCTGCTGGCCGAGGACAGCGAGCTGACCCCGCGTCCGCGGGAGGTGCTCTGCGAGGGCTTCGCCGCCGCCGCCGCCCGGCACGCCGACCCGGAGCAGGCCACCCGGGCGGTCCGCGCGTTGCGCCGTCGCGAGCTGGTCCGGCTGGCCTGCGCCGACGTGCTCAGTCGGGCGGGCGCGCTGGCCCCGCTCACGCCGCGTCCCATTGATGCGGGCGTCCGCGCCGAGCGCACGCCCATCCTCGCCGGCGTCGGCGCGGTGGGCACCGCCCTGTCCGACGTCACCGACGCCACGCTGGCCGCGGCGCTGCGAACCGCCCGGGCCGCCCAGCCGGGACCGCCCGGGTTGCGGTTCGCGGTGATCGGCATGGGCCGGCTCGGCGGGTACGAGTCCAACTACCTCTCCGACGCCGATGTGCTCTTCGTCTACGACCCGCCGGCCGGCGCCAACGACGCGTCGGCCAGCGCCGCCGCGCAGGCGATCGCCGAGGAGCTGCGCCGGCTGCTCGGCATGCCCGCCCCCGATCCACCGCTGGGGGTGGACGCCGACCTGCGCCCGGAGGGCCGGCAGGGCCCGTTGGTCCGCAGCCTCGCCGCGTACGCGCAGTACTACGCCCGCTGGTCGAAGGTGTGGGAGGCGCAGGCGCTGCTGCGCGCCCGGTTCGTCTGCGGCGACGCCGACCTGGGCGCCGAGTTGGTGGCGATGGTCGACCCGGTCCGCTACCCGGCCGACGGGCTGACCCGCGAGCAGGTGGTGGAGATCCGCCGGATCAAGGCCCGGGTGGAGACCGAGCGGCTGCCCCGGGGCGCTGACCCGGCCACCCACACCAAGCTGGGCCGGGGTGGCCTGGCCGACGTCGAGTGGGCGGTGCAGTTGCTCCAGCTCCGGCACGCCGGCCGGCTGCCGGCGCTGCGCGGCACGCGTACCCTCGACGCCCTTGCCGCCGCCCGGGACGCCGGCCTGCTCGACCCCGTCGACGCCGCGGAGATGGCCGCCGGTTGGACGCTCGCCGCCCAGGTCCGCAACGCGCTCATGCTGGTCCGCGGCCGGGCCGGTGACCAACTGCCCCGGCACGGGGTGGAGCTGGCCGGCGTGGTCCGGCTGCTCGGCCGGGACGACCCGGGCGAGTTCCTCGACGAGTACCTGCGCACGGGCCGCCGCTCCCGGGCGGCGATGGAACGCGTGCTCGAAGCTCCCGCCTGACCATCCGGCCCGGCCTGGCTGCACTCGCCCCGCCCGGCCTGGCTGCGCCTGGCCCCGCCCGGCCCGGCTGCGCCCGGCCCCGCCCCGGCCCGGCGCGTTCCGGCCTGGCCCGGCCTGGCTTGGCGTGGCCCGCCTGGCCTGGCCTGGCCTGGCCTGGCCTTGCCTAGCCCGGCTTGGCTTGGCCCGGCTTGGCCTGGCCCGGCTTGGCCTGGCCCGGCTTGGCCTGGCCCGGCTTGGCCTGGCCCGGCTTGGCCTGGCCTGGCCTGGGGCGCGACCTGGGTGGGGCCGCCTTGGCTGGTCGTCGTCGGCTCGCTCTCCTGCTGCTTCTGGCGTGCCGGGTCGGGCATCGAGGCGGTTCGTCCCGGCTGAGGCCCAGGTGCTCGGCGAAGATTCGCCCGACCGGCGACATGGTGCTCGGTCCCTATGGAGCTGATGTCGTAAACGATTCGCCCGGCGCAGCCTGGCCCGGTAACCCAGCGGGTGACCGCGCGGGCGCCTCGCCTCCAGTCCGTGCCCGCGCATTCACCCGACGTCCCCGTCCGCTTCGGTGATTCGTCTACGACATCAGCTCCATAGCGCTTAATGGAGACATCTGGCCAGGGCGGGGCCAGCCGGCCCAGGCGTTCTGCCCGGAGCGGTTGGGGATGCGGCTGCCGAGTGGTAGGCCGCCGAGTGCGATGTGGCGACGGTGCTTGTTGTAGGCGTGCAGCCAGCCAGCCAGCCAGCCAGCCGGGCCGAGCCAGCCGAGCCAGCCGGGTCAGCCGGGCCGAGCCAGCCGGGTCAGCCGGGCCGAGCCAGCCGGGTCAGCCGGGCCGGGCCAGCCGGGCCAGGCCAGCGGGGCCGGGCCGCGCGAGCGGGGCGGGGGAGGAGGCGGGCGAGCAGGCGGGTGAGCAGGGCCGGGCCGGGGCGGTCGGGTCGGGGCGGCCGGGGCGGGTCAGACCGGTGGGGCTGCGGCCGGGGCGGGTGGGCTCAGCTGCCCAGGGTGTAGGTGCCGGCGCGCGGCACGGTGACCGCCGTCCACTGACCGTCGGCGGCGGTCGTCGCGCCGCCGGACACGGTCAGCCAGCGGTCGTGTCGCACCCGGACCGGCACGGTGCCCGCCGCCGAAGCGCGGAAGGTCACCGAGGCGCCGTCCTGGCGCACCAGCTCCCCGGGTGCGCCCACCAGCGGCGTCGGCTCGGCGACGGCGTAGAGCCGCCAGTGCGGGTCCGACCAGATCTCGGTGAGGTAGGGCAGCCCGGCGGCGACCAGCTCTGCCTCGCCCCGTCCCACCCAGGACAGCTCGGTGTCCGGCACGGCGACGTACTGCACGGCGTTGTCGGCCAGCCAGGCGCGGTAGGACGCGGGGGTCAGCGGCACGCCGGTGCCGGTGGCGCCGGGCACGCTGGTGAAGAAGAGCGGGTTGCGGGCGATGTCGGCCTGCCGCAGCCAGCCCCGGGCCAGCGGTGTCTCGCCGAGGTGCGCGGCCTCCCAGTAGTTCCGGGTCGGCGGCACCTCCACCCGGCCGGCCAGCCCCCGCCGGACCAGCTCCGCCCGGAGCGGGTCGAAGAAGGCCCGGTCGCTGGTCGGGTCGCCGATGCCGCGCAGGTCGGCCGCCACCACCGGCGGCTGCCACCAGCAGACCACGCCGAGCAGCCCCGCCAGGGCGAGCCCCCCGGCCACCCGCCGCCTCGGTGCGCCGGCGCCCGCCCGCCGCCCCTCGTCGACCGGCTCGCCGTCGACCGGCTCGCCGTCCGCCGGCCGGCCGGCGGGGAGCCGGCCGCGGACCCGTCGGGGCAGCCGGGCGTAAGCGGCCAGCACCGGCAGCGCGAACATCACCACCAGCCGGGTCGCGTTCAACCCGACCGGGGTGTGCACCAGCGCCGCGGCCAGCACCCCGGCCGCCGACAGCAACGCGCCCACCCGCACCGGCCGGCTGGCCACCAGGGCCGCCACCAGCAGGCTGGTCAGCACCGCGTGCAGCGTGTCGGCGCGGCTGATGTTCATCCAGCCGCCCTCGCCGAAGAGCAGCCCGGTCACCCCCAGCGGGAGTGCGGCGGCGATCCCGAGCAGCAGGCCGTCGGCGTACCGGCGGGTGAGCAGCAGCGCGACGCCGGCCAGGCCGACGAAGAGCCCGGCCACCGGGCTGGTCGCCGAGGCCAGCAGGGCGCCGGCGACGACCAACGCGGGCCGCAGCCCGCGGCGCCCCGGCGGGGCCGACGCCGGCAGGGTAAGCGCGAGCAGCGCGGCCAGCCCGAAGGCCACCCCGAGGGCGTACGTCACCCGGCCTGAGACCAGGTTGCCGGCGATGGTGAGCATCCCGATCAGGCTGCCGAGCAGCGGCCGGGACGCCCCGGCGCGCACCAGCAGGGCGGCGAACGCGGTCGCCGCGGCGAGCAGCGCGAGCGCTCCGGTGAGGCGTACCCCGAGCAGGGCCATCAGCGGCGGCGAGACCAGGCTGTACCCCCACGGGTGGACGCCGCCGTACCAGCGCAGGTCCACCGCGGCCGTCCCGTGGGCGGTGAAGAAGCCGGCGCGGGCCACCTGGGCGGAGAGATCCGAACCCATCGACGGCAGGGCCAGGTAGAGCACGCCCAGGGCGAGCGCGGACGCGGCGGAAACCGCCACCACCCGACTGCCCCGCATGCCCACCTCCTGACCGCGACCACCGTACTGGCAGCATGTCCCGCGTGCCTCACCACCTCTCGCGCTGGCTCGGCCTGGCCGGTTCGGTGCTGCTCGCCGTAGCCGCCTTCCTCGGCGGCGCGCTGCCCCACGGAGACCTGCGACCCACCCCGGTCAGCATCTGGCAGGGCCGGAACGGGCCGCTGATCATCGCGCTCTGGCTGGTCGGCACCGGCCTGATGGCCTGGGCCTGGTGGTCGCTGCGCGACCGGCTGCCGTCGACCCGCTGGGTGCTGGTCACGGTCGCGCTCTGGCTGCTGCCGCTGCTGATCGCGCCGCCGCTGGGCAGCCGCGACGTCTACGCGTACGCCTGCCAGGGGGCGAGCTGGTCCGGCGGGATCAACCCGTACGAGCAGGGCGTGTCCGCGCTGCCCTGTCCGTGGCTGGACACCATCTCCTACATCTGGCGGGACACCGCCGCGCCGTACGGGCCGCTCTTCGTGGTGGTCGCCGGGGCGGTCGTCTCGGCGACCGGCTCGCTGGTCGGCAGCATCGTGCTGTTCCGGCTGCTGGCCCTGGCCGGCGTGGCGCTGACCGCGTGGGCCCTGCCCACGCTGGCCCGCCGGTGCGGGGTGCCCGCGGAGCGGGCGCTCTGGCTGGCGCTGGCCTGCCCGCTGGTCGCCGTGCACGTGATCGGCGGCGCGCACAACGACGCGCTGATGGTGGGTCTGCTGACCGCGGGACTCGCGGTGGTGGCGTCCCGTCCGGGCCGCCCCGGACCGTTGCTCGCCGGTGGCCTGCTGCTCGGGCTGGCCGCCGGGCTCAAGGTGACCGCGTTGGTCGTGGTGCCGTTCGCCGCGCTGGCCGCGATCGCCGGGCCGTACCGGTTCCGCGCGCTGCTGCGCGACGGCGGCGTGGTGGTCGGTGCGGCGGTGGCCGCCGTGGTCGGTGTCACGTTCGCCGCCGGTCTGGACTTCGGCTGGGTCACCGGGCTGGAGCAGGGCAACCTCGTGATCGCCTGGACGTCGCCGCCCACCGCGGTCGGCCAGACCATCGACTACCTGGCCGCGCTCTTCGGCGCGCACATCGACGCGCTGCCGGCGACCCGGGCGATCGGCGTGCTGGTGCTGGCGGTGCTGCTGGTCTGGCTCTGGTGGCGGGCCCGGCACCGGGAGCCGCTCTGGCACGCCGGCCTGGCGCTGGCCGCCACCGTGGCGCTCGCCCCGCTCTTCCATCCCTGGTACTGGACCTGGCCGCTGGCCGTGCTCGCGGCCACCGCCCGGCGTACCGGCTGGTTCAGCCTGATCGCCCTGGTGTCGTCGTTCCTGGTGCTGGCGGACGGCACCGGCCTGGCCCGGTTCACCAAGATGCCCGGGGCACCGCTGATGACGCTGTTGGTGATCGTGGTGGCCGTGCGGTTGGTACGGTCGGCTCGGGCGGCCCGCCAGCCGGCCCCCGCCGACTGAGGAGAGGTGCCGGTGGCCGGTCCCGGCGAAGCGCCCGACGCGGTCGACCGGCCGGCGAGAGCCCGGCTCGCGCGCTACGCCGGACTGGTCGGGGCGGTCCTGCTGACCGTCGCCGGCTGGCTGGGCGGGGCGCTGCCCGACGCGCCCGCCACCACCCCGGCCGGCATCTGGCGGGGACCGCACGGGCCCGTGCTCCTCGGCTGCTGGCTGGCCGGCACGGTGCTGCTCGTCGGCGCCTGGTGGGCGCTGCGGCGGGGCGCGCCGTCGACCCGGTGGGCGTACCTGACCGCCGGGCTCTGGCTGCTGCCGCTGCTGGCCGCACCCCCGGTGGGCAGCCGGGACGTCTACTCGTACGCCTGTCAGGGCTGGTCGTGGGCGCACGGCGTCGATCCGTACCGGGTGGGGGTGGCGGCGGCCGGCTGCCCGTGGACGGACGCGGTGGCGCCGATCTGGCGGGACACCCCGGCGCCGTACGGGCCCTTCTTCGTGCTGCTCGCCGGGCTGGCGGTGACGGTCGGGGGTGGCCTGGTCGGGGCGGTCGTACTGCTGCGGTTGCTCGCGGTGGCCGGGGTGCTGCTGGCCGCGCTCTGCCTGCCCGGCCTGGCCCGGGCCGCCGGCGTGCCGACCCGGCGGGCCGCCTGGCTGGCGCTGGCCTGCCCGCTGGTCGCCGGGCACCTGGTCGGCGGGGCGCACAACGACGCGCTGCTGCTCGGCCTGCTCCTGTGCGGCCTGCTGGTGCTGGTCCGCCGGCCCGGCGGGCCCTGGGCGCTGGTGGTGGCGGGGCTGCTGCTCGGGCTGGCGGTGACGGTGAAGGCGGTCGCGGTGGTGGTGCTCCCGTTCGCGGCGCTCGGCGCGGTGCGGGGCCGCTACCCGTGGCGTGCGCTGCTGCGTGACGCCGGTCGGCTGGGCGGGGGAGTGGTGGCCGCGGTGCTGGTCACGTCCCTGGTCACCGGGCTCGGCTTCGGCTGGGTGGGCGGCCTGGCCCGCAGCGGCGACTCCGAGCAGTGGACCTCGCCGCCGACCGCCGTGGGTTTCGTCGTCGACTACGCCGGCGCGCTGGTCGGCCGGGAGCCGCACGCGGTGCCGCTCGTCCGGCTGGTCGCGTTGCTGGTGCTGGCGGTGCTGCTGGCCGCGCTCTGGTGGTGGGCCTGGTCGGCGCTGCGCCGGCTGAACGAGGTACGGCAGCCGGCGGCGCGGCCGGCCGCCGCGCGCCACCGGGTGATCCTGCTCGGGGCGGGCCTGGCGCTGGCCGCCACCGTCCTGCTCGCCCCCGTCTTTTACCCCTGGTACGCCACCTGGCCCCTCGCCGCGCTGGCCGTGGCCACGGTCCCGGTGGCGCGCACGGTCTGGTTCGCGCTGCCCTGCGCGGTGGTCTCCTTTCTCGCCCTGCCGGACGGCACCAACCTGGCCCGCTTCACCAAGGCCCCCGGCGCGCTCGCGATGACCGTTCTGCTGCTGGCGCTGGTCGGCTGGGCGGTCCGGCGCGCCCGCCGGGCCTGATCCAGCCAGCGGTGCTTGACGGCCGGACCCGTGAGCTCTATGTTTAACGCATCCGTTAATTAACGAGGTGGTTACGCAAGTGGCAGACGATCGACTCAGCGTCATCTTCGCGGCGCTGGCCGACCCCACCCGCCGGGCCATCCTCGCCCGGCTGGTCGAGGGGGACGCCACCGTCACGGAACTCGCCGAGCCGTTCGCGATCAGCCTCCCGGCGATCTCGCGGCACCTGAAGGTGCTCGAGCAGGCCGGGCTGATCACGCGGTCCCGCAGCGCCCAGTGGCGCTCCAGCAGCCTCAACCCGGAGCCGTTGCGTGAGGCGACGGCCTGGATGGAGCGGTACCGGCAGTTCTGGGACACGAACTTCGACCGGCTCGACGCGCACCTGAAGCGGATGCGGACCCAGACGGAGCAGAACGAGAAATGAGAGAGGGCGACACCATGACCGACACGACAGAAACCCAGGATCTCGTCATCACCCGCGTCTTCGACGCCCCGCGAGAGCTGGTCTACCGGGCGTTCACCGACCCGGACCAGCTGGCCGCCTGGTTCGGCCCGGCCGGCTGGTCGGTGCCGCGGGAAACCGTCAGCGTCGAGGCCCGGGTCGGCGGCCACCAGCGCTTCACCATGGTCAACGACGCCGATCCGAGCATGGCCTCGGCGGTCGACGCCACCTTCACCGAGCTGGTGGAGAACGAGCTGCTGGTCGGGACCCAGCGGGTCGACTTCGGTGCCGGCGAGATCGCCATGGCGCTCCGGCTGGAGTTCCACGACGAGGGGGGCAGGACCCGCCTGGTGCTGCGCCAGGGGCCGCACCGGCCGGAGCTGACCGGCGGCGCCCGCGAGGGCTGGGCCAGCTCCTTCGACAAGCTGGACGCCCTGCTCGCGCGCTGAGCGCCCCGGCGTACGAAGCGGCCGGGCCGGCCCCGCGAACGCGGAGCCGGCCCGGCCGGTGCTGGTGGAGCGAGTGTTCCGACGACCGCTCAGCAGTCGAAGTACATGGCGAACTAACTGCGCGTGGCGGCTGACCTGGGGGAGTGGTGTCGATCAAGCCGCTGAGCAGGTCGTACGCCGTATATCAACTTCCATCTTTATCCAGTGCTTCCGGGCGGCCTCTGTACCCCTCGTGTACCTAATGATCATGGGGTGGTGTTGTGTGCGAGTGGTCCGGAGGAGGGCCGGTGGGGCATCCCGTCGCGCAGGCTCCGCCCTGCCGGGCCGCGCCGACCTGGTCCAGGTGGAGCGCCCCGCTGGACGAACGACCTGGACCAGGTCGGCGCGGTCTGGTGGCCTCCGGTGTGCGACGGGTACCCGGTCGCGGCCGGGGCATCCCAGAGTCGCCGAGGGTTCGGGGCGAGTAGCCCCGACCGCCGGAGGCCATCCCCGGGTCGTAGGGCCGGAGGCCCTACCCGCCGGAGGCATCGCCTCTGCGGCCACGGACCGGCGCGGGCCCGACCGGCGGGAGCGGCAGGCCGCCGGCCCCGCCCGGTCGAGTCGGCCCGGCGCGGCGTGGTCGTCGCTTGGTCGGCCGGAGTGGCCGGGCGGCTCGCCGCCGTAGTCCTTGACGTGCTGACTGGAAGCCCGGTGATCGCTGTACCTCGGCGGTACCGGGCTTCGTCATGCCTGCTGGTGGTCGCGCGCAGCCGGGGTCGCCGCGCCGGTAGCGAAGCGGCAAGGCGCGGCGTGCCCCGAGCGGCGCGCAGCGGGCCGCTTGCGGCCCGCCTTGAAGACGTAGGGAAAGTTCTCACCGGCGAGAATCCAGGACAGAGAATCCAGGCAGAACCACGCGGGCGGGACGGAAGGGATCGACAGAGAGGCGAGGGGCCACGCGGTGCTGAATTGCGCTCTTCCAGATCAAGGCGGCCCGCAAGCGGGCCGCGCCGGCCCGGCCCCGGCCTGCTGGCGACCTCCGGCCGGCATCGGCTGGGCCGGCCGGCCACACTGACGGACGACCAGGACCACGAAGACCTCGAGGCTCCGCCCCGAACCCGGCCCTCCTCAGAGATGCCGCCGCGGATCACCTCGCCGGGCACCACAAGGGCTACCAGCCTCCCTGGACGGGGCCAAGGTCGTTCGGACGTAGGGGCGCTCCACCTTGTCCACGTCCAGAGAGGCTGGACGGTCTACGACTGCCCGACGAGGAGATCCTGAAAGAAGCGCCTTCAGCGCGCACAGTCACTGCTCGTCACCGGAAGCAATGAAGGACAGAAGTAGGAGGCTCTCGGTCCCGTTCAGGATCTTTACCGACGTTGCTCGGTCCACGTCGATCACCGTAGGGGAAGCGGGCGTATTCCACCGCTCAAGGAAGAAGGTGCAGCTGCCCTTCGCGCCGACGACCTCACCCCTGCCGACGATCACAAAGGGGCCGGCGGGCACCGCGTCCATCGGCGCAAGATCGACTACATCTCCCGGCAGCAGCATCAGCGGGTCGCTGGCGGCGGGACCTACGTAGGCAACGTTCCAGCTTGCTCGCTCAGCATACGAGTCAACCTGCCGATACCCCTCAATGCTGACACTTGACGAGCACCTCACGAGCTTCGACAAGGTCTCTCGCTGGCCGATATCACAGCCGGCGGCCGTGAGGCTTGTAGCGATCAAGGCAGGCAGCAGCAGCCACACCATCAACAGGTTGGCGCCGAGCGACGATTGCGCCGACGCCGGCCGCGGTTTTTCGTCCGGGACCACAGGCAGACTCCCACCATCTCGACGGATTGGCGGTACAGCCATTCGTACAGTCAAGCCGGCTAGAGCCGACGCGACCCGACAGCGGCGAGACCACCTGAGCAGCGGCAGAGTACATCGGCCAGCCACCCGAGATCTTCTTCTGAACCGAAGGCCGCCACGGGCCAGTAACCGGGGTGCGCAGCGGTCACGAGAGGGCACGAGGCGCAGCCGCGCCGGCCGTCCGCCGCAGGCGTTTCGGGCCTCACGACCAGTCGATCGCGCTCTTCCAAACTGACGCTCCGCGCCCAAACCCCCCGAGCAGTCCGCCCGTCGGACATCAAAGGTGGTTGATACACTCCGCGTCCATGGAGAAGCGCTACGCAGCAGCCACCCTGTCCCTGTCCCTCGCGGCACTTCTCACCGCCTGCACCAGCAGTGCGTCGCATGAGGAGCAGATCGAGTACCTGCACAAGATGGCTCAGCGTGGAGCCGAAGCACATGCCGTGTACAAGAGCCAGGGAGACGCTGGCGACCCGGATAAGTGCGAATCCGCCTACGAACTCTACAATGGACCCCACGGGAACGACGCGCCTGTCGTCGGGAACTACGACGAAAAAGTCGCCTTCCTGAAAGAAGGCGAGAGGTTGTTCATGGGCAGCTGCATGAACGGCACGCCGTCGGCGGTCTCCGCGCGGAGTAAGCCCGCCAGCCCTTCCGCCCCACCGGCCTCCCGGGCGACTACGTAAGCATTCCATCGGCTGACGCCAGCACCCCGACCGATTGGCGGTCCGCGTCTGGTCCGCAAGAGGCCCACGGATGGCAGGGGAGTGTTGAGAGATGTCGAGAGCCGTTTCCGCTGCTAGAAGCCCATTCGCACAGGCTGTCGGGTCGCCCATTTTGATCTCGTAATGCGTAGGTCGACGGTTCGATTCCGTCAGGCGGCTCGGTACAGAAGCCCAGGTCAACGACCTGGGCTTCGCCGTTTCCCGAGATCGATCACGCCTCCGTCCGTGGTGCCGGTCCTTAGATAGTCCTTGTCCCGTGCC
>NZ_JAEMUW010000046.1 GCF_016598485.1 Micromonospora coerulea | reverse complement strand
AGCCCCCAACAGCAACCACCGCCCAACAGCAACCAACCAACCCTCAGGTAGCGCTGATCGTCCCCGTCAGGAGCAGGGACAACACCAGCGCACCCAGTGCGACCCGGTAGAGCACGAACAGGTACAGGGTGTGGTGGGCGACGTAGCGCAGCAGCCAGGCGATGGCCGCGTACCCGATGGCGAAGGCGATCACCGTCGCGACGATCATCTGCGCCCCGCTCGGCGCGGCCGTGCCCGGCGCGGAGGGTTCGAAGACGTCGCCGAGGCTGAACACCCCGGACATCACCACCGCCGGAATGGCCAACAGGAACGAGTACCGCGCCGCCGTCTCCCGGGTCAGGTTGAGCAGCAGTCCGGCGGTGAGCGTGCCGCCGGACCGGGACACCCCGGGGATCAGCGCCATGGCCTGGGCGAAGCCCATCACCACGCCGTCGCGCATCCGGAAGTTCTCCAGGGTGCGGGTCTGCCGGCCCCAGTACTCGGCGAAGGCGAGCACGAAGGCGAAGACGATCAGCGTGGTGGCGACCACCCACAGGTTGCGGCCGGCGGTGCGGATCTGGTCCTTGAACAGGAAGCCGAACAGCCCGATCGGGATCGAGCCGATGATGACGTACCAGCCCATCCGGTAGTCGAGGCTGGACCGGACCGACGGGTCGGCCAGGCCGAGCACCCAGGTCCGGGTGATCCGCCAGATGTCCTTGGCGAAGTAGATGAGCACCGCCGACTCGGTGCCCAACTGGGTCACCGCGGTGAACGAGGCGCCGGCGTCCCGGCCGAAGAAGATGGCCGAGGTGATCCGCAGGTGACCGGACGAGGAGACGGGCAGGAATTCCGTGAGCCCCTGGACGATGCCCAGGACGATGGCCTCGACCCAGGTCACTCGCCGACCCCGGAGAGGTCCAGCGCCTCGGCGACGGTACGCAGGGTCTGCACGCCGCTGTCCCGGTCGGCGACGAAGAGGGTCACCGACAGGGTGGTGACGCCGGCGGCGGCGTACTCCCGCATCCGCTCGGCGATGCGCTCCTTGGGGCCGAGCAGCGAGGTGCGGTCGATGAACTCCATCGGGACCGCGGCGGCGGCGTCGCGCTGCCGCTTGGCCAGGTAGAGATCCTGCACCTCGCGGGCGGCATCGCCGTAGCCCATCCGGGTGGCCAACTGGTTGTAGAAGTTCTGCTGCCGGCTGCCCATCCCGCCGACGTAGAGGGCGGCGTACCAGCGGACCAGCTCGGCGCAGCTGGCGATGTCGTCGCCGACCACGACCGGGACGGACGGGACCACGTCGAAGCCGGCCAACTCCTTGCCGGCCTTCGCCCGGCCGGCCCGCACCGAGGCGAGTTGCTCCTCCGCGAACTCCGGGGCGTAGAAGACGGCGAGCCAACCGTCGGCGATCTCGCCGGCCAGTTCGAGGTTCTTCGGGCCGACCGCCGCGAGGTAGATCGGGATGTGCTCGCGCGGCGGGTGGAAGCCCAGCCGCAGCGCCTTGCCCGGCCCGTCCGGCAGCGGCAGGGTGTAGTGCTCGCCGTCGTACGCGACCTCCTTGCGGGCGATCGCCAGCTTGACGATGTCCACGTACTCCCGGGTGCGGGCCAGGGGCTTGGCGAAACGCACGCCGTGCCAGCCCTCGGAGACCTGCGGGCCGGAAACACCCAGGCCGAGCCGGAACCGGCCGCCGGAGAGCGCGTCGATGGTGGCGGCCGTCATCGCGGTCATGGCAGGGGTGCGGGCGGGGATCTGCATCACCGCGGCGCCCACGTCGATGCGCTCGGTCTGACCGGCCATCCAGGCCAACATGCTGGGCGAGTCGGAGCCGTAGGCCTCCGCCGCCCACACCACCGAGTAGCCGAGCCGGTCCGCCTCCTGGGCAAGAGCCAGATGGTCGGCCGGCGTGCTCCACGCCGTCTGGTATCCGAGGCTGAGCCCGAGTCGCACTGGTCCTCCCACCGTCCGCACCACAGGTCGCATCAGGTTACGCAATGCGGGCGGTGGCCACGATCCCGGATCACCTCGAACACGTCACACCCGTCCGGCCGGTGGAGCGGGAACTTGACTCCGGGCGAGGATATCCGTGACGCCGGGTTCGAAATAAGGTTCACCCATGCAACAGCGACCGCTCGGCCGAAGCGGGCTGGCGGTTTCGCGGCTCGCGCTCGGCACCATGACCTGGGGACGGGACACCGACGCCGACGACGCGGCCGCCCAGCTGAAGAGCTTCCTCGACGCGGGCGGCAACCTGATCGACACCGCCGACGTGTACGCCGACGGCGACGCCGAGGCGGTCATCGGCTCCCTGCTCGGCAGTCTGGTGCCCCGGGAGGACCTGCTCATCGCCACCAAGGCGGGGTTGCGGCCGGGCAGCGGCCGGCGCCGGGACGGCTCCCGCGGGCACCTGCTGCGCACCCTGGACGCGTCGCTGCGCCGGCTCGGCACCGACCACGTCGACCTGTGGCAGGTGCACGGGTACGACCCGGACACCCCGCTCGAGGAGACCCTTTCCGCCCTGGACCACGCCGTGTCCAGCGGCAAGGCGCGGTACGTCGGGGTGTCGAACTTCGCCGGCTGGCAGACCGCGCGGGCCGCCGCCTGGCAGGCCGCCTGGCCGGGGCGGGCCCCGGTGGTGGCCGCGCAGGTGGAGTACTCGCTGCTGGAGCGGGGGGTGGAGCGGGAGGTGCTGCCCGCCTGCGAGGCGCTGGGCCTGGGCGTCCTGCCGTGGTCGCCGCTGGGCCGGGGGGTGCTCACCGGCAAGTACCGGCACGGCCGGCCGGCGGACTCCCGCGCCGCCTCACCGCACTTCGAGCGCTTCGTGGCCACCTACCTGGAGCCGCGCTGCTCCAGCATCGTGGAGGCGGTGGCCACCGCGGCCGGCGGGCTCGGCGTCTCCCCGCTGGAGGTGGCGCTGGCCTGGATCCGGGACCGGCCCGGGGTGACCGCCCCGATCCTCGGCGCCCGCACGGTGGGTCAGCTCCTCGGCGCGCTGCAGGTGGAGCGGATGACGCTGCCCGAGGAGATCGTCACCGCCCTGGACGACGTCTCGGCGGTGCCGGTCGGCTACCCGGAACGCGACGGCTGACCGTTCGACGATCGCGGCGGCCGGGCCAGCGGCGACGTGGATCACCGTCAGGGGGTGGCGAACCACCGCCGGCCTTGGGCAGCATGGAACGCATGGACTACGAATACGCGCCGCTGCGGTTGCCGCCGAATGTCGACCGGTTGACCGCCGCGGCGCAGCTGGCGATCCAGGCGGAGTTCTCCGGATGGGAGTTGGCCCGGGTGCGGCTGTTCCGGGACGGTACGCGGCAGGTGATGCTGCGCCGTCGGCGGGTCAACCAGCCGCAACCGGGCCTGTCGTACTGAGCGGCGGCGCACCCGGGCGTACCGACCCGGGCCCGACCGGCTGGTCGGGCCCGGGCACGTCACGGCCTAGTGGGCGTGGTCGTGCTCCTCGTCCAGTTCCAGGAACGGGTGCTCGTCGAGCCGGCCAACGAGGCGGTCGTCGGCGGCGGGCTGGAACGGGCCCACCGGGTCGTCGTCGTCGAAGGACTCCAGGTCGACCGGGGTGCCGACCTCGCTGACCATGACCACGCCGTCGAGCGGCTCCAGCTCGGGGACGTCGAGCGCGCTCAGCGAGCCGTCGCCGCTCTGCAGCAGCTCCAGCACCGCCTCGCCGACGCCCTCGACCGGGGCCGGCTCGTCCTCCTCCGGGGTGCCCTCGCGGCGGGCCGCCTCGGCCACCCGGATCAGGGCGGCCACGCTCGGCACCCGGTAGTCCCGGCGCTGGCGTACGGAGATGACCCGCGGGTGCGGGTCGGTCGCCTCGACGCCCTCGACGCCGGCGAAGCGCTCGTCGGCCTCGTCCGGGTCGATCGACTCGACGTCCCAGGGCGTGACCTCGCCGAAGGCGTCGAGAAGTTGCTCGTCGTAGGCGAACGAGGCGTTGTTCAGGGCGACGTACGCCTGCCAGACGTCGTCGTCGTCGATCCGGCCCTTGGCGGCCCGGACGGCGGCCAGGTGCGCGCGGGCGGCGTCGATCACGCGCTCGAGAGCGGCGTCCAGCTCGCCGTGCTGGTCGGTCATGTGGGCAGTCCCTTCGCGATGGGGAGGATCCGCGTCGGCAGTGACGCCGCGGACACGGTTAGCAACTGCGGAGAAACCGGTCGAGAACCCGCACGCCGAACTGTAGCCCGTCCACCGGGACCCGCTCGTCGATGCCATGGAACAGGCCGGAGAAATTGAGGTCGGCGGGCAGCCGCAGCGGCGCGAACCCGAAGCACCGGATGCCGAGCTGGGAGAACGCCTTGGCGTCGGTGCCGCCGGAGAGCATGTACGGCACCGGGCGGGCGCCCGGGTCCTCGGCGCGCAGCGCCGCGGACATCGCCTCGACCAGGTCGCCGTCGAAGGTGGTTTCCAGGGCCGGCTGCCGCTGGATGTACTCGATGGCGATGTCCGGGCCGATCAGCTCGCGCAGCTGCCGTTCCAGCAGCTCCGACTGGCCGGGCAGGCTGCGGCAGTCGATGGTGGCGGTGCCCCGGCCGGGGATGACGTTGTCCTTGTAGCCGGCGGCCAGCCGGGTCGGGTTGGCGGTGTTGCGGATGGTGGCGCCGATGATGTTGGCGATCGGGCCGAGCTTCGCGATCGCGGTCTCCGGGTCCTCCGGGTCGATCTCGATGCCGAGGACGTCGGAGACCTCCGCCAGGAACGCCCGGACGGTGTCGGTGACCACCACCGGGAAGCGGTGCCGGCCGATCCGGGCCACCGCCTCGGCCAGCGCGGTGACCGCGTTGTCGTCGTGCACCATCGAGCCGTGCCCGGGCCGGCCCTTGGCGTGCAGCCGCAGCCAGTCGATGCCCTTCTCGGCGGTCTCGATGAGGTAGAGCCGCTGCGACTCGTCGACCGAGTAGGAGAAGCCGCCGACCTCACCGATCGCCTCCGTGCAGCCGTCGAAGAGACCCCGGTGGTGCTGGGCGAGGAAGTGCGCCCCGTAGTCGCTGCCGGCCTCCTCGTCGGCGGTGAAGGCGAGCACGATGTCCCGCGTCGGGCGGACGCCGGCGCGCTGCCAGCTGCGGACCACGGCCAGCACCATCGCGTCGAAGTCCTTCATGTCGATCGCGCCGCGGCCCCACAGGTAGCCGTCGCGGATCTCGCCGGAGAACGGGTGCACCGACCACTCGTCCGGGTCGGCGGGGACCACATCGAGGTGGCCGTGCACCAGCAGGGCGTCGCGGCCCGGGTCGGTGCCGGGGATCCGGGCGACCAGGTTGGCCCGCCCGGGTGCCGACTCGTGGATCTCGGCGTCGACGCCGACCTCGGCCAACTTCTCCGCCACGTACTCGGCGGCGCGGCGTTCCCCGACGCTGGTGTCGTTGTCCCCCGTGTTGGTGGTGTCGATGCGCAGCAGGTCGCGGCAGAGGTCGACGACCTCGTCGGTCGGGTCGGGTCGGGCGGAGGCGGCGTCGCTCGTCATCGCATCTTCATACCAGCCGACGCGGACGCCCGGCTCGCCCCCGCCGCCGGCGGCCGGCGCGGTTTCGCGCGGTGACCGTTCGGGTACCGCCGCTGGCGTCCCCGCACCGCCCACCGGGCCGCCGGAGCCCCGCCGTGATCCGCCGGCCATCAGTCGAGGAGGGCACCATGACCGTCCCCCTGCCCCCGCTGCCGCCGGCCGCCGACGACGCGTACCGGCCCGGCGGCCGGAGCGTCGCCGAGTTCGTCGACCGGGAGCACCGGCAGCTGTGCGACCTGGCCGACGAGGTCATGGAGCCGGAGTTGGCGCCGGAGCGCCGCCGCGAGGTGGTCGACGTGCTCACCGCCGCGGTGTCCCGGCACCTGTCCGCCGAGGAGCAGTACCTCTTCCCCGCCGCCCGGGCCGCCGTGCCGGCCAGCGGTGAGCTGGTCGACCGGGAGATCGAGGCGGACGCCGCGCTGCTGACCGCCCTGAAGGGACTGTCCGGGCCGGACGACCCGGCGCTGGCCGACGTGGCCGACCGGGTGCGCCGGCACGTCGTCCGGGTCGCCGCGCTGGTGACGCCGCTGCGCGAGGTGGCCACCGACGCCGACCTGATCCGGCTAGGCAACCGCTGGCAGATCGCCGAGGAGGCGGCGCCGACCCGGCCGCACCCGGGCACCCCGGCCACCCCGCCGTGGAACAAGATCGTGGAGCCGGCGGTGGGCGTGGTGGACAAGCTACGCGACGCGGTGACCGGCCGGCGGACCCAGCTGGCGGACCTGGACCGGCAGCCGAAGGCCTGAATCGGCCCGCAACCGCGACTACCCCGGCCGGCGCCGGCGCCGCGACCACGACGGGCCTCGATGGGGTCAGCTGCCCCGGGCCGGCGAACAGACCGAGGTACGTCGATCGCTTCGGACCCTTCCGGTTGCCCGTTCGTGGTCCTACGGTCACCCTATGAATCTGGAGCTGCGACATCTGCGCGTGGTGTGCGCGATCGCGGAGACGGGGAGCGTGACCAAGGCGGCCTCGACGCTCGGCCTGGCCCAGCCGGCCCTGACCGCCCAGCTCCAGCGCATCGAGCGGGTCCTCGGCGGGCCGCTGTTCGAGCGGGACCGCCGGGGCGCCCGCCCCACCGCGCTGGGTGAGCTGGTGCTGGCCCGGGCCCGGGTGCTGCTGCCGGCGATGAAGGGCCTGCAGGACGAGGCGGCGCGGCTGGCCGGGGCGGGCGACCCGGTGGGTCGGTACCGGTTCGGCGGGGTGAACAGTCCGATCCTCGGCCGGCTGGTGCACCGACTGGCGGCGGAGCAGCCCGCACTGCAGATCACCACGTACGCCTCCTGGTCGGTGGACGAACTGGCCCAGCTGGTGGCGGGTGGGCGGCTGGACTTCGCCCTCATCGGCGTCTGCGGCGACGCGGTGCCGTCGGCGGAGTTCGGGCTGAGCTGGCGGGAGGTGGCCGTCGACCCGGTGTTCGTGCTGCTGCCGCAGCACCACCCGATGGCCGGCCGCGACGAGGTGCGCCTGGTGGACCTGCGGCGGGAGCAGTGGGTGGCGGCACCCGGCGACGGCTGCTTCGGCGACTGCTTCGCCGCCGCCTGCGCCCGCGCCGGTTTCACCCCGCGCAAGATGTACGAGACGGACGTGCGCGGGTGCGTGGACCTGGTCGACGCAGGCGAGGCGGTGGCGCTCTGCCAGGCCACCTTCCGCCCGGTCAGCGGCCTGGTCACCCGCCGGCTGGCCGGGACGCCGCTGCGCTGGCGGCTGCTGCTCGGCTGGCACCCGGACGCCCCGGCGGCCCGGGTCGCCGAGACGGTGCTGGAGACGGCGGTGGCCGCGTACACCGACTCGCTGGCGCCGCACCCCGACTACCTGGCCTGGCTGCTGCGCCACCCGGACTTCGGCACGCATCCGTCGACGACCGGGCCGGCCGGCGGGGTGCGAACGGCCTGACGGCGGGTATCAGGGCAGCATGACCGATCTGTACCCCGCGGGCGACCAGCGGGAGCTGCTGGTCCAGGCAGCCGCCGCGCACACCGCCGCCTCCCGGGACGTCGAGACCTTCCTGCGCCGGCTGGGCGACGTGCCGGAGCCGCCCGACATCACCGAGTACGCCAACCTGCTCACCCGCGAGGAGCGGGCCCGCCTGGACCGGCAGGACGCCGCGGACGCCGCCGGCCTGCAACTGCCCAGCATGGAATCCGAATAGCCGACCGACGGAGCGGCACCCGGGCGATGGCCCGGGTGCCGTCGCGTGGTCGGTCAGCGTTCGACCAGGACGTCGTGGCCGAGGTCGAGCAGCGAGTGCCGCCACTCGTCGTCGGCGTTGCCCCGGCTCGGCTTGGCGTCCACCAGGGACTGGATGCGGTCGATGGCGTCCCGCATCACCTCGATGTCCTCCGGGGTCAGGTCCACCTTCCGCTTGCTCAGCACGTGCAGGATCTGCCGCCCCGGTTCGGGCAGGTTCATGTCCGGGTTCGGGCCGAACGCCTCCTCGCCGGACCCCCGCGTGAGCAGCCACTGCCGCAGCTGCTCGGAGGGGACGTTCACCTGGGCGTGGAAGTCGTCCCAGATCACCTCGACCTCGGGATCCAGCCGCTTCTCGCGTACCATCACGCCTCCTCTCCCGGCGGCGGCTCGGCCGGCGCCGGCTCGCCCTCGTCGGTTCGCTCCTTCGGGCCCTTCGGCGGCATCTTGACCCGGGACGGGTTGGCGGTCGGCGGCGCGATGATCGGTTCGGGCCGCTCGGCGTCCTCCCGGCTCTCCTCGGGTTCGGTCATGTCCGCCCTCCGGTTCATCGGGGATGGGAGGTGCTGGCCGCCGTGTACCCGCGCTCGCCGGCGGTCACGTCGAAGGTGAGCTGTCCGTCCCGGGCGTCCACGATGACCTTCTGGCCGGGCGAGATCTGGTTCTCCAGCAGCATCCGGGACAGCCGGTTGTCGACCTCCCGCTGGATCACCCGGCGCAGCGGGCGGGCGCCGAACTCGGGCTGGTAGCCGTGCTCGGCGAGCCAGTCGACGCCGGCGGTGGTGAAGTCCACCTGGATGTCCTGCGCGTGCAGCCGGCGCCGGGTCTCCTCCAGCAGCAGCCCGGTGATCTGGCGCAGCTGCTCGGCCTCCAGCCGGCGGAAGATGATCACCTCGTCGATCCGGTTGAGGAACTCGGGGCGGAAGTTCTCCTGGAGCTGGCGCATCAACCGCTCGCGCAGCTCCTCGTTCTCCCGCTCGGTACCGGGCTCGCCGGCGTCGAAGCCGACCGCGCGCCGGGTGCCGGTGATCAGCTCCGAGCCCAGGTTGCTCGTCATGATCAGGACGGTGTTCTTGAAGTTGACCGTCCGGCCCTGGCTGTCGGTCAGCCGTCCCTCGTCGAGCACCTGGAGCAGGATGTTGAACACGTCCGGGTGAGCCTTCTCGATCTCGTCGAGCAGCACCACCGCGTACGGGCGGCGGCGCACCGCCTCGGTGAGCTGGCCGGCCTCCTCGTAGCCGACGTACCCGGGCGGGGCGCCGACCAGCCGGCTGACCGTGTGCCGCTCCTGGAACTCGCTCATGTCCACCCGGACCATCCGGTCGGCCTCGCCGAAGAGCGCCTCCGCCAGGGCCCGGGCCAGCTCCGTCTTGCCGACGCCGGTGGGACCGAGGAAGAGGAAGCTGCCCATCGGCCGGTTCGGGTCGGCTAGCCCGGTCCGCGAGCGGCGGACCGCCTCGGCGACCGCGGTGACCGCGTCGTGCTGACCGACCACCTTCTCGTGCAGCTGCCCCTCCAGGCGCAGCAGCCGGTCCCGTTCCTCCTCGGTGAGCTGGTTGATCGGGATCCCGGTGGCCCGGGAGACCACCTCGGCGATCTCCTTCGGGCCGACCGAGGGCACCCGGTTGGGGCCCTCGTCGCCCCGGGCACGGCGGACCTGGTCCTCCAGCTCGGCGAGCCGGTCCCGCAGGTCCGAGGCCCGCTCGTACTGCTCGTCGGCGACGGCCTGCTCCTTGTTCCGGCGGACCTCGTCGAGCTGCTGCTCCAGCTCCCGCACGTCCGCGGCGGGGGTGCGGGTGCGCAGCCGGACCCGGGCGCCGGCCTGGTCGATCAGGTCGATGGCCTTGTCCGGCAGGAACCGGTCGGCGACGTACCGGTCGGAGAGTTCGGCCGCGGCGACCAGCGCCTCGTCGGTGAAGCGGACCTGGTGGTGCGCCTCGTAGCGGTCGCGCAGGCCACGCAGGATGGCGACGGTGTCCTCGACGGTGGGCTCGGGGACCAGCACCGGCTGGAACCGGCGGGCCAGCGCGGCGTCCTTCTCGATGCTCTTGCGGTACTCGTCCAGGGTGGTCGCCCCGATCACCCGCAGCTCACCGCGGGCCAGGGCGGGCTTGAGCATGTTGGACGCATCCATGCCGCCCTCGGCGCCGGCGCCGCCCGCGCCGACCAGGGTGTGGATCTCGTCCAGGAAGATGATCAGCTCCTCCCGATGCGCCCGGATCTCGTCGATCACCTTCTTCAGCCGTTCCTCGAAGTCACCCCGGTAGCGGGTGCCGGCAACCAGTCCGGCCAGGTCGAGCTGGATCACCCGCTTGCCGATCAGGGTCTGCGGCACGTCGCCGTCGCAGATCCGCTCGGCCAGCCCCTCGACGATGGCGGTCTTGCCGACGCCGGCCTCCCCGATCAGCACCGGGTTGTTCTTGGTCCGCCGGGAGAGGATCTCCACCGCCTGCTCGATCTCGTCGGCCCGGCCGATCACCGGGTCGATCTGGTCCATCCGGGCGAGGTCGGTCAGGTCCTGGCCGTACTGGTCGAGGGTGGGGGTTCCGCGGTCCGGCTTGGGCCCGCCTGTGCCGCGTTCCGCGCTGGCCGCCTGCAACGACTCGGGCTGGATCCGACCGGCGGCCAGCATCCGGCCGGCCGGCGACTCCGGGTTGAGCGGCAGGGCCATCAGGATGTGCTCGGGGCCGATGTAGTTGGCGCCCATCGCCCGGGAGAGCTGATGGGCGTCGAGCAGCGCCCGCTTGGCCGCCGGGGTCAGCGACAGGTTCGGCGGCACCTCGCCCTGGGGCGCGCCCTCGCCGCGCCCGCCGAGGGCGTTGACCAGGGCGTCCGGGTCGGCGCCGGCCCGGCGGACCAGGTCACGCAGGGGCTCGCGTTGCAGCGCCGCCCAGAGCAGGTGGTCGGTGTCCAGGTCGTTGCTGTGCTTCTGGGCCGCGCGGCGCGCCGCGTCGGCCAGCATCTCCCGCGCGTCGGCGGTCATCAGCCGGGTGATGTCGACCCGGTGTGGCGGCCGGCGTCCCCCCTCGCCCCGGCCGAAGTAGCGGGCCAGGAATTCATCCCACGGGTCGGAGCCGAAGTCACCGGGTCCCATCATCTCTGTCCTCCGCGGTCAGGCCGGCGCGCTGGCCGGTGCAGTCGGGCCGGCACGGTCGGCGGTGGCTACCCGGCGGTCGGCGCGACAAACGCCCCCGGGTGGCAGGCTGAGGGCATGGAGACCAGACCGCTGCTGATCGTCGACGGCGCCAACGTGGTCGGTTCGCGGCCGGACGGCTGGTGGCGGGACCGGGCCGGCGCCGCGGCCCGGCTGCGCGACGCCCTCGTCCCGGTCGCCGCCGCGGGCCTGCCGCCGGACCTGCTCGCGCCCGTGGAGGTGGTGCTGGTGCTGGAGGGCGCCGCCCGGGAGGTTCCGGCGGTCCCGGGCGTCACGGTGGTGGCCGCGCCCGGGTCCGGCGACGACACGATGGTCGAGCTGGTCGCCGCGGCGGCACCGGATCGCCGGCGGCTGGTGGTCACGGCCGACCGGGAGCTGCGCGGACGGGTCGAGGCCCTCGGCGCCGAGGTGTACGGCCCGCGCTGGCTGCGCCGGGAGCCCGCCGGCCGGCCCGGCTGACCGGGCGGCTGACTCGCCGACGGGACCGGACGATGCACCGACGGGACTTCGGCGGCCGGGTCGGCCGGCCTTCGCGCATGTCAGGGGCACAATCGGACAGGCGGGCAGGAACGCCGCGAGGGTGGATGTTCGTGCACCCGGCGGGATGGGTTGTAATGGAGATCTCCCCGCCCCCAGGAGGTCCCCGTGGCGAGCGTCGCCGAGCTGAAGGCAGCCATCGATGTCGCCCTCCAGCAGATAGGTGACGGGCAGACAGCCGTGCAGGCGGCCGGCGAGAAGCTGGCCGAGGCGCAGCAGACCCTGGCCGGCGCACTGGAGGGCAGCGGCCACGAGACGGTGGGCGCCGCGCAGGCCTCGCTGACGCAGGCCGGGCAGGAGCTGGAGGAGTGTCTCGCCGCGACACTGGTGGCGGTGGAGCAGGCGCAGCTCTACGTGTCGACACTGTAGAGCCGACCGTGTCCATCATCGAGGACATCGGCGCGCAGGTCCGCGCCGCCGCCGAGGACCTGCCGCTCGCCCCGCTGACGCTGGCCCTGGAGAAGTTCGGCCAGGCCACCGAGCGGCTGCGCTGGGTCCGCCAGGAGTCGGCCAACCCGATGGGCGTGCCGGAGCTCTCCGCCGCCACCGAGCACGCCGAGACCGCCGGGTACGCGCTGCGGGTCGCCCAGGAACAGCTGGCGGCGTACCTGGCCGCGATCGGGCTGGCCGCCGACGGCGCGCCCGCGCCCAAGCCGGAGGACCGGCGGCCGAAGCACGACGCCGCCCGGGAGGCGGCACCGGTGGCGACCGCGCCGGCGGAGCCCGGCGCCGACCCGGCGATGCGGCGCTGGTGGTCGGTGCGGGTCGCGGAGCTGACCGGCGGCCGGGAAGGCCCGCCGGACGAGCCGGACGAGCGGGTCGGCGACGCCCGCGAACTGTTGCGCCGGGTGGTCACCGGGGTGCGCGCCGGCGACCGGGACCGGCTGCGCCGCGAGCTGCGCGGGGCGCACGCCGACGTCGGGCTCGGGCTGGCCGCGGTCGCCCCGCCGCTGCTGCGCGACCTCGCCGGCGAGCTGCTCGGGCACCCGCCCCGGGCGGACGACCTGGCCCGGCTGCGCCGGGAGCTGGACGGTCGGGTCCGGGACCTGCTGCCCGGGCTGCCCCCGCCGGTGCTGGACATCCTGCTGACCCGGGTGTGCCGGATGCCCCCGCCCCGCCGCGCCGCCGAACAGGAGCAGCCGCACGCCGCCGACCCGGCGGTCACCGCCGGGGTGGTCGCCGGCGTGCTGCTCGCCCGGCTCGGCCGGGACCTGCCGACCGACACCGACGAGCGGCCGCCGGCCAGGGGCACCCATGGCTGACGTGCGGGGGCAACTGGCCACCCGGGTCCGGGGGATGCTGTCGGAGGCGCTCGGTGCCACCCGTAACCGGCTGGCCGACGCCGAGGCCGACCTGACCGGCGCGCAGGAGCGGCTGACCCGGGTGCGGCGCGCCGCGGCGGCCGTACCGGAACGGGTCGGCGCGGCCCGCGACCGCCGGCTGGCCGAGATCGACGCCCGGCATACCGCGCGGATCGCGGAACTGGCCCGGCGGGCCGCGGCGGCCGCGCAGCGCGAGGCTCCCGGGGCCGCCTCGGCGCCGTGGCCGCGCTGGCGGGCCGCGCCCGCCGGCCGGGCCGAGGCGCCCGGCGCGGTGCGCATCGGTACGGTCCGAATCCCCGGCGCCGAGCCGGTGCCTGCCCTGGTGCCGCTGCTGGACGCAGGCCACGTGCACCTGGCCGGCGCGGACGCGGCCGGCATCGCCACGGTGGTGCCGGCCCTGCTGCTGCGCTCCGTCGGCCGCGTCGACCCCGGCGCGGTCCGCCTCTTCGGGTACGACCCGGAACACCTCGGCGGCGGCCTCGCCGGCTTCGCCCCACTGGGCACCGCCGGCCTGCTCACCTTCGTCGGCCCCGGCGGGCTCGGCCGGCTGCTGGACGACCTGGTGGAACAGATCCGCCGGATCAACGAGACCGTGCTGGCCGGCGAGTACGCCTCGCTGCGCGAGCTGGCCGCGGCGACCGGCCGGCGTCCGGAGCCGTGGCGGGTGGCGGTGCTGCTCGGCGGCGACGAGCTGTCCCGCCACGAGCGCGGCCAACTCGACCGGGTGGTCCGCACCGGCGCCGCCTGTGGCGTGCACCTGGTCGTCCGCGGGATCGACCTGCCCGACGGCCCGACGGTCACCCGGGTCGTGGTGGAGCCGGACGACGCCCGGATCGCCGGACTGCCCGTCGCCCTCGACGACGCGCCGCCGGCCACGCTGGTCACCGAGACCTGCCGGGAGGTGGCGTCCCGGGTCAGCGCCGGTCCGCCCCCGACGCCCTTCACCGACCTGCTCCCGCCGCCGGACGAGTACTGGCGGGAGGACTCGGCGCACGGGCTGACCGCGCCGATCGGCGAGGGCCCGCACGGCCGCCCGGTGCTGCTCACCCTCGGCGACTATCCGCCGCACGCGCTGATCGGCGGGCCGTCCGGCACCGGCAAGACGAACCTGATCTTCGCCTGGATCGGCGCGCTGGCCGCCCGCTACTCCCCCGCCGAGCTGGAGTTCTACCTGCTCGACTTCAAGGAGGGGGTGTCCTTCGCCCGGTTCGCCCAGGGCCGGCGGGACCCGAGCTGGCTGCCACACATGCGGCTGGTCGGGATCAACGTGAACACCGACCGGGAGTTCGGGCTGGCGCTGCTGCGCTTCCTCGCCGAGGAGCTGCGCCGCCGGGCGGACGCGGCCAAGAAGCACGAGGTGACCAAGCTCGCCGAGCTGCGGGCAGTGGATCCCACCGGGCACTGGCCGCGGATCGTGGCGGTGGTCGACGAGTTCCAGGCGCTGCTCGCCGGCCGGGACGTGGTCGCCCGGGAGGCCGCCGACCTGCTGGAGGACCTGGCCCGGCGGGGCCGCTCGCAGGGCATCCACCTGGTCCTCGCCTCGCAGGACGTCCGCGGCATCGAGGCGCTGTGGGGGCGCCCGGCCCTGGTCGCCCAGTTCACCCTGCGCATCGCGCTGCCCAAGGCGCTGCGCATCCTGGCCGAGCGCAACGACGCCGCCCAGTCGCTGCCCCGGCACCACGCCGTGGTCAACGCCGAGTCCGGGCTGGCCGAGGGGAACGAGGTGGCCCGCATCCCGTCGGCCAGCGACTGGGAGTCCTGGAGTGAACTCCAGCACCGGCTGTGGCGGATGCGGCCGGCCGACGCCGCGCCGGCCCGGCTCTTCGACGGCGACGCCATCCCCAAGCTCACCGACGCGCCGGACTTCCGGGCGCTGACCGCGCCGGAGGAGGGGGTGCCGCGCAGCCCGGTGGCGCTGCTCGGGGAGATCATCGACGTGCAGGCCCGCTCGGCGACGCTGCGGCTGCCCCGGGCCCCGGGACGCAACCTGGCGGTGCTCGGCACCCGGGTGGACGAGGCCTGCGCGGTGCTGGACGCCGCCGCCCGGTCCCTCGCGCGCCAACACCGCCCCGGCACCGCCCGGTTCTCCATCGCCTGCCTCGACCCGGACGCCGACCCGGCCGCCCGCGCCCTCTACGAGGACCTGGCCGGCGACGCGGCCTGGTACGACGAGGAGACGATCCCCGAGCTGATGGCCGAGGTGGGCGACGCGCTGGGCGCGCCGGGCGGCCGGAACACCGCGCACTACCTGCTGCTGTACGCGGTCGACGCGGCGGCCGGCCAGCTCGCCGGAGGGGCCGGGCGGCGCACCGGGCTGGAGCAGCTGCGCCGGATCCTGCACGACGGGCCGGAACGGCGTACCCACGTGCTGGCCTGGTGGCGCGGCGTGGCCCGGATGCGGGTGGACCTGGGTGGTCCGGCCGCCCGCACCGACCAGATCGGCGCCTGGGTGGCGCTCGACGTGCAGGGCGCGGAGCTGGGCTCCTCGCTCTACCCGGGCACCGGCGGGCCGGACTGGTACCCGCGCCCGTGGCGGGGGCTCTACTTCGACCGGGCGGTGCATCGCACCGGTCAGGTGATCATCCCTTATGGTCCGTCCCGATGAACGAAGCGGTCGCCAGTGAGACGTACGCCGCCCAGCTCCGTCGGCTCGCCGAGCTGACCGCCCGGGTGGCCGCCCAGCGCGCCGAGGCGCACACCTGGTACGCGCAGCAGTGCGCCGCCGCCGACCGCGCCGTCGTGGGGGCCACCGAGGAGGTCCGGCGTGCCGAGGGCGCGGTGGCCGAGGCGCGGGAGCTGGTGGAGAAGGTCGACGGCGAGGCCGCCCACCTGTGGCAGCAGCTGCGGTCGCGGCTCGGCGCGGGCGCCCGCCGGCTGGGTGACCCGCCGGGGCCGGCCCGGGACGCGACCGGCGATCCGGTGCTGCTGCTGCGCGGGGTGCGGGAACTGCTCGACCGCACCCGGCAACCGGGCGAGCTGCCCGGCTCGGTCAACCCGCTGCTGGCCCTCTGCGGGATCGGCGGGTCCGTGGCCGCGTACGCCCTGGGGGCGGGTGCGCGCGCGGTCGGCGTGGGCAGCGGCGGTGACCTGGCGGTCGGCCTGCCGGTGCTGGCGCTGGTGGTGACCCTGGTCGGCCCGCTGCTCGGCCTGGCGCCGGCCCGGGTGCTGGCCGACCGCCGGCACGCGGTGCTCGGCCCCCGCCCGATCATCGTGACCCTGCTCGCCGGCCTCCTGACCACGATCGCCCTGCTCACCCTCGCCCCCCGCTGACCCACAGGAGGCCCCCGACCCCGGGCGGGGCGGGTGGGGGTCAGGCGGGGGTGAGGATGGCTTCCTTGAGGAGGCGACGGACGAGGACCAGGCGGTCGGCGTCGTCGTCGAGGCCGGGGAGGTCGCCGACGCGGGTGACCTCGCCGGTGAGGACGGCGCGCAGGGCCGGCTCGCACGTGCCGGGAAGGGTGATCGTGCGGTCGAACAGGCGCAGCACGAGCCTGCCGTCCGCGGTGGGGCTGAGCTGCCAGCGCAGGCCGGCCCGGAGGGCGACCCGACTGTCGGCATCGAGAGCGGCCAGGGCCGCCGCCTGCGCCAGGGGGCGGATCGGCGCCGGCCGGGCGGCCGGCCAGGACCGGCTGCGCAGCCGGGCGGCGAGCGCGGCGGGGTCGGCCCGCAGCAGCCAGTCGCGCAGCGCCTCCACCGTCTCGGTCAGCTCCGGCTCGATCGCGTCCGGATCGGCCACGTCGGTGCCGAAGGGCAGGCCGGCGCGCAGCCGGGGATCCTCGGCGGCGAGCGCGAGCAACTCCTCGACCAGGGCGTACCGGGTCAGCGCCCGGATGCCGACGGTCAGGTGCAGCGAGGCGGACTCCTGCGCCTGCGCGCTGTGCAGCCAGCCGCGGGGCAGGTAGAGCGCGTCACCCGGTTCGAGCACCACGTCCAGCGCGGCAGGCCCGTCGGCGGTGGCGGAGACCTCGTCGGCGCGCCCGCCCCAGGGCTGCTGCTCCAGCGGGTCGGGCAGCACCGGTGGGTGGATCCGCCAGTGCTTGCGGCCGTCGACCTGGAGCACGAAGACGTCGTGGGTGTCGTAGTGGGTGGCGAAGCCCTGGCTGCCGGCCGGGGTCAGGTAGGCGTTGACCTGCAACGGCTGGCGCAGCGCCATGCCGAGGTCGCGGGCGAAGTCGACCAGTGCGGGCCAGATCCGGTGCAGGCCCTGGAGCACCAGCGTCGCGCCGGAGGCGTACTGCTCCAGGACCCGCTCGTCGAGGACCTGGTCGCCAACCTCGGCGCCCGCGCCGCCGCCGCCGGTCCACCTCGCCGCCGGCACGAGCTGGCCGTCCCTGGCCACCCGCAGGAACGGGGTACGCAGTCCCCGCCGGCTGAGCAGTTCGTCGGCGTCGGCGGGGTTGAGCAGGTCGGTGAAGCCCTGCGGGTTGGGCAGCTCGTCGGCGCGGGAGAGCAGCGGCGCCCGTCCCCAGTGCGCGGCGGCGAACTTCGCCGGCTCCACCGCGATGCAGCGGGCCAGCGCGTCGGGCGCGGAAGACGGAACCGCCAGACGGCCACGGCCGCCCGGCGGGTCGAGGTACGTCACGACGATCCGTCAGCCGGCGCTGCCGTCGGCGCCGCCGTCGCGGTGGCCCGGGGTGGCGCCACCGTCGGCCGGTCCCTCGGCGCCACCGTCCGCGCCACCGTCCTGCTGGCCCGGGGTCGCACCACCGTCGGCGGGACCCTCGGCGCCACGGTCGGCACCGCGGTCGACGCCGCGCTCGGCACCGCGGTCCGCGCCACCGTCCGCGCCACCGTCCTGCTGGCCCGGGGTCGCACCACCGTCGGCCGGACCCTCGGGGCCGCCGCCGCTGGTGGTCTGCATGTCGTCGTCGTTGAGTGCCATGGGTGCTCCCTCGGGTGTGCCGCCCCGTCGTACGTCGGGGTTCGTCGTGCAGCGGGTGGTACCCCGCGCGCGATCTTCTCTAACCCCCACCGTAGACGCCGGGCCCCGGCGACACGGACGGTTCGCCGGTGCCCGTACGGGGTCGTCCGTTGCGGCAGGTCACGCCGTGTTCCAGCGCGCGTTGCGGGCGGTGACCTGCCCGCCGGACCGGGTGACGGTGGCGTTCCCAGCGCGGGTCGCCGGCAAGCCCGCTCCCTCGCCGCCGTGCCGCCGGGCGGCGGCGCGCGCCGCGCGGTGCCAGGATGGTTCCGGGATCGGACAGGAGGGCGCATGGTGCAACCGCAGAGCGAGCCGCTGGAGCCGCTGCCGGAGGAATGGCAGCGCGGCCTGGCGGTGGTCGCCCACCCCGACGACCTGGAGTTCGGTGCCGCGGCCGCCGTCGCGCACTGGACCGCCCAGGGCAAGGAGATGATTTACTGCCTGGTCACCAGCGGCGAGGCGGGCATCGACGGGATGCCGCCGGAGCGGGCGCGGGTGGTCCGCGAGGAGGAGCAGCGCGCCTCGGCCGCCCTGGTCGGGGTGGACACCGTGGAGTTCCTCGGCCTTCCCGACGGCCTGCTGGAGTACGCGGTGCCGCTGCGCCGGGAGATCGCCGCGGTGGTCCGCCGGCACCGCCCGGACGTCGTCATCACCAACAACTTCCGCGACACCTGGGACGGGGCGTACGCGCTGAACCAGGCCGACCACATCGCCACCGGCCGGGCGGTGCTGGACGCGGTCCGCGACGCCGGCAACCGGTGGATCTTCCCCGAGCAGCTGTCCGACGGGGTCGCGCCGTGGAACCGGGTACGGCAGGTCTGGGCCGCCGGGTCACCACTGGCCCGCCACGGGGTGGACGTCACCGCCACCTTCGACCGCGGGGTGGCGTCGCTGCGGGCGCACGGGGCGTACCTGAGCGGGCTCGGTGACGGCAGCTTCGACGCCGAGGAGTTCCTGGAGGGGATGGCCCGGCCGGCCGGCACCCGCCTCGGCGTCGGCTACGGTGCGGCGTTCGAGGTGTTCCACTTCGACCTGTACTAGGCGGTGGCGCGATGATCCTGGTCGGCACCTCCGGCTGGCAGTACCGGGACTGGCGGGAGCGCTTCTATCCCGCGAAGCTGCCGCAGCGGCTCTGGCTGGAGCACTTCGCCGAACGGTTCGCCACGGTGGAGGTGAACAACGCCTTCTACCGGCTGCCCGAGCGGGACACCTTCGTCGCGTGGCGGGAGCGCACCCCCGACGACTTCTGCGTGGCGGTGAAGATGAGCCGCTACCTCACCCACGTCAAGCGGCTGCGGGAGCCGGTCGAGCCGGTCGCCCGCTTCCTCGGCCGGGCCACCGGGCTGGGCGACCGGCTCGGCCCGGTGCTGATCCAGCTCCCGCCGAACCTGCCGGCCGACCCGGAGGCGCTGGACGCGACGCTGCGGCTCTTCCCCGCCGACGTGCGGGTGGCGGTGGAGCCGCGGCACCCCTCCTGGTGGACCGACGAGACCCGCCGCATCCTGGAGCGCCGCCGGGCCGCGCTGGTCTGGGCGGACCGGCTCAGCCGGCCGGTGACCCCGCTGTGGCGGACCACCGACTTCGGCTACCTGCGGCTGCACGAGGGCCGCGCCCGGCCCTGGCCGCGCTACGGTCGGACCGCGCTCGCCACCTGGGTACGCCGGCTGGCCGCCACCTTCGGCGACGACCCGGCGTACGTCTACTTCAACAACGACCCGGGCGGCGCGGCGATCGTGGACGCGGCGGCCCTGGCCGAGCTGGCCCGGCGGGCCGGCCGGCCGGTGAGCCGGACGCCGCCGGCCCGCCCCACGACGGGGCGGGCCGGGACGGCGCCGGTCAGGGAATCATCCGGCCCAGGTCCCGCGGCATCTGCGACTTGACGTCCTGCCACTCGCCCTGGGTGACGTGCTGGCGCAGGGTGTCCAGCACCACCTGCACCACCCGCTGCGGACCGCCCTCCACGTCGAACGGGAAGCCCTGACGGACCTCGTAGAGGAAGTCGTCGCGGTTCAGCTTGATCGGCACGCTCTCCGGCTGCCAGCCGTCGAAGTAGATGCCCCGCAGCAGCACCGGCAACTGCTGGGCGAACTCGGCGCTCTGCTCTACCGGCATCCGGTCGCGCAGCAGGTGCAGCACGGTACGCAACGCCGCGTACGACTGGTTGCGCTGCTCCTTCGGCCAGCCGTACGCCTGCTCGATGTCCTTCAGGATCAGGTTCGTCTTGTCCAGCGAGGACTCAAACGCGGAAATCAGCTGCTCAGCCATCTGCCCACCCCCGTGCATCGGTTTCCCAGCGTCGCTCGTCGGTGCGTCGCGGCGGCCCGCTGGGCCCCCGCCACAGCCGGGTCGGGCTGAACCGACCGGGCCGCTCACCACGCCGGGAAGGGCCGGACCTACCGACCACGTGCAGCACCCCGCCGCGGCGTCGATCCGTTACGACCCGCACCGTCATGGCCCACCTCCTGTCGGCCTCGCGGTCGCGTCGGTCGACGGACCGCACACACCGCCCATGCTGGGCGGTGACCGGGTGAGCGGGCCTCACCCGGTGCGGGTGAATCCGCCATCAGTCCGCGAGGAGGCCGGCGAGGGTGGCCGCGTTGGTCTGGGCGTAGTCGCGGTAACAATTGTTCATCAACACGTGGGTCTGCTCCGCCTCGCCGGCCAGCTCGCGCAGCTTCGGCGCCCAGTCCCGCAGCTCCCGGTCGGAGTAGCGGTAGCCGAACTTCTCGTGGATGTCCTTGCTGGTCCACTTGTCGCTGTGCCCGTGGAAGCGGACCACCGCGAGCTCCGCGGTGGCCGCCAACACCGGGGGCAGGGACGACCTGTGCCCCTGCGGCATGTCCACGCAGACGTACGCCAGCTCGTGCTCGCGCAGGAACCCCAGCGTCTCGTCGGAGTTGTCGCCGTCGAACCAGGACGCGTGCCGGAACTCGAAGACCGGACGCAGCGGGGCGCAGCGCCGGGCCACCTCCAACAGGTACTGCTTGTTGTCCCGCTTGATGGTGAACCACGGCGGGAACTGAAACAGCAGCGCGCCGAGCCGGCCCGCCTCGACCAGCGGGTCCAGCGCGGACAGGAAGCGGGTCCAGACCTCCTCGTACGCCTGCGGCGGCAGGTCGTCCGGGTAGAGGTTCTTCTTCTCCGTCTCCGGGCGCAGGTCCTTGTAGAGCGCGCTCACCCGGGTCGGATGCCCGGTCAGCAGGCTGAACGCCTTGACGTTGAAGGTGAAGCCGGGCGGGGTGCGGTCCACCCACAGCTTCGCCGTCCGCTCGGCGGGCGGCGAATAGTAGGTGGCGTCCACCTCGACCAGCGGGAACTGCCGGGCGTAGTACGCCAGCCGCTTCTCCGGGGTGTCCGCCGTCTGCGGGTACCAGCCGGAGTCGAGCAGGGTCCGGTCGGTCCACGAGGCGGTGCCCACCTTGATCTCACCCATGGTGGAAGTCCACCGCGTCTCGGACCGACCGGCAACTTGCGCGGCGCTCAGGCCGCCCGCCGCTCCCGGGTCTGCTTGCAGGCCACACAGGAGGTGGCGGACGGGAAAATCTCCAGTCGCTCGACCGGGATCGGCGCCGAGCAGCCCTCGCAGAAGCCGTAGGTGCCCTCGTCGAGTCGGGTCAGCGCGTGCTCGAACTGCGCGCGGCGGTCCAGGATGGTGCGCAGCAGGGACTGCGCGGTGTCCCGCTCGGCGGTCTTCGTGCCGCTGTCGGCCTGGTCGTCGCCGGCGGTGTCGCCGACCTCCACCAGGCGCAGCACCTGGCTCTGCAGCACGGCCTGGTCGTACTCCGCGGTCAGCTCGTCGTAGCGCGACCGCAGGGACTGCCGGATCTGGTCGATCTCCGCCTGGGACCGGCCCGTGGCTACCGTGTCGTGGACGAGCATCGCTGCCTGCCTTTCGTGGGGCCTCACATCGGTCCGGGGCGGTGCACGCCCCGGACCTGTCCGTTGGTGGCCCGGGTGAGATCACCCGTGCTCTGTGAGCCGGGCGAATACCCGCACCGGGAGAGGATGAAACCGACGATTTTCCGCCCGGTCTCGGTCCGGTCGTCCGGTTCGCGGCGCGGACCCCGCGCGAACCGCTCAGTCGGGCTCGACCAGGGCCGGATGGCGGGGGTCGTCGACCCGGACGACCACGTCGGCGAAGGAGGCCGGCGCGACCTCGTCGGCGTACCGGGCGAAGGCGGGCAGCGTCCAACGCAGCTCCGGGTCGGTGCGCCGGGCCAGCGCGGCCGGGGAGAGCACCAGGTGCACGGTGACGTCGAAGGGCAACCCGCCGCCGAGCAGCAGTGCCCCGCTGACCAGCACCACCCCGCCGGGCGGCAGCTCGACGTACCCGGCGCGGCTGGCCCGGTCGGTGGCGGCGTCCCACAGCGACGGGAGCAACCGGCCCGACCCGTCCGGGCCGGCCGGGTCGAGCACCTCCCGGCGCAGCCCGATCTCGTCGACCCAGCCCTCGTAGTACGCGTCCGGATTGGTCCGGCCCTGCTCCAGCCGGACCGAGGCGGGGCGGAGGAAGTCGGCGGCGAGCACGTGCAGCACCGGGCGGCCGGCGGCGCGCAGCGGGTCGACCAGGGCGGCGGCCAGCGCGTCCGGAGCGGCGGCCGGCGGCCCGTCGACGGCCACCCGGAGGCGCTCCCGCCCGGCGGTGCCCGCGAGCCGGTCGGTCAGCTCGGCGACGAGTCGTTCGGGCGTGATCGGACGGACGCGCATCCGACCATCGTGCCCGGCCGGCCGGACAGGCGAACCCGGACCCGACGTCCCGGCCGGGTGGGCGGCCCGGCGGCGCGCAAGGCCCGCCGGCGCGGAGAGCCCGGTGGCGGTTTCGGCGGTGCCCGGCCGGAGCCCGGCCGGAGCCCGGCGCGGGCACCGGACGGGCCGCTCAGCCGGTGCGGTCGATGGTGACCCGGGCGTCGTCGGCGAGTCGGTAGCCGACGCCGTAGACGGTGGTGACCAGGGGAACGTCGACGCCGACCTTGCCGCGCAGCCGCCGTACGTGCACGTCCACCGTGCGGACGCCGGCGTGCTCGTAGCCCCAGACCGCGTTGAGCAGTTGCAGCCGGGTGAAGACCCGCCGGGGATGGGCGACCAGGTGCAGCAGCAGGTCGAACTCCAGCCGGGTCAGCGGCAGCGGCTCGCCGCCGCGCAGCACCGAGCGGGAGGCGGCCAGGATGTGCAGGGTAGGGATGGTCGGCGCGAGCGGACGCGACGGGGACCGGCCGGCCGGCACCGGGTCGGGGCGGCGCTCCGCCGGGCCGACGCCGCCGGAGACGACGGCGTCACCGCGTTCCAACATCTCCCGAGCGGCCTCCAGCAGCCGGCGGGCAGGTGGGGTCAGGGACTCCTCACAGGCGAGCGGGATGGACAGGGTCACGGTGAGCACGGGTGCGGCCGTGTTCGCCGGGCGACGCTGGCCGCCGGGGGGACGACCGGGAACCGCGGGTTGGGACGTATGCCATCCGGCGCGCGACGAGGCGGGGCTGACCGACATGGTCCTCCTTGGCTGGTCCGGGTATCTCCCCACGGCCCGGGACGCCGCTTCATCGATGCTTCCCGGCGCCTGAGCGAGGGTCAAGGGGCGGCCACGTTGCATGAATGTGACAATTGACGAACACACCGGAGCCGCCCGCTCGCTCTCCGTGTGAGGTCAGATGATTACAGCAGAGCCGCCGAGATGATCCGTGACGGGGGGTCCCCCGCCGGTTCACATTGGCCGGTGCGGGCCGGCGGAGGCGGCCGGACCACGGAGCCCGCGGCGCGGCCCGGGGCCGCGGTCCGACCCCGGGCACGCCGGGTACGCCGTCCTCAGTGCTCCCGGTCCACCACCACCCGCGCCTCGTCGGCGAGCCGGTAGCCGACCCCGTACACGGTGGTCACCAGCGGCGTGTCCACGCCGAGCTTGGCGCGCAGCCGGCGCACGTGGACGTCCACGGTGCGCGCCACCGCGTGCTCGTAGCCCCAGACGTTGGCGAGCAGCTGCCGGCGGGTGAAGACCCGGCGGGGATGCTCGGCCAGGAAGAGCAGCAGGTCGTACTCGATCCGGGTGAGCGGGATCTCCCGAGCGCCGTGGCGGACGATCCGCGGGCCGGCCAGGATCCGTACGGCATCCGGGCCGACCGCGGGGGCGGGCGGACGGGCGTCCACGTCGGCCCGGGTCGCCAGGCGGCGCGTGGCGGGCGCGGGCGCCGGATCGGCGCCGGGCGGCCGGCCGGCGAAAAACCGCCGGGCAGCTCCTGCCGGAGCACGCCGGTCTCGGCCAGCTCACCGAGCAGGTCGACCAGCCGGGCCAGACCGGGCGTCAGCGCGCCACCACCGAGCTCGAGGGTGATGGTCAGGGTCGGCGCGGCGCCGGGCCGGGGTGGCGCGGCCCGGTCGGGACGGCCGGGCCGGTGCGGACGCGAGGCGAGGGCGACGACGGACATGGAGCGTCTCTGGTTTCCTACGCGATCCTCGGCAAGCCGGGCATCCCGCTGGTACGGCGGTCCCTGTCGGTGACGGGGGTGGCGTGTACGTGGCGGTGGAAGCCGCGGCCGAGGACGGCCCCGCGGACCCGGTGTGGGTGTCGCGGGGCGGTGGTGGAAACCGTGTGCGGCACCTGGCGAACCGGCCCTGACGGGTTGGTCTCCTGGGGTGTCCGTCCCGCCGGACACTTGCCGGCAGACCCCGGTGGGGGTTCTGCCGGGGCGGGAACCTGCCGTCGCAAGGGCAGCAGGCGTGAAGTCTTCGCAGTCGCAGGTCGGACCTGCTTCGGGGTGGGCACGCTCTTGCGTCGATCCCGCACCGGCCTGATCGTGGCGGCTCGGGTTGGTCGACGGGTCCGGTGACGGACCGGTGTGTCGGTGGCTGCACGGATCGTGGTGTTGCCGTTACGGTCGCGGCGGGTTTTGGCCTGGTTGGCCAGGCCCCGGGCGGCGATCCGTTGCGACGCGGCGTGGTCACGGTCCAGTGACAGGCCACACGAGCAGGTGGCCCACCGGTACCCGGCCGCGCTGCGCCCTGGTGTTTTGACGTGTTTGACGGCACGGCCGCAGCGGGGACAGCCGGACGAGGTACCCCGCGCCGGGACAGTGACGACTGCGATGTCTGCTTTCGCGGCGAGGTGGGCGATGGCGGTGAACACGGTGGCGCGTACCGCGCCAGACAGTCGCCGGTTGAGGCTGCGTGACCCGCCACCGG
>NZ_JAEMUW010000045.1 GCF_016598485.1 Micromonospora coerulea | reverse complement strand
GACGCAACAACGACACAACCGGAAAACTAGCACATAGGATCGCTTAGCCAATCAACCAGCAGCGACACACCCTGTCGACCCACGGCAATCTAGGCATAGACAAGTTTGGCGGTGCCACGGCAAACTTGACGCTGACAAGATACACGATCCGGGGGAGGGTGGCATGGACGCGACGATGGTCCGCAAGGTGTGGCAGCTGATCGAGCCGGTGCACGCGCTGGTCTACTACGCGCCGGAGCTCACCGAGGAGGCCGCGGCGCTCGGCCTCGCCACCGACGAGCGCTGGCCGGGCTACTTCGCCCTGCGCTCGGCCCCGCTCGGCGCGGCCGGACCGGAGCTGGTGACGGCCACCTACTACAGCTTCAGCCCTCGCATGGTCGCCGAGTACGTGCCGTCGGTCTGGTCGGTCGCCGAGCCGGCCAAGGTGCTCGACGCGCGACTGTCCGGGGTGGACCGTGCGCTGCGTGTCCTGCTCGGCGACCGGGTCGACACCCCCGAGCTGGCCGAGGCCGCCGCGCTGGCCCGTCGGGCCGTGGCGGCCGCCGACGTCGCCGGGCGCCCGCTCGCCGCCGCCAACGCCGACCTGCCCTGGCCGGACGCCCCGCACCTGGCGCTCTGGCAGGCCGCCACCATCCTCCGCGAGCACCGCGGCGACGGGCACGTGGCCGCGCTGCTCACCGCCGGGCTCGACCCGACCGAGGCGCTGGTTTCCTTCGCCGCCGTCGGCGCGGCACCGGTCGAGGTCTTCGCCAGCCGCCGCTGGTCGGCCGAGGAGTGGGCCGCCGCCCGGGACCGGCTCGCCGCCTGCGGGCTGGTGGACGCCGACGGCGTGGCCACCGACGCCGGGCGCCGGCTGCGCGACGAGGTGGAGACGCGTACGGACGAGCTGGCCACCGCTCCCTGGCGGGCCCTCGGGCCGGCGGTCGGCCGGTTCGCCCAGCTCGTCGCGCCGGTGACCCAGGCGGTGGTCGCCTCCGGGATGCTCCCGGCGCAGAGCACCCTGGGCATCCGTCGGGCCCAGTGACCGGCCGGCCGGGCGGCCGCTCGGCGGGCCGGTCCGCCGCCTGCGGGAAACCTTCCTGCGGGAGACCTTCCTGCCGGAACCGCTGAACCGGACAGCGCTCCCACGCCGTACCAGGCGGCGTACGGAGATCAGCGGACGACGGGAGATGCGGTGAAGGTGCAGCGGAAGCACGTGCTGGCGGCGGGGGTGGCGGTGGTCGCCGCGGCGGTGGTGGCGGTCGGGACCGGGTTCGGCTTCGCCGACACCACCCCCGCCCGGCAGAGCGCCTGCCAGGGGTCGGTCACGTTCTCGGCCGAGGGGGGCGCGCCGGCCGCGACCAGCGACCGGTTCCCGGTGGGCACCCGGCTGCGGGTGACCAACCTGGACAACAACCGGGCGACGACCGTGACGGTGACCGGCCCGTCGGGCAGCTGTGTGCTGCTCAACGCCGCAGCGATGGACCTCGTTCGAGAGCCGGGCAAGAACGTGATCCGGCGCAACCTGGTGGAGCGCCTGGACGATGCCGCGGCGCAGCCCGGCGGATCGGCCCGGCCCGGCCGCGGGAACCAGCCGGGTGAGACGCGACCGGGTGACGCCCAGCCCGGTACCCAGCCGCCGGCGGGTGGTGGCGCCCCGGCCGACGGAGCGGTACGCAGCGCGTGCACCGGGCCGATCACGTTCTCGGCCGAGGGCGGGGCGCCCGCCGCGACCAGCGGTCAGTTCCCGGTCGGAACCCGGTTGCGGGTCACCAACCTGGATAACGGCAGGGCGGTGACCGTGACGGTGACCGGCCCGTCGGGCAGTTGTGTGCTGCTCAACGCCGCCGCGATGGAGCTGATCCGCGAGCCGGGCAAGAACCTGGTCCGCCGCAACGTGGTGGAGCTGCTCCGCTGACATGCCATCGCACGGTTGCCGCTTGGTGCCGAGGCGTCCCGCCGGCCTGACGGCCCCCGGCCCGGCGGTCGGTGGAACACCATGGGTGTCTCCGGGGTGCCGTGGCACCCATGGTGTTCCACCAGGTCGTCAGGCGATGCGGCGAATGCGGCCGAGGGCCAGGTAGAGCAGGAGCGCGGCGAGGGCGACGAAGATGCCGGTCTCGATGCCCTGGAACAGCCAGAACCGGTCCGCCGGCTGGTACAACTGCCAGTTGTAGGCGCCCGGCTTCAGGCCCAACTCGGCGCCGCAGACCTGGCCGGTCGGTCCCCTGCCACCGGGCGGGCACATGATCCGGGTGTCCGGCGCCACCATCGTCCCGCCGGCGTCGCGGATGCCCTGGGAGAGGATCCAGTCGCCGCGCTCCATCCGCGGCTCGCTGGTCCCGTCGATGGGGAAGGTGAGGGTCTCGGCGGGCTGGTAGTGCGGTCGGGCCAGGATCGCCACCGCCGCCCGTACGCCGATGAACGCGGCCAGGGTGATGCCCATGGCGGGCAGCATCCGCTTCCACACGGTGCCGGCGAAGATGCCGAGCGCCACCGCGAAGAGGGTGTAGCCGATCGGCACCACACCCTGGAGGTCGAAGACGATCATGCCGAGCCGGCCCTCGCGGGCGGACTGGGTCAGCGGGTCGACCCACCAGGACATGCCCAGCCCGTAGCAGACCGCCGCGAGCAACGCGCCCGCGCCGACCAGCCCGAACTTCACCAGAGCCCAGCGGGTCCGGCCGACGCCCTGGGTCCAGACGAAGCGGTGAGTACCGTGCTCCACCTCGCGGGCCACCAGCGGGGCGCCCCAGAAGAGGCCGACCAGCACCGGCAGCGTGAGCAGCAGCACGGCCACCAGGTTCAGGCTGCCGTAGCGGTTGGTGAAGCGATGGAACCCCGCCTCACACGCCTCCCGGGTCGCCCCGGCCACGTTCGGGTCGTTCAGTTGGCGGACGCACTCGGCCAGGCCGAGGTCGGCGTACGAGTGCCGCATCGACAGGCCGATGGGCACCATCAGGGCGGCCAGCGCCGCGAACCCGAGCAGAGTGAAGAACGCCTGCTTGCGGTGTTGCCGCCAGGTCAGCCAGATCATGCCGGCACTCCCCATTCGTCGTGACTGGTCTGGGTGCTGCCGTCGGCCAGGTAGGCCAGGATGACGTCCTCCAGGCCCACCTCGCGGACCGTCCAGGCCGGATCGGTGACCGGGCCGTCGGTGCGGACCAGCAGCGTCGACTGCCGGTCGGTGTGGCTGGCCCGGACGATGGCGGCGACGCCCCCGATCGGGCCGCCGTCGTGCCGGGGGCCGATCAGTTGCCGGTGCCCGGCCACCAGGTCGTCGGCCGAGTCGGCGAGCTGCACCTGGGCGGCGTTGAGCACGATCAGGTAGTCGCAGATCCGTTCCAGGTCCGCCAGCAGGTGCGAGGAGAGCAGGACGGTGGTGCCGGCGTCCGCGACGCTGCCCATCAGTGACTGAAGGAACTCCCGCCGGGCCAGCGGATCGAGGCTGGCGACCGGCTCGTCGAGCAGCAGCAGCCGAGGCCGCTTGGCCAGCGCCAGGGCGAGCGCCACCTGGGCGCGCTGCCCACCGGAAAGCTTCCCGACCGGCCGGTCCGGCGGTATGCCGAGCTGGGCCAGCCGGTTGCGGGCCAGTCCCGCGTCCCACCGCCGGTTCAGCTTGCCGCCCGCGATGACCAGCTCCGCGGCGGTGAAGTCCCGGTACAGCGGGGTGTCCTGGGCGACGAACCCGATGTCGGCCAGGCCCTCGGTGTCGCCGTACGGCGACCTGCCGAACACCCGCACCGCGCCGGCGTCGGGCTTGAGCAGCCCCACGGCCAGGTGCAGCAGAGTGCTCTTGCCCGCGCCGTTCGGCCCGACCAGCGCGGCGATCCGGCCGGCCGGCAGGTGCACTGAGCAGTCCCGTAACGCCCAGGTCCTCCCGTACCGCTTGCCGAGCCGGTCGGCCTCCAAGACCACGTCCATCCTCTGTCCTCTCGTTCCGCTCACGCCACCGCTTCGCGGCGGCGCAAGCGCTCGCTTCTGTGCCTGATGGTTCGCTCGCTGCGCTCGCTCACGCGGGCTCCTTCTGCGGGGCGTCGGCGGCGAGGGTGGCCCGCATGGTGGTCTCCACCAGGGCGATGACGTCCTCGGCCGTGAGGCCGGCGGCCTGCGCCCGGTGCAGCCAGGCCACCAGGTCCTCGCGCAGCTCGGCCTGGTTGGGCAGGGACGCGCCGGCCAGGGTGCGCCGGACGAACGTGCCCACCCCCGGTCGGCCACCGACCAGACCCTCGATCTCCAGCTCCCGGTACGCCTTGAGCACCGTGTTCGGGTTGATCGCCAGCGACTGCGCGACGTCCCGGACCTTCGGCAGCTGGTCGCCCGGTGACAGCAGGCCGACCCGCAGGGCCTGTTTGACCTGCTGGATCAGCTGCACGTAGGTGTTCACCTTGGACCGGCCGTCCAGCACGAACTCGATCACCCGTGGCAACCCTTCGGTTGTCCTACGACAGTAAGACTATAAGACAGGGTGGCGGGACGGGAGCCGCGCTGTCAACGGTTTTGGGCACATCGGAGCGAGGCGGATCGTTCTTGAGCGGACAACGCACGGAACCCGCCCCTCTGGTGAGGGACGGGCTCAGGCGGTGGGCCGTAACGGGCGTCAGCCGAAGGCGGCGTCCAGGATGTCCAGACCCCGGGCCAGCTCCTCGTCGGAGATGACCAGCGGCGGCAGGAAGCGCAGCACGTTGCCGTACGTGCCGCAGGTGAGGGTGAGCAGGCCGGCGGCGTGGCAGGCCGCCGAGATCGCCGCCGTGGCGGCCGGGTCGGGGATCAGCGTGCCCGGCTGGACCAGCTCGACGGCGAGCATCGCACCGCGACCGCGTACCTCCGCAATCCGCCGGTCGCCGGCCGCGATGGCCCGCAGCCGGTCGCCCATCACCTGCTCGATCCGGCGCGCGGCGCCGGCCAGGTCCAGCTCGTGCATGGTCTCGATGGCGGCGAGCGCGGCGGCGCAGGCGATCGGGTTGCCGCCGTACGTGCCGCCCAGGCCACCGACGTGGACGGCGTCCATCAGCTCCGCCCGCCCGGTCACCGCGGCCAGGGGCAGGCCGCCGGCGATGCCCTTGGCCAGGGTGACCAGATCCGGCTCGACACCCTCGTGCTGGCAGGCGAACCAGTCGCCGGTCCGGCAGAAGCCGGTCTGGATCTCGTCGGCGATGAAGACCACCCCGGCCGCCGTCGCCCACTCGCGCAGCGCCGGCAGGAAACCAGGCGCCGGTACGACGAAACCGCCCTCGCCCTGGATCGGCTCGATCAGCAGCGCGGCCACGTTCTCCGCCCCGACCTGCTTCTCCACCATCTCGATCGCCCGTGCCGCCGCGTCCGCCCCGGAGACGCCCCCGTCCCGCAGCGGGTACGACATCGGCACCCGGTAGATCTCCCCGGCGAACGGCCCGAACCGGTGCTTGTACGGCATGTTCTTCGCGGTCAGCGCCATGGTCAGGTTGGTCCGGCCGTGGTACGCGTGGTCGAAGACCACCACCGCCGGCCGCCCGGTCGCGTGCCGGGCGATCTTCACGGCGTTCTCCACCGCCTCGGCGCCCGAGTTGAACAGCGCCGAGCGCTTCTCGAAGCCGCCCGGGGTGAGCGCGTTGAGCTGCTCGCAGACCGCGACGTACGACTCGTACGGTGCGACCATGAAGCAGGTGTGGGTGAAGCGCTCGACCTGCGCCCGCACCGCCTCGACCACGCGCGGGGCGGAATTGCCGACGTTGGTCACCGCGATGCCGGCGGCGAAGTCGATCCACTCCCGGCCCTCGACGTCGGTGATGGTGCCGCCGCCGGCCCGGTCCACGTAGGACGGGATGACGCTGCCGACGCCCCGGGCGACCGCCGCCCCGCGCCGCTTGTGCAGTTCCTCTGACGATGCCATTCGGGTCAGCCCTCGATGTTGTGCATGACGTGCTTGATCCGGGTGTAGTCCTCCAGGCTGTAGACCGAGAGGTCCTTGCCGTGGCCGGAGTGCTTGAAGCCGCCGTGCGGCATCTCCGAGACGAACGGGATGTGGGTGTTCACCCACACGCAGCCGAAGTCGAGCCGGCGGGTCATCCGCATCGCCCGGCCGTGGTCCTTCGTCCAGACCGAGGCCGACAGGCCGTAGTCGACGCCGTTGGCCCAGCGCACCGCCTCGTCCTCGTCGGAGAACCGCTGCACGGTGATCACCGGGCCGAACACCTCGTCCCGGATGATCTCGTCGGCCTGGCGCACGCCCGAGACCACGGTGGGAGCGTAGAAGTAGCCGCGGTCGCCGAGGCGGGAGCCGCCGGCCTGGACGGCGGCGTGGTCAGGCAGGCGGTCGATGAAGCCGCTGACCCGGGAGAGCTGGTTGGCGTTGTTCAGCGGGCCGTAGAGCACGTCCTCGTCGTCCGGCGCGCCGGTCTTCGTGTTGCGGGCCTGCTCGGCGAGGGCCACCAGGAAGTCGTCGTGGACGCCGGGCCCGGCGAGGACCCGGGTCGCGGCGGTGCAGTCCTGGCCGGCGTTGAAATACCCGCCGACCGCGATCGCCTCGGCCGCCGCCGCGATGTCCGCGTCGTCGAAGATCACCACCGGGGCCTTGCCGCCCAGCTCCAGGTGGGTCCGCTTGAGGTCCGGCGCGGCGGCGGAGGCGACCTCCATGCCCGCCCGGGTCGAGCCGGTGATCGACACCAGCTGCGGGGTCGGGTGCGAGACCAGGGCACGACCGGTGTCCCGGTCGCCGCAGACCACGTTGAACACGCCCGGCGGGAAGAACTCGGCGGCGATCTCGGCCAGCAGCAGCGTCGACACCGGCGTGGTGTCCGACGGCTTCAGCACCACCGTGTTGCCGGCCGCCAGGGCCGGGGCGATCTTCCAGACCGCCATCATCAGCGGGTAGTTCCACGGCGTGACCTGCGCGCAGACGCCGATCGGCTCCCGCCGCACGTACGAGGTGTGGCCGGCCAGGTACTCGCCGGCGGAGCGGCCCTCCAGCAGGCGGGCGGCGCCGGCGAAGAAGCGGAACTGATCCACCGCCGGCGGCAACTCCTCGTCGGCGGTGAGCTGGCGGGGCTTGCCGGTGTTGCGGACCTCGGCGTCGACCAGCTCGGCGGCCCGTGCCTCGACCGCGTCGGCGAGCTTGAGCAGGGCCTTCTGCCGCTCGCCCGGCGTGGTGTCCCGCCAGCTCTCGAATGCGGTGCCGGCGGCGCGCATCGCCGCGTCCACGTCCGCCGCGCCGGAGACCGGTGCCTGGGCGAAGACCTCGCCGGTGCACGGGTCGATCAGATCGGCGTACCCGCCGTCCACCGGGTCGACGTACTCGCCGTTGACGAAGTTGCGCAGCTGCTGCTGGTCGCTCATCAGATGTCTCCGAGGGGTGGCCGGGAGAAGGGGGTCAGCGGAGGTTATCGCAATCTGACTGCCATCTTCGCTACTGAATTCGCGGCCCACAAGGGCTTGAGCAACTGTTTCCGCGCGGCGTTGGGTCGTCTACGCTGCCGACGTGGAGCCGAGAGCCTTCTTCGTCGCCGGCCGCCCCGCTCACGGCGAGGGCGAGCTGACCGTGACCCACCCGTACGACGGCCGGACGGTGGGGCGTACCACGCTCGCCACGCCCGACCAGGTCGAGGCCGCCGTCGCGGCGGCGGCCGGCGTGGCGGCGGCCGCCGCGGCCCTGCCCGCGCACGCCCGTGCGGCGGCACTGGACCACGTCTCCCGGCGGCTCGCCGACCGGGCCGACGAGGTCGCGGCGCTGATCACCGCCGAGAACGGCAAGCCGGTCAAGTGGGCGAAGGCCGAGGTGGGGCGCGCGGTGTCGACGTTCCGCTGGGCGGCCGAGGAGGCCCGGCGGTTCTCCGGCGAGCTGCAACGCCTCGACACCGACCCGGCCGCCACCGGCCGGATCGCCCTGGTCCGGCGGGTGCCGAAGGGGCCGGTGCTGGGCATCACGCCGTTCAACTTCCCGCTCAACCTGGTCGCCCACAAGGTCGCCCCGGCCATCGCGGTCGGCGCCCCGATCATCGTCAAGCCCGCCCCCGCCACCCCGCTGTCCGCGCTGCTGCTCGGCGAGATCCTGGCCGAGACCGACCTGCCGGAGGGGATGTTCTCCGTCCTGCCGCTGCCCAACGAGCGCGCCGCCGAGCTGGTCGCCGACCCGCGGCTGCCGGTGGTGTCGTTCACCGGCTCCGGGCCGGTCGGCGCGGCCATCCGCCGGGCCGCGCCGGAGAAGCACGTCACCCTGGAACTGGGCGGCAACGCGGCGGCGGTGATCTGCGAGGACTGGGCCTCGGACGAGGACCTCACCTTCGCCGCGCACCGGATCGCGACCTTCTCCAACTACCAGGCCGGGCAGTCCTGCATCGCGGTGCAGCGGGTCTACGTGCACGAGTGGCTCTACGACGGCTTCCTGCCCCGGCTGATCGCCTCGATGGAGGAGCTGCGCACGGGTGACCCCGCCAACCCGCTGACCGACGTCGGGCCGATGGTCTCTCTCGAGGCCGCCGAGCGGGTCGAGGCGTGGGTGGACGAGGCCGTCACCGCCGGCGCCACCATCGAGCTGGGCGGTCGGCGCGAGGGTGCCACCTATCCGCCGACCGTGCTGTCCGGGGTGCCGGCGGACGCGAAGGTGTGCACCGAAGAGGTGTTCGGGCCGGTGCTGGTGGTCGGGCGGGTCGAGAGCGACCGGGCCGCGTTCGCCGCGGTCAACGACTCGGCGTACGGGTTGCAGGCCGGGGTGTTCACCCATCGCCTCGACGTCGCCTTCGCCGCCTCCCGGGAGCTGGAGGTCGGCGGGGTGATCGTGGGCGACGTGCCGTCGTACCGGGCGGACCAGATGCCGTACGGCGGGGTGAAGGGGTCCGGGGTCGGGCGGGAGGGGCTGCGCAGCGCCATGGACGACTACACCGAGCCCCGGGTCATGGTGCTGACCGGGGTGGCGCTGTAGGTCCTCGCCCCATCTGACACCCTGGCCCGGTGGACGAGTCTGCGTGGCCTGAGGTGTCGGCGACGGTGGCGACCGCTCCCTACCCGGTCGAGGTGCTGCCGGCCGACCCGGCCCGGGCGGCCGCCTGCCTGGCGGCCCTGGAGATCACGACCCGGTCCTGGCTCGGTGCTGTGGTCGCCAACGCCGGGGGTCTGCTGGTCGACCATGGTTGGTTACGGGTGCTCGGCTCGGGTCATCGGGGTCTCCCGGACGTGCACTCGGAGTCCGCCCCTGGCAGCGGCCTGGTGGTGGTTGGCTACGACGTGCTGGGTGGGCAGTACGCCTGGCTCGGGACCGGGCCGGGCAGCCGGCCGACCATCCACTACTTCGGCCCGGACGACCTCGGTTGGTTGGACCTGGAGCAGGGGTACGCCGAATGGCTCAACGCCGTGCTCGCCGGTTCGCTGACCCGCTTCTACGAGACCCTGCGTTGGCCCGGGTGGGAGACGGAAGTCGCGGCCCTGGCCCTCGACGAGGGGATCAGTGCCTGGCCCCCGCCCTTCAGCAAGGAGGGCAGCGACCTCGCCACGGTCTCCCGCAAGGCCGTCCCGCTGGCCCAGGCGGTGTCGTTCTACCAGGACATGGCCCGGCAGCTCGGCTCGCCGCAGGAGGGCTGATTCCGCTCGCCGCCCCACCACCGTGCAGCTGCGTCGGGGCTGACGCGCGTCACCAGGTGCCGTCGTCGCGGACCCGGGCGGGGGCGCGGCCGAGCAGCAGCGTGGTCAGGGCGGCGTCGATGTCCGGGCCGAGGAACCACTCGCCGGCCTGGTCCAGCGCGAAGATCCGGCCGTGCTCGTCGACGGCGATGATGCTGTCACCGCGCTCCGTGCCCAGCGGAAACAGCCGTACGCCGAGGACGGCGCCGAAGTCCGCGAGCGTGTCGGCGGTGTGGCCCATCTCCCAGGGGTGGATTTCCATTCGGGAGACCCAGACCTGCTCACCCGGGCCTCGACGCCGGCTCTCCAGGCCGGGGAAAGCGGTGAGGGTCGGCAGGACCGCCGGAAACAGGGCATGCGTGTGCCTCCTTCCCGCCACCGCGGTGACATCGCGGACCGCTGCCTGCGCCAGGACCTCGTCACCGAAGTGCGGACGCCAGCCAGCTGCCACGAGCTCGCTCGCCACCTCCGGCGGGAACCGCCCCGGATCCGGATCACTCTGCGGCTCCGTCCGCGACTCCCGGGTGTAGGCGAGGTCGGACCAGGGCAGGGCGTTGAAGCGGACCAGGAAGTTGATGCACGAGTCGCAGGGGATCTGGGCCGGCCCGCCGGTGGGGTCGCCAGCCTCACGGATCCGGAAGAATTCGATCCGGGCACCACCCAGCAGGGTGGCCGCCTCTTCCACGGTCAGCGGGGGAATGCCATCTGCCGCGCGTCGGTGGTCGTACTCGTGCAGGACGTCGGAGACGACGATCATTTCGGCGTGCCGCTCGCCGCCGCGGACCAGGTGCCCCGGTGGCAGCGCGTCGAGATACGCCTGCACCAACGGATGGTGCCGCAGCTGGACCTCGCCCTTGGCGCCGAAGGCCCGGTGGACGCGGCCGTCGAGGGTGAGGTGGGCGGCGGCGCCCGGGGCGGGCAGCCGGGTGATCTCCCGGAGCAGTTGGGTGGCCGGGTCGACGGTGCGGGGAGCGCGCGGTTCGGGTGGTCGCCGCTGCCGGTAGAGCTGCTCCACGGCGGGGAACGGCAGGCGCGGCCAGGTGGAGACGTCACCGGTCTCCTTGTCGACGATGGTCGTCGGGAGATCCCCCGGCACCGCGCGCGCCTCGGTGGCGACCTGCGAGGTGATCAGGTAGCCCAGGTCGAACTCCTCGACCAGGGGCGTACAGGGGAATCCCAGGCGTTCGGAGTCCCGCTGAGCCCACACGGCGGCCAGCTGCTCGGCCTGCTGACGCTCGATCACGACCTGAAATTACCGGACCCCACGGATTCCGTGGCACCCGGTATGGTCTGGCCTACCGACCGTGACGGAGAGGGGCGGCCTTGACCGAGAGCGTGGACCGGGAGGCCAACCGCGCGCTGCGGGCGCGGTTCGACGAGGTGTACGGCCAGTACCAGCGACTTCGATCCGGATTGGACGAGCTCCAGGTCAAGCTCGCGGAGCTGCGGGTCACCGAGCGCTCCGACGACGGGCAGGTCACCGCGACCGTCGGCGCCCGGGGTGAGCTGATCAGCGTCGAGGTGGAGCCCTCGGTCTTCCACGATCGGGATGCCGGAGCGCTGAGCCGCAAGATCACGACCACGGTGCACCGGGCGTCGGCGGCAGCGGTGACCGCGACCCGGAACCTCGTCGCCGGTTACCTGCCGGACGGCTCGCCCTCGGTGGACTTCCTGAGCACGAACGACTTCGACGCCCTGCTGGGTCGCGCGAACGCGGTGCTCCAGCGTGGAGAGTGACCGCGGTGACCGACGAGCAGCTCTGGCTGGACCCTGACCGCGCCCGGCGCGGTGGCGCGGACCTGACGCTCGCCGGCGAGGCGGTCAGCGCGTCCCGCCGGCAGGCCGGTGGGGCGATCGCGGACGCGAGCGCCGAGCGGCCGTGGGGCCGGGACGGCATCGGGGCCATGTTCGAGAAGCAGTACCGCCGCTACGAAGAGACGCTGCTGCGCGCCTGGGAGCTGCTCGGTCGCTCCCTGGAAGGGCTTGGCGCCGACGTGGTCCGGTCCGTGGCCGCCTCGATGGAGACCGACGAGGCGAACGCGCGGCAGCTCGGCCGCATCCCCGACCAGCACCAGTTCCCGCACCGGCACCGGCGCTGACCTCCGGAGGACCCCGCGTGAGCATGCTGCCGAGCCCGATCCCGCACCCGCTCGACTACTGCCCCTGGGACCTGCCCGGCTGGATCTACGAGGCGCTGGACTGGGTGGTCGGCGTGGAATGGCCCGAGGGTGACGAGTGCGCCGTCTGGGACCTCGCCGACCAGTGGTACGGCGTCGCCGGCGTCCTGGCCGGCCCGCGCGACGACGCGACCGCGGCGGCGTCGGAGGTGCGTAGCGGCTACGGCGGCATCGGCCTGGTCGCCGACGCCTTCGACACCGCGTGGCGGCGGGTGGCCGAGGGGGACGAGGCGCCGCTGCCGGTCCTGCTCGCGGTCACCGGTGAACTGGGGCGGCTGGTCGAGTCATGCGGCTGCGACATCGAGGGCGCCAAGCTCGAGGTCTGGATCGAGCTCGGCATTCTGCTCGTCTAGCTGCTCTCGTTGGCGGTCGCCACGGTCCTCACCGCCGGTGCCGCCTCCCCGGCGGCCGGGGTGGCGATCACCACCACCCGGATGGTGGTGCAGCAGATCTTCAAGCGGCTCATGGCGCAGCTCGCCGGCAAGGCCCTGAAGGAGGGCGCGCAGGAGGCCAGCGAGCGGGCCGCGAAGCAGATCGTCAAGAGCGAAATGCGCGGGCTCGCCCGGCGTGCCGCGCTCGGCGGACTCGCCGAGGCCGGTCAGGAGGCGGGCGTCAGTCTCGCCACCCAGGCGTACCAGAACTCCACGGGCCGCCGCGACGGCCTGGACGTGGCCGACCTCGGCACGTCGGCGATCGGGGGATTCGCCGGTGGGGCGGTGGCACCCCTCGCGGGCCTGGGCCGGCACGCGAACGGGCGGCTCGGCGAGGTGGGCGAACGCCTCGGCCGGGAGATGACGGGCGAGGTCTTGGCCGAAGGTGCCGCCGGCCTGGTCACCGGGCAGGGGGCGTCGCTGGAGGACCTGGCCCGTGCGGCCGTGTCCGGCGTCAGCGGCGCGGCCACCGGCCAGGCGGACAGCGCGCTCCACCACCGGCTCGACGGGCGGATGGCCGCCCTCGCCGGCACCACCCTGCCGACGGACCTGAATGGTTCGGCTGCCCTCGCGGCCGGCCCGGACTCACCAGCACCAGGATTCGCCGGGGAGCCATCGACCGCGGGTGCCGGCCCGGTCGGCGACGCCGCTGCCGCGTCGCAGGCAGCCGGCATCCGGTCCGAATCCGTCGCCGCCGGGACGATGGGAACGCCGGCGATGGACGGGCCCGCCGTCCAGGCCGCCTCCCTACCTGCCGTGCCCCATCCGCCGTCGGTTGCGGTCGCCGCCGACCCGGTCGCCGTCCCGCGCCCTCCAGTTGCCACGGAGGCGGGGACCACGCCGGCCCTCTCCACGACCGCTGTCGACCCGCATCTGGCGTCCACCGTCCCGGCGTTTGTGGAGGCGGGTTCCGCGCAGGTGACGGCAGCGATCGACGACCGTCCACTACGGCCCACGGCGCCGGCGGAGCCGGTGGCAGGCGTGCACCAGCCGCCTGCCGCCGCCCCGATCCCAACCGGCGTGGTGCTGGCGCCCGCGCCACCGCCGGTGACGGGCGGAGCCGCTCCGGCGGGCACCGACTCGTCCCGCGCCGGCGGCAGCGACCCCATGGTCGGTCGCCCCTCGGCCGGCCCGACACCGGCGCCGGCCGTGCCCGCGCCGCGATCGGCCCAGGTCGCCGCGCCCGCACCGCCCGCACCGGGACGCGACGCCGATCCGCCGGTCCCGTCACCGCGATTCCCCCTGCTGGAGGCGCTGGCACCCGGGCCGCCCCGGCACACCGACGCCGCCGCCGCTCTCCTTCCAGGGCCGTTCGAGCCGCCGCCACCTCGCCGCCATACGCCGGAACAGCTCGCCGCCGCGCGGGCCGACCGGGAGGGCCTGGACCGACGCCGCTACCAGGGGTACTTCGAGGCACAGCGGGCGTGGCACGAGGACAAGCGAAGGGAAGAGGAGGCCAACTGGCTCCGAATCAGTGCCGATCGGCACGAGCGCTCAGCCAGTGAATACGCCGCCCGCGCCGAGGACCTGCAACAGACCGGTCACGAATTGCTCGCCCGACGGTGGCGTCAGGCCGCGTTCAACGCAAGCAGCACAAGCTACGAGCTCCGTGACCGGGCCCGGGAGGTGCTCGCCGGGTCGATCGTGCCCGCGCAGGTCATGGTCGACGACGACGCGGACTTCTACCGGATCAACGACGACGTCGCCGATCTGGCGGCCGGTGCGGTGGAGACCGCCGACCGGTCGGCCCTCACCCGGGACGACGATCCGCAGCCCATCGACCGCTCCCGGCGGTACGGCGTCCGGGTCGGTCTGCGACCTCCTCTCGCGCTGCACCAGACCGATCTGGAACGGCGGATGCCCCGCAACACCGACGGCAGCGTGGTACGGACCGCCGACCCGCGGTACGGCGGCTGGTTCCAGTTGGCGAACGACGGCGGCCCGCAGGCTGACCCGACCCGGGGCATCAACTGTCTCGACTGCACCCTGTCGCTCTACGAGACCTGGGTGCACGGCCGGCCGCGGGTCTCCGCGCCGCGTACCTTCGACGGCTATCTGGAGGGGGACGTCCGCCGTCCGCTCGGCGGTGAGGCGGACGGGCCGCGACGGGTCGAGGAGAGCACCGGCGGACGCTTCCAGGACCTGTGCGCCGTGCCGGACACCACGAGTCCGTGGGCGATGCGGCAGGAGGTCGACCGCGGGTACGACGATCTGCACGAGCAGCTGCTTGTCGGCGGGCATGGCAGCTACGCGTTCCTCATCACGAGTTTTGCGAGCGGCGGTTCGCACGCCTGGGTGGCGCTGAACCAGAACGGCACCGTGCTCTACCTCGACCCGCAGAGCGGGCACGTCTCGGACCGCCCGCTCTACGCGCACAGCGGGGTCGCCGGCCCGGCGAACGTGGTCGGAATCGACGCGCTGGTCCTGGGCCGGGACGGTCGCCCGATGCCGCTGGCCGGCCGCCCGCCGGGGAATTTCAGCGTCCTACCCGACCTCCAGCCCCGAACCGATTCGCCCCGACCGCCGGCACCTGCACCGCCCCCGCCCGAGACGGCCGAGGACGTGCCGGACTTCAACCACGTGCACCTGCTCTGGGAGTCCGATGCCTCCGGACCGCCCCGGGCCGCAGCACCCGGCGGGAGTCGGCAGGAGCTGCATCCGGTTGACCTGCGACGGGCTCGCCTGAGTGCGCACGCCGATCGCATATCAGCCGGGGTGTTCGTGCGAGACACGGTGACCGCCAGCAACAGCGTCGAGGAGGTCTTCGTTGCCGGGGTGACCCCGGTCGAGCTGGCGAACCACCTCGACATGCCGGCGCTGCGCAGGCTCGCACCGGCCCTCGACGACGCGGCCGCGCGGAATCTGACGCGGCTCTTCGGGGATCCCCGCGTACAGCAGATGCTGGATCAGACGTGGGAGGCACCACCCCGCGGCGAGCCGCTGCTGGCCGAGACGCTCGTCCGACAGCTGACGCAGCGCCCCGACCTGGTCCGGATGATGCTGGCGACGCCGGAGCTGGCGAACTCGCTGTTGGCCAGGCCGGTGACGCTGCACCACCTCGCCAGTCATCAGCAGGCGATCGACGTGCTGGGCGAGGTCCTGGACGACATCGCCGAACGCGGCCCGGAGGCGGTGGCTGCCGCGTCGGGTTCTGCGGGGCAGGCAACCCCACTCACAGCGAATCAACGCCGTATCAGCGAGTCCTGCCATGTCCCGGGACCGGAACCCCGGCAACCGGGGTTTGAGTTCGGTCGGCGAGCAGACGCGTCCTACCGGGAGCAGTACCTGGACTGGCTCTATGCCAACGCTACCGATGCACAGGTCGAGGTCACCGCGCTGGCTCACCGGTTGGCCGCGCGCTCGGCCCACGGAGCGGAGGCGGACTCCAGGCCCGGCCCGAAGGACAGGCAGCGCGCCGAGGACAAGGTAAACAAGTACCGAGGCGACGTCTCGCTGCTCACTGACCTGGCAGCTGCCAAGGTCGCCTTCGATAACCTGCCGGATCTTTACGCCGCACTCGATGCCATTCGATGCGACCCCGACGTCGAAATCGTCTACTTCGAGGACCGGTTTGTCACACCGCAGGCCAGCGGCTACCGGGACGTGCTGATGATGCTGCGGACGACCGACGGGCACATCGCTGAGTTCCGTCTTCATCTGAAAGCCATCGATGATGTCGCCGTCTGGGAGCATGCGCTCTACGAGGTGAATAGAGATCTGAAAGCCTTGGCTGATCAGGATGGCCGTAGGATGTCGACCATGGAGCGCGCTCTCCGGAACGGCGTGCTTCGGCAGGTACAGCTCTACTTCTGGGAGGCCCTGCAATCGGGGTTGGGCGGAGGACCGCAAGCATGAGTCAGATGCCCGGGCTGGTCCTACCCGCCTTCTTCAGCTATTACAGCTCGCCCGTGAAGATGATGCCCACCTCTGACGGTGGCCTGATGGCCTGGCGCTTGTCCATCGATACCGGAGGTTGGGAGGCGGCTACCCATCTCGTAGACGAGATCCTCTTCGCCGTAGGTGGCGAGATCAGCGTGCTGACGGCGGACGAGTTCGTCCAGCGGACGGAGCATGACCGGGGCCACTATCTGCAGGGCGAGGGTCCGCTCTTCGCGTTGTACGAGACGGTGAGAGGGATCGAGGAGAGGTTGGGACGCGAGCGGCGTTATCCGACTCCCCGGGAGCAGGCACTGATCCGCGGCATCCGGCGCAAGACGTTCGTGATGTTCGAGGAAGAGCTTCAGCGGGCCGGCGATCCGGGCGCGGATCCCACGATCGCCACCCAGGTGTGATGGTGTAAATGCGTTGCAGACGGGTGGGGCCTGCAGAAGGGTCCGGGCATGGCTGAGACGCGTACCCCCGCCGACACCGAAGACCAACCCGCACCCCGGTTCGCCTGGTCGAACATGTTCGTCCGCCCCGAGGACGATCCGCGCTCCGAGGGCGGCTTCCACGACGAGCGCTCCATGCTCGTCGGGTACCTCCGCGACTATCGACTGACCCTCGAACTGAAGTGCGCGGACCTCGACGCCGAGCAGCTCGCCCGCCGGTCCGTGCCGCCGTCGAAGATGTCCCTGCTCGGCCTGCTGCGGCACTTGGCGGAGGTGGAGCGCAGTTGGTTCCGGCGCGTGCTGGCGGGCCAGGACGCGCCCAAGCTGTACTCCCCGGAGGGTGAGCGCGACGGGGCGTTCGACGGCGCGGTGGGGGACCCGGCGGTGGTCGAGGAGGCGTGGCGGGCCTGGCGGTCCGAGGTCGCGTTCGCCGAGGACCTGGTCGCCGCCACGCCGGACCTGGCCACCCGGGCGCGGATGTCCGATGGCGGGGAGATCTCGGTACGCGAGCTGCTGCTGCACATGATCGAGGAGTACGCCCGGCACTGCGGTCACGCCGATCTGCTGCGTGAGCGCGTCGACGGGCGAGTGGGCCAGTAACCGAGAGAACGGGAGCGCGAGCATGGGCGTTCGACGGCCGGATCGAGCGGGCCTGGGAGTTGGCCCGGGAGCTCGGCTACCTCGCCGTCCAGGAGGGCCGCCCCGATCAGGCGCTCGTCCTGCTCTACGAGGCGTCCGCCAGGGCCGAGTCGGCCGGTGCCCGCGGGATCCTGCGCTGGGCCGAGGAGTCCCGCACCAACCTCCAGCACGCGTGACGGCGGCTTGCCACCCGGCCCACCAGGACCGGTGACCATGACGGACCCCTCGCCACGCGTCGCGCCCGCGGGCCTCGAACTCATCGGAGACGGGCCGGCGGCGCGCGGCGACCTCGACCCTCGGCGGCGGACCGTGGCGCCCGGGAGCGTGGCGGAGGCGCTGCGCGTACAGGAGGAGTTGCGGCCGCTGGCCGACCTGGTGGGGCCGGGACCCACCGCGCCCGCGACGGTGGCCGGCCTCGACGTCGCGTACGCGGAGAGCGGCGACCGGCTCGCGGCGGCCGTCACCGTGCTGGACGCCCGGACGCTGGCCGTGGTGGATTCGGCGGTCAGCGTGGGCCGGCCCGCCTTCGGGTACGTGCCCGGACTGTTCGCCTTCCGGGAGGTGCCCGCGCTGCTGGACGCCCTGGACCGGCTGACCGTCCGGCCCGACCTGCTGGTCTGCGACGGGCACGGGCTGGCCCACCCGCGCCGCTTCGGGCTGGCCTGCCATCTCGGCGTGGTCACCGGCCTGCCCGCCATCGGGGTGGGCAAGACGCCGCTGGTGGGCGAGTGGGAGGAGCCGGGCCCGGCGCGGGGCGCGTGGACGCCGCTGCGGGACGGCAACGAGGTGGTCGGCCGGGTGTTGCGTACCCGGGACGGGGTGCGGCCCGTCTTCGTCAGCGTCGGCCACCGGATGAGCCTGGGCAACGCCACCGAACGGGTACTGGCGCTGACCCCGCGTTACCGGCTGCCAGAGACCACCCGGACGGCGGACCGGCTGTGCCGGAAGGCCCTCACCGCCGCGCCGCACTGAACCGACCGGGCCCGCGGCGGTGGCGCGGGGTGTCGCCGCACACATGCGGGGTGCTCAATGACCGGGGGCCACCCCGGGCCGGTAGTAACCTGACCGGCGAGCCCCGCCGGGGCGAGGAACGGTGAGGTGGACATGTCGGTGCGGCGGCACGCGGTGCGGCTGGCCACGGTCGGCGCGATGCTCGGCGGTCTGGTGACCGTCGGAGCGGTCCCGGCGTTCGCCGAGGGCGACCGGGTGGAGGTGCACTCGGCGGACAAATTTACCGTGGGTGATTCCCCGGAGACGGTGGCGGTCGAGGTGCGCAAGCGCACCGACGGCTGCGTGCTGCTCCGCACCGGCCTGGGACTGCGGCTTGACGGCGTCCGGGCCGACCAGGTCCAGGTCCAGGTCAACGCCGGTGGCCAGTGGTGGCCGGTGGGGGTCTCCGGAGGTGGCGGCGCGGTGGCCACGGCGCGTACCGCGCCGGCCAACCCGACCCTCTGCAAGGGCAAGAGCATCACGGTCCGTTACCGGGTCGCATTCCTGGCGGGCGCGCCCGGCGGTCGGCTTACCGTGGTCGGCGAGGCGACCAACGCGGTCGGCCGGGTGCTGGGCCGGGGCGCCGACGCGTCCCGGGTGGTGGGCGGGACGGCCCCGTCGCCGACGCGGAAGCCCTCGCCGACCCCCACGCCGACGCCGAGCGCGGTGGCGACCGAGGCGCCGGGCGCCGCCGACACCGCGTCCGCCGTGGCCGCCGCGCTCGACCCGGCCGCCGAGCAGAGCGCCACCGACACGTCCTCCGGAGGTTCCGCGATCATGTACTTCGGCATCGGGCTCGTGCTCGTCGGCATCGCCCTGATCGTTCTGCTGGTCCGCCGCAACCGCGCCGAGCAGGGCGATCCGCGTTCGGCCGGCTATCCGGAGGTCCCGCTGCCACGCAATCAGGGCGGCACCACCTACGGCACGCCGACTCCGCAGGTGTACGGGCAGCCGCCCGCCTCGGGCGGCTACGGTGGCGCGCCGGCGGCCCGCCCCACCGGCAACGTCTACGGCGGTCCCGCCGGCGGACCGCCGCCCGGTGGTGAGCCCCCGGCGCCGGCCGGTGGCGACGCCACCACCGTCATGCCGCGCCTGCCGGGCTGAGCCGGGACGGAGCCGCCACGCTCCATTACGCTCAGGCGTGGTGACCGGGCGGAGGAGCGGTGCGCCGGGCGGCGGATGATCTGGTTCCGTGGCGCGGTGTCCCGCCGGGTTCGCCGATAAGATCGCGTGCGCCGGTCGGCACCGCCGACCGGTGAGACCGCATACGTGGAAGGAGCCGCGCCGTGGCCCTGGACCCGCAGTTGCTCGAGATCCTCGCCTGCCCGGACACGCACCACGCCCCGCTCGACTACGACGCGCAGGCCCAGACCCTGACCTGCACCGAGTGCGGTCGGATCTTCGAAATCCGCGACGACGTGCCGGTGCTGCTGCTCGACGAGGCGCGCGGTGGGCCCGCGTCGGACGACGCGCGCGGTGGCTCCGCGCCGCAGCGGTGATGGAGGGTACGGCCGGGGTCAGCGGGCGCCGGCACCCAGACGAGTCGCTGCTGGACAGCCCCGACGCCCTCGCCGAGCACGACCCGGGCGGCATGCTCCGGTTCACCGCGTCGGCCGGCGCGCAGGTGCGGGAGTCCGCCGCGCTGGCCGCCGAGGCCAACCTGAGCTTGCTCGTCGACGAGGGGCGACCGCGGGCGGTGGTCATCGCCGGCATCGGCACCGCCGGGCGTACCGGTGACGTGCTGGCCACCGTCGCCGGCCCGCGCTGCCCGGTGCCGGTCATCCCGCACCGCAGCTCCGGCGTGCCCGGCTGGGTCGGCGCGGCGGACGTGGTCATCGCGGTCAGCGCCTCCGGCCGCAGCCCCGAGGCGCTCGCTGCCGCCGAGGCCGCGCACCGGCGGGGCGCGCGGCTGGTCGCCGTCGGCGCGCCGGACTCCCAGCTCCAGTCGGTGGCCGAGCGCGCCCGGGCGCCGTTCATCCCGGTGCCCCGGCGCGCCCCGGCCCGGGCCAGTCTCTGGGCACTCACCGTGCCGGTCCTGCTCGCCGCCCGTACGCTCGGTCTGGTGAAGGTCAACGAGGCGGACCTGGCCGAGACCGCGGCCCGGCTGGACGCGGACGCCGACCGCTGCCGCCCCACCGCCGAGTCCTTCGTCAACCCGGCGAAGTCGCTGGCCCTCGGGCTGGCCGGCTCGATCCCGATCGTCTGGGGCTCGTCTCCGCTGGCCACCGTGGCCGCCCGCCGGTTCGGCGACACGCTCTCGGCCAACGCCCGCTACCCGGTGGTCACCGGCGCGCTCGGCGAGGCCGGTCGCGGCCGCGTCGGCCTGCTCGACGGCGTCTTCGGCGGGCTGGTCGAGGGGGAGCGGGACATCTTCGCCGACCCGCAGGAGACCGACCCCGACGCCACCCGGCTGCGGCTGGTGCTGCTGCGCGACGGCGGGCTCAACGCCGACGACGACAGCGACGAGCCGCTCGCGGTCGAGGAGCGTCGGGCCGACGCGGTGCAGGCCCTCGCCGAGCGGCGCGGCGTGCGCTGCGACGTGATCACCGCCGAGGGGGGCTCCGCGCTGGAACGGCTCGCCTCGCTGATGGCGGTGCCGGACTTCGCCTCGGTCTACCTCGCCCTGGCCCACGGCCTGGACCCGATGGCCGTCCCGGCCATCACCGAAATGAAGGAGCTGTCGAACCAGTGAGCGCAAATGGCGGGACGAGGGCGATCGTCGCCGCCCTGCTGGCCAACATCGGCATCGCCGTCACCAAGTTCGTCGCCTGGATCCTGACCGGCTCCTCGTCGATGCTGGCCGAGTCGATCCACTCGGTCGCCGACTCCGGCAACCAGGGCCTGCTGCTGCTCGGCGGCCGCCGGGCCAAGCGGGAAGCGACCCCTCAGCACCCGTTCGGGTACGGCCGGGAGCGCTACATCTACGCCTTCATCGTCTCGATCGTGCTGTTCAGCGTCGGTGGCCTGTTCGCCCTCTACGAGGCGTACCACAAGGCGCAGCACCCGGAGCCGATCACCAGCTGGCAGTGGGTGCCGGTGACCGTCCTGGTGATCGCGATCGGGATGGAGACCTTCTCCTTCCGTACCGCCATCAAGGAGTCGAACCAGATCCGGGGCAGCCAGTCCTGGGTGCGGTTCATCCGTCGGGCCAAGGCCCCCGAGCTTCCCGTGGTGCTGCTGGAAGACTTCGGCGCGCTGATCGGTCTGGTCCTCGCGCTCTTCGGCGTCGGACTGACCCTGATCACCGGCGACGGCATCTGGGACGCGGCCGGCACGGCGGCGATCGGTGTCCTGCTGGTCACCATCGCGATCGTGCTCGCCATCGAGACCAAGAGCCTGCTGCTCGGTGAGGGCGCCGAGCAGCACGACCTCGCGAAGATCGAGCAGGCCGTCACGGAGGGTCCGGAGGTCGAGCGGATCATCCACATGAAGACGCTCTACCTCGGCCCGGAGGAGCTGATGGTGGCAGCGAAGGTCGCCGTCTCGCCGTGTGACAGCGCCGAATCGCTGGCCCGGGGGATCAACGCCGTGGAGGCGCGGATCCGTACGGCCGTGCCGATCGCCCGGGTCATCTACCTGGAGCCGGACATCTACAGCGCGGCGGCGGACCAGGCGGGCACCGGTGCCGCGTCGCACACCGCGGCGCCCCGGCCCGAGACCGGCGAACAGGCCGCCCACCCCGGGAGCTGAGCGTGGAACTGCTGCAGGGTCGGATCCGGGACTATGCCTGGGGTTCCCGCACGGCGATCGCCGAGCTGCAGGGGCGACCGGTGCCGAGTGCCGGCCCGGAGGCCGAGCTGTGGCTGGGCGCGCACCCGGGCGCCCCGGCCACGGTCGACCGGGACGGCGAGCCGGTCGACCTGACCGACCTGCTGGTCGCCGAGCCGGCGAACTGGCTGGGCGAGCGGCTGGTCGGCCGGTTCGGTACCCGGCTGCCGTTCCTGCTCAAGGTGCTCGCCGCGGACGCCCCGCTGAGCCTGCAGGCCCACCCGGACGCCGAGCAGGCCCGGGCCGGGCACGCCGCCGACGTGGAACGGGTCAACTACGTCGACCCGTTCCACAAGCCGGAGCTGCTGGTCGCGCTCTCGCCGTTCGAGGCGCTCTGCGGCTTCCGCGACCCGGCGGAGTCGGCCGCGGCGATCGGCGCGTTCGGCGTACCGGCGCTGGAGCCGGTCGTGGCCGCGCTGCGCGAGGGGCCCGCGGGGCTGCGGGAGGCCGTACGCCTGCTGTTGAGCTGGCCCGAGGCGGAGCGCGCCGGGCTGGTCGCGGCCGTGCTCGCGGCGGAGGCCGGCGGCCCGGACGCGGTGCTGGCCCGCGCGCTGGCGGTGGACTACCCGGCCGACCCGGGGGTGCTGGTGGCGCTGCTGCTGCACCACGTGCGGCTCGCCCCGGGCGAGGCGATCTGGATGCCGGCCGGCAACCTGCACGCCTACCTGCGGGGCACCGGGGTGGAGATCATGGCGGCCAGCGACAACGTGCTCCGGGGCGGGTTGACGCCGAAGCGGGTCGACGTGGACGAGCTGCTGCGGGTGCTGCGCTTCGAGGTGCTCGACGAGCCGGTCGTGGCGCCGGTCGCGGTGGCGCCCGGGGTGGTCACCTGGCCGGTGCCGGTGGAGGACTTCGCGCTGCACCGGGTACTGGTGGGCCCGGGCTCCCCGCTGGCGCGGTTGGCGCTGCCCGGGCCGCGGGTGGTGCTCTGTCGGGCCGGCAAGCTGGTCGTGGACGACGGGGTGGGCACCGTCACCCTCGGTCCGGGGCAGGCGGCGATCGGGACCGCGGTCGGCGGGCCGCTGGTGATCGGCGGCGAGGGCGAGGGGTACGTCGCCACGGTCGGCCTGCGCTGACCCGCCGCCATTCCCGCCCGCGCAAGTCCGACTTTCCCGAAATGGCTTGACGCACCCCTTGCCCAGTGTGACGCTATGGGTACGCAGCGTTGTCGCGACGAAAGTCCGGTGACGCGCGGGGAACCAAACCGGGGGGATGCACGGGGCGGCCGGCAGGTGGATGGAAAGTCCGTCCACGACCGACCGCCCCGTGCGCTGTCCGCCGACCGGGCCATGCTCCATCCGCCTGCGAGCGTAAGGTGGAAGGCTGCGCAGCACATCGTTCGACAGGAGCTTCCATGACCAGCACCCTCCCGGCTGCCCCCAGCGGCACGCCGTCCGAGGCCCGGCCGAGCACCCTCGCCGAGGGCGACTACAAGGTGGCGGATCTGTCGCTCGCCGAGTTCGGGCGCAAGGAGATCCAGCTCGCCGAGCACGAGATGCCGGGCCTGATGGCCATCCGGCGCGAGTTCGCCGACGCCCAGCCGCTCGCCGGCGCCCGGGTCACCGGCTCGCTGCACATGACCATCCAGACCGCCGTCCTGATCGAGACCCTGGTCGCGCTCGGCGCGCAGGTCCGCTGGGCGTCCTGCAACATCTTCTCCACCCAGGACCACGCCGCCGCGGCGATCGTGGTCGGCCCGAACGGCACCCCCGAGGCCCCGGCCGGCGTGCCGGTCTACGCCTGGAAGGGCGAGAGCCTGGAGGAGTACTGGTGGTGCACCGAGCAGGTGCTCGCCTGGCCGGACGGGCAGGGCCCGAACATGATCCTGGACGACGGTGGTGACGCCACCCTGCTCGTCCACAAGGGTGCCGAGTTCGAGAAGGCCGGGGTCGTCCCGCCGGTCGAGTCCGCCGACTCCGAGGAGTACGCGGTCATCCTCCAGCTGCTGCACCGCTCACTGGCCGAGGACGGCCAGCGCTGGACCCGGATCGCCGCCGGCATCAAGGGCGTCACCGAGGAGACCACCACCGGCGTGCACCGGCTCTACGAGATGCACCGCGCCGGCACCCTGCTCTTCCCGGCCATCAACGTCAACGACTCGGTGACCAAGAGCAAGTTCGACAACAAGTACGGTTGCCGCCACTCGCTCATCGACGGCATCAACCGGGCCACCGACGTGCTGATCGGCGGCAAGATGGCCGTCGTGATGGGCTACGGCGACGTGGGCAAGGGCTGCGCCGAGTCGCTGCGCGGCCAGGGCGCCCGGGTCGTGGTGACCGAGGTCGACCCGATCTGCGCGCTCCAGGCGGCGATGGACGGCTACCAGGTGGCCACCCTGGACGACGTCGTCGAGCAGGCCGACATCTTCATCACCGCCACCGGCTGCTTCAACGTCATCACGAACGAGCACATGGCCCGGATGAAGCACCAGGCCATCGTCGGCAACATCGGCCACTTCGACAACGAGATCGACATGGTCGGTCTGGCCAAGCGTTCCGACGTCGAGCGGCTGAACATCAAGCCGCAGGTCGACCTCTGGAAGTTCGCCGACGGGCACGCGATCATCGTGCTCTCCGAGGGCCGCCTGCTGAACCTGGGCAACGCCACCGGTCACCCGAGCTTCGTCATGTCGAACTCGTTCGCCAACCAGACGATCGCCCAGATCGAGCTCTTCACCAAGACCGAGGAGTACCCGCTCGGCGTCTACGTGCTGCCAAAGCACCTGGACGAGAAGGTCGCCCGGCTGCACCTGGGCGCGCTCGGCGCCAAGCTGAGCACGCTGACCAAGGAGCAGGCCGCCTACCTGGGCATCTCGCAGGAGGGCCCGTTCAAGCCCGACCACTACCGCTACTGATCGACACCCGGAACCGGGTCGGCCGCACGCGCGGCCGGCCCGGTTCCGTCTTTCCGGACGGTGGGGCGGGCAGCCCGGGTGCGCGTCGGCCGTGTTCCGGTCCACCGGCAGCGGTGACCAGGACGAGGGCAAGGGTGATCGACGTCGCGCCGAAGCTCGCCGCGGACGGCCCCGTCAGCGATATACCTGAGAGGCATAAATATGACTCTCAGGTATATCGCTTGTAGCGGTCATGCTCGCCGGGAGCCGGGAGCCGGGAGCCGGGAGCCGGGAGCC
>NZ_JAEMUW010000044.1 GCF_016598485.1 Micromonospora coerulea | reverse complement strand
ATCAGTGGGCCAGCCAGGGTGACCAACGGGCTCGCTGTGCGCTGCTATCAGCACGCCATGCGACGCGGCGGGAGACACTCGGACGATGACCGGCATGCCCCCGGAGACGATGTATCACCGAGCGCTGGGCTGGCACGCCCCAGCCCTGCGGCGAGCCGTCATCGTCGCCTCCATCGGGCTCCTCGTCGCTCTGGCGCTCCTGCCGTTCGTGACGTGGGAGTTGGCCACGGTCGGGGGGTGGGACGCCGCCGCGCTCGCCTTCCTCCTCACCATCTGGCCGATCATTATCCGAGCGGACAGCTCCCACACCGAGCTACTCGCCACCCGTGAGGACGAGACGCGGGGAACCGCCGCGGTGCTGCTGGTAGGGGCGGGCGTCACCAGCCTGCTGGGTGTCGGCTTTGCTCTCAGCCTCGCCGGCCGGCAGAGCGGCTCAATGCGGGTGCTGCTCATCGGCGTCGCCATACTGACCGTCCTGCTGTCGTGGACCGTTGTCAACACGGTCTTCACCCTGCGCTACGCCGACCTGCAATACCGATCAACGACCGGCGGGATCGGCTTCGGCGGCCAGTCTGTGCAGGTGCGGCCCACCTACCGCGACTTGGCCTACGTCGCCTTCACGATCGGCATGACTTACCAAGTATCGGACACGGCCATCAGGGATCCGCGGATCCGGGGCACCGTGCTGACCCATGCCGTCCTGTCGTACCTGTTCGGCGTGGTGATCGTGGCCGGTTCCGTCAACCTCATCGCCGGACTGGCCCGCTGACCGTTGCGGACTAGCTCAACGAGACGTGCTTCGCTGGCTTCTGACGTACCACTCCGAGCCGGCGCCGGTCAGCCCAAGCCAGCCGCCCTCTCGGCAGCAGATCCGGTCGTCGGGACGACCGCTCAGCGGTAGATGAGTGCTCTGAGTGATATCGCGGTAGCCCAGTGATCGGCGGCTTCCGCGCGATCTGACCGTCGTCGGTAGGCTGCGCGGGGCTCATCTACGAGAGCCAACAGATCCGGACGGCGATGTCGAGAACCCGTGACTGGCTCCGTCCCTGGGGTGAACCGTGACCAGAATGGGTCGCACCAGCACGAGGAGGACCACGATGGCGAAGTACCTGCTGCTCAAGCACTACCGCGGCGCTCCGGCTCCAGTGAACGACGTGCCCATGGACCAGTGGACGCCGGAGGAGATCTCGGCGCACGTGCAGTACATGAACGACTTCGCGGCCCGGCTCGAGAAGACCGGCGAGTTCGTCGACGGCCAGGCGCTCGCCCCCGAGGGGACGTTCGTCCGGTACGACGGTGAGGGGCGCCCGCCGGTCACCGACGGCCCGTTCGCCGAGACCAAGGACCTCATCGCCGGCTGGATGGTGATCGACGTCGACAGCTACGAACGCGCCCTCGAGCTGGCCGGGGAACTGTCGGCCGCCCCCGGGGCGGGCGGCAAGCCGATTCACGAGTGGCTCGAGCTGCGCCCCTTCCTGACCGAGCCGCCCACCATCACGGAGTGACCTGATGGACGAGGCCCTCCTCCGGAGCCTCACGCCGAGCGTGCTCGGCATCCTCGTCCGCCGCGGAGCCGACTTCGCGGCGGCCGAGGACGCCGTGCAGGACGCGCTGATCGAGGCGCTCCGCGTCTGGCCGGCCGACCCGCCGCGGGACCCGAAGAGCTGGCTGGTCACCGCGGCCTGGCGCAAGTTCCTCGACACGACCCGGGCCGACGCCGCCCGCCGCCGGCGTGAGGACCTCGTCGACGAGGAGCCGGCGCCCGGGCCCGCGCCCACGGTCGATGACACGCTCCAGCTCTACTTCCTGTGCGCTCACCCGTCGCTGACGCCGTCGTCCGCGGTCGCGCTCACGCTACGCGCCGTCGGCGGACTGACCACCCGCCAGATCGCCCAGGCCTACCTGGTGCCCGAGGCGACCATGGCGCAGCGCATCAGCCGGGCCAAGCGCACCATCTCCGGCGTGCGCTTCGACCAGCCCGGCGACGTCGCCACCGTGCTACGCGTCCTCTACCTGGTCTTCAACGAGGGATACTCCGGCGACGTCGACCTCGCCGCCGAGGCCATCCGGCTCACCCGGCAACTCGCGGCAGCGATCGACCACCCCGAGGTGGCGGGGCTGCTCGCTCTCATGCTGCTGCACCACGCCCGGCGTGCCACCCGGACCGCGCCCGACGGCAGCCTGGTGCCGCTCGCCGAGCAGGACCGCGGCCGATGGGACACAAATTCGATCGCCGAGGGCGTCGAGATCCTGCAGGCGGCCCTCACCCGTGACCGGCTGGGCGAGTTCCAGGCCCAGGCCGCCATCGCGGCACTCCACGCCGACGCGCCCACCGTCGAGGAAACCGACTGGGTGCAAATCGTCGAGTGGTACGACGAGCTCGCCCGCCTGACCGACAGCCCGGTCGTCCGGCTCAACCGCGCAGTGGCCGTCGGCGAGGCCGACGGACCGCGCGCCGGTCTAGCGGCGCTCGCAGCGCTGGACGACGCACTGCCCCGCCACACGGCGGTGGCGGCGTACCTGCACGAACGCGACGGCGACCTGGCCACGGCGGCCCGGCTGTACGCCGAGGCGGCCCGAAGGGCCCCCAACCTCGCCGAGCGCGACCACCTGACGCGCCAGGCCGCCCGCCTCAACGCCCGCCGAGGTCGCTGACGGGTCGCGTCACGGGGCGCTTGCCTCCCCCGCACCGCCGCGGGTCCCCACCATGGACGGTAGGGCGTCTGATGTAGTTGTCGGTCCGTCGGCATGCGGATCCCGGCGCTGGCGGCGAGGTGCTTGAGCCGGGGGCTGCGGCATGCCGACCCATCCGCGCCCGGAGGGGGTTGCGCAGGACCGGACCATCGAAACGGCCGTCGACCGCACGATCCACGGTCCTGCCACGGAGGGCGGCAGTGGGACGAGGACGACCTCGCCGCCCTTGCCGCGCACCTGCAGGACGCGATGTCCGTGTTCCTCTCCGACGGTCGCCGATGTTGGCGCCGCAGGGCTTCGAAGAAGCTCCGCGGATCCACGCCGAGCCCCTTCGCCAGACGGCTGCGGCGCACCCCCGAGGGCCGCCAGCGAAGACCTGCTCGACCTCCTCAACTGCTCGCGGTTCGCCGGGGAGTCAAGCGGGCGAGTGTGCGTTTCGAAGGACGGAGGTCGGTCCTTTCCTCAGTCACTACGCCGGGGCTGCCTTGAAAAGGAGTTTCCGGGATGGTGTCGTATCAAGGCGCAGCCGTTCGTGGAACTAGTGTGCGGCGGCTGGCCGGGCCGCCGGACACGAGGAGTCGGGAAAGGTCCTCGTCCGGGGACTGAGAGGAGACGACCATGACGGAGTACCTGATCACCTTCAACGATGAGTGGGTGCCCGACCACACGGCGGAGGAGCTGCGCGAGAAGGGCACGGCCGCCCGCGCCGTGATCGAGGAGATGCAGGCCGACGGTGTCCTGACTTCACCAACGGCGGGCTCGACCGGTCCACCGCGGTGTGCAGTGTCGAGCCGGTTGACGGCAAGCCCTTCTTCACCGACGGCCCGTACGTCGAGACCAAGGAGCACCTCGGCGGCTTCGCCGTCGTGGACGTGCCCGACGACGCGGCGGCGCGATACTGGGCCGGCAGGCTCGCGACCGTGCTCGACTGGCCGCAGGAGGTGCACCGTTTCCGAGGTCCCGGGCAGGCCCGGCGTAACGGCTCTGCGGAGAAGTGAGCGCGGTGCCCAGGTACCTGCTGTCCGTCTACGGACCGGCCGAGCGCACCGAGTTCGGCACCTACCCCTCCCAGGAGGCCATGCTGCAGGCGTTCGCCGACACCGGTGCCTTCAACGTGAGGCTCCAGAGGGACGGCCACTTCGTCTTCGCCGACGGCCTGGAGCCCGCGACGACCGCGACCACCGTCGACGGGCAGGGCGCGAAGCCGGCCTTCACTGACGGGCCCTGCCTGGAGACGAAGGAGTACCTCGGCGGCTTCTGGGTCATCGAGGCGGCCGACCTCGACGTGGCACTGGCGCTTGCCGCCGAGGGGTCGAAAGCGTGCCACGGCACGGTCGAGGTGCGTCCCTTCCGAACCGAGGAATCCGTCCGAGCGCTGCTGGAGCCGTGACTGCTCCCACCGTCGACCAGGCGATCACCCGTGTCCACCACGAGGAGTGGGCGCGGGTGGTCGCCGGCCTCGCGCGCCGTTTCGGCGACCTCGACGTCGCCGAGGAAGCGACGGCGGAGGCGTTCGTAGCAGCTGCAGAGCGGTGGCCGCGCGAGGGCGTACCCCCCAATCCCGGCGGTTGGCTCGCCACCACCGCGACCCGCAAGGCAATCGATCGGCTCCGTCGCGAGTCGCAGCGCGACGCCATACACCAGGCGGCCCGGATCGTGTACGACGACACCCCTCCTGAGCCGACCGGCCCGGTCGAGGACGACCGGCTCAGACTGGTCTTCACCTGCTGCCACCCTGCGCTCGCGATGGAGGCCCGGCTGGCGCTCACCCTGCGCCTGCTCGGCGGCCTCACCGTCCCCGAGATCGCCCGCGCCTTTCTGGTGCAGGAGACCACGATGGCGCGACGGATCACCCGCGCCAAGGCAAAGATCAAGGCGGCACACATTCCCTACCGGGTGCCCTCGGCCGACGACATCCGCGAGCGGCTCGCCGGCGTGCTCGCGGTCGTCTACCTCGTCTTCAACGAGGGCTATCTCGCCAGTGAGGGGGACGACCCCGTGCGCGTCGACCTCACCGACGAGGCGATCCGCCTCGGCCGTCTGCTCCGAACTCTCCTCCCGGACGACGGCGAGGTAGCCGGCCTGCTTGCCCTGATGCTCCTCACCGACGCCCGGCGGCCGGCGCGCGTGTCCCGCACCGGGGAGCTGGTGACCCTCGACGAGCAGGACCGCGGCGCATGGGACCGCACCCTCATCGCCGAGGGCAACGCCTTGGTTCGCGAGCGGATCGAGGCGGTGGCGGCCGGCGGTGACCCACCCGGGCGCTACCAGCTGCAGGCCGCGATCAACGCGGTCCACACGGATGCCCCATCCGCCCGAGGCACCGACTGGTCCACCATCGTCGCCCTCTACGGCCGCATGGTGCTGCTCGACCCCTCGCCGATCGTGCGGCTCAACCGGGCGGTCGCGGTCGCCGAGGTCGACGGCCCCGGGGTCGGGCTCGCCGAGATCGACCGGCTCGCCGAGGTCCTTGACGGCTACCACGCCTTCCACGCCGCGCGCGCCGACCTGCTGCGGCGACTCGGGCGCGGCGGCGAGTCGCGGGCAGCGTACGACCGGGCCATCGGTCTCGCCGGCAACCCCGCGGAGCGGCTCTACCTCACCCGCCGCCGCGACCAGCTCGCCGGCTGACCGACACGTGGAGCCAGCCCGTTCCAGCACCGTTCGCGGTCATGAGCGGACGGTTGATGGCGTATCCGTGAGATGCCATCGGAATCGTTGGGCGTCATCCACGGCCCCGGCGGGTCAGAAGCTGCTGCCGCTCTGCCGGTCGTCTGAGGCTCCTGCCCGGCGGACGTGCGACAGGTTGCCCGCCATGACTGAACTCGGACCCGTCGCCTGGCCACCTGCCCCGATACGGACCGAGCGGCTCGTGCTCCGCGAGTCCGAGGCCCGGGACCGTGCGGCGCTCATCGAACGCCCTCGACCGCGTGATGAGCTCGAGCGCACGTTACCTGAGACGCCCGAGAGGCGCCCCGGCCTTTTCGTGGTCGATCTCGACGGAGCGATGATCGGCACCATCGAGCTCAACCGGCGCGACTCGGAGCGTCGGAGTCATGTCCGTCCGGATGCCGGGGAGGCCGGTCACGCCGCCCGCTTGAGCTCGTGCCCGGCAGCACGACGGATCTACGAGGCCACCGATCGGTCGCCGGCCTCGGCGCGGCGCTTGACCTGGTGGAGCACGTCGGAAGGGAAGCGTACGGGGATGGCGTTGTCAGCCCGCACTGCGCGGTGCCGAGAAGATCCAGAGCACCGGGCGGATATGCCCACCACGCTCAACGACTGTTTCGTAGCGAGCCGTGACATCGCAGACCTACGACTGACGCCCGCTCAGCAGTCGAACACCGACCAGCAGATGTCGTTCCGCAACCGCTGGTCGTCGAGCACGAGCTCGCGGATCGCCTCCGGGAGTTGGTCACGCTGCCATCGGCACTCGAGTCGCCCTGCGGCATCGCTCTCGCCTTCCGACGCGGCAGCACGTGCGGCCTTGATCGCATAGGCGGCCGCACCGAGTTCGTGCGCGGCGACGTGTGCCACGGCCCCCGCTTGGCCAGCAGCGTACGCGGCATACCGTGCTGCCCCACGCAGGTCTCTGGCCGCGCCCATTGCATGGCCGCCCGCCGCGCGAGCCTGCATCATCTTGACCTCACCACGCACCCAGGCGCGGGCGTGCTCGATCGCTTCACGTGGTCGTGGGTCCTCAGGCTGAACCGACTCGAACAGGTGAAGGACGTGCTCCGCGCACGACGCCGCCCAAAGAGCGAGGAGATGATGATCCGAATCAGTGAGGGTCCCACCGCGACGAAGGGTGACGAAGCGAGGGTCCCGAACCTTCGGGAGGATCATGGTTGGGCGCTCCTTCCAAGGGGACGGACCGCATCTTCAACCGTAGCGTCGTTCGAGCACCAGAGCGGCCTTCGGGCGTCGTGCACCCTGACCCGGGATCCCCTCACACATCCTGTACTCGGCGAAGCCGCGAGCGGCTGACTATGTCCCGGAGGCCATGTACGCGGCCAGGATGTAGTTGGGTGCCGGTCGAGGTTCTTGCGGGCCCGGTCGTAGCGCCTGGTGGTTCGTGGGTCGGCGTGGCGCGTGGTGAGTGGGCAGTCAAGGCAGAATCTCGACGTACCCGTCGCTTCCGTGCACGCGGATCCGCTGCCCATCCGGAATCAGCCGGGTGGCATCTACCACACCGACGACAGCCGGCAGGCCGTACTCCCGCGCGATCACTGCGCCGTGTGTCATCAATCCTCCGACCTCCGTCACCAGGCCTGTGATGGCGACGAAGAGGGGCGTCCAGCTCGGGTCCGTGTGGGCCGTGACGAGGATGTCACCCGGTTCGAGATCAGCCTGGGCCATGTCCAGGATGACGCGGGCGCGCCCTTCGATGGTCCCGGCGGAGACCGGTAGGCCGATCAGGGCGCCGGTCGGCACGTCGTTGCGTCGGTACGCCCCGGCGATGGCCTCCCCATCTGATGTCAGCACCCGGGGCGGCGTGAGCGCGTGGTACGACCGGAACGCGTCCTTGCGCTGCTGGATCAGCTTGTCATCCACCTCGTTCGAGCGCACGACGTCGTGGAGTTCCTGGAACGTGAGGTAGAAGATGTCCTCCTTCTCGGGGAGCACGTTGGCCTGCACGAGGCGCTCGGCCTCTTCGAGCAAGGCCTGCTTGTAGACGAAGTAGCGGCTGACGATGCCGTACTTCGGGTACTCCCGGTAGCCGATGAAGGTCCGGACCCGGTCGATCATCCGCTTGGTCTCGTCGGCCTTCTGCTCCCCGTCCGGCAGGGCCCGCAGGCGTTCGAGCACCTCCTGCGCCTTCTTCTGCGCCTCCTGCCGCCCTTGCTCGAAGCGCCGCTCGGCGGCGCCCGGCTCGAAGAGCTTGATGTTGTCGAGGATCAGGGGCACGAGCGTGGTGGGGCGTTCCCTCCAGCGCGGCCTCGTGATGTCGATCTCGCCGACGCAGCGCATGCCGTACCGGTCGAGGTAGGCCTCGATGGCGTCGCGCGCTTCGGTCCCGCCCGCGAACTTCGACAGCTCGTCCAGGAAGCCGTCGTCCTCGACGCCCTGCAGGAACGCCACTACCTCCGGATGCGGGCGGATCACGTCCGCGACGTCGAGCAGCGCCAGTCCCATCTCTGACGTGACGTTGCCGGGGGCGGACAGCGTGAGGGTGTCGGCCGCGTTCTTCTCGCCCAGCCATTCCCGCAGCTGGTCGTTGAGCCACCAGGTGGCCTCCATCCCCGCCATGATCGCCTGCATGCTCAAGGGATCACTGAGGACTCGCTTGTGCTCCTGGAAGGCCTCCAGCAGGAAGTCGAACAGCGCCGGTCCGGTCTTCGTCCGGATGTCGCGCCGCAGTGCGGCGATGGAGGCCTGGCTGCGCTCGATCAGCTCGGTGACGATGTCCGGATCGGTCTCGATCGGGGCGGACGCGCCGCTGGCCGGCGGCCCGCCGGGACCCGCGTCCGGGAGCGCCGGGACGAAGTCGTGGCGGTCGAGGACGGTCTCCAGCGCGTCCCTGATCAGCGGATCGCCCCTCCCCGCCATCTCCAGGAGGCCGGCGCGGCTCGCGGGCGAGGCCAGGCGCCGGGTGACGTCGACGAACAGCCTCCCGCCGGCCTCGTGCATCGGCGCCATGGCCGTCAGCTGCCACACGGAGACCCCCAGAGGCTTCATGGGGTCGGTCATCATCTGTTGGTGGCCGACTGAGACATAGACGTGGTTCTCTGTGTCGCGGACCGCGGGGATGGGGTACAGGGTGGTGATTGGCCGGCTCTGCACGATCTGGAAGTCATCGTCGACCAGGCACCATTCGATGTCCTGCGGGCGGTCGAAATGCGCTTCGATCCGCCGCCCGAGCTGCACGAGCCGCACGACCTGCGCATCCGTCAGCGCCGGCTGCTCCTGCCGCTGCGGGTCGAGCGCCACTTCCTGCGCACCGCCAGCCGGCAGGGCGTGAACGGCACGCTGTTTGGCGGCGACCGCCTTGGCGATGACCTCGCCGTCGCGCACCCTGAAGACGTCCGGGTTCACCAGGCCGGACACCAGGGCCTCGCCGAGGCCGAAGCTGGCGTCCACGGTGGCGACCTTCCGGTTGCCCGTGACGGGGTCGGCCGTGAACAGGATGCCGGCCGCATCCGGGAAGACCATCTGCTGCACGACCACGGCCATGTGGACCTTCCGGTGGTCGAAGCCGTTTCGCAGGCGGTAGGTCACGGCCCGCTCGGTGAACAGCGACGCCCAGCACCGGCTGACGTGCTGGAGGATCGCCGCCAGCCCCACGACGTTCAGGTACGTGTCCTGCTGGCCGGCGAAGGAGGCCGTCGGCAGGTCCTCTGCCGTCGCGCTGGATCGCACGGCGTAGGCGGCCTGCTCGCCGAGCTGGGCGAGCGCGCGGGTGATCGCCGCCGCCAGATCGCCCGGGATGGCAATCCCTTCGATGGTCCGGCGGATCTCCGCGCTGAGCGTGCGGATCGCCTCCCGGTCATCCGGGTTCAGGCGCGACAGCTGATCGAGCCGATCGTCGATCGACGGTGCTTCCGCCATGATCCGCCGGAAGGCGGCCGTCGTCACGCAAAACCCGGCCGGCACGCGGATGCCTTCGATCCGCGACAGCCCGCCCAGGTGCGCGGCCTTGCCGCCAACGACCGCGACCTGCGTCTCGTCAACCTCTTGAAGATCCAACACGTACTGCTCGATCATTGCGATGCCTCCGAGGCAGCCGTGCTCCATTGCATTGCACTGGCCGATCGAAGCACCGGCGCCTCGCGCTGTGTCGAACCTCTTGTTCGGCACGTCCTCATGTCTGGTTGGCTTCCCTCTGACGAGTCGGCCGGCCGCTGCGCCCGGTCGGGCGGCGCGCACCCCGGCACCTCCGCGTCAAGCGCCCGCCACTGCACCGCCAATCTCATCAGCGGTTCAAGGTCGCCGCGTCCCCCGTACATCGACAACACACCCACGTCGGGCCCCCCATTTCCTCGTCGGTGCTGTGTCCGGCCGCCGATTCTGCGGCAAGACCCGGGTCTTGCCGCAAGCCCCCCTGTGCGCTATACGTTAGAAGTGGCAAGGAGTGAGATCCTCTTGCCTTTGCTTTTGTCGTCCGCCGCAGGCTGAGATCCTTCGACCGCCTGGAGCCGTGCCGGGTACCTCCGGCGGGTGCCGGACCCCCACGACCGCCGCAGCGCCCTGGCACTCTCCGACGCCGGTGGCCACGGCCGCGTCGCCCGGGTGGGCTTTGGCCAGCGCGATCGTCGGTCAGCTCATCATCGCCGCGCCCGAGGTGCGCTGAGTCGAGGGCCGGTTGCGGAACCGGGAAGTACAAGCCCGAACGACGCTTGGGGATGGCCAGGTCGGTCGTCCCAGCCCGGGTGTCCCACTCCCCCGGGGGTCGGTAGCCGTTGCGGAAGTTGACCCGCTCGTCGCTGGGCCGCCCGTAGCCGGCGCCGCAGGTCGCATCCGCCTCGGCGGGCATCAACGCCTGCGCGAACGTGCGCACCATCGCCTGCAACACGTCCGGCGCCGCACCCTCGATCTGCTCGCGCAGCAGGTCAACAGGGTTCATCCGCGGCTGCGTCCGGTCGCCTTCCCGCCGGGCTGGCAGCAGGCAGTGGCCGAGCAGCTCGACTTCCAGAACGGCCGCCACGCGGCGCATCGAAGAGCATCGTTGACGTCTTAGTTAATGCTCTTTAATATTTGGCCTACCTCGAGGAAGCCCGTCCCTGTCCCACCCGTACGCCCGATCCGGCGACTGGCCAGCCAGCGCCGGCCGGGCAGCACGCGCCGCAACCCGCCAACGGGAAGGCCCCTCGATGTCCTCACCACGCCCCCGCCGCTCGGCCCTCGTCGCCGGTCTGCTCGCCCTGGCCACCGCCGGCGCGACCGTCGCCCTGTCCCCAGTCGCGGCCGATGCCGCGGTCCTGCCGAACAACTTCAAGAGCGTCGGCTACATGCCGTCCTGGAGTGGCAACGTCAACACGATCCAGTACAGCAAGCTCACCCACATCAACTACGCGTTCGTGCTCCCCAACAACGACGGCAGCCTGCGCCCGGTGGAGAATCCGAGCAAGCTCTCCTCGCTGGTGTCGCTCGGGCACGCCAACAACGTGAGGGTGTCGATCGCGATCGGCGGCTGGAACGACGGCAACGACTCCGCGTTCGAGGCGCTCGCCGCCAACTCCGGCGCCCGCGGCGCCTTCGTCAGCAACGTGATCGCCTTCGTCAACCAATTCAACCTCGACGGCGTCGACATCGACTGGGAGTACCCCGACCCGGGCGCCTCGGCCACCAACTACTCGCTGCTGATGCAGCAGCTCGGCAGCGCCCTGCACAGCCGCGGCAAGCTGCTCACCGCCGCCGTGGTCTCGGAGGGCTACTACGTCGAGGGCGTACCGACCGCGGTGTTCGGCTACGTCGACTGGCTGAACATCATGGCGTACGACGGCGGGAGCCCGCACGCCAACTACGACTGGGCGATCAGCAGCGTGAACCTGTGGAAGTCGCGCGGCCTGCCCGCCGGCAAGGCCGTATTCGGAGTGCCCTTCTACAGCCGGCCCGGCTACTACACCTACTCCGCGCTGGTCGCCATGGACCCGGCCAACGCCAACCGGGACTGCACCACGGTCAGCGGGGTGCAACAGTGCTACAACGGCATCCCGACCATCAAGCGCAAGACCCAGTGGGCGCTCGCCAACGCCGGCGGGATGATGAACTGGGAACTCTCCCAGGACACCACCGGCTCCACCTCGCTGGTCAGCGCGATCTACGACACCGTGATGGGCGGCACCACCCCGCCGCCTGGCGGGCCGACCGGCCCGATCACCGGCATCGCCGGGAAGTGCGTCGACGTCGCCGCGGCCAACAGCGCCAACGGCACCGCCATTCAGCTCTACACCTGCAATGGCACCGCCGCACAGAGCTGGACGGTGGCCACCGACGGCACGCTTCGCGCCCTGGGCAAGTGCGCCGACGTGACCAGCGGCTCCACCGCCAACGGGGCGAAGGTCCAACTGTGGGACTGCAACGGCACCGGCGCCCAGGTCTGGCAGGCACAGTCCAACGGCACACTGCGCAATCCGCAGTCGAACAAGTGCCTGGACGCCACCGACAACAGCTCCGCCAACGGCACCCGGCTGCAGATCTGGGACTGCTTCGGCGGCGCCAACCAGGTCTGGCGCCTGCCGGCCTGACGCCACCAGGCGGGCGAACACCTTTCATCGACGCATCGGATCCTCGGCCACCCTGAAAGGACGAGAGCGGGCGGGCGCCGTCGGCGCCCGCCCGCTCTCGCAAGCACCGTCAGGGCAGCAGGAACGTCTGGGTCTGCGGGTTGAGCATCGGCAGGTGACGGGCGCCGGCCGTCTCGGGGCCACTGAACCGGAGTACGTCCACGCCGCGGGAAATGTCGTTGGCGATGATGAGGCCGTTGTACCAGTACGTCGACCACTGGTTGGACCGCATGTCGTAGTAGGCGATCTCCTTCGGGTTCCTCGGGTCGGTCAGGTCGACCACCGAGGTCCCCGAGCCGTACGCGGAGGAGACCAGGATGTTGCGGCCGGCCACCGGCACGTAGTTGAAGTTGTGGTAAGTGCTCGGCTCGGCGCGCGGGATGCGCAGGTGGCTCAGCGGCGTGCTGGGGTCGTCAACCGCGTACGTCCAGATCGCCCCGAACGGCTCCCGCGCCGGCCCGAAGTACTCGTCACCGAAGGTGACGTGCTTCCCGTCGTGGGTGAACGCCGCGCTGTGCCAGATGTCCACGTCGGGCGTGTCGATGTTCGCGGTCACCCGGGGCGCCACAGGGTTGCTGATGTCCCAGAGTTGCCCCTGGGACAGGCATGCCGCGGCGGCGAGCTTGCGCGGGGTCAGCACCTGGATGTCGTGGCAGGCGAAGAAGTCGCCGGACGCACCGGAGAAGGGGTCGATCCCCGTGATGCTGGGCTCGGCGACGACCTTGGCGGCGAGGCCTGCGGTGGCGTCGCCACCCGGCACGTCGATCACGGAGATCCGCTCGAACGGGGCCTGGCAGTCCGGGCCGATGTTGCTGGCGCTCAGCGGGTAGGACGCGACGTAGATGTAGGTGCCGCCGTCCTCCCGGGGCACCAGGGTGTGGGTGTGCGAGCCGCAGTCGGTCCGGATCGCCTGCAGGAACCTCGGCGCCGCCGGGTCGCTGACGTCGAAGACGCGCACCCCCTCCCAGGCGCCCGGGGTGGATGCGGTGACGTTGCGGGATCCCTCGCAGCCCGGCGTGCTCTGCGGGGTGTCGACGGACAGGAACAGCAGGTCACCCCAGACCGAGACGTCACCCTGGGGGCCGTTGCAGTGCACGTCGGCCAGCTCGACCGGCTCGCCCGGCTCGGCGATGTCGATGACCCGGAAGCCGCCGTAGTGGCCGGCGAAGACCAGGTCACCGGAGAAGGCAAGGTCGGAGTTGACCCCTCCGGTGTGGGCGTCGGTCGAGAGGAGGTGCATGTTGCTGCTGTAGGCGTCGGCCGGGCTGCTCGGCGGAGGCGGCGGAACGGACCCGTCGTCCCATGGCTCATGAGCCTGGGCCGGAGATGACATCGTGGCGAGCAGGATCGCCGCGCCTGCAACGACGAGTGATCGGATTCGGGAAGGTTTACGCACGCCGCCCCCTCACGTCGGACGTGTCGCCACGCGGGGCGATCACGATTGTGGATGTCACCCTGCCAAATACCTTCAGCCGTCGCTAGCCCTTCGGCAAAAACACCCGGACTGGGCTGACCTCGCCGGGCGCTGCTGCCGGTCCTCAATGGTTCAGGGATCTGGACGGATTACCGGCGTGGGGCGCTGAGTCCAGCCAGGGTGACGGCGACCAAGCGGTGAACGGCGTCCGGAGTGGTCATACTGCCGGCCGCCGTGAGGGCGTGCAGGCAGTAGCTGGCCAACTCGTCGGTGGCCACATCGTCGCGGAGGTCGCCATCCTTGGCGGCCTCCACGAGGAGGCCTTGGATGAAGTCGCGTAGTCGCTGCTGGGCGCGGTCGACGTGTTCGCCGCGGTGCAGCAGCGAGGCGAGTTCGCCTCCGTGACGGGGCGCTGAGTAATGCTGGATGCGCGCGTAGGTGTGCAGAACAGCTTCCAGGCGCGCGATGGCCGGGGCGGCGGGATCGACGGCGGCGGCGGTGAGCTGGTCGAGGTGCGCGGTGATCTGACGTTCATGCCACGCGGTGAGAACGGCCTGGGCGTCCGGGAAGTACTTGTAGAGCGTCGCCCGCCCGATGCCGGCCTGTTCGGCGATCTGCGACATGGTCAGCGCGACCAGTCCGTGCTCGGCCACGAGGGCGGCCATGGCGTCCATGGCGGCGTCCCGAACGGCGGCGCGGTGCGCGTCAATCGTCTCGGTCCACAGCTTGGGCACGACCACGAGGATACAGATCGACCAGGTGAGTGACAAACTGACACTGGTAGAGACATACTGTCTCGATAACTTGATCCCGGGTCAGCCCGGGCCGGCCCTCGACGAACCAGATGACCACGAAGGAACACGCATGCCGATCGCGCAAGCTGAGATCCAGACCGAGCGGGCCAGCCGCTACCTCGTCCAGTTCTGCAAGCACGCTGCCGCCATGGACGGCGGCGGGCACCTCCATCGCATCCATCTGCACGAGCCGTTGACCCGCCGCGAAGTGCAGGTAGCAGCCGAGTGGTCGGACACCACCGGACTTGTCACCTTCACCCCCTGGGGTCGGGCCACGCTCACCGCCGACGACGGCATCCTCACAGTGCGCGTCGACGCCGCCGACGACGACGGCCTGGCCCAGATCCGTGACGTCATCACCCGCGACCTCGAGCGGTTCAGCCGTCGCGACCCACTCACCGTGACCTGGCAGCGCCTCGAAACCGCCAGCACCGTCCCCATCCGACACACTGACGCGCCGACGCCCAAGCCCCGTCGACGCTTCTCACGTACCCACCTCCAGACGATCCTCCTCGCGCTTGCCGTGGTCGGCGTCATCGGTCTGCACGTCGGGCTGGCGGGCACGGTCGTGGCGCAATCGCCGTGGACCGGCGTCGCAACCAACGTCCTCGTGGCACTCATCGTCCTGAAGATCGCGCTGGTTGCGGTGGCCCGACACGGAATGCGACGCCGGAGGGCCACCAAGACTCCTGCAACGCAAGCTCACGACGGCACCACCTCTGGGGGACGTTGACGGCGGGAATTGCCGGACCCCGCAGCGGATTGTCGTTCCACAGCGCGGCTCAGTGGCGGGGCGAGCCAAGACCTCGCCCGGAAAAGGGGTGCGCCGCGGCGGTGGACGTCCTACGGTTTCCGTCCGTGACGATCGACATCGTGAGTCTGGCCGACCGCCCGGACCTCGCGCCCCGGCTCGACCAGGACTTTGACGGGGCGTGGCCGGAGTTCATGCTCTGGGACCCGATAGGCGCGATGTACTACAACGTCGCCCACGACCTGTACCCCGAGTTCGTGTTCGTCGCCGTCGACTCCGCCGCGCCCGAACGGGCCGTCGCGCGGGCGTACGCCGTGCCGTTTCGCTGGACGGAGCCGGAACTCCCGGACGGCGGCTGGGATCGGGCGATCCAGCGGGCGACCGTCGTCCGACTCACCGGGGCCACCCCGAACATCGTCTCGGCGATCGAGATCTGCGTCCGGCCCGACCGGCGCGGCGACGGGCTGTCCGCCCAGATGCTCGCCGCCATGCGGCAAGCCGTCGCCAAGCTGGGGTACGACACCCTGGTCGCCCCGGTACGCCCGAGCGGCAAGCACCGTCACCCGGACCTGCCGATGACCGAGTACGCGGCGCAGGTCCGCGCCGACGGCCTGCCGGTCGACCCGTGGCTGCGGGTGCACGTGCGCGCGGGCGGGCGCATCGAGCGGGTCGCCACCCGGTCGATGATGATCAGCGGAAGCCTCGAGGACTGGCGCCGCTGGACCGGCCTGCCGTTCGACCGGAGCGGTCCGGTGCACGTACCCGGCGCTCTCGTGCCGGTGCACTGCGACGTGACCCACGGGCACGCCGTCTACGTCGAGCCCAACGTCTGGGTCCGGCACCGGCTCCAGTGATCGTTGCCGGTCAGCCCTGGCCGCCGCCGACCGCCCGGGAGACCAGGGCTTGAGCGACGTCGCGGACCTTCCGGTTGGTGTCCTGCGAAATCTTCGACAGCAGCGCGAACGCCTCCTCCGACGAGCAACGCCGCTCCCCCATGATGATCCGAGCAGGTAGGCGCCGGCGGGACGGGGGTCGGCCGCACGCGCCGTCAACGACGGGTGAACAGGGTGGCCAGCTCGGCCCGAAGCCGGTCGATGCCCGCACCGGTCAGCGCGGAGACGGGCACCGCGTCCGGATACGCCCGGCACAGGGCGACGACCCACTCCGGCGGCGCGACGTCGATCTTGTTGAGCACCAACAGCTCGGGTACCAGGCCGGCACCGATCTCGTGGAGCACCCCGTGCACGGTGGTGATCTGGTCGAGCGCGTCCGGGGCCGACGCGTCGACCACGTGCATCGCCAGGTCGCTGCGGCTGACCTCGTCCAGCGTCGAGCGGAATGCGTCGACGAGCTGGTGGGGCAGGTGCCGGACGAAGCCGACGGTGTCGGTGACGGTGTAGGTCAGCGCGCCGGTGCTGATCCGGCGTACGGTCGGGTCGAGGGTGGCGAACAGGACGTCCTGGACCTGGGCGTCCGCGCCGGTGAGCCGGTTGAGCAGCGCCGACTTGCCGGCGTTGGTGTAGCCGGTGATGGCGACCGAGGGCACCTGGTTGCGGGCCCGGCGGCTGCGGGTGCGTTCCCGGCGCCGAGCCAGCTCGGTGGCGTTGCGGCGCAGCCGGGTGGCCCGCTGCCGCAGCGTGCGCCGCTGCGTCTCCAGCCGCATCTCACCGGGGCCGCGGACACCGATACCGGCGCCGCCGGCCATCCGCCCGCCACCGACCCGGGACATCGACCGGCCGTCGCCACGCAGCCGGGGCAACTGGTACGCGATCTGGGCCAGCTCCACCTGTACCCGTCCCTCGCTGGTGCGGGCGTGCTCGGCGAAGATGTCGAGGATCAGCGCGGTGCGGTCCACGACGCGCACCCCGACCCGCTCCTCCAGGTTGCGCACCTGGCCGGGGGTCAGCTCACCGTCGGCGATCACCAGCTCGGCGTGGACCCGCTCCGCCGCCGCGGCGAGCTCGTCGACCTTGCCGGAGCCGATGAACGTGGCCGGATCGGGCCGGGGCCGGTGCTGCACCACCGCCTCGGCCACGGTCAGGCCGTCGGTGTCGGCGAGCCGGCGCAGCTCGTCCAGGGACACCTCGCTGCCGGGGCCGCTGTCCCCCGCGCCCTCGTCCTGGTGCACCGCGACCAGCACGGCTGTCGGCCGCTGCCCCGGGGTGCCGCCGTCGGCGCCGAGCAACCACGATCCCGCCATCGTCCACCTCACCTCGTGTGCGCTGGACTCCGAGCTACCCGAGACGCGGTCGACCATGCCGAAGACGGCGATGGACTGCATCGCCGGCGGGCGGATCGGCCGTCGGACCAGGTGGGGCGCCCCCGTGGCGCGGCAGCGGGTGGTGGGCTGGCGCCGCCCGGCCGAGAAGAGCGGCGCGCCAAGCTCCGTCGCCCGCACCAGGCGTCGGTAGGCGGAGCCGACGGGGCGTGGTCGCGGTCCATGAGCCCGGATGAGCGGCCCGGTTCCGGCGACGATGTCGACCGGCGTCGGGTGGGAGTCGCTCAGCTCATCGTGGCCAGCAGGTCCCGGCACGCCCGCTCGCAGGCGCGGCAGGCGTCCGCGCAGAGCCGGCAGTGCTCGTGCATCTGGGCGTGTCGGTCGCACTCGTCGCCGCAGGACCTGCAGGCGGTGGCGCAGGCCTCCAACAGGCTGCGGCTGATGTTGGCGTCGTAGCCGGTGTGCCTCGACAACACCCGCGACGTCGTCGCGCAGATGTCGGCGCAGTCCAGGTCGGTTCGGATGCACTTGGCCAGTTCGGCGACCATGTCCTCGCTCAGGCAGGCATCCGCGCACGCGGTGCAGGCCTGGGCGCAGTCGTTCAGCGCGTCGATCGTCGCCGCGAGCTTCGTCCGGTCCAGGTTGATCGACTTCGGGTACGTCTGGATCATCGGCAGGGTGGTGCTGGGCATGGTTGCTCCTCTCCTCGGCTCACGTCGCCCTACCCGGACCCGCCCGATACATACCTGAACATCTCGTATCCGCCGGCTTCGTCGGGCGAGGGTGCCGGGGTCGGGCCGGGCGGAAACGGGTCGGCGGATCCGGCCCTTTCCGGGCACAATGACCGCCGTGCAGAGATCGACAAGCCGGCTGCTCGGCGAGCTGGACGCGCTGCCGTACCCGGAGCGGATGGCGACCCTGGCCCGTCGGGCCCGCGAGCTCACCGTCACCGGCGAGCTCGCGGACGTGCTGGCGGACCTGCGGGGTGGTCCGTCGTACCACCGTTTCCTCGCCGTCACGGCCGGCGCGGTCGTCGGCGACCGGGAGGCGGTGCGGGCGGCGCTGGAGGACCCGCACCGCTCGATCCGCGCGGTGACGGTGAAGGTGGGTCTGCGCGACGGCTGGCTGTCGACCGCGGACGTGCGCGCCCTGCTGCCCGACGCGCCGGCCGACCTCCGGCGCCTGGTCTACCGCACGCTGCGCCACCTGCGCCGCACCGACGTCGCCGACGGGCTGGTCGACGACGTCCTGGCGCGTTTCGGGGCCGGTGAGGCGGCCGCGCTGCTGCCCGCCTGTGGCGCGGGCACCGCCCGCCGGGTGCTGCCGGCGGTGGAGCACGCGGTGGAGAGCTGGCTGCCGCTGGCCCGGCGGCACGGCGAGGTGCTGCTCGACCACGCCGCGACGGTGCTGCCCGGACTCGGCCCGGAGGAGACCAACCGCTGGTGGTCGAGGCACGCCGCAGGCATCCTGGCCGCCGGTCGGGCCCGGCCGGACCAGGCGCTGACCCTCCTCGAACGCCACGCCCCGGCCAGTCACCTCCCCGGCGACCTGGTCGGCTACGGGCCGCTCGCCGCCGCGGCCCCGCACCGGGTGCTGGCACTGCTGACCGCACCGGATCGGGCCGGCTGGCTGGCCTACGAGTGGCTGCCGCCGAGACTGCTGCGCCGGATCGGCCGGCTGCCGCGGCCGGAACTGGTCACGCTGGGCCGACGGTTACGCGGCCACAACAATTCGTTCGAGCGCCTGCTGGCCGCCCTGCCGCCGACCGAACGGGGCGCGCTCTACGACGCGGTGCGGGAGGACGTGGCGACCACCGACGAGATCCCGGACGAGGCGCTGGTCGACGTGCTACCTCGGGCCTGGCGGGAGCGGGAGGCCCGCCGGGTGCTCGCGCTGGACCGGGTGCGCCGCGACGAGGCGGCGGTGCGGACGTGGAGCGCCTTCCTGCCCTGGCCGCAGGCGTCCGCGGCCCTCGCGCCGGTCATCCGGGCGGCCGACGCGCCCAGCCGGGCGGCCGGGTACGAGCTGCTGCTCGCCGCGGCCCGGCGCAGCGGCGACCCGGCGGTGGTGGCCGAGGCGGCGACCCGGCTGGATCGGCTGCGCAACGAGCAGGACCCCGTCCGGGCCGCGGCCCTGAGCGCGCTGGCCGGCCTGTCCCCGTTGCTGCGCGCCGACTCCACCGAGGTGCTGCATCGGATCACGGTCGACGCGACGACCACCCGGGATGCCTCGACCCGGACCCTCGCCGCGCTCGGCGATCTCGCGGTCGGCGTGCTGCGCCACCACGTCGACGACCCGGCGCTGCTGCAGTGGGCGTTGGACACCCTGGACCGGCTCTTCGGCGGGCATCGGCTGCCGCCGTTGGGGCGGCTCGACCAGACGCTGCGGCGCGGCCAGGAGGCTTTGGTCTTCGCCCGGCTCCGCGAATGGGTCGAGGCGGGCGTGGCGCGGGGCCAGTTCTCCGCCCTGTTCGCGGTGGCCCGCGCGCTGGACCGGCGCGCCTGGCGGCTGCCGGAGCTGCAGGAGCTGCTGCGCCGGGCGACCGCACCGGGCACCGTGAGCGGCGTGGTCGGGGAGGCCGTCGAGTTGTGGCTGGCCGACCCGGTGACCCGGGGGCAGCGGGTGGCGCAGGTCCTGGACGGGGACACCTCCACCATCGTGCTCCGGGCGGTGTGGCGGGCGGTCAGCGCGCGGCGTACCGACCTGCTCGACCGGGTGCTGGCCGACCCGCCGGCCGGCGCGTTCCTCACCGCCGGCGTCCGTTGGGTGCCGCGCACGCCGGTGCGCCCCGAGCGGTGGCTGCCCCGTCAGCAGCGAGCCTTCGTCGGGCTGCAGGCGCAGATCGTCCGCGACGCGGGTACCCCGCTGCACGACCGCGCGGCCGCCATCCGGTCGGCGGCGCCAATGTCCGACGAGGGGTACGACCTGGTGCTCGGGTACGTGGACTCCGCGAACGTGACGCTGGCCGAGGCGGCCCTGGCCGCACTGCCGTGGACCGACCGCCCGGGCGAGGCCCTGCCGGTGCTGCTGTCCCATGCCGACGACGAACGGGCCCGGGTCGCGTTGTACGCCGCGGGGCGGGCGGCCCGGTTCGTGCGCCCGAGCGACCTGCTGGGGCCCCTGTCGAACGTCGCGCTCGGCCGGGGCAAGGTGACCAGCCGGAAGGAGGCGCTGCGGCTGCTGGGCCGGTTCGGCCCCCCGCCGGCGACGTCGGTCCTGCTGGCCGCGTGGGACCAGCCCGACCAGCACCGGGACGTCCGGGCAGCCGCCGTCGCCGCCGCCCGGCAGCGGCTGCACGCGGTGGAGAGCTGGCAGATCCTCGAGCAGGCGGCCGCCGGTGGCCGCGAGGAACGCCTGACCGTGCTGGCGACCCCGCCCCACCAGGTCGCCGCACCGGACCAGCCCCGGTACGCCGCCCTCGTGGCCCGGGTCTGTGTGAGCGCCGACCGGGAGGTGGCCCGGCCGGCCTGGGTCCAGCTCGCCCGCTGGATGCCCTGGGCGCCCGACCTCACCGACCTGGCCACGGCGGCCCTCGTCGACCTGAACGAGGACCACACCGGGCCGCCGGCGCACCCCATGGTGGGAGCGCTGCTCGACCATCCGGACCGCCCCGAACGGGATGTGCTCCGCACGGTCCTGCGCACCCTGATCCGGCTCGACGAGGCCGACGTCGATCCCGGCGGAGCGGGCGCCGACCGCCCGGCTCGCCGTCGGATCACCGCCATCCTGCGAGCGGCCGAGAGCTGGGCCCGGACGGTGGGCCGGCGGTTCGACCGGACCCCCGCCCTGGCGGTGGCCCGCGAGGTGGGGCGGCACCCCGCGTACGTGGCGCCGGCGGCCCGGTTGATGACCGCGCTGCTGCCGCTCGACGCCGCGGCGCCCGGCACGCTCGCCGCCGGCGTCAACGAGATCACCGAGCTGGTCGGAGGGCGTCCGGCGCTGGCCGCACGGCTGGCCGACGAACTGGCCCGGCGGGCGGAGCGGTCCTACCGGACGCCGGTCGAGCCGATGGCCTGGCTCCACGCGGCCCGCTCCCTCGCAGGACGGGGCGACGCCGCGGCCGGCCTGTTCGCGGTGGCGCTGGCCCGCAGCGGCAGGTGGCGGGGCTGGCCGGATCCCTGGCGCGACCTGCTGCGCTCGCTGCGCCAGCACCCGGTCGCCGACGTCCGGGACACCGCCTTCGACGTCTCGATGGAGCGATGACCCGCCGGCGGTGCCGACGATCCGCCCGACCGAGATCGATCTCGGTCGGGCGGCGAGGGACACCACCGCGGAACCCGGCCGGGTACGGTCCCGGGCATGGGCTACCAGATGTAGGTGCAGCGGTTCGTCGACGACGACGTGGCAGCGATGCCCGCTGATTTGTTCGGCACGGTGTTCGGCCCGTACGTGGACCGGCGGGAACCGGAGTTCGGCTCGGCCCACATCACCGTCCCCGACGGCGGCGACGCGACCTTCTACGGCGTCACCGACGTCCAGATCGACAGCCTCATGATCACGCGCTTCTCCCCCGGCCAGGTGCTCGATCTGCTGGTCGAGTTCGCCAACCGGGCCGGCGGGGTGATCATTCCCCCCGACTGCCCGACGATGCTCACCGTGGAGGAGCAGCGCGGCGTGGTCCCGGAGGAACTGCGCTCCGGCGCCGTGGTGGTGGCCAGCGGCGCCGATGTCGAGGCCGTGCTGGCGGCCGACTGAGTTGACCGCCTGCCCGCCCCGGCACGTGGCCACCACGACGGATTGTCGGAGGTCCCCCGTACGGTGCCCGCCGTGACAACCGTCGCCGAGGTCCGCGCGCTGGCCCGCACCCTGCCACGCACCACCGAGCACCTCATCCACGACCGGGTGAAGTTCCGGGTCGGCGCGATCGTCTACGTCGCGTTCTCCCGGGACGAGCAGACGATGGGCTTCGGCTACCCGAAGGAGCAGCGGGACGGCCTCATCGCCGCCGAACCGGACCTGTTCTTCCTGCCCCGCGCCTCCGACCTGCGGTTCAACTGGGTGTGCTGCCACCTGGCCCGGCTCGACCACGACCAGATGACGGAGCTGGTGACGGAGGCGTGGCGGATGGTGGTGCCGAAGTTCCTCGCCCGGCAGCGGCTGGGCGAGTGAGCCCGCGGGTCAGGCCGCCGTCGCGGTGAGAAGGTAGTCGTCGTCCTCGGCGCTCCACCGCAGCTCCACGACGCCGCTGGTGGCGGCCGCCTTGCAGAACTGCAGGAAGCTGCGGTACCCGAGCTTCTTCTCGCTGAAGTCCGGGCGGGCCCGCCGCAGCTGGTTCTTGAGGCCGGACAGCGCCACGGCGCCGGCACCGCCGGTGAGGTCCACCACCACGGAATGGAGCAGCGCGAACGCCGTCTCCCGATCACCCCGCTCGGGCAGGGACACCTCCGGGTCACCCTTGGCGGGCCCCTCCGCCAACTCGATCACGTTCTGCCCGGCGAGGTGCCGCAGGAGCTCGCCGAAGGTGCGGAAACCGTAGTCGGACTCGCTGAACGTCGGGTCCTTGCGCAGCAGGGTCCGCTTCAACGTCGAGGCGGTCACCGCGCCGCTGGAACTGCCCTGCAACCCGGCCACCGTCTGGGCGACCAGGACCGCGAGCGTGTCGACGTCGCGGGGCGCCTCCTCCTCGGCCGGCTGCGGCTCGAGCTCCCGCTCCGCCGGCTGCGGCTCCGGGCTCGGCAGCCGGGCGGGGCGACCCCGCCGCCCGCGGGTCTCGGGGATCTCCACCCCCTCCAGCCGGTCGTAGAAGAGGAACTCGTCGCAGGCCGGCGGGAGCAGTGCCGAGGTGGACTTTTCCACGCCCACACCGATGACCCGCTTGTTGAGCTCGCGGAGCTTGTGGACCAGCGGGGTGAAGTCGCTGTCGCCGGTGCAGATCACGAAGGTCGAGATGTAGTCCCGCTCGAAGGCCAACTCGACGGCGTCGACGGCCATCTTGATGTCGGCGGCGTTCTTCCGCGAGGCGCCCATCCGCTGGGGAATCTCGATCAGCTCGACGTGCGAGCGGGTGAGCATCCGCCGGTCCTCGTCGAAGTACGACCAGTCGGCGTACGCCCGGCGCACCACCACCCGGCCCCGCTCGGCGAGGGCGTCGGCGACCGGCCGGAAGTCGAAGGCCACCCCGCCGCGATGGTCCCGCGCGCCCAGGGCCAGGTTCTCGTAGTCGAGGAACAGCGCGATCCGATCTTCTTGATCCACGGGAGCAGCCTACGCCGCACCGCAACCGCGGGCCGCCGACTCGTAGGCCGCGGGCTCGGCGGAAGTTTCGCTAACCTCACCGCCCCGTCCGCGGCCCCGGCTCGGTGCGGGCGAGCCGGCGCTCCAGGACCAGCACGACGAGGAGGAGGGCGACGGTCGCCGCCGCGACGCCGAGCAGTGGCAGCGCGTGGCCGACGAGCGCGATGAGCACCAGGGCGGGCAGACCGAGCAGGCGGGGCCAGGACAGCCGGCGGAAGATGACCGCGGACAGGGCGACCCGGCCGGCGAGGAAGAGCGCGGGACCGGCGACGGTGAGGGCGACGGCCGCGGTGTGCCCCCCTTCCGTGGGATGCGTCAGCACGAAGTCGGCGGCCACCGACGTCGCCAGCACGCCGGCGATCATCACCAGATGCAGGTAGCTGGTGATGGTGCCGAACCGGGACGGGTCCCGTTCGTCGAGGGCGGCGCCGAGGCCCCGGCCGGCCGGTGTGACGTACAGCAGGCCGCTGAGCACCGCGACCGCGAAGACGAGCAGGAACGCGACCGACGGCGCCGCCGCCAGGTCCGTCGACGAGTACGTCACGCCGGCGGTGATGATCAGCTCGCCGAGCGCGATGATGAAGACCTGCTGGTACCGCTCGGTGAGATGCCCGCCCCGTAACCGCAGCTCACCGGGCTCGGCGCGGCCCAGCCCCGGAGTCGGCCAACCGATCCGCGGCGCCGTGTAGTCCAGTGCCAGGGCCGCCACCCAGACCGGCACCCGCACCGCCGGCCAGGCCGCCCCGACCAACCAGAGGATGCCGGTCGCGCCGTACCAGGTGAGGATCCGCAGCGTACGGCGGCGCAGCGAATGCCCCCGGAGCGCCACCGCCGTGACGACGCCGCGGCCGACGTGGATCGCGACGTACGCCCCGGCGAAGAGCCAGGCCCGACCGCCGGTGGCGTCCGGGACGGCGACGCTCATCAGCAGCATCCCGAGCGTGGCGCCGACAAGCACGGCCTGCACCCAGGGGTTGGCGCGGTCGAACCAGTCGGCGAACCAGGCGGTCACCGCCCAGACCGACCAGAGCGCCACCAGGAGCAGGGCCGCGAGCGCCGTCTGGGCGACGCTCACGCCCACCTGCGGGACGAGCGAGAGCTGCCGCAGCGCGAGGACGAAGGCCAGGTCGAAGAAGAGCTCCAGGAACGACGCGCGCAACGGCTCGTCGCGGCGTCGCAGCAGCGCGCCCGGCCTGCTCGACATCGCGGCTCCCCCCGGCGCCTCCCTCCGCCTTCCTACCACCGCCGGGTTGCCCCAGAGCCGGAATGGCCAGCCGGGCCGGTCGGCCCATCGGGCGCGCTGGTGATCGCGGTCGGGCACGCCACCGGCGGCCCGGGTGCGCACGGCTGACCCCGGCGCGCAGGGGCGCGGACCACCGCGATGGCCCGCGCCCCGCGGTCGGGACCAGGGTCAGCCCTGCCGGGCCTTCTGCCGCGGATCCGCCTTGTTGATCACGAACACCTTGCCGCGGCGGCGTACCACGATCGAGTTCGCCTTCTGCTTGAGTGCTCGCAGGGAGCTTCGCACCTTCATCGCGCGTCATCCTTCCCGAGCGTTCGTCTGTCGGCGGCCGCCGACCGATGTCGCCGGTGGGCTCAACCTCGCCGGGCAGCGGCGCCGCACGTCGACCGGCTGAGCGCCGCGGATCTGGCATACCCGGCGAGCGCGTCGGCATACCCGCGCCGCCGACCGGTGGCACCAGGCATTCGTACCCCGGTGCCCGGATCGGAACCGCCGGCGGCGGCGGTCGCCCGCCGCCGCCGCCGGTACGGTCACGGGTAGCTGACGAGGTTGACCGGGACGGTGCTGGTGCCCTGCGCCGTGGCACCGGGTGGAGGGTG
>NZ_JAEMUW010000043.1 GCF_016598485.1 Micromonospora coerulea | reverse complement strand
GGGCCGCCTTGAGGATGTGCAGAAAGTTCTCACCATTTCGTCGGCAGTCGTCTTTCCGACTCCGGATGATGCGTGACACCGCGGCTTCACTTGATGGGTGACGCTCGCCGGAGCGATGCATGGCACCATGTGCGCGTGCTTGCTGAGATCACCGGATTGCCGGCGGGGGTCAGCCTCGGTGCCGATCGCACCCGACTCCGACGACTTCTCGGCGACCATGACGCCTTCCGTCGGGTTGGCTCCGCACTGCTGTCCGACCAGTTCGCGACGGCGGGTCTGATGCTCAACTACGACAGCGCCGACCGGGTGACCTCCATCGATGCCGTGCAGCCTCTTGACCTCCGGCTACGTGGAGTAGAGCTCCTGGACCGCCCGTATGGGGCCGTCGTGGAGGAGCTGACGGCTTGCGGGTTCACGATTGAAGACGACGATGTCGGAGGGCTGGTTGTCGGTTCCGGCGTGTACATCTACAACGGCGCCTCAGACGAACGCGACGAGCCAACCGAGGTTGTCACCCTGTACCCGGTCGATTGGCATCCCGAGCGGAACGCACACGGCGTGTGGGAGGGCGTGGGAGATGTCGGGCCGCTGGCTGCGCATCGTGTCGTCGCAAGGGTCGGAACCGATCGCATCAGCTTGGACGAGGACCGCCAGCACCTTCGGGAACGGCTGGGCCGCTGCTACCACTCCGTACCGGAGGACGGGTGGCACGCGGCGCAGGACCGGTATGTCGAGCACGGCCTTACCCTGGGGTTCGACCCGGCCGACAGGCTCGTAACGATCGTGATCGACGGCCCGGCCGAAGCTCAGTACGACGACATCCCGTTGCTCCGGCGACCTTCTCAGGAGGTTGCCGCGGACCTGACCGCCGCTGGGGTACTTCTTGTGGAGCGGGAGGCCGAGTACTGGGCGCCGGAGCTGAACATCGCCATCTGGACCGCTCGCTCAGACCGCACGCTTCCCGTGTCGGCGGTTGTCATCGGCAGACTGCCGTACAAGACGTAGCGTCCCTGTCGCTAGCACGGGGTCTAGCTGGACGCGTCACCCATCAAGTGAAGCTGATGTGTCACGCGTCAAGTGGAGCCCGACATCGTCGGCAGTCGTCGGCAGTCGGCAGTCGGGTCTCGGGACCTGCGTGATCGGTATCAGGACCTGGGTGGCTCTTTCGGCCGGCTGTTGGTTGAGATGAGCTGACGGAACGGCGGTATCGAGCCGTCCAGGACGTGCCTGCCGGTCAAACGGCTGCGGACTCGGAGCTGCGGCGAAGGGTGCGGGATCAGTCTCGGGGGGGCCCAAACTGAGCGGACGTGCCGTTGGCAACTCGACGTCGGTGGTTGGCCCGGGTCAGGAAGAAGACGGCGAGGCCAACGACCACTCCGCTGACGACACCGACGAGCACTGATCGCGCCAGCCAGCCGGTCAAGGCTCCGAAAAATACAGCCAGCAGCAAGTACGAAGCACGGTTGACGTTCGGGTGTCGCAGGCCAAAGGCGTCGGCCGCGCGGAGCATGCCAAACCCCTGCGCGCGCCGATCGAGCCGATACCTGAACGACTTCCCCTCCACGACACCACGGTTCCCTGGACGAGCCAAGGTGAAACAAGGGCAGCGGTGGGCGCCTCAGGCGGCGTAGACGGCGGTGGCGTCGTCGCTGCGCTTGTTGCGTGCCCAGCGCATGCAGGACGGGTCGGCGGCCTCGATGGCGCGTACCCGGCGGATCAGTTCGGTGGGGCCGTTCTGCTTCAGGACGTCGAGCACGTCCGGCCAGTCGAGCAGCCCGAACAGGGCCACCAGGCGGGCGGCTCCGTCGGTCAGCAGGCAACCCGCCGGACGCTGTCGAGTGGAACTTCACCAGTGATGGCGTGCTGGGCGGCGAACGGGTCCGCGGCTGCCACCCAATAGCCGCCGGGTTGGTTGCGGGCGGCCAGCTCGGCATGCTTCATCCGCAGCAACGCCGCCTGCTTCTCCGCAGATCCGAACGGGTGCCGGTCGGCCTCTTCGCGTTCGGCACGGGCGGTCTTGTCCACCCGGTCGTCAGTGATGACCTGGATGCCATCGGCGGTGTCGATGAGCACCGTGACATCACCGAGCACCAGGAACTCCAACGCGGTGTCCTTGAGCCTCACCATGGCCGCCCCTGCCGAGGGTGTGCCGGGGTGCCTGAGGTCGCAGGTCTCCCGGTGCTGGTCGGCGGTGAACCGGATTCCGTACATCAGCGCGTTGGACAACTCGGAGTCGCGGTCGGCTGCCAGGCCGGCGAGGGCCGAGCCCAGCTTGGCGGCGTACCAGGCAATGCCGTGAACGCACCCAGTGCCGGTGCGGGCGGTGGCCCCGTCGAGGACCACGATCAGGTTCTCGCTGGCCATCGCCCAATCCTCATTGGGCGACTTCGGGTTGCCGGCCTCCGCGGCGGTCGAGACGCGCATCAGGCAACACCTTCGCTGCGGTAGATCGGTGTCAACGCGTCGACCTTCTTTACAGTGCGCTTGCCCGGGTCGTAGGTGCACGACACCAGCAACGAGAACCGGCGGTTCTTCACCTCGCGGTACAGCTCGTCCAGGTGGTCTTCGAGGACGCCTGCTGGACCCTCGGCGGCCACCGCGACTGGCAGCAGCTACGGCGATGGGCGCACATGCTCGGCTTTGGCGGCCACTTCCTCACCAAAAGCCGCCGCTACTCCGTCACCTTCCGCATACTCCGCAACGCCCGCGTCATCTGGCGACGCACCGACACCGGCCACGAATACGCCGACGAGACCGACGACGACACCACCCTCATCGTCGGCCTGCTCACCTACGCAGGCTCCGGCTGGCGCACCACTGGCGATGCCCTGCTGGCCAACACCGCCGCCGCCATGGCCCGCGAGAGGCACCAGGTCGGACGAGAGGAACTTGCCGCCGCTGCCTGACCCGGTCACCGATCCGCCGTCAAGCCTGCCTTGACGGTCAACCTGTCCCCGATGGAAGGAGCACCGCTTGACCGCACTCGCCCTCGACGCACCCATCAAGGCGCTCTACCGCATCCCCGAGGCGATGCGACTGCTCAGCCTCTCCCGGTCCGTGATCTACGAGCAGATCCGCGCCGGTCGGCTGCGTACCGTCCGGCAGGGCCGTATCCGCCTCGTACCCGCCGCCGCTATTACCGCCTACGTCGACCTGCTCGAAGACGAAGCTCAGAAGGGAGGCACCCAATGACCAAACGCCGTGCCCGGGGAGAAGGCGGCTTGCACTGGGACGAGTCCCGGCAACGCTGGATCGCCACCGTCACCGTCGGCTACACCCCAGCCGGCAAGCGCATCGTGCGCAAGGGCAGCGGCAAGACCAAGACCGAAGCCCGCACCAAGCTGCGGGAAAAGATCCGTGACTACGAAAACGGCCTCGCCCTGGTTCAAGACGGGCACACCGTGGCCGATGCTCTCAATGACTGGCTCACGTACAACGGGCTGAGCAACCAGTCCGAGAACACCAAGGCGAACTACACCACCCTCGTGCGCTCCCACATCATCAGCGACCTCGGCGCGAGGAAGCTGCGGGACCTCAGCGCTACCGACGTAGACCGCTGGCTCCTGGCCAAGTCCCGGCACCTGAGCACCCGCACCCTGCGGCTGCTTCACTCCTTGTTGAACCGCGCGGTCACCCGGGCCATGGCGCGAGACAAGGTCAAGCGCAACGTCGTTGCTCTCTGCGCCGTTCCGACCGGTCGCACCGGCCGGCCGTCCAAGTCACTGACCTTCGACCAGGCCAAGACTCTCCTGGATGCTGCCGAAGACAGCTCCCTGCACGCCTACATCGTGGTCTCACTACTGACCGGCGCGCGCACCGCAGAACTGCGTGCCCTCACCTGGGCACACGTCGACCTCACCGGCAAGCCGGACAACGACCCAACCGTGCCACCGTCCATCCAGGTCTGGCGCTCGGTCCGCGCCGACGGGGACACCAAGACCAAGAAGTCGCGTCGCACCCTGGCCCTGCCGGCCCGGTGCGCCACCGCGCTCACCACCAACCACGAGCGCCACGGTCGGCCTGCTGCCGACCGCCTCGTCTTCCCCTCCTCTGCCGGCACTGCCCTCGATCGGCACAACGTGCTGCGGGCCTTCCGCCCGGTCGTCGCCAAAGCGGGCCTTGACCCGCGCGACTGGACCCCACGCGAGCTGCGGCACAGCTTCGTGTCCCTGCTGTCCGACAGCGGCATGAGCATCGAGCAGATTGCCGACCTCTGCGGCCACTCCGGCACGACCGTCACCGAGAGCGTCTACCGGCACCAACTGCGGCCGGTGCTCCTGTCCGGCGCGGTCGCCATGGATCGGATCTTCGGCGCTGAGGCATAGTCACTCAGTTAGACACCCAGCTACGAAAAGAGGGCATATCCATCGATGAGATATGCCCTGAACAGTGTCGGGACGGCCGGATTCGAACCGACGACCCCTTGTTACCGTCCGTAGCCATCCCGGCCTTGTCATTGGTCGTCAAAAATAAGCGCTGACGTGCACAGACACGGTCAGAGACCGATCGCCTCTTGTCACGGGTCGTCAACAGCAGGTGGGGGTTTTCGGGGGGTAAACGGGGGCAGACCGACGGGACGTCGCCAGGGTCCGACCGCGCCCGCCGCCCTACCATCGAGGTCTCCCGTCACCAAGAGAACGACGAGCCCCCATCCATCGGGACCCGCCTGCCGCGAGGTCCACGTCGTCGGGGTGAGGGCGCATCCGACCGGCGCCTGGGTAGCCCAGCAGGCGCGGAACTTGCTGATGGACCTCGGCGAGCGGGTGAGCGGCTTGCGGTTTCTGCTGCGGGACCGAGACACAGAATTCACGGCAGTCTTCGACGCGTGTTCGCCGCCGAGGGCATCGACGTGATCAAGAGTCCGCCGCAAGCGCCCCGGGCGAATGCGTTCGCCGAGCGCTGGGTAGGGACCGTACGCCGGGAGTGCACCGACCGGATGCTCATCGTCGGCGAGCGGCATCTGACGACGGTGCTCGCCGGGTACACCCGCCACTACAACGATCACCGGCCGCATCGTTCACTGGATCAACGGCCACCGAATCCTTCGCCGCATGTCCTTGACCTGAACGGCGCCCGGGTCCAACGACAACCGATCCTCGGCGGATTGATCAACGAGTATTCGCAGGCAGCGTAGCCGAACCGACTTTACGAGCCCTGCACCATCGGAAGTCCGATGGGTTCACCCCGACGCCGAGGGCCGGTACGCCGTGAGTGCCTACCTGTGGCCGTGGCGGTGGGCAAACGAGTAACTACTTCCGCCAGCGCGAGCACTATTATCATCATCTGGCCGCTAACAAACGCCAGCCTCGACTAACCCAGTTGCGACTGCGCTCACAGACAAGCTCACCTATTCCGAGATAGCTTGCCAGTGACAAAAACGGCAACGATTGAAACGGCACCGGTTCCAATGATCGCTGCTCCTTGCGTGGCCGCGCCTTGATCGACGAAATATTTCGCCAACCATGCGAGTATGACAACTGTACCCAGCCCGCACACCTGACCAAAGACTCGCGAACCCAGTTCGAGTAAATCCATGTGCCTGCGGTGTCGTTCATCCCGCTCACATTCACACATGATCCGGTCAAAGGTGCCGGGTTGGACCGCCTCCCATTCTTGGGCGTCGGCGGGTTTCGGTAGAGACAATGGGCCAGGGCGACCAATATCCGGGGTGACCAGAGGGCGCTGGCTAGGCATCAGGGGGCGCTCCTCTGGCCATGCTGGTCGGTCTCCTCTACTCCTGATCGGCTAGGCGCACTCCGTTCCAGCTTCGAGTATTGCTCCGCTAGATCCGCCTGTATGCGAGTCCAACCCGAGAGTCGGCGCCGATAGGCCAGGCCGGTAGAGTTGCCAAACGGGTCGAACACACTTGCGAGTCCCTCAATAAAAGAAAGCCAGCCCGAATTCTTCCGTCGCACAACAGGGGCCCGGTCGTGCACCTGTTCCTCTGGGAAGGGAGGGCCGTAACCCTTCTGTGGAGAATCGAGATGGGCAGCCTGGCTCGTGGCGGCTACCAGGAAATCCGCCGTGCGCCGAGATGCGACGAGCACTGGCTGGGGGATGCCAGTTGCAGGCAGGCGATTGCTGACATAGGCGAAAAGCTCTTGGAGATCAACGAAGCCGTCTCCGTTGATGTCTGCATGGCCGTCCCTCAGAGCATCAATAAGAGCATGGGTAAATGGGGAGTGCCTTTCCGACGCGCGATCGAGGCCGTAGGACGAGGCCAGAAGTGCGAGCTTGGAATTGCCGGCTCGCCATCGCTCTGGCGCACGTGGGTCAAAACTCGCCGATGCCATGCAGGCATCAAGAATCAAAACAACGGAACTGGCCCGACAAGTACTCATTAGGTCGGCCAGCTCATCGACTGCGAAGCCTGTCTGCCACGCACTTCCCGGGTCCGTATCTCGCGATGCGAGATATACGCGTCGAGAATCATCCGAAATCGCGTGGCATGCGAGGTGAAGCAGGAGGGGCCTGTCCTGGTCGGCGTTCAACAAAAAGTCGCGAATTGCTGCGGCTGCCTCGCGCGCTCGCGGGTTTCGCAGCGCTTCCACCTCGTACCCACCAACGACGGGGTCACGCAAGATATCGGCAAGCTCCTCGGCGTCATTTGCTGCAGCCGGCAGCTCCGGCAAATCAGATGCCTCATACTCGCTAGTCCCTATGACTAGCGCTCGGCCCGGCTGCAAGGAGACTCCCCACGATCCAATACCACAGTGATGGCTTACCGCACGATCGTAGCGCGTCGATGCGAAGCAGGACATCCCTTCGCATCCGGATGGGTAGGCGCCCACGGCGCATCGGACGTGCCCCGGAGGGCGACCTGTCCCCGGTGGCGCGATTCCGTGACGCCTATCCATGATCGACCGCCTGACGTCGGCCGCTTACTCGACTCCCTGTGCCGCCGGTCAAGACTCTCCAGGGGCCCGCTACGACGTGACGATCCAGCGGGCGCGACCGGCTCGCGTGGCAGATGCTGTCGGAGAGCTCGATGACGCTCAACTATCGCGAGTTCCCGGACAAGCTGCGAGTGTTTCTGGGGCCAGCGGCCAGCAAGGCCCGCGACATCGACCACTGGGAGCAGGACATGCGCTCCCAGACGCTGCTGGTCCGCAACGACGCCGGCGACTACCGGCCAGCCCACCGGTCGCTCCTGGAGTTCTTCGTCGCCTACAAGTTCGCGGCCGAGCTGGGCCTGCTCGGCGGCCCGTTCCTCGACCTGATCGGCGGCGTTGCCGGGGCTGCCCGACGCGACCTGGTCGGAGCACATGCGCAGCGAGAGACGACAGGCCGGCGTCGCGCAGGCCCTGCTGCCACTCGCGCATCTCCCGCCGGGTGATCTCGGCGATCGGCCGGTCGCCGAGCCGGCGGAAGACGTGCAGCCGGTCGTCGGCTTCAAGAATCGCCTGCCGCGCCGTATGCAGCTCCGCGATCCGCGCCTCGACGCTAGCGACGTCGATGTCCTCCCACGTGATCGCGCGGATCGCCTCGTAGGCGCTGCGGCGACGGTCCAGCTCATCGCGTTCCTCGTCGATCGCCGTGCGGTCCTCATCGATCTTGTCTAGTGCCTCGGTGATTTGGTCGAGCTCGCGCTCGATGTCGGCGATGGCGTCTTCGTTGCTGAACCCTATGATGTTGGACTGGTCGTTGCGGCCGTGGCTGCCCCGGACTCCGAGCCGAGTCTGCCCCGCCAGCGTGACGCGGTAGCCGGGCCCGTCGAGCTGGTGCGGGCTTTCCACACAGAGGGCGTTGCGGATCGGGTCGGACACCTGCCGGCGTACCCAGCCGGCGAACGGGAAGTCCTTGAATAGCAGCTTTCCGGCGACCTTGGTGGAGTCCTCGTCGAGGTGGCCTGTCTGGTGCAGCCGCGCACCCTCGAACGTCAGCCGGCCGCGCAGCCGCAGCGGGTCGATGGGCCGTGGAGAACGCTTCGAGCTGCTCGTGGGGAACGAGCAGCAGGCGGGCGCTGGCACCCAGGACCGTCTCCACGGCGGTGCGCCACCGTGCGTGTTCGGGGGCGACGTCGATCAGTTCGGCGACGAACGGCAGGTCCGCGACGTCGATGCCCGACGCCTCGGCGGCCTGGCGGCGCAGGTCGTCGCGAAATTTGGGGACACGTCCGGCGCAGCCGGACAGCGAGGCCTGCTCGTCGGACAGGGCCTTTCGGCGCTGGAGCAGCGGGAACGACCGGTCACGCAGCCCTTCCCGGCTGTCCCGCAGGGCCTTTGAGGCGGCCTCGTAGTTGGCCAGGAACGTCCCGGCGGTGGCGTGGAGCTGGTCGAAGAGTTCATTGTCATGCAGCGGCGTGGCGAGGCAGACCGTGTGTTCGGCGAGGCCATTGCGCCGCGCCAGGCGCTCGTCGCGGCCGCGACGCGCCTGCGTCACCTGTTGGGCCAGGCTGTCCAGCTCGGCACCGCCCGCCGCCTGGTGGGCGGCTCGGGTGGTGCCGAGTTCCTCGTCGAGGGATTTCACGTCCTTGTCCGCGCCCGTATGGTCCTTGACGGCGTGCTCGTGCTTGGCGCGGTTGTCTGTGATCACGGCCTCCAGCGGATTGCTCGCCAGTAAACTGCAGAACCGGGCCATCCCAGGTTCAGGACCAGGCGCCCGCGGGGAACGAGGAGATTCGAACCCAGGAGAACCTCTTGTCGAGCCTCCTTCAGGGCTTGTCATTGCTTGTCAAAACCCCTTGTTACCGAACGTAGTCAACCCGAGCTTGCCATTGCTTGCCAAAAATAGGCACTGAGCTGCGCAGACGTGGTCAGGCACTGGTCTCTTCTTGTCACTGTTCGTCAACGCCTGGCCAGGGTTTTCGGGGGGTAAACCGGGGGAACCGACAGACCGCCGTCAGGGTCCCACCGCGCCGCTCCACCCGGGACCGGGACCGGGACCTCCGTCACCAAGAGGAGAACCTGCGTCCGCCCGTCGCAACCCCGCCCGCCGCAGGGCATGGGGTTCGTGTCGGCGGACCGACACGAACCGATACCCAACTTGGGCTACGCGTTCACGGCGCCATCCCGATCGGCGGATAGCAAGCCTATCTGCCTGTGGGCCCGGGCCCATCTCGCTTGAACCGGGGACCGTGTCAGCTCTCGGTTGCGGGGACGGCCGGCGGCTGCCGTGGGCCTTCCGCTCGGATGAGAGTGCCGAGGTGGTGGCCTGCTTCGATGGCGTTGATGGGTTGCCCGGCGAGGCGGCTGAACAGGGTGTCGAGCGGGTAGTGGGCCAACACGTGGTAGCGGGCGAGGTACATGACGGCTGCGGTGGCCGGATGGCCGCAGACGGGTGCGAGCAGGGCGTAGGTCAGGACCTGGTCGACCAGGGCCTGGAGGTGGTGGGTGCCGTCGAGGTGGCCCGTTTTGAGTTCGACGATGGTGGTGCCCGCGAGGAAGTCGGCGATGCGGAGTCCATCCAGCAGGTTCAGGGAGGCGGTGACGGGTCCGTAGCCGCGTAACGCGTTGCGGAATCCGCTGGTGTAGCTGGCCCAGAAGGCGGCAAAGGCGGGGCGCGCTGCGCGCATCATTTTCGCGTACACGGTGATGGCGCGTCGGTCACGCAGCGCAGCTTGAATTGCCTGCCGAACCTCATCGGGTGTCGCCGGTCGGAGCGCGTGCACTGCCCGGTCGAGGTCGGGTAGCAGGCTGCCCACTGTGAACAGTCGAGCGCCGGGGATGTAGTCGTCGGTCCTGCGCCACGGCGCGTCCGGGGGCGTCGGTGGTGGGTGCGTATCCGGCGGTGGTGAGCAGGCGCCCCCTTCCATGCTCGGGGAGGCTGGCGATGAGTTGCGGGTAGGGCGGCTCGTCGCACAGGTCGAGCGCGAGGGTCCGTTCCATCGCCTGACCGAATCGGTCGGGGTTGGGAGGGTAGGCGCTGATGGGGGCAAGGGCGCGGTCGATACGTTGTTGTAGGTCGGCGATGAGCCAAGGCCGGTGCGGGAACTGCTGGGCGAGCCATCGCTTCGACGCCGCCGGCTCGGTGCCGGCACCGATTACGTGCGAGGTCATCAGGAGCCGATCCTTTACAGGTGGGGGCATGCCGGCACGTCGCCGCACTTCTCGGGGTGAGACGGCGTGGACGGGCCGGGCAACGCCCACGTGGAGGGATGGGAGGACAGCCAGCAGCCTGTCGACGGCTGCGACGGAGCGATCACGGAGCGGGCCGCAGGCGGGGTCTCAGCCCGTCGGCATCGGTGGCCGACTCCTCGGGCTCCGCATCACAGAGCGGCACCACAGCAGCTTCAACAGCCAGACGAGGCCAACTGCATGGCGAACGAACCATACGCGGCGCAGCTGATCGACAAGCCGGCCAGAGGGCTTGATCTGATAGTAACGGGTGCCGTTGCACTGCCAGGCCCGTCGGCCTTGGCATTGAAATCCATCATTTCACAACTTAGGGTGTCTACTTACTTCCGCTGAGTGAGCTATCTGACGATGCCGCGACCAGGTTCATCGGATGAGTGAGGTGGCCGCGACATGGACACCGGCAGGCACAACCCCAGTTGCGCGACAGCCCAGGGACATCGGTGCCTTTGCACCGAGTGCGGCGGCTCCCAGCACGGCGTGCAGGGTTGGCTCGACCACGTCGGCCACGATCACTCGATCCGTCGCAGGAGACGGGAACACTTCGAGGGCAGGCTGGCCTGGACGAAGCATCGGTCGCGGCGCTTAGAGAAGACCCGCTTCAACAAGGAGATCACCACCGACTTGCCCGCGCGGACATAGCGGATTGGCTTTCCACCCCGTCATCTTCTTCGGTGCCCGAAGTCGGCGAGCCGTATCCGTCGCCCGCCGAGCAGGTGACAGCGCTTGCCGAGAAGATGACCCGCGGAGCTTGGCGGGAGATCGCCATAGAACTCGACCGCGCCACTCCGGACGCCACCAGCGTCAAGCGCGACCTCACCCACCACGGCTGGTGTGACCTCTTTATCGCTTTGGTCCGGGTGATCGAGGTGACCGCGACATCACTCTGGACCTCATCACCGGCACCGGCGACCGGGTCCTGGTCGAGGCCAGCCCGATCGACCGGATCTGGGGCATCGGACTCAGCGCCGACGACCCTGACGCCGCCGACCCAGGCCAATGGAAGGGGCTCAACCTGCTCGGCTTCGCCCTCATGCAGACTCGTCAGCGACTGCGCCAGGACAGTCCATGATCGACACAATGTCCGTGCCCGAACGCCGGTGAGAAGGATCTACTCGCAGCGTGGGTCGAGGGCGAGACGCGCCACGGTCCGCCGGCGTGGGAGCAGGGCGCTGGCTGGCTGCGGTTCGCGTTCTACAGAGGCCAGGAGTCCAATCCGTAACCGTCAGGCAACCCTGGCGAGGTCCACGGCGCAGCAGCAAAGTGAGATCACGCTGATAGCCTTCGGCTTGGTGTAGTCAACGGGCCGGCATAGAGCCTCCTGCTCAAGACTCAATGGCGCAATTGAGCCGGGCTGGCGCACCGGGTGTCGCGTCCGCATGCGCGGATCGACGCATCACCTGGGGCTCGCGGGCGCGGTCCGCAGACTCATCGCTCGACGCGGCAACCGCGCGTGGACGACACAGCGCTTTCCTCTAGCCTTGGCTGGTCACGGGGGAAGGGGAGAACGTGCGCTGGTGGGAACGACGACAGGCTGGGGGGGTCGGCCCGTCGAGGTCGGCAGACGGTGATGTCGCGCTGCTTCCGCTGACGCCGCAGTTCCAGCCGGAACAGCACGGGGAGTACGTCGCACGGCTGACCACGGCTCTGCAGGACCCGGACGTCCGCAACATCGCGCTGACCGGTCGGTACGGCGCGGGCAAGTCGAGCGCCCTGCAGGCGTTCTCCAACCAACACACGGGACGAGTTCTCAACCTCTCTCTGTCGACTCTCGGGCCTTCCGAGGAGGAGAAGTCGATCACCAACCGGATCGAGAAGGAGCTCGTTAAACAACTGCTGCATAGCCAGCCGCAGCGGGCGCTGCCCCGCTCGCACTTCCGGCGCATTGACAAGCCGGACTTCCGACGGGCCGTCGCATTCGCCACGACGCAGGTGGCGGTGGTTGCGGTGATCCTGTTCCTCCTCGGCCGCTTTCCGCGCCTGGTCGGCTCCACCAAGGACCATCCGTGGCCGGTGCGGGCCGGGGCGGTCCTGCTGTTCGGGCTGCTGATGGTGGCCGTGCTGACGTGGATCCGGCAGGTCGTTCACGACCGGGTCGTCTCCTCGGTGTCCGCCGCCGGGGCCACCGTCGCGCTCGGGGCAAAAGAGGTCAGCTATTTCGATAAGTACCTCGACGAGATCGTCTACTTCTTCGAGTCGACGAAGTTCGACGTCGTCGTCTTCGAGGACCTCGACCGGTTCGACGACCCGCACATCTTCGAGGAGTTGCGCGAGCTGAACACCCTGCTCAACACCTCGCACGCCTCGCGGGGCCGAACGATCCGCTTCGTCTACGCGCTCAAGGACAGCATCTTCGAGCGGCTGGGCAACGACACCAGGCAGCTGGACGACGGCGCCTCCGCCGAGTCGGTGCGGGCGAACCGCACGAAGTTCTTCGACCTGGTCGTGCCGGTGGTTCCCTTCATCACCCACCGCACGTCACGTGACCTGCTCACCAAGTTGCTGGCCGGTCCGGCTCTCGTCTCGGTGACACCCGACCTGGTCGACCTAGTCGCGCGGCACATCAGTGACATGCGGCTGCTGAAGAACATCCGCAACGAGTACGCCGTGTTCGCCGCCCGCTTGATCACCGCGAAGCACGGTGTGCCCCAGCTACGCGCCGACTCGGTCTTCGCGATGATGGTCTACAAGAACGTCCACCTGGCCGACTTCGAGCAGGTCTCGCTGGGCCGCAGCGACCTCGACAAGCTCTACAAACTCAGCCGCGACCTGGTAAATCAGTCCATCGCGATGCGGCGCGAACGCCTCAGCGAGATCGCCGACTCCGAGGCACTGGCCGACGTTCTGCGGGACAAGCCCGAGCGTTTCGCCGAGCGTTTGAACTGGCATGCCGAAGTCATCCGGCGCTCCAGCAACAATCATAATCACACCCTTACGGGCTATAAAGTCGGCACCGAAACCTTCACTCTTGCACAGGCTGGGACCCCCCGATTCTGGCGGGTGCTCATCGCCGACGGAAACGGACCGACCGCGAACTTCACCTACTACGGCTCGCCTTGGGCCGTTTCTATCCCGATCGGCGACATCCGTGAGCTGTTCCGGGCCGAACTCGACCTGGACGACTGGGACTCCCGCGAACGTCAAGCGTTACAGGCCGAACGCCGGAAGGCGATCGCCGACGTCGCGGCGCTGCGGAAGGCCGACTTCGCCGACCTCGCCGCGAACCCCACCTTCACCCTCGCCCGCGACACGGCGAAGGTCACTTTCGAGACGCTCCTCAAGGAGACGATTCGCTCCGAGGTCGCCCGTGACCTGATCCGCCGCGGCTTTATCGACCAGAACTTCGCCCTCTACGTGGCCCAGTACTACGGCGAGCGCGTCTCCATCCGCGCCATGAACTTCATCGTGCAGCACGTGCAGCCCAACATTCCGGACACGTACTACGCCTTCGACGGGCCGGAGGACATCGCCGGCGTCCTGCGGGACACCAAGGAGGATTTCCTCGACCTGAACAGCGCTTACAACATCGAGCTCCTAGACCACCTGCTAGCGAATCAGCACCCTGGCGCCCGGACTGTCCTCGACCGCCTCGCCGAGACCGACGGCCCGGCCGAGCGGGCCTTCCTCCAGGCCTACCTGAGCGGCGGCGCGCAGACCGCGGAGGCCGTCCGGCTACTGTCCGGCACGTGGCCGCCGATCCTGAGCCGGATCCTGCAGGTCCCGGACCTGCAGCCGGAACGCCGGCTCGACCTGGTCGACGAGGGAGTCGCACACGCCGATCCGAACCTTGATCGACAAATCGAGGAGCAGGTGACGACCTACCTCCAGGACAACTACGCTCGCCTGGCTTGTCTGACCCGGCCCGTCGACGAGCCGTCGGCACGCAATGCGGTCGCGCTGCTGCGGCAGGCTCGGGTGGTGATCGAAGACCTGACCGTTCTCGATCGCGGCGTACGCGCCCTGGTCGTCGCCGACAGCATGTACACCCTCACCGCAGGGAACCTGCGCAGCGCGCTGCACAATCCGCCGGCCCTGAGCTTGGACACCACCCGGACGATCGATCCCGTCGTCTACGGCCACTGCGTCGCCAATCCCGCCGCCTACCTCGCCGCGGTCGAAAACGACGAGCCCACGACGGTGACGGTCGCGGATCCTGGCACCTTCGCGGACATCGTTACGGACATCTCCGGTTGGGAGACCGACCTGGCAGAGCGGGCCTGCCGCGCCGCGGCGACGGAGTGCCGGATCGAGCGTCTCGTCGAGGTACCCGCGGAGATCTGGCCCGCGCTGGCGCGCTCCCGGCGGTTCCCAGCGACGGTGACCAACACGGCCGCTTACATCGAGCAGGCCGGCGGGATCGACGAGGATCTGGCCGGTCTACTCGTGAGCGCGGGCTCGATCACCGCTCCCGCGGACGAGCCCGACCGGCTCGCCGAGCAGAAGACACAGGTCGCGGTGGCGATCCTTCGCAGCCGCGATACGGTCCCCGTCCCCGAGATCCGCGTCGCGTTGGTCGCCACGCTCACCCTGACCGAGTCAATCGCTGCGAGCCGCATCGAGCCGGAGAACGGCCCCCTGCTCGGCGAGCTGCTCCGCCACCAGATCTGCGACGACACCGCCGAACTGTTCCAGCGATTCGCTACCGCCGACTGGGAGACAATGCGGCACGGCGTCGAATGCTCGGCAAAGTTCGTCGACTTCGTCACGCCCGCCCTCCTCGACGAGGACATGACCGCCCGGTTGTTAGGCAGCACCTCGATCAGCCAGACTGTCCAGCAGGCCGTCCTGTCCCGGCTGGACGAGTTCGTTCCGACCGACCATCACGACGCGCTGCAGGCCGCCGGGCGATTCGCCGCGACGGCCCAGGTGCCGCTGAGCCCCGTTCAGCTGGAGCGGATCGCCCGGGCGACCCGCGACGGAACGCTGGTGGTCCAGCTGGTCGACCAGCTCGGCAACGCCATCTCTACGGACCGGATCATCGCCGTCCTCGCGAACCTCGGGAGTCCCTATGCCGATCTGACCACCCCTGCGGCTTCGCCGGACTTCCCGCTCGACACCCATCACCTCCACATCCTCACCCGGCTCAAGCAGGAGGAACGTTTGTCGAAGTTAACCCGGCGCCCCGCCAGATCCCAGATCAGCGTCACGGTCGCCTGAGCATCAGCCCTACGGGTTGCCTTCGAGGCGTTCGAACGGGATGTCACGATGATCATGGCCTGGCCGCGCTCGACGCGGCCGGATGCATGGTGACCGGAACAGGACGGCATGTTGTGACGAGGCGGTCAGACTGGTGGTAAATGGTCCTCTACGCACGGCCGATCCCCCGCCTCGTCCGCTTCGACCCTGACCCGTCCACGGTGTAATAATGCGCGCACCTGAGGTTTCCCGGTAGCGCACAGGCTTTGGGCTACGTCGGAAATCCTGCCGAAGTATCCAGGCCTCGGGCTTCTATTTGCAATCCTCCTGCGCACATCGGCTACCGTGACGGCGCAGTGCTTGCCCGGGCGGCCCTCGTGAGGAACGAGGAGACTCGAACCCACAAGAACCTCTTGTCGAGCCTCCTTCAGGGCTTGTCATTGCTTGTCAAAACCCCTTGTTACCATCCGTAGCCGCTCCGGGCTTGTCATTGCTTGCCGTAAAAGGGCATTGACCTGCACAGACACGGCCAGGGGTTGGTCTCTTCTTGTCACTGTTCGTCAGCGTCAGGCCAGGGTTTTCGGGGGGTAAACGGGGGCCACCGTTGGGCCGCTTCCAGGCGTCACCGCACCCATACCCGCCACCGCGGGGTGTTGTCCGGTCGCCGCGACGATCAACTGCACCTGCTGATCGCGTGAGCTTCCCCCGGTTACCCGGGCTGCTCTTCTGTGATGGGTCAGGCCGCGGCTGCGGGTAGATCATTTTGGGAGGACGTTCTCCTGCGCGAAATAGGTCGCGGCCCGGCGCAGGATCTCATTCTCCACCTCAAGACGCCGCTTCTCCTTGCGCAACGACGCCAACTCTTTACGCTCGTCGCTGGTCAGGCCCTCGCGCTTACCGTCGTCGGTGTCGGCCTGGGCCAGCCAGTTCCGCAGACACGACTCCGAGATCCCGAGATCCCTGGCGATCTCCCGGATCGGCTTGTCCCGAAGCCGAGCCAACTCGACCGCGCGCTGACGAACCTCCGGCGGGTGTGGTGCGGGCATCCGAACTCCTCCCTCGGCGACCAGTGTCGCCTCAGCTCAGGTGTCCGGGGAACCGGGGGAAGCTCACGCGACCGCTCGGGTTAGGTGTGGGGGTTTATGTCGGTGGGGGGACGTCAACCATGAATCAATGATCGCCGTTCATGAGGAACTACAACTGATTCCCAAATGACGGCAGCAGTCGGTTGCTGGCGCCCGTTGCTTGCGCGACGGCGGGGCAAGACAACGACCGGGGTCGGGGCTGCTGCCGCCCGCTCGCCCCTGGCCGGCGCTTCCTCCGCCTCGCCGTCGCCGCCCGGCTCACCGTCGCCATCGCCGCCGGGCACCGCCGCGGTCAGGTCGTCTCCTTATTTACGCAGCGCAGCCTCTACCAGCCAATGGATCGGAGATCGGCGCGGTAGCGGGAAACCCTGACGCGTGCCGCTGCGAGGACTGCAGCACCATGAAGCGCGGCCGAAGTGGCTTCTCAGGCGACGGCAGTGGCCATCCGGAATACCGCCTCGGTGATCAACTCCGGCGCGGTGACCAAATTCAGCCGGACGTGGCCGCCGCCGCCGGTGCCAAAGGCCGAACCGGAGTTGAGCGCCACCCGGCCACGGTCGAGGAACACGGTGGCGGGGTCGTCGCCGAGGCCCAGGGTGCGGCAGTCGAGCCAGGCGAGATAGGTGGCCTGACCGGGGTGGTAACGGATGGCCGGCAGGTGCTCGGCGAGCAGCGCAGCGAGGAGCCGACGGTTGTCGTCCAGGCCGGTCAACAAGGCGTCGAGCCACTCTCCGCCGTCGCGGAAGGCGGCGGTGTGGGCGATCACGCCGAGGTGGCTGGTGCTGACGCTGGCCTCGAACGGAACGCGGGCGAGGTCTCCGGCCGCGGCCGGGCCGGCAATGAGAAGCGCACCGCGCAGGCCGGCCAGGTTCCACCCCTTGGAGGCAGACATCAGCGACAGGCCGTTCTCCGCGCCGGGCACCGAGAGGTACGGCACGAACCGCGCTCCCCCACCCACCACCGGTGGGTGGATCTCGTCGGCGACCACCCGCACCCCATGCCGCTCAGCCAGCCTGGCGACGGCGGCCAACTCGTCCGCGGTGTGCATGACGCCGGTCGGGTTGTGCGGGCTGCACAGCAGGTACGCCGCTGGCCGCCCACCGGCCCGAGCCTGCCGGAACGCGTCCTCCAGTGTGCCGAGGTCGATCCGCAGGTCCTCGCCGAGCGGCGCCTCCACGATCCGGCGGCCGGCGTGCGCCACGAACTCGTAGAACGGCGGGTAGACCGGGCAGTTGACGACCACCGCGTCCCCCGGCTCAGTGACCAAACGCAACGCCTCGACGATGCCGTGCATCACGTCGGGCACCAGCGCGGTGCGCTCCACGGCCAGCCCGTCCCAACCCCACCGCCGCCGGGCGAACTCTGCCAGCGCCTGCGGGTACGCCGTGCCGGCGGTGTAGCCGGTGTCGCCGCGCGCGACGGCGTCGGTGATCGCCCGCGCGACCGGCTCGGCCAGCGGCACGTCCATCTCCGCCACCCAGAGCGGCAGCACGTCGTCGGGGTACTCCCGCCACTTGAGGCTCGTCCGTTGACGGAGCTGGTCGATCGTGAGCTGGCGAAGAGGATTCACCGCGTTTCGGGCACCACTAAGCACACCACTCATGGCCGAAGCCTATTCCGCTCCGTCCGGCCCGCGCCGACCTCGGAGCACTCAGCAACGGCACCCCATGGTCGTGGGTCAGCGACGATCTCCCTCGCCGTACAGGGCAGTCCCGACCATGGCATCCAGCCCGGAGCGGACGGCAAACCTCGTCCCGGCGCGAACCGCGACGGGACGAGCGCTTGGTTAACCGTCAGCGGCCGTATGTCTCCAGCAACCGCAGCCAAACCTCGCTGACGGTCGGGTATGCCGGAACCGCGTGCCACAGCCGGTCGAGCGGGACCTCGCCGACGATGGCGATCGTGGCGGCGTGGATCAGTTCCGCGACGTCCGGGCCGGCGAGGGTGAAGCTGACGATCACCTTCCGGTCCTCGTCGACGACCATGCGGGCGTGTCCCTTGTAGCCATCAGCGTGCAGGGAAGATCCGGCAACGGCGCCCAGGTCGTAGTCCACGACCCGGATCCGCAGTCCGGCCGCCGCGGCCGCGGCCGCGGTCAGCCCCACCGATGCGATCTCCGGGTCGGTGAAGACCACCTGCGGCACCGCACGCTCATCGGCCGTCGCCGCGTGCCGGCCCCACCGGCCGTCCTCGACCTTCTCACCCTTCGCCCGGGCCACGATCACGTCACCCACCGCGCGGGCCTGATACTTGCCCTGATGGGTCAGCAGCACCCGCCGGTTCACGTCACCTGTGGCATATAGCCACTCCCCGCCGCCGACGACGCGCAAAGTGTCGTCGACCGCCAGCCAGGCACCCGGCGCCAGCCCAATGCTCTCCAGTCCGATGTCCTGTGTGTTTGGCGTCCGGCCGATCGCCACCAGGACCTCGTCGGCCTCCACCCGCTCGCCGTCGGCGGTCTCGAGGTGGACGGTCCCGCTGTCGTCGCGGTTGACGGAAACAGCTTCCGCGCCGAGGCGTACCGACACACCGGCCTCGCGCAACGACTCCGTGACCAACTCGCCGGCGAACGGCTCCACCGACGGCAGCACACCGTCACGGGCCAGCACCGTCACCGAAGACCCCAGAGCGGCGAACGCGGTCGCCATCTCGGTCGCCACCACGCCACCACCGATCACCACGAGCCGGCGGGGAACCGACCCGGACGAGGCGGCCTCGCGGCTGGACCACGGCGCCGCCTCCCGCAGACCCGGGATATCCGGCAGCAGAGTGCTGCTTCCGGTCGTGACGACCACCGCGTGCCGCGCGGTCAACCTCGTCGTGACACCGTCGACGCCGGTCACCTCGACGACCCGGGCCGAATGGATCCGCCCCTGGCCGCGGTACAGCGCGATCCCAGCCGACTCGAGCCAGGACACCTGCCCGTCGTCCTTCCAATGCGACGCGAAGGAGTCCCGGCGTCCGAGCACCGCCGCGGCATCCAGGTTTCCCGTCACCGCCTCCCGCGCACCCGGCACCTGGCGAGCCGCCCGCAACGCGGACGCGCTGCGCAGCAACGCCTTGGTCGGCATACAGGCCCAGTACGAGCACTCCCCGCCGACCAACTCCCGTTCGACAATGGCGGCGGTCAGGCCGCCCTGCACGACCCGGTCGGCGACGTTCTCCCCGACCGGACCCGCACCGATCACGACGACGTCGTACTCGATGTTGGTCATGTCAGTTGCCCTTCGCGCTGCGGCTGAGGCGGATGGCGGCGATGAGGAAGAAGATGGCGCCTGGGATGGCGTAGCCAGCCGCGTTGGTCAGCGACGGGTTGTCCGCGGAAGCACCGGCGATGAAGGACCCACCAGCCAGAACCGAGATGCCGCCACTGATGATCATCGGCCACTGGCCGGCCATCTTGCGACGAGTGACACCCACGATCAGCTGGACCAGACCGGCCACGATCGCCCAGGCGCCCCACACCCGCAGGACAGCGGGGATGCCGGACGCGCAGGCGACACCCACGCCGACGGCGGTGATCAGGCTGACCGCGATGTTCACGTACAGCAGGGTCGGCGAGCCGGTGGTCCGCGACGAACGAAGGTCGTAGATGGCGGCGCCCACGTCGAACAGCGGGTAGAGCACGAAAAGCACCACTGTGAGCGGGCCGATCTCCTTGGCGGTCGCGATCGTCACCAGTGCCCACACGATGGCGAACGCGAAGCGGGTGAAGTACAGCCGCCGTAGTGCGGAAGCGGTCTGGGAGATACCGGGTGAAGCAGCAAGGGTGGTCACGGTGACCCTTCCAGTGGAGGCGTGGGGAGATGGAACGTTCTGTTCACGTTCAGCATGGCAACCTCAACTCAAGTTGTCAAGACCGAACGTTCTATCCCCTACTCGGAGCGGGGCTGCCGGACCTGAGTCCGCTCGCGCATCTCAGACCGAACGTTCTATCCGCTAGGCTGGTTGGATGACGCGCGGCGAACCCGACACCCGGCCCTCCGAGGCGCGACTCCGGCTCCTCACCACGGCAACCAGGATCTTCTACGCGGAAGGCATCCACTCCGTCGGCGTTGACCGGATCATCGCCGAGGCGAAAGTGACCCGGGCCACCTTCTACCGGCACTTCCCCAGCAAGGAAGACCTCATTCTGGCCTACCTGCGTGAAGTCCATCAGATGGATCGCGGCATGGTCAACGCGGCCATCGCCACCAACCCGTCGCCGGTCGACTCCCTGCTGGCCATTGCTAGCTCCATCGCTGAGAACGTCCAGTCCCCCGGGTTCCGCGGATGCGCCTTCCTGAACGCCGCGGCCGAGTATTCCGACACCGACCATCCCGTGCACCAGGAGATCATCGCCCACCGGCAATGGTTCCTGGACACGCTCACCATGCTGATGACGCAGGTCCACGAGGAAACGGCGGATCCGGCCGCGCGCCACTTCGTCATGCTCCGCGACGGCGCCATGGCAGCCGGATGCCTTTTCGACCCCGCGTTGGTGTCCGAGACCTTTCTCCGCGGGATCGAAGGACTCCTCCGGATCAATGCCGAGCGCCAGTCGACGGAGTCCGCCCGCTAGTCCGGGTTCTCGGGTCTGGTCGATGTGCGCGGCCGCGCGCGGTCACGCCTCGGAGTCGCGATCGCCGGACGCCTCCCGCCCGATCGGCGAGGCGGAAACCTCCAGCGGACGTCCCCGGCTCCGCAGCGCGTCGAGTAGCGCGACCAGGGCCAGCACTCCGGCCACCACGCTCAGCCCGACCATCGGCACCCAGCGGGCCAACGCCGGCGTGAACAGCAGCAGGGCCACCACGCCGATCATCCGGGATCGGGAAACCCGGCCGAAGATCTCGTACTCCAGCCGCACACGGGCGACGAGGAAGAGCACCGGTCCGCCTACCACGAACAGAAGCCAACTGGGCCGCGGCGACCCGTACGGATGATCGATCACCAGCTCGTAGCCGACCGCGGTGACGAGCACGCTGAGCACGATCAACGCATGCGTCCGTTCCGACGCCGTGCCCAGCCGGCCGGGCATACCCGCCCGACCCAACGCTTCGGTCAGCAGCAGACCGGCGCGGTGGAAGTAGATCCGCCAGAGGAGCGCGCTGGTGGCGAACGCGACCCCGAAGGCGGCTGTCCGTTTCGCGGAGTAGTCCGTGCCGTTGAAAACCGTGCCGATGACAAAAATCGACTCACCGAGTGCGATGAGATAAATCTGCTGGTGACGGTCGGCAAGATGCTCCCCGATGATCCGCCAGCGGCCCACCGCCGCAGCCCCGAGCCGCGGCAGCGGCCAGCCCAGGCCCCAGGCGAGGTAGTCGACAGCGAGGGCGGCAGCCCACAGCGGCAGGCGAAGCCAGTCCGGGCCCAACGCGCCGGCCAGCCAGAGTGGCGCGCTCGCCGCAGCCCATGCGGCAAGCCGGAACGGCACCAGCCGTCGTGGATGGCCACGCAGCGCGGCGGCGACCACCAGCGGCCGCACCACCATCACCATCAAGTACGCGACCGCGAACGGCAGCGCCCGCTCCTCCATTGCGCGTGGCAGCGTCACCGCCATCACCAGGGCGGCGAACATGGTGCCGACCACGACGGCCTGAATGATCGACCGCTCTGGTTCGTAGCGACTGGTGATCCAGGTGGTGTGCGACCAGATCAGCCAGAGCGCCAAGAAGAGCAGCAGGGTACGACCGAACCCTGCGATGAGCGCCCAGCCAGTGTCATTGCTCAGGTCGGCGAATCGTTGCGAGACCCGGGTGAGGGCCACAACGAAGGCCAGATCGAAGAAGAGCTCCAGGAACGTGGCGCGGCCCGAACTCGTGGGAGGGCGCAGCAGGTCGGCACCGCGTCCCGCCGCCATCGTCCGCCTCCGTCCGCCCCTTTGTCGCACCAACGAATCGGCCGCCGGAGGGATGCGTCAGCCTTTGACGGCGTCCCCTCACCCCCACGGCCCCGGCGTTGTTCCTTTGTGTCTAGTTTGATCTTGGCTTGTTAGATGCCGTAGACGGCGAAGGTGTCGGCGCGGTCGTGGAGGTCGCGGCGGGTGTGGGCCATGTTCGCGCGTCCGGCGAGGCGGAAGGTATTGAGGGCCAGGTTGCGGAAGGTGGCCAGGGCTCGTGGGGCAGTACCGGTCCTGAGCTCGGAATCGTCTTCTCGGAAAGTCACGTCCCGGGCCCAGTGCAGGCGGTTCTCCACGCACCAGTGCCCTCGGGTGTAGTGGGTGAGGTGGTCCGGGCCGGCTTCGTCGGCGGGCAGGCTGACGATGCCGTGGATGATTTCTTTGCCGGTGGACGCCGTCGAGTCCGCCGGTGTCGCGGCGGAGCCGGAAGACTTGCCGGGCGCCGGGGAACAGGCTGTCATCGGCGGGTGCGGTGCGTAGGGTCCGACGTTCGGTGCGCCCGTGTCCCCGGTCGTCGTCGACGTGGATGTGGTCGGCGAACTCGGCGTCGGTACCGCGTAGCAGCGCCTGGGCGGTCTGGTAGGCGAGGGGCTGATTCCCCTTCAAGACCAGAAGGTAGTGGGCGTCGAGCACTTCGGTGATCAGGCGGGCGGTGTTCTTCGTCGTGTGCAGTGCGTCCAAGGTCAGCATCATCCCGGCCACGTCGAGGGGTGTCAGCAGGTCGGCGACCACCGTGTTCTCGCCGCGTTTGTCCGGGACCTGGCGTTGGCTCAGGATCACGCCGCTGTGGTGGGTGATCGCCGCGACCAGGAACACCTGCCTGGCTGGGGTGCGGGTCCCGCGCAGGAGTTTCCCGTCGACCGCGGCGGCGGGTAGCAGCCCGGCCGGCCGCGGGTGGGTCACCGCCCGCTTCTCGGCCCGGCGCTGCTCCCGTTCGACCGGTCCCGCGGTGGCCGCGATGACCGGGACGGGCGCGTCGCCTCGCACGACGTCCGCGGCGTATCCGCAGGTCGCCGTATCGAGGGCGTCACCGTCCAGACCGGCCAGGACCCGGCGGAAGGTCCGTTGGGGCCGTTGCGTTGCCGGATCGGCAGACACGGTGAACCGCGTTGGGAGACGGATTCAGATCGCCCGGGCCAACTCGGTGAAAGCCCTGGCCACCCGGTTCGCGGGTGGAGCATCGACGGCGAGTTCGTAGTGTCCGCGGCGAAGGTTCTGCATGAAGCCGTGTCCGGCGATGATCGTCTGGGCGGTCCGGTCGTTGCGTAACCCGCGCATTGGTCTGAGTCGTGCTTGAGCTGGCTGTGATCGGCCTCTATCGGATTGTTTGCATACCGCTCGACGTGATGCCATGCAGACGGGATCAACTCGTCGATCACACCGGGGTAGACCGCGGCGGCGTTGGTGACCACCTCGCTCGGCGTCATCTTCAACCTCGACAACGCCCGCTGGAAGAACCGCCGCGCCGCTGCGGCGTCACGACGTGGCGAGACGAGCACGTCGACGACCTGGCCATGCTGGTCGACGGCACGGTACACGTACCGCCAGACCCCGTTGACCTTCACGTATGTCTCATCGACGAACCAGCGGTCACCCGGTGAGTGACGGCAGAACCGGGCGGCGTCGGCCAGCAGTGGGGTAACCGCTGCACCCACCGGAACACGTGGTCGACCTCGACCCCACGTTCGGCCAGCAGTTCCTCCACGTCGCGATAGGAGAGGTTGAACCGTAGGTACCAGCGCACCGCGAGAACGATCACCTCGGGTGGGAACCGGAACCCGGCGAACGCAGACCTCGGCGGTGACCAGCACCGAACGCGAGACGATGACCTCACTGGTCCAGCCTGACCATACCGGTCAAGCCGTGTTCGATCTTGCTCGCGCCCAACGCAACAGAGCCCCTCATCGCCGCCGGCGAATCCCAGACGACGGAGTTCAAGTCCAGCGGCCGATGGAACCCCCACACCAACCAGTACGACCCGAAGCTCGGGCACATCCTGGTCAAGACGGTGTGCGGGTTCCTCAACGCCGAGGGCGGTATCCTACTCATCGGCGTCGAGGACGACGGCCATGTCGTCGGCATCGAGGGCGACCTCACGACTCTCGGCACAAAGCCGAACGCCGACGGCTATGAGCTGTTTCTCCGGCAACTGCTCGACGACAGCCTCTCCGCCCCGACCGCCCCGACCGTACGCATCCGCTTTCCCCAAGTCGCGGGACAGGCGATCTGCCAGGTCAGCGTCGCCGCGTCCGGCCGACCCATCTTCGCCAAACCGGCCAAGGGCGGCCCCGGCGCGTCGGACTTCTGGGTACGTGTCGGCAACGCGACCAAACAACTCCACGGCGATGACCTCATCAAGTATCAAGAGGAGCACTGGGGATAACGCACCGAGGCGTCAGCTGAGTTCGTGAGGCGTGTATCGGTGAGCTTCACTTGCACTCCATCGATTTATATGAGTTGGGCATGCCAGCGGCCGCTCAACCGCCCGTCGAACCGGTGGGAGGATTGAGCAGCAGCTGCCGGGCCCTACACGGGTCCGGCAGCCCGCAGCACGATGGGCCCACCGGCATACTTGTCGCAGCCCTGGGTCGGACTTCCCCGAAGCTGTGGACACCGGGCATGCCACGGCGTAGTCGGCACAAAGGATTGCTCGCCAGTAAACTGCACAACCGGCCATCCCAGGTTCAGGACCAGGCGCCCGCGGGGAACGAGGGATTCGAACCCAGGACAACCTCTTGTCGAGTCCCTCAGGACTTCTCATTGCTTGTCAAAACCCCTTGTTACCAACGGCAGCCGCCCCGAGCTTGTCATTGCTTGCCGCAAGTGGTCCTTGACCTGCACAGACACGGCCGGGCGCTGGTCTCTTCTTGTCACTGTTTGTGGACGTCAGGACAGGGTTTTCGGGGGGTAAACGGGGGCCACCGTCGGAACCCGCCCACGCCTAAACAGCACCCCCACCACTACGGATTTCCCGCGTACCTTAGGACGGCCAGGCTCTCGCATCACTGAGCCTTTTCCAAGCTGATCTTGCAGCTCAGGGCGGGTGCA
>NZ_JAEMUW010000042.1 GCF_016598485.1 Micromonospora coerulea | reverse complement strand
TCGCAAGGGTTGGTTACGGAAGCTAGTATTTTCGAGCCGCTACTCCAGATGATTGCTGGCCCAGCGTAGAAGATTTGTGTACGCCGCGATGGCGGCGTGCAGGTCCTCGCGTAGGCCGGCCATAGTAATTAATCGAGATCTGCGGGTTCGGCGGTCCACGAGGCGCCACTCCACTCGTCGGGTCTTGCCTAGTCCGTTAGGGCGCGGATAAGCCTCGCCGATGACTCGCATGATGTTTCCGTGTGCCAACTCATTACGACGCCTCACTGCGGCCCACAGTTCCTCGCGTGGAAAGCTGCTGTTTGCTTCCGAGGGTTCGCCGCTTTCCAGTAACAACTCGACATGGCTCAGTCGTCTGCCGATCATCCACTGGTCTAGGTCGCGTTGACGCGTTTCGGGATCGTCTGGTCTCTCCAACTGCAGGATCACGTCGCCGAGAAGATCCTCTAAGATGGTGCACTGGGTTATAACAAGACCTCGCCGTTCATCAAGTGCGCTGCGTTCAGCGACCTCTTCCCAGTCAAGGTCGGCCGTGTCGTGGAATGATAGGAGGAGGTCATAGTCAGAGAAGACGTTCAAGGGTTCGTCCGAATCGTCGTCGAACGACACCTCCACAACCTCAACCGACATCTCCTCAAGGTTCCAAACGCTGTTCTCATCCAGCATCCCGGAATAGGCCCAGTCGACGGTGTACGAACATATAAGGTCGGGATAGTCTGGCGTCCGAAATATGCAGCTCCAACCGCTGTCGCCGGGCACTAGATCCGAACTCTTCCGCAGCACCTTGCCGTGACGTGGGCACCTCATATGTTCGGCGATTGAAGTCGCTTGCCACCGACAAAGTAGCGCGACCTGCTCAGGAGTGAAGGGCGCGTACACCTTTGGCGTGTGGGTCGGAAGTCCCAGAGCGATTCGGAGCGCCACGCGGTGTCTCCAATATCTAGTATCGGGAGGGCCAGTTCGGTGTGAACCTTGCGCCACTCTTATCCTGCCGTAGAACCGGCCCAGAGCACCTGATGCCGGCCCACCGAATCTGATGCGGAGACCCACGAACCTGATGCCCGCCCAGTGGACCTGATGCCTGCGGCACGAGTCACCGGTCGGGGTCCCGTCCAGGGGAAGTGTCCTTGTCCGGCTGGAGCGGCGCTTCGCAGTGCTCGTGGGCCGGCGCATCGGATAGCCGGACCGGCCGCCGTGGCATACTCGCGCCATGGATTCGTTCCGAAGGGACCGTGCCGCGTAGACGGCCTACCGCACTACGTGCGGCTCGCCCCTCTCGTCGCCAGGTACACGAGACGCGTTCCCATCTTCATGGGATCTCGGGCAGTGTGGTCGCTGACATCGTCCGGCTGGAGCGCCAAGACAACCGGCTGCGCCGTGGTGAGATCCGCAGGGCGCTTCAGCGCTGGATCGGCATAGCCCGTGGTCCGGCTGCAGGGCTGCTGGATGACTTTGGCGGGTGCCCCTGCGGCTGCACGATGGATTATCGGGAGGTGCTGGAGATCGCCCTGCTATCACTGCCCCGACGGGCGGCTCGCGAACTCCGCTACCTCGTGGAAGCGGCCGATCAGCTCTTCCTGAGCCGCACCCTGCCTGATCTGTGGGCTGATCCCCGGGCCCCATGGTGGCTACAGCGCATGTGATGGAGGACGCGTCGGGCTTCCGTCGAGGGCGGCCTTGATTACGCTCCGGTGAGCGAAGGCTGATCGACTGCCGGCCGGCGGAGCGCATCAAGCCGAGAGACGAGGCCGCGTTCGCGGCGACAGAACGGGCGTGTGAACAGTTCGGCCGGTGCGGTACACCCCCAAGTGGCTGGCCCATGCCGTAGACGTCAATGCCTGGCTGGTTACATCGCAGGCGCGTGAGCGGGCGACGGCTCAGCGGTTGTTGTATGCCTCGATCACGGAGACGGGGATCCGGCCCCGCTCAGAGACCTCGTAGGCGTTCTTCGCTGCCCACTCCCGGACTGCCTGGTTGTGGCTGCGGGCGACGCGAGTAGTCGCGGGAGGGGCAGCCCGGCGGTTGGTGCTGCCGGTCGCAATGCCTCCTCGTCCGACGCGCCGAGCGGCGCCGATGTAGGCGTCCAACGCCTTGCGGAGTTTCCCCGCGTTCTGGTCGGAGAGGTCGATCGCGTACGACGCGCCGTCGAGACTGGACTCCCGTGGCCGCGTTCCGCGGTCTTCGCCGGCTGCGGGTCGTCGCTCACCGGCGCGGCCTTGCGGACCTGCTCGCCGCCAATCCCGGCCTACAGGGACTCGCGTTGTGGCGGCTTTCCGTCGACCGCGTCGTTTCCGATGTCGTTCTGCCTCGACTGCAGTCATTGGCGTTGACTCTCGGCTCGCTCAAGGCCGCTGAGTGGCTCACCCCGATTCCCTCCCTCCGGTACCTCGCGCTCCGCACGGTGCGCAAGCTGACCGATCTCGCCGTGGTGACGCGTCTGCCGGCGCTGCAGTGGCTGTGGTTGGACGCCCTCCCTGTTGATCGGCTGGGTCAACATCTGCAGGACCTGGCGAAGCAGCAGGTACAGAAGGGACGCGGTCATGGCCTCCATCGTGTCGGCCACGCCGGCGGCGAGCATGTGCCGAACCGCAGGTCAGCGGATGTAACCCAATTCTCGAGCCCCACAAGTTCGGGGTCGTGAGGTTCCGGGACGGTCGGAGCGGTGGTTGGTCCCGTTGTCGGGCCGGTGGTCGGCTCCGTCGACCCGCGGCAGCCCTGCGCGACGTCGATTAGCGCCTCCTTCTCCGCCTCGTCTACGGACAGGTTCCACTCGGCCTTGGCGGCGACATAGGTCTTCACGTAGCCGCACACCGCAGGCTTGTGCGGTGGCAGCCACTCCGCCGCGTCGTCGTCGCCCTTCGACTGGTTCAGGTGGGCACCGACGCTGGTTGCTAGCACCAACAGAGCCGTCGGTAGCTGTGTAACAACACCATCGTGTGGGCCGTGGTACCGGCCTACGTTGCTTGCTGAGCAGCCGTGGTGAAGGGGTCGCCGTATGAAGGTCAGCGCCGCAGTCCTGACGACGATGGGGAGGTCCGCGCCGTACGGCAGCAGCCGGCCGCTGGTCATCGAGGAGTTGGAACTCGATCCGCCCGGGCCGGGGGAGGCGCTCGTCCGGATCGGCGCGGCCGGATTGTGCCACTCGGACCTGTCGGTGATCAGCGGTGTGCGACCGCGACCGACTCCAATGGTACTCGGTCACGAGGCCGCCGGCGTCGTCGAGGAGGTAGGCCCCGGAGTCACCACGCTTCGCCCTGGCGACCACGTCGTCTTCTCGTTCGTGCCGGTCTGCGGGACCTGCGTGTCCTGCCAGTCCGGCCGGCCCGCGCTGTGTGAGCAGGGCGCTGCGGCCAACAGGGCGGGGACACTGCTGTCCGGAACGCGGCCTTTCCGTCGCAGTGATGGACAACCGATCCACCACCATCTCGGGGTGTCGGGCTTCGCCGAGCGGACCGTGGCGTCAGCCGCCTCGTTGGTCGTCGTGCCGGACGACGTCCCGTTCGAGACGGCGGCGCTGTTCGGCTGCGCGCTGGTCACCGGTGTCGGCGCCGTGATCAATACGGCCCGCGCCGAGCCGGGCTACTCGGCGGTGGTGTTCGGCCTTGGTGGCGTCGGCCTCAGCGCCGTGATGGGCGCGCGGCTTGCCGGTTGCCATCCCATCATCGCTGTCGACACGGCGCCGGCCAAGTTCGAGGTGGCGAGACGACTCGGCGCGACGGAGGTGATCCGGGCCGGCGATCACGCGGTCGAGGCGATCCGTGATCTCACCCGGGGCGGTGCTCATTACGCGTTCGAGGCGGTCGGCGATGCCGACGTTCTCGCCGCGGCCTACGCGGCCACCCGTCCGGGCGGCACGACAGTCTCGATCGGGCTGCCGCATCCGGACCAGCGGCTGCCCCTTCCGGCTTTGGGCATTGTGGCCGAGGAGCGTCGTCTGATCGGCTCGTACATGGGCTCGGCGGTGCCCCGCCGTGACGTGCCGCGCTACCTCGCGCTCTATCAGGCGGGCTTGTTGCCCGTGGACGAGCTGCACAGCCGGGACGTCCGGCTCGCGGAACTGAACTCCGCCTTTGACGCGCTGGCGAGCGGGGACGTCGTTCGTCAGACCCTGCTCTTCGAGCGATCGACCACGATCCGCCCTTAACCCCCGAATTATCCCAACCCCCAGAGCCCGTACGGAGGACACGTCATGTCTAATACCGCACGCGTCGAGCATTCATCCATCCGAAAGGTGGTGGCAGCGAGTCTGGTCGGCACCACGATCGAGTGGTACGACTTCTTCGTCTTCGGATCCGCTGCCGCGCTCGTCTTCAATACCCTGTTCTTTCCGAAGTTCGACCCGCTCGTCGGGACGATCCTGGCATTCGCCACCTACGCCGTGGGTTTTGTCGCCCGGCCACTCGGTGGCATCGTGTTCGGTCACTTCGGTGACCGGGTCGGGCGCAAGCGCATGCTCGTGCTGAGCCTGCTGATCATGGGCGTGGCGACGTTCGCGATCGGGCTGCTGCCGACCCACGCCTCCATCGGCGTGTGGGCGCCGATCCTCCTGGTCATCTGCCGCCTGCTGCAGGGCTTCGCCGTCGGCGGTGAGTGGGGCGGCGCGGTACTGATGGTCGCCGAGCACGGCGACCCGGCGCGGCGTGGATTCTGGGCCAGCTGGCCACAGGCCGGCGTGCCCGCGGGTAACCTGCTCGCCGTCGGTGTGCTGGCCATCATGACCGCCACGACCTCCGACGCGGCCTTCGCCTCTTGGGGCTGGCGGGTGCCGTTCCTGCTCAGTGCCGCTCTGGTCGCCATCGGCCTCTATGTCCGCGTGTCGTTGCGCGAGTCACCGGTCTTCCAGCGGGCCCAGGCGGAGATGGAGCGCGCGCAGGAACCCCGGCGGGCGCCGATGCTGGAGGTCGTACAGCGGTACCGGCGCCCGGTCCTCGTGGCGATGGGCGCCCGCGTCGTAGAGAACGTCTCGTACTACATCTTTACCGTGTTCGTGCTGACATATGTCACGACCGAACTCGGCATGCGCAGGGCGACCGCCCTGAATGCGGTACTGATCGCTTCGGCCGTTCATTTCGCCGCCATCCCGCTATGGGGCGCCCTCTCCGACCGGGTCGGACGACGGCCGATCTACCTGCTCGGCGCGGGTGGGGTCCTCGTCTGGGCGTTCCTGTTCTTCACGCTGGTGGACACCAGGTCCTTCACCGCCATCACCGCCGCCATCGCTGGCGGTCTGATCCTCCACGCCGCGATGTACGGTCCTCAGGCGGCGTTCTTCTCCGAGCTGTTCGGCACGGGCGTGCGCTACAGCGGCGCCTCCATCGGCTACCAGCTCGCCTCGGTGTTCGCCGGCAGCCTCGCCCCGATCATCGCGGTGGCCCTGCTCGCCGAGTTCAACTCGACTGTGCCGATCTCGATCTATGTCGCGGCCATGGCGGTGATCACCATCGCCGCCCTGATCGCTTCGCGGGAGACCGTGCGGGCTGACCTTGCGGACGAGCCCGGTTTCGCACCCGCCGCAGCGGTTCCCACCCGCGCCTCTGTCAACGAGACCGCATGACCGAGACCGTCACGCCGTGCTGGATCGCCGGGCAGCCCTAGCTGGGTGACACCGCCCTGCGCGTCGCCCACCCCTACGACGGCAGGCACCTGGGTACCGTGTCGATCCCCACGGCACATCAGGTCGAGGCGGCAGTCGCCGCCGCGTACGCCATCCGGTACGCGGCGGCGGCGCTGCCGGCGCACACGCGGGCCGACGCGCTGGCGCACGTGTCGGCGCGGCTCGCCGAGCGCGCCGACGAGGTGTCCCGCGTCATCGCTGGCGAGACCGGTAAGCCGCTGAAGCGGGCGCGCGGCGAGGTGCCGTACGGCGGGATCAAGGCCTCAGGCGTCGGCAGGGAGGGGATCCGCGCGGCCATGGAGGACGACACAAGACGTACGGGTCCTGGTGTTCAGCGGAGTCGACCTTTAGCCCCGCATGTGGGGAGGCATAACCTCCTTTCATGGCACGTTCATTCGTTGAGCTCCTTAACGAGGAGGCCCCGCCCGAGGCGTTCGAGGAACAGCTTCGCCTCGCACGCGACGAAGACGCGAGCGAGGCGGAGCTTGAACGGCTGCGAGCGGAGATCGAGGTCTCGCTCCGGGTACGCACCAAGATGACGCAGCAACGCCAGCGCGAGGCGGAGCTGCGCGCGCTGTACGAAACGGCGACTGACCTGGCCGCCATCCGCGACGTCGACTCAGTGCTGCGCGCCATCGTCCGCCGCGCGCGCGACCTCCTCGGCGTCGACCTCGCCTACCTCAGCCTCATCGACGACGAACGGCGCGACGTGTACATCCGGGTCACCGACGGGTCGGTGTCCGCCCGGTTCCGCGCGATCCGGTTGCCGCTCGGAGCGGGATTGGGCGGACTCGTCGTACACACCACCACCCCGTACGCCACCGGCGACTACCAATCGGATGATCGTTTCCTGCACACCACAGACGTCGACGCCGCCGTCAGCGACGAGGGTATCCACGCCCTGCTCGGTGTGCCGCTGCTGCTCGCCGGCAGAGTCATCGGGGCGTTGCTCGCCGGAAACCGTTCACCGCGCCCATTTCCACCCGAGGAGGTGGCGTTGGCCACCCGCCTCGCCGCGCACGCCGTCGTCGCGCTCGAGAACGCCCGGTTGTTCTCCGAGACCCAGGCCGCGTTGCATGAGCTGGATCACGTGACCGCCCTCGTACGGCGGCATGCACACGAAGTCGAACTTGCCGCCGACGCGCACGACCGACTTACCGGAGTGCTGCTCCACGGCGGCGGCGCCGTCGACGTCGCCAAGGTACTCGCCGAAGTTCTCGGCGGCGGCGTTGCGGTGCTTGATCCCAATGGTGCCGTGCTTGCCGCCGTCGGGGGAGAGACACCACCGGTCGACGAGTCGCTGCTCGCCGCCGTACACGAAGCCCGGCGCACCGGAGGCACCGTCGAACTGGACCTGCCGATCGACCGCTGCTGGCTGGCGGCCGCGGTGGCCGGCACCAACCACCTGGGCACCCTTGTGCTGTCCGGCCCTGACCGGCTGGCCCAGTCAGCTCAGCGGATCTTCGAACGCGCAGCGGTCGTCACAGCGCTGCTGTTGCTGTTTCAGCGCTCGGTCGCGGAGGCCGAGCACCGCGTACGAGGGGAACTCCTCGAGGACGTGCTGCTGCGTCCGGAGCGGGACTCCGCTACGTTGCGCGAGCGGGCCCGCCACCACCGTGCCAACCTCGATCTCGAACACGCCGTCGTCGTCGCCGCAATGGACTACAGCGACCGGGAGCGGGCCGTGGCCGTGGCCGCCCGGCTGGCAGCGGAGCATCGAGGCCTCGCTGGACACCGCGACGGCCGTTTCGTCGTGATCCTCCCGGGTAGGGCACCGGCCGAGGCGGCGCAGTTCGTCTCGGCTCGGCTACGCGAGGCACTCGGCTGCGTCGTGACGGCGGGCGCCGACGGACCCGCCGCCGGTCCCGCGGCGATCCGCGACGCCTATCACGAAGCCCGCCGCTGCCTGTCCGCCCTGCTCGCGCTTGGCCGACACGGTGAATCTTGCGACGTCGGCGGGCTCGGGTTTGCCGGGATGATCCTCGGCTCCCCCGGGCCTGACGACGTCGATGGCTTCGTACGGGCGAGACTGGGACCGCTGCTCGATCATGACGCACGGCGGGGAAGCGACCTCGTCGGCACGCTGGAGGCATACTTCGCCAGCGGGGGAAACCTCAAGGCGGCGCGATCGGTACTGCAGGTGCACACCAACACGGTTGCGCTGCGACTGGAGCGCATTGCGACTCTGCTCGGCGTCGGCTGGAAGCAGCCACAGCAGGCGCTGGAACTGCAACTCGCGTTGCACCTGCGCCGGCTTCGGCAGTCGATGACGGAACCGACAACCTCGCATCCGTCTTGACCTGACGGCACGCCCGGCGAGACCGACGCTGCGCCTGCCGAAAATGCCATCCGGCCAGGTCAGGCTGCCTGCCGGTGTTCGTGGAGGATGCCGCCGAGGCGATCGCGGCGTCGTATGTCGAGGCTGCGGGGTTCAAAAAAACTGTCACCAGTGGTGAGCTGGACCTTCATGCTGCTCATTCGTACTCGTTGATGAGCCCTGCGAGGACGGGGCGGCGGCTGATCCGCTCATGGGTGAGGTCGACGACGGGTCGGTCGGATCGTCGGGGCTGTAGCGCGAGGGCTCGATGTGGCCGTCGCCCGTTGTAGTTGGGGCGGCGTAATCGCCGAGCGTTTGGCGTAGATGGGCCGGATCATCCTGCCGGCCCTCTACGACGGTGCGGCCCTCGGCAGTGCCGCTCAGCGGGCCTTCCGACACCACCACACCCGCCGGCGCCACCGCACCCCAGCCCAGCCGCCGCACCGCCATCCACCCACTGGCCGGCAGACGCCTGCCATCAGGGCCGACCCCGGCGGCAAGCACCGCAAGATCGGCATCCGACCAATGCGCGCCTATCACCTGGCTGGCCATGCCTCGCACCAGGTCCGCCAGCCACCCCACCCGCTCGGCAAACACCCGCCCAGCCACAGGCGCCTGAGTTCCGGGCGCGTCGGGCTTACCGCCGCACACCGCCCGGTACGCGGTGCACGTCGCGGTCGACGTCACCCAAGAGCCAGCCACCACCCCACACCCCTACCCGCAGCAACCCCAGCAGTCGACGCTTCACCATACGGGACCGGACCCCCCGAATCCGGCCGGCGAACACGGCCACCAGCGACCGGAAACACCACACAGGACCGCCTAGCCAACCAGCCAGCAGCGGCAAACCCTGGCCGTGCCGGGGGCGCGGGTTGACCTTCCTGCGGGTGGGCGTGGCTCACGGGACAACTCCTCGACGGGGCGGAACGCACGGACCGCGGCTACGGCAAAGCCCTCAGGGCGATTCAGGATGGTCCAGGCGAAGCCGGCGGGACAAGCCTGACAGGCGTGTGTCCCGCCTGCGGCTCGGCGGCGCGAGCCAGACCCCGGTCGACCCGGTCGTCCGCGTCGCGTCCTGTCGACGCCCAGCCCGCTCAGGTGCAGTGCTTGAGCACGTCCAGGACGAGAGAGACGGCGGGGACGCCGGTGAGCGCGTACTGCATCCGGCCGTGGGCGCGGTAGCGGCGCACGAGCCGGGCGTGGCGCAGGTGCCGAAGCTGGTGCGACACGTGCGGAGCCGGTAGCTGCAGCGCATTGCTGAGTTCGGTGACGCAGGCGTCGGCTCGCGTGAGCTGTTGCAGGATGCGGATGCGCGCCGGGTGGGCGATGGTGCGTAGCAGCTGGCTGATCTCCTCGAACGCGGCGGGTTCGGCGGTCACGGCGCGGTGAGGGAGAGCGAGCGGAGCTCGTCGCGCAGGCGGTGTGCCGCCAATGACACGAGCAGGACGGCGGCGGCGGTCAGCGAGATGCTGCCGCCGGCGGCAACATCCCACAGCCGGGAGAGCCACAGCCCCGCCACAGCGCTGCCGGCGCCCAGCGTGGCGGCGAGAGCGGTCATGGGGGCGAGACGGTCCGTCCAGGCGCGGGCGGCCGCGGCGGGGGCGACGATCAGGGCCAGGGCGAGGATGGTGCCGACGGCGGGCACGATCGCGACGACGACGAGGTCGACCAGCAGCAGGAGAGCGAGATCCAGCAGCCGGACGCGGTGCCCGGCGGCGCGGGCGCCGGCGGGGTCGAAGCCGACATACAGCAGGTGCCGGCCGCCGACGGCGAGCGCGACAGCGGTGAGCGCCAGCAGGACGATGGTCACGACCAGGTTCTCGGTGGTGACGGTGAGGATCGAGCCGACGAGGAAGGCGGACAGGTCCCGACTGAAACCGTTCTGCGTGGCGACCAGGGCGACGCCGAGCGCGAAGCCGGCGGACAGGATCACTCCGGTCGCGGCGGTGGCCTCCTGGCCGCGGGTACGCGCCAGCCCGGCGACGGCGGCAGCGGTCAGCAGCCCGGCGACCACCCCGCCGAGGTAGATGTTGATGCCGAGGATGGACGCGGCGACCACGCCGGGAAACGTGGCGTGGGCCATGGTCATGGTGAAGAATGACAGCCGGCGCAGCACGACGTGCACGCCGACCAGGCCGGTGAGCACGCCCACGGCGACGGCTTCGACCAGGGCACGGCCGAAGGTGTCCTGCAGCAGCCAGCTCACGGAGTCACCTCCTGATCGGGACGGTGCGGCCGGCGGCGGAGCTGGCCGGCGAGCAGGGCGAGCAGGTAGCAGACCACGAGGGTGAGCACCACCGCGGCGGCGGAGGTGAGCCGGACGCCGTATCGGACGGAGGCGGTCCAGCTGGCCAGCAGGCCGAGGTAGGCGGCAAGGCCGGTGACGGCGGTGGCGATGACGGCCATGGCGGTGAGCCGGTCGGTCAGCAGGCGCGCGGTGGCGGCGGGCACGATGAGCAGGGCGATCACCAGGATGGTGCCGACGGCTTGCACGGCGGCGACGACGACCAGCGCGACGGCCGTGTTGAGCCCGAGGTCCAGCAGGGTGAGGCGGTACCCGGCGGTGGCGGCGGCGATGGGGTCGAAGGCGCGCAGGACCAGCGGCCGGGCGGTGACGGCGAGGCCGGCGAGCACGATCGCGGCCAGCACGGCGGTCTGGGCGAGCTGGGCGGGGGTGACGGTGAGCAGCCGGCCGAACAGGAACGCGGTCAGGTCGCTGGTGTAGGAGTGTTGACGGGAGACGAGTACCACGCCGAGGGAGAACATGGCGGTGAGCAGCACGGCCACCGTCGTGTCGTCGCTGAGCTGCCCCCAACGGGTGAGCACGGTGAGCGCGAACGCGGTCAGCAGGGCGGCGACGAGCGCGCCGCCGGCGATGCCGGTCCACCCGGCGACGAGGAATCCGATGACCACGCCGGGGAAGACGGTATGGGTCAGCGCGTCGGCGACGAACGCGAGCCGGCGCAGGAACACCAGCACGCTGACCGGCCCGCAGACCACGGCGAGCAGGAGCAGCTCGGCGATGGCGCGGCCCATGAACGGCATGCTGAACGGCGCGACCAGAGCATTCATGCCGTCACCGCCCGGGCCGCGCGGCGTGCAGGTCGACAGACTGGCTGCCGTAGCCGTAGGCGGCGGGCAGCTCGGCGAGGATCTGCGCGGTGGGGCCGGTGACGGCGCGGCCGCCGTGGATGAGGCAGGCGGTGTCGGCGAGGTCGCGGGCCAGGCGCAGGTCGTGGGTGCTCAGCAGGACGGCGGTGCCGGCGGCGGCGAGGTCCCGCAGCTGCGCCACGATGACGTCCTGGCTGGTGACGTCGAGACCGTTGAAGGGTTCGTCCATGAGCATCAGTCGGGCTTGGGCGGCGATGGCCCGGGCGAGTAGGACTCGTTGGCGTTGGCCTCCGGACAGCAGCCCGAACCGGGTCCGCGCCCGGTCGGCCAGCCCGACGCGGGCCAGCGCGTCCGCGGCGATGGCGCGGTCGGTCGCACGGATCTGCCGTAGCCAGCGGTTCGGCCGGTAGCGGCCCATGAGCACGACGTCGGCGGCGGTGACGGGGAAGTCCGCGTCGAGGGTGTCGACCTGGGGCACGTAGGCGGCGGCGCCGCGCGCCTGCCGCGCCCACCGTCCGGCGACGGTGACCGTGCCGGCGAGGACGTCGGCGAGCCCGACGACGGCCTTGATGAGGGTGGACTTGCCGGCGCCGTTGGCGCCGACGAGGGCGACGATCTGGCCGGGTGCCACCGTGAGGTCCACGTCGGTGAGGACGGCGCGGCGCCGGTAGCCGACGCCGGCCCCGACGAGGCGGAGGGCGGCGTCGGCTACCGGCGCGGGGGTGGGTTCAGCCACCGAGGGCCGCCACGATGGTGTCGGTGTTGTGTTCCTCGGCGCCGAGGTAGGTGCCCTGGGGGGTGCCGTCGGGGCCGAGGCTGTCGCCGTAGAGGGCGTCCTCCCCGCCGACGACCTTCACGCCGGCCTGCCGGGCGATCGCCTCGGCCGCCTTGGGCGGGAGGGAACTCTCGCTGAAGATGGCCTTGGTGCCGGTGGCCTTGATCTTCGCCACCAGGTCGTTGATCTGGGTGGCGGACAGCTCGGCGCTGGTGTCCAGGCTGGGGATCACCGAGCCGATGAACTGCAGCCGGTAGCGGTCGATGTAGTAGCCGAACGCGTCATGGTTGGTGACCAGCTTGCGGTCGTCCGCCGGCAGGGCGGCGAACTTGCGTTCGTTGTCCGCGTCGAGCTTGTCCAGCTTCGCCGCGTACGCCTGGAAGTTGGCGCGGTAGGCGTCGGCGTGGCCGGGGTCGGCGCTGATGAGCGCCTTCTCGATGTTCTCCGCCATGGTCTTGGCGTTGCGGGGGTTGTGCCAGACGTGCGGGTCGCCGTCCTTCATCTCCTCGTTGCCGGGGTCGCCCTTGCGCAGAGCGACCCCCTGAGAGGTGTCGACGACGGTTCCCTTGAAGCCGGCGGAGGTGATGGTGTCGTCGAGCCATTCCTCAAGCCCGACGCCGTTCTTGATGACGAGCTTGGCGGCCCCGATCGCTTGGATGTCGGCGGGAGTGGGCTCGTAGTCGTGGGGGTCCACGTTCGGCTTGATGATTTGGGTGACGCCGACGGCGTCGCCGCCGATGTTGCGCGTGAAGTCGGCGACCTCGGGCGTCGTGGCGACAACGGCGATCGTGCCGTTCTTCGCCGCGGTCGGGGTGGCGGTGTCGGTGTCGGCACCGCAGCCCGCGGCGGCGCCGAGCACGGCAATCGCCAGGACGGTGCCGAGCGTACGGATGGATAGGGTCACAACCGCTCCTTGCTCATTGGATGAGCGGAACGGTAGTCATTTGCAATAAGCGCGTCTAGCTGTCAGGTGCGCATATCAACACCCGTGCAATCCGCCTTCTACTCGTACGGCTCGGCGGGTGCGGGGATCTGTTGCCAGTCCTCCACCTGGAAGTAGGGGACGTCGGCGTCGTTGACGGGATCCTTGGCGGTGTGCGGGATCCACCGGCCGGTGGCCTGCACCCAGGTGTCGGCCGGCATCCGTGGAACGTTGCCCCGCAGGCCGATCTTGACGGGGACGCCGTCGGCGGCGCAGCAGGACAACATGATGCGGGCGAGCATGCGCTCGCCGTCCGAGCCGGGAGCGATGAAGCCGGTGAGCTGGATCCGCCGGTCCTGCAGTGTGCGTCCGTGGTCGTAGACGGCGCGGTAGCCGTAGTCGAGGAGGGTGAGCTCGGCCGGGTCGCCGGGAGGCAGGGGCGGGTAGGCGACGTCCCGGTCGTCGGTCAGGGCGGAACCGGCGCGTGAGGCGGTGTCGGCGCCGAGTGCCGGCGGCACGACGAAGACCAGGGCGAGTGCCGGCAGCAGCAGCAACCAACCGACGACGGGTCCCGACTGGCCGTGCCCGTGCCCGTCGTCGTCCGGTCCGCCCTCGGGCCGGTTCAGAGCGCGGAGTTCCTGCACGAGGGCCATCACCGCGGTGATGACGAGCAGCGCCCCGGCGGCGATGAGGAATGGTCGCAGCCCCTGTTTGACGTAGCGCAGGTACAGGTCGGTGACGCTGGCCACGAGGATCGCGCCACCGAGGAAGACCAGCACCACTGCCTGAGTTCCGCGACTCACCAGATCACCGTTCCCAGCGCGGCCGCGACGAGCACGGCGAGGGCGAAGGTGGCCGGGGCGAACCGGACGGCGAACCGCCGCCCGAAGATGCCGGCCTGCATGGACACGAGCTTCAGATCGACCATCGGGCCGACCACGAGGAAGGCCAGCCGGGCGGTGAGGGAGAACTGGGACAGCGACGCGGCGACGAACGCATCCGCCTCGGAGCAGATCGACAGCAGCACGGCCAGGGCCGCCAACGCCAGCACCGACAGCACCGGTCGGGCGGCCAGCTCGTGCAGGAGTTGTTGCGGCACGGCGACGTTGATGGTGGCCGCGGCCATGGCGCCCACGACGAGGAACCCGCCGGCGTGGATGATGTCGTGCCGGCAGGCCGTCCAGAACGCCGTCATCCGGGGCAGCCCGTCGAGGTGGGCGCGGTGCGGCAGGCGGATCCAGTCCGTGCGACCCAGCCGCAGCCACAGCCATCCCATCAGCAGGGCGACCAGCAGACTGGCGCCGCCCCGGGCGGCGACCATCTCCGGGTTGCGGGGAAAGGCGACCGCGGTGGCGGTGAGCACGATCGGGTTGATCGCCGGCGCGGCGAGCAGGAACGCCAGCGCAGCGGCGGGGGTGACACCGCGCCGGATCAGCGATCCGGCGATGGGCACCGAGCCGCACTCGCAGCCGGGTAGCACCACCCCCGCGACGCCCGCGACCGGAACCGCCAACGCCGGGTGGCGGGGCAGCGCCCGGGCCCAGAACGCGCGGGGTACGAACACCGCGATGACGGCCGACAGCACCACCCCGAAGACGAGGAACGGCACCGCCTGCACCATCACCGACACGAACACGGTCAGCCAGGTCTGCAGACGCGGGTCGGTGACCAGTGCGCCGATCGGACGGTGCAGGACGCCGACGAGGATGAGCAGGAAGCACAGCACCTCGGTCGAGCCGACCAGCCGTTCTCTGTCAGAGGCGGCGGGCTGGTCGCTTGCGCTGGCCGGGACGGCTGGCGTGACGGGGGCTGCTGGGTCAGTCGTACTCAGGGCGGATCACCTTTCCGGTCGACCACAGCATCCTACTGTGATCACCCTGTCACAGAGTGTTCGAAACGGGCGATGCCCGTCCCGGTGGGGAGCCGGGGACGAGCATCGCGAACGCGAGTCAGTTCACGGCGCCGATAGACACCGAGCTGGCCAACGACCGCCCCTTCGTCGATGACCAGGTTCAGCTCACCGAACAGCTGCCGGCAGGCAGCGGGCGCGGCAGGCTGGCGGGGAGGATGTGAACATATGCGCAATGCATAATGGGTTCGGATGTCACGTGACTGCGGCGGTCACGGGATGACAGGGAATCGGGCGTCGAGGCAGGCGCTGTGACGAGCGGAGACGGCAGACGGTGACCCAGGCAACGCCCAGTGCGACCCGCAACACCCGACAGCGCGCCGAGGTGCTGGCGCTGCTGCGCGAGGTGGAGGGCTTCCACAGCGCGCAGCAGCTGCACCAGATGCTCGTCGACCGGAAGGCGCGCGTCGGCCTGACCACCGTCTACCGGACGCTGCAGATGCTGGTCGACAGCGGCGAGATCGACTCGACCCGGCTGCCGGGCGGGGAGCAGCTGTACCGGCGGTGCAGCCAGAGCCGGCACCACCATCACCTGGTGTGCCGCGAGTGCGGCCGCACGGTCGAGGTGGCCGGACCTGCGATGGAGCGCTGGGCGGACCAGGTCGCCAGCCAGCACGGCTTCACCGACGTCGGTCACACCCTGGAGATCTTCGGCAGGTGCGGAACGTGCGCCGCCTGACCGGCACTGCTCTGAATCAGGCGCCCACCACCGCAGGTTGGCTGACCGTTTGCGGTCCCATCTGAAACTCCGGGTCGATCTGATCGGTGAGATCCACACCGGCACGCTCGTTGGCCCACGCGGCGGCGTTGCGCCGGTGGAACTCGTGCGCCCACCGGGTGAACGCCGCCCAGTCCTGCGGTGTGTCGTCCACTGCCTCTACGAGCTGGGCGAGGGCTGCCCGGTTGGCGGCCTCCAGTTCGGTCAGCGGGCCGACCGTGCCCCGTTCCGCCCGCCGCACGTAGCCAGATCTGCTGAACCAGGTCAACAGGTCGCCGCCGACGTGCTCCCGGAGGAACTCCACGTCGCCGGCGTCCTCGACCTTGTTCCCGACGACCGACAGCGCCACCCCGTAGTCGTTGGCGTAGCCGACGTACTGCCGGTAGACCCCCACGCTGCGCACCGTCGGCTCGCACACCAGGACCGTGCGGTCGAAGCGGGTGAACAATCCGGAGGCGAACGCGTCCGCGCCCGCAGTCATGTCGACCACGAGGTACTCGCCCGGACCGTCGAGCATGTGGTTGAGCAGCAACTCCACCGCCCCCACCTTCGAGTGGTAGCACGCCACGCCGAGATCCTCCGTGGCGAACTCGCCGGTGACCGCCAGCCGCACCCCACCGACCTCCCGGACGCACGCGGCGTAGACGGGGTTGTCCTCGGCCACCCGTAGCAGCCGCGACCCGCGCCCCGGCGGAGTCGTCTTGACCATCTGCCCGGAATTCGGAATGCGGGAGTTCGCGCCGCGCAGGTAGTCCTTGATGGCCGGCAGGTGCTCACCGAGCGGCGGCACCGGCGGCGGCGTATCCGCCTCGCCGCCCAGGGCGGCAGCGAGATGCTGGTTGATGTCGGCGTCGATGGCCAGCACCGGCAGGCCCTGGCCGGCGAGATGCCGGGCGAACAGCGCGGCGAGAGTCGTCTTGCCGCTGCCACCCTTGCCCACGAACGCGACCTTCACCGCTGACACCCTCCCAAACTATTGGAAACCATTTCCATGAGCGGGAGCGTACGCGATGAGGTCGGGCGTACGTGCAGTATCCAGGCGACTCACCGCAACGATTAGCCATCGGGCAGCTCACCACCTCTCGGCCCGTCGCTACCGCCGGCGCACCACCTCGCCGCTGAGCCGCCGGATGGTACGCAGCGTCGTCGCGCGGTCCCCGGTCACCTCGACCAGGAACAGCAGATGCCGCACGCCGGGAAGTGCGGCGGCCGCGTCCACGACCGCCCGGCATCGCTGCGGAGACCCGGATGCGCGGCGATCAGACGCCGGACGTACTCGTCGATGTCGGGCGCGCCGGCCGCGGCGCCGTCGAGCCGGACGTACTCCCTGGTGCCGGCCAGTAACTCCGGAAGCCGCTCGCGCACCGTCCGGGCTGCATCCGCGTCGGTGTCCTCGACGTGCGCCAGGTGGGCGCTCGCGTGCGGCACCTGCGTGCTGTCGTGATCGTGCGCAGCGGCGACCTGCGCGTACCGGTCGAGCAACGACCGCTTCTCCAGCCGATCCGCGTGCAGCCCGAGCAGCAGCAGGGGGAGGCCGTGGCGGGCGGCGAGGTCCACGGTGGCGGGTGAGGTCGCCGCGACCCACGTCGGCACCGGCCGACGCGGCCGGGGCACCACCTGCACCGACCGGAAGGGAAACCTCCCGTTGCCGGCGACCTGCGCCGCGCCGGACAACCACCGCAGCACGATCTCCAACGCGTCGGCAAATCCGTGCGTGTAGCGATCCAGGTCACTGCCGAAGACCTCGAGGTCGACCCACGGCCCACCCCGGGCGACTCCCAGCCGGAACCGGCCCCCGGACAGCTCGTTGAGCAGCACGGCCTCCTCCACCAGGCTCACCGGGTTTCGGACCGACAGCACGCACGCGGCGGTGCCGACGGTGATGCGGCGGGTCGCGCCGAGCAGGTGCGCGGCGAAGGTGATGGCGGACGGGCACACGCCGTAGGAGATGAAGTGGTGCTCGGCCACCCAGACGCCCGCGTAGCCCGCGGCCAGGCCGTAGCGGTGCGCGTCCGCCAGGGCCTGCGCGTGCGTGCCGCCGGCCCGGTGCCCGGCGAGCAGGAACAGGTGCGCCTGCACCTGCTCGCCGGGCCTGCGACTGCCGTACGCGTCAGCAGTCACGCAGCTCTGGCGACTGATTGAGCAACTGGCCCCGGGTGGAGATGAACCTGCGGTACGTGTCGGAGTCCACGGCGGGCAGCCGGAACGCCGCCACCCGGTGGCAGTTCTGGAACGCCAGCTTCACCCCGAAGTGGCGCTCCAGGCTCGCCCGGATGGCGTCGCTGGCCAGCGCGCGCAGCAGCTGTCCGCGCTCCGCCTCGGTGGGCGGTGGTACGACGTTGTCGGCGAATTCGGCGTCGGACGATTCCAGGTCGGCGACCACCCGGCTGACGGTGTCCCAGGCGTACGGAAGGGAGTCCCGGACGCAGGCGACGAAGGTGTCGTCGTCCACGGGGCCGGTCTCGGCGGCTTCGAGCAGAGCGGGCGGCACGGTGAGAGACATGGTCCTCCTCAGGGCCCTTAACGACCATGGTTGCCGTTAGCGTTATGGTCCGAGCACATCACGTAACCAGGGTCGCGGTCAACAGTCGACGCCTGTTCCCGACCCAGGTGGTCAACGCTGGTCGTCCGTGCTCGGGCGGGCGCGTCGCTAGTGCGGTCTGAATGGCGCAAGCCTCTGCAGCGCGCTCGGTGACATTCGAAGCGGAATTCATTATCGTGACCTCGTCCGCGAGGTAGGGGGTACCTCAGGTGAGGCGGACCTGGCTGGCGGCGCTCACCCCAGGGCGCACGTCGGCCGCACCTCTTCGTGACCCTTCGCCTCTTCATCGGCGTGACCGTGCAGCCGCCCGCCGCGATACCGGATGCTAAGGGATGTCTCGTAACCCCAGTGTCTGTCTGCTGAGGACGATGATCGAGGATGCCGGGGCGCAGGTGATCTCCGCAGCCCGCCCGGAGTGGATCTTCCCGTTCACTGGGCTGCAGCCCGCCCAGTTCCGCCGGCTGGTCCGGCTGGTCGCCGAACGAGGCGCGGACGCCATCGCCGACGGGCGGCCGGGCCGGCAGTGGGCGCTCGACCTGGCCGACCGGGTACTGCTGTCGGAGACTGATCTTGTCGCAAAGACCTGTCTACCGATGGCTCCACGCCCATATCCACCAGTGTCTGCTATGGACACATTGCCCGTGTCGCCCCGATCGGCACCCCGACCCTTGTTGAGATCACCTCACTGCGTCCTGGACCTCAGCTTTTTCTTTAACCTCGGCGCCCGTGTGCCGCGCTGATCCTGTGTGGACTCGGCGTGTCGTGGAGACGTAAAGCGGCCACCGCCTGATGATCCTTCGCGTTCCCTGCAAGGACACGAAGAACAGAACAGGTGGTGGCCGTGGCCACGATTCTGGACTATCTGGGTGGCGTCGTGTTGCCCGACACGCCCACGCCGGACACATCGGCGGTCGGGTCGGACGAGGATCCAGCAGCGAGGTTGGCCGGGTTTCGTCGGGACTTCTACCTGTGTCTGCCGCGTCGGGCGGACGCGTTGTTCGAGCTCACCGACGCGCTGCTGTGCTCGGGCGGGCCGGTGACCAGCCTGGTCGACCTGTCGTTGGCCGTCGAGCACCGCCGTGGTCACGGCGCCCTATACGACGCTCTGGGTGCCGGCGGAATCGATGTCGCCCGGCTGCGAGTGACCCTCGCCGGGCTGGCGCTGCCCCGCACCACGGACGGGGGATCATGCTCGCTGTTGACGTCAGCAACTGGCTGCGCCCGGACGCGGCCACCAGCCCAGGCCGGTTGTTCTGCCACACCTACGGCCGCGGCAGAGGCTCCGCCCAGATGATCCCCGGCTGGCCGTACTCGCTCGTCGCTGCCTTGGAACCAGGCCGCACGTCGTGGACGCAAATGCTCGACGCGGTACGGCTGGGCCCGGCCGACGACGCCACCGCGGTCACCGCCGACCAGCTCCGGCAGCTGATCGACCGGCTGATCCGTGCCGGGCACTGGCGGCCCGGCGACCCGGACATCCTGATCGTCTGCGACACCGGCTACGACACCGCCCGGCTGGCCTGGGTGCTGTCCGACCTGCCCGTGCTCCTGATCGGCCGGATCCGCTCGGACCGGGTCCTGCGGTTTCCCAAGCCGAGCAGGCAGCCGGGTGTCATCGGCCGTCCCCGCAAACACGGCGCCGAGTTCGCCTGCAACGACCCGGCCACCTGGCCCGCGCCACGGCACACCACCCTCACTCCGACCAGCCGCTACGGCACCGCCCAAGCCGACAGCTGGGACCAGCTGCACCCCAGGCTGACCCGCCGCACCTGCTGGATCGACCACGACGGGGACCTGCCGATCATCGCCGGCACCCTGATCCGGCTACAGGTCGAGCACCTGCCCGGCGAGCGCGACCCCAAGCCGGTGTGGCTGTGGTGCTCCGCCATCGGCGCCACCGCCGCCGATGTCGACCGCTGGTGGCAGGCCTTCCTGCGCCGCTTCGACCTCGAGCACACGTTTCGACTGTTCAAACAGACCCTGGGATGGACTCGGCCGAAGACCCGCACCACCGAAGCCGCTGACCGGTGGACCTGGCTGATCATCGGCACCTACACTCAGCTACGCCTCGCCCGACCCCTCGTCGCGGACCTGCGTCGGCCCTGGCAGCGGCCAGCGGCACCTGACCGACTCACTCCCGCCCGGGTCCGTCGCGGGTTTCGGAACCTGCGTCCGACCACCGCCCTGCCGGCCAGTGCACCGAAACCCAGCAGACCAGGTCCTGGACGACCACCCGGCTCCCGCAACCGCCGGCCCGCACCCCGCCACGACGTCGGCAAAACCGTCAAGCGTGACTTGACCATCGCAGCACGTAAGCAAGGCGAGGGTTAAAGATCAAGCTGAGGCATCCGCTGCGGCGGTCGCTTCGGCGGCCAGGCGTTGCTTCTCCTCTGGGTCGAGGCTGGCTTCCCACTCGGTGAAGCGGTGGAGGCGGTCGAGGAGCATGGCGCCGTAGGCGTTGGTGGCGGCGATCTCGCGCAGGTATGCGGCGGGCGAGGACGCCTACCAGCCGCCCCGGCCACTGTTTCGATGCGTGTGCGCCGGCGCCGGCGGTTGAGCAGTTCGGTCTGCATCCGGCCCCAGAACGACTCGATCATGCCGTTGTCGTAACAGTCACCGATCGATCCCATCGACGGCGCCAGGCCGGCTTCCTGAACTCGGCGGGTGAAGGCCCATGAGGTGAACGCCGTGATCGGAGTGGATCACGGTGCCGGTGGGTTGGCGGTTGCTGATGGCCATGCTCAGGGCGTTGGTCACCAACGTGGCCGTCTGGGTGGCGTCGATGGACCAGCCGTCTTCATGGCCGCCGGCGCGCCGCGTCGAATCCGTCGTCGGGCAGAAGCGTCCGACGGGCCCCCGCCGTTACACCGATCAGCCGGATCTGACACTGACGACGGACAGCCGCGCCCGAGCGTCGATTTTCCCTGCTGCGAGACTTGTGATCAGTGGGAATCGGATGGAGGCTGCGGGAGAGCGACCACCGCGTCCGGGAGCCGGCGCCATCCGCGACGGCGACCGGGTGTGGCGCGCCGCGCAGGAAACATTCCCCACACCAAGGGAGTCTCATGCGCATCAGCCGGCTCGCCGCGGCCTCCGCCGCGGCGCTCCTCCCGCTCCTGTCCCTCGCAGCCGCCGATCTGGCGGCCGCCGCGCCGCTCACCCCGGGTGGTTCCACCGAGGTGACGGTCGGCAGCAATGATCTGCTCTTCTCGCAGAACAAGCAGAACGAGCCGGGCCTGGCGGTCAACCCGGTGCACCCGAACATCCTCGTCGCCGGGGCCAACGACAACATCGACATGGAGGCATGCAACGCGGGCGACGACCGTACCTGCCCATTCACGCCGGGCGTCGGCGTTTCGGGTGTGCAGTTCTCCGCGGACTCGGGCCGGACCTGGACGCAGCCCACCTACACCGGTTACTCCGCCCGCGTCACGCCGAGCTGCCGTGGCGCAGTCGACACGGCGCCCGGCGTGCCGCCGGCCGGCGACACCGGCTGCGTGCCGGACCCGAAGGGCCCGATCGGCACCCTGCCCGGCTACTACGAGCGGGGGATGGTGTCCAACGGCGACCCCGAACTGGTCTTCGGGCCGGTCCCGAAGAACGGCAAATTCTCCTGGGCGAACGGCCAGCGCCTCTACTACGCCAACATCGCCACCAACTTTCCCGGCCGGCAGGCCTTCGCCGGTGACGCGGCGATCGCCGTGTCGCGTACCGACGACCTCGCCGGCGCGATGGCAGGCAAGAACAGCGCCTGGATGTCCCCGGTGATCGTCACCAAGCAGAACTCGGCGCTGTTCAGCGACAAGGAGCAGATCTGGGCTGACAACGCCGCCTCCAGCCGCTGGTTCGGCAACGTCTACGTCTGCAACGTCGGCTTCCGGGGCACCGCCGGCTCGGAGCCGGTGCTCTTCGCCCGCTCCACCGACGGCGGAACCACCTGGCGGACCCGGCAGCTCACCGCCGCGACCAACAACGGCCAGACCGGTGGACGACAGGGCTGCGCGATCCGCACCGACAGCACTGGTGTGGTGTACGTGATCTGGGCCGGCACGGACATCCAGACCCGGCAGGACGTCTTCTATCAGGCCCGTTCGTACGACGGTGGGGCCACCTTCGAGCGGCCGCGGGTGATCCTCCGGGTCAGCGGCATCGGCCAGTTCGACCCGGCGCAGGGCCGGTTCACCATCGACGGCATCGCCGGGGCCCGGACCAGCAACTTCCCGAGCCTCGACATCGCCAACGGCGCGCCCACCGGAGCGGACGCCAGCAACCAGATCCTCGTCACCTGGTCGGACAACCGCGCCGGCACCAACCTGGAACGCGCGTACGTGGCCAGCTCGCGCAACGGCGGCCAGACGTACTCGGCGCCGATCAACGCGAACGACGGCGCCGACCGGGCGAACTTCCCGGCCATCGCCATCTCCCCGGACGGCACCGACGCCTGGCTGGTCTACAACGCCTGGCTCGACCCGTGGCGCAGCGACACCACGTCGTCCCGCCTCATGCAGGGCGTGGTCCGGCACGCCGACGTCAACCGTACGACCGGGGCCGTCGGGGCGTGGACGACGGTCCACCGGGGCGCCGTCGGGGACGGCCGGGCTTCCAGCGCCAACGGTCTGACGGCCGAGTTTCTCGGCGACTACAACTACGCCGTCGCCACCCGCGACTTCGGTTCGGCGGTGTGGAACGACGTCCGCAACGCGGCGGTCTGCCCGGCGATCAACACCTACCGGCAGGCGTTCGTCGAGGACGTGACGGGTGGCGCCACCGATCCGGTGGTGGCGGACGAGGCGGAGGACCGGGACCAGGCCGCCGAGCTGCCGGCCTCGCACTCCACGGAACTGCGGCCGGGCCCGAACAACCAGTGCCCGGCCACCTTCGGCAACTCCGACATCTACGGCGGCACCTTCAGCGACGAGTCCTGACAGGTGCTCCCGAGCGGTGATCCGCCCGGGATGTGGCGGGTCCGATCCAGGAGATCGGACCCGCTCCGCTGTGTACGGAAGGTGCCGCAAGGACGGGTCCGCGGCCTGGAAGGTCCCGATCCACCCGGAAGGAACGGAGACATGCCGGTGGCCGGGCGCCGGGTACGCCCGGCCACGATTGTCGTGCCCCCCAGATCAGAAGGCACTTCCTCTTTCAAGAGCCACGATGCGGGCAGCCCTTACCGAAGGGCCCAGGCTAGCCGTTAGATCCGCGTCCCACGAGGTCGGCGCTTACCTGCCATAGTCGCTTGGCTGCGGCCCGGTCGTAGGAGGACTTGCTTGACGTTTTCGGCTTGCTGTTGGCGAAGTATCTGCCGCTGATTCCTTGCACCTCCCATGAGGAGGCCAGGTAGATCGAGGTGGCCGCACCCCTTTCGGGAGACTTGAGCCACGGCCGGATCAGGGGAAGCAAGACCCTCCACATTAGAGGGACATCCTCGGCGGCGAATCCGGTGCTTACCACGCCGGGGTGCAGCACGGTGGCGGTTACTCTTCTGCCTTCCAGGCGACCGGCCACCTGGTAGGTGAACATGATGTTGGCCAGCTTCGACTGGCTGTAGGCGTGCCAGGGTCATTGCGTTGTCGGGTAGGTGCTGGTCACGGCGGTGATGAGGTCGTGTGGGCGGCGGTTGGCGCGTCGGGTCGCGCGGGCGATGTTGGTGTCGCCGTTGGTGCGGTGGTAGCCGATCGAGGTGTTGCGCAGAGTGGCCAGGACGGCGGGTCCGGTGCCGGTGCGGGCCTGGTGGAGGTCCTCACGGAAAGTGACGTCCCGGACGTGGTGGACCATGTCTTCGATGTGCCATTCGCGGCGGGCCCAGTCCTGCAGATCGGCGGGTTGGGCAGCTCGGCGGGTAGAGACACCGTGAAGTAGACGGCCTCGCGGCTGGTCTTCGCGCCGGTGGTGCGGGTCCGGGTGATCCGGACGGCCTGCTCGGCGTGGGGGAACCTGATCCCGCCGGGGGTCCGCAGGGTGATGGCTCTCACGGCGGCCGTGGCCGGTGTCGCGGCGGCGGTCTCCGATCGGGATCTCCGGCCAGGGCAGGGCTTTGAGCTGGGCGAACAGGGTGGGCTGGTTGCCTTTCGCCGGGATCATCAGGTAGGCGCCGCGGGCGGCGATCTCCTCGGCCTGGGCGGTCTGGGCGTGCAGGGCGTCGGCGATGAACAGCAGACCGGTCAGGCTGCCCAGCACTTGTTCGACCGCGTCGAGCAACGGCGCGAACGCGGGGATTTCGTTCGACTTCGCGGCGATGGTGACCTGGGCCAGGACGATGCCGGTGCTGGTGTCCAGCGCGGAGAGCAGGTGGACCTGGCCGCCGTCGCGGCGGCGGGCTCCCCGCAGTCTTCCCATCCACGGCGATCACCGTGCGGTATCTGCCTGGCCGGGGTGGAACCGGCCGGGCACGGGCCTTCAGCCAACCGGCCAGGACGGTGGCCAGCAGCCCGTCGTCCAGGCGGGTCAACAGGCGCCACACCGTCGTACCCGCCGGCAGCCCACGACCGAAGCCGAGCCGGTCGCGGGCCTGCTCGTCCAGATCGTGCAACCAGTCGGTGATCGCGGCGAACGACGACGCGCCCGCCAGGACCGCGCACACCGCGACCGCGAGCAGGCCCGACAGCGGATAACGCACCCCACGCGGATCGCCGGGATCCGGGACTACCGACAAGGCGTGCAGCAGCCCCGTTGCCTCACCCTCGGTGACCGACGGTGGTGGCGCGTCAGGGTGGCCAGCGACCACGGACAGTGCGGGGATCGGGCATGATGACATCGGCGGGTGAGATCCTCGGGGTGTCGTGAAGCGTAGAGAACTCCATGATCACCGACGTGATCTCACCCGCTCTACCGGCCCTCCACAGAGGCCACTCACTCCGCAGATTCCCAGCTCAAGACACCCGCCGACCGACTACGCAATCACCCTGGTCTGCCAGGACAGTTCTGAACTTGGCGTTTCCAACCGTGCATCCCGGCGAGATCGGTGGGTCTTCGGCGACCGCGACAGCGGCGCCTACCTGCAGAAATTCACCTGGACCAGGATCGTGCGGCACCAGATGGTCCCCGGCACCGCGTCACCTGATGACGCGGCACTGGCCGACTACTGGAACAGCCGACGGCAACGCCCGAGGCTGCAACCCCCAGCCGACCGCACCACCCAACGGCTGCTCGACAGTCAACAGGGCCGGTGCCCCTACTGCGGGCAACTCCTCCTGCACGCCGACCGCCCACCACAAATCCCACGAGAATGGGAACAATGGTATAGCGGCCTGCGGAAAGCTATGGACCACAACGCCATCAGCCTACGACAGGACGGGCACCCCGCACGGTCCGCCACTCCGTCTGCTCCACACCCACTGCCACCGCCGGACCACCGGCACAACGGCAGGCCAGCCATCTGCACGCCAGCGAGCCACAGGGCTTGCTTGAGCC
>NZ_JAEMUW010000041.1 GCF_016598485.1 Micromonospora coerulea | reverse complement strand
CGAAGCCAACACCACCCCTACGACAATTCCCCAACCACCGGCCAACCCCGCCAACGTTTGTGGTCAGAGCACTAGCTGTGCGCCGCAGGCGTGGGAGCACCGGCCGAAGTCTGCGCCGAACCGTTCCGGACGACCATGCCGAGGCTACGGATCAGAGGACCCGCCGGCCATCCACGGGCCACAAGCTGGTATCACCGGGGCGAAACCGAGCAGTTCCGGGTGCTGTCGCCGTATGGCGGGGCGACACCCCGTCCACAGGCACCTCCGGGTCTCCGGTCTCGTCGATATGCCCCATACAGGAGCTGCGTCGGCCACTCCGTAGTGTGTCTGATCATGATCATCCACTTCACGACCCAGCCGGACCGGAAGCTGCTCGGCGCCGCGCTGCGTCGGGCCTTCCGTACGGTGATGCTGCTGCCCTACTGGGTCGTCGGCGCGCTGACGGCCCTGATGACCATGCTCACCCTCTGCGGCGGCGACGGGTACGGCGCGGCGATCCCTGGTACCGCCACCGCACTGCTCGGCGTGCTCTACTGGCGGGCCACGCGCAGGCTGGTCGGCATCAACTGGAAGTTCTACGGCGTCCCGATCGCCTGGACCATCGACGGCGAGGGCGTGCGCACCGCCAGCGAGCCCATGGACAGCCTCGTCCGCTGGCCGGCGTTGGAGCGGGTCGAGCCCATCCCCGCTCACCTGATCTTCCGGATCGGGCGCTACCAGGTGCTCCCCGCGCGGGTCGACGGGCTGGACGCGGGGCAGCTGGCAGAGCTGCTGGCCTTCCTGCACGTCCGGGGCCTGCTCAAGGAGGAGCCGGAGAAGGCGGCCCGGCGGATCTCCCACGCCTGACCACCGCTCGCCTCGTACGACCCTCTGCTGCGCGGGCGGGCCGGTCCGAAGCGCCGCTCCCGAGAGGATCTCCGGCCGTCCAAAGGACACCTGGGGGCGTCCGTGACGAAGACGCGACCTTCGGCGTCGCGGACGGTGCGCCGAGTAGGTCGACGACATACCTCCCAGCGATAGCGGGCGGCGCGCAGAGCAGCCCAGGCGGTCGAGAGGCGACGGGGTCGGGCGGACACGGGCTGATTCCTCGGCGTGTAACCAGGGCGCCCGGGACCTCGTGTTGGGTCTGCTGTCGCCGGTGGAACGGAAGAACTGCTGGTGGCTGGCGGAGCAGGCCGGACATCGTGGGCCGCAGGCGATGCAGCGGCTGCTGCGCACGGCGGTGTGGGACGCCGACGCCGTCCGCGATGACGTGCGCCGCTTCGTTACAAGATCAGCGCGAACCGGCCTTGTCACGATCCGTGCCGCCACCGCTCGCCGACTCTGCCCGCCAGCGCCCGGTTGAAAAGGTCGTCGGAGAAGAACGAGCGCCCCGATCGGTCACTTACGCCGCCGTCCGGGGCCGGGTTGCCATGATGTAGACGGCGGCAGCAGGGTCGTCGCGTCGACCACCTCCACCGTGGCCGCGGCCCGGTTGGTAGCCAAGGTCAGCACGTGCCGAGGCGCCGGGGGCGGCAGCCGGTGGAGTGTCAGGCCCGATCCGCCACCGGCTTTGAACTGGGCTTCTGCGATTGTCCAGGCGACTACCTCCCACACCGGCCGATCACCGGTCCGCTCGACGTCGACCCCAACCCGCCCGCCGCCGGGCAGGGCGGCAACGGTCACCACCGCGCCGCTGTGCGACACAGACATTTCCAATGCGGTGCCGGGCAGCGTCGGCCGGCCGTGCCAGCGGCCGCAGTGAGAGCACGTGCGGTCCACCGTCACCGCCTCGGCCGGGAGGCCGAGCATTGAGCCGGCGACGGTGCGCAGCAGTGCCGCTCCGAGCATGAACCGAGCGCGATCAGCCTCAGCTACGGTGCGATCGACGCGCTGCCGCTCGCGGTGGTCGAGCACGTCCCGTAGCCCGACGTGCGCCACCGTCAGACCGACGTTGAACACCGTGATCTTGCTCGTAGTTGAGGGTTGGACAGCCACGGTTGCTTAGGTTAGCCTCACCTACCGTGTCTCTGCTGGATCCCCGGTGGGTGCGCGTCGCCGTCCCGGTGTCCGACACGGCTGACGCGCATCACCCCGCCCTGATCGACTCGGCCGGCCGCCTCAGTTACGGGGAACTGGCCGACCGGGTGGCTGCGCTCGCGGCCAGCCTGCCGTCAGCACAGGCTGGTCGGCGGCTCGTGCACGTGCCGCTGGCCCCGCATCGCGACCTGGTGCTCGGCTATCTGGCGGTGATGTCGGCCGGGCACGTGGCACTGATCACCCCGCCCGAGCATCGGTCGATCACCGCGGTCTACCAGCCCGACCTCTGGCTCCACCCGGATGGCACGTTCGAGACGGCAACGCCGAACAGTGACACCGATGAACCGCGGCACCTCCTGCATCCGGATCTGGCGCTGCTGCTCAGTACGTCGGGCAGCACCGGCTCACCCAAGCTGGTTCGGCTCAGCCACAGCAACGTGCTCAGCAACGCCGAGGCGATCGCGGCCGCGCTGTCAATCACACCGGCCGACCGTGCGGTCACCTCGCTACCGCTGCATTACTGCTTCGGGCTGTCGGTGCTGCATGCCCAACTCCGGGCAGGTGCCACCACAGTGCTGCGGCCCGGGTCGGTGACCGACCCCGGCTTCGCCGATGATCTGCGCCGCGACCGCGTCACCGTGGTTGCCGCCACTCCGCACGTGGTGGATCTGCTCGACGTCCAAGGTGTGCTGGATCATCTGCCTTCGCTCCGGTTGCTCGCCCAAGCCGGCGGCGCGTTGCCGCCCGCGCGGGTGCGAGAGCTCGCGGCTCGGGGCCGCGCGGCCGGTTGGGGTCTGGCGGTGATGTACGGCCAGACCGAGGCCACCGCGCGGATGGCCGTGCTGCCACCCGAACTGTCGGAGCGATACCCCGATGCGGTGGGATGGCCGATCGCCGGATCGGCGTTCCGGCTCGACCCGGCCGGAACCGACGAAGCGGTGGGTTCACCCGATGGCCCGGTTGGCGAGCTCGTGTTCACGGGTCCGGGCGTCATGCTCGGATACGCCGAGCAGCCCGACGACCTGGCCCTGGGTCGGATGCACACTGAGCTTCGGACCGGCGACCTGGCGCGGATCGACGCGGACGGACTGGTCCGGATTGTCGGACGGCGGTCCGACTTCGTGAAGATCATGGGAATCCGGATCGACCTCGGCCAGGTCGAGCGCTCCCTGCTCGGCCGGGGGCTGCAGTCCTGCGTCACCGGCTGCGACGACAAGCTTCAGGTCACCTACCGGCGCTGCGAGCAATCCCCCGACCAGGTTCGCGACCAGGCCGCCCAGGTCTCCGGTCTCAGCCGGTCGGTAATCTCGGTCCGCGCGGTCGACGACCTCCCGCTGCTACCCAACGGCAAACTCGACCGCCGGCGCAGTGCCGACCTGCACGTCACGGAGTCCTCCGCCCCGAAGGCAGAGACCGCCGCTGCGGTGATCGGCGTACTGGAGCCGCTTGTCGGCCGCGGTGGCATCGACCCCGATCGGTCGTTCGTCGAGCTCGGCGGCGATTCCTTCAGCCACGTCGTGGCGTCGGTCGGCCTGACGCGGTTGCTCGGTGACCTGCCGTCCGACTGGCACCATCGCCCGGTGCGCGACCTGGTCGCGCTCGCCGACCGGCTGCCGCGTTCCCGGTGGCGGCGTCCGCTGGTGCGGCGGGTCGAGACGACCGTCGTCCTGCGCGGCGTGGCCGTGGTGACGATCTGTGGCAGTCATGTCGGGTTGTTCCGGCTGCCTGGCGGAGCGCACATCCTGCTCGCGGTCGCCGGCTTCCTGTTCGCCAGGTACGTACTCGCCTCGCCGACGACAGCGGAGCGCGTGCGGCGGACCGCCCGGATCGCAGTCGGGGTCGTCGTCCCGGCGGTGACCGTCGCGGCGTTGATGCTGTTCGGGTTCGGAACGGTCCACTGGTCGAACGTTGCGCTGGTGCATTGGCTCGCCCGGCCGCAGGACGGCAACATCTTCTGGTTCGTCGAGGCCTACTTGGTGATCATGGTCGGCACAGTCGCAGCGCTGGCTGTTCCGCGGCTGCGGGCCGCATACGCCGCCGACGCCTGGCGCACTGCGATGGTCGCCTTGGCCGTGCTGCTGGTGCCTCGCTATCTGGTGCTCGCGTTGTACGACGGTCCGCTGCGTGGTCTGCCGGGCACGGTGGCGTGGCTGTTCGTGGCGGGAGTCGCGATGGCGGCGGCCGACAGCCGGCGGCGCCGACTGGTCACGACGGCGGTCGCGGCAGGTGCCGCCTTTGGCTTCTTCGCCGGAGACGCCGCACGCAACCTGACGATCATGGTCGGGCTCATGTTGCTGGCGCTCGTTCCCGCGCTACCGGTACCGCGGCTGCTCGTCCGTCCGCTTGGCGCACTGGCGGCCGCCTCGCTGCACATCTACCTCGTGCAGTTCCAGGTTTTCGCGTTCTTTGGCTCTCCGATCATCAAGTTCGCGGCCGCGATCGCCGCCGGCTTGGGGTTCTGTGCGGTCGGCAACTACGTCCTGCGCCGGCGGCTGTCGCCTCTGCCGGGGGTCGCAGCCATCCGTAGTCAGGTGGCGGCAAAGCACTTCGTGAGAGAGGACATGACATGCGTCGACGCACGTTCCTGACCGGCCTCGGGGCCGTCGGGGCAGTGGGCTTGGTGGGGTGCGGGTCGAAATCCGAGGACGGGTACGAGGCCGACCCCGGTTCGCTGCAGGTCTACTCCGCGCAGCACGAGAACCTCACCAGAGCGTGGGCCGAGGCGTTCACCGCGGCGACCGGCATCAAGGTGCAGGTCCGCAAGGGCTCCGACGCCTCGATGGGTCATCAGATCGTGGCCGAGGGCTCCGCGTCGCCCGCCGACGTGTTCCTCACCGAGAACAGTCCGGCGATGACGCTGGTCGAGCGGAACAAGTTGCTCGCCCCGCTGGACGAGGCGACCCGGCGGCAGGTGCCGGCCAATCTGACTCCGTCGTCGAAGGCGTGGACCTCAATCGCCGCCCGGTCCACGGTGCTGGTCTACAACACTGCCAAACTCGACAAGGCCGACCTGCCGAAGTCGCTGATGGATCTCGCCGGGCCGCAGTGGAAGGACCGCTGGGGGTGTGCCCCCGGTGGTGCGGACTTCCAGGCCATCGTCGCGGGCATGCTCGCCGGTCAGGGCGAGCAGAAGACCACTGAATGGCTGGACGGCCTGAAGTCCAACGCCCGGGTGCTGCAGAACAACATCGCCACGATGAAGTCGGTCAACGCCGGTGAGATCGAGTGCGGAGTGATCTACCACTACTACTGGTACCGAGACCAGGCTGGCACCAAGGAAGGCAGCGCCAACACGGCCCTGCACTACTTCCGCAACCAGGACCCCGGCGCGTTCGTGTCGCTGTCCGGAGGTGCTGTGCTGGCCCGGACGAAGAAGCCGACCGAGGCCCACAAGTTCCTGGCCTTCATCACCAGCAAGGCCGGGCAGCAAGTGCTGGTCGACTCCCAGTCGATGGAGTACGCCGTGGGCAGCGGTGTCGCCTCGGCGCCCGCGCTGCCGCCGTTGAACAGCCTGCAGGCGCCGCCGGTCGACCCCTTCACGCTGAACTCCGACAAGGTGAATGAGCTGATGACCGATGCCGGCATCATCTGACCTTCGCGAGTCGCCCGCCGCCGCGTACGACGAACCGGTAACGACCCGGCCAGTCGTACGCGCCCGTCGGTCCACCCGGATGCCGTGGATTGTCGTGGCGGCCGCGGTCCTGGTCGCGGCCGTGATGGTCCTGCCGGTCCTGGTCGTAATCGGTCAGGCTTCTGCCGTTGGCGACGAGGCGTCGAGGCTGCTGCTGCGGCCGAGGACGGCCGAACTGCTCGGCAACACGATGCTCTTGGTCCTGCTGACCGTTCCGATCACCGTGCTGCTGGGCTGTGGTGCGGCCTGGCTGGTGGAGCGAACGACACTGCCGGGCGCCGGCACGTGGCGCACGCTGCTCCTGGCACCGCTCGCCATCCCGGCGTTCGTCAGCAGCTACGCCTGGACGTCGGTGCTCCCGGCGGTGCAGGGGCTGGGTGGCGCGGTGTTCATCACAGCCCTGGCCTACTATCCGTTCGTCTTCCTGCCGGCCGCGGCTTTGCTGCGGGCGCTCGACCAGGGCCACCTGGACGCCGCACGGTCGCTCGGCTCATCCAGTCTGGGAGCGGTACTGCGGGTGACGATGCCGCAGTTGCGTCCGGCCATCACCGGCGGCGCGTTGCTGGTGGCCCTGCACCTGCTGGCCGAGTTCGGCGTCCTGCAGATGATGCGGTTTCCCACCTTCACCACGGCGATCCTGCAGCAGTTCGCGGTCGGGTTCAGCAACGCCGCCGGCAGTCTGCTGGCCGCAGTCCTGGTGTTGCTCTGCATTGGTCTGCTGGCCCTCGAGGTGCCGCTGCGCGGCCGCGCACGGATCGCCCGGATGGGCGCCGGCGCCCGGCAGCGTCCGGTCGCGTACCGCCTGGGCGCATGGACCATCCCCGCGTCCGCTGCACTCGCCGCGCTCGTCGGGTTGGCGCTACTGGTTCCGCTGGTGCTGGTGCTGCGTTGGCTGGTGCGGGCGATCACGTCCGGCGCGGTGGTCGTTGGCCCGCTGCTCGCGGCGACGGGTTCAACCGTCGGCCTTGCGGTGGTGGCGGGCCTGGCGGCGTCGCTCGCCGCGCTGCCCGTTGCGTGGCTGCTGCATCGGTACCCGTCTCGACTGGCGACCGTGCTGGAGCGGGTGACCTACCTTGCGAGCGCGCTTCCCGGGGTGGTGATCGGGCTGGCGCTGGTGACGCTGGCGGTGCAGTGGGCCCGTCCGGTCTACCAGACCGCCGCACTCGCGGTGCTGGCCTACACGGTGCTCTTCATGCCCCGCGCCATGGTCGCCTGGCGGTCCGGCTTGGCCGCGGCTCCGCCCGAACTCCTCGAGGCATCGCGTTCGCTAGGGCTCTCCGGACTCAGTACCCTCATCCGGGTGGTCCTTCCGCTGGTGCTGCCATCGGCGCTAACGGGATTCGTTCTGGTCTTCCTCGCGGCGTCGACCGAACTCACCGCGACCCTGCTCCTCGCCCCGACGGGCACCGAGACGCTGGCCACCGGGTTCTGGTCGGCCAGCGACGAGTTGGACTACGTGGCGAGCGCTCCGTACGCTGCGGCGATGATCGCCCTGTCCGCCCCGCTCACCGTCCTGCTGCGCCGGCAGATCCTGGACCAGCGATGAGCGGTGCCGGCATCTCCATCACCGGGCTGACCGTCGGGTACGGCGGCCCGCCGGTACTGGACCAGGTCGATCTGCATGTGCGCGCGGGCGGCATTACCGCGGTGCTCGGTCCCTCCGGCAGCGGCAAGACCACGTTGCTGCGGGCGATCGCCGGGTTCATCCGGCCCGACCAGGGGCGAATCGAGGTACGCGGCGAGGTACTTACCGACGGACCTGCATTGGTGGCTCCGGAGCGGCGCGGCATCGGTTACGTCCGACAGGACGGCGCACTCTTCCCGCACCTCGACGTCGCCGGCAACATCACCTTCGGGCTGCCGCGGGCCGAACGGCGCCGAGCGGCCCAGGTCGAGCCGTTGCTCGAGCTAGTCGGCCTGTCACCGAGCCTGGCCCGCCGCCGGCCGGATGAGCTGTCCGGCGGGCAACAGCAGCGCGTCGCACTCGCCCGGGCCCTGGCCCGCGAACCATCAGTGGTACTGCTCGACGAGCCGTTCTCATCGCTCGACACCGCCCTGCGCGCCGCAACCCGCGAGGCCACACGTGCCGCTCTCGCCGAGCGGGACGCAACCACCGTGCTCGTGACACACGACCAAGCCGAGGCGCTGTCGTTCGCCGACCAGGTGGCCGTCATGTTCGACGGCCGGTTCGCCCAGATCGACAGCCCGGCCGGCGTGTACGGCGCACCGGCCACGCCCGAGGTCGGCCGGTTCCTGGGCGACGCGATGCTCCTCAGCGGGCGGGCCGTCGGCCGGACCGTCTACTGCTGTCTGGGCCAACTCGACCTGGCCGAACCGGCCACCGGCGACGTACTCGTGATGGTTCGACCCGAGCAACTCGTCGTGCGCGAGCCGTCCGACACCAGAGCATCGGTCTCGTCGGTGACCTACCAAGGCGCCGACGCGATGGTCCGCCTAGATCTGGTCCACCAGACCACCCGCCTGGTCGCGCGCGTCCCCGGCGATCGGGTACCTCGCCGAGGCGACGAGGTAGGTATCGCAGTGCCCGCACCCGTCCGCTCATTCCCCCAACGCTGACTCGTCGACGATGACCGGTCTGGTCCCCAACTGATACCAGCCTGTCAGTCGCCTTGATCACGGCGATCGAGCCGGGAGCCACGAGGTCGACGACCAGGCCGCGCGGTACGGCCCGGGCGGCGTCCACCGCTGGTCGGGCGAGCCCTCGCGCTGCAGGTAGTGGGCGATCCGGTCGCCGCTGTCGTGGTATTCGCCCGCCGAGACTCCGCCGAGGGCGCCGAACTGGAAGTACACCCGGTCGGCCACTTTTCTAGTGCGCCGGTCGCGGGTGCACTCGTGGAGGATGATCGCGCCGCCGGGTTCGAGCCGCTTCTCGAGGAAGCGCTCGTAGGTGGGCATTTCTCGGCGTGAGGGGTTTGGACTCCCCTAGGCGTCAGCGGCTCCAGCCGGTCGGCGACCCAGGCTGGCCGCCCGGCGCGGCGGTGGCCCCTGTCACCGTAGCGGCGCGGGCACCCCTTGATGGTGGTCTAGGTCGACGCGAGGTCGCGGTGCTGTGGCCCTTCGGGGAAGACGCGTGACGGTCAGCGCCGCATCCGTAGCCCGGCGGCCAGGGCACCGCGCATGTCGACGTACCGGGTGATCTGCTGCTGGACGCGGGCCAGGTCGGTCCGGCGCTCCTCGGGCGCCCGGACGTCGTTTACAGCGCTGGCCAGGTCGACCACCCGGGCCGCCGGCTGGTACTGCATCCAGGTGGCGTGCACCTCGACGCCGCTCACCTCCCATCGGCCCGACACCGTACGGGTGAAGGTGAACTCTGGCACCACCGCCTGCTGGGTGCTCTCCTCAGAGCCGTACGTGGTCAAGTTGCCCAGCCCGTACGCCACCCACTTCGTGCCGATCTTTTCAAACGGCTGTACCACGTGTACGTGGTGGCCCACGATGAGGTCGATGTCGGGGGAGGCGAGGAGATCCCGGGCGAGCTGGAGTTGGTCGTCGTTCGGTTTGTTCTGGTACTCCGCGCCCCAGTGCATCGACAGGATGACAATCTCCGCACCCTGGGCGCGGGCCCGCCGTGCCTCGGCCAAGACGGCGTTGCGGTCGATGAGGTTCGCCACCCAGTCCTGGCCGGCAGGCCGAGGGATGCCGTTGAAACCGAAGGTGTACGACAACTGGGCCACCTTTACCCCGGCCACGTCGAGAATGTTGGGCCGCGCCGCCTCCTGCGCGCTGCGCGCGGTCCCGGCATGGCGTAATCCGACCCGGTCCAGCCTGTCCAAGGTGCGGCCGATTCCCGGTAGACCCGTGTCGAGGGAGTGGTTGGACGCTGTCGAGCAGGTGTCGAAACCAGCCCATGCTGCGGCATCGGCCAGTTCGGGGGGCACGCTGAAGATCGGGTACCCGGTGAACGGGCCGGACGGCTCCCCCAGTGGGGTCTCCATGTGGCAGATCGCCAGGTCGGCCCGGCTCACCACTGGCCGTATCGCGGCCAGGACCTGGGTGAAATCGTGGCCGGCGCGTCCGGCGGCGCGGGCGTCGGTCGCGGCCTGGGCCGTCAACTCGGGATGCACCAAGAGGTCACCGGCGGCGACGACGGTGATCTGGGATTTCGGCGCAGGCGACTGGCTGGCGGTCGAAGCTCGCCCGGGCCGCTTGGTGTCCGCGCGGCTGAGCGGGCCGCCACAGCCAGCCACGAGTACGACCGACAGAAGCAGGGCAGACGACATCCTCATATGAACTATTTTCGCGTCATCGCTCGAGGCCGGGGCGAGAAGTCGAAAGCTCTTCCCCCCAGCGGTATTGATCTAGCGGAGGGACCTAGTAACCGGAATCGGGCGAGATGCCGCGCGACCTCGGCGCGGATCCGTCACCGATGGTCGTTGGTGGCCACCGTCGGTCCACCTCAGACGGCCTGGAGACGGCCTGATCTTGGTGCCATGGCCGAGAGCTTCGACCCCCGTCGGGTGAGCCTGGTCGCCCTGGCCAGGCGGTGTCAAAGACCGTGTCGGAGGGGGCGGTGAAGGTGGGAACACCGCCGGGTGGCTGTGGTGCAGCTACCCGTACCTTGGCGGACCCGTTGAGCAGCGCGGGCTGATCGGGGCGGATTCAGACGGGGACTTCGGCGCTGAGGACGATCGTGCGTTCCTCGGGCAGGTGAAGGAACTCGGCATGGCTGGCGGCGTTGTGGGCGAGGCCGATGAACAGGCGTTTACGCCAGATGGCCATGCCGGGCTGACGGGTGCACCGCAGAGTGATCCTCGAGACGAAGTAGGAGACCTGGTCGAGATCGATCCAATTGGCGAGGGGGTGAGGGGCGGCGTGGCGTAGGACCTCAGGGAAATCGGTGGGGTCCTGAAAACCGAAGACGGCGGTGATGTGGATGATGCCGTCGTTCGGGTCGCCGAGATCGTCGATGGTCAGGCGTTGATCCCACGGGATGTGCGGGACGTTGGCGGTGCGACCGGTAATGATCACAATTCTCTCGCGTGGTTGTGCGCGACGTTCGCGCGCAGTGCCAGGGGAGTCGTCTCTTTGTTGGGGTGGTGGGGGAACACCGCGGTGCCCGGCACCCAGGGGATGTTCGTGGCGTGCAGGGTGTCAATGAAGTCGCGCAGCGGTCCTTCCCGTTCGGTCCGCCGGGCGGTGACGAGCCCGGCTCCACGCCGCCACGTCAGCAGGACCGTGAACAGGACGATCGCGATGAGCAGCGTCAGCCAACCGCCGTGGGTGACCTTGGCCAGGTTCGCGGTGAAGAAGGTCAGCTCGATGCTGCCGAAGACCACCGCGAACAGCGCCAACTGCCAGGTGCTCCAGCGCCACCGCGCCCGTGCCACCACCAGGAACAGGGTCGTGGTGCACGGCGAAGATGCGCCCAGATTCGCGTACGCCGCGCAGGTTCATCGCGGTCAGGATGGCCACGAACCCAAGGTTGATCGGCACACGCCACGGGTTGAGGTCCGGAAAAGCGGAAATGATGTTGTCGACGCCGGCAGCGACCGACACCGCGACCGTCATCACGTAGTCCACCAGCAGCGCAGCTGCGACCACGAGGCCAGCCGAGGGACCTAGATTCGTGGTGGCGACCTCATAGGAGCCGCCACCGGACGGATAGGCGCGCACCACCTGCCGGTAGGACATCACCACGACTGCGAGCAGGACGATGACCGCCAGGCCGATCCACGGCGCCATGAACAGGTAGGACAGCCCGCCCAGGGTCAGCACAAGCATGATCTCCTGGGTGGCGTAGGCCACCGACGACAGCGGGTCGCTGGCGAACACCGGCAGGGCGATCCGCTTGGGCAGCACCTGCTCGCCGAGCCGGTCGCTGCGCAAGGGGCGGCCGACGACCATCCGTTTCATCCACTCCAACACGACGCCTAGTACGGCAGCCGCCGTTCGGGATCATGGCTGGAGTTCGAGGTTGAGGCGTCGGGTGTAGTGGGCTTGTCGGGCTCGGGCTTGATGGCGGCGTCGCCAGTCTGACCAGCGCAGACGGTGGGTGAGGTCGCGGATTGGGCGAAGAACGAGGGTGTTGATCATCCGGCGGACCTCGTTGAGGGTCAGTTTGATCATCCCTGTGTCGGCCGGGTCGTCGGTGGCGTCGGCGGCGCAGATCGCCAGAACGGCGAGGGCGGCCAGGGCGAGGGTGGTGAAGCGGTGCCAGGAGTCCCAGCGGCGGACCTGGTGCTGGTCCAGGCCGACCTGGCCCTTGGCGGCTTGGAAGCTTTCCTCGACCGTCCAACGGATGCCCGCCACCCGGACGAGTTGGGCCAGGGTGGCCGGGTGTGGGGTCCAGCAGCGGTAGAAGGCCAGCTCACCGGTGGTGGTGTTGCGGCGGATCAGGAGGCTGTGGTGGCCGCCGTCGTCGGGGTCGGCGTCGGTGGTGACATCGTCGAGCCAGGTCCAGTCGTAGTAGCGGGGCCCTTTCGACCCGGCTCCAGCGCTGCGGCGCTGCCACGCCGATCCCGGTAGCTCGGCGACGACCCGGTCAGCCCGGAGGCGGACCTTGCCGCCGTTGAGAGGGACCAGGTGGCTGCGGGACACGGCCAGGACATAGCCCAGCTGGTGTTGGCGCAGGTGGGCGCGGAAGACGCTGCTGTTGCCGTAGGCCTCGTCCGCGGCCGCCCATGCGGCGGGGACGCCGGCGTCGAGGGCTGCGGTGATCATGTCGGCGGCCAGCTCGGCTTTCGTGGCGAAGGCGACCTCGTCGGGGACTCCGGCGCCCTGGCAGCGGTCCCGGTCATCAGTCCAGGACATCGGCAGGTAGACCCTACGGTCGATCAGCGTGTGCCCATGCCGGCGGGCGTAGCCGCAGAAGACCCCCACCTGCGCGTTCTCGATCCTGCCGGCGGTGCCCGTGTACTGGCGTTGCACCCCGACCGTGTGCACACCCTTCTTCAGGTCCCCGGTCTCGTCGACGACCAGGACCGCGTCCGGGTCACCGAACCGGTCGACGATCACCGCCCGCACGTCGTCACGGACGGCGTCGGCGTCCCACACCGCCCGATACAACAACCTTTGCATCGCGTCCGGCCGGGCGTGCCCGGCCTGCTCCGCCAACTGCCAGCACGTCTTGACCTCGATGTCGGCCAGCAGCCCGGTCACGAACGCCACCGCCGCCCGGCGTGGCTCGACCCGCCCGAACCGTCCCGCGAACGCATCGCACACCCCGGTCAGGACCTGCCGCCATCGGGCAGGGTTTACGCTGTGGCACGCGGCCACCGCCAGATCTGAAGTTTTGTCCACAGCAGACAGACGATCACGCGGTGGCCGCACCTCGTCTACCGGCCCTCACCAGCAACATCTCAAACGGCGGCTGCCGTACTAGTCAACGTCGTGCCCAAACCCTCGCCCGCGATCTTGACGGGTTCTTAATGCCCAACCGGACGATCTTCACGCGGTCTTGGCGTTGCTCAGCGGGTGGGGCTGCTCCCGCCGTCCAACCGCTCGGCGGCGGCGGGACCGCGGTCCTCGAACTCGTACGTGGTAGTCAGGCCCTCGGGCAGGTCGGGGACCAGGGCGTTGGTGCCGTCGATCACCTGGACGTAGCGCTTCCCCTGGAAGATCGAGTAGCTCCCGTCGGCGACCTGCTCGATCCGGAAGAGCTGCGTCGGCGCGGTCGGGTCGCACACCCGGCCGCGGACGCTGCCCGGGGCGGCGTCGTGCACGACGGTCATGCAGACCTGGCTGGCGCCGCGCGGCGTGGTCAGCATGATCCGGAATCTGTCCCCCTCGGGGTGTAGGACCCACAGCGCCCGGTCGTCGATGCCCCGCTCGGTGGTGGCCCGCACCCGGTCGTTGTCACGGCCGATCGCCAACGCGGCCCCACCCATGCCGGGCACCACGATCAGGACCTGCCGCCGACCGTCGAGGATCTCCTGCGGTCCCGCCGACGCGGTCACGGACGGGGCGACCGATGGCGGGACCTCGCCCGCTGGGCCAACAACGCCCCGGTCCGGCGTCTCGACGTGGTCCCGTGCCGGCAGCAGGGTGGCGCCAGCGGTCACGACCAGCACGGCCAGGCCCGCGCCGGTGACGGCCGCCCGGCGCCGCCGGCGCTGGTCGCTGCGGCGGCGCAATGTCTGCGCTGCGGGCAGCGTCGTGACTCGCCGGACTCCGTCGGCGACTGCCGTGAGGTCGTCGTGCGGATCAGCCATGGGAGGCCCCCTCCTGGTGTGCCTCGGTCAGCATTCCGGCCATCGCTCTTCGACCGCGGGCAAGGTACGACTTGACGGTCCCGATGGGCACCCGCATCTCGGTTGCCACCTCGGCAACGCTGAGATCGTTCAGGTGGTGCAGCACGACGGCGCGGCGCTGGTTGGCGCTCAGCCGCTGCAGCGCCTGTAGCAGGGCGACGTGGTCCTCGCTGAGTCCGGGCACGCTCTGGTCGACGGCGGCCCGACGGTGTGCACGTATCCGGTTGAACGTCTTGCGCCAGCTGCTCACCGCGATCCGGGAGGCGACCCGGCGGACCCACGCCTCCGGGCTGTCCGCCTCCCGCACAGTCCGCCAGCGCTGCCAGGCCCGCATGAAAGCCTCGGCGACGGCATCCTCTGCCTCGCCGCGGTTACCGGTCAGCGCAAAGACGTGACCCACGACCCGTCCCGCGCAGGCCGCGTAGAAGGCGTCGAACTCCTCGGCGTCACGCATCTGACCGGTGCCCCCCGAAGCCTCGTCCCGCGGTTACCGCGGAATGCAACAGGGCAGGGGCAATCGGCCGCGCCGGCACGGGTCACGATTGTGACCACCATCACACCCCAGAAGATCAACCCGTCCACCGGGCGAGGCGTCATCGTGCCGACCCGGGAGAGACCCGTGGCGGAGAGGACGATGTGCGACGACGGCAACGACGCGCCCTGACAGCCGGGCTGCTCGCGACCGCGCTGGCCGCGGCGGGCCTGACGGCTCACCCGGCGGACGCGCAGGAGAGGTCGGCGGCCGCGCTCCCCGGCACGCCCGGCACCTTCACGCTGATCACCGGGGACCGGGTGTCGCTGGACGCGGACGGCCACCCGGAGATCCAGCGAGGACCGGGGCGGGCCGGCATGCGGTTCGTGAGCAGCCGGGAGGGCGGCCACCAGTACGTCGTCCCGGTGGACGCGGTGCCGCTGCTGCACGACGGGCGACTCGACCGCCGGCTGTTCGACCTCACCGCTCTGGGCCAGTTCGGCTACGACGACCGGACGGCCGAGCTACCGCTGCTGGTCGCGTACCCGGAGAACATGGCGGCGCAGGCGCGGTCCGCCACCGGCGGTGCGGCCCGGGTGCGGGCCGACCTGCCCGCCGCCCACGCGCTGGCCGTGCGGGCCCGCCGGGACGACCGGGTCGAGCTCTGGTCGTCACTCACCCGCGGCACGCCGTCGCAGCGCACGCTCGCCGCCGGAATCACCCACGTCTGGCTCGACGGCAAGCGCCGGGTCTCCCTGGAGCACAGCGTGCCGCACATCGGTGCCCCGGCGGCCTGGCAGGCCGGCTTCGACGGCACCGGCGTCACCGTCGGCGTGCTGGACACCGGGATCGACGCCAACCACCCCGACTTCGCCGGACACCTCGCCGCGGTCCGGGACTTCACCGGCGGCAACGACCCCGGAGACACCGTCGGCCACGGCACCCACGTGGCGTCGACCATCATGGGCAGCGGCGCCGCCTCCGGCGGCAGGAACCGCGGCGTGGCCCCGGGCGCGAAGCTCGTCGTCGGCAAGGTGTGCGCCACCTACGAGTGCCAGGACTCGGACATCATCACCGGCATGGAGTGGGCCGCGTCGCAGGCCAGGGTGGTCAACCTGAGCGTGGGCGGCACCGACACGCCGGGTCTGGACCCGCTGGAGACGGCGGTCCAGGACCTGAGTCAGCGGTACGGCACACTCTTCGTGGTCGCCGCCGGCAACGAGGGCAAACCGAAGTCGGTCTCGTCGCCGGCCACCGCGGACGACGCCCTCGCCGTCGCCGCGGTCGACGCCGACGACCAGCGGGCGTACTTCTCCAGCCGGGGTCCCCGCATCGGCGACAACCACATCAAGCCCGAGATCAGCGCCCCGGGCGTCGACATCGTGGCGGCTGCCCCCGGCGGCGGCTACGCCTCCATGTCGGGCACGTCGATGGCAACTCCGCACGTGGCGGGTTCGGCCGCGATCCTCGCCGGACAGCATCCCGACTGGTCCGGCCCGCAGCTCAAGGCCGCTCTGCTGGGCTCTGCCGAGCCGGCCGCCGAGAACACCCTCTACGAGCTGGGCGCCGGCCGGGTGGACATCGGCCGCGCGGTCGCCCAGCCGATCGCCGCCGAGGTCGGCGCGATCGACTTCCCGGTCCAGCGCTGGCCCCACGCCGACGACACCCCGTTCTCCCGCGTCATCGGCTACCGCAACACGAGCACCGCGCCGGTCACCCTGTCCCTGGCCGTCACTCCGGCGCCGGCCGGCATGATCACCGTCAGCCCGGCCACCCTGGTGGTGCCGGCCGGCGGCCGCGCCGAGGCGACGATCACCGTGGACACCCGGGTGGACGCTCCCGACGGCGTCTACCAGGGCGCGCTGATCGCCACGGGCGCCGGGGACCTGCGGGTACGGACGCCGTTCGCGCTCAACCGGGAGATCGAGAGCTACGACGTCCGGCTCAACCACACCGGGCGCGACGGCGGACCGGCCACCGAGTACGAGACCGTGGCGGCGAACCTGAGCACCGGCGAGTTCAGCAACCTCGTCGGACAACCGGGCGGCGGCACCCTGCGGCTGCCCAAGGGCCGCTACGCGCTGTACAGCACCATCCACGAGGGCGACCTGTCGACCCTGCTCGCGCAGCCGGTCCTGGACGTACGCGGCCCGGTCACCGAGGCGCTCGACGCCCGTACCGCCCGGCCGGTCTCGCTGACCGTGCCCCAGCGGGACGCCGCACCGCTGGCGATCAACGTGAGCGCGAACTGGAACGACGACTTCCGCTACCCGGGTGTCCAGCTCAGCGGGATGTCGTTCGCGAACGTCTTCTTCGGCCGGATCGGGCCCGCCGTCGCCGCCCCCGAGTTCACCGCGACGCTGGGCATCGGGCTCGCCCGCCCAGGCCCCGACGGGACCTTTCGGAACAGCCCCTACACGTACGACCTCGCGTACGTCCGCCAGGGCGACATGTTCACAGGCCTCACCAAGAAGCTCTCACCGAAGAACCTCGCCACCGTCAAGGCGACCTACCGCAGCCAGTCCACCACCGCGACCGCCGCCCGCTTCCACCGCGCGGCGTCCCCCGGCGGCCCCGGCCCGATCGGTTCGAGCACGTCGGTCGACCTGCCGTTCCACGCCACCGAGTACTACAACACCGACGGCGGCATCGTCTGGACGTCCACGTTCGTCGAGGGCGACAACCTCACCACGCAGGAGTCCACCTTCCAGCCGGGCAGGACGTACACCCAGACCTGGAACGCGGCACCCTTCGGGCCCACGGTGGGCCAGGCCCCGGCTTGGTCACCGCTCGGGTACGCGGGCCGCGACGGCGACACCATCTCGGTCGCATCGCCGCCCCTGTTCGGCGACGCGGCCGGCCGCCCCGCCAGCCGCGACGACCTGCAGGTCCACCTCCGGTTGTCGCGCAACGGTAAGGAGATCGCCACCGCGGACGGCCCGTACGCGGACTTCCCGGTGCCCGCCGGCAAGGCCACCTACCGCCTGGAGGCGACCGTCACCCGCGGCGCCCCGGACACCCTGTCGACCTCGGTCTCGGTGGCCTGGACCTTCACCTCGGCGCACACGTCGACGCCGGAGCGGCTGCCCCTGACGACGGCCCGGCCGACACCCGCGCTCGACGACACCAACGCGGCACGGGCCGGCACGACGATGGCCGTACCCGTGGCGCTGGACCGGCTGGCGGGCTCGGCGGCCGCGCCCGGCCGGACGCTCGACGTCTCGGCCTCGTTCGACGACGGCCGGACGTGGGTCGCGTTGCCGGTGCACCGGGGCATCGCCCTCATCAGTCATCCGCGACGGCCCGGCTTCGTCTCGCTGCGCCTGAAGGCCACCGACACCGCCGGCAACACGGTGACGCAGACGATCCAGCGGGCCTACCGGATCGCCTGACCCACGGCCGAGTCCGGGGCGGCGGCTGCGTGCCGGCACCGCCCCGGACTGCGGCGTCCGCCGATCAGCCGCATTCGAGGTACGCGCCGTCTCATGCTTAACGTTTGGCCTACCCCGCGAGCGTGCTGCGGGCTGCTACGAGAAGGTCGCGCCATTCCTCGTACGGGAAGCCTGCCGGGTCGTCGGTGGGCATGCCGCGCATGCTGTAGAAGGGGTAGTCGCTGTCGTCCTCCTGAACGGCGTAAAGGTTGCCCGACTGGTCGCGGGTCCAGGAGACGCCACGTCCGCGGAAGTCGCGGCGTGCCAGCCAGTCGGTGACGTTCGGCCAGTAACCAGCCCAGCCAGCCGGGCGCAGTGACTCGAACGCCGTGTGCATGGTCGAGGTGATCTGCTCGACGTCATCGTCGTCCTGGACGCTGACGAAGCGGCAGAGCAGGACCAGCGCGGGACCCGGGTATGGCATTAGCGGGTCGAGGGTGGCTACCGCGCGGCAGATGACGTCGAGTTCCCACCACCGGAACGCGAACGGGTGCCAGTGAGCCATGTCGTCCCAGCCGATGCTGCGAACGCCGTCCGACGTCGGGGTGCAAATACCGAGCTCGTAGGAGTCGTACCGGCCCTGCACCTCAAGCACCAGCTGGCAACCGCCACCTACGGAAAGCTCAGCGGTGGTATCCGGGACTGGGGCCGCGCCCTCCGCGTAGAAGAACGTCTGCCAGAAGGCCGGATCATGAAATCGCTCGCGGAGACCGTTGGGGACCAGCATCGGCGCAGGGTACCGGCCTCAGAAATTGAGCGTCGTCCCGTCCGGGATTGCTCGTATGGCTCTGGACGCGGGGAAAGGCGTCCTACGCTCTGGACAGATGGGGCCGCGTGCCCCTGCTGGCCTAGCACAAGTTCGGGCGGCGCCTTACCGAAGATGCCCCTCGGGAGGCAGGAGCCGGGGGCATGCCATTTGTCTGCGGTAGGCGGGCGGAGACCACCCGCTCGGCCTCAAAAGGCGTTCAAAGCAGAAGGGAGGCCTGCGTGGCCGTCAAGACGGAAGCGCGAACGGGCGCCGCAGAAGTGCGGCCATTCAATATCGAGGTTCCCGAGGCGGACCTTGAGGATCTGCGCGCGCGCATCAGGGCCACGCGCTGGCCGAACAAAGAGACCGTCGACGATGACTCGCAGGGCGTGCCGCTCTCGCTCATGCAGGACCTCGCTCGCTACTGGGCGAACGACTACGACTGGCGCAAGTGCGAGACGCGGCTGAAGGCCCTCCCCCACTTCGTCACCGAGATCGACGGTCTGGAAATCCACTTCATCCACGTTCGCTCGAAGCACGAGGACGCGCTCCCGCTGGTCGTCTGCCATGGCTGGCCCGGGTCGATCATCGAGCAGCTGAAGATCATCGGCCCGCTCACGGATCCGGCGGCGCACGGCGCGAGCCCGTCGGACGCCTTCCACGTCGTGATCCCGTCGATGCCCGGATACGGGTTCTCCGGCCAGCCGAACACGACCGGCTGGGACCCCGTGCACATCGGGAAGGCCTACGTCGAGGTCATGAAGCGGCTCGGGTACACCCGGTTCGTCGCGCAGGGCGGCGACTGGGGCGGGATCGTCGTCGACGCGATGGCCGGCGGCCGCGCCGATCCGGCGGCCGCCGAGCCGGCGCCACCGGAGCTGATCGGCATCCACACCAACTTTCCCGGCGCGGTTCCGCCGGACCTCTTCCTCGCGGCTTTTGCCGGCAGTCCGGCGCCGGGCGGTCTCTCCGACGAGGAGCTGAGCACGTACGAGCAGATGGTCAAGTTCTTCGGGACGCACGTGGCGTACGGGCTGATCATGGGGACGCGCCCGCAGACGCTCTACGGTCTGGCGGACTCACCCATCGATCTCGCCGCGTTCATGCTCGACCACGGCGACGGGAGCGGTCAGCCCGGCATCGTTCAGCAGGTCCTCGAGGGACGTCTGCGAAAGCCGAGCGACCTCACGCGCGACGACATCCTGGACAACATCACGCTGTTCTGGCTGACCAACAGCGGGGTGTCCTCGGCGCGGCTGTACTGGGAGAACAAGCTCCCCTTCTTCGCTGCCAAGGGCGTGACGATCCCGGTCGGCGTGAGCATCTTCCCCGACGAGATCTATCGGGCTCCGCGCAGCTGGACGGAGCGGGCGTACCCCAACCTCGTCCATTACAACCGGCACGACAGGGGCGGGCACTTCGCGGCCTGGGAGCAGCCGCAGTTGCTCTCGGAAGACATCCGCGCCACGTTCCAATCGCTGCGCTAGCTAATAATCCGAAGAGGACGGGCGAGCAACCCACGGACATAAGCAAAGGAAGAGCGACCAGCCATAACGGCGAGGTCGGGGGCTTTCGTCCCCGCCGGGACCGCGGGGAAACCCCTCCCTCAGCGGAGCGGCGAGCGTTTCCATCAGTTGCCCGTACGAGTCCCGTCGCCCACGCCACACCGGTTGAGGGCATCGGCGATGACGGCCGTCATCAGTTCGGTCATGGCCCAGCCGTCCGTGACCGTGAAGCGCACATCCGCCCCCGCCCGGGCTCGCATCGCCCGGTCGCAGAGCTCCGCCCACGCGGGGAAGCGCTCGGCGGTGTAGCGGCACGCCCCGCTCCTGGTGGTGACATCACCCGTCGCGAGCGTGTGGTGGAGTCGGCTCGGTCCGGTGACTCCCCAGACCATGGTCTCGGCTGGGATGGGATCGTCCGCGACCAGCGTCCCGAGCTCCCTGCGAGCTTTTGCTACCCAGGTGCTCCAGTAGCCCGAGAGGTTGCCGCGCAGCCAGGCTCGCAGATGGTCTTCATCCAGGGCGACGGCTGGCCGGTCACCACGGACGGGAACGCCGTGCCGAGCCACCTCGAGCCAGGTGACCGGGTTCAACTGGCCGGCCGGCTTGGCGGGCGTGAACTCGCCGGCCAGGATCTGCGGGGCCACGTCGTCGACGCGGGAACTGGCCGCCAGTTGTTCCCGGGTGAGGTAGATGCCGTCGTAGTGGGGACCGGACGGCAGTTGCGCGTGCACCTCGGGGAGTGCCGCGAGTTGGGCGGGCGACGGTTCGGCGTCCATGACCGCGACGAAGTCGATGTCGCTGACCCAGGCCTGGAAGTCGCCGAGCGGTATCGAGCCGGTGATCAGGAGGCCCGTGACCAGGCCGGGAACCCGCATGTCGAGCTGGCGGAGATGTGCTGTCGTGGCCGTCCGAGCAGCATCGATCATGCGCCGAGTGTCGCACCCGACGGTCCGGTGGGACTGCCCGTGACCGTGGCGACCGTCTTGGTGTAGCCGTTGGCGTACGGCACCGAATCGGAAAGCCGGTCGGCACCCGGCTGCGCCACCTGCCCCCACGGAAAACGCCGACTCACGTACGGTGCGCTGATGCGTCACCCTGTACTCCTTACCCTGCTCCTGCCGCCGCTGCTCGTGGCCGGCTGCACCTCGAACCCGGACACCCCGGCGAGCGGCTCCTCGTCCCCCTCGGCCAGCCCCAGCCCGACCGTGCCCGCGGTCGACTACACGGCCTGGCGCGCCGGGAACTCGACTCCGGTGGCCGACCCGATCTACCCGGCCCGTGGCACCGCCGCGCTGGACGTCCTGCACTACGGCCTGGCCCTGGAGTGGGCGCCACCGACGAAGACTCTCACCGGCACCGCCACCCTCCGGATCCGTCCCACGAAGGACGCGCCGAGCCTCGTCCTCGACTTCATGCCGTACCAGGTGGACGGGGTGACGCTGGATGGCACGACGGTCACCGGCACGGTGGCCAAGGAGAAGTTGACCGTCGCCGCCCCGGTCACCGCCGACAAGCCGGTCACCCTGGTGGTGAAGTACCACGGCAGGCCGAAGACCACGCCGATGCCGTCGCACCGCAGCGATGTGGAGGCCCTGGGGCTGACCGTCACCAAGGAGGGCGGCCTCTGGACGATGCAGGAGCCGTTCGGGGCCTTCACCTGGTACCCGGCGAACGACATGCCGTCCGACGAGGCGCTCTACGACATCCAGGTGACGGTGCCGGCGGGCTGGTCCGCGATCGCCAGCGGCACGCCCGCCGGCCAGACCGGCACCACCTTCACGTACCGCAGCGCCGACCCGGTGGCCAGCTACCTCACCACTCTCGCCGTTGGCAAGTACCAGAAGCTGACCGTCAAGGGCCCGCACGGCCTGCCGCTGACGTACTGGTACCGCAAGGGCACCGACGACAAACTGCTGCCGTACCTGAAGAAGTCCCCGCAGTACATCGCCTGGCTGGAGAAGCGGTTCGGGCCGTACCCGTTCCCGTCCGGCGGAGTCGTGGTGGTGGACTCGGAATCCGGCATGGAGACCCAGCAGATGATCACCATGGGCCGGAAGATCGAGAACACCAAGGCCCGGCGGGACCGCTGGGGCGTCGACCTGCTTCACGAGTACGCCCACCAGTGGTTCGGCGACTCGGTCACCCCGACCACCTGGACCGACCTGTGGCTCAACGAGGGCTTCGCCACCTATGCCCAGGATCTCTACACCCAGGACGTCCTCAACCTCAGCGACGCCAGCCTGGACCGGTACACCCGCGAGGCCGACGCCAAGCTGCGCAAGAAGCTGGGCCCGCCCGGCAAGCCCAACCCAAAGAACTTCGCCGAGGGCAACGTCTACCTCTGCCCGGAGGCGATGCTGCGGGAGATCCACAACCTGATCGGTGACAAGAAGTTCTTCGCCCTGGCCACCGCCTGGGTGCAGCAGCAGAAGAACACCCAGCAGGACCGGGCCTCGTTCATCGCCTTCGTGAACAAGCAGACCGGCCGCGACCTCACCAAGCTGATCACCACCTGGTTGGACTCGAAGACCACCCCGAAGTCCATCGTTCCGTGAGCCGGTGTGGCGGCGCCGGCCACCGTGCCGGCGCCGCCACCCTGTCAGTCCGCCCGGTGCAGTGGCCCCCACTCGGCGGACGCCTGCTCCTGCACCGCCTGCTCCGCCTCGCGCAGCGCCCGCTCCGACACCCAGGCAACCGGGCGCCGGCACTGGACCAGCGGCTCGTTGTCCGGCCCGCGTCCGCACTGCTCCCCGACCAGCACCCAGGGGCGTACGCCCGGGCCGCGCAGCTGCCGGAGGTGGCAGTAGTCGTAGAGTCGGCGGGCCACCCAGAGGCGCAGCGGCCGATCCCCCCACCAGGACTCCACCGCGAGGGGATTCGCGGAGAGGCCGGGCAGGTCGATCCCGGTCAGCGCGTCCTTGCTGGACTGCTCGGCCCCGTGCCCGCCCGCGAGGTCGGCGTCGGGTCCCACCGACCAGCGGACGTACAGCTCCTCCCCCGGTCCGCTCCCGCAGAACAGGACGACGAGCTGGTCCAGGTCCTCGACGACCGGCAGCAGTGCCTGGTTGGGCAGCCCTCTCATGAGCGTCATGTGCCCGGCAGGGCGTGAACCATTCATCCTGATTCGGCGGTCACATCCGCTCCGGCGTGCGGATGCCGAGCAGGTGCAGTCCCTGCCGCAGCACCCGTGCGGTCAGCTCGCAGAGCACCAGCCGACTGTCCCGGACCGGCTCGTCGGCTCGCAGCACCGGGCAGCGCTCGTAGAACGCGCTGAACGCGGTCGCCAGCCGGTGCAGGTAACCGGCCAGGTGGTGGAACTCCAGGCTTCGCTCCACCTGGGCGACCACCGCGCCGAAGCCGACCAGCTCGAAGGCGAGCGCCCGCTCCGCCGGCTCGGCCAGCGAGATGCCCGCGTCGAGCCGGGCCGTCCCGCCGGCCCGCCGGAAGATCGACCGGATCCGGGAGTACGCGTACTGGAGGTAGGGCGCGGTGTTGCCGTCCAGCGACAGCATCCGCTCCCAGTCCAACACGTAGTCCCGGTGCCGGTCGCTGGACAGGTCGGCGTACTTCACCGCGCCGATGCCGACCGCCCGGCCCACCTCGGCCGCCTCCGCCTCGCCCAGCTCCGGGTTCCGGCTGTGGGCCATCGTGGTGGCCCGGGCGATCGCCTCCTCCAGCAGGCCGACCAGCTTGACCGACTCGCCGGCCCGGCTGCGCAGCATGCGCCCGTCCGGTCCCAGGATCGAGCCGAACCCGACGTGCTCCGCCCGCGCCGGCGCGGTCAGCCAACCGGCCTGCTCCGCCACCGCGTACACCATCTCGAAGTGCCGCCGCTGCGGCAGGCCGACCACGTAGAGCAGCCGGGTTGCGCCCAGCCCGCCGGCGCGGTGCCGGATCGCCGCCAGGTCGGTGGCCGGGTAGCCGTAACCGCCGTCTGACTTGCGCACGATCAGCGGCAGCGGCGCGCCGTCCCGGCCGACCGAGCCGGGCGGGAAGACGCAGGCGGCGCCGTCGCTCTCCCGGAGCAGGCCGAGCCGGTCCAGGTCCGCGACCACCGGGGCGAGCAGGGCGTTGTAGCTGCTCTCGCCGTGGAAGTCGCGGTCGGTCAGGGTCACGTCGAGCAGGTCGTAGACGGTCAGGAAGTAGCGTTCGGACTGCTCGACGAGGAGCCGCCAGAGCCGCAGCGTCGCCTCGTCGCCGCCCTGCAACGCCACCACCCGCAGCCGGGACCGCTCCCGGAACGCCTCGTCGGCGTCGAACTTCGCCCGGGCGGTCTTGTAGAACGAGTCCAGGTCGCCCATCGACAGTTCCTGCGTCGCCTCGGCCTCGCCCAGGTCGACCAGGTGCTCGATCAGCATCCCGAACGGCGTGCCCCAGTCGCCCAGGTGGTTGGCCCGGATCACCCGGTGCCCGAGCCACTCCAGCAGCCGGGCCGCCGCGTCGCCGATCACCGTCGAGCGCAGGTGCCCGACGTGCATCTCCTTCGCCACGTTGGGCGCCGAGTAGTCGACCACCACCGTTTCCGGGGTGGCGCTGACCGGCACGCCGAGCCGCGGGTCGGTGGCCAGGGCGGAGACCAGCCCACCGAGGGCCCGCTCGGCGACCGTCAGGTTGAGGAAGCCCGGCCCGGAGACCTCGGCCGTGGCGCAGAGGTCGTCGAGTTCCGCGCGGGCCAGAACCTCCGTCGCGATCGACCGCGGCGCCCGGCCCAGCCGCCGGGCCAGCGCCAGCGCCGCGTCGGACTGGAAGTCCGCGCGCTGGGAGCGCCGGACCACCGGGTCCACCGGTACGCCGGCCACCGCCGAGAACGCCGGCGCCAGCCGGTCGGTCAGCAACTTCTCCAGATCCATGGGTACGCCGATCTCGCTCGGATCCGCCTCGCGCGGATCTCCGGACGGGGAATGCGGGCGGACCGAGGAACGATCGGCGAACGACCGGCGGCTCGATCCGCCGGTCGCAGGAAGGACGTGCTCAGCGCAGGCGGTCGGAGGATCGCCGGCGTCGCGTCGCACCGACCGACACGTCGCAGGACGTCGGCACGAGGGTGCGGCAGCTGGTCACGGAGGCAGCGTAACCGGCCGGCCCGGGGAGGGCGCAAGGCCCTTCCCGGGCCGGCATCCGGTCGTACGCCGAAGTCAGGCCGGCGTGGCGACGGCCTTCCGGTAGCGCTCGGCGCGCCGCCGTACCTGGGTGTACGCGCTGGTCAGGCCCATCGCCCGGCGGACCTCGACCAGGGTCCGGCGCACCTCGGCCCGGGTCCGCTCGGTGCCCTCGAAGATGAGCTGGTCGACCAGGCCGCTGGTGCCCTCGAACCGGGCCCGGCGCTCCCGGATCGGGTCGAGGAACCGGTTGAGCGCGACGGCCAGCTCCTCCTTGACCTCGACGTCGCCGATCCGGCCGGCCCGGTAACGCGCCTTGAGCTCCGCGACCCGCGCCCGGTCCGGGTTGAACACGTCGTGGTACGCGAAGACCGGGTTCCCCTCGACCGTGCCGGGCACATCCGCGCGCACCCGGTTCGGGTCGGTGTACATGCCCATGACGATGCGGCGGACGGTCGCCGGGTCGTCGGAGAGCGCGATGGCGTTGCCCTTGCTCTTGCTCATCTTGCCCTGGCCGTCCGTGCCGAGCAGGGTCGGCGTGTCGGCGGCGATCATCTCCGGGACGGGGAAGACCTCCCCGTAGAGGTGGTTGAACCGCCGGGCGATCTCCCGGGTCACCTCGACGTGCGCCGCGTTGTCCTTGCCCACCGGGACGACCTGCCCCTTGACGCAGAGGATGTCGGCGGCCTGGAGGACGGGATAGCCGAGCAGCCCGTACGGGATCTCCTCCTTGCCGGCGTCCCGGGCCATCTCCTTGACCGACGGGACGCGTTCCAGCCGGGGCACGGTGACCAGGTTCTGGAAGAGGGTGTTCAGGTCGCCGACCTCGGGGATCGCCGACTGGAGGTAGAAGGTGGCCCGCGCCGGGTCGACCCCCGCGGCGAGGATGTCGGTGACCATCTCGCGGGCGTTGCGGGAGACCTGCTCGATGTCGCCACGGGTGTTTCTGGTGGTGAGCATGTGCAGGTCGGCGATGATGAAGAAGCTCTCGTACCGCTGGTGCAGCCGTACCCGGTTGGCGATGCTGCCCACGTAGTGGCCGAGGTGCAGCCGACCGGTCGGGCGGTCGCCGGTGAGCATCCGTGCGGTGGACATGGTGGTACGCCTTTCGTGCCGAGGAGAACGGTGGACGGGCGCGCGGGCGCGCGCAGCGACCCGGGGTGGACCCGGATCAGTGCAGTCGGCTCGTCAGAGCGCGAACCGCCATCGCCCGCCGGCACGGAACCGCAAACCACCGGCACGGAGCAGGTCGAGGATCTGCTCCCGACCGTCGTCGACACGGAGCGGGAAGGCCGGAGCGGCAGCCGCCGGGAGACCGTCGAGGGTCTCCGGGGTGCGGGTGCTCGGCCGGACCATGGCTCCACGGTAACCGGTCGACCCGCACGCCGGGGTCCCGGTCAGCCCTGGCGGTAGCTGTCCGCGTAGTAGCCGCCCACCCGCTCCCGGTACTCCGGCCGGCCGAACTCCTCCGGGTCGAAGGCGGGAGAGTTCTTCACCTGGTCGCGGGTGCGGTCCACGTACACCGTGCGGGTGAGGTGGTCGACCCGGGCGACCGTGCCCACCGGCAGCAACACCTTCCGTCCGAAGATCCACGGCCCGGTGTCCACCACCAGGTACCGGACACCGGCCTCGTCGCTGGCTTCGTCGATCGCGCCGATCCGGCCGTCCGTCGCCTCGACGCGGTAACCGGTGAGGTCGAGCGGGGTGCCCGGACCCGGGGCGTCCGGGCCGTCGTCGGCACCCCTCGGCCGTTGCCGCGGCACCTCGGCGGGGTTGGTCTGGTCGTACCCGCCGGCCAGCGCGGACGGGTCCCGCCAGGTCCACGGATTGAAGGGCTGCATCGTCGCCTCCGGTATGTCGTCGCTATCCCGAACGGTGCCCGGCGGACGGATCCCGGAAACGCGTCCGCAATTCCGCGGTCCCGACCGACATTGCGCTGGGATCGCATCATTCGGCGGTCGCGCCGAGCCGGCCGACCGATCCACCCGCCGGCCGTTATGGTCGGCGGGGTGGGGCGCATGCGCGGTGCCGTGGAGCGGCCGGCCGGCCTGACGTACCAGCCGGAGCTGCTCACCGATGATGAGGAGCGGTCCCTGCTCAGCACGCTGGGGGCGCTCGACTTCCGCGAGGTCCGGATGCACGGGCAGGTCGCGCGGCGTACCGTCCGGCACTTCGGTTTCGACTACGACTACGGCTCGTTCCAGTTGACTCGGGCCGAAGCTCTGCCGGTGGCGTTGCACGGGCTCCGGGATCGCTGCGCCGACCTCGCCGGTTGCGCGCCGGAGGCCCTGGCCCAGGCACTGGTGACCCGCTATCCCCCGGGCGCCGTGATCGGCTGGCACCGGGACGCGCCCGCCTTCGGGCCGACCGTCGTAGGGGTCTCCCTGGCCGCCGCGTGCCTGTTGCGGTTCCAGCGCGGCACGGCCGAGGCGCGCCGGGTGTACGAGCTGGAGCTCGCCCCCCGCTCCGGGTACGTGCTCACCGGGGCGGCCCGGTCCAGTTGGCAGCACAGCATCCCCCCGGTACCGGCGCTGCGCTACTCGGTCACCTTCCGCACCCTGCGGCCGGGTCGCGCCTGAGCCAGCGCGTCGGCCCGGTGAGCTGCGCCGGAACCGCGACTGCGGCGGACGGGCCGGGACGGCGCTGGCATACTGACCAGCCATGATGTTGTCGCGTGGCTGGTCGCTCTTCCTGGTCGGCGTCGGGATCTGGACCTGGGTGATCTGGCCGAGGTTCGCGGTCGCCATCTGGAACGACCCGCGCGCCTGGTCCACCGGCACGGTCGGCGAGGGCGCGGGCACCAGCTTCCTCTGGGTGCACGTGCTGCTGATCGCCGCGTCGCTGGCGATCGGCACGACCGCCGGCGTCCTCGGCGTCCGGGGCTGGCGGGCTGCTCGCCGCGTCGACCGCCAGTCCGCCTCCCGGTGACCGTCGTCGTGCAGTGTCCGGGCCACGTGCCATCCGGCGCAGTACGAGCTGCCCCTGTCGACGGGGCCTTAACCCCCGCCGGCCGCGCGGCCTCGTCGGCCGTTGCGGCGTTGACCAGGCCAGATAGGCCGCCGGTGATGGTGTGACGGGAGACGCCCCCGGCGGATTTGACGATCAACTCGCCGGGGCGTAACTTTCTCTCTGCCAGCGCGGAACGGACGAAACAGGCGAAAGTCCTGGAGGCCGGAGCGCGGGAATGCCACCAGGGTCGGTCGGGTTGTCTACCGGTACGAGCCTGGACCGGGCGGTGCGACCACAGGTCGCGGAGCCGGCCGGGAGGCAGGGAATGACCCCCGGGGCTCGGATGGTTGACTCCATCAGGACCTGGACCGGCCGGTGCCCCCCCGATTCGCCGCGAGGCGGATTTGGCGAGGCGGAACCGACCGGGTAAGGTTGACGATCGGCAGGGAAACGGGCGAGCGTACGGGAGACCGTAGCGGCCGTCCTGCCAAATCCGATGACCAAGCGAGCGGTTCGCCGCTGCGCGGGTTGCCGGTGCCGACCCGTACGAAGCGTGACACACCGGGACACACCGGTTGACACGGGGAAGACGGTGAGGTAACGTAGTAAAAGTGCTCGTCGCGGGAGCGGCGGGCGCGGGATGAACGA
>NZ_JAEMUW010000040.1 GCF_016598485.1 Micromonospora coerulea | reverse complement strand
AGCCGAGGTCTCGGACGGCTCCGGCGCCGGCAGAGGTCGCTCCTCGCCCGGGTCCTCCGGGCGAAACTCCGGCGCGGGCGCGGGCGCGGGCGCGGGGCGGGGCGGGATCGGACGTTCCCACGGGGGGACCCAGGCGGCGGCCTGGTCAGCCAGGGAGTCCCGGCGCTCCTCGTCGCTCATCGCGAAACCTCCTCCGTCGTTCCCGTCTCGTCGCCCGGCTCCCCCGCCGCCGGCCCGGTCGCGCTGCCGGCGGCAGCACCGTCGTCGGGCGGCGCGGCCGCGGCCGGGGAGGTCTCCGGTTCCGGGGAGCCGGCGTACTCGTCGACGTGCAGGTCGGTGTCGCCGTCGGCGGGGCCGGTCCACCGGACGGTCAGCTCCCCCAGGGCCTGCTCCTGGACGAAGGCGACCAGCCCCTCCCGGTAGAGCTCCAGCAGCGCGAGGAAGCGGGCCACCACCTCCAGGGTGATCTCGCAGTCGGCGCAGAGCAGCGAGAAGGTGGCGACGCCGGCGCGGCGCAGCCGTTCGGCGAGGATCCCGGCGTGCTCGCGGACGCTGACCCGGACCGTGTGCACGTGCGCGATGGAGACCTCGGGCACCGGCCTCGGGGTCATCGCCTTCAGCGCCAGCTTGAGCAGCCGCTCCGGGCCGATGCCGAGCACCAGGTCGGGCAGCGCCTCGGCGTACCGGGGCTCCAGGGTGACCGCGCGGGGGTAGCGGCGGCCGCCGACGGCCTCCAGCTCGGCGATGTGCGCCGCGGCCTCCTTGTACGCCTTGTACTGCAGCAGCCGGGCGAAGAGCAGGTCCCGCGCCTCCAGCAGGGCGAGGTCCTCCTCGTCCTCCACCTCGGCGGCGGGCAGCAGCCGGGCCGCCTTGAGGTCGAGCAGGGTGGCCGCGATCAGCAGGAACTCGCTCGTCTCGTCCAGGTCCCACTGGTCGCCCATCGCCCGGATGTAGGCGATGAACTCGTCGGTGACCCGGTGCAGAGCCACCTCGGTCACGTCGAGCTTGTGCTTGCTGATGAGCTGGAGCAGCAGGTCGAACGGACCGGTGAAGTTGGCCAGCCGGACGGTGAACCCGCTGGTCTCCTGGGCGCCCCCGGCGGGCAGCACACCGTCGACCTCCGCGGCCAGCTCGGCGGCGACCACCGGGTCGGCGGCGTCGTGCGGCGCGGCGGGAGGGTCGAGGGGTGGTGCGGTCACCCGACGACCGTAGTGGACGGGCTGGACGGGCCGGTGACCTGGTGCACGCCGGGCTACCGGTCCGCCTGGGCGGCGATCACCTCACGGGCGAGCTGGCGGTAGTTGCGCGCACCGGACGAGGCCGGATCGAGCGTGGTGATCGGCGCGCCGGCGACGGTCGACTCGGGGAACTTGACGGTCTTGGTGATCACCGTCTGGTAGACCTTGTCGCCGAACGCCTCCACCACGCGCTGGAGCACCTGCCGGCAGTGCGTGGTGCGGCTGTCGTACATGGTGGCGAGGATGCCCTCGAGCTCCAGGTCGAAGTTGAGCCGCTCGCGGACCTTGTCGATGGTGTCCAGCAGCAGCGCGACACCGCGCAGGCTGAAGAACTCGCACTCCAGCGGGATAAGCACGCCGTGCGCGACGGTCAGCGCGTTGATCGCCAGCAGGCCGAGCGACGGCTGGCAGTCGATCAGGATGAAGTCGTACTCCTTGCGCACGGTGCGCAGCACGCGCGACAGCGCCATCTCGCGGGCGACCTCGTTGACCAGCTGGATCTCGGCGGCGGAGAGGTCGATGTTGGCGGGCAGCAGGTGCAGGCCGGCCACGTCGGTCTTGATCAGGACGTCCTCGGCGGTGACGTCGTCCTGCATGAGGAGGTTGTAGACCGACAGGTCGAGGTTGTGCGGGTTGACCCCCAGCCCGACCGACAGGGCGCCCTGCGGGTCGAAGTCGACCAGCAGCACCTTGCGCCCGTACTCGGCGAGCGCGGCGCCCAGGTTGATGGTCGTGGTGGTCTTGCCGACGCCACCCTTCTGGTTGGCCATCGCGATGATCCGGGCCGGGCCGTGCCGATCGGTCGGCATGGGCTCCGGGATCGGCTTGCGCATCGTGTACGCGGCCGGGTCGGCCGGACCCAGGTCCGCGCCGAGCGACGCCTGCTGCTCGCGGAGCTCCGACGTCCAGGCGTCGGCACGGTCACCGTTGCCAGCCATGTCCTCGTTGCCCCCTCCCGACGACCACCCGGCGTCGGAGCCGTCCGACGTCCTTCGCGGCGCCGCTGCGCACCCCGGTTACGTCGCCCCAGGAGGTCCGCGCCGATGCCGACTGTACGCCACGCACCAGCAGCGCGTTCGGTACCCGGTCGGCGTGTCGGGCGGACCGACCGGTGCGGACGGTCGACCCCGGTTCAGCCGCGGGCGCGCGGGTGCGCGGTGGCGTACACCTCGCGCAGCCGCTCCACGGTGACCAACGTGTACACCTGGGTGGTGGTCACCGAGGCGTGGCCGAGCAGTTCCTGCACCACCCGCACGTCGGCGCCGCCGTCGAGCAGGTGAGTGGCGTACGAGTGGCGCAGGGTGTGCGGGGAGACCGCGCCGGGGCCGTCCACCGGCAGGCCGGCCCGCTCGGCGGCACGGCGCAGGATCGTCCACGCGCCCTGCCGGGTCAGCGCGCCGCCGCGGGCGTTGACGAAGACCGCCGGGGTGCCCCGGCCGGCGGCGACCAGCCCCGGGCGGCCCCGGACCAGCCAGCCGCGCAGCGCCTCGACCGCGTACCCGCCGATCGGCACGAGGCGGGTCCGGCCGCCCTTGCCGCGCAGCAGCACCGCGCCGTCGTCGGTGTCCAGGTCGTCCACGGCGAGGCCGACCGCCTCGGAGATCCGCGCCCCGGTGCCGTACAGGAACTCCAGGAGCGCCCGGTCGCGCAGCGCGAGCGGCGCCTGCTCGCCGGTGGCGGTGGCCGCGCCGACGGTCTCCAGCAGCCGGACCACGTCCTCGACCGGCAGTGCCCGGGGCAGCCGGCGCGGCGGGGCGGGCGGGCGGACGTCGCGGCTGGGGTCGGCGCCGGCCAGCCCCTCGCGCAGCGCGAAGCGGTGCAGGCCGCGCACCGCGCTGGCGGCCCGGGCCGCCGACGACACCGCCAGCGGCGGGTGGTCGTCGTCGCCGGCGCGCAGCCGGGCCAGGTGCGCCTCGACCTGGGCCACGCCGACGGCGGCCAGGTCGCTCACCCCGGCCGCGGCCAGGGTGACCAGGTAGCGGTCCAGGTCCCGGCGATACGACGCGAGCGTGTTGGCGGAGAGTCCGCGCTCGACGGTGAGGTGGTCGAGGTAGCCGCGGACGGCACGACGCAGGGCCGGCGCGGGCTGTTCGCCCTCGCCGGCCCCGGCCAGTGTTCCGGTCAGCCCGTCGCCCCTCAGGCCAGCACGTCCGCCAGCGGCAGGGTGCTCATGCCGTGCGCGTCGGCGACCGGGCCGTAGACGACCTGGCCGTCGTGGGTGTTCAGACCCAGCGCGAGGGCCGGGTCGCGGCGCAGCGCCTCGCGCCAGCCGTTGTTGGCCAGCTCCAGGGCGTACGGCAGGGTGACGTTGGTCAGCGCGTAGGTGCTGGTGTTCGGCACCGCGCCGGGCATGTTCGCCACGCAGTAGAAGATCGAGTCGTGCACCTTGTAGACCGGGTCGGCGTGCGTGGTCGGGCGCGAGTCCTCGAAGCAGCCGCCCTGGTCGATGGCGATGTCGACGAGCACGCTGCCCGGCTTCATCCGGGACACCAGCTCGTTGGAGATCAGCTTCGGGGCCTTGGCACCCGGCACCAGCACCGCGCCGATGACCAGGTCCGCGTCCACCACGGCCCGCTCGATCTCGTACGCGTTGGAGGCGACCGTCTGCAGGTGGCCCCGGTAGATCGCGTCGGCCTGGCGCAGCCGGGCCACGTTCTTGTCCAGCAGCAGCACCTCGGACTGCAGGCCCAGCGCGATCGCGGCGGCGTTCAGGCCGGAGACACCGGCGCCGATGACCACGGTCTTGGCCGCGTACACGCCGGAAACGCCGCCCGGCAGCACGCCCCGGCCACCGCCGGTGCGCATCATGTAGAACGCGCCGACCTGCGGGGCGAGCCGGCCGGCCACCTCCGACATCGGGGCGAGCAGCGGCAGCGACCGGTCGGGCAGCTCGACCGTCTCGTACGCGATGCCGGTGACCTTGCGGTCGACGAGCGCGTCGGTGCACTCCTTCGAGGCGGCCAGGTGCAGGTAGGTGAAGAGCACCTGCCCCTCGCGCATCCGGTGGTACTCCTCGGCGATCGGCTCCTTGACCTTGAGCACCAGCTCGGCGGCGTCCCACACCTCGTCGGCGGTGCCCAGGATCTTCGCGCCCGCGGCGGCGAACTCGTCGTCGCTGATGCTGGAACCGACACCGGCGCCGGACTCGACGAAGACCTCGTGACCGTGGCGGGTGAACTCGTTGACGCCCGCGGGCGTGATCGCCACGCGGTACTCGTGGTTCTTGACCTCGCGTGGGATTCCGACCTTCACGATGCAGACACCTCTCTTCGGGGCTGCCGACCCCCGACTGCTCGGCGCCACGCCGGCCCCATTGCCGACGCGGTCCACCGGTCCCGCCGGCGGCAGTCTAGGCGCGTCGGCACTGTCCGGGAGCCAGCACAGTGACACCCGGTGCGCGGTCGTCCTGACGAAGTGTCAGGCGTCGACCGTGCCGGCGGTGGAGACCACCTCAGCCGTCAGGACAGTGTTCGCGCCCATCGTCGCACCAGCGGCGCGGCGGTGCCGACAGGATCGCCGGCGATCACTAGGGTGTCGGCTCATGACCACACCTCCTTACTCGCAGTACCCGCAGGGCGTCTCGGACAAAAGCAAGGTCGTCGCCGGTGTCCTCGGCATCGTGCTCGGCTTCTTCGGTGCCGGGCGCTTCTACATGGGCGACACCAAGACTGGCGTTCTCCAGCTCGTGGTGAGCGTCGTGACCTGCGGCTTCGGCAGCATCTGGGGCCTCATCGACGGCATCCTGATCCTGGTCAACGGCGGCGTCGACGGGCAGGGTCGGCCGCTGCGGGACTGATCTCCGGAAGAACGACAGGGGCCGCGCGGTGTGACCGCGCGGCCCCTGTCGTACGTACGTCTCAGCGTGGCAACGGCGCGTCCGGCCGGCGCAGCGCCGACCAGCCGGTGTCGCGGGCCCGGGCGGCGGCGAGCAGCCCGGCCACGCAGGAGGCGTTGGTGATCTCCCCGGCCAGCACCATCCCGACCGCCTCGTCGAGATCGACGCGGACGACCTGGAGGTCGGCCTCCTCGTCACGCCGGTCGTGCCGCTGCTCGGCCGGGACGTCGGCGAGGTTGCGAGCGAGGAAGACCCGGACCACCTCGTCGGAGAAGCCCGGCGAGCTGTGCAGGTCGACCAGGACGTCGATGGTGCCGGCGGTCAGGTCGGCCTCCTCGGCCAGCTCCCGCGCCGCGGCGGCGGCCAGGTCCTCGCCGCTGACGTCCATCAGCCCGGCCGGCAGCTCCCACAGGTGCCGGCCGACCGGGTGCCGGTACTGGCGGATCAGCACCACCTGGCCGGCGTCGTCGAGCGCCACCACGGCCACCGCGCCGACGTGCCTGACGTAGTCGCGGGCGGCGGTGCCGCCGCCGGGCATGGTGACGTCGTCGCTGACCACCGAGAAGATCCGGCCGGACCAGATCTCCCGGTGGGCGGTCACCTCGTAGCGGTGCTCGACGGCGCTCACGACGCCGACGCCGCCTTCGCCGCGGCCGCGCTGCCGTTGGGGCTGACGTTCTTCACCGTCGGGGCGTCCACCGGCGCGCCGTCGAGGTCGACCGGGAGCTGGTCGGCCTCGGAGTACGCGATGGCGGCCTTGACGAAGCCGGCGAAGAGCGGGTGCGGCCGGGTGGGCCGGCTCTTTAGCTCCGGGTGCGCCTGGGTGGCCACGAAGAACGGGTGCAGGCCCCGGTCCAGCTCGATGAACTCGACAAGCCGGCCGTCCGGCGAGGTGCCGGAGATGTGCAGGCCGGCCTTGGTGAGCTGGTCGCGGTAGGCGTTGTTCACCTCGTACCGGTGCCGGTGCCGCTCGCTGACCTCGGCGCTGCCGTACGCCTCGGCGACCAGCGAGCCCTCGGCCAGCTTCGCCGGGTACGCCCCGAGCCGCATGGTGCCACCCAGGTCGCCCTTGCCGGCGACGATGTCCTCCTGGTCGGCCATGGTGGCGATGACCGGGTGCTTGGCGTCCTCGTCGAACTCCAGCGAGTTCGCCCCGTCCAGGCCGGCGAGGTGGCGGGCCACCTCGATGGTCATGCACTGCAGGCCGAGGCAGAGGCCGAGCAGCGGGATCCCGTTCTCCCGGGCGTACCGGGCGGTGCCGATCTTGCCCTCGATGCCGCGTACGCCGAAGCCGCCGGGGATGACGATGCCGTCCACGCCGGCCAGGGCGGCCGCCGCGCCGGCCGGGGTGACGCAGTCGTCGCTGGGCACCCAGCGCAGCTGCACCCGGGCCCGGTGGCCGAACCCGGCGGCACGGATCGCCTCGCTGACCGACAGGTACGCGTCGGGCAGGTCGACGTACTTGCCGACCACCGCCACGGAGACCGTGTGGTGCGGCTGGTGCACCCGGTCCAGCAGGTCGTCCCAGCTGGTCCAGTCGACGTCGCGGAAGGAGAGCCCGAGCCGGCGCACCACGTACGCGTCCAGGCCCTCCCGGTGCAGCACCTTCGGGATGTCGTAGATGCTCGGCGCGTCCGGGGCGGCGGTGACCGCCTCCCGGTCCACGTCGCAGTAGAGCGAGAGCTTCTCCTTGACCTTCTCCGGGATCTCCCGGTCGCACCGCAGCACCAGGGCGTCCGGCTGGATGCCGATGCTGCGCAGCTGCGCCACCGAGTGCTGGGTCGGCTTGGTCTTCAGCTCGCCCGACGGCGCCAGGTAGGGCACCAGCGAGACGTGCAGGTAGAAGCAGTTGTCCCGGCCGAGGTCGTGGCGGACCTGGCGGATCGCCTCCAGGAACGGCAGCGACTCGATGTCACCGACCGTGCCGCCCACCTCGGTGATCACCACGTCCGGCACCTGGCCGTCCGCGTCCGGCTCGGCCATGCCGAGGATCCGCGACTTGATCTCGTTGGTGATGTGCGGAATCACCTGGACGGTGTCGCCGAGGTACTCGCCGCGCCGCTCCTTGGCGATCACGTCCGAGTAGATCTGGCCGGTGGTGACGTTGGCCTTGCCGGAGAGCGCCCGGTCGAGGAACCGCTCGTAGTGGCCCACGTCGAGGTCGGTCTCGGCGCCGTCCTCGGTGACGAAGACCTCACCGTGCTGGAACGGATTCATCGTCCCCGGGTCGACGTTGAGGTACGGGTCGAGCTTCTGCATCACCACGCGCAGTCCGCGCGCGGTCAGCAGGTTGCCGAGGCTGGAGGCGGTGAGGCCCTTACCCAGCGAGGAGGCGACGCCTCCGGTGACGAAAATGTGCCTGGTCGTCCGTGCTGAAGGGGCCAAGGCCTGCTCCCGTGTCGTCCGTAGCGGTCGTGCGAACCGCCGTGCTGATCAGCAAAGTGATCACGCGATCCACGGGATTCCACGGTAACACCTTTCCCCGCCCGGGCAGGCGTCGCACCCGCCGTCGGCGCACGTCGGGGCCGGTGCGGGTCAGCCGGCGGCGACCTCGGTCGATGCCGGACCCGGCTGGGTGGGCACCGACACCGGCCGCCCGTCCGGCCGGGGCGGGGCCGGATCGGCGGTGGGCGTAGGCCCGCCGTCGGCCGTCTCCCGCCGGTCGGAGCCGCCGGCGTCCGTCCCGCCCGGTCCGGCGTGGCGGTCCGAGGTGGGCCCGGTGCCACCGGCAGGGGCGGCGGCACCGTCGGAGTCGGTGCGAGCCACCGCGTCGTCCGGTCGGTCCGCGGCCGCCGCCGGCCGGGCCGGGGCACCAGGGTCGACGGCCCGCCCGTCCAGCGCGCGGCTCCCGCCGGGGCGGTCGCCGCCGTCGGTGGGGCCGTCCGCCGTGCCGCCGGGTCCCTCGTCGCCGGGCCGTCCGGTCCGGGGCTGGGTGCGGTCGGTGGAGTGGTCCAGCACCCGCAGCGCGGCCAGCGCGGCCATCGGCACCGCCAGCGCCCCGGCCGCCCCGGCCACGTCCAGCGCCGAACCGCCGAGCAGCCCGCCGATGCCGGCGGCCACCGCCGTACCCGCCATCGCCGCCCGGATCGCCGGGTAGATCCCGAACAGCCGCAGCAGGCCGCCCCAGGGCTGCAGCAGCGCGAACCAGACCAGCGCCGCCCCGGCCAGGGCCAGCACGGTCAGCGGGCTGTTGACCAGGGTCTCCACGTTGGCGGTGCCGGAGCGGTGCACGGTGAGCCCGCCGGTGCCGTCGCCGAGCGCGGCCAGAAACCGGCCCAGGCTGCCCCGCTCGCTCGCCGGGCGGCGCACGTCCACCACCGCGAAGCCGATGGTGACCGCCAGCCCGGCCATGGTGGCCCAGGCGAGCCGGCTCACGGTGAGCCAACCGCCGGTGCTGATCGCCGCGGCGACGCTCACCCCGGCGGTCAGCGCGATCGCGCCGATCGAGTCGGCGCCCAGGTAGGGGCTGCCGACGACGACCACCGCCGACCCGCCGACGGCCACCATCACCATGGGGCGCCAGGCGCGCCGCACCCGCTGGGCCAGCCAGCCCGCGCTGAGCAGCGAGCCGGCGATGAAGACGCCCAGGCCGACGGTGCCGAGGCCGGAGTACCGGCCGCCCTCCAGCGCCGAGTAGCCGACCACGCCGTTGAGCTGCAACCGCGACCCGGTGAGCACGTCCACCCCGATCACCAGGGTGGTCAGGCCGGCGACCGCGCCGAGCGGGCCGAGGGTGCGGTCGTGCCCGGGGGTGAACCGGACCGCCGCCGTGCCGCCCACGATCAGCAGGGCGGTGACCACGGCGAACCACCAACCGGCGTGCTGGCCCCGCCACCAGGGAGCCGCGTCGGCGAGCAGGGCGGCCGGCACGGCGAGGGCGGCGGCGACGAGCAGCAGCTCCACCGTGGCGACCACCCGCCGGGAGACCGGTTCGGGTCCGTGCGGGCCGGCGTGCCGGCGGGCCCGGCGCAGCAGTGGCAGCACCGCGATGGCGAGGGCCACCTGGGCGACGGCGAGCAGGGTGAAGAACCAGCCGGCCACCCGGCGCTGGGCGCCGGCCTCGCGGTCGGCGTCGGCCGGTTCGTCGATGGCGGCGCGCAGGTCCGCCGGCCGGTCACCGACCGAGACGGCGGGACGGCCGAGGAAGAGTCGCTCCGGCATCGGCCGGCCCAGCGCCGCCAGGGCGGTCGGCGCCAGGTCGACGAGCTGGAGATAGCCCTCCCGGGCGGTACTCGCGGAGGTCAGCCAGCCCTGCTCCCAGCCGGGACCGTCGGCGATGGCCACGTGCAACCGGGACGGCTGGTCGGTGTCGGAGACGCCGGCGACGATCACCAGCGAGCGGGGCGGGCGGGCGGCCAGCACCCGGGCCAGCTGGGCGTCCGCCTGCCGGGCCTGGGCCGCCCGGGACGCCGGATCCTCGCCGGCCACGCTGCCCAGGTCGACGATGCTCAGCACGCACGAGCCGAGCAGCGGGGTCGGGTCGGCGGGAAGCACCGGCGCGTACCGGTCGACGCGCCCGAACGGGCGCGCGGCGGCCACCGCCGCGTCCGGCCCGACCGCCACCGAACAGCGGACGGACTCCGACAATGCGCCCGGCGTCGCGCCCCACGACAGCCGGTCCTGGTTGTACTGGACGACGCTCTCCTGGTCGGGGAGGTTGGCGCCGAAGCCGTCCGGCTGCTCCACGGTCACCCCGGTGGGCGGACAGCCGTCCCGCTGCCGGCTGCCGTTCCAGGCGGCGAAGTTGCCCGCGCCCAGGGTGAGCCAGCCGTCGACCGGGCAGGTGGGCTGGTGCGCCGAGCGCACCGACAGCGAGCCGATCGACCCCTGCTCGGCCATCCGCCACAGCGTCGGGGTGGTCTGCGGATCGACATCCTCCCAGCGCAGCCCGGCCACCCCGGCCACCACCACGAAGTCGGCGCTGCGCCCCGGGGCGCCGGTGTCCGGGCGGGCGGCCAGCGCGGTGATGCCGAGCACCACCACGAGCAGGGTCAGCAGCACCGGGGCCAGTCTGCGCAGCATCAGCGGCGCCCCGTCGACGGGTCCGCCTCGGCGGGCGCCAGCTCGCCGTAGAGGGCGGTCAGCGTGGCGACCGTGTCCGCCTCGGTCGGCCAGGTCGCCGCCCGGGCCGCGCCCCGGCGGGCCAGGTCGGCCCGGCCGGCGGCGTCGTCCAGCAGCTCCCGCACCGCCGCGTCGACCGCGTCCACGTCGCCGGGCGGGACCAGCACCGCCGCGTCGCCGACCAGCTCCGGCAGGCCGCCCACGGCGGTCGCCACCAGCGGCACGCCGGCCCGCAGCGCCTCCTGGGCGAAGAGCTGGCGGGCCTCCCAGTCGCTGGTGACCACCGCCAGGTCGGCGCCGGCCAGCAGGTCGGCCACGTCGGTGCGGTGCCCGAGCAGGGTCACCGGCGCCCGGGCGGTGGAGATCCGGGCGGCGAGCTGAAGGTAGGCGGGACCGCTGCCGGCGATGACCACGGCCGGCGCCGGATTCCGGGTACGCCAGCGGGCGGCGGCGTCGACCAGCACGTCGTACCTCTTCTGGCGGTGCAGCCGGCCCACCGAGAGGATCAGCGGGCGGTCGGGGGCGACGCCGAACTCGGCGCGGACGGCGGCCCGGCGGCGGCGCGGCGCGGGCAGCACGGGCGCGGCGACCGGGGCCAGCCGGGCGTCGGTGGCGCCCAGCGCTTCCGCCCGCTCGACCAGGTCGGCGGAGGCGCCCAGCGCCACCCGGGCGGAGCGGGCGACCACCCGCTCGGCGAGCCGGGACAGCTGGCCGCGCAGCCCGCCGACGAGCACCGCGTTGTGCCAGGTGACCACCAGCGGGGCGGCCGGGCGGGCGAGGACGGCGACCAGCCCGGCCCGCAGTCCGTGCGCGTGCACGACCTGGGTGGGGGTGTCGGCGAGCGCCCGGCGCAGGGCCGCGACGGCCCGCGCGTCGGCGGGCGTGGGGCTGGCGGAGATCTCCACCGGCGTGAAGCGGGCACCGACCCCGATGAAGTCGAACTGGTCCTGGGTGGCGGCCGGGCCGCAGACCAGCACGCTGGCGCCCGCGGCGACCAGGCCGCGGGCGATCGAGCGGACGTGCTGACCCACCCCGCCCGTACTGGAGGCGAGCACCAGGGCCACCGAGCCGGGCCACCGCTGCGCCGCCGTGGCGTCGGTCATGAAGACACCGTCTCCTTCCCGTCACCCCGGTCCGGGGGAACCTGGTCCTCCTGCGTACCGCCGCGGGCGGGCGGGCGCTTCCGGCCCAGCCGGCGCAGCACGGCGGTGAGCAGCGGCCGGACGTCCCGTTCGTCGGTCAGCCAGGCGACGGCGAGGAACAGGGCCGCCACCACGACCCCGGACAGCATGCCCTGAACGAGCGCCTCCGATGTCGTCGGGGTCCCGTCGCCCAGCCCGGCGAGCCAGCGGGAGGTGGCCGCCCCGGCCAGCCCGGCGACCGCCGCGGCGAGCAGGCCGGCGGCACCGGCCCGGCCCACCCCGGCCAGCGCGTCGCGGCCGGCCGAGCGGAGCACGGCGGCGATCAGCAGCCCGCCGAGGAGCAGCATGCCGCCGGAGGTGGCCAGGGTCACCGCCGGCACCCGGTCCGTGAGGGGCAGCAGCCGCCCGAGGAGCACCGCCAGGACCGGCACGGTCAGCCAGCCCACGGCGGTGGCCACGGTCGCCGCCCGGGTCTCCCCGCGCGCGTACAGGGCCCGGGTGAGCACGGCGAAGAGGCCGTAGCCGAGCAGGCCGGGCGCGAACCCGGCGATGGCGGCGGCCGCGGTGCCGGCCACCGGCGGGTCGAAGAAGAAGTGTCCGACCGGGCCGGCGGTGCCGACCAGCGCGGCGGCGCCCAGCAGGCTGAACAGGACCACCCCGCGCACCGCCGGGGCGAGGGTGTCCCGGTACGCCCGCTCGTCACCGGCCGTCCGGGCGGCGGCGAGGGTGGGGTACGCGGCGACGGCCAGCGGCACGGCCAGCACCGCCCACGGCAGGAAGTAGATGGTCTGCGCGATGTTGTAGACGCCCGGGTTCGACTCGGCCCCGTAGGTGACCCGGTTGAGGCTGACCATCAGGGCGATCTGCTGGGCGGTGACGGTGACCACCCCGGCGACCGCCAGCCCGCCGACCCGGGCGCGGGCGTCGGCGGGGAAGCCGTAGCCGGGCCGCAGTCGCAGTCCGAGCCGGCGCAGCGGGATCAGCAGCGACAGCGAGAGCACCACCACGCCGAGGGTGGTGCCGCCGGAGAGCAGCAGCTCCCCGCCGCGGCTGGCCTCGCCGACGGTTGCCAGCCGCCCCTCGGCGGCAGTGAAGCCCAGGTAGACCACGATGACGGTGAGGCTGGACAGCAGCGGCGCGATGACCGGCCAGGCGAACCGCCGGTGTGCCTGGAGGACCCCGGTGAGCACGATGCCCACGCCGTAGAGCGGCAGCTGCGGCGCGAAGACGAGCAGCATCCGGGCACCGGCCTCCCGCTGACCGGGGCTGAGGCCCGGGCCGAGCAGCCCGATCAGCGGGTCGGCGAGCAGCGCCACCAGCACCGCCAGCGGCACCAGCAGGCTGAGCGTCCAGGTGAGCAGGGCGCCGGTGGTGGCGGCGACGCCCCGCCGATCGCCGGCGTCCACCGCGCCCGCGAGCAGCGGTACGACCAGACTGGCCAGCGCCCCGCCGGCCACGATCTCGAAGATGAAGTTCGGCAGGTTGTTCGCCACCACGTACGCGCCGCCGAGGTCGGTCGGGGCGAGCGTCCAGGTGAAGACGGCGGTACGACCGAAGCCGGCCAGCCGGCTGACCACGGTGAGCGCGGCGATGAGGGCGGCCGCTCCGGCCACACGGCCGGCGCCGGCGAGGGGTGCCCGGGTCTTCACGTCAGTCGTCGAGCCGGCCCAGCGCGTCGAGCTCCCGCAGCCCCGGGGTCCGCTGGATGACCTGGGTGAAGCTGACCTTCTCACTGGCGGCGGTGAGCGCGGCGAGCGCGGCGAGGACGCCGGCCCGGCCGAGCGGCCCGGTCCGGGCGGCCAGGCTGACGCCGAGCAGCGCGCCCAGGGCGTTGGCGCCGCTGTCGCCGAGCATCACCCGCTCGTCGAGGTCGTCGCGGAGCAGCCCGGCGGCCGCCCCGGCCGCGCCGACGGCGATGCCGCCGTGCGGGCCGCCGGCCAGCGGCGCGCCGAGCAGCAGGCCCGACTTCAGCGCCCGACCGGGACGCAGGTCGAGCAGGTTGAGCAGGTTCGCGGTGCCGGCGATCACGCCGGCGCCGAGCAGCACGTCAAGGCCACTGCCGAGGGCGCCGTGGCGCTGCCGGCGGGGGTGCGCGGCGACCCGCTGGTCGGCGGCGAGCAGCGCGGCCGCGGCGAGTCCGGCGGCGCCCACCCCGACGATCTTGACGAGGCCGGCGGTGACCCGCCCCTCCCGCAGCGCGGCGAGGTGCCCGGCGAAGCCCTTGGCGGTCTTCTGCTCGGGGCGCGCGCCGACCACGTCGTCGTAGAGCCCGACCGCGCCCGCGCCCAGCCCGGCGACCAGCGCGGCCCCGCCGGCGGGGGCGCTGCCCGCGCCGAGCGCGCCGGCCGTGGCGGCACCGACGGCGAGCGCCGGGCCGGCGGCCAGGGTCACCGTCCGGCCGCGGAAGTTGGTCCGTTCCAGCGCCGGCCCCACCGGGGCGGTACGCACCTCCCGCAGCACGTACCGGGCGGCGACCGCCCCCGCGCCCGCGGCCAGCAACCGACCCAGTGTCACGCGACCCCTCCGATCCGGATACCCAGCGCGATGCGGTGCAGATTGGACACCGGTCGACCGCTCACTGGGGCAGTTTAGGCAGCAGCGCGGCGGCGTTGTCGCCGACACCGTACTGGCCGGCCTTCTTCTCGGTCAGCTGCTGCACCAGGGCGAGCGTGGTGACCAGCTGGCCCTGGACGGTGTTGGCGTTGTCGACGGTGGAGATGTTCTGCGACAGGACCGGGTCGCCGCGCACGACGGAGACCACGTTGCCGCCCGCCGCGCCGTTGCCGCCGACCACGATCGCGCCGGTGCGGTCGAACTGCTCGGCGACCTTCACCACCGACTCGTCCTTCTTCGCCGAGTCCTTGTCCACGTACGGCTGGCCGCTGACCAGCACCACCGCCTCGGCTGCCCCGGTCACCTTGTCCTCCGTGGTGAGGTACCCGGCGTTGGAGTACGCCGACAGCGCTGTCCTGCGGTCGGTGTCGGAGACCGGCGGGGTGCCCTGCGGGCGGTCGAGCAGGACGCTGGCCAGCAGGGCGCTGGAGGTCTCCACGCCGTGCCCGTTGCCCGGCAGGCCCGCGGTGGGGGCGCTGTTGGGGCGGGCGGCGGTGACGGCCAGCTCCAGCAGGTTGTTGTTGTTGTCCGGGTTGATGAACTTGTCCTGCAGGTCGACCCGGCCGGTGACGTTCGCGCCGGCGAGCTGGAGCATCTTCAGCACGCCCTCGGTGTGCTCCCGGCCGCTGGGCAGCGTGAGCACCAGCACCCGCCGGCCGGTGAGCTTGCCGGGGAGGACGACCTGCGACATTTCCGCCGCGAAGTCCTCCTCCAGCTCCAGCTCCTTCTGCATGCTGTTGACCGACTGGCGCATCTGTTGGTTGTCCTTGCTCAGCGCGTTGACCCGCTCCTTGAGCGAGTCGGCGACGGGCCCGTTGAGGGCGGCCGTGCCGACCACCAGGCCGATCGCCAGCGCGAGGAAGACCGCGGTGAGGGACACCACGTGGTAGCGGAAGTTGATCACGCTTGCAGCCTCTTGATCGTCGGGGAGCTAGAAGAGCTGGCCGAGCTGGAACACAAGATTGTCCCACCATTCGGAGACCACGCCCAAATACGCCTTCCCGACGGTGGAGACCGCCACCGCGGACGCCATCGCGGCCACCGCCGAGAGGATCAGCAGCAGCAGCGAGGAACCGGAGATGCTCTGCCGGTAGAGCCGGCTCACGCCCTTGGCGTCGACCAGCTTGCCGCCGACCTTCAGCCGGGTCAGGAAGGTAGAGGCCATGCCGCCCCGGCCCTTGTCGAGGAACTCCACCAGCGTGGCGTGGGTGCCGACCGCGACCAGCAGCGAGGCGCCCTTCTCGTCGGCCAGCAGCATGGCCAGGTCCTCGCTGGTGGCGGCGGCCGGGAAGGTGATCGCCGGCACGCCGAGGCCGGTGACCCGGGGCAGACCGGGCGCCCGGCCGTCCGGGTAGGCGTGCACGATCACCTCGGCGCCGCAGCGCAGCACGTCGTCGGTGACCGAGTCCATGTCGCCGATGATCATGTCGGGGGTGTAGCCCGCCTCGACCAGCGCGTCCGCGCCGCCGTCCACGCCGATGAGCACCGGCTTGAACTCCCGGATGTACGGGCGCAGCACGTCCAGGTCGGCCTTGTAGTCGTAGCCGCGGACCACGATCAGGCAGTGCCGGCCCTGGATCTGCGTCTGGATGTCCGGTACGCCGACCCCGTCGAGCAGCAGGTCGCGTTCCTGCTTGAGGTAGTCCATGGTGTTGGCGGCGAACGCCTCCAGCTGGACCGACAGCCCCTCCCGGGCGTCGGCCATCGCCTTGGCCACCGTCTCGGCGTCCTGCAGGGCGCCGTGCGCGACCGGCTCCTCGCCGACGAAGACCGTGTTGCCCTCGATTCGGACGGTGTCGCCCTCCCGGATCTGCTCGAAGACGCTCTCGCCCAGGTCGTCCAGGAGCGGGATGCCGGCGGCGACCAGCACCTCCGGCCCCAGGTTGGGGTAGCGGCCGGAGACGGAGGGCTTGGCGTTGAGCACCGCGGCGACGCCGACGGCCACCAGCGAGTCCGCCGCGACCCGGTCCAGGTCGACATGGTCGATGACCGCGATGTCACCGGGTCGGAGCCGGCCCACCAGCCGTTTCGTACGGCGGTCGAGGCGCGCGGTGCCGAGGACTGAGCCCGGCTCCGCGGTCCGGGTCCGGCGCAACGTGGGTAGACGCATCGTGACCATCCTGGCATGTGAGGCAGATTTAGCTGTCGCGACATGCCTGAGCAGGGCCGCCTACCCAGGGAAGCACACCCGAGCGCACGTCGGTGTGCTTGCGCTCACAAACCCGGCGTCACGGTCGCCTTTCCTTGGCCGCCACGGCCAGGAGTTCCTCCGCATGCGCGATACCCAGGTCGGAATCCGGCAAACCCGCGAGCATCCGGGCCAACTCCCGGGCACGCTCGGTGTCCTCCACCACCCGTACCCCGCTGGTGGTCACCGCTCCCCCGGTGTCCTTCGCCACCACCAGGTGCCGGTCGGCGAACGCCGCCACCTGCGGCAGGTGGGTGACGACGAGGACCTGGTGGCTGCGGGCCAGCCTGGCCAGCCGGCGGCCGATCTCCACCGCCGCCTGCCCGCCGACGCCCGCGTCCACCTCGTCGAAGACCAGGGTGGGCGGGCCGCCGGAGCCGGCGAAGACCACCTCGATGGCGAGCATCACCCGGGACAGCTCGCCACCGGAGGCGCCCCGTTGCAGCGGCAGCGACGGCGCGCCCGGGTGGGCCAGCAGGCGCAGCTCCACCTCGTCCGCGCCGTCCGGCCCGACAGCCGCCTCGACCCCGTTGACGGGCAGGCTGGGCTCGGCCCGGCCGGCCGGGCGGGGCAGCACCGCCACCTCGATCCGGGCGTGCGGCATGGCCAGCCCGGCCAGCTCGACGGTGACCTGCTCGGCGAAGCGGACCGCCGCCTCCCGCCGAGAGGTGGAAACCCGACCGGCCAGCTCCGCCACCTCGCCGGCCAGCCGGGTCGCCTCGCGGTCCAGCTCGTCGAGCAGGTCGTCGGAGGTGTCCAGGTCGGACAGTCGGGTGCGGGCCCGCTCGGCCCAGGCGATCACGCCGTCGACGTCGTCGGCGTACTTGCGGGTCAGCGCGCGCAGCGCGGCCCGCCGCTCGTAGAGCACCTGCAACCGGGCCGGATCGGCGTCCAGCGTCGCCAGGTACGCCGACAGCTCCGCGGAGACGTCGGTCACCAGGGTGGCCGCCTCCTCCAGCCGGGCGGCCAGCTCGCCGAGCGCCGGATCGGTGCCGGCCTGCGCCTCGAGGGTGCGCCGGGCGGTGCCGAGCAGCGCGGTCGCGTCGGGGACCTCGTCGGCCGCCTCCACCCCGCCGGCGACGCACTGCTGGGCCAGCTGCGCCGCGGTGCGCAGCCCCTCGGCGTGCTCGAGCCGCTGCGCCTCGGCCTTCAGCTCGTCGTCCTCGCCGGGCTGCGGGTCGACCCGGGTGATCTCGTCCAGGCCGAGCCGGAGCAGGTCCGCCTCCTGGTTGCGCTCGCGGGCGTTGCGCCGCCGGTCGGCCAGGTCGTCGACCACCGCCCGCCACCCGGTGTACGCCTCGCGCAGCGCGTCGAGCAGCTTCTCGTGCCCGGGGCCGGCGAACCGGTCCAGCGCCGCCCGCTGCTCGGCCGGGCGCAGCAGGCGCAACTGGTCGGACTGGCCGTGCACGGCCACCACCTGGTCGCCCACCTCACCGAGCATCGACACCGGCATGCTCCGGCCGCCCAGGTGCGCCCGGGACCGGCCCTCCACGGTGACGGTGCGGCTCAGCAGCAGCGTGCCGTCCTCGTCGGGCTCGCCGCCGGCGTCGGTGATCCGGGCGTGCACCGTGTCGGCCACCCGCCCGTCGAGGCGCAGCCGCCCCTCCACCACCGCCCGGCCCGGTTGTGCCCGCACCCGCCCGGCGTCGGCCCGGCCGCCGAAGAGCAGCCCGAGGCCGGTCACGACCATCGTCTTGCCGGCACCGGTCTCGCCGGTGATGACGTTCATCCCGCCGGTCAACGGCAGCGTGGTGTCCTCGATGACGCCCAGTCCGGTGATGCGCAGCTCTTCCAGCACAGCACCCGACAGTAGACGCGGGGCCTGACAGTTGACCAGCCCGCGACGCCGCATCGGGGAACGCGGGCGGCGTACAGTCTTGCCCCGTGTTGCACGTGATCGGGCTGAGCCCGGGCGAGGAGGAGGTCTACCGCTGCCTCGTCCAGCTCACCACGGCCGGGGTCGAGGGGCTGGTCGAGCGGCTGCGCCGGCCACGCGCCGAGGTCGTCGCGCACCTCGACGCCCTGCGCGGCAAGGGGCTGGTGCTGCCGGCCGGGCCGGAGCCACATGCACCGCTGCGGCCGCTGGCACCCGACGTCGCGCTCGGCGAGGCGCTGCTGCGCCGGCAGGAGGCGCTGGAGGCGGCCCGGGCGGCGGTCACCCAGTTGACCGAGGAGTACCGCGCCGGGATGCGGCGGCACGACGCCGACCACCTGGTGGAGGTGATCACCGGGGCGGGGGTGCTCCGCGAGCGCTTGCGGGACCTGCAGGACGCTGCCCGGCTCGAGGTGCTCTGGTTCTGCCGGGCCAACCCGCTGGCCATGTCCGGCGAGGAGAACGTCGAGGAGTTCGACGCGCTGGCGCGCGGGGTACGCTACCGGGCCATCTACGAACGCGAGATGCTCCTCGAACCGGGCGCGCTGGAGGACCTCGAGCGGGGCGTCCGCGCCGGCGAGCAGGCCCGGGTGCTGGACCGGCTGCCGGTCCGGCTGGCCATCGTGGACGCCCGGACGGCGATCTGCCCGTTGGTGCCGGACCGGGACGGCGGTGAGCCGAGCGCCGCGGTGATCGGCCGCAGCCAGCTGCTCGACGCGCTGCTCGCCCTCTTCGAGAGCCACTGGCTGATGGCGACGCCGCTGCGCTCCACCGCCCCACCCGCGGACCAGGCGGGTGACGGCTACCGGCCGGAGGCCGACGAGGTTCGGCTGCTCTCGCTGTTCGTGGCCGGCGTACCGGACAAGTCGATCGCCTCCCAGCTCGGGGTGAGCCGCCGTACGGTGCAGCGGCGGCTGGCCGACCTGATGACGGTCGCCGGCGTGGACACCCGGCCCGGGCTGGCCTTCCAGGCGGCACGGCGGGGCTGGATCTGAGGCGACGGGGCGGGACGGCGCCACGGCCGTCCCGCCCCGCCCGCGTCAGCGCAGCCCGTACGCGTCGACCACGGTCTGGTCGACGGTGTTCCCGGCGCGGTCGCCGGCGTGCACCCGCAGCGACACCGTGCCGCGTCCGGCCGGCACCGTGGCGGTGAACTGGGCGCCCGAGCCGTGCACCGGCACGGTCCGCCAGTTGCGCCCGCCGTCGAACGACACCTCGACCCGCACCCCGACGCCGGTCGGCGCCGGTACGCCGGCCGGCTGGCGCAGGGTCAGCCCCACCTTGTGCGGCTGGCCGCCGGGCACCTCGCCCCGCAGGTCCGCCGGGACCTGGTAGTCGACCTGCAGCAGCGACAGCGGCTGGGCGGCGTCACCGGTGGGCCGGGCCGAGGTGAACTGCCAGGCGGTCTCGGTACGCGTGGCCCACCGCCACTCGTCCGAGGCGCGCTGGGTGGTGACGTCCAGCCGGTACCGGGCCGCACCCGGGGTGGTCTGCACCGGCGCCCAACCGTCGGAGAGGTCGGCGATCTGCTGCCCGTCCCGGCTCAGCCGGCGCTCGACGGTGTCCTGCTCCTCGCCGAACCCGGCCGCGCTGTGGTGGCCGTCGGCGTCGACGAACTCGGCCACCCGCAGGTCGAGGGTGTCCCCGGTACGCGTGGGCACCGGCACCCCGGAACCCGCCGGCACGGCCGGCCGGACCACCGGCGCGTACCAGGTCTCGGTGACCCGGTCGTCGGCGGCGTACTGCCGGGGCTGCTCCATGGCGCCCCCGAGCAGCCGGCCCCAGGACCATTGGAGCCGGTGCAGCATCTGCTGCTGCCACCAGTTGTCCCCGGCGCTGACGAACTCCTGGCGCACGGTGCCGGTACGCACCAACCGCTTTTCGTCCATCCAGGAGTACTCCTGCCATGGCCGCCAGCCGAACCGCTGCTCGTCGGCCCAGTCGAACCCGCCGGTGTCGGCGTAGCTGGCGGTCACCTCGGCGGTGTTGTCCGCGGTCACCCGGTGCACGATGTGATCCGGGATCCGCCCCTTCGACACCTGCCACACGTCGTACAGGTAGGGGCTGTTCGGGGTCAGCGTCAGGTCCAGCGTCACGTGTCCGGCCTTCGCCGCCGCGATCATCCGCTGCCCGCCGTCGTACGCGACCACCATCGACGGGATCGGCAGGCGATCCCCGTCGGGAGCCCAGTCCGTCCACGCGCTCCACTCCGCCGGGCGGACGATGAGCACCATCGCGGCGCCGGCCGCGGTGGCGTCGGCGACCATCTGGCCCTCGTCGGTGCGGTCGGGTCTGCCGGCGACCAGCGCGGCCGCACCCCGGACCCCGGCCCGGGACAGCTCGGCGGGGGTGCCGTCGCCCGCCCACACCAGCGGCAGCTTCCGCCGGCCGTCCGGAGCCGGCGACTGGCGCAGCAGGTTGATGTCCAGCGGACCGGAGACGTTGCTGACCTTGGCGTCCACCATGGGGGCGACCAGCTGCCAGCGGGAGGCGAACTCGAACTCGCCCTCGCGCACCGGCGGGGTCGGCGTGACGTTCACCTGCTCGACCGTGCTGAACTCCATCGTGCCGTGGTCGACCTGCCGGCCGTTACCGAAGATCCGGTGCTCGAAGAAGCTGATCACCGCCCGCTGCTCGGTCGGCTTCGGCGTCTCGATCCGCACCGGGGTGCCCTTGCGTGGGTCGAGCACCACGGTCATGTCGCGGGTCACCATCAGCTCGGGATCGGTGACCAGGGTGCGCTGCTCGTGCTGCGGGGTGCCGTGTTGGAACAGCCCCCCGAGCAGGTACGGGCCCTCCTCGACCTGGACCTGCGCCTCGCCAGGGATCCAACCGATCTGGTCCGACTCGGAGTGCTCGCCGAAGAGGGTGAACACCGTCGCCACGCCGGGCTGCCCGGCCATGTCCAGCGCGCGCAGGGTGACGGTGTGCAGCGGGCCCTTGCGGGTGAGGCCGACGGCGGTGCGCACCGCCACGCCATCCGCACCGGTCGCCACCAGCCACCCGCCGTACATCCCGCGGTCCAGCTTCGCCGGGTCGGCGCGCAGCGGAACGGCCACGCTGCCGCCGGCGGGCACCGTCACCTCGGAACCGACGGAGACGCCGTCGGCCTCGGCGGTGCCACTGTCCAGGTTGCGAAGCTCCAGGGCCAGCCGCAGGGTCTGCGGGGACGACGTGCCGTTGGTGTACGTCACGGTCCGCTCCGCCACCGCATCGCCGGCGTGCACCCGCCCGAAGTCGGCGGTGGCCGAGCCGTACACCCGCTGGCTCAGCGCGCGGGCCACGTCCACCCGGCCCCCGCCCTGCTCGAAGACGGTCAGCGCGGGGTTCGCCTTCGTCGTGCTGACCAGCGCGTCCTTGAGCTTCCCGGCGGTCCAGTCCGGGTGTTCCTGGGCGAGGATCGCCGCCGCGCCGGCAACATGCGGGGTGGCCATCGACGTCCCGGACGCCCGCGTGTACGCGTCGTCCACCGCCGTACCCATGGTGGTGCCGGCGGCGCGGGCGGCGACGATGCCGACGCCCGGCGCGGTGAGCTCCGGCTTCAGGCCGTTGTCGCCCAGGCGCGGACCGCGGCTGGAGAAGTCGGCCAGATTGTCGTCACGGTCCACCGCGCCGACGGTGAGCGCCGCACTGGCCGCGCCAGGCGCCCCGACGCTACGCGCCTGACCGAAGTTGCCGGCGGCGATCACGAAGAGCGTGCCGGTCTCGGCGGTGAGGTCGTTGACCGCCAGGCTCATCGGGTCGGTTCCGTCGGTCGGGTCGCCGCCGAGGCTCATGCTGACCACCTTCGCGCCGGAGTGGGCGGCCCACTCCATGCCCGCGATGATGTCCGAGCCGTAACCGCTGCCGTTGTTGTCGAGCACCTTGCCGATCAGCAGCTGTGCGCCGGGGGCGACGCCCTTGCGCAGCTCGTTGGAGGCGGCGCCGCTGCCCGCGATGGTGGAGGCCACGTGGGTGCCGTGGCCGTGCCCGTCCCGGGCGCTGCCGCTGCCGGAGAAGTCCTGCGCCTCGGCGATCCGGCCGGCCAGGTCGGGGTGGCCGGCGTCGACTCCGGTGTCGAGCACCGCGACCCGGACGCCGGTGCCGTCCCGGCCGGCCGCCCAGGCGGCCGGGGCACCGATCTGCGGCACGCTGTGCTCCAGATCCGCGTGGACCCGCCCGTCCAGCCAGACGCGGGCGATGCCGGCGCCGAGCCGGGGTGTGCCGGCGGTGGTCCGGGCCGCCGGCGTGCCGCGCAGCGTGGTCCACAGGCCGCCGAGGTCGCCCTTGCCGACCCGCAGCGCCGCGCCGTTGATGCTCTGCAGCGGCCGGGCGGCGGTGGCGCCGGCGAGCGGCCGCACCCGCCCGGCGGCCGGCTGCTGGTAGCGGACGATCAGCGGCAACGCGCCCTGCGCGGCGTCGCCGTAGCCCTCGGCGGCCAACTCCTCCACATCGAACAGGTTGGAGTCGAGCACCCCGGCGGAGACGTACGGTACGACGTCGCTGGGCAGCACCCGCAGCCGGCCGTCGGCCTCCACGGTGTGGAAGGTGATCCGCTCCCGGCCGGGGCCGGGGTGGACCGTGGCGGCGACCCGGCCGGGCGCGGCCTGGACCAGGTCGACCTGGTCGCCGGTGATCAGGGTGACGCGGACGGGCGCGACGCCCGGAACGGGCGCGGCCGGAACCGGGGGGATGGGCCGGACGGGCGGGTCGGCGGACGCCGGTGCGGCGAGCCCGACCACCAACGCGCCGACCGCGCCGGCGGTGAGCCAGCGTGGAGGCCAATGCATGCGATGTGCTCCTCTTCTCCGAGGGCCGATCCCAGGAGATCGACCACTCGGAGTCTGCGACGGAGATCATCGATGGTCACTAGCTGCGGCCCGCCGCATCGGCGACATGTCGCCAGGTGGACAACGGACGACCGGGGCCGGGCCGCCGGATGTCCGGCGGGCGGCGACCGGCGACGGGGCGCCCGCGTCAGCGGCGGCTGCCGCGCCAGCCCTGCACCGGCAGGTCGAACTTGGCGACCAGCCGATCGGTGAAGGGCCGCGCCCGGAGCCGGACGATCCGTACCGGCAGCGCGCCCCGGCGGACGGTCACCTTGGCGCCCGGGGGCAGGTCGTAGACCCGCCGTCCGTCGCAGCTGAGCACCGCCAGGGTGGTGAACGGGTCGACGGTGATGACGAAGGTCGACGTCGGCGCGGTCACCAGCGGCCGGCTGAACAGCGCGTGCGCGCTGATCGGCACCATTAGCAGCGCCTCCACCTCCGGCCAGACCACTGGTCCGCCGCCGGAGAAGGCATACGCGGTGGAGCCGGTCGGGGTCGCGCAGACCACCCCGTCGCACCCGTACCGGGACAGCGGCCGGCCGTCGACGTCGACGAGCAGCTCCAGCATCTGGGCGCGCTCGCCCTTCTCGACGCTGATCTCGTTCAGCGCCCACGACTCGATGGTGGGGCCGCCCTCGAACTCGGCGGTGACGTCGAGGGTGAGCCGCTCGTCCACGGTGTAGTTGCGCCCGACCACGTCGCGGACCGCGACGTCCAGGTCGCCGATCTCCGCCTCGGCGAGGAAGCCGACCTTGCCGAGGTTGATGCCGAGCAGCGGGGCCTTCGCGGGCCGGGCCAGCTCGGCCGCCCGCAGGAAGGTACCGTCGCCGCCGAGCGCGAAGACGATCTCCGCCCCTTCGGCGGCCTCCGGACCGGTCACCGGGACCACGCCCGGCAGGTCCAGGTCGTCGACCTCCTCGGCCACCACCCGCACCTCGAAGCCGGCGGCGATCAGGTCCGCGGCCACCGCGCGGGCGTGCTCGGTGCTGCGGCGGCGGCCGGTGTGCGTCACCAGCAGTGCGGTCCGGCTCACCGGGCGGCCTCCTCGATCGTGGGATTCGCAGGCGGTGGGTAACCGGCGGGGCCGGCGGCCACCACCGCGCGGACCCGCTCCGGGTCGGCGGCGGGGGCGCCCCGGCGTAACCATACGAAGAACTCGACGTTGCCGCTCGGCCCGGGCAGCGGGCTGGCGGCCACGTCGGCGAGGCCCAACCCGAGCTGCGCCGCCGCCGCCGCGACGTCGAGCACCGCCTCCGCCCGCAACGCGGGATCCCGGACCACGCCCCCGGCGCCGACCCGCTCCCTGCCGACCTCGAACTGCGGCTTGACCATCAGCGCCAGGTCGCCGTCGGGCCGGGTGCAGCCGGCCAGCGCCGGCAGCACCAGCCGCAGCGAGATGAACGACAGGTCGGCCACGGTCAGGTCGACCTGGCCGCCGATGGCCTCCGGGGTCAGCGTCCGGACGTTGGTGCGCTCGAACACCCGCACCCGCGCGTCGTTGCGCAGCGGCCAGGCCAGCTGGCCGTAGCCGACGTCGACCGCCACCACCTCGGCCGCGTCGGCGCGCAGCAGCACGTCGGTGAAGCCTCCGGTCGAGGCGCCGGCGTCCAGGCAGCGCCGGCCGGCCACGATCAGGCCGCCGGGGGCGAACGCGGCGAGGGCGCCGGCCAGCTTGTGGCCGCCGCGCGAGACGTACTCGGTGCCGGGGTCCTCACCGGTCACCAGCAGCGGATCGGCGGGGTCGACCAGCGCCGCGGGCTTGCGGGCGGGCACCCCGCGCAACTGGACCCGGCCGGCCTCCACCAGCGCGGCGGCCTGCTCACGGGAGCGGGCCAAACCGCGGCGGACGAGTTCGGCATCCAGCCGGTTGCGACGTGCCATGGGCGGTTCTTCTCCGGTGGGGTCAGGCCTGGTCGATGCTGGCCAGGGTCTCGCGCAGCGTCTCGTACGCCGCCTCGTACTGGGCGATCTGGTCGGCCGGGGAGAGCGTCGCGGCGTTGATCATGGCCTGCACGGCGGCGTCCACCGCCGGGTGCCGGGCCTCCTCGACGTCATCCAGCGACGGCGGCGGGCCGGGCCGGACCCCGGGCGGCGGACCGGGACGCGCACCGATCGGCGGGCCGGGTGGACCGGCCGGCGGCGGGCCCGGACGGTACGGGCCGGTCATGACGCGGCCCGGTGGCGCACGGGGGTACTCACGCGGCGCCGCCCGGGGTCTGCCGGCGACCCGGCGCCTTCTTCGCCGGGCGGACCGGCGTGGCCGGCGACTCCTCCGCGGGCGTGCGCGCAACGGTCGCCGGCGGCTTCCTCGCGATCGCCTTCTTCGCCACGGTCCTCTTCGCCACCGCCTTCTTGGCCACGGCGGTGCCGGGCAAGGGCGCCGGCACGCCCGGCGGAGCGGAGACCGGCGCACCCGCGCCGGGTGGGGCGGAGACCGGCGCACCCGCGCCGGTCGGGGCCGCCTTCGCCTCGCGCAGCTGCCGTTCCAGCTCGTGCACCCGGCGGGTCAGCTCCGCGACCTCGTCGGCGGTGGCCAGTCCCACCGCGCCCAGGGCCCGGTCCACCTCGAAGCGGACCAGCTTGGTCAGCGCCTCCCGGTTCGCCTGGCCGGTGGAGACGAGCTCCTCGGCGAGCGCCTGCAACTGGCCGGCGGTGGCGCCGCCCTGGCCGACCACGCGCCGAACGGCGTCCTGGGCCTTCTTCCGGGGCGCCTCCGTCAGGCCCATGGCCAGCTCAAGGTAGGCGCGCCACGCGTCCTGCATGCCTGAGTCCTTCCGCGGGGCGGGGTGTGCAGGTGTCACGCTACCGGGCACCTCCGACCACCCGTTGCGGTACCGTGCCCGGGAACGGCGTGGCGCGGGCGGTGAAGGAGACGATGTGGCCAGCGTGGACGAGTGCCGGCAGGCGTTGCAGGATCTGGCCGCCCGGCTGGACCGCCACGCCGACGTGCAGGACCGGATCGACCTGGACCGGACGCTGGCCTGCCGGGTCACCGATCTGGGCACCGCGTTCCACGGCCGGCTCGCCGGTGGCCGCCTGGTCGACCTGGCCGACGGCGACGATCCGAAGGCCAAGATCGCGCTGAGCTCCAGCAGCGACGACCTGGTCGCGCTGGTGCACGGTCAACTCGACATCACCAAGGCGGTCACCTCGCGCCGGATCTCCATCAAGGCCAACCCGTTCGACCTGATGAAGCTGCGCAAGCTGCTCTAAGCTTGTCGTTTAACCCGTCTGCTCTCGTCGTTCGGTGATGGACTGGGCGCGTTTGATGGTCTTGCCGACGTCGTAGCTGGGCGCGGGCTGCCTGTTCTTCGAGCCTTGGGGCCGTCCGGGTCCGGCCTTGCCTGGTTTGGGTGCGCCGGCGGGGTGGGTGGTCTTCGTGTGGATGTGGCGAAATCCGCGGCGGACCCGGGCCGGGGTGAGCCGGTCGGGGCCGGCGGGTCGTTCCCAGGGCCGGCGGAGGTCCTCGGCGAGGCCGCGTGCGAGGCGTAGTTGGGTGTGGCAGGCGATGATCAGCCAGGTCCACCGGTCGGCCGCGTCGGGCGTACGGATCTTGGGCCGGGTCCAGCCCAGGGTCTGTTTGAGCAGCCGGAAGGTGTGTTCGAGGTCGAACCTGCGTAGGTAGGACTGCCAGCTGCGGTCCACGTCCGCGGCGGTGGCCGCGGTGATCGAGGTCCACAGCCAGACCGGTTTCGGGTGACGGTCGCCGGGCAGGTGCTGGACCTGCAGCCGGATCAGGGTGCCTTCGATGATCGGCAGGTCGCCTTCGTGGTCGAGCCAGCAGGTGCGGCGGGTCAGCCGTGGGTGGATCTGGTCCCAGGCGGTCGCGGTGGCGGTGCCGTAGCGGGCGGTCTGCGTGGTGGTGACGGTCTGCGGCGCCGGCCAGGTGTCGGGGTCGGCGAGGGCGAGTTCGGGGCCGTGTTTGGGTGGCCGGCCCGTCGTCCCGGGTAGCCGTGGGGGTGGTGGCAGGGTCATCACCCGGTCCGAGCGCAGCCGTCCGAGCAGGTCCACGGGCAGGTCGCCGAGGAGGAACGCCAGGCGGGGGATGTCGTAGCCGGCATCACACACGATCAGGATCCGCGGATCGTTGGTTGCGTGGTGGCCGGCCGCGATGAGGCGTTGCACGACAGCGCGCAGCTGGTCGGCGGTGACGGCGGCCATGTCATCGGCCGGTCCGAGCCGCACCGCGTCCAGGATCGCCGTCCATGAGGTCCGGCCGGTTTCGAGGGCTGCGACGAAGGAGTACGGCCAGCCCGGGATCAGCTGCGACTGGCTCTTGGCTCGGCCGTAGACGTGGCAGAACAGCCGGTCCGGGCTGGTCCGGGCGTCGGAACGCAGCCACGGGCTGACGTCGACAGCGAGAACGATGCGCCCGTCGGCGGCCCGCGGCAGCGGCAGTCCCGCCACAGCGCGGCGCAGCCGGGCGACGTCGACACGGCCGCAGTTCAACCCGTCGTACATGCCGCCGTGGCCACGGCGGTGCTCGGGCGCCAGGACCAGGTCGACCAGGGACCTGACGGGCCCGTCCGTGCACAGCAGCGCGTCGGTCACCTCGAACAGGGCGTCAGCGCGGGCGGTCAGACAGCGGTAGAACTCCGTCCGGAACCTGGACAGAACGGCTAAAGCCTCGACGCGGGCAGCGTCATCGCGCACACTCATCTCCACGGCCTTGGTGTGATCATTCGATGTCTCAGCAACATCCATGATCACGCCAAGGCTGCTTACTGTCCACAATGCACAAAACGATCCCCGGCCGAATCCGCAGCTAATCGGGCCGGGAGGTTAAACGACAAGCTAAGCGGGCGTCAGGCCGCCAGGCCGAGCGCCGACAGCGCCGCGCCCGCCTCCGGCGACGCCGCCCGTACCCGCGGGCCGGCCGAGGCCGACCAGGCCACCGCGCAGAGCGCGGCCAGGGCGTCGAGCGGGCGTCCGGCGCCGCTGAGTGCCAGGTCACCGTCGGTCACCGTCACCGACCAACCCTCGCTCTCGAGGGTGCCGGGCAGCCGGACCACCGCCGCCGGGTCGAAGAGCCCCGCCAGGTCCACGGCTACGTACGTCGGCCGGCGCGACTCGGGGGCGGCCAGCAGCTCCGGTACGTCGCTGACGCCGGTGAGGACCAGCAGGGTGTCCAGCCCGGCCCGGCGGGCGCCCTCGATGTCGGTGTCCAGCCGGTCGCCGACGACCAGGGTCCGCCCGGCCCCCGCCCGACGGGCGGCGGTGGCGAAGAGCGCCGGCTCGGGCTTGCCGACCACCACGTCCGGCTCCCGGTCGAGGGCGGTACGCAGCACCGCCACCAGGGAACCGTTGCCGGGCAGCGGACCCCGCTCGCTGGGCAACGTCCGGTCGGTGTTGGTGGCGTACCAGGGCGCGCCGGCCCGTACCGCCAGCGACGCCTCGGCCAGGTCCACCCAGCCCACCTGTGGGTCGTACCCCTGGGCCACGGCGGCCGGCTCCTCCTCGGCCCGGGACACCGGGCGCAGGCCGACGGCACGGATCTCGGCGCGCAGCGCCTCCGCGCCGACCACCAGCACTGGGGCGTTGGCGGGGAGCCGGTCGCGCAGCAGTTCCGCGGTGGCGGCGGCGGAGGTGAACACCTCCTCCGGCCGGGCCGGCACGCCCATTCCGGTGAGCAGTTCGGCCACCTCACTGGACCGGCGCGACGCGTTGTTGGTGGCGTAGGCCACCCCCGTGCCCTCCGCGCGCAACCGGGCGACCGCCGCCACGGCACCGGGGATCGGCCGGTCGATCAGGTAGATCACCCCATCGAGGTCGAAGACGACCAGGGCGTACCCGTCGACCAGCCGGTCCCCGGCGACCTCGCTCATCGCGGGTCCGAGTCCGCCCCGCGGGCCGGCTCGCCGCCGGTGGTCCCGCTCGCGTCGTCCGCCGGCTCGACCGCACTGGACCGGACCTGATCGGCGACGGCCTGCGCGGCGCCGTCGGTCAGCTCGTCCTCGGCCAAGTCGTCCCCGGCACCGTACCGAACGTCGCCGCCCCGGTCGCCCTCGTCGTCGACGTCGTCCTCATCGTCGAGGTCGTCGTCATCCTCATCGTCGAGGTCGTCGTCCTCGTCGTCGTAGCGAGCGTCGCCGTCGAGGTCGTCGTCCTCGTCCTCGTCGTCTCGGTCGTCCTCGTCGTCCGCGTCGGACCGGTCGTCCGCGTCGTCGACGTCGGCGTCCGGCTCGGTGTCGCCACCGGTCAGGTCGGCGTCGGGACGGGCCGGCACGGCGCCCGGGGCACCCGGTCCGGCGGCGGACTCCTCGGCCGAGGGCTCCTCGTCCTCCTCGTCGCCCTCGATCACCACGCCGTCGAGCTCGAGCAGCCGCTCCGCCGCGTCGGTCTCCCCGTCGGAGTCCAGATCGGCGGCGCGGGAGAACCACTCCCGTGCCTCCTCGCGCCGACCCACGGCGAGCAGCGCGTCCGCGTAGGCGTAGCGCAGTCGCGCGGCCCACGGCTCGGCCGAGTCGGCGGTCAGCTCGGGGACCTGGAGCATCGCCACGGCCGCGTCCTTCTGGCCGAGGTCGCCCCGCGCACCGGCAGCGACGATCAGCAGCTCGATCGCGACGGTCCGGTCGAGCTTGTCCCGGTCTGCGCCCCGGAACAGGTCGATCGCCCGCTCGGGCCGCCCGAGGGCGCGCTCGCAGTCGGCCAGCACCGCCAGGTGGCTCTGCAGACCGGTCATCCGGTGGTACGTGCGCAGCTCGCCGATCGCCGTCTGCCACTCGCCCGCGTGGTACGCGGCCAGTCCGACCGCTTCGCGCACCGCGGAGATCCGCGAGGCGAGCCGGCGGGCGGCGAGGGCGTGCGCCAGCGCCTCCGCCGGGTCCTCGTCGATCAGCTGACCGGTGGCGACCAAGTGCCGGGCGACGGTCTCCGCCACCGGCTTGTTCAGCGAGAGCAGCTCGGCCCGGACGGGCGAATCGAGGTCGCTGGCGACGATCTCGTCCGGCAGCGCCGGCCCGCTGACCCGCTCGCCGCCCTCGGGACGGTCCCGGCGGTCGTCCCGCCGGTCCTGCTGGCCCGCGCCGTAGCCGCCCTGCCGGGCCCGGTCGTCCCGACCCGGTCGGTCGCCGTGGCCCCGCCGGTCGCCCTCCCGCTCGGTACGCGGGCCGCCCCGGTAACCACCCTCGCGCTCCTCGCGGCGGAAGCCACCCTCGCGCGGCGCCCCGCCCTCACGGCGGAAGCCACCCTCGCGACGGTCACCACCGGCGAAGCCGCCCTCACGGCGGTCGCCACCGCGGTAGCCGCCCTCACGCGGCGCGCCGCCCTCACGACGGTCACCACCGCGGTAGCCACCCTCGCGGGGCGCCCCGCCCTCACGACGGTCACCGCCACGGAAGCCCTCACGCGGCGCCCCGCCCTCACGACGGTCACCACCGCGGTAGCCGCCCTCACGCGGCGCCCCGCCCTCACGACGGTCACCACCGCGGAAGCCCTCACGCGGCGCCCCGCCCTCACGACGGTCACCACCACGGAAGCCACCCTCGCGCGGCGCCCCGCCCTCACGACGGTCACCACCACGGAAGCCCTCGCGCGGCGCCCCGCCCTCACGGCGGTCGCCGCCACGGAAGCCCTCGCGCGGCGCCCCGCCCTCACGGCCCTCGCCGCCACGGAAACCACCCTCGCGACGCTCGCCGCCACGGAAGCCACCCTCACGCGGCGCCCCGCCCTCACGACGGTCACCACCACGGAAGCCCTCGCGCGGCGCCCCGCCCTCACGGCGGTCACCACCACGGAAGCCACCCTCGCGGCGGTCGCCGCCCCGGAAGCCACCCTCGCGGCTGTCCTCGCGGCGGAAGCCGCCCTCACGGCGGTCACCACCACGGAAGCCACCCTCACGCGGCGCCCCACCCTCACGGTGGTCACCACCACGGAAGCCACCCTCACGCGGCGCCCCACCCTCACGGCGCTCGCCGCCACGGAAGCCGCCCTCGCGACGGTCGCCGCCCCGGAAGCCACCCTCGCGCGGCGCCCCACCCTCACGGCGGTCACCACCACGGAAGCCACCCTCACGCGGCGCCTCACCGTCACGACGGAAACCACCCTCACGGGGGCCGGAACGGAAGCCGCCCTCACGGCGGTCGCCGCCGCGGAAGCCGCCCTCACGGGGCGCGTCACCGTCGCGGCGGAAGCCGCCCTCACGGCGGTCACCCCCGCGGAAGCCACCCTCGCGGGGAGCGGATCGGAAGCCGCCCTCGCGTCGGTCGCCGCCGGAGGCGCCCCGCTGGCCGCCGGAGCGGTCGTCGCGGTTGCCCCGGTACGGCGGCCGGTCGTCGCGGCGGGCGTCACCGCGCCCCTGCTCGCGGTCGGCACGGTCTTCGTAACGTCGGGGGCGGTCGCCGCCCTGCGGTCCTGAGCTCACAGGTACATCCTTCCTCATTGCGTCGCCAACGACGCT